>DATNPX010000056.1:0-265735 GCA_036702975.1 Oculatellaceae cyanobacterium
CATGGGAGTTGGTCACGCCCGAAGTCGGTATGCTAACCGTAAGGAGGCAGCCGCCTAAGGCAGGGCCGATGACTGGGACGAAGTCGTAACAAGGTAGCCGTACCGGAAGGTGCGGCTGGATCACCTCCTTTCTAGGGAGTATTCGGATAGTTTCACTCGGTGGTGAGACATTTAGTCCGACATGAACGTCAGATCTCGTTAGTGCAACTCTTCGGAGCAAGCACTTCTCACAAAGAGACTGATCTCTCCTAGGTCGATGCCATAGACGCTTATCTGGTTGCAAAACTGCTCTAATACCAGGTAAGTCGAGGTGACTGCGCTTTAATTGGCTGTTCAGTTATGAGGGCTCTTAGCCCTTATTGAAATTAGAAGCCACGCTGTAATAGGCGTGGCTTTTTGCATGCTTATTTTTTGATGATGTACGAAGGGGGACAGCGCTAGTGCGCGCGATCGCTATTTCGCCGCGCTCTGGTGCTGCCACTTTTGCTGCGGAGACGCGTCTGGAAGGCGTCAATAAATTTGCCGCTTCGCCATTGAGCATTTGCTAGTCGGTCTTGTATGGATGCGAATTTTGCAGGTTCCGTTTCACCTGTAGATTCCATGTTGTCGAGCGCGTTTTGATAGGACTCAGTTGCCTCACTCCATTTTTTCAGTTCAGCCAAGACATCCCCTTCATGCACATAGCAAGTGGTGGCATTCTCTTTTTCAGCGCCTGCAAATTTGCTCCACAATCCTGCCGCCTTTTCAAAGCTCTCGGCAGCTATGTCATATTTAGTTTGCGTGCGATATGTTTCCGCTAATCCGCTGATCGACTCAGCAAACTCGAGACTGTCGTTTTTGTGGCGCGCGTTCATCACTGTGATTGCTTTCGATAGATAAGATTCTGCAGCATCCACCTGCCCACGTGCGAGGCTGATAGTGCCTGCTCTCGTTAGTGGACGGGCAAGGTCAGCATAGTCTTTTCCAAAAGTCTGAATCAAAATAGGTATTGCAAATCGGTAGCCTGGCAGCGCTTGAGCGAGTTTGCCCTGGTCGTACAAACAATCCGCGAGCTCTATTGCCGTGGTGGCGGTAAGAACTGAAGTTGGTCCGTCCACGGAACGCCTTATTTTGAGCAATTTTTCGAGGTCTCTTTGTTCTTGCTCGAACTGCATGGTGCGCTTGAAATAACCAATGCGCTCTTCTAGCGCTTTCATGACCGGCTCGGAATTTAGACCGGCGCCCTCCTCATACCGCGATATCAGAAATTCGGTGAACTTTATGCGTTCTGGTGCTTTTTCTTCGCTGGGCTTATCTTTTGTCGTCTGCCAACTGACTGGCTTGTTGAAGGCATCTCTACTTGGTTTAGGCGAAAGCAGCAAATATAGCGGTACTACCGAGCTAACGATGACAGCTATAGGAAGTGCGATCGCCAGCGCTTTCTTGCTTGGAAGTTTGTCTGACTTGCCCTGAAATTTTAGTTTGGCCACCCGTAGTTTCAATAGTGGCAATTCCCAGACGCTTGTTTTCTTCGCGAGAATATTTTCTATGTCCGCTCGCATTTCATCGATAGACTGATAGCGTTGTTCGCGGTCTTTCGCGAGAGCTTTGAAGAGGACTGCGTTTACCTTGCTCATTACCTGGGGGTCAATCCCTTCAAGCCTTACTTCGGTTGGAGTCTCTGAGATCTGCTTGAGAATTGTTTCGATCGGATCTTCTCCATAAAAGGGCGGATGCCCCGTCAATAACTCATAAAAGACACAGCCGAGCGAAAACAGATCGGTTCGGTAATCGAGTTTTATGCCCCGGCATTGTTCCGGGCTCATGTAGGATGGACTCCCGCAGACCTCTCCGGTTTTCGTGAGCTTGCTAGCACTTGTCGTTTCATCTCTGAAAGCCTTCGCCAGTCCGAAATCGACAATCTTAACCACTTCCTTGCCGCTGTCGTTTGCCAGCATCAAGTTGCTCGGTTTCAAATCCCGATGGACTACGCTACGGGTGTGCGCATGTTGAATGCCTTCGCACGCCTGCAGCATCACCGAAATCGCGTGTCCTAGCGTCATTTTGCCATATTGGTCTACGTAGTCCGAAGCTGCCATTCCATCGATGAATTCCATCGCTAAATAGGATTGCGATTTATCCGCATCAAAGTCCACTATCGCCACGATATTCGGATGCGCCAAAAGACTGGACGTTCGTGCTTCTTGCTTGAAGCGACTAACAACCTCCGGCTTCAAAGCCATCTGAGGAAAGAGGACTTTGACTGCCACAATCTTTTGTGTGCTTCTGTCGAGCGCCTTGTAAACCAGACCGATTCCGCCGCCCCCAACGAGCTCGAGCATTTCATAGCGCCCTGCTATCAGCGTGCCGAGAAAAGGATCTTCATCGGAGTCATCGTCAAGAGGCGCTGCATCGGCTGGCGGTTGGTTCATAGTGTGAGGGTACCATGAGCTATTGCCGGTACAATTCATACGGGGCTTTTTCTATCGTTCCCAATTCTTGCGACCCCAATTCTTTCAACATTTTCTGTGTTAAACGTTCTCGTCTTATTTATTGTTCTGGCTGCACTCGCCCGTGCTATTTTCTGTTTCATTGCCTGACCGAGGAGTTGGAAGAGCTTGCGAAGAATTAGTCTTGGTCGACTTTGGCTGTTTCTAGCGCTTACCATCGGTTGTTCCGTTGGGCGCTTGGAATTTTTGTCTGCGGCGAGTGCTGCGAAATCTGCGGCAACCAAGACTCTTACCGCAGAGAAACCGACAAAGGAGCACGGCAGCACGCCGGGATGGAAGGTCGTCCAACAGAGCACATACGCGGGCGAGCAGACGTGCTACATAACCTCACTTGGCACTAAGATTCAATCTAAGTTGGTGACGTCTGTGATCAGACTGCCAGCTAAATCAGTACTCTTGTACAACGATGACACTAGAGGTTATTGCCAGCTCTCTTACGAGCAATGGATGTCTCAAATGCGGCGCAAAGTGAAAGGAAACAGCCGCAAGGTAATCAAAGGTGAATCCGGTACTGTATGCGGTATCAAAGCGGTACAATACAAATTTGAAAATGTGATTGGCTCAAAGCGCAGAGTGACGGAAGAATACTGGACCGCTGCCAGCTCTGAGATTCCAACGCAGTTAACTTCGCCGCTTTCGGATCTTGCGGATTTGCCAAACGATCTTGGCTTGCCGCTCAAGATTATTCAGTACAAAGCGGATGGCAGCAAGAATGTGATGCTCGACACAATCAGTTTCAAGAAAACCAAAGTAGACACTGCAATTTACAACAAACCTGTTGGCTACGAAAACATGCATGATCCCATCACGCTAGTTCTTGGGGCTCAGTAAAGTGCGCATTCCCTATACCTATACTAATCTGTGCTCGACGATGTTCGCAGTTGCATATGTTCTTTCAATGACGACTCCGTCATCGACCGCCTTCGAACCATCGGAAAAAGCTGAACCCTCTAAACTCAAAACAGTCATGATCGAGCAACATGGCACAGTGGTCGGCGGACAACTGGTTTACGTGTCACCAAATGCGGTGCGCTTTGACTGTCAAAAACGAGGAACCTATATTATCGCCAAAGCGCCAGACTGGCGCGTGTACTCCTATAGCCTGAAGACGAAAAAGTGGTTCGATACTCCTTTTGGTACTTATGTTACGCTGTTCAAGCCCTTTTTACTTGTTTATCGGATCGACCTCTCCTCCTACCAAATGAAGAAGGTGGGGCAGGAACACATCTTCGGACTCGACTGCTCTATTTACTCTCCGATTCCAAAAGGAAAGGCTGCAACCGCTGACCCTTTGGCTGCACGAGTTAAGGGTGTTTGGCTGGCAGATGATTTTAAGAAGATCCCGCCTCAGATTGGAGACCTTATGGAGCGGGAAGCCGGTCTACCACCCTTGCACAAACCGCTGATCAAGTATGACTATGTTCAAGACAATAACGTTACGCACGCGGTTACAACCACTTGGTGCAGACCGTGGATGGTGCCGGCTGATTTCTTTGACTTGCCGCAAGGATTGACGAAGGCGAAGAAGCTCGAAGATGTCTATCCGGGCACAACTTTCAATCAATTTGTTCCATAGCCAAAGGCTATTGTCGTCCCATAGTCTTTGGCTACTTGGAGCCGGCTGCGATCGGAATACGTCCCTTGAGATTTTCCGCCAAGGCGTTTGCTGATTCCACCAGACTTTCACTGGACGCAAGCGCAGGCAAGGGGAGCGAAACTTTGCTTAGCTGAGATTTCGCTGCCGCCAATGCATGTTTTGCGAGCAGTTGCTCATGAGTGATTGAATTTACTCGCGAAACAAGCTTCAGTTTTTCCATGCAGCAAATGATCAACCAAGAAAGATCGAATTCGAAAAAGCGCATGCCGGATCGTGCGGAACCCGGGTAAGCATGGTGGTTGTTGTGCCAGCCCTCTCCGAGCGCCAGAATACCAATCCACCAAACGTTCACTCCATCGTCATCGCCCGGATAGTTCTTGTAGCCCAGCTTTGGCATGTGGCAAAAGACATTCAACATCAGCGGAATCTGTAGCACTGCCAGTCCGGCAAGCAAACTAGCCAAAGCTGGAACCCATCCGAACAGAGCGAACAAAGCAAATCGAAAGAAGAAGCAGCAAGCGAATCCTACAGCATGCGCTCTCTGCAGATCTCCCCCCTGCTCGAGGAATTTGTAGATCGGGTCGCTTATGAGGTCTTTGGCTTGGGCCTTTGGGTCAATGTGCGCTGGATATTGCTTAAGCGTGAGCCATCCAAAATGGGCGTTATAAAGTCCATACCGAGGTGAGTGTGGGTCAAGCGGTGTGTCAACGTGGCGATGATGGGCTCGATGCATCGTTGCCCACCATATAGGAGAACCTTCGAAAGCCAGGAAACCAGCTAGCACCCAGAAGTATTCAACTGCCTTGGACGTCTTAAAGGTTCGGTGCGACAAGAGTCTGTGATAACCGATAGTGATGCCAGCTGCGTGCCATATGTAGAAGCCGATGAATAGGGCGAGAAAGGTAAGTGCTGTAGCCATTCGTATTTCCTGTTCGTGACGCTGGTGCTAAAAGAGGTAACGTCCCAACGTTCTCATCAACATTGTCCACGATGACTCGCAATGTTGTTGGATGAAAATCAATGCGTTCAGAGTTTGACAGTGACGACAAACTTGACTTCACCGATCCCCCCAACGCTCGCAAATTATGCGCGTCGAGCTGATGCCAATCGGTCATCTCGTAATTGCAGGGCGATTTCGCAATCTCTTGGTTGGCTTACGTTTGCGGATGCGACCGGCAATATGTAGTGACAGGAGTATTGTGACACGTTGGAGGTGCAATCTGTGATTTTGTGAAGCTTTACGAGTTTGTGTCAGAGGCGTAGTCTCGAACCGTGTTTGAGGGTCATAATTGCCTTCCGGTGCCGAATCTCGTCGCACACTTAGCGCCGATGGCGATTCCTAGAGGGAAGAATCGGCAAAGATTATAGATAAACTTTTTCTTCGCAAAACGGATGCCGAAGATTTTTCCAATATCTGGTACTAAATATAGTGTCACGAGTGCAGCAGTGTCATTTGAGCAGTACATTTTTAGTTGGAAGCAAACGTGATGCTCATCCTCAGCCTTGCCTGGGCTTGAAATTCAGTCCAGAATTACATCAAGAATTTCATTATTTTTCAAACGATTGGGTATATATGATCTAAGATTCCCAGCGGAGATTCAGAGTTGCTCGAAGCTGAAGCTGTTCAATTGGCATTGCAACTAATGCATCGCTGGGGTTTGCATGATTGGGGTTTTAAGATCAATCGACGTCGGCGGTCGCTCGGAATGTGTTATGTCGGTTCTCGGCGGATTGAGTTATCGATTATCTATATTCGGAACAACTCTGCTGAACATATTAAAGAGACTCTCCTTCACGAGATAGCGCACGCGCTGACTCCTAATCACGGTCACGACGAGATCTGGCTGGATGTAGTAGAGCAGATCGGAGGTCGAGCAAAGGTGAAGTGCTCGGATGCTCAGATGCCACTCGGTCACTGGCGAGCCCAATGCCCGACATGTTGTAAAACATTCTCCCGGCATAGAAAGCCGCGGATCGATGACATCTTTCATTGCACCGCCTGCGGTGAAGAGAGAGGTCTTCTGACTTTCGAACGAATTGTACCAGTGAAACTCCAAAGTGACCGCCGCCGCTCTGGCGCGCTAAATCAAGGAACTTTGCCTTTATCAGTGCCTCTGACAATACGTCAATTTAAAGCCTTGCCGATCCGGCGAGAGCAGATTAAGTCTGAACAAGCAAGAGCTCACCAAATAAAAGCAGATGAGATCAAACGAGAACTTCGTAGACTGAAGTAGTTCTGAACACAATCATGCGTAATCCGAGAGCTAGTTTGTTGCAGGAGTGACAATCGGACCGTCTGAACTCTCTGGTTTCGCTTTGTCGTTCTTCTGTTCAGCAGCCGGAATCGGTGCATTTTTCCAAGCTCCGGTGGACTGAAGACGTTTTGCTTCTTCTGGATTGTCGACAGCTTTGACGGTCTCTTTGACTTTAGCTTTTGCAGGACTCTTAGCTTTTGCGGCGTTAGTCTCAGCCGAATTGTTTGATATGGCGCTCTCACTTCTAGTTTGATCTCCTGAATCGTTCGCGTTTTCTAGTGGTTTATAGTCGCGATCATATTCGTCGAAACTACGCTGCCGTCCTTCTTCATTCGTTACACCGTTGAGTCCGTGATTCGTGATGCGGTCGAAGATCTCGGCAAGCTTGTCAGCTTTCGTTTGAGTAGTAACTCGATATTCGTTTGAAAATCGGCGTTTGCACTCAAGTTGCGCCAATTTCTCTGCCGACCTGAGATCTGAACCTTCTGCAATTGTGATCTTTTGTCCCACCAGTTCTTGAGCAATCTTTTTTGCAGTGTCCGGAGCCGACTGAAAGCATTCGGTCGTCATTTTGCAGTGCATTTCTTCGTGCTTGCGAAGTGGATCTTTTACTCCGATAGGTAGGGTTTCAATACACTCAAGCCCTACTTTGATGTTGGCTCCAACAATCTCAAATTCGTAAATGTGTCTACCCTCTTGGTCTTTCTCATCTACCTTCTTCAAGTCAAAGTGAGTGGTGGTCAAAAAGGCCCAATTGGAATATGCGCGACCGAACTCTGTGCGTTGTTTCCATTCGATGTCGTCTAAATAAGCAACTTTGGTGGTTGGTGCTGAAGAAGTGACACTCACCCCACGCTCTACCTGCGAGCAAGATTGAATGGCTACAGACATGGCTACTATCAACGCGGCTGTTCCCGGCAATTGAGAGCGAGTTTTTCGCAAATGCCTGATTGTTCGAGTTATTGGCCACATGAAGTTTGTTTACCCTAGTGTCTAGCAAATTATAAACAAGTCATATTCAAAAGGCAAAACCCTGAATCAACTTCAGGGTTATAGCTAGGCGACTTCACCTCCCAACCAGATATCTCGCCCGCGCAAAGTTCAATACGATTGATTGCATCTATGTGCCTAAGTCGTGCCCAAGTCATCACGGCGCATTGGCGTTATACCGATTGAGAGTAAGAATTGATGCGCACTTCAACCTGGAATGAGAATGACCTCAAGCCCGAAACTGTTATGACCGCGGCGGCACTATCAGTAGTGCCTGGACTGGGACAACTTTATAACGGCGAAGCGAGAAAAGGGATTCTTTATCTCTGCGCAAGCCTGTCAACTTTCATGCTTCTCTCTGTTGTTTGTCTCAAGGGCTTTCTGGTCTCTGGTGTGAAATATCTTGGAAGCCATTTGCACGTCAAACTAAATTCCGCAGTTATGGATTGTCTTTGCAATATTGACCTTCGCAGTCCGCAAGTGCTTATAGTCGCTCTGCTTATGATTGCTTTCACGTTGTTCTCTGTACGAGATGCTTTTGAGCGAAGGGTCTTTTTGCGTCGGGAAAAACTGTATGCTAACGAAGCACTGGCAATAAGCGAGGCCGCAAGTGGCTCATATGTAATACATGCGCTGGCTTTTGGTTGCATGTTCTTGATGGTTTTGTTCTTGTTTGTACCTCCACAACCGAAAAGGCAAATATGCGAAATTGATTTCGAATTGCCACAAACTATAGAGTCTAAGCCGATCGAGACTAAAACGCGCTCTTCGAAAAATTCGAAAGATTCAGGGAGAGTAACACATCGACAGTCGAATGATGCCGCCAGCAGTCAGGCAGCACAGCCCACACAAAGAATAGCCACTGAGCCCCGTCAGGAACCAAGGCAGCCCGCAAAGCCATCGGAAGCGGCCAAACCGGTTGATAATTCGAAGCCTGCCGAACCAAAACCGCCAACTCCTCCCAAGGAGCCTGCTGCGCGTTCTCAATCGAAAGCGTCGCCATCGCATGACGAACCGGCACCAGCACAGCCTAAACCACCGACGCCACCAGTAGCTGCGCAAAGAGCAACGGCTCCTCAGCCTTTGCTGCCAGCACCGTTACCTGCAACCGCGAAGACCCAGGCTACCTCGGCGCCGTTACCGCAAATAACCAATGCAGCAAAAACGACTATCGCTGGCGCTCCCCAACCGCTGATCGCCAGCGCGCTTCCTTCTACTGCAGTCGGAGTTCCTATTCCTCTTGCCACTAATAGTAGTGCTCGCCCCACTGGTGCGCCAAATCCGATGTCTACTCCGACTTCTGGTTCACATGGACAAGGCGTTGCTCCAGCTGCGCCATCGATAATGAGAGACACTGGGGCAAAAGGAAGCGATGGTGTTCCGCAGCCGATGCCAGCTTCGAGCACGCATCATCGCGGCTCTTCGCCGGGAGGTGATGACACTGCCCCACCAGCGCCTAGAACGACTGCACCTGGTCCGGCAAGTCATATTCAGATTTTGACGCCTGTAGCCGGAACTGGAGCTTCTCATGGTACTGGTGTATCACCAACCAGAGATATTGACGATAAGACGGCCAGTAAGCCTACCATCAAAGCGCCGGACTTCGGTGAGTATATGGAAAAGCTGCAGCGTCGCATCAGAAGAGCCTGGATTCCTCCAAAATCTGAAATGTCACGCCGAGTTGTCGTTCTGTTCAAGATTCATCGCAATGGCGAGATGTCTAACCTGCGCCTAGTGTCATCCTCTGGTGACGCCAAGCAGGACCAAAGCGCTTTGCGCGCAATCAATGATGCAGCACCGTTTTTCCCTCTGCCTGAGGGAGCGGACGACGACATCGATGTCCAATTCACGTTTGACTACAACCTCTACATGGGCCGCAGCGGCTCCAGTAGTGCACACTTTTGATCCCATTTTAGTGACCGTCGTGTAGATATGTAGTTAACTATCCGAGCGCAAGGCCGCCAGTCGATGTCTCTTTGTATTTTTGATGCATGTCGAGCCCGGTTTGCTTCATGACGTTCAATGCTTTGTCGAGACTGACGAGGTGCTCGCCGTCACACGCCAACGCTAAACTTGCTGCGTTCAAGGCTTTGACGGCACCCATGGCATTCCGTTCGATGCAGGGCACTTGGACCAGACCCATGATTGGATCGCAGGTCATTCCGAGGTGATGCTCGATCCCTATCTCTGCTGCTTGTTCGATTTGGTTCGCGGTGCCGCCGAGCATGGCGGTGGCACCGGCTGCAGCCATCGCGCACGAAGTTCCAACTTCTCCTTGGCAGCCGACTTCCGCACCACTGATAGAGGCATGTGTTTTGACTAATGCTCCTACCACCGATGCCACCATAAGACCATTCTGCAGAGTCTCTTCACTAAGATTCTTCGACTCTTTTAGTGTACGCCAGACGGCCGGTATCAGTCCTGACGAGCCATTGGTCGGTGCGGTGACGACTCGACCGCCTGCTGCGTTCTCTTCATTAACAGCCATTGCATATATGGACGGGCTCAAATCTCCACCCGTCCATGCCATTGTTTTTCCGGCTTTCATCTGCTCGTATAGCTTCTTCGCTCGTCGACGAACATTCAGTCCACCCGGCAATATCCCTTCGTGTTTGAGCCCGTTTTCGATGCATTCTTCAAAAACTCTCAAGATGTTCGAGAGTTTTTCTCGTAGATCTCTTTCAGAGCGACCGCGCGCTTCTTCGTTTGCGACCACGATTTTCCAGGGAGCTAGATCGTTTGTCTTGCACTGCTCGACAAACTCTGCCGCGGAGTTGAAGGGATACGGAACTTTTTTGAGCGTGTCTTCTGATGCACTTGCCCTCGGTTTCCCTGTCTCGGGATCTGCTGGCTCGACGAATCCGCCACCGACTGAAAACCAAGTTTGAGCACAAACTACTCGGTTGCCATCATAGATAAAGAATCTCATCGTATTTGGATGTGGCAATGTTGATCCATCGAGAGTCCAACCTAGCCATTTGATGTCAGTCGACGGTTTGAACTGGAGCGTTTTGTTGTCGAATTTTAGAGTTGAATCGCTCTCGAGCTCAGGCATAATCGACCAAACAGTCTCGGGTTGCGCTGTGCGCGGATGCAATCCTGCCAGCCCAGCGCAAACAGCACCGTCGGTTGCGTGACCTTTCCCTGTCGCCGATAGGCTGCCGTAGAGCTCAACTTCCACGCGCAGTTTCTGGGTTTCCTGAGTGTTGGCGATGAAGCTCGAAGAATACTTTCGGAACTCCAGCGCAGCCAGCATCGGAC
The DNA here is from genome assembly GCA_036702975.1 of Oculatellaceae cyanobacterium. Taxonomy (GTDB): domain Bacteria; phylum Cyanobacteriota; class Vampirovibrionia; order Obscuribacterales; family Obscuribacteraceae; genus DATNPX01. The sequence goes on from DATNPX010000056.1 coordinate 10,593, forward strand.
CAACAGTATGCGAACTTGAAGGACCGACCCCGATCTTGAACATATCGAGAGGTCCCAGCTGATCGGCACGCAATGGATTCATAATTTTGTGTCCGCCTGCAAAGTTTAGAGCCGACGTATAAAGCTCTTTTGAGAATGGACTACTGAAAAGCGCATCCTAGCACAATCTTAGGCTATTTGTCCTTTAAGCGGATTGATGATTTTTTCTGATTTTTCTTACTGCTTTTCACTGTTTTCTGCACAATCGGAGTAAATAAATTGGTATCCTTTGCTCTTGCATAAGCGCCATGTTTAGTCATACACAACAGGGATCGCATGAAAATTTTAAAGCCTCTCTTTCCGCCGGCGATTGTTCTATTGATAAGCGGTTGCTCCCAAGGGGGAAGCGACGCGATTCAGGGATCAGGCAAGATAATAACTGACAAGAGAGATGGGCTTGCCGCCTTTAAAACAGCGGTTCTTGGTGGTGCAGCCCAATACAAAATCTCAAAAGCCGGCACTTGTTCTGTGGAGATTATCGGTGACGATAACATCACACCGCATGTTCGTACTTCCGTTGAAAACGGCGAGCTCTCGGTCAGCTTAAGCAGTGCCGTGAATGGTGCCGAGAAGAAAGATTCCGACCACATCAGCGTCTCACCAAGCAAAGAGCTGGTAATCAATATCGCCGCGCCTGAAATTGACTCCGTCATCTTTTCTGGAGCTGGAGGCGTCCAAATTGAGAATGTGAAGGCTGACAAGTTCTCATTGACAATCTCTGGCGCCGGCAACGTTACAACGAGCGGTGAAGCTAAGGATGCCTCCATTACAATCAGCGGCGCCGGCAACGCAAAAATGAACGGATTGAAGGTGCAAAACGCCAAGGTATCGATTACCGGTACTGGAGATGCAGAAGTCGACGTTAAGGACTCTATCGAATCTACAATCTCGGGTGTTGGTCATGTTTTGGTCAAAGGTCATCCGCCTAAAGTGAAAAACTCCGTCACCGGTGTAGGCGACGTTCAAATGCTGAACTAGTTCAAGAATAATTGCACAGCTGAATGTTTCCAAGATGCGCCTGTCTGGCGATAGTGGGATCGTGGCGGCGTTTGATCTGGTATAAAGGCAGTCTTACGGAGGACTGACCATGATTACACTGGCACCGGAAGGAATTGACGAATACGCGGTCTCGAAGTCTGAGCCAACTCAAGCTTTATTGGACGAGTTGATGAGCGAGACCAAACAAAAAATGTCCCTATGGCAGATGGTGTGCGGTCCATTAGAGGGGCGCTTTCTCAAAATAATGGTTCTGCTCACGCAAGCCACTCGTGTTTTGGAAATAGGTACTTTTACAGGATACTCCGCTTTGTCTATGGCTGAGGCGCTTCCGGAAAACGGACGTTTGACAACGTTGGATATTGATCCGCAAGCTGTTGCCTTCGCAAAAAAGTATTTTGAACGTAGCGAGCATGGACGAAAAATTAGCGTTGTGCAGGGACCGGCACTGGAGTCATTAAAATCTTTGCCGGGTCCATTCGACATGGCGTTCATTGATGCCGACAAAGTCAATTATCCAAACTACTACGAAGCGGTGCTGCCGAAAATCAAGCAGGGCGGAATTATTATTGTCGACAATGTGCTTTGGGGCGGCGCAGTCTTGAATCCTCAAACAGCAGATGACAGGGCGATAACCGAATTAAATGACATCATCGCCAAAGATGATCGGGTCGACCGGGTGTTGTTGACGATTAGGGATGGGGTTTTTCTTGTTCGCAAAAGGTGATTTTTGCCCGGTTAGATATTTTCGTTTTTTTCTCAAAATGCCTTCAAGGCATATTTCAAGCGTTTTTCAGGTGAACTAAAAGCACAAGTACGGAGTTGTCAGTGAATTCAAGTGTATCTTTGGACCAAGTCAAAAAAATCCGCGTGGTTGATGCTCTCAAGAAAGAGAATGTTGGACTGCGAGTGAAGATTTGCGGTTGGGTGCGTACTCGTCGTGACTCAAAAGCTGGCTTCTCTTTCTTGGAAGTAAACGACGGTTCGCTCCTGAAAAACGTGCAGGTGCTTGCGGAAAATACACTGCCGAACTACGAATCAGAAGTGCTGAAGATAGGCATCGGTAGTAGCGTCGAAATTGTCGGCACGATTGTCGAATCTCCTGGCCAGGGACAGACGACCGAGGTTAAGGCTGAATCGGTCAAGGTTTTCGGTTTTGCAGATCCGGCGACCTATCCATTGCAAAAGAAAGGAACTTCCATGGAGTTTCTGCGAACGATTGCACACCTGCGTCCACGCACCAACACATTTGGTGCCGTAGCCAGAGTTCGGCATGAAATTTGCCGGTCTATTCACAACTTCTTCGCTTCTCGCGGTTTTGTCTATGTGCACACACCAATCATCACTGCAAGCGACTGTGAAGGCGCCGGTCAGATGTTTCAGGTGACGACTTTAAACCTTGAGAATCCGCCTCGCAAAGATGGTAAGGTCGATTTTGAAGAAGACTTCTTCGGGAAGCCAACCAGCCTCACAGTCAGCGGACAATTGAACGCTGAAATCTATGCAACAGCGTTGACTAACGTTTACACATTTGGACCGACGTTCCGCGCAGAGAACTCGAATACATCGAGACATCTAGCGGAATTCTGGATGGTCGAACCTGAAATGGCTTTCTGCGACCTTGAAGGAAATATGGATGTTGCTGAATCGTTTCTGAAGACGATATTCTCCGATGTGCTGACCAATTGCGCCTCAGATATGCAGTTCTTCAATGAAAGAATCGACAAAACCGTCATTGAGACGCTGACGAATATAGTGAACAGCGACTTCGCTCGTATTACTTATACAGAAGCCGTCGACATTCTGCTTAAGTGTGGAGAGAACTTTGAGTTCCCCGTCAAATGGGGAATCGACCTTCAATCAGAACATGAACGTTACTTGAGCGAAACAAAATTCAAGAAACCAGTTATCGTTTCTGATTATCCGAAGGACATCAAGGCGTTTTACATGCGGCTCAACGAAGACGGTAAGACTGTTAGAGCGATGGACGTGCTTGTGCCCAAAGTTGGGGAGATCATTGGGGGCAGCCAACGTGAGGAGCGCGTTGACGAACTGGAACAACGGATGAAGGATACTGGTCTCAATCCTGAGGATTATTGGTGGTATCTGGATTTGAGACGATTCGGAACTGTTCCGCACTCAGGATTCGGGCTTGGACTTGAAAGAACTGTCCAATTCGTGACAGGCATGGCAAACATAAGAGATGTTATTCCGTTCCCGCGCACACCGAAGAGTGTTGAGTTTTAGCACCGAGCGCGCTGGCCTCTGACCGATTGCCGATTCTCTTCAGAAAGAGTTCCGGTAAAGGATGCCGAGAATGATTAGTTGGCGACATTGCGTTTCATCGTCAGCACCATCGGTGGCAGTTCAACCAGATTGCCTTCCTTGCTTCGTTCCAGAGTTTCGGCTACATACATAATTTGTGAGGCTAAGTCCAAATAGCCCAGTTTAATAGCCTTAAGAGCGGCAGATCTCAATGCCTCGATTGATTTTTGCTTTTCTTGCTCGGTCATTTCCTGTTCCTCTGTTCGGACAGGACGAAAGTCATCTATTTAAGGTTGCAACGTTTTAATGAGCAGCAAAATACTGTCAATTTTCAATGCCCAGCGCGTACCGCATGTGCGTTTTGGGAGTCGCGTTTTTTCTCCCAATCGCGCAGTGCCTGCACGCCTCTCTCGAAGTCTGCCTCCGTGCTGTAGAAATTGTGAGAACCACTATTGTCATCAGGATTGCGAACGTAGTAGATGTAGTTCGTATACGCCGGTTTCAGCGCCGCTTTCAACGAAAGCAAGCCGGGACACCCAACTGGTCCAATTGGCAATCCAACAATTTTACGTGTGTTATAGGGGCTGACGCGGTCGATATCAGATTGATAAACCTTGCCGTCGTTGCGCCACTTACCTGCTATTTTCGCGGCATAGACGATTGTAGAATCCATTCCGAGCGGCATCTTCTTGCTTAGGCGGTTGTAAATGACGGATGCGATGATTGGACGCTCTTCTTTCTTCTTCGCTTCTGTTTCGACAATTGAGGCGATAGTCACGATGTCGTGAACTGACATTGATTGGACTGCAAACAACGGTTTTAGTTCTTTTTGCCAAACATCTTTGAATTGTGTCGTCATCTGCGCAATTACATCTTTGGGCGTATTGTTCGACAAGAGAAAGTAGGTGTTCGGAAACATATAACCTTCGAGGCTAGTTGCGCTGGGGTCCAAATCTTTTATCGCGCTTGTGTCCGAGATCAAATGCAAAACTTCCTCAGTCGATCTCAATTTTAAGGTCGGGATCTTCTGCATAGCACTGGCAATGTCCCATCGATTCCAGCCTTCGACAACGGTAAGCTTAAGCGCTCCTTGCTCACCAGACTCTAATTTTTGCAAGACTTCTTTCGGTGAGATGGGTGAATCAAAGACATAATCTCCTGCTTTCAACACAGCGCCGGAATGCGAAAGCCGAATGTACAACTTGAGTGGTAGTGCGTGTTTTACTACACCCTTCGATTCCAATAGTGTGCAGATGGAGTCAGGAGTAGAGCCAGCAGGAACATTGATAATCTGTCCTGCCGCAGTGTGGGGAACACTAGTCTCAATCTCGCTTGAGAACATGAAGTAAGCGATGCCAAGCCCGATCGCTCCGACTAGAAGCAGTGCAATGATGATTTTTAGAAAACGCATTCGCTAGCTAGTCCCGTTCTCTGAGCGGTATCGGTTCGTTCAGAGCTAGTCTTTGTGTCACCAAACTCTTGTGTCACGGATTTTCAACAAGGTAGCAATCTACCATTCGTGATTTCGCCGTGATTAAGCCTAGTTCTTTAGCCGCCGCCTCAGACAAGTCGATGACCCTGGATGGCGTGAAAGGCCCCCTGTCATTTACCGTCACTACACAGGCTTTGCCAGTGTGGCGATTGACGACTTTCAATTTTGTGCCGAACGGCAGTGTGCGATGCGCGGCTGTAAATTTCTCTTTGTCGTGGATCTGTCCTGATGCCGTTTTTAAGCCGTGGAAACGACGAGCATAGAAGTCGGCGACGCCTGAACAGTGTGGCTTTATTGCTACCTTTACCGACCCGGGATCTATCGCTTCGACTTTTTTCGTTGACGTGCCGGCGTTGTCGCTATCCTGCGAGCGGCTTGGGGTGGCTATGGCTGACTCGGTGACTGCTTCCGCCGGTGCTTGATCGGGGTCTTGTCCAGCTTTTTGTATTTGTGTCTGTACCTGGGCTTTGCTAGCTTTCGCGGACTTAGCTGATTCTCGTTTCGCTTGCGTGGCAAATTTTTCGGCTGTTTGGGAGACTGGCTCGTCGGACAGCCAATTGAACTCCTGCACATGCGCCGTTGATTTGGTCGGTTGCGCACGTTGTGCCGGCTCTGGACTTTTTAGCTGCCTCTCGAATTCGACAACATTGTTTTGCTTGCCCTTCAAATCGTTATCTGTCGGGCTATAAATACTAGCTCTATTGCTTGTGTTAGTGCTAGTTGCAGTCGATGCGCTTCTGACCGGTGTGGCAGTCTTTTTTACTGGATTTTTTTGTGAGCTACTCGATTCGAGATTGGCCGGTAACGGGCGCAGTTCTAATTTGCCGCAAATCGGACCTTGTTTCTGAATTATTATTGGCACCTCGACTGCTTCTACAGCTTCGAGGTCGGCTGATGGCGACTGGCTCATGGCCTCAGTCTGCGAAAAGAAAAGGAGCGAAAGTGAAAACGACGCCGCACCATATATAGTGGCGAGAGCTTTGCGCTGTTTCCTATTTCTCAGTTCGCTCATAGTAAAGCGTAGCCGCTTGTTTCAGCTTTGTGGAGCGAATATATTGCACCTTTTTACAAAGATCTGACAGAGGATATTTTTAACCTTCTTGAAACAGGCAGTATCCCCCAGCCCGCGGGGATTCTCCGTCGATTAACCGGCGACTGGCTTACTTGGCGGAGCTGCTTTAGAAATTACTTGGTCTGGATCCTGAAAAAAGGCGACTAAGATGACTGAACTTAATGCGAAGAAGATGAGCAGCCCGAAAGCGGGGGCGAAACTGTGGAATCTATCTACCAGAACGCCCGTTAATACTGGCGCGCCCATGCTGGCCAGGCTCGAGAACATGGTCATAAGTCCCTGACTGGTTGCAACTCGGTCTTTCGCCAGGTCGCAATTGATTGAATAGTAAGCAGCGTTCGGCATAAGTCCGAAGCCGAGTCCCAGAGATACCATCACCATTCCGACGCTGAGCGAAGGCTTGAAGAGCATTGGCAAAAGGCACAATGCCGAGAGTAGTTGACTTAACCAGATTAAGTGGCAACGTGACTTTCGCACGCTGCCAGTGCTCTGATAGATGCGGTCCGAGGCGTAACCACCGACTGCCAGCAGTACTGCTGCCGTAGCCCAGGGAATCATCAAAAATTTCCCTGCCGAATCTAGCGGCATTCCGTACTCGTGTTCTACAAATCCTGGCAGCCACGTGACGGCAAAGAACAGCAAATAGCCGAAACAAAAGAATGCATAGTTATTGATCATCAATGACTTATTAGTGAGCAGACTTTTGACGCTGCTCTCATTGCCTACGCAGCCGTGGTTTCGCAGTTCCTCTCGACTTTTATCCCGTGTATCAGTCGTCCCGGAACGTATGTAGAGTAGTTCGTCCTCCGATACCTGTTTGCTCTGCTCCGGAAAATCGCGAAACGCAAGTAGCCATATGAGCGCCCACACAATACCGACAGAACCAAGAACAACGAACATCGCCCGCCAACCTAGATGAATGATCAGCTGCGATATTAAAGGTGCGCCGATAACAGAAGACAGTGGAACTGCCAGAAGCCCGAAAGCGGCTGCGCGGGCACGCTCATTTGGAGGCAGCCAGTCTCCGCAGACGCGAGCCAGTGATGGAAAATGGGGACCTTCGGCTAATCCGAGTGACGAGCGCAATATTATGAACGTCCCTAAACCCGAGGCCACAGCTAAAAGTGCGGTGATCAAGCTCCAGGCGGTAGCAGCTAGTGCCCAAATCTTACGCGCGCCAAAGCGGTCTGAGAGGATGCCACCGCCGATTGTCATGAAAGCATAGCCAAAGCCGAATGCGCCGCCAATTAAGCCGAATGACTTGTCATCCAGGTGAAATTCCTGCTTGATTGGACCTATGGCATAGGAAATCGCCGAGCGGTCCAAGTAATTGATCAAGGTGATTAGAAACGCCAGTCCGATTATCAGCCAGCGGTAGTTTTGCTTTGGTTTGGGTGCGGTATTTGCTGACGCGGCGTCTTCCGCCGAGGCGATGAGCATTTGTCGGACTCCAGGAAGGCAGAGCTATAAATATCTCACGCCCTCCTTCGATCCTTTGACATTTCTTGAAATTTCTGTGCCTGCCGACCTTTTTCTTTCATTAAGCAAACAACAAAAAATTTTTTCTCGAAATTTTGAACTTTTCGGCCGGTTTGTACGTATTAACAGTTGAACCCTGTTTGAAGCCGACAACTCGAGACCTCGCGGCTGAGTTGGCATACATGGAGCGTATCTGCTCGGGAGAATTCAAGATGAAATTTAGAAGGATATTGGTAAGCGCGGTAGCCCCCTTTGTAGTTGCGATGCCAGCCATGGCGGCCGAACAAACGGCGTCCATCTCTTATGAAGACCTGGATACCGAGTTCCTAGCAGCCTTGCCGCCGTCGTCTGAGAGTATGGCTATGGCCCCGTCGGTAGATGCACCGACAGAAGGAGAAGCGACAATTGCAGTCGGCGTTCAAGGACCAGGCGGACACGAAGCCGGGCCTGAATGCGGGCACGAACATGGACGCCACCATCATGGTCCGCTCAGCGCCCTCAAGGGCAATCTAGCATTGAGCGATGACCAGTATGAAAAACTGTACTCGCTACGCAACCAATTCCTAGACCAAGTGGCTGCCAAAGCCGTTGAACTTGGCACCTTGCATAGAAAGATGAAAGACGCGCTTACAAGCCCGAATTTAGATGCGAAAGCAGTCGCCGATATGGGTGCTCGTATCAATACCCTCAAGAGCGACATTGCCGCGGCCAAGCTCAATCGCCTCATCGCTTCGGCACAGGTGCTGACTCCCGAGCAGCGCAAAGCGATTCACGACCAGATGGTTCACCACTCGGTTGAATCATTTGGCGAAATGGGTCACGGGATGCATCATCATCATCACTAGGCTGGACGAGTCTTCCAGGCAGTCAGCTGTTTAGATTTGTTCGAAGGCAAAAAAGGAGTTGGTCCCCGCCAACTCCTTTTAATTATTAGCTTTCAATTGAAACATGAAACTCTAGGTGTACTTCAGTGAAAGCTGTTTGAACCCCGCCTAATTATTCTTATTGCTGAGTGTTATCATCATGGGAATAGCTTGACTTCGGGATTGTGCTTATGCGTCTTTTGCAAAAATTTTCTCTCGTCGCCTGTCTTTTGTTACTGCAAAATCCAGTATTTGCTGCCGGTTGGATGGACTCCGACAGCGCGCACATGGTGAAAGGAAAGAGTCTCTATCAGTCGGGTCAGATGGATGCGGCTATCGCTGAATTCTCGGGTGCCATTCAAGCCAATCCGCGTTTAGCCGAAGCTTACTATTGGCGTGGAATAATCTTCAGCACCTTGAAGCAAGACGATCGTGCTCAAGCTGATTTTGATTCTGCCATCAGCTTGGACCGCTCCGTTCCTGCGTTCTACATGGCACGCGCAACGCTCTACGGCAATCAGAACAAGCATGAGCTTGCGATCGCTGATTATGATGCGGTGCTAAGGTTAGAGCCATACAATCAAGAAGCTCAGACAAATCGAAAGTTCTCGCAACAGCAATTGAATAATCCTACTTCAATTGCCAGTGCTGCTGGCGCGTCAAGCGGCAGTGCAACCTCTTCAGGCGGTGGTAGCGCAGGCGGTGCGCCTTCAGGGGAAGCTTTACCTAAACCAAAATATGGTGACAGTGCTACAGATCGCGCTATCGAAAAGGCTCTGGCAAAGCAGAACGGTCAAACTCTAAAGAAGCTGCACGATGAAGAGAAAGCTCGCGATAAAGCTGCTGACGCAGCCGCGCGCGACCAAACACATCGAGAGATAGCCGAGCGTATCGAACGCGAGCAGCAAGAGAGAAGACAACACGAAAGAGAGCTCGAGGCCTTGAAACGTCAGTCTCAAGTCGCATTACTGCCTTCAGATTCGCAAAGCACGAAGATTGGCAAGACGACGAAACCTGAGTCTCAATCAAAAGCGAAAACTAAATCTGATACCAAGGCAGAACAAAGTCAGACGTCCTCCGTTGCTTCGGCACCTCCTGTAAAAACGGCGCCGCCGCAGACGCCGACACAAGAGATCGCGCGCATTCAAAATGCCGCCACTAATGTTTCGGATGTGAATCGACCCATCAAAGATAAGTGGGCGCTAGTGGTCGGCATCAGCAAATTCAAAAACGACCAGCTAAATCTTCGCTACCCATCCAAAGATGCGAAAGACTTTTATGACTATCTTGTTTCGAAAGAGAACTTTGCTCCGGATCATGTGAAGCTGCTCACCGACAAGCAAGCGACCCGAAAAAACATCATGACTTTGCTGGGAGACAAATGGTTGCCTAACGTGGCAAATCCTGATGATTTAGTCGTGATCTACATATCTAGTCATGGCAGTGGTGCTGAAATGGACCACGACGGTGTCAATTATCTTGTTGCTTACGACACCGACGTCAATGAGTTGTACGCTACCGGGCTGCCTATGCAAGATCTGTCGAGCACGGTCAAGCGCCGCGTTCACTCAGACCGGGTGGTGATGATTTTGGATGCCTGTCACAGTGGTGCAGCTTCTGTGGAAAGCAAGGGGCTTACACGTGGCTCCAATGTTGATGCTGACGCGATTGCGCAGGGAACCGGACAGCTCGTTATATCATCGAGCAAGCCGGACCAGGTCTCTTGGGAATCCAAGGCTGACCAGAATAGCGTATTCACTCGCTGTCTCATGGATGGACTGCAGTGCAAAGGCGCGAACACAAGCTTGGATGACGCATTCGAATATATGAAAGACTCCGTGCAATCTGAGGTTTTGAAAGAGCGTGGTGTGCTGCAAACTCCTGTCCTAAGCAGCAAATGGCAGGGAACTGGACTCATGCTTGGAGTTAAACCTGCAAAACCTCGTCCGGGTCTCGATGTTGAGTTGCCGCCCGACGATGATGCTAAACCAAACATACCGTCAACACCAGCCGTTGCTAACACGAGTGCTAGCCCCCGTACTCCTGTTGCCGCTGGCGTGACACCGCTCGGGAAGAGGACATCCGGTAAGCCAGGTTCCGCTAACAGTGCTGGACAAGCCAAGCCCTGGCCTTCGGCAAAGTAATCAAGCTGCCTTAAGGCTGCTGCATCTCACCGTGTTGTAAGCAAATTCATGTGCGCAAGTGCTATAAGCATTAGCGTCATCGGCTCGTCCGGAAAAATACAACAATGAATCATGCTTTTGGCTTCTCCCTGGCTTCCGCTATCCAGACCAGTTTTAGTTCAAATTTTGGACACAGACTCTTTTCATTGTCGCTGATGTGGGCCATTGTCGTGCCATCTTTTTCTGGAGTTGCAGCCTTGGCAGACATTGAAAAACGGATGGACTCTAACATGACAAAAGCGGAAAAGACACTCGATAGCAAATCGCTCGATGATAGCTACATTTGGCTCGAGGATGTGACCGGTGACAAGGCTTTATCCTGGGTGAAGGAGAAGAATGATGCCAGTACCAAGACTCTTGAAACCTACCCGGAATTCAGCAAAATCAAGAAAAAACTGGTAACAATTCTCGACTCCAAAGAGAAGATTCCATACCTGACCAAATACGGAAAGTATTACTACAACTTCTGGCGCGACGACAAAAATAAGCGTGGTCTCTGGCGCCGCACGACACTGGAAGAATACAAAAAAACAAACCCAGCCTGGGAGATAGTAATTGATCTGGATAAGCTTGCCGAGCAAGAGAGAGAGAACTGGACATGGTCTGGCGCCAGTGTTCTTTATCCAGATTACGATAGATGCTTGGTACAGCTGTCTCGTGGTGGCGCGGATGCGGTTGTGGTTCGCGAGTTTGATCTGACTAAGAAAGAGTTCGTTAAAGACGGATTCTATCTGCCTGAAGCGAAAACAGATGTGGCTTGGCGCGATCGCAACACACTTTATGTCGGTACGGACTTCGGTCCTGGGTCAATGACTTCGTCCGGCTATCCTCGCATAGTGAAAGAATGGAAGCGTGGCACGCCAATTTCATCGGCTCGCACACTTTTCGAGGGTAAAGAGTCAGACGTCGGAGTTTCTGGCTATGTTGACCACGACCATGGACGTAAGTACGAATATATTTCTCGAGGTATGACATTCTTTTCGAATGAGCTCTCGATTCGATGCGGCGAACGATGGGTGAAACTCGACAAGCCTGATGATGCTATAGCATCTACCTATTGCGACAACCTTTTGCTCAAGCTTCGCTCCGATTGGAAGGTAGGTGAAAAGTCTTACAAAAGTGGTTCTTTGCTGTCATGCAATTTTGATGCGTACATGAAAGGCGACAGACAAATGCAGGTTCTATTTGAACCGACTGAAACTAAGTCGCTCGCCTATTTCTCTAGTACGAAAAATTACTTGATTCTCAACGAATTGGATATGGTGCGCAGCCGCCCCTGCCTACTCTCTTTAGCTGACGGAACCTGGACCCGTAAACCGTTGATTGTGCCAGATTTCGGAACGGTCAAGGTCGATGGCATCGACCCGGATGAGTCTGACAACTACTTCATGACAGTGACCGATTTTCTGACGCCATCCACTCTTTATCTTGGCACCGCAGGCAATGACAATCGCGAGGCTTTAAAGTCACAGCCTCAGTTCTTTAAGACCGACGGGCTTGAGATTAAGCAGTTTCAAGCAGTGTCGAAAGACGGGACGCATGTGCCCTATTTTCAGGTGGCTCGGCGAGATCTGCAACTCAACGGCGACAATCCGACTCTCCTGAACGGCTACGGTGGATTCGAAATCGCGCTGCAACCGTATTACGATGCACTGACCGGCGCAGGTTGGTTAGAGCAGGGTGGTGTCTATGTTCTGGCGAATATTCGCGGCGGCGGCGAGTTTGGGCCGACCTGGCACAACGCCGCGCGCAAAGAGAATCGCCAACGAGCGTATGATGATTTCATCGCAATTGCGGAAGACTTGATCGCGAGGAAAGTGACATCACCGAAACATCTAGGAATTGAGGGGCGCTCAAATGGCGGTCTCTTGATGGGTGTTATGCTTACGCAGCGACCCGACCTCTTTGGTGCCGTGCATTGCGGGTCGCCGCTTCTCGATATGCGTCGATTTAGTCATCTGCTTGCGGGCGCAAGCTGGATGGATGAATATGGTGATCCCGATAAACCAGAACAGTGGGCCTTTATCTCCAAGTATTCCCCATATCAAAATCTCCGCAAAGATAAGTCGTATCCGCCAATTCTGATCACGACTTCTACTCGAGACGACAGGGTTCATCCAGGACATGCGCGAAAGATGGTTGCGCGATTGTCCGAGCAAGGACACGAAAATCTCTATTACGAAAATATCGAGGGTGGTCATGGTGCTGCCGCAAACAACGAGCAAATCGCGTTTATGGACGCACTTGCATTTACCTTCTTATGGGAGCGTTTGAAGCGGTAGACCGAGTCGCTGGCGCAGCATCCCGCGCGTTTTCTCTATGTAGGCTAAGATAAAACTATTATGGTGGTTAGCAGTAAGTCCAATACAACAGCGCGCTGCAAAGTTCGTCTCACAGCAGTGAACCGAAAGCCCTGAAGAAGGGTCATGCATATGAAGAACTCCGTGTCATCCAAGCAGTCTTGGTTCACAAGCGACCATCACTTTGGACACAAGAACATTCTCTCTTATTGCGACCGCCCGTTTCACTCAGTGGATGCAATGAACAAAGTGATGGTTGATCGATGGAACGAAGTTGTTGGCGCTGATGACGACGTCTATTATCTTGGTGATTTCTCTCTCGATTTTCGCGCCGTCGAAGAGTTTCTCCCGCGACTGAAAGGCAACATTCACTGGATTCCCGGCAACCACGACCTGATGCATCCGATGCACACAGGCCATGAGAAATATATACGGTGGCTTGAGCGGCACGGCGTCGTCTGGTGCGGACCAGAGCACGAGATGTTTATCGACGGCGTCGATCTGCTCTTATGCCACTTTCCATACGGTCTTGAAGACCATACAGAACAAGCGCGATATCTTGAATGGCGACCGGTTGACGAAGGAAGAATGCTTTTGTGCGGGCATATTCACGACTCATGGAAGACTAGCGGTCGAATGATTAATGTCGGCGTCGATCAGTGGGACTTCTATCCCGCCTCACAGGCTCAGATACTGGGTTTGGTTGAAAATAGCAATTCAAAATTTTCTCGCATTTTTTAAGCGAAAGCTCGTTTGAAACCCGAAGATATAAGAGTATCCTTAAGCTTTCCCGCGAGAGGTCAAGATGAGCACGAAACCTTATGTTGAGTACGAGGTAAGGTCCGGCTATGCGCTTATTGCGCTGGATAATCCTCCAGTTAATGCGCTCAACTCTTCGCTCATTGAAGAATTTTTGCAACTCGTCGAGCGGGGCGAAAAAGATGATGCAGTGAAGGGTTTTATCGTTTACGGTCGCAATGGTAAGTTTAGCGGCGGGGCGGATATTACAGCCTTCAAGGAAGCACTTAAGCCCGGTGCGAAAAGGCTGCGTCATCTTTTGGACCGAATAGAAAATTCTCCGAAATCATTCGTTGCTGCGATCGACGGAGTCGCTCTTGGGGGAGCTTTGGAACTGGCGTTGACGATGGACCACCGTTGTGCGACTCCTTCGTCTAAGGTCGCCTTTCCGGAGATCAGGCTCGGTCTCTTGCCTGGGGCCGGTGGAACGCAGCGCCTGCCGCGCCTAGTCGGCCAGCAAAAGGCACTCGAAATTATTTTGAGTGGCGATCACATTCCTGCGCGAAATGCTTGTGAACTCGGCATCATTGATGAAGTCGTTGAAGGCGACTTGACCGAGTCTGCAATCCAATTTGCAGATAGACGGTTGGCCGCGCTGCCGAAAAGACGTATTTCCGCGCTGCCTATTGAAGAACATCCTGAGATAATTGCTGCAATTAGGGCTCAAGTTCCAGATGTCGAGCAAGGTGGACTCGCGCATCATCGAGCTATCGACTGCATTGAAATGACTGCTAAATTTGGATTTTCAGAAGGAATGGCGGCCGAACGCAGGCACTTTGACAAACTCTACCAGTCGTCCCAGGCACAATCGCGTATTCATCTCTTTTTTGCCGAACGAAACGTAGCGAAAATTCCTAGTCTGTCACCAGAAGCAAAAGCCTTGCCGATTCGGCGTGCGGCCGTGGTCGGGGCGGGCACAATGGGCAGTGGCATCGCCATTAACTTCCTTAACGCGGGCGTGGCCGTAACCCTCATAGATACAGAACAACAGTTTGTCGACCGTGCGCTGAAATCAATTCAGTCGACCTTCGCCGGCTCGGTGAAAAAAGGTCGCATGCAGCAAAAAGATATGGACAAGGTTTTGGAGCTGCTCAAAACTGCCACCACTTATGATGATCTCGGTGACGTAGATATCGTCGTGGAGGCCGTATTTGAGAATATGCAGATCAAGCAAGACGTCTTTCGGCAATTGGATTCGGTTTGCCGCGAGTCGGCTATTCTCGCTTCTAACACCTCCACTTTGGATATCGATCAGCTCGCCGCTGTCGTGAAAAATCCGGGGCGGGTGATCGGAATGCACTTCTTTAGCCCGGCGAATGTGATGAAGCTGCTTGAAGTAGTGCGTGGAAAGCAAACTTCTGATGTTGCCATTGCTACTGCTCTCGCTTTAGGCAAGAGCATGAAAAAAGTGGCAGTCCTGGTTGGAAATTGTGATGGTTTCGTTGGGAATCGGATGCTAAATGGTTATGTGCGCGAATCAGAGCTCTTGCTTGAAGAGGGCGCTCTGCCAGAGCAAATTGACCGAGTCATGCGCGAATTCGGCTTTGCAATGGGACCATTTGCTGTGGGTGATTTAGCAGGCATAGATGTTCATGCGCGAATTCGGCAGGAACGTGAGGCTCGTGGTGCTACAAAATTTAGAGATTCCAAGATCTCCAACACTCTCTATGAGAAGGGGCGTTACGGTCAAAAGACCTTGGCCGGGTGGTATCGCTACGAACCAGGTAGCCGTACACCGATTGTAGATGATGACGTCACCCAAATTATTATTGAAGAATCCAAACGACTTGGTGTCAAACGCACCACCATATCTGATAGCACAATCATCAAGCGGTGCATGTATCCGCTCGTCAATGAAGGTGCCCGAATACTGGAAGAAGGTATGGCCATCCGGTCTTCCGATATCGACATCATTTGGATCTATGGCTACGGATTTCCTACATTTCGTGGTGGCCCAATGTTTTGGGCTGATACCATCGGATTAAAAGAGATCGTCAATAACTTGAAGTCGTTCCAGAAAAAGTATGGTGATTTCTGGAAGCCCGCCCCGCTGCTTTTGGAACTGGCGGAAAAAAATCAAATGTTCTCTGATTACAAAGGAGCTGAGTTATGCGCGAAGCCGTAATTGTTTCAACGGCCAGAACACCGATAGGTAAGGCCGGACGTGGTGCCTTCAACGATACACACGGGGCCGTTCTTGGTGGACATGTGATCCGCCATGCCGTCGAGCGAGCAAACATCGAAGGCGCAGAAGTCGAAGATGTGATTATGGGTTGTGCATTGCCCGAGTCGGCTACCGGTCACAATATCGCCAGGCTCTCTGCCGTTCGAGGTGGGCTGCCGGTAACAACTGCGGGCACCACAATCAATCGTTTCTGTAGTTCCGGTATGCAAGCCATCAGTCTTGCTGCGCAAAGAATCATTGTCGACGGTGTCAACTGCGCGGTTGCCGGTGGTGTTGAATCAATAAGCATTACTCAAGAACACCAGAACAAGCACCGCTTGCAGGAAGATTGGCTGTTGGCGCACAAGCCTGAGCTATTTATGACTATGATCGAGACTGCCGACATAGTCTCGAAGCGTTACCACGTCAGCCGTGAGATGCAGGATGAATATGCTGTTGCCAGCCAACAGCGCACAGCAGCCGCGCAGAAAAATGGTATCTTCGACCAGGAAATCGTGCCGTTACCCAGTCGAAAATTAGTTTTGAACAAAGAGACAAACGAATTGTCGCATGAAGACGTCACTTTGACTAAAGACGAAGGCAATCGACCGTCAACAACTCTAGAAGACCTGGCTAAGCTCAAACCAGTGCGAGGCGAGGATCAATTCATCACTGCCGGAAACGCCAGCCAGCTATCTGACGGCGCGTCGGCCTGTGTGTTGATGGAAGCAAAGCTCGCGGAAGAGAAAGGTCTGAAACCTCTCGGTCTTTATCGCGGTATGGCAGTCGCCGGTCTGGAGCCCGATGAAATGGGTATTGGCCCGGTTTTTGCCGTTCCCAAATTGTTGGCTCGGCATGATCTCACAATAGAAGACATCGATTTGTGGGAGCTGAATGAAGCATTTGCGGTGCAGGTGGTTTATTGTCGCGACAAGCTTGGTATCCCGATGGAGCGCTTGAACGTTAACGGTGGCGCTGTGTCTATCGGACATCCCTACGGTATGAGCGGTGCTAGGCTGGTTGGCCACGCGCTATTAGAGGGGCAAAGACGCAAAGCCAAATTAGTCGTTGTCACCATGTGCGTGGGAGGTGGAATGGGCGCTGCTGGACTGTTCGAAATTCTCTAGTTGGCAAAACCAAGTGACAAATCGGCTGAAGCTGGGCACATGAGAGTAGACGTCGACCAATTTGGTCAAGGGGAAACAGATGGAACTCAAGAATGCCGCTTCGGGCGCACTGAAGGAGCTCATAGAGCGGATTCCCTTCAACGAGTTGGTAGGCATTCAGGTTTTGGCGGCGGAGCCGACCAGGAGCAAATGCCGGCTGCATTTTCGTTCGAGCCTCGGTAACCATGTAAACACCGTTCATGCCGCAGCACAGTTTGCCCTCATCGAAGCATCGAGTGGTGCAGCGCTCATTGCCAGCCTCGCTGACATCTTAGATGATGTGGTTCCGCTTGCTGCTGGCGCTGAAGTTGCTTATCGAGCACCGGCGCTGGGCGACTGTACCGCCGATGCCACACTCGACCAGGAAGACATTGACCGAGTCAAACAAGAGTTGAAAACCAATAAGCGAAGCAAAGTCGGTATTCGAGTTGCCCTTGCAGACTCGCACGGCACGATCTCTACTGAAGCCACTGTCTTCTGGCATGTTCGCATGAAACCGCCACAGAAGTGACAGCAGTGGCTTATTCGGTGCAGGCTAAGATGATCACACAAGAGACCACAGACAACATTCGAGTAATTGGTATCGACCGCTTCGAGCGCCGCAATGCTGTAGATCGCAAAACCGCCGATCAACTTGTAGAAGCGTTCAAATTATTCGATGCAGACGATACTCTCTCAGTTGCCGTACTCACTGGTCATGGTGGAACCTTCTGTGCTGGTGCCGATTTGTCCGATTTCGCCGGAGGCGACGGCAATTTGTTGGATGAATCAGGAAATGGACCCGGACCAATGGGACCGACTCGCATGCGTCTGACTAAACCGGTCATTGCGGCGATCGAGGGATTCGCAGTAGCCGGAGGGCTCGAATTGGCCGTCTGGTGCGACTTACGTGTGGTGGCATCCAACGCCATCTTCGGCGTCTATTGCCGTCGTTTCGGGGTTCCTTTAATCGACCTGGGTACGATCCGTTTGCCGCGTTTGATCGGTCAGAGCCGAGCGCTGGATATGATTTTGACAGGCAGAAGTGTCGGTGCTGATGAGGCATTACAGATGGGCTTGGCTAATCGAATATGTGAACCAGGTCGCGCTCTGGAGACTGCTGTCGCCTTGGCAAAAGAGATTGCTGCTTTCCCGCAGCTAGCCATGCGTCATGACCGTCTCTCTGCCTATGAACAATGGGATTTGAAAGAGTCTGACGCCATCGTTAACGAGTTTCGTCATGGACAGGTATCACTAAATAGCGGTGAGAGTAAGGCTGGCGCTAGCGCGTTTGTGTCTGGTCAAGGACGCCATGGCAAGCCAAAACCTGAGTGACGTGTTCGGCACCAGGTTCGATTGATTTGGCCTGAATCTCTCGGTTTCGCTGATTTACCTCTACGGCTGCTCGAATGTTGGCGAGGTCGTTTGCCGATTGCCGGAGAATGCAAGTAATGGCGATGCCTTCGACAATTGTGGCGATCCAGAGACTTATTAGAATTTCATTGACAATCGCCGCTCTCGTGAACCAGAACGTCAGCACTCCGAAGAAAATTGCATAAGCGATCAGTCTCGAAAAGTTAGTGTGATATGAGGGATAGTGCCCGTGTTTGAATATTGCAAATCCAATGTGAATAATTTGAAGCAAGATGCTAAAAACTAGCAGTCCAGTAGTTGCTGCTAGTGCCTTATTTGCGTGCACCCACAGGAAATAGATGGTTGCACCATAAATTGAAAGATCTGAAATGCTGTCCAACCTGGCACCAAATTCGGTGCACCAATTGAACCGTCTGGCGATGTAGCCATCAAGGAGGTCAGAAATGCCTCCAACCACGAACAACGGCACAAACCAGGCCAGCCCGCGATCTGGCAACGAGAGCGTTACGGTCAAAAGGACGATTGCGGCCAGCAGGCGAACGCTTGTGATGATGTTGGGAATCTTGCTCATACTCGTTTACACTACTGTCTTAAGGTTGGCGCCATGGATGAGGACCAACACCTTTTAAACTGTTGCTTTCCCTCGATCAGGGTTTGATTTGCTATCATTCTTGGCGGATTGCTTAGCCTGAAGGCAGACAGTGTTACTTAGAATTATGCAGGCTCGAAAGTTATCGCTTGCGCTATTGTGCTTGCTGGCACTAGACAATCTCGGCGCGCCGATTGCGATCGCTGAATCGAGCGCCACTATCACTACTGCGACGACTACTACTGCCGCCTCCACCGAGGCGCCCCCTCCGCAAGTTCCATCTCCGTCTGAACCCAGCGGGCAGCCGTCTCCTGGTCCACAGGCTGCTATCGATGCTGCAGCTACCGACTCATTTGCAAGTGCCGAAGCTCAAGCGGCGATGCGACAGAAAGAGATTCAACTGTGCGAAAAACAGTTGCAGGAAAAACCGGATGATCCGAAACTACGACGGCGTCTTGGTATCTTTTACAGTCAATCGTTAGAAGACGTCGATAAAGCAAAGCGAATCTTCGAGCGACTCGTTAAAGAGCGCGAAGATAGCGATTCACTTATGGACCTAGCTTCCTGCTTCTATCGCACAGACTTTGATGAAACTTACCGGCTCTGTTCGAAAGCCGAAAAGCTAGGTAATGGTCACATCTATACGAAAGCAATGATCAAGATTGCTTTAGGTGGTAGTCGCTATCGTAAAAACGAGCTGCAGGCAGCCGAGAAATTGTATAAGGAGTCACTTGCTTCACTCGTTGCTGGTGAGCCGTCATTTTCCGCGCGATTTGCTTTAGCTGGCTTGGCAGGCGTTTACTGGCGTGAAGGACGGTTTGACGAGAGCGCTAAGGCCTATGAGGAGCTATATAAGCTCAATCGAGATGTCTATGGACCAGATGATGTCGAAAGTGCCTGGTCTCTTCTGCAAGAGTCGTATGCTATTTCGAAAATACACAAAGACGACAGAGATAAGCCGCTCTACACAAGAGCGGGTTGGGTTTTTCGAAAAAGTAACCTCAATCATATTCTGGCCGAGTACGAGGCAAAGCACGGACAACCACCTTCCTCTGCTGTATTAGCAACGATTGATGAAGGTATATTTGGTGCATCAGGAGCAGAGGCACCTCCTGATCCTATTCCTGCAGGAGCAAGCTCTTATTCCTCCATCGTGGATACTAAACCGAAAGAGTTTTTCTCGCCCTGGAAGAAAAACTTCAAGCAGACACAGGCTCCAGGTTGGGTCTGGTTCGATCCAGATGTGCAAGTTAAGTATGTTCTGCTCTGTATCCATGGATTAGGCTTGCACCATCGATCGTTTGAATCATTTGCGCGGCGCGTAGCGCCGGCAGGCGTGCTGACTATCGCTATGGATGTACGAGGATTCGGAACCTATGTAGACGCCAATGGGCTTGAGAATCTTGCCATGAACGATTGCGTGCGAGACTTGAAAGGCGTCCTCAAGCTGTTACGAAGAGACTATCCGCATCTGCCGATATTCGTGCTTGGTGAATCAATGGGGGGCGCACTTGCACTGAGAGTTGTCTCGGAATCAGAAGACTCTGTAGCGGGCCTCATCTGTTCCGTTCCCTCTGGAACCCGCTATAAAGGGCTGTCGACAGCTTTAGAAGTCGGAGCGAATTATATCGTCAACAAACGAAAACCGATACCCGTTGGTGTCAAAGTTGTACAGCAAGCGACTGCCAAATCAGCCCTTCAAAGTGCCTGGATCAATGATCCTTCTTCTCGACTGAGCCTGTCTCCGAAGGAGTTGCTGGAATTCCAAATGTTCATGGACGAAAACGTCAATGTCGCGCGTAAGTTGCGCAAAACGCCCGTTATTTTATTTCAAGGGCACGACGACAAACTAGTTAAAGAGAAAGGAACCCTAGATCTCTTCGATGCTCTCGCGACCCCGCAGAAATCGATTGTGATCCTCGGTAATACAGAGCACTTGATCTTTGAAGAAGGACAATTTCAGGATGATCTCACGTTAGCTGTGATCGGATGGATGAGCGCTCATGGCAAGAGGCTCACTTCGAAAGATCTTCGGGAACAAGGTCGGCCAGATGGTGTGATACCAAATACTCTTTGAAGAGCGGCGGCAAATTTATGCCATTCAACGTCTCCCTTGGTTCGAACGGTTTTGTAATCTTTGAGATCATCACGGCTTGCTCAAGACGCTGAGGTGTCCCGTCCCAAGCAAAGCTTTTGGTCGAAGCATCTACGCGCAGCGTTCCGGGATGGGGATTGGTGACCGTGTTGATTTGTTCTTGTTGGGTGACTTCGACAATCTTGTTCGATTTTTTGTCGATGCTAATTGATATTTCGTCGTATTTCAAAACGAGCCTGTCTTCGTTTCCAGCTAGCGGTGTGAATCTTCGCACGAACAGCACGGCATTGACGCGGTCGCTTTCAACATGCTGAATGATAGGTGTGTGCTTAAAGTCCCAGATGCCACCTTTTCTATCTCTCAGGCATCCGGCGGTTGAATCTTGCCGATTCAATTGACGCAGCATAGGCTGTGTCTCTTCATTTGTTTTATAGTCATATCGATAGAAGATAAAGTTATCGTCGACGTGACGAGTGCCTGCATACCAGGATGGAATGTAGTACCAAAGGTCATTGGTCTCGATTCCAGACTTTAGCAACAGACCGTCGCTATAAACGCTTCCCGGCCGCAAACTCTCCTGCAGGCTGGGCAATTGCTCTGAATGATTTACTCCGCCCTGCAATGTTTTGCTTTGCCCGCGATTGCCCGAGTCAGTCGATGCTGTTGTACTAGGCGTGGTGCCATCTTCTGCACTGGCTTGCCTTAGGTTGAGTGAAAGATCTATCGAGAGAGCGACGATAAGCGCCACAGAAACGGCTGCGAACCGGATCGATTTCGGCCGGGCCTGCTGTTGGCCGCGCATCGAGTTTCTGTTTACTGAAGAAATCATCTCTCCTCCTTGTGTTTTTCGGATCACTCCAATACGTCGGAATCGATCATCCGCAACAAGTCTCTAAGGTGGTGCGTCATGAGCGATGCCATTGCCGAGATATCAGAGATCATATTGATTTGATCGTTTAAATCATCAATGGTCATGGTCTTCTTTTTTGTTGCAACCCCACACATCAGATCGATTTTCATCTGTTCGTGTTTGCTTCCATGCTCTTCTAATTCATCTCTTCCGATCCACCTGTCTTCCAGCATTTGTGCGCGAGTCTTATTCGGAAAATCAGGAGATGTACCGTGGAAGAAACGCCAAACGCTTTCTGGGTAAGCGGTTTGTTCGTTGGTTGGACGTCCGAAAAGTTCTGAGAGAACATTTGAATTGCCCTGTCCCCGCGTCTTGCTCCCAACGTTCTGTCTGAGCGCATACATCGACAACCCGGTGGAAACTACGCCGGAGAGCATCTGGTTCAAGTTACCCGGAAACGGTGGTAGTCGATTAGAAAAACCGAGCACAGAACCGATCGTGTTCAAAGTGCCAGAGGTAATGAAGTTCGTAGCGTTGTTGTACTCGATGTTTTTATCGCGTTTGGCAATCAGCGTTTGTCGAACAGCCTCTAATTTCGCTTGTTCGCGCTCCGCTTCCGCTTGGACAGAAGCTGCATCGAAATAGCTCTCTAGTATGGTCTCCAGTATCTTCTCTCTCAATATCGCTTTTCGTTCGGCAGTACATCCAGGCTCACGAATCTCTTTCAGCAGCCCGGTAATTTCTAGCTGATCTGCCAGCTCTCGTGTTGATGGGGTGAGAGTCGTTAGGGTTTTGACGGCAAATAGTTCTTGCTTGGGACGTTCGACAAGATTGCTTTCGGCAGCAAAAACGTTTTGTATTGAACCTAAGGCGATACAAAATGTTAGCGCTGGCGACCAGTGTTTGCAGTTACCGATTGAGATCATGTGCGAACCGAGTGCGTGAAACCGATCGACACTAAACTATCGGGTTCCGGCTCAGTTTTCTATATTGCAATTAGCTGCTTATAGGCAGTTTATCGAAGCTTTGTATAACCAAGCTCATTGTTGTTCGACGCGACTGGTTGAGGCCGTGGCTTTTGGCGCGGTGCTTTGAGCGTCTGTTGCCGCAGAAGGCCAGGTTCCTAGCTCCATTTTTGCATCGGGAGTGAGTTCCTTGGCAACCGCCTGGGGTGGTTGAATCACCTTCGCGCGTGCCTTCAACTCATCGCTTTCGTCCCGCCGATTGATGTAGTAATAGTCGTAAGCCAAACGCTCTAGGTAGGGAACGAGCACGACTGAGTCGACCCCAAAGCTCGTTCTCGCAATTTGTAGAGCCTTTTCAAGGATTGGCGCTGCCTCGGGATATTTTTTCTCATCAAGATAGAGATTACCCAAAGCGTAGGCTGCACGGGCTGCGCCGCCGTTGTTGGAGTTATCAGTCGCCCAGAAGCTTTGTGCCCGAACATAGAGCGCTTCAGCCTCGTCATGTTTTCCTTCTTTGATTAAACACTTGGCAAGTTTGTCGAGGCGATTGTAGACCTGACTTGTGGATGGTTGTATCTTCTCAGTGATTTCCAGCGAATCACGAAAGTATGATTCCGCGTCAACATATTCTTCCCTGAGAGCGCATATGCTACCGAGACTGTCGTAACTGTTTGCGAGCGATAGATGGTGCTTGCCGAGGATAGTGGTTTTCACATCGAGCGCGGCTTTGAGCATTCTCTCAGCCATTGCATAGTCACCGCGGTTGGTGTATATGCTGGCTAGATCATCGCAAGCAACAGCCCACTCGAGTAGAGGCGTAATTGCTACGGGCGCAGCCTGACCAGCCCAAGCTTGCAGAACTTGACCCTTTTGATACTTCATAGAGCCTTGAGATTGCGAGCCCGCATCTCGGAGCTTTCCGGTTATGAAATCCAAAATCTCATTTGCGAGTGGATCGGCCTTGTTCGCTGTTCCGTACAGCAGATAAAATTTCACCAGTGATGCCATAGATGGTATCAACTTACCGTCGGCGTTTCCTTGTGCTCTTCGCTTAACGTATAACTCTTCCTCTAAGTAGGGTTGCGCCTCGCTGAATCGCCCCCGGACCGTAAGAAGCGTGCCTAGCTCTCCAGCGCTTTTCGCAAGTCTCATGTCCTCTGGTCCGAAAACGGTGGCACGGTTTACGGCGTCCTTCAGCAACCGCTCAGCCTTTCCGAATTCATTGTTTTCAAAAGCCTCATGACCGGCCTTCTGAATCATGTCGTAGCCGACCGAGTTCATATCACTTTTGGCTGGCGCTGTACTTGGTGGCAGCGCCAAGACCGGCAAGCTGCCGCAATAGCTAACTGCCAGAGCGAAGACTATACTTAGGAGCGCAAATTTTTTGGACCTGGCGTGTTTCGTATATCTAAAAGATGGCATTCTTGCTATGACCAATCTAGCTATTAAAGGACGTCTATTTGGGCGGCGCTGATACGCTAAATCCAGTTTGATTCTATCGCATTTTCTTTTGCCGGTTTGGCAACTGCCTGCCGATGGCACCATTTTTATGGGAAAGCCGCGCTGCAAAATAACTACAGCGCCGACTCAGCAGAGCTGCCTATGTATGTATACGCATACGATGCAGGAAAAGTTCCCGTTTGTTTACTTCAATTTTTTTGATGTTCGACTTCTGAGCGAATTTATTTGAAAGTTATATTCGCCGGCAGACGCGGGTTATGAAATCGTGCCATTCCGACTTCGTCGAGTGCGGCAGTTTTCTGACCGAGCTTGTAATAACAATATGCTTGGGCTAGATGATAGTCAGAGTTATTCGGGATATCTGCAAGAAGTCCTTTCAATTCTTGCCCGGCCTTTGAATATTCACCCATTTGAATCAGAATAGCGGCCTTGCGATAGTAATATGCTGGCTCATTAAAGTGAGCGGCTTTTTGTTCGCATGCTTGCTTATATGCTGCACGCACGTCTGCCTCATCGGAGAAATATTTCGCCGTAAGCTCAAGATCTGAACCTGCTGTTTCGCCGGTGGCACTGGTGTCTTGTTTGCCTGGTGCAACACTTTCGATTGGGAATTGTTGCATAGGAATCGACTGTGACTCACTTGGGCTGGCAGTCTGTCCGGACTTTGTGGACTGTGGTGAGCCAACCGTCATTTCCTTCCCAAACCAACGACTGCGCACCGTCATACCGGTCGGTTCCTGTTGGAGAATTGGAGACTGTGCTGAACTGCCGGTCTGAGTCCCTTGCCCTTGCATTGCATTTTGCGCTGAACAAAGTAAACCGGTTTGCGTGGATATCGCTCCTAGCAACATGACCAGCGCCTGTTTTCGACGGTGCATTATCTACTCCTCACAAGATCACGTGAAAGTCTTTCATGTCTTCAGTGTTTTGTCATCAGGTTTGTACTCTTAAAAACCAATGCGGAACATATTGGTTGGTTAGCCAATTTACGAATTCGGGCGTTGAGTCATTTGTGCTCTTCTGGTATGGAATGTTAGCGACCTGGTCTGGTGAGATTTTATGTGGATATTTTGGCAAACCGGAAATGAACTAGCCCACACTCCGAATGGAAAGACCTTACGTCTCAATGCCTCAAGTGCAATCAGAAAGCAAAATTCTATGAATGCCAGATCGATGAGTCCGTCAAGCTGTATCTTTTTTGATGACGGTCTGCTTATTCCAGTCAGCCTCCAAAAGCCCTCAGCTGATGCATGTAACAACGCACCGCCCGCTTAATTCGTAATCGGTCACAATCTGGTTCTACGCATTTTTCTGGACCGCACTCGGGTCCAACATCTTCCCACTTCGACTTTCGACTAGCTCTGAGACTCGCTCTTTCGCGCTCTTCAACTTCAGCAAGGGCGCATGGAGAGTGCAAAGCGTCCAGAAGGCCCCTGTTCTGCGCGGCGAAAAATGCTCTTTCCATATACGAGATGAATAGATATGGCTGAATGCGATCGAGTAGAAACCAGAATCGGGAATTATTTGGATCTGGTTCTTCATCCGCGAAACATAGTCCAGCTAACAGTTCCTCATCGCCGAGTGGCCTATCCAGATACATCAAAGCTGTATCAGCAGCATAATTTATTGCGGGGAGCTTGTCTGCGATAACGTCTGATATGGCGCATTCACCGATGCGTCTCCAGCCAGGAGTGTTGCTGTAGCAAACAGCCGCTCCTCCATAACCGTCGAAGTGCGTTACTAATATTCGGAAAGAATCAAGCGGAGGGGCAATGTAATTTTCGAATTCGACATCGTAATCCAAGGAAATCCAATGATAATCCCTGTGCTTTCCTTGTTCAATCCGCGCTTTGAATGACCAGTCAGACAGGTTGAGATGCTCTTCAACTGAAGGAGTTCGGCTGGAATTTGTGGTGTTATCCGATTGTATTCGGGTGGGTTCGCTCATACACCTATTCTACTGGCACTTTGTGGTAGTGCGCCCTTGCCGCCCAGCTGAGGACTCCGGCTTCACCAGAGTGGCTACCTTCTGAAACAACTCACTGTCTTGACAGTCCTGAAAGTAGTATGCCTTATAACCCTCATGCGGCACAACCAATTCAACAAGAACCGACGTACCGTCTTCTTCTAGAAGAACTACCCCGCTGTCTTCTTTGTGTCTTTCCGGGCGCTGTTCTATTGCCCCGCGTTGCAATAGCTCTTGCAGTATGCGCAATGTTTCATTCGCTGGTGGTTTGTTCGTCATGCATAGCGCTGTCTTCGTTTCCACTGTTGGCATCGATGTGCGCGACGCAAATTGGAGCGTTTTAGTTTCGGTAGCAATGCTCCCCCTCTTCAGCGTGAATCGCACCATCTTAGGCACCCCAAACGATGGCCAATAAACAATTCTGACAATCCCGTTTTTCGCATGTTTCAAGAGAAGCGGCTCCTCGCCCATGGTGTAAAGCACGCTTGAAAATGACTCTCGGAAAACTCCGGCTGATTTCAACCAAGTACCGAAGTAGCGCTCTGGATGCGCGCATACTCGAGAAGGAAAGGGACAAGGATGATCTCCAATCAAGGATAGTACTGCGAATGTTAGTGCGATCACTAATGGTTTCATATCGTCTTGGTGAGCCCTTCTGGATTCAAACGAAAGTGGTTCACGCGAATCCAACGACTGACAATGATTGTGCATTGAAGCTTGTTCGAAACAGTAAGTCGCAAGGGCTAGAGCCTGTTTTATAATGAGTTCGCCAACTTGACCCACACTCGCAGAAAAACCAATGCTCGTGACTCTGGTGGTATGAAGAGTGTTCGAGTGGTTTATGCCCGGATGATGACGAAATGATTGATCAATTTTATTCGATGTTCATAGAAAGCTTTGGCCTGCCGACTGTGGGTGAGGCGGTTAATGATCAGGTTTTGTCCCGTTATGTTGGTGTTTTACCAGACAGCTTCCTCGCGTTTTGGAAAGAGTTCGGTTGGTGCGCATTTAAGGGAGGGCTTCTCTGGACTGTTAACCCGGATCTTTTTCGTGGCATTCTTAGCGAATGGCTTCACCAGGTCCCAGAACTGAGGGATGGTGAATACATTGTATTTGCTAGGAGCGCATTCGGAACGCTTTACTCTTTTAGTCCTGCAACCGGCAATGTTCTTCGCGTGCAGTGCGCACGAGGGCTTATCATGACGCAACGGAATTTTCACGAACCGAAGGAAGACAAAGGTCTAAGCCTGCAAACTTTTTTTGCCAGCACTCTTCCGAAAGACTGTGACTTTGTCGATGAACAAGGGAAGGGACTTTTTCGACAGGCTTTGAATGTCATTGGTCAGCTAGATTCTTCGGAAGTATATGGATTCGAACCGCTTTTAGTTCTAGGCGGTGCGCCGTCGATTGCAGCTATCAAGAAACTTCGTATGGACGTGCACCTATCGATACTCCGGCAATTCACGAACCCGATGTTGTCACTTGTCTGAAAAATTCAATTCCACTCTTAACTGGCAATTCGACTGAAACGTGCGGCATTTGATGAACTTCCTTTGTCGTCTCTGACGAGCAAATCCGTCAATCGCGCTAAAATATAGTTTCCATCGCCCAGAAGGAGACGTGCTAGTTCATGAATCAAGAGTGCCTAACGTCTGCTTGCGAGCAGTTTTCAATCGGCGATGCTCTCCGATTTGCTAAAACAGAGAGCGGCCTGATAAAAGTCATCGTTACAACACAAGCATGCAGTGCGGAGCTTTTCTTACAAGGTGCACATTTGACGTTGTGGCAGCCCGCCGCGAAAGAACCGGTCCTGTTTCTGAGCGACCGCTCGTTCTATGAGCCGGGCAAAGCCATTAGAGGTGGCGTTCCGATTATATTTCCCTGGTTTGGTGCAAGAACTGCCACCGTTACTGGTGCGCGCACAGATGGACCATCTCACGGATTTGCCCGCACTTCTGAGTGGACTGTCACCCGCACCTCTTACGATAACGAAATAATCTCGATTGAGTTGACTCTTGCGCCAAGTGAATTGAGTCGATCGCTAGGTTTCGATGAATTCGACGTTCGATATCTCGCCAACTTGGGGCGTGAGCTTGATTTACAGCTGACAGTCTCGAACAAAAGCTCAACCGCCACACTCAAATTTGAAGAGGCACTGCATACGTATCTACGCGTTAGCGATGCTAGAGACGTCACACTTGCGGGTCTTGACGCAACCGACTATTTGGACAAGACCGACGGATACAAGCGCAAGCATCAATCTGACGAGCTTTTGGTTTTCAATGGTGAGGTCGACCGCCCATACTTGAATCATAAAAGACCTGTCGCGATAAACGACAAGAAATTACAGAGAAAAATTGTAGTCGACAAAGAAGGCTCGATGACTACAGTTGTCTGGAATCCGTGGTCAGAACTCACGAGAAAACTCACGGATATGGCGCCTGACGGCTGGACGCATATGGTCTGTGTCGAGACGGCAAATGCAGCGGAGAATTTAGTTGAGCTCTCGCCTGGTCATTCGCATACTATGCGAGCCACGATCAGTGTCGAGCCGCTAAGCTGACTTTTCTTACGATATCTTCAATTAAGAACTTCCAGATAATCGCCGACTTCTATAGTTCCAGTCTCCTCTGCTATCAGGTTCTGACCGAACATTATTTTATTCATCTGATTCCTGTAAGTCGAGAGAGTTCGTAATGGTTCTGGCGATACTTTGCTCGTCTCTTGGTCGGTGCAAGTAATAACGCACCGAGAACAGGGCTTTACTACATGAAACACTATATTGTTGATTTTCACTGTCTTCCAGCTGTCTTCGGAGAACGGCTCGCAGCCTTTTACTACCAGATTAGGACGGAAGCGATTCATCAGTAGCTGATTATCTACTTTGCTATTTAGGTCATCCAACGATTCCTGGGAGATCATCATGAAAGGATATCCGTCAGCAAATCCGACCTGGTCGTGGTCGTGCGTTTTGTATTTGGAATCAACCAGCCGTGTGAAATCCGGGCTAAATCGCACTAGCTGGCACGGCATCTGCAGGTACTCGCTGAACCACGCTTCTGCGTCTTCTCCTTCGTCTACAGCACTGCAGGTGTCTTGCCATACGACGACATTCCGTTTTTCACCATAACCGCTAGATTCAAATTCCAGCGGTGTCATTCCTGGTGCTTCCAGCCGCATCCTCACAGTTCGTCCATGCTCAGATTTTTCGATCACGGTTGGAATTATCTGTGACATTGTCGGTTTCTGTCGCTGCGTGATGAAGGTTCCATCTTCCTTTACGACCATCCAATTGCGGTCCCATTTGAATCCACGAGCGGTGGTCACTGCTTGATTAGGCGCGAAACCTTTACAGCTCTTAATTGGAAATATGTTGATTTCAGTAATGGCAAATTTCATTGACTGGTTGCTCGCTGTAAGAGTCTGTCTACCCAGACTGTTTCACTCAGTTGCTAGTGGTCGAATTCCTGATCCAAGAGATCTTTATCCGAGCGATAGACCACCTGATTCAATTGTTTGTCACGAAGCTTTAATGAACGAAAATCCATTGCTTGATGCAACTTCTTCAAGAGGTCTCCGCTTGCGTTCTTCAAGTATGTCGCGCTTTCCTCTTTCGCCGTGTTTCTTTCTTCGATTTTCCTGTTCATGAATTTCAGCGCAATCCAACGACAGAACGGAACTGACACAAAAAACACACCGTACAAAAATAGCCAGTTGATCAATCCGTGAAATGGCACTAGATTAGGTATATGACCACTAGTAGATTGTCCCCACAGCCACATCGCTCCCAACACATTTGCACCAGCCAAAACATAGACGCCGGTGAGCTCCTCTGAGTTATAGATGGAAAACTCTCGACTAAACTCTCGCAAATATGGTGGCAGAACGCCGGTCAATTTTTGTTTGGTAGCAGTCACATCAAGCGACGGGAATGTATAGACTATGTGCCCGTCGTCTGTTACTTCAGGCACACCGTTAAATCGCACAAGCACCGGCAAGACCCCATCTTCATCCTTCGGATTGGCGCCCGTATAAGGCGCTAGTTGCTCGGCGACAACTACTCCATTGTTGTTTCTAATTACTTGAGCGACCATCTGCCATTTGCGTTCTTCCAGATGCGCATTCGGATCGCCGTCACCAAACAAGAAAGAGAAGCACTTAGTGAGAAAATTTCCCTTCCCTTGTGGTCTGGACACTGCAGGAACCGAATAATCGATATAGGTCGGATAAGTGGGATACGTGCCCCAAAACAGCAGATCTCTCAGGATCATGTAGTCGAAGAAGTCGAAATCAAATCCACCGCCACCACCGCTGTCGCTATCGCGATCTCCGCGGCTAGCTAACATGACTGCGATGATCAAAAGAACCACTGCTAGGAACGAGAGGATCAACATGATTCCAAATGAAGCCTTCAAAATAATGAAGCCGATGTGGAATAGCTGGTTGCCTATTTTCTCGAGTTGAAGCTGAATTCCCTTTGCCAAATAAGCGTTTTGAAAACCACCGTCAAATTTGTAGGCGATATCGCCAGTGGTGCGAACCTCCAGATGCCCTGCTGTTTCAGATGCAACCTGGTTGAGCTGGTTCGTGGCTACTAGTATCGGCAAACCAGTTTTGGTAGCCACGTCGGCAGCCGTTACTGACCTTCCCAGCTCATCGATGGCTTTTATTACTAGTTTCTTTTCAGCTGTCTGAATCATTTAACGACCAGGCAGAGCGAACATCTCGCTGGACCCACTGTGCCTTCTCCTGAGGGCATTATAACGAATGGAACAGGCGGAACCGCCTGGACCATTTTGGAAATACGACTAAACTATGACGATGATGCGCTGAAGAACAAGTGCCATTAACGCTAACGGCTGTCAAGTGAACTCTTGGCTTACTCTCTGAAACTAAGATTTTTTGCAAATGAGCGACGATAATTCAACCGACACGCCCAATACTAGAGACAAGCAGCCGGTCAAAAGCAGGGCATTGCTGTGGATACTTGGCACATCCGTGGTCTGTTTCCTAGGTTTTGGCGGCGCTTGCGCCTTTATCGCTTACGATAACCGAACTTTGGCACCAACCGACACGCCTGAAGAACACAAAGCTCATTTGCATGAGTTAAAAGTAGTCTTGACTGAATCCTTTATCGGTGGGGGGATTTTGGGCGTTGCAACCGGTGTGCTGACGCTTGTGTGCTTGGGCAAAGTGAAGCTTTCCGGCAAAAATATAGAAGACTAGACTTGCTTGCCTAGCCCATTGCCGTTGGATCTGCGAACCAGTTTAGTTCCATCCAATCAGAAAAATACTTGTGTAGCCGCTCAGGCAGAGTGTTTTGTTTAGCAGCAGTTAGCCCACTGGCTAGCTCATCGCACGCTTCGGCTAATGAGACTCCTCTGCCGATGGCGTTCAAAAGAATGAATTGCTCTTCGTTTACTCGTTTGTAGTAAACGCTGTTCTGCAGTCGATAAATGACGAGATAAACATGCTTCTTCTTTGGCTTCAGGCACTCTATCTGTTCCACGCGACGAGAGGTTTGTGCGGTGCTGACATCGTGCTCAGAATTGCTCTTCTCCAACTTCAGGGCGAAATCATCGAGTGCGTAATCGCTTTCTATGAAAGAGACGTATGGTTGCAGTTTAAGAACCAATGTATCTGGGTTCGCTGCTGCCAGGGCATTTGGAGGAAGCAACGGGTAGCGTTTTTTATCGAAGGCTTCTATTGCAGCCCATTCAAATTGAGCCATTTGATAAGCGAGTTCGCAGTCAGGAGCAGTGAAACTTGGATTCTCTTTGATGAAGTCCGCAAGTTTGTAACCCAGATCTCGCAAGCTGTAAGTTATCGATGGATATTGCTGTAAATAGGCATAGACCAGGGCGTCGAAACGTTCTGCCCCAATGACTGCTTGCACTCCAGGAAAGTCGTCCAACATCGAGTCTAAAACTCGGTACCAGTACTGGCGATTGTATATCTCCAGTCTGTCTACGGAACTGAGACTCCAGCTGGGTTTGAAAAGTTGTTCAGCGGCCTGATTGAATTCTTCATCGCGAATGGAATTGGGCTCGCTGTTGCAGCAACCGTCGTCTTGAACAAGCGGCCGGGTGATGTGGGAAAACATCAAGGACTGAGCCTCAGGCAGCGTTCTTGGTTTATTAGGCTGTGACGGTGTCTTTAGTGTCATGGCGGACGGTCTTTTCGTTATTCTCTTTCTTGTCTTTGCTGCTGTTTATCTCTTTTGGCTTTTTGTCGCTTGCCTTGAAGAACTTTTCCGCTTTCTTGGCCTCCGCCCACAAACTCTGGAACTTCGGAAAATTTCCGTCCCACTCAAGTAATGTGTTTGTTGGTCCACAAAGTTCGATGGCTCGTTTGTAGAGCTGCCAAACTTCGTCTTTGACATGATCGTCATGCGTGTCGAGAATGTAGCCGTCACACTGGGTGTGTCCTGCCAGGTGAATCTGTGCTACACGCTGGTGTGGCACGTTGTTTAGATATTCAAGTGGATCGAAGCCGTGATTATATGATGCAACATAGATGTTGTTTACATCAAGAAGAATGCCACAATCTGCCAACTCTGTTACTTCCGAAAGAAATTGCCATTCGGTCATTTCAGATAGCGTGTATTCAGTATATGAACTGATATTTTCCACGCACACAGGTGTTTCTAGAAAGTCCTGTACGTGCTTTATTCTCTCTGCGACTTGCTTGGCTGCATCTTTTGTGTATGGAAGCGGTAACAGGTCGTGGCTGTACTTACCGGTTACGCTTCCCCAGCAGAGGTGGTCCGAGAGGAAGGGAGTCTTTGTGCGCGCGACTAACTTTTTGAGATCTTGCAGATACTGCTTGTTTAGCGGATCGGACGAACCCAGATACATAGCGACGCCATGCTGGACCACGGCGTAATTTTCGAGAATTTCATCGAGCACCTCGAGGGGGCGACCCCCGGGAATCATGAAATTTTCAGAGATGATTTCGAACCAGCCCACCTTTGGCTTGCGCTCAAGGATATAGCTGTAATGCGGAACACGCAGTCCAACACCGATGCCGAGGTCGGTAAATCCGTTGAACTTGTTAGCTGACACGATTTATACCCAAAAAAAAAAGAGACCGGCGGATTTCCGCCGGCCTCTTTGGCATCAACTCTACTTGGTAGCGTCGGTCTTCGAGGCATCAGAAGCCTTGCAACCGGACTTCGACTTGCATGAGCTCTTAGAAGCTTTGCAGGTGTGCTTGCCTTTGCTCTTCTTTGCTTTCTTGCCAGTTTCAGCAGGAGCAGCAGTAGAGGTAGAAGAGTCAGTCTTGGTGCCACCGGCTGCGGTGTCATCAGCAAAGGCCAATCCAGACATCAATCCTGTGAAGGCTGCAGCAGCCAAAATTGATGAACCAATCTTTTTATTCATGAGTTTCTTTCCTAAGTTGATATGGTTACTTGCGTAGTGTTAAATACGGTACCAAAGGACTCCAGCCCGCGTTTAATGTTTACGGGCAAGTCTAATATTAACCTGTTTTCTGAATGGCAAGCATACTGGCAACTAGTCTTCATGGCGACTTTGCATCATTAGTCAAGAGCCCCTTTCGACTTATATAGTCGGGGCTTTGCTCACTTTTTTCTAAACCTGGCTAAAGTTAAAAGCTTACGTTGCAGGCAATAAGCTTGCAGGGTTTTATCTTGAGAACGTCGCCGATCTGCTCTGGTTTGCGTCACAGGTAGTTCACAAATCAATCCTGTGAACTGCTAAATCGAGAAGTGCCGGATTGATTGGTGATTGACTATATAAAGCGACGGCGGCGAGGCACCGGCGGTCTTCGCAAGGCTTGAGTTTTTCGCGCCTGGGTGTTGGGGTCGAGTACCCTACCCGTTATCTTTTCAATGTCACGAATTAAGTGTCTTTGTTCGTCTGAGACAAATGATAGTGCGACTCCAGAACGCCCAGCGCGACCGGTTCTTCCAATACGGTGTACATAATCTTCGGGCGAATCAGGCAAGTCATAGTTGATCACGTGACTGATTGACGGAATGTCGAGCCCTCGTGCTGCTACATCGGTTGCAACCAGAACCGAGAAAGCTCCGTTCCTATACATCGATAGCGTCTTCTCTCTTTGTGCTTGAGATATCTCCCCGTGAATCTCTTCGGCCATGACATTTACTTCGCGCAAACGACTCTTGACCCAATTAGCTTTGCGTCTGGTTCTTGTGAAAACAATCACTGAGTCCATTTTTGATTCTTGAATCAACTGAGCGAGCAAGGCGTCTTTATTGAATTCATTCACATGATACATGCGCTGTTCGATCTCGGTCGGTTCAATTCGTGCGGTGTTCACTTGAATCGTGACCGGGGTCATTTGAAACTCCGAAGCTATGTACTTCACGCGGTCGTCGATAGTCGCCGAGAACATTAGCGTTTGGCGTTCTGGTGACAGCTTGCGAATAATTTTTCGAACTTGAGGCATAAAGCCCATGTCCAACAGGCGGTCCGCTTCGTCGAGGACGAGAATCTCTACGGCACTCAACTTGCAGTCGCCGCTCTCGACCAGATCCAGAAGTCTGCCTGGTGTGGCAACGACGATATCGACTCCGCGCTTCAATTCGCGGCGCTGCTGTTCGTAGCCGCTGCCTCCGTAGATAGTTACAGCCCTCAACTTGGTCTTTTCGCCGAACATTTGAAATTGCTGTTCGACTTGCTGAGCCAACTCTCTTGTTGGTGCCAGAATCAGCGCTCGTGGGCTTTTGTCGGGAACCTCGAGACACTCGATGATCGGCAGCGCGTAGGCGGCAGTTTTGCCTGAACCTGTTTGCGCTGATGCTAGTACATCCTGTCCCGAAAGAATATGAGGTATTGTCTTCTCTTGAATCTCCGTTGGCTGCGTGAAGCCTAACTGCGCGACCAACGCGGAAAGGGGCTTGGATAGACCAAGCTCAATAAAGTTTGTCAAAATGTAGTCCTTGTCCTAATAAATGTAATTGGCTCATGTTAGCCAGTTCTGTGAATATCTTTGCTTTCTTGAACGCACGCGCGGTCACACTATCGCGATTGCGCTGTCTTCATCGTTTGACTGGTGGCTGCGGCTATTCGCACTCTTAGCCCTTGCCTTTGTCACCGCTCGATTTTCGGCGTTCTGCACCCGCTCTAAATCGCTCATGGAACCGCGGATAGACTTTGCCATGTCTGGCCGCGCTCTCCTCAACTTGTCCCAGGCTGCCCCTAACTGAGGCGTATTCTCGCTGGGTGCCGCTAAACTCATACTCGACAGATTAGACCGGCAGTCGATTCAGGATTGCCCGTATTATGCCATACAAATAGTTGGATGTCAAAGGTGTAGCGCTTCTTGGGTCACGACTCGGTCTTATAAAACCGATTGGATTTGTGCGCAAAAATCTAACCGGCGACTCGGACGCCCGATCGCCCCATGCATTTTGCGCCGCGAACCTTAACCAAAATCAGTGCTTTGCAAACGAAAAGGCGGCTGTAATCATGGCGATGATTGCGCACATGAGCGACTCCCCGGCAACAGCTCCGGATGCGACCGGTATTACGTAAAGAGTGGCATGCCTTTTGTTCACTTTCTCCCATATGAAGGCGATGAGGGCGCCAACAAAAAAGGCAAAACTGTTGGCAAACGGCACTACCCACGACAGGCCCAAACCCATCGCCGACGGCAGATACGGTTTGATCTTGCGCGGGGCAAAGTGATCGATCAGTGCAAGAGCGATTCCCAACGTTGCACCTACAAGCAACCCCATTCTGGCTGTTTCGGGCAGATAATTGATGCCTTGAGATAGCGCTTCCGCAACAGCCTTCCACATGTTTGCAGAAGGGGGATTCATTTTGTCCAATGCCTCTTTGTTTGGAATCATCAGATACCATGCAGGAACAATAGAGAGGCTGCCGAAGAATAAACCAATGAACTGCGCGATGAACTGTTTGCGTGCGTTTGCGCCGAGAAGATAACCGCTCTTCAAATCGGTCAAAAGATCCGCAGAACTGGAGGCGATGTTTGCTGTAACGCTGCCTGCCATCAGATTGGTAGTGATGTTTGATGGTGCCAACAATGCATAGGTAAGCTGCGTCAGCTTGCCCATAGCGCCGATCGGGGTAATGTCGGTTTCGCCGGTGGCTCGACAAGCGACCAATGCCAAGAAGAAGCTCATCACAACTGCCAAAAGCCCGAGCGCTGGATTGATCTTAAACGCCAGATATTCAAGCACCACCATCATCAGAGCAAACGGGACGAGTCCAATAATCAACCACTGCATGGGCACTTCAATTTCAGCCAGGCGTTCTTCAACGCTACTGGGTGCAGTGGAATTTGTCTCTTTGCGCAACTTGAGTGTGCTGAAGGAACGCACAATCGTTCGCCATTGCAGGGCAAAAGCGGTCAATCCTGAGGTCACCATCAAACCTGTGCCCGTCCACAAAGACCACTTGAGGATCTTCTCAGGCAAAACAGGGTGCTCACCAGCCATATTGACGATGTCTGGACCAACGATTAAATAAAGAATGAGCGTACCCAAGAGCATTGAGATTGATACTCTCAATCCGACGATCATTCCTGCGCCGACCAAAAGAACACTAGGTTCAAATCCAAAGGACGGCATTTTGCTGATGTCTACGCCCTTTATGGTGGCACTGAATGGAATCAATTCAGGAATTTTCAAACCAAGTTTCATCTGCCAGGGGAATTCACCTTTCCCTAGAAAACCAACGACCATGCCGACGAAAAGCGTAGTTACCAGAGCTCGTGCCTGATAGATCGCTTCTTTGCACTGACCGTAAAGGCTGCGCAGTGTCTCAGCTGCCGCTACTCCACTGGGGAAAGTGAGTCTCTCTTGATTGATCATCTGGCGCTTCATCGGAACTGCAAGAAAGACTCCCAGACCGGCGGTTACGATGGTCCACCCCAACATGAGCGGCCATTCGATATGTTTGCCGGTGATCAAAAGCAGTGCACCAAATGCAGTGCCGATGGTGGCGCCGGTGGAATATCCAGCCGCCGATGCTGTTGATTGCATACAGTTATTTTCAAGTATGGACATCGGCGTAAGCTTTGGAAATATAGAGCGCAGACCGTTCCAGATGACGAATGAAAGAACGCAAGCTGTAATCGCAACTCCAAAGGCCCAGCCTACTTTAATCGAGGTGTAGAGATTCGAGATAGACATGAGGGCACCAAGTATGCCGCCCATTAGCACCGCACGTAGTGTCAGCTGCGGAACTTTGTCGCCTTGATAGACATGATTGAGCCAGTCAATATCAGGATTTGCACGAGCGTTTGACGATTGTTCTTGCGGTTTGTCTTCTACGGCGACGTTGCCGGGATGAGGTCTTATCGGTTCGACATCGTTTTGATCTACGACAGTGCTGTTGTCATTCTCCGCTGCATCAGCTGGAGCCGATGTGCTTTCTTTCTCAGTCAATTTGCTCACTCAGCCTGGTTTTGGGGGGCGAAAGCGACAATTTTACAGCAATTCTGGGTCTTAAGCTCACACAGGCGCTCTACTGGTGTACATCCGCTGTGCCTGCAGGGCTTACTCGGCTCGTAGTGCTCGTTTTGCCCTGCTTGTCCATTATTGAAATCTTCTCAGCTAACTTCTTGCGTATCTCAGGCAGCGCCGCTTCTGCTGCTGCTTCGCCGGCAGCCATGGCTCGACGTGCATCATTGCTGCTCTTTGACAAGAGTGAGATACCGTCGACATTCGGGTGTACGAGTACGTCTGAATCGACGACTTGATCTTCGTCTACTCTCGCCAGGATCATACTCACAACCCTGGGTGGAACGCTGCCGATTTTTCTGAACATGTTTGGATCGCTTGGCGGATCGAACTTTTCGTCGACATTGACAGCGATGACAAAGTCGGCGCCCAATTTTCTAGCCTCTTTGACCGGTAAGTTGCAGACGATTCCGCCATCTACTAGGAGTTGGTTCTGCAAAAGAACCGGACGCCTAAGAAACGGTATTGCCGAGCTGGCCTGCAAGGCGCGCCCAAGGTCTCCATGCGTGATTGTGACGGCTTTGCCATCGAGCAGATTAGCCGCAACCGCGGCGAAGCGTGGTTTGAACTGACCTATATCTTTGTTGGTTGTCGAGACTGACCGGTCGAGCCATTTGGCAAATTTATTGCCTCTGTACAGACCGTCGAATGGATGATATCCGAAAAGATGCGGCACATAGAACAGTGGCATAAGCGCCACACGGACTGGAATCGGAACTGTATAGTAAGCCCGCGCCATCTGTTTGTCGCTTATCTGAACGATCGTTTCAGGGTCTAATCCGGCGCTATACAAGCCTCCAAAGATTGCGCCCATGCTTGTGCCAACGATCATGTCTATTGGAATGTGTTCGCGCTGAAAGACTTTCAACACACCAAGATGAGCCGCACCGCGAGGACCACCTCCTCCAAGTGCCAGTGCGACAACCATGCCGTTGCTGCTGCTGGTTCGCTCTCCGAATGTTCCATCAGTATTTGCTTTTAATTCTGTGCTTGTTTCAGACCTTGATGTTGTTTTGGTTACTTGAGTATCACTTGTAGTGGTATCGGTTACCAAGTCGTCTTTAGCTGATCTTGCTCTCTCTTTTGAGACGGTTGTGCTTGCAGTCGATGGAATTGTGTCAGCGCATTTACCTGGAACTGCGTTTACCGCGAACACAACTGCCAGCGCCAGCCCTGCCATGCAGTTCATTAAGTGATGTTTGTGTCCGTCTGTTTCGTTTCGCATGAGCGAGGATCAGTATATCGCCAGGCGAAAGGACATCGGCGAGCATGTAAGTTTTGCAACCGAAGTTTTTATGACAGGAAATTCATATGCTAGTCTTATTCAAAGAAGCGTTCGAGCCCGTCTACAGCAGCGTTAGTGCTGAGTAGATCTTGACGCGTGTTTCAGCAATGCTAGTCGCTCGGAAGACCTCTTTGCTGCTATAACTGTGGCTTAGAATGCTGTGTCTTCAAGCGGAATTTTTTTAAATTTCCAAGTCTTGGAGATATCCAATCTTCATCGCTCAACCACGCCGATGGAACCGCCGGTAAATTACTGGCAAATTTAGAAGCCAAGAGGGGGAATCTCAAAAAATGTCGTATCCGTCAGTTGACCTCATGTGGTTGGGACTGAGTTTCATTGGTTGGTTTTTGCTCTCCTATTACTGGCACGGCGTGGGTATCACACTCGGTTATCATCGTCTTCTCACCCACAAATCGCTTAAAGTGCCCAAATGGGTAGGCTATTTCTGGGTTGCAGGTGCCTACTTGTGTCTTATGGGGGCACCACTTGTCTGGGTCGGTGTGCACCGTCTGCATCATCAAAAGTCTGATCAAGAAGGCGATCCGCATTCCCCGACGCAAGGTTTCATATATGCTCTCTATGGCTGGATGTTCAACATGGCTAAGAAGCAGACTAACGAAGAGCTGAGAGCGCAAGTCCCTGATTTAATTGATGAGCCACTCTACAGTTTTCTTGGTTGTGGACACGATTCGAAACAGGCGTTGTTGTGTCTCGGCATCAACGTGTTGTTCCGTGTCATCCTGTTTTTTGTTGCCGGTCCAGTAGCAGTGGTTGCTAACTTAGCTGCTACTTTCTGCGTATTTTGGAGCACGCAATTGGTCAACACTGTCTGTCACCTGGAACAGTTTGGCTACCGTTCACACAACACCCGTGAAAATTCTCGAAACGTTTGGTGGGTTGCTCTACTTGCCGTTGGCGAAGGCTGGCACAACAACCACCATGCTTATCCAAAGGCTGCTCAGGCAGGATTTGAATGGTACGAGTTTGATATCACCTGGTACACGATTTTAGTTATGGAAAAACTCGGACTGGCGACTCAGATCGTGCGCCCACCTGCATCACTTAAGAAAGCGGCACGGAAGGCTGGCACCACTCAAAATGCTCTATCGCGCGAAAGTGTTACTGAGGGAACTGTGTTGCTCGCTGAATCAATCTCTGAGATTATTTCCCCACCAGTGCCGGAAAAAGTTTCCTAGACGAGTTCGTTGGTTTCACCGCTCTCCGAAATCTTCTTCGCGTTATCGCGTCATCTCAACTGCGTGCCTGTGCCTGCACAAGCGCGCAACTTTGCAAGCGGAGGTCTTACGCAGTCGGTGGAAACATGCCTGAAATAGTCTTTTGCACCAATTGCAAACGTGTGCGGATATCTTCTATGTCTTTGCCGCCAACTTCGATAACTGCGCACTCTACTACCGGTATAGGTGGACCCTCATTCTTTTCTACGAAAGCCAGGGATGATTCCTTTCTCACCCAGACAGCTGAGGCGACCGGCAATTGATTGCGGTCAAGAACCGCTGCCTTAGTGGTTGGAACTCTCGTGCTGCCAGGGAAGTCGGGCTGTTTAACGATGCTCGCTTGCAATACGTTGCGGACGTTGTTGATCAAGAGTGTCGCCAGAAGTTCTTCTTGAAGGAAGTTGTCGACCATGACGAGAAGTCCTTCGCGCTCTTTGGCGAGTCCTTGCAGAAACGTGATCCATTCAGCGATGTTTGCGTATTCCGGCACTGAATCGGCAAGAATCATGCGACTTCGAGGCAATATAGCGCCACCAACGTCGCTCCACCCCATTCGAGGCTGAGCTTCGCGCTCCTGTAAGAAGTAAGGTGAGTAGGCACCACCGATTACCATTCCCTTCCGATAAGAGATTTTGGTGTCATAAGTGTACGATGCCTTCGCCCAAATCCTCGATGGGTGAAACATTGTGGCTTGATTAAGGAAGCGCTTCAGGTCTTCAGGTAAATCTGCTGGCATGTGCACCTTTCCAAAGACGATTTACTTCTTTGCTCTATGCCTCTATTTTGACTTCTTTATTTCTTTTCTTTCCAGACCGGATCTTGGAATTGACCTTTGGCAGACTCAGCACCCGATGGTTTGAACCAGCGGGTCATGGTCATCTTTTGCTGGGTATAAAAGAGGATGCCTTCTTTGCCTTGTATATGCAGGTCACCGAAGAAAGAGCGGTTCCAGCCTGTAAAAGAGAACCAGGCCATCGAGGCCGGGACTCCAACGTTGATGCCGATCATGCCCGCATTAAAGCGATGCTTGAACTCTCTTGCTGCACGCCCGCTGTTGGTGAAGATTACTGCGCCGTTACCAAATTCGCAGTTGTCACCAAGGGCGATGGCTTCCTCGATGTCTTCTACTCGCACCACCGACAGTACTGGACCGAAGATCTCCTCTTTGACGATCTTCATTTCCGGCTTCGCGTGGTCGAAGATTGTTGGTCCGAGGAAGAAGCCCTTCGGTGCCTCTTTGACCTTTAACGTACGGCCGTCTAAAGCCAGTTCTGCGCCTTCTTTTTCACCGGCATCGATATAAGAGCGCACCTTCGCCAAGTGGTCGGCTGAGACCAAAGGCCCCATGTCAGGCGTTGCGGTTCCGTCGGTTGGTCCGACTGTCATTTTTCGTGTCGCTTCAACCAGGCGCGGTATCAATTTCTCTGCCGCATCCCCGACAGGAAGTGCCAGGCTGCCTGCCATGCAACGCTCTCCCGCGCATCCGAAAGCGGATGCTTGCAGGGCTTGCACTGTGTGGTCCATGTCGGCGTCAGGCATGATGATTATGTGATTCTTTGCACCACCTGCTGCCTGTACTCGCTTGCCATGTAACGTGCCTTGTTCGTAGACGTATTTGGCGATAGCAGTTGAGCCAACGAAAGAGATTGCTTTTATCAATGGGTGAGTGAGAATGGCATTGACGCAGTCTTTGCCGCCGTGAACGATGTTGAACACACCGTCGGGTAAGCCGGCTTTTTTCAGCAATTCTGCTATATGTATGCTGCTCAGAGGCACTTTTTCAGAAGGTTTCAGAACGAACGTATTGCCGCATGTGATTGCGATAGGGTACATCCAAAGGGGCACCATCGCTGGGAAGTTAAACGGCGTAATGCCGGCGCAAACGCCCAGGGGAAACCGCAATGTTTCTGCGTCTACATTGGTGGCGATGTTGGACATAGACTCACCGTAGATCAAGCTGGGGATGCCGCAGGCATACTCTACGACTTCTATTCCCCGCTGTACTGAAGCCTTCGCCTCGGCGAAAGTTTTGCCATGTTCGCGCGTGACAGTGCGAGCAATCTCTTCGTAATGCTCTTCGAGTAGATTCTTGAACTTGAACATGACACGAGCACGCTCGACTACTGGAGTATCGCGCCAAGCTGGGAAAGCTTTCTGCGCTGCTTGTACTGCAAGGTCAACATCTTTGGCACCACCCATCGGAACTTTTCCGATCACTTCGCCGGTGGATGGATTGGCAATGTCACCAAATTCGGTGGCAGCAGAACCGATCCATTTACCGTCCACCAATAACTTGCACGTAGTTACAACGTCGCTTTTCGTCACGGACATTTCTAGCCCTCCAGAAGTGCTGCCAGGGTGTATACGAATGTGACAAAGCATATCTAGTTGGCGCTGTTTTCGCAATCTCTTGGCGCTTCTTATAGACCAAAACAGCTAAACTACGCTTCGACGTGGCTTTGACGCAATCTGCGCAAGTTATCTTCCAGGGTAAGCTCTGGCACTTCGCCGCCTTTGAGCTTGACGCCTACTTTCTGGGTAAGCCCGCCTAGCTTTTTCAGCATCCAGGCATCCAGTCGTTTCTGGCAGAGCTTGTCGCGCAGATGCTTGATGCCTTCCAAAAGGGTGCCGTCTTCAAACGTCCGTATCGATTCAGACTGGCCAAGGCGCCGCCCGTGCGTGCAATGCAGGATATCGACTATGTTTGTGTGCTGCACTGGACCCAAAACAGCCAGCGACACAGCGCTTTGTTCGTCTACGTCATTAGGGTTGAGCGCTTGGATGAAGTCTACTTGCATCCATGTTCTGGCTGTAAAGCGGACCTTTAGTACAACCGGCTCGCAGGTCAGTGAATTGACCCCATATTGAGCTATATCCCGCAAGCAAGCGGCTCGCGCGTAGGTGTAGGCTTCAAGCGGTCGTGTGCAGAAAAAGCTGTAGTTGTTGCGTCCAGGCTCGATGACGCCTGCGCGCGTTATCTCCCAACGACGATAACAGTTGGTGCCATGGTATAGGAAGATCTCCTCTTCCGACTCGTCGTAATCTAGTCCACTCTTCCAACGGGTGAACTCGTTTAAGGGCGGAGGCGCCTGATGCTCGGGGAAAGAGTCCAGAACTTGTACCTCGTGAAATAGCCACGGCAGGGCACCCTGCCGATGCTGCTTGCACTATGCCCGCGTCCTTTTGATCTCTAACCTGACAAAAGTCACGCAAATTGACACTTTTCTTGGTTGTAAAGTGAATTCAGGGCGGAAACCCGGTGTGTAGCGCCCGCACGAGATCCCTTAATTTATCGGCAGCCCGGATTAAAAAGACCCAGACACTAAAAGGGCGGTCCACTATTCCATATATTGCTCGCGAGCCGATTGCACAGCAGCAAAGGCTTCTTGCAGCGCTTCTCGTATACGGTTGAGCCCGTTTTCGGAGGCGTCACGTGCCTGTTGCGTGTGTTGCATGCGATGGTTGGCTGCCTCGTT
This sequence comes from Oculatellaceae cyanobacterium, assembly GCA_036702975.1. Taxonomy (GTDB): domain Bacteria; phylum Cyanobacteriota; class Vampirovibrionia; order Obscuribacterales; family Obscuribacteraceae; genus DATNPX01. The sequence continues at coordinate 54,158 of DATNPX010000056.1, forward strand.
TTGAACTTTTTGGCTCATATGTTCCAGTTTGGAACACGCATCCTCTAGCGCTACCTGAATCTGAGAGTTGCACTGGCTTTTCACTTTCTGGACGCCTTGTGTTGTGGCGTTGCGCTCATCGGTGAGCTCTGTATCGGTGTCAACGTTTGAAGTCTCAGCCAGTCGTTTGCATAGCACCTCGTTCTCCTGAATGCGCGTTTGCGCATCTTGAATGGCGAGTTGAACTTCGCTGGTCAACTTCTCGGTTTTAGCACTAGCTGTCTTGAAAATCTCTTCAAGACCTGCTTGTTGTCCGCGTCCAACACCGTCCAGGTTGCTGACGCAATCAGCTACTAATGTGTGTAGCTGTTGTCTGGCTGCGGAGAGACTCGACTCCAAACCTTGCAATTGCAGTGACGATTGTGCCACAGTGTCGCTCATGAACTGCTTGGTCAGCGTGTCTTTCATATCGAGCAGGCGTCTGGTTCTCTCTCTTAACTGAGGAGCCATAGAACTGATCAGGATCTGGCGAGTGTTTTGCGATGCGCTTAATTCGACAGTTTTGACTGAGTGCAGAATGGTCTGCTCGAATTCGCTCTTGGTCAGCTTCAACTTTTCGCTGGCTCTATCCCAGGATCCGTCTATCTCTTCGAACATCGAATGAACGTTGCGTTCCAGCGAGCGGCCAATTGAGCTGGCTTCATCGTTCATTCTCTCTTTGAACCGCTCAAAACGAGCATTGATTTTCGTTTGGAAGGAATCACTTGTCTCTTCGATCCGCCCGCATATTTCGTTCAAAGTCGTACCTATTAAGTCGGTCTTTTCTTTGACGAAATTGGCAAGGAATAGCTCACAATCTTGAGTCAGTGCGTCAGATTCCTGGCGGAAGTCGTCGCTTGCTTTTCTCAGATCTTCGAGAAGCTTGTTCTTGGTCTCATCTACGGCCTGCTGGTTAGCGGCAAGCAGCTGTTTGATCGCAGCCCGCCCAGCCGATGCTTTATCGGTTATATTCTGGCGGCCTTCATCAGTACAAGAATCCAGCGATTTGCTTAGCCTGGCTCCGGTCTCTTGTACTGCTACTTGATTTTGGTTTTCAATTTGAGAGGCGCTGGCAATAAGCTCATCTACTTGCTTGTTGAGACGTTGCTTTATCTCTTCCGCTCTTGAGCTTATTTTCTTGGCCGCTTTGCCAACTTGCTGCTCGAGCTTGTTCATCAGAGTAACCATCTCGTTCATCACGAGTCTTGGTTCCTGGAATGTAGCTGGACGGGCGGGCGCCTGTTTCGCCTGAGCCGCTTCTGCTTCGGCTGCTTCTTGAACAGCCAAAGCCTTTGGCAAGCTCGGTAAGTCTGGTGCGGAGGTGATTAGGCTGTTGGCGGTTAATGCATCTGCAGGAGTCGACTTCGATGCCGAGTCAGCTTCGGGCACGTCAGTGATTGCCGGTATGTCGGTTTTCGATGTGACGAGAAAATTCGTTTCACGTGCAGGTTCCTCTTCCGCGGCTTCGGTCCTCTCCGTCTCTTGCACCTGCGATGGTTGAGCCTTTTCTAGTCCAAGCGTTTTGAACGGTGAATCTTCGCTTGTGCTCAATGCTGCTTGCATTGCCGCAAATCGACTGCTGACTCCCTGTGACGGCGCCAAACTCTGAATGTTGTCGCCGCTAGCGAGTCCTGCACCGGTGGCGGTGCTGCTGGGCGCAGGCGTTGCCTGTGCTGCGATTGCTTCTTCTGTGACTGCTTCAACTGGTGCTGTTACTGCTGTCGAAGGATTCGGCACTTCGTAAGTTCGGTCTGCTTCAACAGCTTCGGCGGCTTCAGGCGCTACCGGTGGTTCGCCGGTTGCGGACTCTGCTTCAATTTCTTGAGCTTCTCCTTCGACTGCTTCGGGAGGCGATTGTGTGACGGGAACTTCGACTGGCTCTGGCACCACTCCCGGAGAGGATTCAGCTGCTTCTCCCTCATCCTCAAAATTCATCAGACCAGAAAGCGCTTCTGCAAGATGTTTGTAAGGATCTTCTTCTTTACTGAGTTTAGGCATGTCTTCCGGCAGAGTAACCTGCTCTGGAGCGAGGCCAGGAGTAAGAGCTGAGGGAGCCTCTTCGGCTTCTGCATGCTCGTCTAACTCGGCAAATACCGGCGGCGGTGCGTTGGTGGCGTCAGTGATATCGTAGATGGTGTCTTCTGTCTCTTCCATCTCGGCGGCTGGTACTTCAAATGAGGCTGGTACCTCTACCGCTTTGACTGATTCTGGCTTAGAGGCATCGAGTCCAGCCTTTCTCTTGACCTGGTCCCGCATATTCGGTGTCATTTTGATCTTGCCGGTTTCGCGTAGCAGATCCGGATCGGCGGGCAAATTGAAATCCGGAGGCATCTCGAATGCCTGCAGGTTAGTTGCAGATGCCGACGGCTTCTTGCCACCAGGACCAGGCGTGACGGTTGGAGGTTTCAAATTCGAACTGGTTGCATAAGGCGAAGACTTTCGTTTGTCGAGCGATTCGATCCATGAAGGTGCCGCGTTGCCTTCGGCGACCTCACTCGAGATCTCGCCAGCTGCAGCAGGTTCGTCTGCTTGAGTAGCGGGTTGCGTTGCCGGCTGAACAGAAGGCTGCTCCACCACCGGTGGTGCGTCACCGTGGGCTACAATAATCGGTGTTTGACTGCCGGTTTGAACAATCGCGTTGGCCGCACCAGGAGGCGGTGTAGGTATGCGGAAGTGTGCCGCAAGCTCAGGGTCCATCGGCTGTAAGTTAGTGGCTGACGCGTTTGGCGACTGCGGCGGCGTCGTCCGCGAGAGCAGCTCTTGCGACAATTTCGGTAAATTGGTCGCCGATGCATTCGGACTTTGGCCGGGAGCCGTGGATGCATTTTGATTCATGGCCGCCATATTGGTCATCGAGCTCGACGGCGAGCCCTTGGCCAATTGTTGGTAGAGACGGTTGAACAGATTTGCGTCTTTTTTGGCGAGGTGCCCTGCATCGGCGGAAGGTTCATCTGGTTGTGCTTCCGTACTCGCTGATGCCTCTGCGGCATCGGCTTCTGCTTGCGGTCCTTGAGCCCATGGCATGTTCCAAGCTCCAGTACCGGGTGTAGTGGCGCCCGGAGCTGCAGCGGCAGACCATGAACCGGAGTCAGCCTGTGATCTGGGTTGTTCCAAATCAGGTTGTTGGGGGAGGTTCGCCAACGATGGACTCCGCCCCCAATCGCCGCCACCACCCGGAGCCGGCATCGGCGCCGGCGGTGTGCCCCAGTCGCCTCCAGTCTCCTGAATCGGCGCCGGTCGAGCCCAGTCGCTACTACCGGCATCGGCCGGGGGCACACCCCAATCTCCGCCTTTAGCGGGTGGGTTCCAGATTTGAGCTGCTTTCGGCTCGACTGGCGGTGGCGTGCTCCAGTCGCTAGCTGCCGGTGTCTGCGGTGTCGACCAGCCAGGTTGGGCTGGCGCTGGCGATCCAGGCTTAGCAGCCGCCGGAGCCGCTGCTGTTCCCGGACTTGGCCAGCTCTGTCCACCTGTAGGAGGAATTGGTGCTGGCGATGGCGATGATGCTGAAGCTGAAGCTGAAGCTGATGCTGGTGCCGGTGCCGGTGCCGGTGCCGGGGCTGGTGCCGGTTGTCCCCAGCTGCTGTCAGCTGCACCGCCCCAGCTTGGATCTGTTGGTGCTGGAGCCCATTCTGATGGCTGATTGGCGGGGGCGCCCCAATCCGCTGATGGTGTTGCACTTGGTGCCGCCCAGCCACTGTCCTGTGACGGTGCCGACCAGCTCGGATTTTGCGCTTGTGCTTCCTGACTGAAGTGCTCCTCAAACTCAGTCTTGTGTGCAATCTCTTCCTGGAAGTTTGTTGGAGGCGTAAATGTCGGGGTCTGGTTTGGTGAAAAACTAAAATCAGGTACGTTGGCTGCTGGTGGCTGCCAGGCTTGCGACGTGTCAGGCGAGTCGGTTACTTGAAATGAATTCTGAGCGTTTGCGAGAAGATTTTCTGAACCAGGGGGAACTTTCACCTCACCTGGAGGTAGTGGATCTTGCCATACCGAGCCAGCGGCCGCCTGGGCTGGAGCCGCTGCTTGTGGTCTTTGTGGAGCTGCAGCTTGTGTCGCTTGTGGCGCAGCTCCAGGAGCGTCGCTCGACAACATTGGAACGAAAGCAGATTTCACTTGGGCTTTGTTTTTGTCTTCGGTTCTGCCTTCTGGTGAGAAGAGCAAAAGACATACGTAGCCGATATCAATATTTTGTTTGCCGATGCCCGTAAGAGTCAGTTTGACGCCCAGAGCATTGAGAAGCGCCATCGCTGGCTCTTGTGGACCAGTGACGTCCAGCTGTAAGCTGCGTCTCGAGCCGCCCTGAGCATAGACGGCGCCCAATTGTTCGATCTCTTCTCGTTGCGCTTGATCTAGTGGTTTGATCGGTTTTGCCGCGACGAAAGGAAACTCTTTTTCATCGAGAATGGCTTTCTTAGCCTTCTCGAACATCAGCACCTCTAAGAATCGCAACTCATAGGCACTGGCTGTGATGTTTACGACGAGCGGGCGGTCGCCGTCTTCGCCTACAACTATACATAGATCGCGAACCTTGAAACTGTCCACAGCTTCGTCGCGACGTCCGACTGCTAGTCCGGGTGCTGACGCCACTTTCTCAAGACAGAAGATGATCATGCCAGGGATAAAGCCGGAACTCTGGACTTTTGCCCACTCTTCAGCAGTCTCCGTAGACCTGTTGTCGTAACCACGCAAATATGGTTGGAGGTCCGCCGCCTTTATGTGATTTTTACTCAGCATCGAGCTCATGATTCTTGCCTGCGATTCTATAAATTAATCTGGTTTCTTAGCTTTCTTTGCACCATCGGCGCCACCAGCACCGGCAGCAGATACAATTTCGTGCAAAGCTTTTTCTTTCTGCTCGGCAATTAGTTCAAGGAACCTGGTCACCTCATTTTCAATCTCCTGTCGCACGTCATTGCTTGCGTTGTCTAATTCGCTCATGCAGCGTTTGTGTGAAGCTTCGATCTCTACAGCTGCTTCATTTTCAGCTTGCTGTATCTTTTCCACGCCGTCTTTCATCAGTGCCGTCAGCCGCTTTTCAAACCCCCGACGAATGTCTGCCAGCTCGTTTTTGAGACCGCCAAAAATCTGTGCTTTCTCTTCTTCCAACGAACTTTTCAATTCGAACGATGTGCCAGTACGCTCGCTCAATTTAGACTGGAACTGGGCCATCATCGTATCTACTTTTTCATTGAGGTCTGTGACTTTCTTCGTCAAAGCGTCTCGGACTTCACCTGAAGATGTAAGAAGAGACTTGCTCAATTCGCGAGTACGGCTCGTCAGTTGACCCGTGGTGGCATCGTGCACGGCGCTCAAGTCTTGCGCTAGATCGTTTAGGGCACTGTCTAGCCTGGCTGTATGCTCGCCGGTCTCTTTCCTGTAGAACTCTTGAATCTCATTTTCTGTCAGCGAAGCATGTTCACCGATCTTCTCCAAGAGTCCCTTAGTCTCGGCATAAAAATGTGATTCAGCCTGCTGCGCCTGTCCTTCCAACGATTTGAATTGAGCCTGGAATTGCTCGGTCAGCTTCTGCATCAAGGCTGAGAAATGAGTGTCAATGCTGTTGGCTTTAGCCATGAAAGCCTTGAATAGAGAAGTGTTGTACTGCTTCTCTTCACCGCGTGATTCCCACAACGAGTGGTCGAGCTTCTGTTGCAAGGTGTTCATTACAAGCGTGCCGTGATTTCTCAATCTCTTGGTGACGATAAATTCTTGCTGGCCGAGGTCGATATTGCTGTTTTCAATCAGTCCTTCGAACTGATCTGCCAGGTTCTGTTTGAGATTTGTCAAACCGTGAGCGTGCGTGGTCTGCAGCGTAGCGATCTGTTTGCGCATACGCTCGGCTAGATTTTCCAAGTCGGCTTTTAACTGAACTGTGTGTTCTTCCGTCTCTTTCAACTCTGCATCGAGAGTCTTTTGCAGGCGTTCTACGCACTCTTCATGAAATATCTTCAGTTCCGTATGAAGTTGAGAGCTGCGCTCTTCAATTTTTGCCTGCGCGCTGTTTTCGCCTTCTGCCTGAGTCGGCGCTATCTCTGAGCTGGTCTTGCTCAGGTTTTGGCTGACAGCCGCCTCCATCTGCGTGAGCTGCGCGGAGCCGCCATCATAAATCTCTTGAAGCTTTTTGCCCGATACTGACATTTTGTCTCCTTGCTCCAGTCCTAATCGGTGCCGAACGAAAGGCGAGCATCTCGGTAGGCCATCACGGCGAGTGCCGCGGCTCTTCCTGCTTCTTCTACCTGAGGTAATTCTAACCTCAGTTCAGTCACTTCTGTTGTGAAGCCGCGAATCACGCGGTCTAATTCGCCTTTCAAAATCTTGTTTTGTTTGTCGAGCGATTCGACTGCTGCTGTTTTTATGCTCTCGATGCGCTCATTCGTACTGCCTGAGTAGCGAGTGTATTCCGCTTCGATTTGATCGACTTGCCTCTGCAGCGCTTTGGCTATCTCTTTTGCTCTGGCTTGCAGTCTGGCATGCATCAGCTCTTTCAACTCTTGTGCATTTTGCGAGGAGGCTTGTGGTAACTTTGCCTCTTCCGCAAGTGCTGTTTCAAACTTGGATATCAAACGCTCTAAGCGGTCATGATAGCGTTTTTCAAGACGTTTGAGCGAGCTGGAAAAGAGCTTGTGACTGGCGACAAGTTTGGTGACAGCATTCTGCGAGATCTGATTGATCTCGTCTTTTACTTCACCCACTTTATGGTCGAGCCGCGTGGAATGCATCTTTTCAGAAGTGCGAGATTCAGCTGTGAGGTTCTCTCGTAAGCTGTCATTGATCTCATTGCAATCAGTCTTCCACTCTTCCAGTGTTGTAACCAACCGGTCTTTACCGGCATTATTGGCGGCTTCGAGGCTCTTCAAGCCGTTCGCCGAAGTGGTTTCGATGTCGCCGATTGTCGAAGTGACTACTTCGCTCAATTGGGTAAGCACCGATTCGATTTTTTGCTCCATCTCGACATTGTGTTGCGAGAGGGTTCTTTCAATAGAAGCTTTAGCGGAAGCGATGACATCGGAGACGTCTTTGTCAAGCGCTTGCACTTTGTCGGTCAGTACTTTTTCTTTGCTCTGCTCCTCGTTTTCAATTCTGCCTTGACCTTGCGTAGTCAGATTCTTGATAGTGGTGGCGTTTGTTTCGGAAAAGGGATTGAATCTCGATTCAGACACATCGGCCGCTGCGCGCAGTTGCACGATTTGCTGCTCGACGAGCTTGACGATTGCGTCAGCTGCTTCTTCAGCGCGCTGAATCACCTGCTGTCTAACTTCTCTGGCTGCAGATGTCAGCGTAATCGTTTCGGTGCGCTCGAAATCTGCCAGGCGTTCTAACAATTCTTCACGATGAGTGACCAGATCATCAACGTGCGAGTCGATGATGTTTTGTGATTGCTCCACGAGCTTTTGGAGTTGAACCCGCAGGGTCCTCTCCAGAGTTGTATTGAAGGCAGTCAGGCTCTCGATTGACGTCTTCACCATCTTGTCGAGTTCGATGCTGGCGTTTTCCAACGCCTCATTCATTAAATCCTGCGCTGAACCAAAGTGCTCTGGGGTCGGAGTGTTTTGTGGTCCCATCTGTGGTCCTTTTTATGCTCCCTTTTGCCTGCCAAAAGGCAATGATAAACCTATCTAAGGCCTGAAGCTTCTATGCCCTGTTTGATTCGCGCTTAAGCAACCTGGTGTTGACAGGTGGCTGATAATGGAGCGCCTTGTGAGCTTTTGCCGTCTCTATTTTAGACGTTACTGGCTTGCTTCTCGACAGGTTTCGATTTTTGCCTGTGCAATCTGGCCAATGCAGCAGTTGCTGCTTCCATAACAGTTTCCGATAATGTCGGATGCGGATGAATAGCTACGACCAGGTCTTCAAGCACAGCCCCCATCTCGACCGCCACTACAGCCTCAGCGATCAGTTCGCCGGCGCGTGGACCAACCATGCCCACTCCAAGCACTCTGGTTGTTTCAGGGTCATAAATAATCTTGGTCTGTCCCACAGGCTCTGCCAAAGTCATTGCTCTGCCTGAGGCTGACCATGGGAACTTGGCTGCTGCCACTTGTTTACCTTGCGCTTTTGCTTCATTCTCGGTCAATCCGCACCAGGCGATCTCAGGCTCGGTGAAAACAACGGCAGGAATAGCGCGATTGTCGAATGTGGAAGGCAGACCTGCCAGAACTTCGGCTGCCACCATTCCTTGCCTCATGGCTCTGTGAGCCAACATCGGCTGTCCCGATACGTCTCCTATTGCCAGGATTCGCTTATCAGCGGTTCGGCATTGTTGGTCGATCTGAACGAAACCGAATTTATCGATCTCTACAGTTGTGTTTTCGAGACCGAGATTTTCGCTGTTCGGTTTGCGTCCGATGGCCACTAAAACACGGTCGAAGGTTTGTGTGGCGGGAACGCCTTCACCTTCCATGGTGGCAACTACTCCCGAACCGTTATCTTCTAGTGACACCAGTTTGGCATTCAGATATATGGCTTTGAAAGCCGAGGAAAGATGCTGTGCCAGGGGCTTTACCAGATCACGGTCGACACCGGGAAGCAACCCGTCTGTCATTTCGATGACCGATACTTCTGCACCGAGAGCGGCATAGACCGTTCCCATTTCCAGACCGATATAGCCACCGCCTACGACCAGCAGTGATGTTGGAATATTTTCGATGTTCAAAATCCCTGTAGAATCAACGATACGCGGGCTCTGCAGATCTTTTTCACTCTTGTAAAGCTTCGGCAGTTTAAGCGGACTCGAACCACTAGCGAGAATGGCGTGTTTGAATTTGATGCGCATTGCACTCTCGCCGTCGCGGTCAACACGCAGGTTTTTGGAGTCTTGGAAAAGAGCACGGCCTACGAGAATCTCGACTCCCGCACTCTTGCACATACCGACGATGCCCTGAGCGAGTTTGTCGGTGACGCTTACTTTCCAGCTACGAAGCTCATCTACATTGATTTCTGGTTTTGCGAATTTGAGACCGAATTTGGCCGCTGTCTTGCTCGTGTTGATTACTTCCGCAGCGTGCAGCAAAGCTTTCGACGGAATACAACCCTCATGCAAACAGACGCCGCCCGGTTTGGGCTTCGCGTCAACGAGGAGAGTTTTGATACCAAGTTCTGCGGCTCTCAGGGCAGCGGTGTAGCCACCGGGACCTGCACCAACCACGACGAGATCGACTTCCTGGACCATTTCTCCTACGACCATTATTTACGCCTCCAAAATAAAGGTGAAGGGCTCTTGCAGCATCTTCACTATGTGCTGAACGAAATAGGCTGCTTCTGCACCATCTGCGATGCGATGGTCGAAGGACATTGAAAGAGGAAGAATCAAGGCGGGTTCGATGTTGCCGTTCTTGACCACGGGTTTCTGTGTCGCTCTCGCCATGGCCAGAATGGCACACTCCGGATAGTTGATCATCGGCATTGCGCCGGTACCGCCGATGGCACCGATATTGGTGATGGTGAATGTGCCGCCTTGCAGGCGGTCGAGCTCGATCTTTCCGGCACGAGTTTTCTCTGCAATCTCCGATAGCTCGGCCGAGAGTTCTACAATTGTCTTTTTGTCTGCATCTTTGATGACAGGTACAATCAGACCACGCTCGGTGGCGACCGCGATACCAATGTTGTAATAGTGCTTGAAGATGATCTCGCTCGTCTTTTCGTTCAAGCTGGCATTGAACTGCGGATATTTTTTCAAGGCGCTGACGACCGCTTTAATCGTAAGCACTGTCAAAGTCAGGCGTCCGCCCTTGCTTTTCACCAGTGCTTCATACTTGGCGCGCAAGGCATCGATTTCGGTGACATCCGCTTCATCAAACGTCGTTACGTGTGGGATGTGCGACCATGATTGAGCCATGTTGATGGCGATCTTGCGGCGCAATGACTTGAGCGGAATGATTTCAGTCGGGCCATACTTGCTGAAATCAGGTAGATCTATCGGTTGAGCGCTTAAGACGCCGAAATCGGCCGGACCGCCTTTATCCTCTCCACCCTGACCGTATTTGGCGGCCAGTGTCGGTTCCGTTTTTGGCTTTGCCACAGGAGCGGTACTGCCACCATTGGTAGTGCCGTTGCCGCCGTGCGCCACTGATATGCCGGCATTGCCACCGGTAGCGGCGAAGTTTTTCACGTCGGCATCGAGTACTCGGCTGTGGCGACCTGTACCACGCACCAGGCGAATGTCGATGCCCAGCTCGCGTGCCAGCCGTCTTGTAGCAGGAGCAGCCGGAACTGGTCCGTCTTTGTGCACCAATTCGTGCTCTTCTGCCGGAGCTTGTCTTAGGCTGTTGCCGTTGCTGTGAGGGATGGCACCGTTTTTCCCTTCACTTCGTCCTTCACTCTTATGCTGCTCGCCATCGGTATGTCCTGCCCTGGCAGCTGCCGCTTTCGAGCCCTTCACTTTGGCAACTGGGGCTTCGAGCGTGAAGCTGACCATGACACTGCCTACGGTGACAACTTGCCCTGGCTTCACGTGCACTTTGGCAATGGTGCCCGCATGCGGTGAGGGAATCTCCACCACCGCTTTATCAGTTTCCACTTCCAAAATCGGCTGGTCTTCCCGAACAGTCGCTCCTTCCTCCACCATCACGTTCAGCACTTCTGCTTCGTGAATACCTTCGCCAAGGTCGGGCAGAATAAAGTCGGTACCCATTAATTGTGCTCCTTATTAGGTTCTCGCTTATGGTCTGTCTTGCTTACGCTTCTAGGGTTTCGAGGACCGCTGCCGTAATCTTGTCGGCGTCCGGCAGATATTGGCGCTCTTTCGAGAAGTAGGGGATCGGTACGTCGTATCCGGTCACACGCTTAATTGGCGCTTCCAGATGATAGAAGACGTGCTCGTTGATACGAGCGATAATTTCAGCCGCCATGCCGCAGGTTCTCGGTCCTTCGTGAACGATCACGCAACGTCCGGTCTTCTGCACAGAGTTGATGATGGTCTCCGTGTCGAGGGGGGCGATGCTGAGAAGGTCGACAACTTCGGCATTAATTTCATGGTCTTCTTCCAGTGTCTCTGCTGCTTCCAGAGTTGGGCGCAGGCTGGCTCCGTAAGAGATGAGTGTTATGTCTTTGCCTTGTTTTGCAATCTGAGCTTTGCCAATTGGCATCGTCTCTATCTGGTCTGGCACGTTCTCTTTGAAGAGCCGGTAAACTGCCTTGGGCTCATAGTAGATGACTGGATCAGGATCGTTGATCGCCGCATGCAAGAGTGCCCTGGCATTACGTGGTCCTGATGGAATCACCACTTTGAGTCCTGGTGTATGTGCGTAGATGGCCTCACGGCTTTCAGAGTGGTGCTCGATTGCTCTGATGCCACCACCATATGGTGCGCGCATGACCATTGGCACCGTGACTCTACCGCGGGTGCGATTGCGGAAACGTGCTGCATGCGACTCCAGCTGGTGATAGTTGTAGTAGTCAAAACCGGAGAATTGAATTTCGCACACCGGCTTCAATCCGTAAACCGCCATACCGATGGCTGTGCCGACGATACCCGACTCGGCGAGCGGTGTATCGATGACGCGGTTGTCGCCATACTTTGCGTGCAATCCTTCGGTGATACGAAAAACGCCTTCATCTTGTCCGACGTCTTCACCCATTACGACAACGGTCGGGTCCTTCTCCATAGCTTCATGCAAAGCAAGGTTGATTGCTTTTGCCATATTGATTTCGGCCATTGAACCTACTCCTGAATTAGATTTGATTGATAAAACTCTTTGGTTTGCAATTTCCGCTGTGATATCGTTTGGTACCATGGGCGATGCTAGTGAGCAGCGCTTGCTTCTTTTTTCTCAGCTCCCTGCGGTTTCTGCTTTTGATGCTTTTTTAGGTGCTTCTCCAATTCGGTTCTCTGTTCGAGCAGGTTGGAGGGAAGTTCGCTGTACATGTAATCGAACATGTTCAGTGGATTCAGGAGCTCTTCAGATTTGGACAGTTCTTCCATTTTCTTGACGGCTGTTTTGATCTCAGCGTCTACTTCTTCTTCCATCAAGGCGCGCTCACTTGCGCTAAGGGCACCTTTGCTTTCGAGATACTGAGCAAATCGCGCTAGCGGCTCGCGCTCACGCCAAATCTTGGTGTCTTCCTCTGAACGATAGCGCTTCGGATCGTCAGCGGTCGTGTGCGGTGTGAAGCGATAGGTCAATGCCTCAATCAGCGTGGGACCTTCGCCGCGGCGAGCTCTTTCCACTGCTTCTTTCGTTGCTGTGTAGACAGCGAGGACATCGTTGCCGTCTACGCGAATACCAGGCATTCCGTAACCGATGGCTTTTTGTGCAATCGTCTCTGCCTTGCACTGTTTAGCGAACGGAACAGAGATAGCGTACTGGTTGTTCAAGCAGATGAAAACGACAGGTGCCTTAAAGACGGCCGCGAAATTCAAGGCTTCGTGGGCGTCTCCTTCAGATGAGGATCCATCGCCGAAGTAGGTGAGAACGACTTTCTTCTCTTCCTTTATATTCATCGCCATGCCGATTCCGGCAGCATGCAGAAGTTGGCTTGCCACCGGCACGCACATAGGCATATCGTTGACGTCGTCTGGTGCCTTGGCCCCTTCTTCGAAGCCGGCCCAATATAAAAGAATGGTCTCCAGTGGCCAACCGCGGTACAACATACCCGCCAGTTCACGGTAGGCAGGCACTACCCAGTCGTCTTTTTGAATTGTAAATGTAGAGCCTAGGCTGATCGCTTCATGACCAGATGATTGAGGGAATGTTCCGATGCGGCCCTGACGTTGCATGTTCAACATGCGTTCATCCGAACGGCGAGCCTTCAACATGAAGCGGTACATATTTTTCAATTCCGCATTGCTCAACTTGGGCTCGAGCGCTTTATCTAAATTGTTCTTTTCATCAAGGATTGAGAGATGCTCGATGACATAAGGCAAATCGATCGGTTTTCTTGGCATGATTTTGTTACCGCTATAAGAGAAAAAACACGCGGACTAGTTGAGTTTCCGTTCAGCTTGACTGCAGTTTGGGATTCGGCATGCTTTCCAAGGTTAAACTTGTTAGAATGCTGACTTTCGGTCGATCTGGCGGTCTGCAAATCTAGGTACCGTAGAACTCAGATTTGTAATGACTCGTTACGATCACGAAAAGTATGTCATACCCCTGCCACCATTGCCATTAAGAGCGCATGAAGAAACGCATTCTAACTAAGGGTAAAGTGGCGTTGTTGAGCGGAAATCTGAACTAAAGATGAAAGTTTCTGCCAAGCCTGATTGGTTGAAAGTGAAGTTGCCCACGGGAAAACCCTATCAGCAGCTCAAGTCGCTTCTCAAAGAGCACAATCTGAATACCGTATGTGAATCGGCTGCCTGTCCCAATCGCGGAGAGTGCTGGGCGCGCTCCACTGCCACTTTTATGATCCTGGGAAATGTCTGCACGCGTAGTTGTGGTTTTTGCAACGTGATCACCGGACGCCCGACAGAGCTCGATCTCGACGAGCCTGCCCGCGTTGCTGACGCAGTCGCTAAGCTTAATCTTCGTTATGCCGTGATCACTTCTGTCAATCGCGATGAGCTACAGGACGGTGGCGCCTCTGTTTGGGCCCGGACAATAGAAGCCGTGCGCAAAGCTTCGCCCAAGACAAAGATTGAAGTGCTCATACCAGACTTCTGCGGGCGCTGGGATGCTTTGCAGGCAGTGTTAGATGCTCGACCAGACGTCCTCAACCACAATATAGAAACGGTGCCTCGACTTTATTTACCTGTGCGTCCTCAAGGTAAGTACGAACGCAGTCTGGAACTTCTGCGTATTGCCAAAGCTTTTGGCATGGTGACTAAATCGGGATTGATGGTTGGACTTGGCGAGACCGACGATGAAGTCTTAGCTGTAATGCGCGATTGGCGTGAGAGCGGTTGTGATCTGATCACCATCGGCCAATATATGCAACCGACACCTAACCATCTGCCGGTGGAACGATGGGTGACTCCTGAGACTTTCGATTGGTTTCGTGAACGGGGCATGGCCATGGGCTTTACGAATGTCTTTTCGGGTCCGCTCGTTAGAAGCAGCTATCATGCCGAAGAGCAGGCTGCTTTCGCCAGATGATGGACGAATTGCAAGCTAGCAAGGCTGCCCTTGCCGGAAGTCCATGGCGCGAGCAGTTCACTATTCATTCTTATCACGTGGGCCCAACAGGGTTTGCCACTGTACAAAGCCTCTGTCATTTCCTACAAGACTCAGCCGCAAATCATGCGGAACTTCTAAAAGTTGGAGGGATAGATCTTGCTGCGTTGAATCAGATGTGGGTCTTGTCTCGCTTGCGTCTGTGTGTCTACAAAACACCATATTGGCGAGACAAAATCACAATACTTACCTGGCCATCTACCAGAAGCAAGGGGGGTTCGCGCACATAGGGACTTTCAAATATTTGATGCTGCATCAAATGAACTGCTCGGTGAAGCGAGTTCAATATGGCTTTTGTTGGACCGACAGAGCAGACGGCCCGTGCGACTGCCTCAATCAATCGATCCCTTTCGCTTGCCGGGTCTATCCGCTGATATACTCGGTGAAGACCAAGTGCCTGCTATGTCGAGTGAGTTGAGCGTTGGATTGGAAAAGAAGTTTGAGGTCTGTGCTACGCATCTCGATTTCAACGACCATGTGAACAATGTCTGCTATCTGGGTTGGGCTTTAGATTCGTTGCCTGCCGATTTGCTTCGCACGCATGCGGTAAGAATGTTGCTGCTGAATTTTCTCTCGGAAGCAAAGGTCGGAGAATCCATTCTTGCGCGCACGCAACAGTGCGTGAGTGAGAACGGACTTAAATATAGGCACTCCATAGCTTCTGCAGAAGTAGATTCGCAGCTGCTCGCTGCAATCGAGACTGGTTGGATGCCTGTTTCATCCCAAAGCTGACGAAAGTGGTGCATGTTGAAGAAGAGGCACGTCACATTGTGTCTCTTTCATTCGTTCTCATCGCTAGGAGCTAAACCTCCAATATGGACAACCCCAAACGACTGCATATGTGGAAACGATACGGCAAGGTTCAGGCGCCCACCCATCGCCTCAACGTATAGCCGGATTGTCCGATGTTGGCTGCGGCTTTCGGTGTTTTGTGGGTATAAGGTCTGATATGAACCCGATTTGAGCGGACCGAAATGAACCATGAGCGGCGACAACTCTTGCATAGTGGAGAGGGGTCTGAGCATAACAAGCCAGATGACAGGCTTTCCGAAAGGGCGACTATAGTAAACAAAGTAGACAATAAAGAAAACGAAGCTATGAAGCTTCGGGATGCTTTGCGCTCATTCAAGCTAACGGCGGATGGCCAAAATTCATTCACCATTTTTGATGAGACGACAGAATACAAAGACAATAGACCACTGCGTCAAGAGCAAGCGACGACAAAACTTGCTGATCTGAATAGTGATGGTAGCGCGTCTGCGACAGAAGAAACTGCTCGAGATCTGACCGACAAACTGAATGAAGCCTTTGGTATGCCGACAGGCTTACGCGAGGCGCAACGGAAGCCGGACCACGATTTTAGAAGCAAAAAAGAGCAAACGATGAACCCGGCAGAAACCACGGCTCCGCCAGATGTTGTTGTTATAACTGCACATGGACTCCCTGGTCGCGTAATGACGGAAGCGAGTTGGGACCCGAGTGTCGTGATTCCGAATGATAGGCTGGCCGCAGAGATCAAAATGCAACAAGTAGAGAAAGGTCAAAGGCCGCCGCAGCTTGTTTGGCTTAAGGCTTGCCACTCAGGTGAGGCCTCATCTAATCCCCCTTCGCCGAGCGTTGCAAGCGAAATGGCCAAGAAGACTGGGAATTATGTCCTCGGAGTCGATGGAGCTCAGAGTCCTCCTAACACCGACCAAACGCATCCGGTAAACAAGGTTGGTCCTGCCGAAGTCCCGAACCCGGCTGTTTCGACCAAGGTTATTTTGTACGGTCCCGATGGTCAGGAGTGTGCTCGTTTTGATACGCCAGTTGACTTCAAAGAAGTGCAAAAGTGGATGAAAGAGCATCCGCAGAAGAACCAATCACAAAAGACCAATTGAGAGCTACAGCGACTTCTCATATTTTATCTGTCTGGCGTAGATCTTTTTACCTGCAACTATTGTTTCGACGCAAACGGGATGCTGTTCGTAGCGAATCTCCGTGACCACTGAGTCAGTCGTACCTGTAACATCTGATTCGTGAACTGGAGCTTGAAGCTGTCTCTGCCCGAAGTTCCAGCGTGATCGTATGTCAGACTCTTTGATCGATTCGCCCACATTAATGGTTCGGTTTGCGGCTAAGCTAAAGTACCAATCAGAGTCTCCGTAACCCGGGACCGCTTCTAGCAAGGCTTGCAAAATCGGCCAGTATTGTCCAAAGGTTCGGTAATGGACTTCCTTGACGTTACTTCCGGAATGCAGATATTCAATCGTTTCGTAACAGCTGAAGCACACGAGGAAATTGTGTACTTCGACTCCACGCTTCGCCTCAATGCCAAAAGACGGTTCGAAACATAGAGCGGACATGTCAGCGTTATTTAGCGCGGCTCTCAGATTTTCAATAACCAGTTCTCGCAATTCTGGCGTCTCAAGCACTCTGCCAGAACCTGCCGGGAAGTGGTTGATATTTGCTTGACCAGGAGCGGCTTCACCGTAGTGAGTGGGAACCAACTTGATGCTGTCAGCACTTTTTAAGAATGCAAGCTCGGTTTGCGACAACTCTTTGGCTGCTACAACCTCTACATCAGTAGCTGCATGTCCACCAACGCTACTGTCGACCGCCATCGTCGACTTCGTGTTATGTTCAAGCTCGTATGTGAATTGGTCGTCCTTCACAAAGGAAAGATGCGGTATAGAGTTTGTGCACTTCGGATTTCTGCTGAATTCTAGCGCTTTGGCTTCATGACCAGTTAAATATGAGTTGTACATGCTCCACTTCATGGCGGTACCAGGCGTGATGGCGTCGCCTGGTTTGATTTCAGCTGTTGCTACATAGACAGTTGATTTGTTCCGACTCAAAAATGTTGGATCGTGAATTTTGAAAAGAACATCGAAAACATTACCGTAATGACTTATCACCTCGTATCGGCGCACTCGAGTCTGAGCGTTAGCTCCTGATACTACAAGCAGTTGCGATTTGTCGATGTGTAGAGATGAGAAATCCAAAAGGAAGGAAAGAATTTCGTTGTGGCTTTGCGCCGTCACGGCATAAACTGGATGAAACGAATTGTCGTCCATAAAGGCCGCTGATTCAGATTCGGTACCAGGTATTGTTTTCCCTGAATTGATTGCGTCAACTAGCGTGCGCGTCACAATCTCGCGCTCGCCCGGGGTTGCTACTTTCACCCTTTCTAACACTTCGTAGTCTTGGACTGCTGGTTGCTTATTTGGAACGGAGTGTCTCTTTGGCCGCAAGAAATCAACTGTCAATTCGCCTGCGCTCTTTAAGAGTTCCGAATAATTGTTTTTGTCGCTTGGTTCAGCCAGAACGGCCGCTGGTCGCAGTACCGAACAAAGAACGACGAGCACTGCAACGACTGAAGTGAGCATAGATTTGGGCAATTGGATTAAGTTTTTCGTTTCCCTTCCTCTTCTGTTATCGCCTGGCGCCATGAGTGACTTACCGGCCGTGGCGACTCCGCCAAATCTCGAGTGCCTTCTGCCGCTTTTTCGTACCGGCCGCGTCGAGTTGTTGCTTGTCGCCTTCCGGAATCAACTTGTCATAGATTCTATCGGCGATGTTGGCTGCCGCTTTCGGCGTCTTGTAATTGAGCTCTTGTGCTATCTCTGCCCAGCTCTTATCTTCAACGAGCAGATCCATCAAACGAGCTTCCTTTGCTGAAACATCATCGCGGAAAAAAACGTGCCGCATCTCGCTCGATACGATCATGACGTTGCCTTTGATGGCTATTTTTAATTCGTCCAGCATGCTCGGAATATCGGCTATTGGTGCGTGTTTGCACAGATATCCATCGCATCCGGCCGCCAGCGCTCGTTGTCCGTCTTCTGGTGCCTTCGAACTCGTCAAAATTATGATCGTGCCGTAAAAGTTTCGCCCGTGTCTTATCTCTTCCAAAATGCGCAGTCCCGCTGAGGAATTGACCCGCGTTTCGTTTTTTGTCTTTGGTAATTGCAAGTCAGCTAACACGCAGTGTATGCCACTAAGTCCGCCGCCACGAATAAATTCCATAGCCGACTCTTCATCACCTATGACGGCAGCTATCTCGAGGTCTTCATCCTCTTCAAGGCACTCTTTGAGAATGTCAGCGAAGTCTTTGTCGTCTTCAATGATTAGAAGTCGCGTCATTGTTTACCTCGCTACGCTGCTCTTTGAGACCGATGCGTCTATCTCTTCGGTCGCCCCGATTTTTGAAGCCGGGAGGTTTATTATAAACGTTGTGCCTTCGCCTACGGTGCTTTCCACTTGCACTGAACCGTTCATGTTTTCAACAAAGCTGTTTACGATGTCCAATCCCAAACCCTGACCATCTGCAGCCTGCTTGTCGACCTCCTTCCCAGCACGATAGCCTGGTTTGAAAATCTGGTTCAGATGCTCTTTAGCGATGCCCTGCCCCGTATCAGCAATGCAAATCTGATGCGTGCGACCGTCGCTCGTCAACTTAATATGCACGTCTATGCCGGGCTGATTGTGAAGGAAGGCGTTGCGGATGATGTTGTCAACTACACGTCCCAGCTGCAGCGTGCTCGTTTGTACACGACAATTGTCTTTCGCTTCCAAAAGCTTGAGTGTACCTTTACATTCATCGGCTAACACTTGTTGCATTTGCACGCTGTTCTCAAGCACAGATTTGATGTCGCATGAATCTGGCGCATCTTCGGCTTTGGATTCTCTTCCTTCACTAGAGTAGCTGGCTACCAATTCATTGATCAGACCGAAGAGCCTGTCAGTAGTATTTGCTAGTCTGTCTATCTTTTCGAGACGTTCTGCTTCAGTCAGCTTCTTGCCTCTCAGTTTGGCGATCGTCCAACTAAGGACGCTGACGGGTGCTCTCAGGTCGTGATTGATTCGGCGAGCAAACTCCTGTCGCCGCTCTTTATCCATCATTACTTCGTGAGCTTCGGCTACGGCTTTCTGCCGCTCGAGTTCGGTGCGATGTAGCTCACCTTGCAGAGCCAGATTGTCTTGTGCTGCCTTCAGGTCTCGTTCCAGCGCTGCCGCCTTTTCTCGTGCTCGCTCCCATTGCAGTGTGGCAAATGAAGCTAGTGTCAGGCTAATAGCTGGCACTACTACTGGTGCGATAATGTGCACTTTTGCAAACAGCATGGCGGCTGTTGCATAAGAACCAATAATCATGAGCATGAACCCACACAACTCATTTGAGAGATACTTAAGCGAATTTGGCTTGGCTTGGGCCTGCAGAGGAAACGTGCGCCAGAGAAAGGTGATGAAAGCGCATGCGAGCACTATGGCAGTCAGGTAGCCGATCTGTTGCCATACATTCAGCCGCAAAAGCCATGAACGCCTGCTTAGAGTGTCGATGGAATTTGCTAAAACCTCGGCGCCGCTCATCTGATTGACACCAGAATTTGTCGTTGGAGTATTGAAAAGATCGACGACGCTGTCACCTACGATTACGACGGCACCATTAAGAGTGACGTCGCCGTCTGCCTTGCCTGCATCAGTCATTGCTTGGCGTCGCTCGGGGTCGAGCAGATAAGACATTGGTCTGATCGGATAGATCTGAGAATTTGGAGGGCAGGCAAAGTCAATATCGACTAATAGTGGCACATCCCGCGGCACTGTTTCTTTCAGTCTATGCAGTGCTTTTATCGCGATCGAGTCGATCACTTCGTCATGCATCGTCGGGATTCGCGATGCTAGGCGACGCACTACTTGGTCCTCATCAAGCACCACGCCCGTGCTGCCTGTCAGTTCATCAAGCGCATTCAACTTCGGATCGAGTTCCTTCAGCTGATTTAGCAGCCCGCTTGGTGCAGTAGGTATCTCCAGCTGCAATATGTTTTCGATGCTATGCCTGTTTACTGTTCTTGCCATGAGAATCGGCACGGGGTGTCCGGCTGACTTGCCGCTATGACAATTGAGAATGGCTTCGGCGAGTGTCTTATCTTCGGCGGTAAACTGTGGAAAATCATTGTCGAGAATAATCATCTTCACGCCCGACTTAGCGAGAAAGGTGATCGTCTCGGCGAGAGTCGCGCGCGACAATGGATATTGAAACAAAGGCTTCATCCACGGATGGTCTGGCAGCGCCTCAAGCGGTGGTTCATCCTCAAGCTGATGGTTGAATAAAATGAACTTGTGCTCGCTGGAAGGATGATTATCTGCCAGTAGCCAGCTCAACGTATAGTCCCACGCCCACCACTGTCTTGGAATTTCGTGCTCCTCATGGTATTGCCACAGACGCAGAGGTGACAATTTCGCTAGACCTGCTGGTGCCCAGTTTAGCCAGCGCCTCACCTCGAATCGTGAGTTTATGGTCTGCAACTCGACCCTGTCGAAGATGTGCACGGTCAATAGCAAGAGTCCAGAAATCATGGCGACGACAAAGTACAACCTTGCCGAAGCAGAGGCAGTTCTCAGTTGCTGATTCGTTGGTGCTATCATTTCAAGTCAAGTCTGAGTCGAGCTGCACTTTTCAAATGTTGTGCCCGCTTAGTGGTGCCCACCAAGCAGACCACCAAGGGTGCCGCCCAGGTTGTTCACCGTACCGCCCAAACCGCTTACAGTACCGCCCAATCCCGTGCCGAGATTGCTGACTGTACTGCCTATGCTGCCTCCGAGCGTACTGCCGACGCCGTTTAGGGTGCCTCCTACAGTTCCGCCCAGGCCGGTTACGACGCCTCCGACGCTACCTAGCGTTCCGTTGAGGGTGTTTCCTAGCCCTCCTGTGAGACCGCTAAGTCCAAGCAATCCTGTGACTCCGGTCAATCCGTTGAGGCCAGTAATGCCTCCCAGACCTGTCACGCCAGTCAATCCATGTACTCCGGCTAGCCCACCGATACCGCCGAGTGTGCCGCTAAGCAGCGGGTTTGATGTGGTGAGATTTGCCAGCGCCGCTGCTGATGTGACGCCTACTGTGCCGAGCGTGCGACTTACTAATACACTGTTGTTGATTACGAGACCACCACCAGCGGTGGCAGTAGCTCCCGGCAGGTTGGCTCCACCTGGAAGCTGTGGTGAAATCAGAGTCGATGTGATAGGAAGCCGGAAAAGCGGATCTGTCAAAGTAAGTACGCGATGACCGGCCTGATTGATGCGTAGTCCATTTGTGACACTGTTTGTATAGGCTTGTTCGCCTACAGCTTTGACCGCGCCTATGATCGCTTGGGGCGGAAACAACGCGACCGATGACGGACTGATATGTATCAGTCCGCCCACGTTAGGACCAACATCATAAGCCAGCTTTGTCGGTGTTCTTAAAATCTCTGCTGCCGAAGTGATCAATGGATTGTCGGTTACAGCCTTGCCCGCGCTCAAAGGAATATCTAGCACTTGTGCATTCCCTTCGTGAAAAAGCGCTGGCAGCTCTTGCAGCGAGTCCTTCACGAGTGGCAAGCTACTGAGTTCGCTCTCCAGTCCATTCACCAGTCCATGGTTCAAGAGCATGTCCACGTTTGCCACAAGTAAGTTAGTGGTTGATCTAACATCATCAAACAGCGGAATTATTGCTTCCTTGCCCGAGGCAATATTTGTCAACTGCTGAGGAATCGTCTCTGCAGTCGAGATGGCGCCGGGCAAAATCGTTTTCGGAGCAACCACCTGCTCAGAAGCTGCTTTCTCTACGGCATTATCACCATAAGCGCTGATTGTGGCTGGGAGGCTTAATGCCTGTTCTATGTTGTTCGCGGTTTTGATCGTATTTGCCTCTTGCAGCAAATTGCTTTGATTGAGATTGTTGTTGTGAGTGGTGTTGATCTTAGCCTGCACTTCTAGCACCACGCCTGGTTTTATGCGCACAACGCTATGATCTAGTTTGTTCAAGACATCCACCGCTCCTTCTAGAACCGTGATGCGCGATCTGTCAGGAGTCGCCTGAACTAACACGGTCGTTCCTCTGATTCGCGCTTGCAACAAGTTGGTCCACAGGCAGTATTGATCTTTGTCTTTGTCTTTATCTTTTCGATTTTTATCGAGATGGAAAAGCATTTCGCCGTTTGACAGATATACGAGCCGTTGATGTGGTGCGATTGCATAGACCGAATTGGCCCACGCGCGGCACGTCACGTATTGCCACGCGATCTGTGCCCAGGATTTATCTCCTGTGCCAACTTGCATACCTTCCTCTAGAACGTCTCCCACTTTTGCCGGTGCTGGATCGCCCCACTTCTCTTTCGACCAGTCAATGAAACCGCGCTTGTATACTGTCCCTTTCGCTTCAGTCAAAATGGCCGCCGTCGTCGTTCCATCTGAAGGCACAGCAAGGCACATGGGAGCTTGCACACCGGAAAGAATTATCGCGAAGAAAGTAGCGGTTAGCTTTCTCATTTATTTACTAGTCATCGATGAGTTTGAGGAGTGCCTCCAGTTTTCTCTTTATCGTAGAGCTTTTTCGTGCGCTTGATAATCCTTGCTAGCAACCTTCTACTGTTCATGTCCTCTTTGCATGCAGGGGAACTCTCTCACCCGGCTTCCCCCGTCCGCATTAATTTAGTTAGTTAGAAAAGCAGGACTCCAGGCACCCTCCAGTGCATTGCACGTCAATCAGCATTAAGTGCACCGCCGATTGATTGCATGGAGTCCTGCTACAAGTCTGTCATGTAGCTTTCCAACAACACAATTGGAAAAACACAACGGGGGAGCGAGATAATTGGTCGCTAATAAGTAGATGCTACTGCTTGTTCGTAGCTAACTGGAGCCCAACAGGAAACAGCCAGAACGTAGGCTTCAAACGCATTGATAATTACGGGCAAGGAGATTGGTACTGACATGTAGGTGTTGAGTATTTCAGCTTGCCAGAGAGGGCCAAAGCACGGTCTTCCATCCGAATTCAGCGCCGGGGTTATCTGAATCGTTTTGGGATTGTTTCTCAACCCGATGCCCGTAGCCTTTGCTGCCGCTTCTTTGGCAGACCATAAAGCGGCTATCATCAGAGGTCTTCCTATCGCGTCCAGAGAGAGAAGCAGCTGTTGCTCTTGGTCTGTGAACGCCAGGGTTTCGAAACCTTGCTCTCGTTCAGTTGCAACTTCCAAGTCGATGCCGATGCTGGCGCCGATTTGAGGGTGTGCTGCGATCGCTACAACGCTGTTGTTCTTATGGGTAAGCGAAACGAGCGGTGCCCAACCCAGTTGGGCTAGGAATTCGCCTCCCACCCATGGTTTACCGGATTCATCTTGACCGATGACGATATCGGCCAACGGAGCGTTCACTCCGTGCACCTGTAGCAATAAATTGCGCACCGCTTGTTTGGCGGCTAACCGACCTAGCAACCATTCGCGTCTGCGCTGTCCTGTTTTGAACGTCAGTTCGCAATGTCTTTGTTCTGCGGCGCTGAAAATATAATCCATGAGCCAGGTGAGAGTGACTTCGTCTGCTGGGAATTCGTCGTTTGCAAATGAGGCTGTCGCCCACAACGGCGAGATAGGCAATAGTTGCTGTAGCTGCTGGTGTTCTTTGCTATTGGGAAGCTGTACCGAAATTGGTTCGTAGATGTGTGTGCGCCAGGGCTCATCGAGGATTATTCTGCGGCTGCATATCGTGTTGAATTTGGCAAGAACGGTACCGTCGCCGGCAATCAATGTGACATCTGCTTCGGTGCCTCTTTGAGTCAGCGAAGTAAGATTGGCGAAAACGAAGATCTCGCCGCGGAGACTATTCAGGTCTGCGAAGAGTTCGAGCGATTCGACCAGGAAAGGAAGCAAGGCGTTCGCTGGCTGCTGGTACTCATAAAGGTGAAAAAGTACCAACTGCGTAGCATTGTCCAGCAACAAAGGATTTGTACAAAACTGCGGGTTGAACGTGGTGGACAGCCAGGCTCCTGCGTCTCTAGCTGCAACTGTGCCTAAGATCTGTTTCTTGTTCACTCGCGTCAATGAAGTCACAGACTGCATGCGCGGACCGTGGAACATCGTCTGCTGCGTATATAGATCTTGTTGGGTGAGAAGCGGTGTGCGACCATCCGCGACCAAGCTGTCGAGCTTGATCTTTTCACGCTTCGAAAACTCTGTTTGGAAAACTATATCGCAGCTCATTGCCGGAGTGTTGTCACCGTTTACGGTGGCAGCTGTGAAATCGTCATTGAGAATGGTTATTGATGCGGTGCATCGATTTTTGCCGCTATCTTTGATGCTTGCTGAAAGTGCAATCTTGGTTCCCGTTAGCCCCACTTTGATGCGACGCAGCGCACGAATGTTTTCCAGTTTAACTGCCAGTTTGCCAGGCATGAGCAGCGCAGCTGCTTCTGTCATTAGTTCCAGTGCCACCGTGAGCGGTAGCAAGAAAACACGCTCCGGTCCTGATGAAGTCGAAACAATACCGCCGATTGCGTGATCGAGGAGGTATTGATGGTCATTGACTGTCAGTTGTAAAATAAGTTGTGCTTGCTGCGCATTTTGCTGAAAGTTGAGTAAGCCGGTCGCGAGCAGGTCCTTTCCTGTGAAGTCGGCGCCGACTGGTGGCTGGTCTTGTAAAGGCAAGGTCGCTGTGTTCTGGAATTGAGCCGCTTGAGTGGGTTGTTGCTGGAAACTTTGTCTAAGTCTTGCCGCAGTAATATCATCGAGCGCCAGATTTGGATAAGTCATGCGCAGATGTTTCGTCGATTTAGGCTGCTCTCCAGCACGCTTTTGCAAATTCAGTCTGACCGGACTACGTCTCTTGAATAAATAATCGATGTCGAGAGGAACATCATGACAGGCGAGGGCTCCGACCATCAAGTTGAGCTGATGAATGGCTGAACCGACAGATCTATTTGAAGCCACTGCCAGATGTGGCTTGTCTTCGAGTATTTCGTCAATGACCGAAGTGAGAGTGCCCTTAGGACCAACCTCAATGAACTTGGTTACGCCTCGTTCGTAGAGCTTGCTTATCGTCTCCGTGAGACGAATCGGGCGTGTGAACAAATTGGTTGTGATTTCGCGCAGTTGCTCCACATCTTGTGGATATTGAGAGGCCATCGAACAAGACCAAGACTCGATCTTCGGTGTGCTCAGCGGTAGTCTGTTCAGCTCTTCATTGTCTGGTTTGATGTGCCCAGCAACTAACGGCGTATGATAAGGAATCGCCGTAGGCAGCATATGCGCGACGAGCGTTGCCTCTTTCAGGAGCTTTTGTGCCTCAGCGATCGCGGTCTTGTCGCCTGAGATCAGTGTCTGCTGCGGCGACAACGCTGCTGCCAGATAGACTGGAGGTTCTATATGTTGAACGAGAGCCAGTACATCATCTGCCGGCGCATCGACCTTCATGCTTCGCAGGTCGACGAGACCATCTTGAGGCACACCGCGCGCAACGGCGGTGCTGAATTTATAGAACAACTGTGCTGAGGAAATGATGTCGGAAGCACCACTTATATTCAGTACGGCAAATTCACCAGTGCTGACTCCGACTAGCGCGTCAGCTTTGATTCCTAACTCTTGCAGCACCGTATATAGTGCCCATTCCGCCATTAAAAGCATTACGACCGCGGAGTCTTCGTTGGCTAATATAGAAGTACTGGATTTGCCACCATCGACTTTGAAAGGATTCGGGAAGACCTTCGCGCTAGGAGGCTCTGCTGCTCCAGCCGCTAGTGCTAGCTGGTCTACGAAGTCGAATACAGCTCTGACGTCGGGGAAATGCGCACTCAAGTCGGCCAACATATTCGGATAGGCGGCACCAAGCCCAGGCAAGACAAAAGCCAGCTTACCCGTGCGTGCATCAGGGGCACCGGCGAGATTGATATCTGAGCTCAAGGCTTCTACAGCTTCAGTCTTCTCTAGGCAGGCTATGAGTTTTGCTAGCTTTGCTTGTAGGTCGTCCAATGATGTCGCGACAATTGAAGCTTTCGCTTTTCGTCTTGCCTGTTGCGACTCTTGCTCCTGATAGAAGCTGTTTACTGTGTACGCAACATCTTTCAAAGATACACGAGAACTGCCACTGCTATGTTCTGCTCTGGGAACCTGCTGAACAAACTGCTCCAGGTCTTTTAGGTAAGAGACCAGATTTTCATCGCTGTCGAAGGCGAAGAGAAATACCTCGCTGTCCCAGTCCGGGAACGGGCTTTGACTTGCAGCCTCGGCTGGGTCAAGATGTTCCTCCATTACCAGGTGAGCGTTGACTCCACCAAAGCCAAAGGCACTGACTGCAGCGCGGCGCGGAGGGTCATCGTAGTTCAATTCCGGATAACGAGACCGCTCGACCTTGGCGTGCACTTGCGGGTGAATCCAGATACGCGAGCGCTGATTGATATAACAAGGAGAGTTCTTCCAATCAATCTGTTTGTTTGGAACGTTTACTTTAAGAGTTGGTGGCAGTATCTTCTGATAAAGAGCCAGCGCCGTTTTGATGACACCTGCTACTCCCGCGGCTGCCTGCGTGTGTCCGAAATTAGATTTCACGCTGCCCAGTGCGCACCACTGCCGGTGCTCATCATCTGCCTGGAAGACCTTTTGTACGGCTGTCATTTCCGTAACGTCGCCAGTTGGCGTTGCTGTTCCATGCGCTTCTAATAGTTCCACAGTGCGCGGGGAGATCTGTGCCATCTCATATGCGCGGCGCATAGCAAGCGCCTCTCCTTCCCATGATGGTGCAAGCATGCTTGTACCGACGCCGTCTGAGGAAGAGCCGACGCCTTTTATGACTGCATAGATACGATCACCGTCTCGTTCTGCTTCTGCCAGACGTTTTAGTACGACAATGCCGACGCCGTCGCCAAGGAGAGTGCCATCGGCTTGATCGTCGAACGGACTGATGATTTCGCGGCGGGACAGCGCACCAAGTCCGCAGAACATCTGATAGAACACGGCTACGCTGTTTATGTGAACACCGCCAGCCAGCACCAGGTCGCACATGCCTGATTGCAAGTCTCTGACTCCAATCTCGATGGCTATTAGTGAGGACGCGCAGGCCGCATCAATGACCATGCTGCGTCCTTTGCATCCAAGTCTGCCTGCGATGCGGCCTGCCATGATATTTGGCATGACACCGGGAATAGTATCGGCACTGCAAGGCTTGAGTGAGTCTTTGAGAGCATCAGCAATAGCAGTGAGTTCGGCTTCCGTATGCTCCGGATGGAGCTTCTTCAGAATGTCGATGAACTGAGTAATTGTGGTTCCGCGCTGGATCATATTCATGACCCCGTCACCTGGTGCGCCGATGCGGCCGATCAAAACTTCAGCTCGGTCGCCGTTGAATGTATTGCGGTCGAGTCCTGCATCGGTGAGCGCATCACAGGCTGTTTTTAGAACTGCGAATTGATCGGTGTCGGCACCGTTTACGCTGTTCGGCATCACTCCATATTTAATGGGGTCGAATTCGATGTCTTCGATGAACCCACCCTTACC
This sequence comes from Oculatellaceae cyanobacterium, assembly GCA_036702975.1. Taxonomy (GTDB): domain Bacteria; phylum Cyanobacteriota; class Vampirovibrionia; order Obscuribacterales; family Obscuribacteraceae; genus DATNPX01. Next base: position 81,555 of record DATNPX010000056.1, read on the forward strand.
GCAGTACGCTTGCTCGAATGCTGCCGATTGGCGATTGTAATAACGCTCTGCCCACTCATTATCGGTTACAGTTCGCGTGCAATCTTCGCCGCGTACAATCGCCTTCCAAAAGCTATTGAGGTCAGGTGCACCGGGATAGCTACATGCCATGCCGACAATGGCAATCTCAGTCGCTCCGCGCTGAGATTCATCGCTTTTTGGAGTTGTTTCAGAGCTGGTCTTTAAGTTTGCGGTTTTGTCCCGCGCCTTCATCTCCCCGACCCCGTTGAGCCAGCCGGACTGGCCAATCTATTCAGCGACTTGCTTCCCACGCCACCAAGGCCTTCAAGAAGCAGTACAAGCTCGCCGCTTTCCTCATATACGGCTACATGGCAGGCTAGATTCGTTGATGTAATCTGCGAATCCATGAAGGCTCGCACAAGGTAGTTCTGCTCCGTCAACGGTTTGACCAGATGCAGCTTGCGGAAACCGGTCGGCAATGTTGTGATGTCCAGATACTTGCGAACCCAGACACCAGCAAGTTGCATGGCACTATCCAGAAGCACTGGATCGATCATCCATTCGCTATTTTTGCTGGACGGAATGCACTTAACTGGTTGCGAAGGAGTTAGCCGCCCTACGATTCCCTCGGCACCTACCGCTTCAACGGCAGTGATGTGCTGGAAGAGTGGACCGTGGAAGAGATACTCGGAATAGATCTGTTCGACCGTCGGAACCGAGCCGTCTGCTTCAGAAAGATCCTTCAGTTCATCCATGCCTGCAACCTGCGTCGGAATTACATCCGGAAGTTGGCTCAAGGCAGCCTTTTTCGAGAGGGGCTCGCTCTTCTTAACCAACTCGAAGGTCGCTTTGAAGTTTGTTCGCTTGCGAGGATAGCTCACGCTTAGCGAAGATTCAATCAATAAAGTAGCTTCGTTGCGAGATTGCTCGACGACTGACAAGGTTACCTGCTTGGAGCTGGTATCGAATACGATGCCCGAAGGAATGTCCAGGTTGATCACTCTGGCACAAGCCCAGTCGGTATAAACTGATTGAACCGCCTCAGCCATCAATTCAAGTGCAAAAGCCATCGGCATCACAGGCACGCCGTCGAACGTATGGTCTTTCAAGTAAACGTCTTGTGCCGGGTTTAAAGTTAGATGAAACTCGTGCTCACCAGAGTTGAGCCGCTGGGCTTCCACTCCCTGCAAGCGAGGTCCAGTGCCGACCGGGCTGTCGCCGTCTTTTGCTAATTCAGCAACCAAGAGCACTTCCGCATCAGACTTGCTGCCGCTAGCGAGCTCCTGAATGAAGGCTTTTCGGCCTTCTTCCGGAGCGATCATCGCCCAGCCGTAGCGAGCAAAGATTGATTCCAATTCAGGGTTAGCCATGCCACCTTTCCATGGACCCCACATCAAAGACGCCACGCGCGCGCCCGACTTTTGATTTAGTTCTGTCGCCAGCTTGTTGATCACTTCGTTGGCCGAGACGTAATCGGTTTGCCCGGCGTTCCCTGTGCGACCTACTACCGACGAGAACAAGAAGACAAACTGCAACTGCTCGTCGAAACGCAGCTTCTGTGCCAGAGTTATGGCGCTGTTCACTTTGGTGTCAAATACACGTTCAAACGATGCAAGCGATTTTTGTTTGAGGAAGCCATCCTCAATCACTCCAGCCCCGTTTATAACACCGTTTATTTTGCCAAACTGGCTGTAAATGTCGTCAATCAGAGCTGCAAACTGTTGGTCGTTCTTGACGTCGACCGAGCGATAGTGCACTTGTGAACCGTGTGCCCGCAGTTTTGCGATGCTGCCGCGAATCTCTCTGTCGCGCAGCAATTTCACATATGTTTGTTCGACAACTGCGATGCTTACCGCCTCTTTCTGTTCGCGCATGTGTGTCATGATTGCGGCTTTGAGATCTTTTGCCGAGGTCAAACCTGCTGTGTGCGGAGCTTCCTCTCCAGCCGGCTCTTCCGCGCGTCCCGCTAGGATTAGCGTTGGTTGGAACCGTTGTGCTAGCTCGGTCGCTAATTCTGCAGTAATACCGCGCGCACCACCGGTTACGAGCACCACCGAATCTTGATTCAATTTTATGGCGTTTTCTGTTTCCTGCAGCGGAGCATAGGCGACATCTAGGCCGAAGCGTTGAAGCTCTGCACCACGACCGACTTCAGTGCGGGTGTCTGCTGCACAAAACTCCTCTGCCGCTGCCCTAGCAATTTGTTCCGAAGTCAAATTCCGGGCGAAGTCTATGGCTTTGCAAGCGACACCAGGCCATTCTTTGGCTAAGCACTTCAGTAAGCCTACTGATCCGGCTTGCGTGTAGAGGTCGTTTTCAGTGACTACTGCCAGAGATGATTTGAAGACACCACCCATGCGCGAGATCACGACTGCACCGCCATTTGTGCCAGCAGCTGCACTAATCTCGGCATCTAAGGCTTTAGCCACAACGAAGAGGCTCTTGCTTCCCAGTGTCTCGCTCTTGTTTGAGTTCGCTCCCACGCAATGCACAAATCCAGATATCGGACCGTGCTCTTGGCGAATGATTCCAATCTGCCTCTCAACTTCTTCGAAGTCGAGCAGGTTGACTGATGCTTTGTGGTCGGCGAGGTTCGACTCTTGCTTGCTGTGCTCAATGATGACGCATGTGGCACCGGAGGCTTCCCATTGCTTCTTGATCGATTCCGCCAATTTGACATCGTCGCAAGTTACAAGCCAAGTGCCGCTAAAAGAAGGCTCTGACTGCAAGGCCGGCAGATCGACGACCTTAACAAGAGCTCTTTTCATCTCGCTTTTAACGGTTTTTTTTTCCGCCGGGCTTACAAGGTCATCGAGCGATGCGAGCGTTGATTTGCCGGAACCATTGCTGCCGTGAGCGTTGGCTGCGGACGTTTGGCTCTTCCCATTGCCGTTATGGCCATTGCCATGCCCATTGCCGTTGTGGCCATTTCCGTTGCTTCCGTGACCATTGCCGTTACCGTTATGACCGTCTTCCAGCTTTCCTTCGATATCGTAGTTGACCGCTTGCCCGTCGATTTTGACGTTGAGGTCTGCTGGCTGCTTGACTGCTGCACCAGATTCAGTGGCAACTGGTTCTTTGCGAATCCAAGCGATGATGCCTTCCAGCGTCTTGGTGCCTGCCAACTCTTCGATGCCCGACTCTAGCTGCGCTTGTTTGGCTGCCGGGAGAATCTTGCGGAAGCTGTTTAGAATCTCGACTCGTTTGATCGAGTCGATGCCGAGGTCAGCCTCGAGATCTAGTGTTGGATCGAGCATGTCTGGCGGGTAACCGGTTCTTTCGCTGACGATATCTAAGAGAGCCGTGACCAATGCCTCGGCGTCATAGATTTCTGTTGTCGCTGCTTCTACCACTGCTTTGGCTTCGGCCTCGTGCACATGACCGTTTCCATTACCATTGCCATTGCCGTTATCAAACGAGGACTTCTCAGCTGCGGGTTCTACCTTGGTTGTAGCGATAACTGCTTGAGTCTGAGGAGCTGTTTGAGCTATCTGCTGGAACGGAGACACTGCCTGGGCTACTGGAGCCATGGGTGTTTGCTGGAAAGGCAATGGCTGCTGCATCTGCTGTTGGAACGAGTTAGCAACGGGCATTTGCGGCCAGGTTTGAGGTTGCGGCGCCGGGAACTGCTGCATCGGCTGCCCTGGGAAAGCGGGTCTGACAGGCATTACTTGACCTGCTTTTGCCTGCAAGTAATTGAGCATCACTTGCTGCTGGCTGGCCATGAATGTATTTGTCATTTGAAGCATCATTTGCTGGTAGTGCATCATCATCTGCTCGACGCCCTGCATCCCGGCTTGCGGCATCATCGGTGCACCTATCCAACCTGTATTCATATGCCCTAGCTGTTGTGGGAACGACGGGTTGACTACAGGCACTCCGCTAAAGTTTGGTTGATAGCCCTGTATTTGAGGACTGACGAAAGTACCGCCATTGCTTCCGGAAGCGGCGAATGTGCCGTCGGGCAGAGCAACCGACTCAGGTAATTGGTGCCCGTTTTGATTCGGGGCCTGATTGAATGAAGCTGCAGGTGGCGTTGATTTAGTGTCAAATGGCACTGTGGATTCTCCGTGGTCTTTCTTACCGTTAGCTGGCTGATGATTGCCAGCTGCAGGGTTTGTCGGGCTAAATTGCTGAATAGTTTTAGTTGCGGTGGACGTAGTCGATGAAGTGGTCGCCGGTGATTTTAATACTGCAGCAGTTGTTACTTTTGCAGTTGTCTTGTTTTCGTTGGCTGTGCTGCCTGCGCTAGCGCCATTCGGATTGATACGCTCTATCTTCATGCCGTTTACGCGGTACATCAGTCTCTTTTTGCCGTTGGCCGCCGCGTTTGAGCGTTGGGCTTCCAAGCTGAGTGCAGTCTGTTTCAGTCTACCTCGGTACAGAACAGAGGTGTTGACTTGCACACCGTTAGCCGCCAACTGTGCAAGAGCATGCAACAGCTGAACGACTCCGTTACGCCCGCTGCGATCAACTGCGAGTGCGACATAGTCGTTCGCTTTCTGTTGATCCAGGATTGATGTGATCAGTGCGGTCAACACTGCGTTCGGCCCGCACTCGACGAAGATACGGGCTCCATCCCTGTACATGTTTTCGATCTCATGCACAAAATCTACTGGTGCCACTATGTGTTCGCTCAGCTTCTTCGCAATTTGAGCAGGTTCGGATGGATAAACTTGGGCATCAGCATTTGAGTAGACCGGAATCTGTGGAACTTGAATGTCGAGCTTGTCCAACTCTTGCTTCAACGGCTCTTTGGCGTGTCCCATGTGCACCGAGTGGAACGCTTGCGAAACTGGTATCACCTTCGCTGCCAAACCGTTTTCTTTGCAAACCGAAACCGCGTTATCTATCGATGAACGTTCACCGGAGATGACACATTGGGTTGGTGAGTTGATGTTCGCGAGTGTAACGCCGGACAGCTTGTCCATGATCTTCTTGATTGCAGCAGCATCACTGCTGACAGCTGCCATCGTTCCTGGTGCTGCGCCCTTCTTCTCTGAAAGGATGCGACCGCGCGTTTCGGAGATCTTTATCAGATCTGCTTCACTCAGCGATTTCGCCGCACACAAAGCGACGTATTCGCCGTAGCTATGCCCCGCCACCATATCTGGTGAAACGTTGAAGGATTGCAACAATCTAAGCATTGCGAGATCTGCTGCACCGATAGCCGGTTGAGCAATTCTCGTGTCTGTTAATTGAGCGTGCTGAGCGGTCTTTTCTTCGTCAGTGAATGCAGGCGGCGGATAGATGTAAGACGAGAGCGGTTTCTCAAGACGCTCTTTCAAAACTGCTGAAGCTGATTCGAGAGTTTTCCTCACTTCAGGGAAGATGCTGGCGACATCCTTAAGCATGTCTACCTGTTGCGAGCCTTGACCCGGGAACACGAAGGCTACCTTCGCTTCTTCTTTAGCTTCACCAGACGGCTCGACAAAGTAGATTCCACGCGGATCTTTGATCTGCTTTTTGGTGTTATCTAGTAAGTCACTCTTGGCGCGGCTAAGCTTCTCAGCAAGATCCTCAAAGCTGGTTGCAACCACTGTCAAAACGAAGTTGTCTGCAGCTTTCGCTTGATCTTTGGCCGGGTTGCCTGCCTTGTCTTGATTTTTAAGATGCAGCTGGTATGCCAGATCTTTCAATGATACCGTGACTGGCTGCTGAGCGGTAGCCTTCTTTGTCTGCTCAGTTAACCAGCTAAGTGGTTTGAAAAGGTCTGCTCGGGAGGCGCCCTTCAAAACAAAGAGTTCAGCTGGCCATTCTGTAGCTGGTGGCTCTTGTTCAACTTGAACTTTGGGAACATATTCTTCCAATACTGCGTGGAAGTTTGTGCCACCAAATCCGAAGGCACTAACTCCAGCTCTGCGTGGTTGATCTGCGCCGTCTACTGTGGTCAATGTATTGACCCATGGGCGGCTTTCGCTGTTGATGTAAAAGGGGCTGTTTTCAAAATCGCAACTCGGATTCGGCACTGTCACTCCGATTGATGGTGGCAGCACTTTGTGGTGCAAAGCTTTGGCCACCTTGATCATCGATGCCAATCCCGCAGCAGCTTTTGTGTGTCCGATCATTGTCTTGACAGAACCAACTGCGCAAGACCGTTTCGGTGCTCCGGCTGCGTCGAAGACTTGCTTCAGCGCGCCAATTTCTGCTTTGTCTCCAGCGACCGTTCCTGTTCCATGGGTCTCGACAAGGCTCACCGTAGATGGTGTGATACCAGCATCTTCGTAAGCTCTACTGATGGCTAGCATCTGTCCGGCAGGACGAGGAGCCGTTAAACTCAGATCGCGTCCGTCGCTTGAGCCGCCAACGCCGCGAACCACCGCATATATGCGGTCACCATCGCGTTCTGCATCGCTCAATCTCTTCAGCACGAGCATGGCCATGCCCTCGCTGATTACGATACCATCCGCGGCGGCATCGAAGGTTCGGCAGTGGCCACTTTGAGAGAAGGCGTGTGTCTTGCTGAAACTCAGATAGTCTCCTGGCTGGTTGTGCGTATCGCTGGCACAGAGGAACACAACGTCGCTGTTGTAGTTTCTCAGTTCTGCCATGCTCACATGAAGAGCCGCAAGCGATGAGCCGCAGGCCGCATCAATAGAGAAGTTCACTCCACCGAGATCGAAACGGTTTGCAACCCGGCCGGCTGTGACGTTGCCCAGGTAACCAGGGAATGAATCTTCACTCCATTCCGGTAATTTGCTGGCGATATGCTGCTTGATGTCTTCAGGAAGATCGGCGAGTTTCCATCCAAGCATCGAGCGTAAGGAATAGAAAGCGGTAATTGGTCCGTGACCCGCGTTGGCGAGAACTACCGAGGTCTTTTGTCTCGGGAATGAACGGTCTGTGTAACCGGCATCGGCCAAGGCAGCACGTGTCACTTCCAATAGCAAGACTTGCATTGGATCGATCGATTTCAGACTGCTAGGAGGAATTCCGTAAATAGTAGGATCGAATTCAATGTCCTTAAGGAAACCGCCCCACTTCGAATAGATTTTGTCCGGAGCAAGAGGATCTTTGTCGTAGAATTCACGCCAATCCCATTGTTCCAGTGGCACTTCTTCTATGGCGTCGACTTTGTTTAGTATGTTCTGCCAGTAGGTTTCAAGATCGTTAGCCTTGGGGAAAAGGCAAGACATGCCGACAATTGCGACTGCTTCCGATGGTTTGATCGAGCGTTGTTCGTACCGGCGGTCGCGCTCTGTTCTGACCGATTCAACCACTGGAACTGTTTGGATTGATTCGAGCAATTTGCTGCCTTCGACGCAAACGTCTTTATGCAGCTCTTCGATGGTTGTCACTTTTTCGTGCATCGACGCAATCTGGCCGATCATGTACATGCCGTCTTGCCACTGATCGTTTTCTGATACAGCGACGAGATCTTTGCTCTGTGCATTTGCACCATGATCTGTCTTGAGGTCGGCGATGATCGCGTCTTTGCCTGCGTTTTGATTGCGATTGACGCCTTTGCTGGCGATTCTCAATCTTCCCAAGTTCATCAACTCGAGTTCTTCGCGAATTTCGTCACGGCTCTTTTTCTGAGCAGTCAGTTCTTCGCGCTTATTGTCGAATGCTTTTTTGTAAGGTGAATCGATGCAGCGAATTGCGTGTCCTGGTCCCGTTTCCAAAAGCACCGTCTGATTGCACTCAATAGCTGCTTTTTGGAACGGTTTTACGATGGCTCCGCTTTTTACTGCTTCTTCGGTAAAGAGATAGGCTGTACCCATCAAACCACCGACCTTCACGCCTTTCGCCACAAGTGGTGCAGCCATGGCACTGACCATTGCTGAAGAGACGGCATCGTGAACGCCGCCGGCGAAAAGGATGTGATATTTGTTAGCGTCGTTGCCAATGCTGCGCAGGAGAACCTCGATCATCGTCTCCCAGAGTATGAAACTCGAGCGCGGTCCCACGTGTCCACCACATTCTTTGCCTTCAAAGATGAAGCGACGAGAGCCCATTTCGATGAACGATTCGAGAAGAAGCGGTGACGGGACGTGCAGGTAGGTTTTGATGCCCAGGTCTTCTAGTTGTTTTGCCTGGTCCGGTCTGCCGCCTGCAATAAGAGCGAAAGGCGGTTTGTATTTTGTGATTACTTCCAACTGTTCCTGGCGCAGCTCATTTGGAACGAATCCCAACAATCCTGCACCCCACGGAAGCTTGCCAAGCTTCTCATGGGTTTTTGAAACTAGTGCATCGACTTCGCCTTTGCGCATTAGTGCCAGAGCGAGGAATGGCAAGCCGCCACCATTCGCCACTTCGAAGGCAAAATCGGCTGTGTCGCTGACGCGAGTCATGGCTCCTTGGACTAGCGGGTATTTGGTGCCATGTGATACCGCAAGTGGTGCGCCCTCAGCCAATGCTTGGCTAGACTTGGCTAGGCTCAGATGTTCGTTGACACTTTCCCTTACCGCTTGCAGTACGCCGGCTGTTGAAACGAAGCGAATCGCCAATCTGTCAGCAAAGCATGCATCCTGCCCGATCAACCAGACTCTGTCAGTGGTTTGCTCGGCGTAAGCAAACTTGAGGATGTCGTTCTTGGCAATTGCTTCTTTCGTAGCAGACATTATCTCGTGTCCAGCACGTACAACTACCCGATAATTTTGCCCTTCGGCGCCGGTTAATAAGGCTGTTTCCGTTCCGTCCATTCCGGCGATTTTTTGTTTCACTTCAAACGGCAGTCTCGACTCGCGGGTGAGCAAGAGCTGACTTGTGAGAACTACGCCATGAGCTCCGGCTGCACGACAGGCTGCTGCTGTATGCAAACCGATACCACCTTCAGCGAAGATGGGCAGCTTTACTGCCTTAACGCACTCTTGCACTAGTACGAATGCTGTCTGTTCTCCAACTCGCCCGCCGGCTTCGTGTCCTTTGGCAATGATGCCATCGGCATTTGCCGCTTCGGCACGTTTGGCTTCATCGGCTGAGAGGCACTCGACGAAGACTTGCCAACCTGTCGATTGAACCGTCTTGACCGCTTTCTTCAGACCGGCATCGCCTGAATCTGCCACGAGAATAACAAGCGGGCGCTCAGCACTCGCCGATGTTTTGTTGCCTTCGGTGAGTTTTACTAACACTGGCTTCAGTGCATTAATTTGCGCAGCCGATGCTTTGACACCATACTTGGTGCCACCCTCTGAACGCGCGAGAAGCAAAGCTTTCTCCAGTGTCTCGAGGTTTGTTGTTTTGGTAAGGTCGGTATATTCGACGTCTACGATTCCGGTCTCGCCACACTGGCTGGCTGCTAAAGCAATGGCCGCATCGGATATGCGGAATTCGACATCTTCGGATTTGCATTCGAACGAAGCACGTTGTTCGAATGAGGGCGGGGCAATCGCTATGATTCCAAAGCTCGACATTTGCTAGCCTCGTAGCCTGTGGTGATGGATATTGCGAACATGAACTCTCGATGTCAAATGTCGAAGGCCGCAGATATACCCAAAAAAGTATAATGGGCGCGCCTGATCAGTCCATTGGACAGGTTTAACAAGATTTTTTTCGAAGCGATTTACAGTGCTTGACGACTTCGAAATTACAATTAAATCGTCACCGTTTCCGTTGGACTTTTTAGCTCGTAGTTAATTCCTCTCCACCTGATGCGGTTCGTGATGATTGAATAGAGCGTCATCCAAGGCAGAATCAGGTGCGCCAAAGGTAAAGCGAGCGTAAATTTCCAGAAAGAATCGTCATAGGCTTTACTCAAAGCAGCGAGTTCAGCTTGAGCCTTATCCGCTGCCGGTCTTTGTGTCTCAGAGTTGAGCGCAGGTGCAGCTTTCGTTTCGCTTGCATCGGCGAGCAAAACACGGCGCCAGAGATTTTGTGCCTTCAGAAGAAACAAAAATTCGATAGGTATCAACATCAATCCCGTCAGCAAGGTCTGACCGTTTGATGGGCAAGGATTGACGCCAGTAAGCACGGCCGCTGCCAGGACACAAAGTAGCCACGCCGTCAATATCACTGCTCGATATATGGCTTTGCGCCAAAGTTTTGGGTAATAAACCTTCGTTAAGATGAGCTGTCTATTTGTCCACTCGATGATCTCAGAGGCGGAACCGTCGCCTTGCGTGAAAACCAGACACTGAGGCACAAATCGGACATCGAGACCAAGGTCTTTGACGGCAGTGGTAAGCGCAAGGTCATCGTCGCAAGATCTGTCCCACGATTGACAGACACGTGCTTTTTCGAAGTTCTCTTTGGTGATCGCCATGGCGCCGCCCCAGGCGAAACTGTATCCGGGATTTGCCATTTCCCAGGCTGACATGCGATTCCAGATTGCACGCACGAGCGAGAGCAAGCCGCTCCCGAATGGGATATAGAAACGATATCCTGTCGTGGCGCCAACTTTGCTATCTTGTAAGTGACACACTAAATAGCGAAGAAAATCGTCGCGAGCGATGACATCGGAATCGACGAAAACAAAAACTTCTGTATCCCGGGATACATTTTTCAGTGCAACAAGTTGATTGTTGACTTTTTGTGCGCGCCGGCTGTCGATTCCGGCAACAATCAATTGTGTTTTGACGTGGTCCGACGTGTCACATATTTCCTTCAACACCGAATAAGCGGGGTCGGTTTGCTCTGCGACAGCAAATACGACTTCGAACTTTGCCTGTCCGGTAGTCTTGTCGATATAGTCTTGTTTCAGTAATTTGCGAATATTTTCTGCAAAACCTGGGTCCAACCCTTTGCATGGAAGAATTACTGAGACTTTCGGTAAATATGAACTGGGTGTTAGCTTCAACTCTTGCTCGACGTAGTTGAAGAGCCGTCTGAATGAGATCGCTTGCGCAATGGTCGCAATCACGGTGATCAAGAAAAGAAAAAGCTGCATTTACGAATAAGAGATGAAACAGGCGCGCTGGTCGCAAGGCGTTAAAGTGATGCAGAAAATTGTAAAGTATAGAGACCGTCGTCTCTTTGTTTTGGCTCAACATCAGAGCTAACTAATCTTTGGTATCTAATGTTTCGTCCTTTGCTCTATAAAGCCTTTGCTGCCCTTGGTTCTCGGGAAGTCTCCGCTATCGAGGCCGCTTCCCGTCGCACGCGTTTGGCGCAGCAAGAGCACTTGCTCGGTATCCTCGCAGCGAACGCGGACACAGTGTACGGACGCGAGCATAAATTCTCTTCAATTCGTTCGATCACCGATTTTCAAAATTCAGTTCCTGTAAATGATTACGATGTTTTGCAGCCATACATAGAGAAGGCTGCAGACGGCCAAAATTCGATATTGACGGCTGAGAGTCCATTTATGTTCGCTACGACAAGTGGCACTAGCGGGGCACGCAAGCTCATTCCTGTAACGAGATCTTATGTGCGCGAGTTTCGACGTGCTTCTGTTGTGTCTGGTTTCAATCTCTTGAAACACTTTCCAGCGCTTTCGAAAGGAGTTGCCCTGACAGTTTTTTCACCAGCTGAAGACAGTCGAACAAAGGCTGGAATTCCTTGCGGCGCAATTTCTGGTCGTCTCTATTTGGAAGAACCACCACTAATAAAGCGATATGTGTCTCCTATCCCTTACGACGTTTTTGTCATTGCAGACTATGAGAGTCGTTACTACACGCTGCTGAAATGTGCACTCGGATTGCCGATTTCATCGATTTACACGCTCAATCCGAGCACGATCATGATTATCGCTAAACGGTTGGAGCTGTATGCTGAAAGGTTGGTGAAAGACGTACATGACGGCACTTTATCTCCGCCAGGTCCGCTCAGCACCTCAATTCGAGCTGCCGTGTCATCTTTTAACCGTCCAGATCCTGCCAGAGCAAAAGAGTTGACACGTTTGTTGGAGTCGAACGCCTTTTTACCGCCTAATGTCTGGCCTGGCTTGAGCATGATTTCATGCTGGACCAAAGCGGCAGCATCTTTTTACTTGCAGGATTTCCCGAATTATTTTGGAAATGTCCCCGTCTGCGATATCACATATGGTGCCAGCGAAGGAAGGGGCACAGTCTGCCTGTCTCCCGACCGGCAGATGTTGGCTATACGCTCACACTTCTTTGAGTTCATTGAGGAAGCTGATATAGACAAATCCCAACCGAGGGTTCGTACCGCTGATGAGTTAGAGATTGGACGCAGCTACTATATTCTTTTTACAACTTCATCCGGGTTGTATCGCTACAACATAAACGATATCGTGAAGGTTGTCGGCTGGCATAACAACGCTCCGCTGCTCGAGTTCCTGCACAAAGGAGGAAACATCTCAAGCTTCACTGGGGAGAAGATCACCGAATCTCATGTGACGAAAGCAGTTTTGAGTGCATCTAATAAACTCGGACTGCGCACCCAATTTTTTACCGTTGTACCCCACTTTAGGCCTGAGCCGCACTATGAGCTTTTGATCGAATATATAGCAAACGACGGGCGCAGTATCACTCTCGATGAACTTAGCGATGTTGCAGACAGATGTTTTGGGGAAGAGAACATCGAGTATCAAGCTAAGCGTGAATCGAATCGACTCTCACCTATCGTCGTTCGACCGCTCAAGCCAGGAAGCTACGAATACATAAGGAAGACTTTGGTTGCCGGTGGTACGCCAGATGCGCAGATCAAAGTCAGTCACTTGAATCCTAAAGCTCATATCTTGCAATTGCTGGATTCATATCAAAACGGCGAACTGGCAGGTTCGCTTTCTACTTGATGCCGAAAAGATTTTTGATTCCGTAGCTAATCATATTTGGATTTTCCATCAACCGGCGACGGCAGTAAGCGCCCGAAACCTTTGCACTGCCAAAAGGCAAATACATTCTCACGAGACCACCGGCGTCCTGCAAACGCTCAACGAACTCATGATGCGACTGGTCGACGGAAGCCTTCAAGTCTTCGAAGTATTGTCCTGTCAAAAGCTTGTCCTGCAGCTTGCGTCTGGGTACACCTTGCAAGAATTGAAACTCGAAGTTGTGCGCAGAAATGCGGTCGGGAATGACGACCTCCGCCAAAAACTTTTTCACCATCGGTTCGTCATGCGAAGCGACTTCTACATAAACTCCGTTGCGCAGCAAAGTCTGCGCGTACTCTACGAGGCGAGTCTTCATCACTTTCTTGTCGGTGTGAGCAATCTGCGCTGGTTCGTTGTATATGCCTATTACCATTCGCACGCGCATGCGCGAATCAAAACGTTTGATGTCCTGGGCTGTTCTGAAAAGGCGGCTCTGAAGCACGGTACCCAAATTGGTGTAACCGGCATTGATCAATGCAAAATATGCTTCCAATTGAAAATTGGTCCAGCGATGATCTTCGGCTTCCAGTGTCATGTTTACTTTGTGCTTGAGACCATATTCAACCACTCGATTGATGCGATCGAACGCATCTTCTAGCGCTTTGCGGCTGGCTTCACCAGGAGCAGGCGTCATTGTGCTGAACATTGATGGTTTAAAAGAGATCGTAGTTTGCTGCCGCGTACGGGCGCAATTGATCGGATTCTCGCAAATGGCGTCGACCAATCGTTGATAGCCGATGACTGAAGCTTCGCAGTCTTCGTCGTTTTGCATGTCTTCGCCGAGAATGTCTAGAGTGCTCGAAAAGCCGTGTTCGTTATAGATTTTGTGTGCCAGTTTTATGGCGCTCTCTTGGGTTGTGCCAGCAAGATAAGGTTTGGCAAGCGTAAGCACCAATTTCTCCGGCAGAAGATTGGCGATGCTTTTTGGTTTCTGCGGCGGCTCTGGCATTTCTTCCGCGACAATCGGCTCTTCTTTTACTAGTGTCTGCGCCGCCATCAAAACTCCTCGGTTCGACCTATATAAGGTGATGTACGAACTACAGATCTTACAAGTCAACAGGCGGAACAGATCGTGGTCGCAGCAAAGGATAGCGGCTCTAAAACAATTTAAATATTCCGGTGTGCGCCACTGTCGTTAGAGCTTTGACAAATTTTAGGTGATGTCCGATTCGCACGCGGCTGTCAAGTGCTGCTGTGTTCTGGGCGGGTGCTGCCTCTTATGTCCTAAACTTGCAAAGGCAACTCGCTCAGACTAATTGTTTGCCTGGTCCGCGGCATCTCCGAGAACCGGGAGCACAAAGCGCAGAAGCCTGGAGCGCCGCGCTTGATCCAATACGGTGCTTTCGGCGTTTGATGGCAGCCGCGAAAGAATCACATAATATCGATTGTCTTCAGGCGTATCGTTGGTTGAATAAATGCTGAAGTGAAGTGAAGATGCGGCAAGATTGGTCACTTGCACGCGACCCGACGGCAGATATCTTACACTGCGGGTAGGATTGCTGAGCGGCTGTGACTTGAGCTTACCAACGAACTCTTTGCCCAGGTTAATCAACTGCGGCTCTGATACTGGGCGGCGACTCTTAAGAAAGGCGACTACAACATCGGCCTTACTTCCCGGTTGACGCGCCCCGGCGTAGACCTCGACGTCTCCTGGCGGTTGATATTTTGCCCAGGTCCATTTTGCAGAACTGGCATCGTAAGTGGTCGGTCGACCAAAAGCCTGCTCGAATTCAAAGAAATCATCTCCCAATCCTGCATTGCTCTTAAAGTGCCATGCCGAATCTGTTTTTTTATCTGGCGTTTTGGCTGGAGGTTGTTTGGTCTCGGTCTTCTCGCTTTTATGTCCGGGCTCCGCGTGCCCGTTAAGCGGTAAAGCAGTTGCCGTCAGTGGAACCTCTGGTGCCTGTGCTGGTGAGTAAGCCGTTTGCGACATGTCACTGGAGTCAACCTTCTTCTTCTTTTTTGTAACCACACGTTTGACGCGGCGCGTGGAGTGTTGAGAGAGAATGCGCTGCAATGCCTCTTCGTTCGTCATAGTTATTGTGTCAACACGGGCTAGAAGAAGCTGGTGTGCCTCCGCTTCATCTCCGATTTTATAAAGAACTTTGCATTCAATTTGCGGCCACGCATTTAAGTCAATGGGCAGCTCGTATGGCTCGTTTCCGATCAATGTATAATTGCGCTGCTCGCCGCGCGCCATGTTGGGGCGAATGTCGCTGCGCGTGACAGATAGATAGTTGTTTTTGATTTCAAGAAAGCGCGCCTGGAATCTCACTAGTTGATCCGAAATATCTTCGCCGCTTTCGTTTTGGAACAAGAAGGTGACAGCCGGGTGATAGCCGCGGTCATCGTGCGCCCACCAGGCAATGTAGTCGGACACAAGCAGTGGATCGTTGCCGTCCTCGGCTGGTGCCGGAGGTGATAACTGGAGGCAGAGGAACATTGCCAGCAGAACTGTGATTGGCAATCTTTGCATCGGCAACTTCAACCGTCCGGGAGAAAGAATCTTCGTAAGAGCTGCTTCCATCTTTCTAACTCTCACGAACTAGTTTTGAGTGACCAGCTTGGCATCCGCTCCATCAAAATTGATATTTTGTGGCAAAGTCGGATTGCAAAACTGCGCGCGTTTAACATCTTGCTCTGACAGAAGCTCGTTTCCTTGTTTGTGATACACGTAGGCGCGAGCTAAATAGTAGTTGCTATTGTTTGGATCGTCTATGAGGCAGTTTTGCAGATCGGTCAAAGCTTTATCCCACTGCTTCGCTCTAATGTAAGCATGTGCACGTTTAAAAACTAAAGACATATCTAGCGGGCTCAAATTGATTGCTGCGTTCAGATCGTCCAGAGCTTTTTCGGAATACTTGAGTTTGCCAAAAATTGTGGCGCGCAAGTCGAGCGCGGTCGGATTCTTTGGGTCCATTTCCAGCGCCGAACTTACATCATTCAAAGCTGCCTGAGGCTGTGAGTCTTTAGTGACATTGCTGCGAGCGATAAGATATTTCGCTTTTGGCGTTGAGTTGATAGCGGCCGTCAGGTCTTTCTCCGCCAACGAGATTTTACCCAGGGCTTTGTAAATCTCCGCACGCTTCTCTAATGCTGCTTCATTCTGCGGTTCTGCGGCTATCACAGCGGAGAAATCTGCGAGTGCCTTATCCTGTTGCTTCAGCGCTAAATACAAATTGCCGCGCTCCAATAATGCCTGCGTGTATTTGGGATTGGCTGCCAGCGCTTTGTTGAAGTCTGAAAGAGCTCCGTCATTGTTGCCGCTTTTCGCGTAAGCCTTACCTCGCCATACGTACCATCTTGGGTCAGAGCTGTCCAATTGCAACGCCCAGGTTAGATCTTGAGCGCACAAGCCGTAATTCCCTAGTTCATAAAACGCATGAGCGCGGTCGACAAAGGCTTTGAAGTCTTTTGGATTTTTTGAGATGCTCTCGTCGCATTGTTCGACAATTTTAAGAAGGTTGGCACGCTGAGCTTGCTTGGCAGGATCTGGCGAATTTGTTGCCGCCGTCGGTGTTCCGGCTAGCTGTTCTGACTGTGCGGATGCATGCATATTTGCACTTACGGCGCATGATCCGATTAGGAGCGCAGAAATCATAAATGCCTTGCCGTTTGGTGGCGTATTCGGTGCGTAAGATTTTTTCGAATTTTTCTTTTTCGGCATTTTATTTGAATTTCCAGTCACTGAAAGTTCCTTGCTTGTTCTATCACTAATTAAGCAGATATTGCTTGATGAACTCCACGGTCGTAAAGAAAAGGTAGTCAGTATTTACTTTCTTGGTGAATCCATGTCCTTCATCTTTGGCTCGCAGATACCAGACAGGTGTTCCGGCCTGGCGCACAGCTTTGACCATTTGGTCAGATTCGCTCACTGGCACCCTTGGATCGTTGTCGCCTTGCACTACAAACAATGGCTTTTTGATGCTGTCAGCATGATTTAGTGGTGCGATCTCTTGCAGGAACTGCTCGACTTTAGGATCGCGCTCATCGCCGTATTCCACTCGTCGCAAGTCCTGGCGATAGGGCTGCGTGTTTTTCAAAAATGTGACGAAATTGGATGGTCCGAATGCATCGAGCGAGCATTTGATGTTGTCGCTATAAAGCATGGAACAGGCTAGCGCCATGTTGCCGCCATAACTTCCGCCCATAATCATGATCCTGCTGGCATCAAAATCTTCGTTTGACTTTACCCATTCCAGCAGGGCGCCAATATCTTTATATGAATCTGCACGCTGAAGCCCGTTATCGAGTTGGGAAAATGTTTTGCCGTAACCGGTCGAGCCGCGCACGTTCGGGTAGATGATGGCAATACCCAACTCATTCAACAGATAGTTGGTGGCACCGAGAAATCGCGGACGCCATTGCGATTCCGGACCGCCGTGAATGTTAATCAAGACTGGGTGTTTGCCGCTGAACTTTGCTGGTGGTCGATACAAAAAGCCAGAGATTGTTTTATCGTCAAAGCTTTTCCAGTGAATGAGCTCTGGCGTGCTCGCATCTTTCATATCAAGCATGCCGGTTTCGCTCTTTGTCCATCGTTCGATGGAACCATTGTCCAGGCTCAAGGTGTAAACGTCTTCCGGAGTGCTTGCATTCTCAATATTGAAGGCCAGATCACGGCTGTTGCTGTGCCACTTCAGCTCACTCACTTGACCTGCGGGCAGATCTGGAACCGTTACTTCTTTGCCCGTTTTTGTATTGAGAAGATGAAGCTTGGCCAGCCCATCTTCATTGGCAGCGAAAGCTATCTTTGTGCCATCTTTGGAGAGGTCGAATTCAAGAATATCCCAGGGAATCGATTCAGTCAGGCAGGTATGTTTTTTGTTTTCCAGGTCAATATATGTCAATCTCTGAAATTCGGTGTCTTTGTCTGTGATTGTGTAGATGCCTTTTCCGTCCTTGCTGAACTTAGCGTCTCCGTAAAATACCTTCTCTTCCTCGTCAGCTGGTGCCAGTAATTCTTTAGTTCCAAATTTAGTGTCAACCAGCCATAAACGGCTGCAGTTGGCCGAAATTACTTCCTGGGCGAGAATCGTTTTGTCATCGATTGACCAATCTAATGGTTTCCAGCCTCCGCCTTTGAGCTCAGCAAGCTTGATTGTGGTGGCACGATTGGGTGGCGTGACGACATAAATATCTACATCTTTTCCATTGCGTCTTGTGCTGCCATATGCAAATCGCGCGCCGGAACTCGACCAGACTCCACCAGTGTTTCGCGATTTGCCGTCGGTGAGCAGCTCGACCTTTTTGTTTGAAAACGAATAACAATATTTTTGGTAGAACTCGTCGCCACCTTTATCTTTGCTGAAAACCATCAAGTCGCCATCAGCAGGAGCGAAGGTGCCGCTGTGACAAGCATCACGATAAAAGGTCAGTTGCTCGCGAGCACCAGCTGGACGGTTCAGCAAATGGATCTGCGTCGTATCGGCGAACCTTGTCTCTATTGTCATCTGCAGCTTGACTGGATGCCAGTCGCAAAATATCGCTCGACGATATTCAGTATAGCGATTGATGTCGTCTACAAGTGACATTGAAGGTTTCGGTATACCCTGCAGCACCAGATTGGTACCCGCGGCAAGGCTGCCTGCGTCCTCAGGAAGCGGAATAGCATATACATTTGCCGGACGCTTCATCAGAGTCTCGACTTTTGGCTCCGGCTTCGATTCTGGCTTAGACTCCGCTTTTGCATCCGGCTTTTCGTCCGTCTTGGAAGTCTGCCCTTCGTCTTTTGCGTTTGATTCAGTTTTTGATGAAGCGCCCTCGGCCTGTTTTGCTTCAGATGTTGGAGCCGTTGAATCCTCAGCTTTTGGCTTAGAGTCCTTGTCTTGAGCCGATTCAGATTTCGGCGCCGCTTCTTTCGATTCTGAAGTTTGCGAATTTTGAGATGGCTCCATTTCGGCGTTTGCTGGCGATGCTTTCGCCTGTGTCTCTTCTGCAGCTTTTGTTGCTGGCTCTATTGGCGCTGACTGTGTCGCTCCGGTTTCTTGCCCCGCCGGCGGTGCCTGTTGCGCCGCCGTTGCCGGCTTTGCAGTTGCTGGCAGTTTCGCTTGCTCCACTTCCTGGGTCTTTGCTGCACATGCGGGCAAGTTGGTTGCTACGGTTGTAGTCAAAGCAATCAAACTGCAAAGGTGTCTTTTCATCTCGTTATCTATTTCGCTTTCTTCGCCTTCGGAGCGGCTTTTTTTGTTGTTGCTTTCTTTGTTGCCGCTGTTTTTACCGCTTTTTTCGAGGTAGACTTGGCTGCGATTGGCTTCACTGCAACCTTCTTTACCCCTGCTTTTGCGGCAGGTTTTTTTGCGGCAATATCTTTCTTCGCAACGACTTTACCCGCAGCTACTTTGGCATTGACACCTTTTTTCGTAACGACTTTCGCCGCCACCGGTTTCGACTTGGCGTCTTTCTCCTTTTTCAGTGCTTTTGCAGAGCGGCCGTTCGGATTTTCGAGCGCCCGCCACATATACCAGCTGGCTACGGTTCTGTAAGGGCGCCATTTCTCTGCATAGTTCAAGAGATATTTTGGCGTCGGCAGTTCGTCCATTCCGTAGACTAGCGAGAATCCTTTTCGTACGCCGTAGTCGGTACATGGCATAACGTCTAAACGCCCCAGTCGGAATATAAGGATCATCTCGACTGTCCAGGGACCAATACCGCGAATCGCTGTCAATGTTTTGAGGATGTCTTCGTTCGACATCTTCTCCAATTCTGAGACTTGAGGCACCAGTCCTTCTTTCGTTCGCCGAGACAGGTCGATAAGAGCTAGCGTTTTTGCCTGGGAAAGTCCGACTCCGCGAATAGTCGCTTCCGGCAAGGCCAAAAGTTCATCAGGAGTCGGGAAGTTGGTTTCGTGCGTCAGCACTTTCAGTCGATTGAAGATACTGGCGGCAGCCTTGCCTGTTAGCTGTTGATAGACGATGGATTCAGCAAGAGCCTCGAAAGTGCTTTGCATATGTGAAATCTTGAGAATGAACGCCTCTTTGGCTTCAATCAGCTTGCCGAGTTTTTTGTCGACTTTAGCTAAATGTTCGAGGGCATGAGTAGCTGTAACGGTGTTAGGGTCTTGCTTTACCGGAGGCATGTCCATTTCTCTTTGTTGGAGAAAGTTTCGCAATTCTTCGAACTGTTGTGCGAATACTTCTTTCCTGTTTTGAGTTCAAACGCGCGCGAGGGAATCTGCAGCAAACTTTCAAACTCAAGGTCTTTTGGCATTTGATCTGGCTCTTCCAATACTTCGCTAAAATACTCTCGACCGTTTGCGATCACGCAACAGCGCGCGCCGAGAAAATAACTGCGAGAAAAATGACGTTCTCCATTGCTGTAGGAATCTTTTCCTATGTTGCGCGCGAAATCCTCACCGTCCAACAGATAGAGCTTCTCTGACAATAGGTCGGCGAACTTATATATCTCTTTCGTTGGGCAGGTAGCAAGCGTTCTTACCGCCGGTTCGATAACCGCGCTGTCGTCTCCTTGATTGTCCCAGGCGAGCAAATCTATGAACGACCAGAACTTTTCTTCGGTCATGCCTTCGTTTGCTGGAACATCACCAGTGAAGTTCGGAATATCTAACGGCAGCGCCAGTTTTGCTGCAACGTCATCGGAAAGATTCGACAAGAGCTGGTCGTAATCAAAATTGTCCGATTGATCGTTGGCTGTATCAATCTGGGGTTTCCATTTGACCCGGCAAGACGGCGACAGCTCGCGTAATTTCTTCGTGCCTTCGAGCGTTACCGGCGTATTAAATAGATAAAGGCGAGTCAAACTCTTTAGCACAGCCAATTTCGGTAAGCCATTATCGGTGATTTGTGTGCCGCTAAGACCGAGTTGCACCACTTCTTTGAAGGTTTGAATATTTTCGAGTTCTGAATCGAAGAGTTGGGCACCACTCAACCAAAGTTCGCGCAAATTAGTCAATTTCTGCAGATGGATAAGACCCGCACCGCTGATTTGGCAGTGACTGAGACCGAGTCCTTGCAGGTTGATCAGGTTTTGAAGATGTACGAGTCCCTCGTCGGTCGTATTCGTCGCCGTCAGCTCCAGTACACGCAAACCGGTTAGATGTTGAACATGCGAAAGGCTGACATCTGTGATTTCAGAACGACTCAAATCGAGAACGTGCAGATCTTCAGCTCCGAGTGTTTCCAACGCCGAGAGGCTTCCCGAGCCACGTCCGCTAATCTTCAATTTCAGCTTTATCCCATGGGGAACCATGACGCGCCCCCTGGCTTCCTCCAGCCATTCCCACTTAATGGGATGGTTGTCCGGATTGACAATCAATCCGCGCACTTGACTGAGCAGCTCCCATTCTTCGGGTTGGCTCAATGGCGCGAAAAACAACGTTCCCAGGGAGCGACGATGTGGAAATCTAAGGATGCGCTTTTGATTATGCATTGTCTTATTATCTGATTTACTGCGCGGAATTTTGCAAATGATTTGGGATTTTCTTTCCAAATCGACGTTTTTTTCAGCTGGTTGCGGTTGTAAACGAGCGCGTCAAAGCTTTGGCTCTGCTTGACATTAGCTTGCCATGCGAGTGATATGCTGTATTGGAAAAAATAGGAGACTGATTGCATGGACGAAATTGATGCGCTTGGACGTCAAATGCTTGTCGAGCGGCCCCCGCTGTCGAAGGGGAGATTGAGTGTTTATCGTGAATCCAATGGTGATGATGACTGGTTTCCGAAACTCAACGTCACTTTGAGAAAAACAGGCTCCCATCAGATTTTGTGGCAGTGGAGCTCGCACAAAGAGCCGATCGATTTCGATGAGCCGCCGCCCTATGGCGAAGACCTCCTGTTGGAGAAATATTTTGAGCTCGATGCGCCGATTAAATCACCGCGCGGCTTGGAAACTGTTTTCTCGCTGACCAAAGGTATGAGCAACCGCGGTAAAGTGGAGAAGTTCTCGGCAGCACTTTACTTGTATCCGAAGAGTTTTGAGGACCGCGGCGTTCAGGTGGCAGTGCTCGATTGCACGCAAGGATTGATGGCAAGCAGCTTGCCATTGTTCTTCAGAACCGCTTTTCCCTGGTAAAAGGCAGAAAATAGTCAAAAAAAAATTTGCGCCCGGTGCGACTCGAACGCACGACCAATCGGTTAAAAGCCGAGTGCTCTACCGGCTGAGCTACGGGCGCAAACAGCCTGAAAAGCCATCGTAGCAACGATGCAGGGCGAGTGTCAAGGAAAACGCTGTCATTTAGCCGATGAGTTGCCTCGTCTTCTGGCAATCTCGCATCTTCCGCTTCGGCTTTCGATTTTATTTTCGCCGGACGGATCTCCCGATACCTAACCGGTGGCAGACCTTATCAGGATAAGCAACCATTAATCAGGAAGTATTGACCTTGTTTACAAACCGTTAGTACTATTTGTAACATCTATTATTTATGCATTTGATAGATATCGGCGTCATTTGCACTCTTTGAATTTGTCATGTTGCCCGCTCTCGGGGTCGCAGCACTGTGCTTGTATGCATTGCCTGCGTTCCCATGTACTTCATGTTTATATGCCTTGCATGCATCCGCGAACCGAAGCACGATCTATCTACTATCTATCTACTATCTGGCTACTATCTGGCTATTATCTGATATCTGACTCTCTGTTATCTAATCATCTAAATCCATCGGCTTTTATTTATCGCTTCCCTCGCCAAATCAAAAATTAGTCCAAACAGCGTACAACCCAGGAGGTCTCAGTGAAGACAGTATTGAATAAGGAACAGCTGAAGAAGAAACGAGATGAGTTTATTGTTCCTGGGGTGAAGCAGCTCTATAGCGATCCGCCGCATCTGGTCAAAGGCGAGATGCAGTATCTTTTTGATGACACCGGCAAGCGCTATCTCGATATGTTTGCTGGAATCGTCACTGTTTCGGTTGGGCACTGCAATCCTAAGGTTGTTGACCGCACCGTCGAACAAGTGAAGACCTTGCAGCATACCTCGACGATCTTCATGACACAGCCGATGGTCGACCTGGCGGAACGCCTGGCTCAAATCACACCTGGCAATCTTTCAAAGACATTTGTCACCAATAGCGGTACTGAAGCCAATGAAGGAGCTATTAGATTGGCTCGTCTGGCTACCGGGCGCCATGAGGTAATCGCACTTGCTCACTCGTACCATGGCGAGTCTTTCCTTGCTTCGAGCCTCACCGCTAATCACAACTGGCGTCCTGATTTGATGCCGGCTCCCGGCATCGCCTTCGCGGCAAACGCCTACTGCTATCGTTGTCCGTTCAAGAAGACTCCCGATAATTGCAGCTTTGAGTGCGCGAAAGACGTTGAACGTGTCATTCAAACACAAACCAGCGGCAAGCCGGCCGTCATGATCGCTGAACCAATTCAGGGCGTCGGTGGTGCCATCACTCCACCGGATGAATATTTTGGGTTGGTGAAGAAAATCCTCGAACAGTACGGTGCTCTCTTTATTGCTGACGAGGTTCAGACTGGAGTTGGCAGAACGGGGAATCATTGGTTCGGCATCTCGAACTGGGGCGTGCAGCCAGACTTCATAACCATGGCAAAAGGATTGGCTAACGGCTTGCCGATCGGTGCATTCATCACCACTGCTGATATTGCAAAACACGGACAAAAGCAGCAAATCAATACGTTTGGCGGCAATCCCATATCGACCGCTACCGCTCTGGCTGTGCTGGATACGATCGAAGAAGACAAACTCATGCAAAACGCCAAAGTCGTTGGTGACTACCTGTTAGATGGATTGCGTGACTTGCAAAAGTCATTCCCGA
This sequence comes from Oculatellaceae cyanobacterium, assembly GCA_036702975.1. GTDB lineage: Bacteria > Cyanobacteriota > Vampirovibrionia > Obscuribacterales > Obscuribacteraceae > DATNPX01. Next base: position 105,008 of record DATNPX010000056.1, read on the forward strand.
TCATGGGCGATGTCCGAGGTAAAGGGCTTATGACCGGTGTCGAGCTTGCTGGTGAACACAAAGAACCACTGCCGCAGGAGGCTGCTAAAGTCGTCGAATTCTGCAAAGATGAAGGTGTAATCATCGGAAAGGGCGGTATCTATGGCAATGTTATTCGCATTAAACCGCCGATGGTTATCACTAAAGAGGATGTTGACGTTCTATTGAAGACCATGCGCAAAGCGCTTGAAACGGTCGTTAAGGTGCCGACTGCCTCACGCGGTTGATATCTCGTTTTTGAATCTCAGTTTAGTTTGACGGGTAGGAGAAGATAGAAGATGGCCAATGTTGTACGTTGCGGTCTCATTCAAACCAAGAATGATATCTGCACAAATGGAAACGGCGCTGACAAAAAGACGATCGAGAAGATCAAGCAATCGATGCTCGAGAAGCATCTTAAATACACAGAAGATGCCGCAAAGCAAGGCGTCAAGATCCTCTGCTATCAGGAGATCTTCAACGGACCTTACTTCTGCGCAGAGCAAAATACAGACTGGTACGAATCAGCCGAAGCTATTCCCGATGGACCGACAGTGACTCAGTTGAAGGAAGTAGCGAAGAAGCACGGTATGGTGCTTGTGGTGCCTATTTACGAAAAAGAACAGAAGGGTGTCCTCTACAACACCGCGGCTGTAATCGATGCTGACGGTACTTATCTCGGCAAGTATCGCAAGACTCATATTCCACAGGTCGCTCCAGGCTTCTGGGAGAAATATTACTTCCGTCCGGGCAATCTCGGCTACCCGGTTTTCAAAACCAAATATGCCACCATCGGTGTCTATATTTGCTATGACCGACACTTCCCTGAGGGTGCCAGAGCTCTGGGCTTGAACGGTGCGGAGATCGTATTCAATCCCTCTGCTACAGTGGCAGGACTTTCTGAGTATCTTTGGAAGCTCGAGCAACCAGCCCATGCTGCGGCCAACGGTTACTTCATTGGCGCCATCAACAGAGTTGGTACGGAAGCACCTTGGAATATCGGCGAGTTCTATGGCTCCAGCTACTTCTGCAATCCGCGCGGGCAGATAATCTCCCAGGCAAGCAGAGACAAAGAGGAGCTGGTCGTCTCTGACCTCAACCTCGATGAAATCGAAGAAGTTCGTCAGACCTGGCAGTTCTACAGAGACAGACGCCCGGAAACATATGCGGCATTGACTGCCCCCTAAATTAATCGAATTCGACGGTGAGGGGCGATGAAATAGATCGCTCCTCCCTTCGTTTTTGCAGGACCGATTCTTTTGCAATGAAACGGAGACCGTACAACCACAGCAACTCAAAAAGGTCACGGGTAAAATGGCTGAACACTATAAACCGCACAAATATAAACAATGGGAAATGAGTCTTGAACAGAGATTTCAGGAATATCATCCGCCCTTTAGCGAACGTGAAGCGACATTAGAAGCCAACCGTTGTCTGTATTGTTTTGATGCACCATGTATGGTGGCATGCCCGACTCACATAGACATCCCGACTTTTATTCGCAAAATCTCGACCGGGAATGTGAAAGGTTCAGCCAAGACCATTCTCGAATCCAACCTCATGGGCGCGACCTGCTCCCGTGTTTGCCCAGTGGAGGAGCTTTGTGAAGGTGCCTGTGTCTTGCAAGAGGACGAAAAACCGATCGCAATTGGACGCTTGCAACGTTATGCCATGGACTATGCTGCCGAGAAGAAGATCAAGTATTTTCAGAAAGGGAAACCAAATGGACGCCGTGTCGCCGTCGTAGGCGCTGGTCCTGCTGGTCTTTCTTGCGCCGGTGAACTTGCAAAGCTTGGCTACGAAGTGACTTGCTTCGAGCGCAAGAACTGGGCTGGTGGCCTCAGCACCTACGGTATCGTAGTCTTCCGCGAACCTGTTGAAGTCAGTCTCGCCGAAGTGAAGATGATCGAAGATCTTGGCGTCATTGTGAAGACAAATGTGACTGTCGGGAAGGACATAACTTTCGAGCAATTAGTCGAAGACTATGATGCAATTTTTGTGGCGGTCGGGCTGGGTGCGGTGCCTGAACTTGAAATTCCAGGCGAAGGTCTCCAGGGCTGCCTTGACGGACTGGACTTTATTGAAGAAACAAAAGTAAAAGCTCTCGATGCGATCAACTTCGGCAATCGAATTTGCGTTATCGGGGCCGGTAATACTGGTATCGATTGTGCCACCATTGCCAGGCGCTTAGGTGCCGAGCGCGTCACAATCGTTTATCGCCGAACCGAAGCAGAAATGCCTGCCTATCACTTCGAATACGAATTTGCTCTTACCGAAGGTGTTGCATTCTCCTTCCTGACACAACCAGTTGAAGTAGTTGGTGACGGCACGAAGGTAACTGGCCTGAAATGCATAAGAATGGATCTCGGTGCCCCTGATGCATCGGGTCGCCGCACAGCAGTCGCTGTACCTGACTCGGAGTTCGTGCTCCCCTGCGATATGGTGATCAAGGCAATCGGTCAGAAGAAACACTCACCGATAGTGACTAAGCTAGCTGAGTTTGGAGTACAGCAAGTTAAAGGTTATCTCGATGTTGATCCGAAGACCAATCGCACACACAATGAAAAAATCTTTGCGGGCGGCGATTGCATTCGCAGCAGAGGTGAAGCGTCGACAGTAATGGCGGTGCAAGACGGAAAGATCGCTGCAATGGGCATTCACGCTCAACTCTCCGATGCTCCTAAGAGCGCTGCGAAGGCAGCCGCTCTAAAGTAGACACCGTATTTGGTGCATCGCGCGGTCAAAAACTTCGGAATAAATCGACAAGACGTTTATCGTAAAAGGACAGAAAAATGGCCAATCTTGAAATCGACTTCGCCGGGATTAAGTCACCGAACCCTTTTTGGTTGGCTTCGGCACCTCCGTCTAACTCTGCCTATCAGGTGCAGAAAGCATTCGAACAGGGATGGGGTGGAGCCGTTTGGAAGACCATCGGTGCTCCTGTTCTCAACGTATGTAATCGCTATGGAACGATCGACTACAAAGGCAGCAAGATCATTGGTCTCAATAACGTCGAACTGATAAGCGACCGCCCGATCGAGCTAAACCTCAAGGAGATAGCCGAGGTTAAACGCAACTTTCCTAATCATGCGGTTATCGTCTCTGTTATGGTCGAGTCGAAGAAAGAAGCCTGGCAGGAAGTGATCAAGCGCTCTGAAGAGACTGGCTGTGATGGCTTTGAATTGAATTTCGGCTGCCCGCACGGCATGTCTGAAAGAGGCATGGGATCAGCTATGGGCCAGGTACCGGAGTACACCTGCATGGTTACCGAGTGGGTTATGGAAGCGGCTACAAAGCCTGTTATAGTCAAGCTGACGCCGAACATCACCGATATCACACAACCGGCACGTGCGGCCATTCGCGGAAAGGCGAGTGCTCTGTCTTTGATCAATACCATCAACAGCATCATGGGCGTTGATCTGGACACATTCGAATTGCGCCCGAACGTTGGCGGCAAGGGCGGTCATGGTGGCTATGCCGGACAAGCTGTTAAACCGATAGCTCTGCATCTACTGAGTGCAGTCGCAAATGATCCTGAAGTGCAGGCGAGTCGGGCACCAATTTCAGGAATTGGCGGTATCGAAACCTGGCGCGATGCAGTCGAGTTCATGCTGCTCGGATCGACGAGCGTTCAGGTCTGCACGGCCGTGATGCACTGGGGGTTCCGCATCGTCGAGGACATGATCGAAGGCATGTCTAATTGGATGGACGAAAAAGGTTTTGCTTCGGTATACGATTTCATCGGCAAGTCACTTCCTCGCGTAAGCAATTTTGGCGATTTTGATCTCGGCTTCCAGTCTGTGGCGCGTATAGATTCGTCCAAATGCATTCAGTGTAATCTCTGCTACATTGCCTGCAACGATGCCGCACACCAGTGTATCGACCTAAAGCACCTCAGCCTTAACCCCGAAGAGCATGAACGTATGCATCCGGTTGTCCGCGAGAACGACTGCGTAGGATGTGCCCTTTGTGCAAGTGTGTGTCCAGTTGACGATTGCATAACGATGACTCAGATCGATACAGGCCGACCACACGTGACTTGGAACGAATTGATCAAGACCCGCCCTGATGTTGTTAATCAGTGGGACAAAATGGAAGAGTACCGGAAAGAAGCCAAGATACACGTCCACTAGACCGAGCTGGCTTCCAGGCTTCGTTCTACGGTTTGTGCTTAACATTATCGGCGGCGAGTTAATCTCGTCGCTATAATGAATTCGTGGCACTAGACGAGGTTACTGATGGGCAAGTCGAACAATAAAAAGTGCATACTATTGCTGGCTGCAGTGGCGACCCTTACGAGTGGCGTCAAAGGCAGCGCTCAGTCTGATCTTGGTGGTGCTCCATCCGACGGTGGTCTGCGGGGTCCACAAGACATCATCAACGCTGCTAACGCAAGAGACGCCTACGGCAATCTTCGACCCTTAGACGGCGCCGCGGCCGGTGTTTCGAGTGGCGCTAATTCAGACGTCGGTAGCATTAAGCCCTTCAGCAGCGGACCAAGCGGCAGTTATCCACCCGATCCCAACTCGGGTGGAAGCAGCTACGCACCGGCCCCTAATGGCGCCTATCCGGGCGCTCCCGGAGCTTCTGGAGGATACCCCGGTGCTCCCGCCGGTGGCGCAGGCTATGCACCTCCTGGTTCAAGCCAGCCCTACCAATATTCGTCCAAGCACCATCATCACCACAAAAATTCGCAGTACTCTGCGTCTGCTTCCGGTGCAGGCGGCGCCTACCCGCCTGGCGGTGCCTACCCACCCGGTGGTGCCTACCCACCCGGTGGTGCCTACCCACCCAGCGGTGCTTATCCTCCGGTCGATAACAATAACCCCAATATGTCCGGACCGCCAGGAGCTAGCTATACTCCACCGCCTCATCACAGTGGCAATCAATCGCTTGCAGGAGCTGCCGTTGGCGTGCCCGACCGCGCTGGCAAGATAGGGATCGGGGTGACTGGCAAAGCTGCGAAAGAAGTTCTGAAAGCCGTATTCTAACGGTTTTTCTTCTTCTTCCTTTGGAACATTTTGGCAGTGGTTCTCGACTTACCACGCTAGATACGGACTGCCGGCTCACATCTTAGCCGTGCCAAGATTTGAGCGAGGAGGAGATATGGCTACCCTGAGTTATCCCACGCATTCTCGCCTGCACACGGTCCGCCCCAATAAGCTGATGCAGGAATTACCGACACGCCTGGGCGAGGTGCGGTACATACATGAGATCAATTATGGGCTCTTGCTCAGCTCGTTGTTGATTACATTTGCCGTTATGGCTCTTGCATGGTTCATCGTGACCAACAGAACCCACAATTACATTGAGCCTAACCCGACCGCCGATATTGCAACGATTGCACCAGCCAGTGCTGCTGCTACTGTTGGACGCAGGTAAGCCGTACCAAACTTGCCTGCGCAAGATTCGATTTTGCAAGGTTGTTGAAAGACTGGCGGCAGAGTCTCTGCCACCAGTCTTTCGTTATTAGAAGATTCTCGATTAAGATAAACAACTGTCTGGCGCGCTTGATTAGCGGATCGATAGACTGTAACTTTGTCTTCTTGATGCCACCATATATGGCGTCAGACAAGGTGAGACGTGTTGTATACTCAAGATGAAAATCACTTGCTGAAAGCTCTGCTGCTCTGAAAATGTCTCAATTCGGTGCGTTCTGCACATCGTTTTTTCTAATATTCATGGCCGAGATGGGTGATAAGACCCAGTTTATGACCATGGCTCTCTCAGCTAAGCACAGTTCGGCTGTGGTTCTTAGCGGCGTTGCTTTAGGCACTATTCTTATATCTCTCATCTCAGTGATACTCGGTCAGACCGTCGGCAGCTTTCTATCTAAGTTTTGGCTCAATCTTCTTGCTGGCTTGGCCTTCATCGCCTTTGGTCTCTGGAGTTTGCGAGGCGGCAACGAAGAAGATGAAGGCGAGAAAGCTGCCGCTGAAGAAGAGAAAAGGGAAACAAATGCCAAACCTGGCGCTTTGCGCCCCATTATTGCTGTAGCGACTGCCTTTTTCATTGCAGAACTAGGTGACAAGACAATGCTTGCTACGATCGTGATCGCTGGCCGGGAGCACAATCACTTCACTGCAGTTTGGTTGGGCAGTACACTTGGGCTGCTGTGCTCGAACGCCCTTGGAATCTTGGCTGGAAAAGTTCTTGCTAACAAGTTGTCGGCGCAATCGATGCATTATCTTATCGCGGCGATTTACATTATAAGCGGCGGATTGGCTATCTTTGAAGCATTCAAAGGTTGAGCGACTGCGCCGACTGCACGTATAATAATCGTTCCTTCCTGTGGAGCGAGAATGGCTCACGCTCGTCTTGGCGATCTTTTGTTTTGCACCGTGTTGGTTGTGTCGCAATTGTTTTACGGCTCCGCTGCGCAGTCGGTCGAGAAATCTAATACGCCAAGACATGCCTCTCAGTCAAAGAGTGTAGTTTCCCCTTCAAAAACTACTGCAGTGCAGCCTGCCAAAGTCTTTTCCGAGCATCCGAGCACTGTGAAGAAGCCTGGATGGATTCTTGAAATTGCATCGAAAGACATGGGAATCTGTCGTTACTTTGCTACCGCAGATGGTTTCAAAATTGAGACGCCGATGTGCATGTTGTATGGCAATTTCAAGAATTCGATGGCGGCGATTGCAAACTTGGAGACCCAAAAATATTTTGTTTTTCCTATGGGCAAGACTACTTACTACCTCGATCTTATGGGAATAACCGTTCACGCAAATCACAAATCGAAATTCGAGCGAGAGTTTGAGCAATCTGATTGGAAAAAAGTTCGCGAGCTTAAGTTTGAAGCGTTGCCCGTTACTGAGTACGAAAGGCATGTGCTAAACCCGCCTAAGAATCGAACTCGCACTCGCTACCAGTTACTCACTCACTTGCCGTGTGTGCCCAATCGTTTGTACGACTTCTACCAGGATATTATGCAGACCAAGCCGGCGATGCCCAATTCCATTGTCATTGACGATCGTGTCGAGATTACAAATCCAACGGTTAAGTGGAAGGAACTGTCACTAAAGAAGGCTCAGCGAACCGCTCTTTCCGAATCCGACCTCTGCATACCTGCATCATTGCGAGAAGTTGATACCATTGCCGATGTCACCATTAGTGACACCGAGAGATTTCGCGGTAAAGAAGCTGTGGATGCGTTTCGTAAAGCCGCAGATAAAGCATCTCATGAGAGTTCTCCTGGTCTCAGATAGGCTCCGATACCTATCTCTAATGGTGCTTTGATTGCTCGAGTTTCGATGCTCTAAAGCGGCTTAGAACTTCGCAGGCGCGATATCTGATTTGCAAGGCTACCAGATAATTGTGCTGGCGCCAGTAGTAACTCGCTTGCCGTAACAAAGCGATGGCATAATACTCATGACTTTCCGAGCATGCCTGCAAAATCTCTTTCACCGCGTCTTTGAGAAGTAGCTCTGGATTTTGATCGTCCCTCATTTGGAGGGCGCTGTCGATGCGCATTTTGGGACGATCTAAGATGGTGGTGCTATTTTTCTGCAACATCTCAGCTAGCTGAATTTCAGTGATACCCAGATTCTTGGTGCTCAATGTAGGCACTGAGCGCCACAAGGGCAACGATGTGTAAAACAATGTCTCTGCGTTCGACTCAGCTGCAGCTCTATAGTCATTCTTGAGATAGGCAGCTGTCTTAGGATTCTCGACCTCGTCTTTTAAAATCATTCCCAGGCGAGTTTTGGCAAGAGCGAAAGGAAACATATCTTCCTGGCTGATTTCCGTATCTATAAACTCTCCTCTGTGCGCCGGAGAGACCATCGGTTTCGACCAAATTACAATTGCTGCGTGGTATGCCTTTTTCGCTTCATTGACATTCCCAGTGTTCCAATAACAGTTTCCCAGCCGGGCTTCGTAAAAGGCAGTTCTTTCGTGCTCACGCTCCTGCAGCGTTATGTAGCTTTCGAAATTCTTGTACGATTCTATTGCCTGCTCCCATTTGCTCATGTTGTACTCTACGTCACCTTTTTCCAGCAATGCGCGAATGGTTGGAAAGGCTCCAGGGCCGTTCAACTTGCTGCTGAACTCGTAAGCAAATTCGTATGCTTCAAGAGCCGTTTGGAAATTTCCCAAGTTGTTGTTTGCTTCACCTTGACGTATGAGAGCACCGTAAATACTCGAAGCGCTCTCTATTGTCGGTTTGCCTGCTAAGTATTCGCGCGCTTGTGCCTTGGCTATCTCCCAGCCCTTTTTTTGTATCTCGTGACGGTCTTCCAGACCCTGCGCACGGTCATCGTCAAGCAGTAGCGGCTGTCTCGTAATCGGATCATTTGCGGTGTTCCAGAATGCTACGAATGGATAAGTCGATGCGCACATAATCGCTAAGAGCGCTACAACAATGGCGCGATTGGCAAATTTTTCTTTTTTTGTCTGGGGAAGTTTTTTCAGCCGGCGCAACTCGGCACGATTTCTTAAAATGCTAAAAATCGACCATTGTTGCGTCTTTTGGAAAGACTCCAGGTCTTGTTCGACATCATCCATCGACTGGTAACGATCGGCGGGAAGCTTGGCTAACGCCTTCCAAACAATGGCTTCCAATCTTGCCGGTACAGGATGCTGTTTGTTCGACATTGCCGGTGGCATTTCGTTGATGTGCTTATACAAAACCTCGAGAGTATTCGAGCCAGCCAGTGGCGCTCTTCCCGTTAAGGTCTCATACATCAAGCATCCAAGCGAGTAAATGTCTGCGCGTGAGTCAAGTTTCTCACCTTTGCATTGCTCCGGGCTCATATAGAGCGGGCTTCCAAATACCTCTCCGGTCTGGGTGAGAGCAATCGCCTCTTCGCCTTCTTGTGGCAACATTTTTGCGATGCCGAAATCTACGATTTGTACCACATCTTTTTTCTCGCCTTGTTCGATCAAGATGACATTGCTCGGTTTTAGATCGCGATGAATAACGCCTTTCTTGTGGGCGTCGGCAAGAGCGTTAGCGACTTGCAAAAAGATTCCGACTGCACGCTCGACTGGAAGAAACTTCTCTTGAGCTATGACTTCGGTAAGCGATTTACCCTCTAAGTAGTCCATGACCAGGTAGGGTTGACCTTCTGGCGTAATACCAAAGTTGTAAATGGTGATGACATTGGTGTGGACTATATTGCTAGCTGCCTGCGCCTCTTGTTGAAACCGCTGCAGTGCCAGCGGATGTTGCACCAAATGCGGTAGCATCGTTTTGATTGCAACAATCTTGCGCAACATGTTATGCCGAGCTTTGTAAACGACGCTCATGCCGCCCTGACCGATCTTCTCTAAAATTTGGTACTGGTTGTCTAGTACGGTTCCGACAAGCGCATCATTCTTGTTGCTAGATGACGGTGGTATCGTCCCCGCGACTGTGGAGTCAATGTCTGCTGCGGTTCCCGTTACCGTAGCGCTCTCTGAACGAGCGTTTAATCTTGCCACTGGTTCTAAACCGTCATTTGTAACGGGTTTCTGTTGAGCTATGCTGGGAAACCCCTCCAGTATGGTTTTCTCCAGAGGGTTACCCTGCGTGATGTTGGCAGTGATGTCTTCCCGGAAGACCGCACCGTCTAATGGGCACGTCAAATCCCCATTAGTGGCGGCAGCGCCGCATTTGGAACATTTTCTAGTTGTTGCCACGAAGACCGCTCACTTTGGAACGCAACTGATAATTTCAAATATCTGTTGCCCAAATGCCCTTGGGTTCAATATTCCCAGTCTAGGGGCTCAGCCTCGGCTTAGTAGTGTTTAAGCAAGTTCTAGCGCCAAAGGAAGCCAATTCACGGGCTAGTGGGCACTTCCACCCTATCGGATGAAAGCTATACTACACTGTTGAGAGCTAAGGCGTTGTGAATGCGATGGCACCTTCTGAATACGACAAACAAAACTTGAGCCAAGGGCAAATGTCTAGTTTGTATGCCAAAATTGCGCGGCCGCTGTTGTTTAGGCTTGATCCTGAATCCGCACACCAACTGCTTTACGGGGTCGCTCCGCTGGCCGAACTTGTCGAACCGCTGTTGGCTAGCGTTTTTCGTTTCGATGACGTCTCACTTTCTACTGAGGTAGCTGGCCGCAAATTTAGTAACCCCATCGGTGTTGCCGCAGGATTCGACAAGAATGCCAAATTCGGAAGCCTTATTAATGCTCTGGGTTTTGGGTTTGCTGAGATAGGCTCCGTTACGGCCAAACCAAGTTCCGGAAATCCAAAACCTCGCCTTTTCAGACTGCCAGACGACGAGGCAGTGATCAATCGATTGGGATTGAATGGAGATGGTGCTGCTCAAGTGGCGGAGCGATTGTCCGGGTTTAGGGCTAAAACTCCATACGGAGTGAACATTGCTAAGACAAATGATCCGTCGATCGTGGGGGATAAAGCGATCGAAGACTTTCTCTTCAGCTTTCGCAAGGTCGTCAATCTGCCTGCGGCTTATATAACTGTGAATGCGAGCTGCCCCAACACTCATGAAGGAATAGTTCAAGAAGTAAGCGAGCTCAAAGCCGCCATGCAACAGATGCGATCTGAGAATAAGAACAATGTGCCTATTTTCTTGAAATTGTCTCCGGATAGTTCTGACTCGCTTTTGGACAGTCTGCTGGAAGTAGGGCGTGAGACTGGTGTCAAAGGTTATGTCTGCGGAAATACTTCAGTCTCAAGACAAGGGCTTAAAACCGATCCTCGTCGAATTGACGAGATCGGGCGCGGTGGGCTGAGCGGCAAACCGATCATGCCTCTGGCTCTGTCCCTTTGTAAGCGGGTCTTGCATCGAAAGGAAGTCGATCAATCGGTCATCGCCTGCGGTGGCATAACCTCAGGCGCCGAGGTCTTTCAAATGCTACTGCTTGGAGTGTCGGCGGTTCAGGTTTATACCGGTTTGATTTATCGTGGACCTGGACTGGTGCGTGCGATAAAACAAGAACTGTCTGCCCTGCTCAAAGCCCAGGGAACCAGTGTGGCAGATCTGGTGCAGGGTGCCCGCAGTCAGCCGATCGGGCTTTAAAGCTGGTCAGATTTTTCGTATTTCCACGCTGCTGCTTTCACATCTTTTTCAACCTTGCCCTCCTAGAATCTGAACCGGCAATAGAGTGGATTCCAATGTCCGAAGTCGGCAAGATTTTAGTGGAAAAAGCAGGGAAGGTGATTACTTCCACGGCAGTTGAGACTGGTTTGAACCTAGCTGTGGTCGGTGCCACCCTCCTTGGTGAAGGGCGGTTGGTGCAAAGTGTGGAGCGCACCGTTCCTGAGATAAAAGGGGCTCTGGCAGGTTTTAAAAGTGCTGAGGAACTGCTCGGTACTGTTAAGAGAGGCGCTACCACTCTTTCTGAAACTGAAGCTCTAATAAAAACGGCTGCGATGGAAGATGCGCCGGTCTTTGCTCCCGCTCTTTGGAGTTCGGATTCAGCAGTGGCAAACACCTTCTACCGTCATATGAAAGTGCCTCAGTGGAGTGCAATCAGCAAAAATGCAAGCCTTCGCCAGTTTTCAGGCTTAGATAGCGCCCAGGCGCCTAGCGTTCTGGCGGAAAATGGTGCTTATGAAAGCCTATTGCTCGCTGAAAAGGCGGTTCATGGCGCAAGCAGCAAGGAAATGTCTGCAATTGCTGCGATTCGTTTGCCGCTAGTGCAGTTGGCCGCGAATGCGGTGACTGATTCGCGCGGTCTGGCAAGGGCTCGGTTTGGTTTTGCTGAAAGTGCTGATTCAAACGGCTGGTTCCTGCAGGGAACCGACAAAGTTATGCTGGCCACGGACGTGTTAGCCACGCAGCCAATTGCGGCGGTTGTCAACACAGTTGGTCATGAATTGACTCACTACGAACATTTGCATCTTATTGTGCGATCCATGGCTGACGAAATTGGTGTTGGCATTACCGCAACACCCAGAGATTCTAAACTGATTCGTTCTCAATTCAAGAGCGAGCTGATGGTTCCGCTCGAAAAGCGTACTTTCAATAAAATAATGGCGCAGCGTGACGGTTTCGTTCTAAGCGACTACGAACAAGAACGTGCGCAGATTTTAAGAATAGCGATACCTGCAGGTAGAAAAATCGCTGACCTTCAATTCGGTGCGAAATACGAAGAAGCCGCTTTAACGAAGCTGCTCAATGGTATCGAATCTGGTTCTCCCGGTGATGTATTGACGGCACTTCGACCTTATCATTACGATCTCAACTCACCAAGCTCCACTTGGTTTCAAGTAATGCAGAAAAACCCCGCACTAAGAGATATTGTGAGCTCTCTCAGGACTGACTCCTATGGACTGCTACCGCTCTCAAAGCGGGCCGGAGGAGCACTTTGTTCGCAACTGCTCGAGATTGGCAAAAAAGGATTGGACGAGGTCGTGGAGAGACAAAACACTCTCTTCGAAGCTTATCGCAATCGTTTCGATGAGCGTGAGGCTGATGATGTGGGGCGTAAGTTGTATCACCAGATTGAGCGCATGGAGCGGCGTGCCAACAGGTAATACGCCACATAGCGTTGCTTTAACTTAATCACATCAGCGACGATTGGCTCGTATATACGGTTTGGCAATATTAGTTACGGAAACAATTTATGCTCTGATCAGTCATTCATCCTGATAGTAACTTGGAGACCGGAAAATGTCTGATTCGATTGATCGCTTGAATGGCTTCTTGCGCGGCGAAATTTCAGCAGTCGAAACCTACAACCAGGTTATGGAAAAGTCCGACTGCGCGAGTTTGCGCGAAACACTGGCAATTTGTCAGGTAGACCATGCTAAGCGCGTACAGATTTTAAAAAACAGGATTGAGGAACTAGGTGGTGTGCCTGCCGAGAGTTCTGGAATCTGGGGAGCCGTGGCTCGCTTGTTTGAAGCTGGTGCTGCGGCGTTTGGGGTACGCGCTGCTCTGGATATGCTTGAGGAAGGCGAAGATCATGGCATAGAGAGTTACCGGAGCCAAATGTTCAAGCTGGAACCTGACGACTTAAGACTTGTCGAGACACAGTTGTTACCGTCGCAGGAGCTGACGCATAGGGCGATTCGTGACTTGAAGTTTGCAGCTTAGGCGCAGCTGCTGCCAGGATCGAGGGGTGAAGCCCGTGCTGTGCCGAAAACGTATCTAGCATATTTGATAGCCCCGACCGAACTAAGAAGAAACGTTATTGCTCCGCTGGACGCGATGATCGTAAATGGCGAAGCCAATTCGAAGAGTGTCGCCGCGAACAGCAAACCGAGTGCGTTTCCGCCGGACATCACCAGCCCGCGCAAAGAGATGATTCTTCCCAGCATGTTCGCAGGTACTTCCTTCATTATCAATCTGATCATGAGCAAGTCGCCGAATGCGGAGCCTATCGCGCCGAAAATTGCAGAAGCCGCAGCCGTTTCAATATTCCTGCAAAGACCAAGCATGACAAAGCCGAGGCCCCAGACAGCGACCCCAACAAAGGCATTGAACCATGTGCTCTTCACGCGCAGATTCGCGCAGAGAACGTTTCCTATGACACTGCCAGTGCCCCAAGCCGCAACGAGCAGTCCGTAATTGGCGACTTTGTCTTGAAACGCATGCTTGACCAGCGTCGGTATTCCGACGGTGAAAATAGTGCCCCAAAGAACGGACTGGATGAGCGTGTTGCATAAAGCGTAGCGCAGCGCTCGGTGCTTTCCGACTGCTCTGAATCCATCGATCAGCTCTGGCAACATTCCTTGCCATGCTTGCGCATGAGAACGTTCGTTAGTCGGGCAATGCCATGACAGCTTCGAGCCCAATGACAGAATTGTAAGAACTGAAATCAAAAAACTGATCGCATCAATGGTGAAGAACTGCGTGATCTGCATGATTGCTATCAACAGTCCCGTCAAACCAGGTACTATCGCACGAGCCAGTCGCTGTGTGAGATCAAGCAATCCAGTCATCGCTTCAAGTTGTGCCTGCGACGAAGTAATTGTCGGCAGCGAACTTTGCAGCGCAGGATCGAAAAATGCTTCGCCCGCGCCAATGATCGCGCCAGCAACTACGAGGTGCCAGAGTTCGATTGTGCCACCACTAGCAATGAGTGGCAGCGGCAGCACGGCGAAGAAGCGCATGATATCAGAGACAATAAGAATGTGCTTGTGGCTTTGTCGATCCGCGATCACACCGCCGATCAGCCCGAACGATATTCTACCGATGCCGATTGCCGCAGCTACATAACCAGCCTGTGCGCCGAAGCGATGCACGGCAATCCACATTGCTGCAAGCATGTAGAGCTGATCGCCCACAGCCGACAGTACCTGACTCGTCCACAACGCCGCCAATTGCGGCTCTTTCAATGCAAGAATGTATGCCGGAATCCGCAACTTTGCGGATTCCTTAGTTATAGCCATAACGCAATGCGCCTCCGTTAGTTAAAGACAAAAAGCTCAGGATGACCTGAGCTGCTTCACCAACGTGTGACGCACCAGTGCTGATGCGGTGGCTGCTCGGAAATCCTAAGCGTTAAATTCGGATTTGACCTTGCGCATGGATTACCCCCAGCTGACTGGTTCCCACTGTAACACTCAGAAACTGATTGTCAATAGATGGAATGCTGATGCATTCATGATTAGCAACACGACTCGCAATTGAATGTTTGTTCACGGGCTGCTCGGTTGTCCGTGCCACTCAGCAATTGAACCAATTCCGGGCCGCCCGTCCATGCACAAACCGCACTAGTGTCCCAGTACCGGTGTCGCTGCTGGTGCTGTCTTCGGTGCAACTATTACCTCAGGGGAGTGGCCAGCTGACTCCATCATGTTGAAGGCACTTTCATTCATCTCGAATGGCAGTGGGGTCACCCGCACGTCTCCCGAAAACGGATAGTCAAAAGATGCCAACAAAAATAGGTTCAAGCAGATGGCTAGCGTTACCAGGCTAGTCATTAGAATCTGGAGCTGGAAATTATGCATCTTAAATAGATACGTAAAAAAGATTGTTGCTATTCCCCCGGTGAACAATGCAGGCCAGAGTGCGGGCGCCAGCCCATTATGCATTGCGTAAATTCTTGTTCTTCGGCAATCACTAAGAGTAGTTATGCAGTCCAAAATTTTCTGCTGCAGATTATTATGTGCGTCTTCTGTCGGTTTGAACGTAGCGCAATCCGTCCATGCCAGATCATAGTACTTATACGCAACATCGCTTGTTTGCTTCTGCGATAGTTTTAGCCACTCGTCCTTTATGATCGCTTCGTTGTATTGTTTGAGGTGCAATCGTAGATTGTCGCACTTTGCTGAGGGTAAACCTTCGGCCAACCGATAGAGGTCCATGACAGCATTGGCCTCTTGCTGAACATTGACTCGCGCTTCCTCGAAGCGTTGCATGGCGTTTGCGACCATAAATCCGAGCAAAATGGCGAAGAGCGTTCCCACGGTAGACAACATCGGGTCTGCTACATCATGATGCTCTTTGAAATTGCTATTTGCACTCAGCCGGCGCACTAGCAAAAGACCAGCGATCGAGAGCAAGACGGTTAGCACCGTCGTCAGTACTCCGCTCCAAATGTTCCAGCCCATAATCCTTGATTCCGTATTAGAAGTGCCAACGCGTGTTCGACGATTGAATACTTTACGCTCTTTTGTTGCAAATGTCGCTCAGTTCCCCCTGCCAGCAGGAGCCATACCGATCTCCAGTTCGTAAAGATCAGCGACATACCTGCCGGGAAGACATTGAATTCGCAAATGCGTGGCCCCTTTCGACCGGCACCAGTCAGCAGAATCTCCTACAGACGCGACATACAAACCGGCAGAGATGTACTTAAGCGGCATCGTAAACTCTTGACTTGTGCCTCCTTCGTTAACGCTTGCTTGCCAACTCAATACCAGGCAATCCGGTCTGAACGGTTCGTCCGTGAGCAGAGGAGAATCGTTGTCGTATATCTTCGCGTGTAAAACAACATCGTGCACTTCCAGCGGATTTATGACTGGGTTGTTACGCAATCCTAGAGTGATTGGTTTCGCGCCTCTAATTGGCGCTCCGGCAAAGATGCGCGTAAAGCCGGAATGTTGTTCTACATAAGGCGTGTCAGCTGGAACTACTTGCCATTCATTTGGACGGATAGTCATCACATCCGGTGGCGTTATGTCTACGTTGGCCTTCCATGGGTCACCAAATTTTTGAAGAAAATAGGATTTGCCGGAGGGTGGTACCCATTCGACAAAGCGGCCAGAGTTGTCATTCCAAGCGTAACGTCTTTCGTGTGCAGCAAGCCTACGCATCTCGCCATGGAAATCTTTGGATAGACCCGCTAAATCCATCGCCATGAAAGACTTGCTGATATCGGTTGCGTGGAATGGTGGACGCAGTGACATGGACAAGTACATTGGTCGTGTCAACATGCCTGCACCTTTATAGTCGGTGGGCAGGCTCATGAGAGCTACCTCCTTGCCTTGTGCCTGAGAGCGAATCTGTTCTAGCTGCTCTTGCAGCCGAGACATTTGCTTACCTGCCTCTTCCCATGGCACCAGGTTGAGACTGAGCGTGTAGCTCCAGACTACAAATGTCAGCGAGAGTGCTATCGTTCCTGCGCTGGCGTAGATGGCGGCGGAGCGGCGAGAGAGTGCTTCGGTCGCCGGGGCGGCGAGGAGCGCGAGCATGATACACAACGGCGCCGAACTGAGAAAGAAAAGACGACTGCCCACGAGGTTGGGATAGATGTGCCATATCTGAAAAGTTGGCAACAGTGCGAGCCCACACCATATGGCCAAGAAACAAATAGGCTTCCAGTCAGTCCTGTAGCTCAGCCATTTGATGAAACCGATCATCAGAATCGACACAAACAAAACGCTACACAATACTTGCAATTGTGCGCTCGCATGCATCTCTTCCGAAATCGGCACTATGATTTTATACAGACTGGAGCGGTCGAAGAAATTGAAAAACGATCCGAGAAGGCTGCCAATGCCTGATTCACCGTAACCACCAACGAGTGAACCCAGAAAGTGTGTTCGAAGTAGAGTCAGGAGCGCAAACAATAACCAGTAGTATTTACTTTCACTGAGCGCTGCGGGCAGATCGACGGACTTTGCGGCCGAGCGTGGCGGATCGTTCCTCCGCAGCAAAATAGAGGCTGCCGTAATGACCGCAGGCAACGTCACTGCCATTTCCTTGCTGGTGAAAGCGAGCGCAAAACTGATCAGTGAAGCGACCAGGTATCGCTTTTCCAAGATCTCCTGATAGCGAAGGTAGCAGAATATGGATATTAAATAGAAGAGTGTGCAAAGTAGATCGACTCGACCGACAACCCAAGCGGTTGCTTCTGGATGCAGAGGATATACTGCAAACAAAAGACCGGCCCAAACAGCCGGGGCTCCCAAAAGCTGATTGCCGTTCCTGCCGGTCATTTGCAATGTGATGAGCGAAATCGTCAAGGCACAGGCTGCCGTCAGCAGCACGTTAGTCAAATGGAATCCGAATGCATTGGCGTGCCAAACTAGATAATCGATGAAGAAGCTAATCGAAGTAAATGGTCGGTAACTCTTCATTAAATCAGAGCCCGCCCAGTTTCCAGTGAAGTTTGCAAAAAAATCGTTTGGCGCACCGGCAAGCGCGCGCGCAACGTAATCGACATGTAGGAAGTCGTCGAGAAGAAATCCGCTATGCAATATTGGTTGATAGGCCAATATACAGATTGCGAGGACGAACATGTTGCCGAGAATCATCTGGATTCTTACGGAGGCAAAGTCGAACTTTTGTTTGTCGAGTCTTGTGGCTTGCGAGTTCACTTGCGCTGAACTCGTTTGATTCCCGCCTTCATTTTTCAGGGTCACTTCACTTTGAGGCATGAATGTCAGCCTCGCTGATGTAGAAATTCAGTGGATCGGAGTAACTGCCGACGAGCTTGTTGTATTTGTCTTCTGCGCAAACTCTAATCTCGTAGAAGCCTGGCACTTTCAGCGTTGAAGAATCGAATACCACTTTGTCTCCTTTCAACGCTTTCTCCGTGCGATTCAGTGCCGTTTGTTGCTCGGCACGGTCGGTCGACCTGAATGAATCGCTGGTCTGTTCAAACCAGCAGTCTGCCTTCGATATTTGGAATACAACGTGGTCTGCATTTGGCACGTTGGTGGCGTCATATTTTAAGTATCCGATCGATCTGTTTGGATGTGCCAATCCTAGCTCATCTAAGACCATGCCATTAGATTTGATATCTGCCGGTGCCGCGGCAGTTAGGGTGGGCAACTCGATCAGCTTTCCTCCGCTGACTGTGAGCGTTTCTATGTGGTAGTTGCCGTCCGGTGACATAGTAAGAGCCAGCCTAGAGATGTGTTGGGACGCCAGCCACTTTTTGTGTTCGGATACATAAATGCGTGCATGCAGCTCGCTTTTTGAACCGGTGAGTTTTGACCAGAGAAAGTTATCCGGCGCGAACATTCGAGATGATCCAGCCCAGGATAGTTTGATGGAATCAGGCTTAGGACCATCACCGACTTTGAGTGAGATATCTAAATAGTCGAGCCCGGCCGCAGAAAAGTCGACAGCCGGTGATAGTAATATTTGTTTGTCCGACACGTTGATCTGTTTGGCCGCTAGCGCGACTTGGTTGCTGTCAAAACTGAGCAACACTGGTAGTAGTTGATTCTGGTGCTCATCCCATCTATAGACCGGCAAATGCTGAGCTGTCACAAGCGCACGCAATCTGCTGGTGTTGATCAGGTCCGAATCGCCAAACTCAATTGGCTCAAAGAGTTGTACGCGTTTGGTCTCGTCGGCATCCATGAATGGCGGACGCAGCAAGGCTCCAAACGTGAAGCCGTTATATAGCATGTGGGCGCCCTGATAACGGAACGGTAGATTCATCAGGATAATCGGCTTGCTTCCAGGAAGATTTTTCAGTTCGGTTTTTATCTCGCGATAGAGGGCGCGCACCCCGCGACTTGCGTGATACCAGGCTGAGTCATTTTTCTTGGCGATGCCTGCAAGCAGAACCGTATACACGCAGACGACAAGGCAGGAGAGCGCCGTTAATGCTTTTACTGCCGGTTGCCAGTTCGTTCTTTCTCCTTCCCGAGCTTCTGAACCGATCCAGATAGGCACCATCAACAATGCAAGCAGCAAGGACAAGGGTAGCGAACCCATGTAAATAAACCGCGAACCCTGCAGGTTTGATGACAGGTTCCAAACTTGGTATGCGGGCAGCATGGCGATGACGAACCACATAGCGGCGAACAGAATCGTCTTCCAGTAGAGCCCGAGTCGGTTTCTATAGAGAGCGAAGGCGCTGCTAGCAAGGAAGACGACTCCCATGCTTTGATAGGTCCATCTGAGGAAACGCCGCAACCGACTCGAATTGTGGAAAACCTCATCGTTAAAGGGGTAGAAGACGCGTTCAATTGAACCGGGGTCCAGCCAACGCTGCCAGAATGATTTGGAGAGTCCCTGCCCTATGGCGCCGCCATAGCCACCAATTACGGTGCCCAGCGCAATCGTACGATAGACAATGTAGAACACAAGCACCGACCAGTAAATCCATGTTTCCTTTACTGCGTGCTTCAGGCGCGCTACAAGCGTAAAACGTTCCAGTTCAGCTGGAGCTTTTGCTTTTTCAGTTTCTTGTCTGGAAAGAAAGGCGCATTGTTCGGGAAAGATAAAGTGCCACACAAACAGTGCGGGCGGCAGAGTGATAGCTGTCTCTTTCGACATGAGAGCGATAGCAAAACAAGCAAAAGAAGAGATCGAGAAGGCGCGTTTGTGTGTTCCGGTCAGACTCCGTTGATGGAGATAGAAGCTCGCCAGCAAGAATGTCGAGGCGACGCTATCGACGCGAGCGATTATCCAACTCACTACTTCAGGATGCAGCGGATTCACAGCAAAGAGCGCTGCAGCGGCTAGTGCCAACCAAAATGAAGCACGTTTGGAAACAGGGAAAAGGCGCCTTGTGATAAGGAAAAGTAAGGTTGTTGATGCGATTTGTAGACAAAGATTGGTAAGATGAAAACCGAGCGGATTATTCCTCCAGAACAGATAGTCCCAGGCCATTGTTATCGAGATAAAGGGGCGAAAGAACTTTGTGCCCTGTGCTTGCAACCAATTCGAATAAAAGTTTTGCAACAACAACTCAGGATGACCAGCAAACACCTGGTGCAAATAATCTATATGGGAAAAATCATCCGCTAGAAAGAAGCCATTTACACTTCTATAGAAGCAGAAAATGTTCAGAGCAATTAGTAAGAAAATTGCATACAGGTTGGCCACAGTAGCTGCATCTAGTCCTTCTGCCAGCGGCTCATTATTATATGAGGGTGTGAGCAAGCGCTTGTTAACACAATCTATAGCGGGATCGTTACGTTTTCTTATTTCTAAGGACCTTAAGACCTTGTATTCGTGGCAGATTTGGAGCTCCGTTCCGAACGTGGGAGGTTTCGAACATTAGTAAGGCGCCGTTTCTTGATTTCCCGAATGGATTCCTCTGGGGAGCAGCCACATCGCATTTTCAGATCGAGGGGCATCCTGGAGAGGCTGGTAAGCGCCTCTCGGATTGGTCTGCCTGGACTGTTCTCGATGGCAAGATTTCCGATCGTTCCAATGCCGACAAAGCCTGTGAATTTTTTCTCCGTCATGCCTCAGACCGCGAGATATGTCGCCAGCTCAATTTAAATGCGTTTAGGCTAAGTCTGAATTGGCCCGTGCTCTGTCCTGAACCGCCCGTGAAGGGTGAAATATACAAATTCGACCAAGAGGCGGTCGACTACTATCGTCGGTTGCTGAGTGGTTTTAAAGAAGACGGCACCAAAACATTCGTAACGCTCTTTCACTTTACGTTGCCTTCGTGGATTGCTCAGACTGGCGGTTGGGCGAGTCCTTCCTCGGTAGAGCAGTTCGCTCAATTCACGGAACTGGCAGTAAAAAACTTTGGCGATCTAGTCGATTTCTGGGTAACGATTAATGAACCTTTAGCCTACGCCTATCAAGGTTACGTTGCCGCTATCTGGCCTCCAGGCCACAGCTGTGACTATCTGGGTGCTTTCAAGACCGTTCGCTACATGTTGGAGAGCCATGCGCGAGCTTACGAGATTCTGCATGCCAACGACAGCAATGCTCAAGTAGGTTTCGCTACGCATTGGCGCCCGTTTGTGCCGAAAAGGCGCTGGAGCCCTCTCGATAACCTGGTCAGTTTTTACCGAAATTCAGTCTTTAACGAAATGTTTCCGCAAGCCGTCCACACTGGCGAGCTGCGTTTCCCTTATCCCATTAGCACCAATGCCGAAGTAATGAAGCTGTGTGGTCCGATTCCGAAATTGAAAGGAGCGATGGATTATTTCGGACTCAACTACTACACACGAGAGCTCTCTGAATTTCAGTTTGCTTGGCCGGTCGATGTGTTTGGAAAACTCTCTAAAAATCCTGAGCTTGAGACAAATTGCCTGGGATGGGAAATATATCCTGACGGAATGTACAGAACACTTACCGAAGACCTTGCACCGTTCAAGTTTAATTTAGATGGCACTCTTCGTCCGATTTATATCACTGAAAATGGCTTTCCAATGCCGTTTGAGCACACATTGCATGAAGGGGATTGGTCGATTGCAGACGATTTGCGTGTGCAATATTTGACGTCGCACCTGCACGCTGTACATCGTGCCATTAAGGATGGTGCCGCTGTCAAAGGATATCTCTATTGGTCGTTGCTCGACAATTTCGAGTGGGCTGAAGGACTTTTGCCTCGATTTGGTTTGGTTCGAGTCTCTTATCCCACGCAGGAGCGAAGTTTGCGCAAAAGTGCACTCATCTATGCTGACATTGCAAGGTTGAACGGATTGACTCCGGCGTCCTTTTAGAAAATCGTTTATGCTGTTTGAGGCGTATGGTTGCCATGGGTCTTGAAATGTATAAATGCTGCACTGGAAACCCAAGACGACGAAGTGATCAAATGCGTGTACGCAATTTTTTGTCCGTTGCTGTGCTCGTCATTCTTCTTTTTAGTGTTTGTACCGGTGTAACAAATTGGCTTGTCGTACCTGCTTATGCTGAGGAAGACTTGCGGGCACAGCTTGCGAAGAGTCCATGGCATTCGGTTGCTCAACTGGAATCAGACGTCAAACAAGTGAAGGCTGGCGTTCCCTTCAAGGTTGGTGTCAAGCTGACGATGATTCCAGGCTGGCACACCTACTACAAAGAGAGCGGCGATGCCGGCATGCCCACAACCATTAAGTGGACGCTTCCTGACGGCTTCACGGCGAGTGAACTTTTGTGGGAAAAACCTTCGAAGTTTGTTGATTCCGGAATTACAACATATGGATATCATGAACCAAATTTGACAGCTGCTGTTATCACGCCGCCAGCAAACTTTAATGGTCCGGTAAAAATTACTGCGCTTGTAAAATGGCTCTGCTGCAGAGATATCTGTATTCCCGGCAAAGCGCAGCTAGATATCGAGCTACCAGTCACAACCGGGATGCCAGAACCTTCAGCCCAGAAAGCAGATTTCGACAAATTAGGTTGGCAGGGTAAAGTTGCTGATTTAGCTGCTGCACCAGGGGAGAAGCCTGCCCATAACGATCAAACTGGGGTCTGGCAAAGCAGCGATTATGGCGGTGCTGGGTCTGGTACCGGAGCACAATCATCCAGCAGTGCTCAATCAGCAGAGAACCCTTCAGAAACCTCTTTAGGAGCCGCATCGTCTTTACTCAATGAGAAGCTAGATGTGCAGGGGCAGCAGCAGATTACTTTGCCGCTCTGTTTTCTCTTTGCCTTCATCGGTGGTTTCATTCTCAACTTTATGCCTTGCGTGCTGCCCGTGATTGCGCTCAAAGTCGTCGGCATCGTTGAACAAGCGCATGGAGACCGAGTGCTGGTTCAAAAGCATGCAGTTGCGTTCACCGCCGGAATGATTGGTACTTTTCTTTTGTTGGCAGGGGCCGTATTGGCGGTAAAGGCAGCCGGAGGTGGTGTCGGATGGGGATTTTTATTTCAAATCCCTGCCTTCATTCTCGGCATGTCTGTAGTCGTTCTTCTCTTTTCTCTTAGCTTATTTGGCATGTTCTATATCTCTCTGCCGAATCAGGGCTCTGTCGACCATCTTGCCAGTCGCAATGACCTCGTCGGAACGTTCTTCAAAGGCGTTTTGGCAACTGTACTCTCGACCCCGTGTACTGCGCCATTTCTTGGCACTGCCCTTGGTTTTGCCTTTACTCAAGGGGCGCTTACGATCGTTTTGATATTTCTGACGATCGGATTAGGTATGGCTTCGCCCTATTTTGTTTTGTTGTTGCGACCGGAGCTACTTAAGTTCATGCCAAAGCCTGGTACCTGGATGGAGCGCTTCAAAGAGTCCATGGGATTCATTTTGCTCGCCACTGTCGTATGGCTTCTCAGCATTCTTGGTCAAACGACAGGAGTCGATGGACTGGTGCGAGCGATTACGCTACTCGTTGCAGTATCGTTTGCTGCCTGGCTGATGGCTAGTTTTACAAACCTCTCTTCTACAACTGCCCAGAAAGTACGTATGTGGATCTTGTCACTGTCTGTGGTGGCAGGGACATTTTACTTTTCCTACGGCGCCTTGCCAGGATTTGGTCTGATTGCGGTTAAGCAAGCTTCGACAGGTGACGAGCGCACCGGCCCTATTAAATGGCAGCCATACGACTTAAAAGTGCTTGATGCAGCTTTGCAGGAGAAGAAGACAGTCCTTGTTGATTTTACAGCTGACTGGTGTTTGACGTGTAAAGTGAACGAAAAGACAGTGCTCGACAGCAAGCCCGTAACAGACAAACTGCAAGAGCTTAGAGTCGTCACAATGCAGGCCGACTGGACGAACGGAAATCCTGAAATCAGCAAAATCCTTGCCAAATTCAATCGCTCTGGCGTCCCTCTCTACATCATTTTTCCTGGCAAAAATCCGACTAAGCCCATTGTGCTACCAGAAGTGATCACGAAAGAGCTAGTTCTTAAAGCCCTTGATGAGGCTGGTGCCAGTTCGTAAAGCGCGGCGGCAACCATCAGAAGTCAGAAATTCAACGAAAAAAGAGCAACGAGCGCGCGATGCATTTCGTTGCTCTATTGATGAATGACAGCTGCGGTTGACGCTGACTAACCCAGAGTTTTCACAAAGGTAAGTAGCTCTTCGTTGTTTGGCATGCCATTAATGACTTTTCTTACTTTGCCGTTTTTGTCTATTACAAACAGCATTCTGGAAGATGTCGCTTTGCCATCGACCATGGTGCCAAATTTTCTTCCGATATTACCGTCCTTGTCGGCCAGCAGTTTTTGCTTCAAGTTGTACTTCCCGGAAAACTTCTGGTGGCTATCAACGTGATCGCATGACACGCCGAAAACGATTGTGTTTGCATCTTCAAATTTGGTCAGGTCCTCTGAGAATGCGCACATCTCTTTGGTGCAACCGGGTGTGTCATCTTTGGGATAGAAAGCCAGGATCACATTTTTCTTGGCGCGAAATTCGCTCAGCTTTACTTCGCCGGCAGGAAATGATGGAAGCGTAAATTCCGGGGCTGAATCGCCCTCTTTGACTCCAGCCGAGGTGTTTGCTTGTGTTGTCATTGGCTGTTGCTCCTGTAACTAGGATTGTTGGTTCTCAATTTTTCCACGCCAATCTGTATCAAACGAAAAGCTTCAGGCCATCTTAATTTAGCCCACAAGCTCTCTATTTGAAGCACTCTATGCCGCTGAGCCAGGGCTTTCATGACTCAGTGACTCAGAGACTCAGAGACTTAGAGACTTAGAAGCTGCTTCTAGCCGTGAATGGTGTCATGGATGGCTTGCAGAACACCATCAATTTTGTCGACTTCCAGGTGGTCCAGAAGCACGGCAAGTATGCCTACTTCAACGTCAGTCAGAACGGTAATCGTTGAGTTTGTTATAAACACCATCTGCTTCAACTTTCCTATCTCTAACTTCTTGGTGCCAAGATTGGTAGAGCTCAAGCAAGCCACAGAGAGTGCACCTATAGTGTCTTTATCTTTTCCGGTTCCAGGTTTCAAGGTTGAAGAGATAACGAGCCCGTCATGACCGACGATTAACGATCCTGCAATGCCAGGGAAGGTATCGATCTTCTGTAGCAAGGCATTGATCCCCTCACCCCGTTGCAAGCTGATTACCCGCGCTGTTGCCAGGTTCTTGCCTATGGTGCCGGATTCACCAGTCTTGATAATGTTCTCGATCGCAGGCACGTCAATAAGCAGTTTGCCGATGGTTTTCATCGTGCCAACGGTTTCGCTTGTTGTGCCCGCGGTTGCAGACTTCGCAGACAAGCGACCGAACTCTTTGACCTCTTTAGGTTTGTTGGCTGCCGGTGCTGCTGCCTCTTCGCCAACCTCGGCAGCGGCTTCCGCTGCTTTAGCTTCAGCTTCTTCTTTCGCTTTCGCCTCAGCTTCCGCTTTAGCTTTTGCCGCTGCTTCTTCCTCTGCTCTAGCTTTTGCCGCCGCTTCTTCCTTAGCTTTCGCTTCGGCTGCTTCTGCGGCTGCTTTTGCCTGTGCTTCAGCGTCGGCTTTCGCTTTTGCTTCAGCTTCAGCTTTTGCTGCGGCAGCGGCAGCAGCTGCTTTAGCCTGTGCCTCAGCGTCGGCTTTTGCTTTTGCTTCAGCTTCAGCTTTTGCTGCGGCAGCATCAGCAGCTGCTTTAGCCTGCGCTTCAGCTTCAGCCTTGGCTTTTACCTCAGCTTCTTCCTTAGCCTTAGCTTCAGCCTCAGCTTTCGCTTTAGCCTCGGCTTCTGCTTTGGCTGCAGCTGTAGCTTCTGCTGCAGCCGCTTCGGCGGCCTCCTTCTCTTTGTCAGCAGCCAGACTGTCTACGAGATCTACAGCGGTCTCGGACGGAGGCGCAAAGCTCATCTCGGGTGAAACCCCAGCGTCGGTATTTTTGACTTTCGCCAAGGTCTCATTGGTGACTTCTGCTTGCGCTTCTTCTGAAGCCAGCCCTTGGAAGATCTCGTCAATCTCTGAATCCAGGCTAGGATCGAACAGACCTTCCCTCTTCTCTTCCTGCTTACTCTCTTTGACTTCGACTACTGGTGAGGGTCCTGGAGCCTTGACCTCGGCGGCTTTGGGTTCTTCCTTCCTAGTCAAGGCGCCGGGAGCATTGGCTGCTTCATCGTCCTTGCCCAACAACGCGCGGGCTTCTGCCTCATCCATCGCGTTCAAGCGGCTGTGCGAAAGGGTCGCCTCATTAACAACTTGTTGCGCTTCTGGCGGAACTAGATTAGAGAAGATCTCATCTATCTCGCTGTCTACTTCTTCACTATCAAACAGAGTATTGCTGTTTTCTGCTTTTGCCGCTTTCTCTGTTGCTGCGACCTTCTCTTCCTTAACTGGTGTTGCCGGCGGTGCTACTTCCTTAGGAGCAGTCTTAGCTTTAGTTTCAACTTTTTCAACCGGCTTATCTTCTTCCTCGTCTTCGCGCCGCAAAAGAGCCTGTGCTTCTGCACGATCCATCGCTGGCAGGCGACTGTGCGAGAGCGTCGCTTCATTTACTTCCTGTTGAGCTTCTGGCGGAACCAGGTTGGAAAAGATATCTTCGATTTCGCGATCGACTGCATCTGATTCAAACAAAGTATTCGATGGTGTTGCCTCGACTTCATTTTGGTCTGCTGCGAAGTTCATCATGGCATCGTTAGTCGATTCGAAACTTTCAAATGATTGCGCTTCTGCTTCAAAGGTTGGTGTGAAAGTATCTGGCTGGAAGGAATCAATCGATTGTTCTTGCGCGCGGGTTTGTAAGTCTGCTACCGATGGCGGTTGTTCGATCGCCAGGTCTGGCTTTGAATCAGTTTTCGGTTCTGCCGAAAAAGTCTCTACTGGTGCTGTGATCTCCGCAAACGATTCAACGTAGGCATCTGATGTTTCAATTGCTGCTTCCGTTTGAGCAGTTTCGCCCGCATCCGGTGCCGCGTTGAATTCTGCAACTGGCTCCGTAACCGGCTCAACAACTGTTTCAACAGCTACTTCGACTACCGGCTCAGCGATTGCTTCTGGTGCTGGTTCAACAATCAACTCTTCGACGACAGCTTCAGCAATTGGTGCTTCTTCCACTGCAAAAGTTTCTGCAGGAGTTTCCACTATTGTCACTTCCGGTTCAGGCGCAACTGCCGCAACTACCTCCGGTTCAGCCGCGACCGGAGTATCACCTGTCACTTTTTGCGATTCGATGTTAGCTGCTGCCGCAGCTTCGCTTGCGTCGAATGAAGATTCACTCGGTAACTCTACTTTGTTCAGGTTAGTGGCGGATGTTCTACCGAGTGCGATACCAGTTTTCTTGCCACCCGCAACGCGCCCGAGTGTGGAACCACCAAGTCCGCCAACCGGTCTCTCCGGCCTGCTGCCACCAGATTCGGTGCGGCTGACTTCCGGGGTCTTGATCGAATTCAACATGTCAGTCAACGATGGCTGCGAATCTGCACCACCTGTCTTGGCTTCCGGACTGCTTGTCGCTTCAGCCTTGGCTGCTGCTTGCGGTGTCAGCCGGTTTGCACCAAGGACCGGAATCGATGTATCAGAATCTTTAAGCGACAGCGGCGAACGCATGTCCTCCATTTTCGCAGCCGGCTTTGCCGCTGGAGCCGGAGTCGCTGGTGGAGTCTTCGCAGTCGGCGCTGATGCTGCTGGGGTGGCTGGCTTTGGTTGAGTGCTACCAAGACGCTGCAGCCCTTTGGCTGGCTCCGGTTGAGCCGCAGGCATTGCAGTACTGGATGTTTTCGGTGATGGTGTGGGAGTAGGTTTTGGACTCGCTGGGAGTGCTGTATTCGATGATTTAGCCGTTGCAGGTAGAGCAGTGTTAGATGATTTCGGTGATGCTGGTAATGCGTTGTTTGATGATTTAGGTGAAGCTGCCGGAATTGAATTTTTCGAGATGCGGTTATCGGCCGGATCCGCTCTTTCCATAAGGCTGTCGTTGCCGAAGAAATCGACATCTGACTCTTGCTCGTCTGAACTATCTAAGCGGTCAAGTATCGACTTGAGACTCTCGCTGGCTTCACCGCCAGATGACTCGCTCTTAGGACGTGTCGTGCCGGTACCGCTAGAAGAGAGCGCCTGTAGTTTGATGAACGTGCTGGTGCTCTTGCGTTTTTGCGCTTGCAAGCGAGTCGCTGTTGATGTTGCTGCTGGTTTTCTTTGCTCCGGCAGTCCGGTAGCAGAAGCAGACGCGGACGCTTTTTTCTGTTCGGGCATACCAGTGCCCGTAGCTGACGGTTTCTTCTGTTCCGGCAAGCCTGAACCAGACGAGGAAGCTTTTTTCGAGTCTTCGGTCTTTGCTGGCTGACTCGCTGCTGCGTGCGCTTGTCCAAGCTTTTTAGCTACTGCGTCTGCCTTGGCTGCAATTTCTGAAGCTGAAGCCGCTTTCGGTTTGTCATCGTCGTCGGGTGCCAGCGTATCGAGCAAGCCACGCAGATTGCTGGCTGAATTAGACATGGTGTTCTTTTGCTTCAGGTCTTGTCCTTGCATAGCCGGAAGCTTATTACCCGTTGGTACTTTCTGTCCTTTGACCGGTGCTTTGTCTGATGTTTCGATCTGTGCTTCTGTCTCTTTGGCATCAACCTTGGCTTCTTCCGCGTGTGGTTGCTGTCCGGCGCCGCGACGAGTTGCACCTGACTCATCAGATTTTCCGCCTGTGCGAGTGGCACCGCTGCTTTCACCAAGAGATTTGTCCGCACCCTTGAGATATGCCAGGAACGTACAGACCAACCCCCCAACCAGCATAATGGCAGCTTCAGCCCAATTGAAGATGATGGCGAAGTCGGGCAGGGAGCTTGTTTGCTGCGAGACGACATTGCCTATCGCGCAAAGTGAAAAAGTGAACACGAACATGGTGGCAAAGATGCGGATTTTTTCTGCACCACTGCGGTTGCGAAATCCCAATAAAGCCAGCACCAGCCCTAGAACTGCTGTGATGCCGAAGATTAGTGCTTGCGGTACCTCGGTGACTTGGGAGCCGGGCATGAACTTCAATGCTGCGACCATTAAGCCCGCAAACACGACAAACGCGATTACGGCAAACAATAAAGAACGACCCCTGCTCATAGCGTCTCGCGCGCGACCTCACCGATCATCATCAACTAACTCAATATACCCGATGCGCGGTTCCAATCCTTTGCTTGGCAAGAATTTTGTGGGCGCTTGAGAAACTTTGCAGTGAGTTACCGATAAGTAACGCCGAGTCTTTTCGACAATGACGATTTAATTTTCTGGATCAGGCTCTCTATCTCTTCCGTGGTCATGGTCTTTTCGGGATGTTGCAAGCGAAGCCGAAAGGACAAGCTTTTCAGACCGTTTTCTAGTTTGAATGTACTTACCAATTCCACATCTTTGAGCGTTTGCCCTGCGGACGCCAAGATGCAAGAGCGAATGGTAGTGTATGCCAGATGCTCTGGCACGTCAGCCGTGATGTCACGCTGCACGGTCGGTGTGTTTGCGGTCTCTTTAAATGATCGACCCTTGCCCAATGATTTAATGAGATCAAGGTTTATTTCGAACATGTACACGGGCACCTTTATTTCTTGTTCGTCTGCGATCTGTGGATGAAGCTCGCCGAAGTATCCAAGACAAATCTCGTCATTGGGCCTCTTTCCGCGGCCATTTTTATCAGCCTCCCCGCTTTTCGCCTGTTGATTTTCTGGCTTCGCTGATTTTTCGTCTGATAAAACAGGTGGCTTGTGACTGAATGTAATCGAGAATGTTTTTCCTGGATGGAAGACCTTTGTTTGCCATCCGTCATTTGTGGCGGTTTCACTTTCACCAGCTAAAACCTGGCTATAGCGAATCTTTTCTGAATCGACGCGCAACAAAGAAAGGATGTTTTCCAGCTGTCCTTTAACTGTATAGATATCGCATATATCTTTGTTCCCTTGCCAATTTAGTTCATTTGGGCTTCCGACCAGAATCGCTCCCAGCGTGTTAGGCTCGACCACACCAGTTCCCCAGGGGCTCTTTTCCGAACGCAAATATGTTCGGCCTATCTCGAACAGCCAGGCTTTTTTGCGACCGCGAGAGTAGTTGAAAGCTGCGGCTTGAACTAATCCGGGCAGCAAACTGCGGCGTAAAACCTGATGCTCAACGGAGAGTGGATTCAATACACTCACACAGCCATCGTCACTTCCGCTCATGACCGCACTCGTTAAGCTGCTCAACCAGGCCTCTGAAAAGCCCCATGTGCACAATGTCTGTTTGATGCGTTGGAATGTTTGATCTTGCGGTATAGCCGCTAGAGTCGAGGATGGCATGGTTACCGGAAGTTTGTCGTATCCCCACAAGCGACACACCTCTTCGACCAGGTCTATCTCTCTGCTCACGTCGCTTTGACGGAAGCTTGGTACCGTTGCAGTGACGTTGTCTTCGTCATTGATTGTGATGCTGAAACCCAGTGGCGAAATAAGCTCTTGCACTTGCTTGCCTGTGAACTCCAGACCGAGCATGCGCTTTAATTGATGCAGCCTCAAACCGACCTTTTTCGCTTCGATCTCCGCACTACCAGCGGTGTATATTTCGCCAACTGCCGGCTCGTCGGCACCGCAATATTTGGCAATCAGATATGCTGCACGGTTTGAGGCGTTCCGCACGCCGGCAGCGTCGACTCCACGCTCGAAACGCAGGCTGGCATCACTTGAAAGTCCGAGCAAGCGGCTCGCTCTTCTTACTCTTGCCGGGGCGAATGACGCCGCCTCAAGAGCTATGCTGGTTGTGCTGTCTGAGATCTCAGAATCTTTGCTACCCATCACTCCAGCGACACCGACGACATTCTTCGTGTCTGCAATTACGAGCATTTCGTTTGTCAGCTCTCGCTTTTTGCCGTCGAGTGTTTCAAGGATTTCGCCGGCTTTTGCTCGACGAACGGCGATGGTACTTCCTTCGAGCTTGGCTGCGTCGTACGCATGCAGGGGTTGTCCTAGTTCATGCATGACGTAATTAGTGATGTCGACAATCGGGCTAACCGAGCGCACTCCAATTGCCGTTAAACGTTTGGTGATGAATTCAGGCAGTGATTTTTGTTTGAGACCGTTAAACAGCCTGATGGTCAAGAAGCGGCAATCCGCGGGATCTTCGATTGAGACATGGAAGGCACTCGTGCTTTTTTCTTGCTTGAACTCGTCTAGCGACCAGAGTGGTTGCTTGAGGGGGCGACTAAGCAGGGCGGCGACTTCTCTGGCTAGTCCGCATACGGACATCGCGTCGCCTCGATTGGAGCGTGGCTCAACATGCAGCACATAGTCCGGTTTTAAGGACAAAAGCTCGCGTGCATCGTGTCCGATTTTCCCTTGCATCGTTGCTTTATCCAGTATCAAAATGCCGGCTTCCGGGTCGCTGACACCGTTGACCGTGATACCCAACTCCGACGGCGAGCAAAGCATGCCGTTAGACTGTACGCCACGGATTGCTGAAGCCTTGATAAATAATGGACCTCCAGTTTTCCGGTCTAATACTCGTGCACCAGGCAACGCAACCGGAATAATCTGTCCTGGCTCAATGTTTTGCGCACCACAAACGATTTCAACTGGGTCTTGACCGGGCGCAATTCTGGTTTTAGTCAGACGAATCTTGTCAGCATTAGGGTGCTGATGAATCTCTATGATCTCACCAATTACAAGCGGACCTTCGATAGCGGCACCGACAGTTGTAACCTCTTCCACTTCAAAAGCGCCCATTGTCAGCTTCTCTGCCAACTCTTGCGGTGAGACTCCGTTCAGATCAACATAGTCTGAAAGCCAGTCGAAAGAAAGTTTCATTGTTACCTCAGCCTGAATGCTTGTTACTGCAAAATCCTTTAAATCACCGATCGTTCGCCGAGTTCCAGGAGCTAGAATTGCTCGAGGAAGCGCAGGTCATTGACCCAGAAGTGGCGAATGTCGTTAATACCATATTTCAACATCGCCACGCGTTCGATACCCATGCCGAATGCAAATCCGCTCCAGATCTCGGGATCGATGTCGACAGTTTTGAGAACATTGGGATCGACCATGCCGCATCCAAGCAACTCTAACCACCCGCGGTGCCCGCAAGTGCGGCAGCCCTGACCGGGAACCGGGCAGAACGGGCACTGCGAATCAAGTTCGGCGCTTGGTTCGGTAAATGGAAAGAAGTCAGGGCGAAACCTTATTTTGAGTGGCTTGCCGAAAAACAGGCGGATGAACTCAGTGAGCGTTCCTTTCAAGTCACCGAAGGTGACGTTTTTGTCGATCAGCAAGCCTTCCACTTGATGGAAGACAGGATACTTGCGCGCATTTACCTCTTCATTGCGATAAACACGGCCAGGTGAGATGACGCGCATCGGTGGTTTCAACTTCTGCATCGTTCTTATTTGCACTGTCGATGTTTGACTGCGTAAGAGCGTGCCACCACCAAGGTTGGTATAGAAAGTGTCTTGCTCATCTCTTGCCGGGTGATTGGCCGGTGTATTCAAAGCATCAAAGTTGTAAAAGTCTGTCTCGACCTCTGGACCTTCTGCTACGGAAAATCCCATACCGTAGAAAATTTGCGTGATCTCTTCAACGATTTGAGTCAACGGATGCAGGTGCCCGATTGTCGGTACCATGCCTGGAAGCGTGATGTCTATTGCTTCGACCGTCAATTTTTGTTCCAACTCTTTTCTATAGATGACTTTTTGCGCATCGTCGAAAACGCTCTGAAGATTGTTTTTCACTTCGTTTGCCCGTTGCCCGATTAACGGTTTGTCTTCTTTTGAGAGCGTTCCCAGTTGCCGCAATACCTTCGTTAGCCGCCCGCTCTGCCCGAGAAACTCAAGACGAGCTGTCTCTAGCTCTGTGGCGTTGGCAGCTTTTTGAAAGGTCGATTTCGCTTCTTCTTCAATTGAAGCCAGTTCTTTTTTTAGTTCGTCGATTGCCAAGTTATAATTTTCCCCAACGCGCTATTCGCATTACAACAGGTCTAAGTTATCAGACTGGCAGGCATTTGCGGGGCAGGCGGCGAAGTTAGTTGCGAATTGAAAATAAAAATTCGGACTGAGAAAGCTTACAATTGCACTTATGGTGCCCGCAGGACAGTCCCTTGTCGAAACAACGTTTTAAACGCCGCCCAGGACAAACGATTCCGACGACTCGCGTATCAGTTGTTGTGCTTGATAGTGACGAGAAGAAAATCTTGCTCGTGAGACACAGGAAAGGCAGTCGTCAATACTGGGTGCTCCCGGGCGGCCGGCTCGAATATGGCGAAACCTTCCATGAGTGCGCCATTCGGGAGCTGAAGGAAGAGACGGGATTGGACGTGGCGATAGAACGCTTCTTGTTTATTTCAGAAGCGATTGCTCCGGATCGCACGAGGCACATCGTCAATATATTTGTGCAAGCCACTGTTACAGGCGGCGTTCTAAAAGTCGGCAATGAACCGGTCTTAGCAGGCGTCGAGTTTATCGACTTGACTGAATTGGAACGTATGACCCTTTTTCCGCCAGTAGGGCAGATGATTCTCGATTCTCTCCCTAATGGCTTTTCCGATACTATCAAATACCTTGGCAATCTCTGGGTGTAGTATCATTAGGGCTTCAAATGTATTTGTTGACTTCCGCTTCCGAATCGAAGGCGAAGCGGGCGACGTTGGGAGATTTGTTCATGCCACAGCAAAAAGGTTTCAAGCGCGCTCAGAAAGTTGCAGTGCGCAAGCAAAAGCAATCCGCACAAGCTCGTAAGGCCAACCTGCGCCGAGTCGAGCGGGCGCAAGAGGTTGCGGAGAAGGAAGTTGCTGCTGCTAAAGATGCAGTCAACAAAAAGGCCGCCATCTAGTTCTTGTTTCGAAAGTTTTATTAGAAATGTGTAATTAGCGTGTCTTTTCTCAGGGCGTGCGCTAGCTCGATTAGAGTAGTCCCTCGCCAAAAGTGAACGTCATCCCGGCAGCGACGATTTCTGCACCAGGCTTTGCACCCTGTTTGATCAATTCATCGATCACTCCCATTGCTTGCAACAATGAATGCAGATGAAAGAGTGAATCAGGGTCTTTTAGGTCTGTCACGGCGATCAATCTCTCGACACGGTCGCCTTCTATAAAGAACAGTTTCTTTGCCCGGCTTACCGTGAAGAAATCAGCAGGTCGCTCCTTGGCACGTTCGTCTTCAATCAGGTCTGGTTCTTGAGCTGCGTCTAGCTTCTTGGTTTTGCTCAACTCTAACGCTGCATATTGGCAAAGCTCCTTTGTCTGCAGGGTTGTAGCTGCCGAGATGACACGAACTGCTATGAAGGTTTTGGCAAAGTTTTTCGCCACTTCGTCTTTAGCTTTTTCGATTTGCTCTGGTTCAACCGCATCGCATTTGTTCAAAACGAGTATCTGTGGCAAAGCCGAGATTGACTGACCATAAGCGTTTAGTTCGGTGAGAATTGTTTGAATGTCTTCGACTAGATTCTCTGATGTGACGTCGACGATGTGCAGGAGCAATCGTGTTCGCTCCACGTGGCGAAGAAAGTCGTGGCCAAGTCCAACCCCGCGTGAAGCTCCTTCAATCAGACCGGGAATGTCAGCTGCGACGAAAGAAGTGTCCTCGTCAACTCTGACGACACCGAGCATTGGTTCTAGAGTAGAAAAAGGATAATTGGCGATTTTCGGTTTCGCTGCCGAAATTACCGATAAGAGGGTCGATTTCCCGGCATTGGGCAAGCCTACGAGACCAACATCGGCGAGAATCTTCAGCTCCAGAGTCAGTTTTCGATAAACGCCTGCTTGACCTGGCTCGCAAAAATGCGGTGCGCGGTGAGTCGGCGAAGCCAGAAGGGAGTTACCTCGGCCGCCTCTTCCGCCCTCTGCAACCAGCACTCTTTGATTCCGTTTGATCAGATCTGCCACCACTTCACCGGTGGTGGCATCTTTGACAACTGTGCCGATAGGAACCCGTATGACCAGATCCTGCCCAGCCTTGCCGTTCATGCTTTTCGGCTTCCCTCGTTCGCCGTTTTTTGCCTCGAATTTATTCTTGAACTTGAAGTCGACAAGTGTATTCAAGTCTTCTGTCGCCTCAAGCAAGACGTGGCCGCCCCTGCCACCACTGCCACCTGCAGGACCTCCCATAGGCTCGTACTTATCGCGGCGCCAGGCGATCATTCCATTGCCGCCGTCGCCTGAACGTGCTTCTATAACTGCTAAGTCTATAAAGTTCGCCATGTTTGTCTAAATCAGGGGGAGGGTAAATCTTATCTGATCTGCTCCCTGTGGGTTGCGTTCTAATTCAAGAGATTTCTATATACTTGTCTGGGGGTTTTTCGGTTAGCGATAATTAGTTGCCATTGCCATGTGCTGGCAAGGGGCAAATCCGGGGAGGATTGTCAGTGGAAGAAAGAATCACTATTCACGAAAAAGCTCGTGGAGAGTCTATCAACGTGTACATCGGTGAGTACAAGGGGACAAAATACCTCCACATTCGTGAATGGTACGTCGATAAGGATTCCGAAGAGAAGCCAACCAAGAAAGGCGTCGCACTGCCCATCGATAAGATCGATGCACTAAAAGAGGCGATAGATCGCCTCGTACCGAAAACCTAGATTGAGAGCTTTTTGATGTTCGACCGACTGGCGCTGTCCCGCGCTCGTTCAACGTTTGTTGCCCTGGCTGCTGCCGCACAGGCGCTCTGGTCCCTTCCCTTGCCGGCTCTTTCTGCTGTAGAAGTTTCCAGCAGGAACGTTCGCCAAGGCGATACTATTGAAATTTCTCTAACCGGCGCTTCAGCTACTTCTGATAATTCAGCCGGTGCAAACGCGTCGGCGACCTTCAATGGCAATACTTACAAATTCTTCACGGTCAGTGGCAAGCCGGATGCTGATGGAACAAGCACCACTAAAGAAACGGCACTACTGGCAGTGCCTGCAGATCTCGATCCCGGAAAATATCCGCTAAAAGTCGGCGATGAAACAATCTCTTTGACCGTGCGCGCCGGCTTGTTTCCGCTGCAGCATATTCGCCTCGCTCCTTCCAAAGACAACTTCGACACTTCTGCTGGAGAAGAAGAAGCTATCGACAAGGCCAAGGCGACTTTGAGTGACGAGCGCATGTGGAGCGGCCCATTTAGCGCACCTAGTAAGGCTCGAACTTCTACAGGCTTCGGCTTAAAGCGCATGGTCAACGGACGCCTTTTGAAGGACTATTTTCACTCAGGCTTGGATTTCGCCGGAGCGCTCGGTTCGCCAATCACAGCTTGCGCCGGAGGTAAGGTGGTACTAGTTGGGCGTGGCTTCAAGTTGCATGGCAACACAGTAGCCATAGACCACGGCCAAGGTGTTGTCTCGTTCTACATTCATATGAATTCAATCAAAGTGAAAGAGGGCGACCTGGTTAAACAAGGGCAAACCTTAGGCACAGTCGGTCAGACTGGTCGCGCTACTGGACCTCACCTGCATTTCAGCATTTACGTCAACAAAGTAGCAGCCAATCCGTCGAACTGGTTCGCATCATCTTTTTGAATTGACCGCGGCGTTGATTAACTGTCTGCTTAAATCGTTTCGGATTTGCAGCGCCTAGTCTCTAGGCTTGGGCTTTTCGTCTTCTGTATTCTTGTCGAACAGAAAGTGTGTGGCCAGGTGCGTGCCTACGATAACTCCGGCTTTGATTACTGGTTCCCACTTTCCTGCTCCTGACAGTTCGAGAGCCATAACTGCTGGTGCCGCCATGTCACCGGCCACGGTGAGCCAGCTTGGATCGTTGCGCGGGGCAATCTCATCTACTGCAAAATTGATCACCGTAGCGGCTCCAAGGGCGCCGAAATCCTTCAGCCGTCCCATTTTTGCTGCTCTTATCTCTCCGTCGAAGATTGCTTTTTCTGCTGCTCTTTGACTGGCCAGATTGGTTGTTCTTTCGGAAATTAAAGCTGTCTGCGCCCTTTCAAAATCCGTTACTGCCGTCCAGCCTGCTGCTGCTGTGGGCGCGTGAACCTTCGGATCTTTTGCCAATTCCCGGAAATCGATCGCGTGAACCGGATTACTGCCTGATGCTGCATTCTTGGCGGCTTGCCAGGCGTTACGGGCGTTGAATGCTCTCTCTAAGAGTTCGTCTTGAGCAGTTGTTCTTGCGCTGACCGGCAGTTTTTCAGCGGCTTGCACGGCTGGGTCGGCGTTGTAGCTATCCTTTAGCGATCTGAGGAACGGAACAGCCCTTTTTTGCGATCTTAGAAAGGTACTTTCGGTGGCAGCGCTGACGTTTTTGGCAACGGCGTACTCGGGTGCATTGAAGCTGAAAGTTCTGTCTAATTCTGGGGCCCAACGACGGGTAGTCATAGGGATACCGACGACGGCCGGACCTAAGAATCTTGCAACATGCTCAGGAAGCTGGGTCCATGGATCGCCTCCTACCCTCTTGTCCGGGTCAAACTCAATCGGTTTGAAACCTGTTTTGGGTGTTGACGCTACTGGATGGCTTGTGTCAGTCGGATTGTAAGTAAAGGTGCCTGGTGGCTGAACAGCCGACGTTTTCTGGGGCATGGTTACATGACTGTCCGCCGGTGGCATTGCCGGGGCGCCATAGGTGCCTTCGACTCCTGTCGCCTGTGCCTGGGCAAGACCCTGACGGGTATCTTTCTGCGGTGATGCCATCCGCCACTGTTGCTCGCTGAGCGTTATCTGGTGCTCGCTCGCAAGTTTGGCCGGGTTATTCAATACCTGATCGACAGGTCGGTTTGCTCCGTCGCCCATACGTTGCCTCGGGATCTTTTAGCTGGGATGCCAGAAATTTATATTGTTGGCTGGGAATTTTGAATCGTGTAATTACGATACGACTCGCCCACGGCGACGAATTAATACGGGGATGGCGGACGTACAAACACAAAAGAAGGAGGCGGTCCTCGCAAGATTGACCGCCTCCTCTTTGTTTAAGCGTTTGTGCCTTTGACTGGCAAAGACTGCACGCTGAAATCAATCAGCACTCTCTAGAGAGTGGCTGCTTTGTTCCAAAAAGCTTCCTTGACTGCTTTAGATTGGCTCGATTCCGAGCTGATCACAACACTGGAAGGAGCGAAGAGGAACACACCGTCACCGATTCTTTGCTGATGACCGTCAATTGCATGGCAGGCACCGGAAAGGAAGTCGACGACACGTTGCGAGTTTTCGTTATCCAACATATGCAGATTGAGAAGAACCGATTTGCGCGAACGCAGGTGCTCGACAATCTCAATTGATTCTTCGAATTGACGAGGCTCAATAACGAGCACTTCGCTCGCCGGTTGTGCCGACGGATGCTCGACTACTTTTTGGCTGGTACCACTCACGGCACCACGAATCGGCTTCATCACCGGTTCCATTGGCTGGGGTTCCAGTGCCAATTGCCCATTAGTGGCGTATACGTCGTCCGATGTCTCAAAAAGGTCTTCGAAATCTTCTCTGTCGTAATTATCAGCAGGACCAAACCAGAAGCTTTTGAACTTTTGAACGATGCTAGTACTCACTACACTCCTCCTTACCCGGACTTACCAAGTCTTTTTGCTTACCTTACCCACACACATGCCACACAAAGAAAAACTAGTTACCGAAAATAGCCCTACCCAGGCGAATCATGGTGGCGCCGCATGCAACAGCATCCTGCCAATCGTCACTCATTCCCATGGATAGTTCTCGTAATTCCATCTCGTACTCTTTTGCCAATTGATCCCTCAGTTCACGCACTCCGTCAAAGCATTTGATTGAAGTTTCGCGGGTGCAATCCAGAGGAGTTATCGTCATCAGTCCCTTGATCAGCAAATTGTCGAGTGAGCGGAGTTGCTTAAACGATGTCTTTAATTGGTCTGGACTGAAGCCGAACTTGCTGGGATCTTCGGCGACCTTCACTTGCAACAGGATTGCTTGTCTTACTCCTCGTTCTTTTGCCGTTTTGGAAAGTTGTTCGGCTAAATGTACCGAGTCCACAGAGTGGATGAGTTCGAAATTGCCGATCACTTGTTTCACTTTGTTGGTCTGAAGGTGCCCAATAAAATGCCACCGTGATCTCTGTTGAATTTCTGGTGCCAATTCCTCCATTTTTGCTAGCGCACTTTGTAATCTGTTCTCACCAAATTCGGTGACTCCGGCGGAAAACGCTTCTTCGATCTGAGTGATGGTTGCTTGCTTTGTCACTGCTATGAGCGTGACTGGCTTCGTTCCAATACTCTCTCTAACGCGGGCAATGTTTGCACCCACACTCATGTATTTTTCGCAGCGCTTTACGCACCAAACTTGATGCCACCAAAACATCTACTATAAGACCCTGAAGGAAGAGATTTGTCAAGTCGGCAAGAAATTATTCCCTGGCGATTTTCGCTGCTCTAGCCCAACAAAATTTTTGCTAGTCGGTGATCCTGGTTTCGCGATACTGATTTGCCAAAAGGCGCATAAACACTGGTTCGTGTGTGAAGTGGTGCCCAGGCGGAGGGGCCGGCGCCTCAGCGCGACTGATCCAAAATTGCCATCACTATCGCCGATGTATATATCGCGGCGGTTTCAGATCTGAGTATGCGTTTTCCTAACGAAACCGGCTTAGCACCTAGCTTTAGTGCGAAATTTTGTTCTTCTTCGGTGAAACCACCCTCGGCACCAACTATGACCGATATTTTATGTGGTGCTTTTTTATCAAAGTTGCAAAGCACCATATGCAATGCCTCAGCCGATGGCGTATCCTCCGGTAACTGATCTGCACGTTCGGTGCATATAAAAATGGTGGCATCTGGTTCGTTTGCTAGATGCAACAGATATTCTTCTAGCGTGAGCGGCGGGCTTATGGGTGGAATCAGAGCTCTCTCACATTGTTCACTCGCTTCTCTAGCGATCGATTGCCACCGTGACAATTTGCTTTCGCGGCCGACACTCCGGGCGGTGACAATTGGAACGATCTCTTTCGCTCCGAGTTCAGTCAATTTCTCAACTGCCCACTCAAATCTAGCCGGTCGCAAAATTGGCAGTGCCACCGAAAGAGAAACGCTTGCTTCTCCTGTTGCCTTCGATTCGCTGTCGATTCGAGCCGTAAGCGATTTGGATCTCGATTTGTCTTTTGGGCGATGCCTTGGCTGCTGAGACTCAAGCGTGCAACGAAAGATCTTGCCCGTTCCGTCAAGGAAGTCGATTTGATCTCCTGCACTCAGGCGAAGCACTTTCAATATTTGGTCGACGATCTGGCTGTCTTCGACGGCGACCGTTCCCGTTATCAGATCGAACGAATTTTGGGGCAGGAAGAAGCGCGGTATACGCAAAGGGAAGTCCTCAAGCGATGGTATAATCTTCGCTTACTTGTTTCTTCAAATCTACTGTGGAGAGGAGAAACTGAGCGAGCGTGCTAGGGAACGCGGCATATGGCAACGGCTTTTATTGCCAAGTGCCAATGTAACCGGTGGACGTTTCAAGCCAAGTGCATCATCGACCGATTGCCTCGCCTAGACCAGGCTCGGCTCTAAAAGTCAGCAACACGGGATGACAATAAACTAATGGACCTGAACCTTACCGAGTGGTTTGCGAACCGGCAGAGAAAGAAAGAAGTTCTGCAGCCTAAACAGCCCCTGACAACAGAGGAGTATTGCGCTCTGTGGAAGGCTTGTTTTCAATGTCGTGAACTTTTGTATATGAGAGATTTGCGCAGCAACCTCGAAGTCTGTCCGAAGTGTCAATACCACTTCAGAATCGGCGCTGAGCAACGGCTCGAGTATCTTTGCGACCCCGGCACATTTGTCGAGTTTGATGAAAATCTCGGTTCCGGCGACCCCCTCACTTTCTATGACACTGATTCCTACTCGAATCGTCAAAGTGAGGCTTCGAAGAAGTCAGGACTGAAAGAAGCCATCGTCACAGGTGTTTGCAAGATAAAAGGTCAGACGGTGGCTCTGGCGGTTATGGATTTTGGTCACTTCGGTGGTTCTATGGGTAGTGCCGTTGGCGAGAAGGCAACTCGAACTATTGAGTACGCAATTGAGCATGAACTTCCGGTGGTGATTATATCCAGCTCTGGCGGCGCCCGCATGCAAGAGGGCATCCTCAGTCTGATGCAGATGGCCAAAACCAGCTCGGCTCTATCGTCTTTGCGAGAAGCTGGCTTACTCTACGTTTCAATTTTGACTGAGCCCACCTTCGGTGGTGTCACGGCAAGCTTTGCCATGCTCGGAGATGTGATTCTGGTCGAGCGTGGAGCTCGGGTCGGATTTGCCGGCCGCCGCGTAATTGAAGACACTATCCGCCAGAAGCTTCCTGCTGATTTCCAGACGGCAGAGTTCCTTATGAAGAATGGTCACGTTGATCAGATAGTTGACCGGGCCGACATGCCGAAAGTGCTTGCAAAACTTGCTGAGTTCCATAAGAAGGTACCGCGGCCAAGTGATGCCGCTACTGGTGCCGAGCAGCCGGAGAAATCTGAGAAGTCTGAGAAAATGGTTCGTTCTCGCGGTCGCTAATTTTACTCAAACGAGGAAGTCTCCATGGCTCTGCCTGACAAAAAAGCACCACCGTTAGAGTTCGAGCAACCATTATCGGTGCTGGCCCAACAAATTGAGGCACTCGAAAAACAGATCGCAGATAACCCTGGTCTTGATAAGGATATTGCACGCTTGCACGAACAATACGATCAACTCAAACGTTCCTTATATTCAAATTTGCGTCCGATCGACCATCTAGCGCTCGCACGTCACCCGCAAAGACCATATACCCGTGATTATTTCGACCGCTGGGACCCAGATTGGTTGGAGTTGCACGGCGACAGAACTGGTGCCGACGATCCGGCCATGGTTGGTGGTCTTCTCAACTTGGGTGACCATAAAGTGGTGGCAGTCGGTACTCAAAAAGGTCGTTCGCTGAGAGACAAGCAGCTTTGCAATTTCGGTATGCCCCAGCCTGAAGGTTACCGTAAAGCAATGCGTTTGTTTTTGCATGCGCAAAAGTTCAATCTTCCAGTCGTTACTTTGATCGATACGCCTGGAGCCTATCCCGGCATGGCGGCCGAGGAGCACAATCAATCTCAAGCGATTGCCGCCAACCTTCTCGAGCTAGCGGGTCTGACTGTGCCGGTGGTGGCAGTGGTTACAGGGGAAGGTGGCTCCGGCGGTGCACTGGCTATTGGTGTTGCAAACCGCATAATGATGTTGGAGCACGCAGTCTACTCGGTTATATCGCCTGAAGGTTGCGCATCTATATTATGGCGTTCGAAAGACAAGGTGCTCGAAGCTTGTCAGGCAATGAAAATGACGGCGCGGGAGATTTTAGAACTGGGCGTCATCGAGCAAGTTATCGAGGAGCCGCTTGGTGGTGCCCATCAAGACTACGACTTTGCAGCCGAGTCCGTGAAGAAGGCATTGATCGGACAGCTTGATCGCCTGTGCTTGCTGTCACCAAAAGAAGTGCGCGCTGACAGACAGAAGAAATTTAGAAACATCGGCAGCTTTGTCGATGCGACCGTTCCTGTGTAGCAATTCAGCGAAAGCCGTGAACGCATCACGAAATAGGGAGGGACAGAGGATCTGTTCCTGACCTCTTTTGGGCTGCTGAGGTCAGGAACTGGTCCTCTGTCCCGACCGGCAACGCTGAATATCTAGCATGGTTCGCCGAACGCTAACTCACCAAATTCGCACGCCAGGCTAAATCTATTTGTCTTTGTAGCGATTCATCAGCTGCCTGATCTGATCGGCTTGGCTGCTTCCGCCCGGTGCTTGTTGT
The DNA here is from genome assembly GCA_036702975.1 of Oculatellaceae cyanobacterium. Lineage (GTDB taxonomy): Bacteria > Cyanobacteriota > Vampirovibrionia > Obscuribacterales > Obscuribacteraceae > DATNPX01. The sequence goes on from DATNPX010000056.1 coordinate 147,488, forward strand.
AGGACGTTCATGGCGTCGTCGTAACGTTTGACGCGGCCATATTGCTTGGCCAATGAGAGGCAGACGTTTGCGTAATCGTTGACTTTTTCTTTCGGCAAACTGGATTTGTCTTTGACGTGCTTGTATAGCTTGAATGCTTCTTCGAGCTTGCCTTCTTTTTTTGCTTTGTCGGCTTTGGCTAGCAAAACGTTGACTCCGTCGCTTAGCCCGAGCTGGGTGGTGGCGCCACTTTGATTGATCAAGGCTGTTATCTGGTTTGTTGCCAGACCGACAAGTTGTGGTTGCATTACGCAGACAACTCCGCCAGTAATAAGCACAGTGGCAAACATGATCAAAAAGACTACTCTGGGATGCAGATTGCGTAGAGCTGAACCAAACCCGCCGCCGCCTACGCGTCCTTTCTGGAAGTTTGAGGCCGACAATTGTTGTGACATGACTTGAGGATCTTGAGGCATGCGCGCTGCGGCAGCCATCTTAGCCATGACTTCATGGTCCACTTCGTCGTAAGCGCCTGAAGTTCGCAGCTCTTCGAGAGCCATCGATGCAAGATCCATCGATTTAGAGCGACCGGCCACGACGGCTTCTTGCGGCGCTGACTGTGGTACTACACTCGGTGGTGGTGCCGGTTGTTTGATGCGCTTTGGTGCCAGATCGTCATCGTTTGCGAGTGGACCCGGTGCAATATCCATCTTGCGGTGGCCAGATGGTTGGATAATTATCTGCTCCTGTGGCTTGGCGGCTTCATCCAGTGCTGCTGCAAGCTCTTCCATGGTTTGATAACGAGCTGACGGATCTTTCTCTAGAGTCTTGCCGACGAGTCTTTCGACAACGTCTGAGAAGTGCAAGTCTTCCCTGACTGCATTGAGTGGCTTCGGATTGTCCGACAGATGCATGGCCATGACCTTGACCAGCTCATCTGATAAAAACGGCACTTCTCCGGTCAGCGTCTCGTAGATAACGATTCCGAGCGAATAGATGTCGCTGCGGTTGTCGACTTTGCTGCTCATGCACTGCTCGGGGCTCATGTATGTTGGGCTGCCGCAAACTGTTCCAGTGCGTGTGATGCGCGCTACGTCAGATTCTTCTTGGACAAGACGCGCAATACCGAAGTCCACAACAATCGGGAAGAGGCGTTGTCCGCTTCTTTCGACGAGAACGATGTTTTCCGGTTTGATGTCGCGGTGCACTACGCCCTGACGATGGGCTTCTGCTAAGGCTCCACAGACTTGTTTGAAAAGTGGCAGTGCTTCTTCTACCGGAATATGACCCTGTTCGGCAATGTAATCCGACAAAGGCGTGCCTTTGAGGAGGTCCATTGCGATGTACGGGCGTCCACCCTGAGGGATCACACCAAAGTCATAGATTGTGATGATGTTAGGGTGACTTAGGCGACTGGAAGCTTTAGCCTCTTGCGTAAATCGCTTGATGAATTCCTGGTCTGAGACCAGATAGTCATGCAGTACCTTGATGGCAACTTCGCGACCGATAAGTTCCTGAATCGCTTTGTAAACGGTCCCGGCTGAGCCCTGTCCAATCACTGATTCGATTTTGTAGCGTCCCTCAACAACCACGCCAAGAAGCGGATCGTCGCCAACGGTGACCATAGACGAGCCATCGCGTGGACATACATCTTGATCTCCAGCGGTCTGAAAATTACATGTCAGACAAAGCTTCATAGCTGATAAAGTTTGATTCGGGAACCTTGGTAAGAAGCGGTGATGCGAACAGAGCGGAACACAGAAGGCACAGCTCTTATATTACTTTTAATTACCACAGTCCAGGGTGAACAAACCTCGTCATGCATTTCGGCTTAATATCAAAGCCGCATCAAACGCCACGCTTGCAGAAAAGTTAATTATGAAACAAAGCAGCAAAGTTGAATCTGACAAACCAAGTGACAGTTCGGCTCCTGTCAAAAAGGGCAAGCCACTCCTTTTTCTTCTTTTTCTAACCGTTTTTATCGACCTTGTCGGATTTGGCATAGTCATTCCCATAATGCCAATGCTGGCAAGGGAATACGGCGCCAGTAAAACTGAAGTGGGGTTGCTTATTGCCAGCTATTCGCTTATGCAATTTCTCTTTACGCCTTTCTGGGGTAGATTATCAGACAAGGTCGGACGCCGCCCGATTCTACTCACCAGTCTTGCTGCCTCGGCTCTTGGTTATGTTATTTGGGGCTTCGCCGGCTCTCTTGCCATGTTGTTTGCATCACGGATGGTTGCAGGAATAGGCAATGCCAACATCGCTGTAGCTCAAGCATACGTGAGCGATGTTACCAATGAAGAGACACGCTCTAAAGGGATGGGCGCAATTTTCGCTGGATTCGGTCTCGGCTTTGTCTTGGGTCCTGCCCTCGGAGGGCTATTCACGAGCAAATGGTTGCTCAACATCTTTGCCGCGAACGGGCTGGCTTATTGCGCTCAACATCCATTGCAGATGATCGGCTTCCTGTCAGCATTTTTCAGCCTGCTCGACCTGATTTGTACGGCCATTCTTTTGCCGGAACCTGAAAGTCACAGCAAAGCGATGGAGCAACGCTACGGGCAAGGCCGCCACTTTATCATCGAGACGCTGGCAGATGCCAGATTGCAACCATCACTGGCGATCTTTTTCATCGCTACCTTCGCCTTCGCTTGTATGGAAGCCACTCTTGTGTTATTGACTTCCGACAAGTTTCACTACACAGCTCAAGACAATAGCTGGATGTTTACCTATGTCGGTCTTCTCATTTGCTTTGTTCAGGGCGGTTTCATCCATCACCTCTACAAAATTTTTGGCGAGAAAAAATTGGTGACTTTCGGTACGTTCACCATCGGTGCGGGCCTCCTGCTCTGCCCTGTGGGCTCTTCCCCGATAGTTCTCTTCGTTGCCCTGGCCGTGCTTGCCATCGGGTCTGGTATCAACACCCCCTCCAATCAATCAATGCTCTCGAAGCTGGCGCCCAAGGACAAGGTCGGTGGCGTGCTTGGAGTAGGTCAGTCACTGTCAACGCTTGGTAGAATTCTCGGACCAGCAGTCGGCTGTCTTGCTTATGACAAGCTGGGTATGGCCAGTCCTTATGTGATCGGTGCGGTAGCGATGGTGGTGGCATTCGCCATAAGTTTCGTTGTGCCGCCGCTGAAACCGGCTGTTAAGCAAGAGGCTTCGGCGGTTTAGCCCGGCTTATCAAGGATGGTTTGGTGGCAATGTGTGTCGCTAAGGGCGCGAGCTGAAAAGCAAGTCGCGCATGGGAAAAGAGAAACTAAATGGAACTTCTAGCGCGTATTGGCGTCAACGTCTTAATATGTCGAACATATGTAATTGCGGCAATTTCCAAGAATTGTGATATATTGGACCCAGTTACTAACTGCATTTAATGTGGTATGTAATTGAATGGTGACCATGATTTGGCGCCGGTTTTGATAGTCACAAGTTTGATGTCAAGGCGCGATTAGGACCATCGAGGAATCAGCGATTAGTCAGTCACTTAAGCAGCTGCTAGAAAGGGCTGGGAGCGGCTTCGAACACTCGGGAGACTCGGAAGCTCTGAAATTCAGAAGAAAAGAAGAACAGTAAACGAACGGTATAAACACGCGTATGGTAGAGAAAAGAAGTAAAGACGCCAAGGTTAGGCAAGAAGTACAAAAGCGATATCAGGCAGAGCTTCTGCGTTATAAGCGCCAGATTGAAAAGAACAAGGAAATTTTTGAAAAAGGCAAACCTCGTTAGATTAGGGGTTGCCGTATGCGGGGGGCAATCGACAACAGATGCGGGGTAAAAACAACCCACCTCAGGTGCCACCCGATCCCAAAGCAGCTGGTGCTCCCAGTTTCGATGAAGTGCGACGATTTTGGCAGTCGCCGAAAGTCGAGCAGGCTCTAGTTGCCGCTGATATAGAATCATCGATTGCGCATGTGCGCATGCTCGGCGAGACCAAGATCATCCCGTCCGATTTGGCGCACGAAGTAATTCACGGGTTGGAAGAGATTCGCGGTGAATGTGCTCATGGCCAGTCGTTTCTTGCTCCAAGCGACAGAGACATCCACAGCAGTTTGCACCGCCGCTTGCAAGAAATGATTGGTGGCAACGCCGATGTTTTGCTTTTAGCCAAGTCTCGCAACGACCAGATAGCGACAGACATTAGGCTTTGGCTGCGAGATGCTGTCATCGATATTTTGAGCAAACTCTCTGATCTGCGCGGTTTGTTTCTGCAATTAGCCGAACGAGATCTGGAAATCATCATGCCCGGCTATACGCACATGCAGCCAGCTGTGCCGATTAGACTCTCTCTCTGGTGGCTCGCTAACGAGTCTCGTTTCCAGCGCGATTTCGCTCGCTTGAACGATTGCTATAAGCGATTGAACGCCTCCCCTATGGGGGCAGGCGAGCTTGCGGGCACTAACCAGCCTATAGACCGAGATTTTACCGCCCGCGTTTTGGGATTTGACCGGGTAATCGAAAATAGCCTTGATGCCACATCCGACCGCGACTACGTTGTGGAGTTCACCTCCTTTGCCGCTTTACTGGGCTCACACGTATCGCAAATGAGCTCGGAACTTCTCCTGTGGTCCACGCAAGAATTTGGCTTTGTCCGCTTGCCCAGGGCATTTGTCTTCCGCAGTCAGAGCCTGCCACAGAAGCGCAATCCTGAGCTGCTTGAGATCTTGCGTTCGCGGCCGTCTCAACTGATAGGTCGCCTGACACAATTCCTCAGTGAGTTAAAGGGGCTCTGTTTGAGCTATTCACAAGACTTGCAGGAGAGTTTGCCTGGGCTTATCGACAGCGTTCAAGATGTGCGTTTCGTTCTTGATTTAACGCTCGTGCTTTTACCCGCATTGCGTTTCGATGAAGTGCGCATGAAGATTATGGCCACAAACGACCTCACAAACGCTTCGCATGCGATGGACTATCTAATCGAGCGCGGAGTGCCAGCAGAAAAGGCCTCTAAGATTTTGGAGAGCTGTGTCGCTTATTGTCGCGAGCGCAATCGCCAGCTTCTTGACCTCACACTTAACGAATGGGCACTTTTTACCCCTGCTGTCGACGAACAAATTTATGATTATCTAAACCTCACGCAGACGATCGAATCGAGGTCTTCTGCGGGCGGCAGCTCGGGCGAGCAGATCGAAGTCGCTCTCAGCAGGCGCAAGTTGCTGCTGGAAGATGAGCGAAAAGCATTATCAAATTTGGCAGCTAAACGGTTAAACTGTCTGGAATTCGATAACTGACCGCCTGACTTAAATTCCAGGAGATCCTATTTGATATGAAAGCGATGGTGCTCGCGGCCGGCGTTGGCTCAAGACTTGATCCGCTCACAGCCAATTTGCCTAAGCCCCTGGTGCCGGTCGTGAACAAACCAGTCATGGAGCACATCCTGGCTCTTTTGCGTCAGCACGGGTTCACTGAGGTTTGTGCTAACCTGCACTATCTTCCCGAAAGTATCGTCGATTACTTTGGCGATGGCGGCAAGTTCGGGCTTAAATTGAAGTTTCAGCATGAGCCCAAGCTCAGCGGTGATGCAGGCGGAGTGCGCTCCTGCAGGGAGTTTTTGCAAGACGGTACATTCATCGTCATCATGGGTGACCTAATAACTGACGCAGACCTCGGTTCATTGGTCAGAAGGCACAAAGAAAAGAAAGCGCTAGCCAGCATCGCCGTAAAGCAGATGGATGACGTCAGCCGCTTTGGTGTCATCGTGCGCAATGAAGAAGGCTTCATAACGGGCTTTCAGGAAAAACCAAAGCAAGAAGAAGCACTCTCTAATCTGATTTCAACAGGCATATACATTCTGGAGCCTGAAGTCTTTAATTTCATTCCTGAGACAGGTGACTATGGTTTCGGTCGCCAACTCTTTCCAAAACTGGTTGAGAGTGGCGAGAAGGTCCTTAGCATCGAAATTGAAAGTTATTGGTCTGATGTGGGCACCATCGATCAATACAGGCAGTCGAATCTCCATGCTCTCGCTGAGCAGGTTCACCTACCGATGGCTGCCGTGAAAAAGCGCGTTGGTGAGTTTGTTGTGCGGCAGGAGCCAAATTCTATTCTGGCAGCGGATGCACACATCGGTGGTAACTTGCTCCTCGGGCGCAATTCCAAAATCGCAAGCGGTGCAAAGATTGCAGGGAATGTGGTGATCGGCGAAAACTGTGTCATCGATGCCAATTGCCAGCTGACCGACTGCGTGATCTGGTCCGGCACTCATGTACAAGCCGGAGTCTCAATTGCAAACAGTGTCGTAGGCTCAGACTGTGTCGTGAAGCAACACACTACGCTCGATAACGAGGCGGTCGTTGCACCTTTGAAATCTGACCTGAGCGCAAGCGCGGCGCGTTAACGCTAGTCGGAAAAAACGCAAACGAATTACGATACCACCTGTGGTATCGTAACAGTCGTTTGCGTTCTCAATGCTATTTCTTGGCGAGCTCTGGTTGCTCAGTCTGAGCGGCTTTCCAAATCTCCATCCACAACCAGTAGTGGAAGGGGTTCAAGTCTTTTGCATCTTGTGCTTCAACTGGCTCCAGCAGAGATAGCCACGTATGAGCGTTTGGAAACCGCTTGGCCAAACTGTAGCAATCGGCCATCCAGAGAACTTGTTCGGTCGTTTGCTGCGTAGCCATAGTCATTCCTCTCGTAGGTTATGACGAACCCGTAACTGGTGAGCATCTGCGTTCTTCGCAAAGCGTTTCGCAATTCGCCATTCGCAAATGGATTACAGAATTACTTCGTTCATCCCCGCACAAGCTTCATACCCAGTTGCCAAGGCTGCAAAACTAAAGAATTTGGTCGATAGTTTACAAAACGCGAATTTGGTCGACCGGTCAAAAGCCGCACCAAATCTATAATTAGGATCTGGAACAGATATCGAAATGAATGTGAAAGAGATACTCGTCCAGGTTGGTTGTTGCTTAAATGCGGCGTTGGGTGCCGGTATACGGTAGAGCTGCAACCTCACAAGCTGGACTTCCGGTTTTACTTAAATGGATTAGCCTGGTGGCCATTGCATCGCTCGCCCGCCTATTACATGAATGTGTAGGTGATGGACTGTCTGACCGCCGTCATCGCCAGTATTGACGACTATTCGGTAGCCGTTTTTGAGTCCTTGCTCTTCGGCGATGCGGGTTGACCTTTGAAAGAGTGCTCCTACGAGACCGCCGTCCTCAACCTGGGCAAGATTAGGGATATGATTTCTGGGAATTACGAGAATATGTGTTGGAGCTTGGGGGCTGACATCTCGAATCGCTATTAAGCGATCGTCTTCTGCAACTTTCTCAGAAGGGATCTTTCCGTCAATGATCTTGCAAAAAATGCAATTAGGATCTGAACTGACTGCTTGGCCTGACGTCATTTTTTATCTCCGAGGTCTCTACGAGAAAGCGAACCTAACCTGAAAACATTCTTGGAATTATGGTAAATAGGTGAGGAATTGACCGCCCATATTCTTGATTAAGTGGAAAAGAGTAGTAGGCGAGAAGCAAAGTATCCAATTTTGACAATCGATAATACGGCAATATTCAGAACAAATAGTTAGAGAAAGCGACCGACGAACAGGAAAATAACAGTAAATAGATAGAGGGAAATGGAGAAGAGCGGGCGATGATGAATGAAGGCAACCTTTTGCCTCGGTATATCTTAATGCAGAAGACGTTACTCTCGTCCTTGCGTCTCAAAGACGTTTTGGATTCATCTGTCATGCAGATCTCAGATCTGGCTGGCGGTGCCAAGGTTGCTATTTTTCTCTCTGATAATGAGAGTTTGGCGCTGAAGTTGATGGCGGCAAAAGGCTATTCACAGGGCACGCTGAATGATTTAAAAGTGATGCCATTCTCGACCGAAAGCCTACTTAAATATGTAGTGCAAAAACGTGCGACAGTCACTGCCAACAGTCCATCTGAGGCACCGGAAGTGAGTGCCGTAATCATGCAGCGCGAAGGAAGTGCGGCCCAATTGGCGATACCGCTGACTTCTTCCAGTCTCTTGGTTGGCGCCGTATTGATCGATGTCAATAATAGTTCGATTCTCGGCATGGCTGATTTCTTGACCGAAACTTGTGAAGTGGTCGCACTGGCGATTGCAAACTCGATATTGTTTGGACGTAGCGAATACGAACGCGAGCGCCTGAGCACGCTGTATAAGACTTCGTGCGCTTTAAGCTCCCATGCTTTGCAAGTCTCTGATGTTTTGCAGATTAGCGCTGATACAGCCATTGTGTTAGGTAACTCTCCGTACAGTGCAATCCTTCTGTTTGAAGGTGAAAATAGCTCGATGCGTTTGGCTGCCTATAAAGGACTTGAAGGCAGCAGCTTGAAGGATTTCGACCTCAGTCTAAAAGACACACTTGCAGGTAGCGCGCTTAGATCTGGAAAAACTGAATACATAGGAGATGGCTTCCGGTCTCCATTTGGCGGTTTGCCTCGCGCAGCAGGTGGTGCTCAATTCGCCTCAGCGCTTGCGCTGCCTCTCGTTCATCAACAGCAACAGTTGGGTGTGATGATGTTGTTCTCTCCCGAGGCTCGTGCGTTCCACCGTGAACAGATCGATTTGTTGGAGTCGCTGGCTGTTCAAGTTTCCACTGCGTTGAATACTGCGTTGAAGCATGAATCGGCTACTGCTACTTCGATCATTGATGTGCATACCGGTTTGTACAATCGTGCACACTTCGATCAGACTCTTGCCAAAGAGATAGACCGTTCACATCGCCACAATCACGAGCTTGGACTTTTGCTAGTGGATATCGACCATCTGGCACTTCTCAACGAGCACCTCGGCAGCGAAAAAGGCGATGAAGCGATCCGTCACATCGCTCGTTGTTTGCAGAGCAGCCTGCGCGAAATTGATGTCGTCTGCCGCACCGGCGGCGCTGAGTTCGGCATAGTTTTGCCGGAAACATCAAGCTCAGCCGCTTGTGATGTTGCTGAACGGTTGCGCAACCGAATCCGTTCTGAGAGTGTCGCTGGAATTGGCGTTGTTACGGTCTCTATAGGAGAGGCCGCTTTCCCTGTGAATGCAGACTCGGCAGAGCCCTTGTTGAAAGCCGCTTCTGAAGCTCTTGATATTGCGAAGTTTGAAGGGAGAGACAGGATCAAGGGCGCGGAGACCGGAAAGATCGCTCCCAGTGGTCCGATTGCCTGGGAGGAACTGGCGCAGCAAGCTCGCTTAGCTGTAATTAATGACCGTCAAAAGTCCACCCAGAGCCATTTAAGCGTGGCGCCGGAATATGCAAACTGGATGACGAAAACACCGAGTCGTTCCAAAGAAGGCTCGTAGCCTCGATTCCCGGTTGGATACTTTTATAGGCTGCTCTTCCCAACATTAAGGTGCGCCGCGAGCAAGCGCGAAATTGATCCGGAAAATGATTAAGAAAAACGGCACAACGACGCTGCAGGCTAAATCCGCCGATAGACTTTGACTCAGGAGAGGCCTGGGATTCCATAGTATTCGATCTGAATTCGAGTGCGTTATGAATTGCCGCGCCCAATTCCGTTTCCATGACTGCGTTTATTCGACAAGGAGGATAGACCATTGGCTACAGCATCTGCAAACAAACTCGATTTGAGACCATTGGCCGACCGCGTTGTGGTCAAAAAGCTTGATGCAGAAGAAAAAACCTCTGGCGGTATTGTGCTTCCAGACACTGCTAAAGAAAAACCACAGCAAGGCGAAGTTTTGGCGGTTGGTCCTGGAAAGCGCGATGAAAAGGGTGTTTTGCAACCCCTCGAAGTCAAAGTTGGCGAGAAGGTTCTCTTCGCTAAGTACTCAGGTACCGAAGTGAAGTTCGACGGTCAAGAATTCTTGATCCTCTCCGAACGCGACATCCTCGCCGTCATCGGCTAATCGCGAAGGCGTTCTTCAGTATTCTCAATTCACTTCTTAAAGCAACTTAAATCAAAGGAGATTGAGTCAGTAATATGGCTAAGCAAATCGTATACACCGAACAAGCCCGTCGCGCCCTCGAGCGCGGTGTCGACCAAGTAGCGAACACCGTTAAGCTCACCCTCGGTCCTTCCGGCCGCAACGTAGTTCTCGAAAAGAAATTCGGCGCTCCGCAGATCGTCAACGATGGTGTCACCATCGCTAAAGAGATCGAACTCGACGATCACCTCGAAAACGCCGGCGCTCAGTTGATCCGTGAAGTCTGCACCAAGACCAACGATCTCGCTGGCGACGGCACCACCACTGCTGCAGTTTTAGCTCAAGCAATGGTTAAAGAAGGCCTCCGTAACGTAGCTGCCGGTGCTAACCCGATGGTTCTCCGTCGTGGTATCTCCAAGGCTACCGACTTGGCAGTCGCTGAGATCAAGAAGATCGCAAAGCCGGTTGAGTCCAAGACCGAGATCACCCAAGTTGCCACCATCTCTGCTGGTAACGATGAAGAAACCGGCAAGATCATTGCTGATGCAATGGAAAAAGTCGGCAAAGATGGCGTTATCACCGTCGAAGAATCCAAATCACTCTCCACCGAGTTGGAAGTGGTCGAAGGTATGCAGTTCGACAAAGGTTTCGTTTCCGCTTACTTCGTAACCGACCCTGAGCGCATGGAAGCTGTCTTGGAAGAGCCATTCATTCTTTGTGTAGACAAGAAAGTCAACCTGCTCGCCGACCTCGTTCCAGTTTTGGAAAAGGTTGCTCGCTCGGGACGTCCTTTCATGCTCATCGCTGAAGATGTTGAAGGCGAAGCTCTCGCTACTCTCGTTGTTAACCACCTCCGCAAGGTTCTTCCTTGCTGCGCAGTCAAGGCCCCTGGCTTTGGCGATCGCAGAAAAGAGATGTTGAAAGACATCGCTATTCTCACTGGCGGTCAAGTTATCTCGGAAGAAGCTGGCAACAAGCTCGAGAATGTCACCATCGACATGCTCGGTAAGGCTCGCCAAATCCGCGTCAACAAAGACAAGTGCACCATTGTTGCCGGTAAGGAAACTGTTGAAGAAGTGAAGAAGCGCATTTCTGTCATCAAGCGCCAGATTGAAGAATCTGATTCCGAGTTCGACAAAGAGAAGCTGCAAGAGCGTCTCGCTAAGTTGGCCGGTGGCGTTGCCGTAATCAAAGTCGGCGCCGCAACCGAAACCGAACTCAAAGACCGCAAGCTCCGCATGGAAGATGCTTTGAACGCCACTCGCGCAGCTGTTGAAGAAGGTTACGTCCCTGGCGGCGGCACCACCCTTCTCAGCCTCGTTAAGAGATTGGAAAAGAGCAGAGATAGCTTCGTCGGCGACGAAAAGACTGGTTTCGATATCGTCCTCAAGGCTTTCGAATCTCCCGTCCGTCAGATTGCCGACAACGCAGGTCTGCCTGGTGAAGTCGTCGTCGAAAGAGTGAAAGAACAGAAAGATGGTTTCGGCTTCAACGCCATGACCTTCGAATATGTCGACATGGCGAAGGCTGGTATCATCGACCCTGCCAAAGTAGAACGCTGCGCTCTTCAGAACGCCGCTTCTATCGCAGGCATGTTCCTGACCACCGAAGCGCTCGTAGTCGATATGCCGGAAGAAAAGAAGCCGATGGGCATGCCCCAAGGCGCCGGCATGGGTGACTTCTAAACGCTGATTAGGCGAATAGAACCGAAGTAACCGAAAGGGTTGGGATTTTTTCCCAACCCTTTTTCTCGTCTGTCACTCGACTGTCATTCTTACGCCACGACTTTGCCACGAGTCGTGAATAAAGTAAGGACATTCAGAGTCCCTTCCCCCCCCTGCCATAAGCTCTGGATAAAAAATGCCAACGCCTGTTTCCGGCGTTGGTGTTTGTCTTTTGTGCAAAGGGCAAAGTTCGAAGTTTAAATTCGCCACCCCGTTTGGCTGAGTTGTTGAACTGCCGATGGTATCACTCAAAATATTCTCGGCTGGGTTGAGCTGCGAAGTTGAAAAATTTGTCAGTTGCGTGTGTGAATTTTGAGCCGGACTTTTGTTTGTCAAAAAGATGCCGGGCTTGCTAAACTCAGACCGTTTTTGTCGCTTCCAGTGAGGTCGTTCTCCGTGCGTAATACCAAGAATGCTTATCGTATGGTCTGTTTAATTGTTGTTGTTGTTCCGGTCATGTTCAGCTTCAGCAGCGGTCCATCCTTTGGCGGCCAAAACGAAATGTCCGGTTCATTTTCCACACAAACGACAAATCCTCTTATGGTAAGCACTACTGAGAGTTTTGAGGGATTCAGAATTAAGCAGTACTGTGGTATCGTCCGCGGTGTAACGGTGCGCCAACCTACAATTGGTCAAGGGCTCAAAGCTAATCTTAAAGGCATAGTTGGCGGCAAAATATCGCCATTTATCTCGATGTGTGAGACTGCCAGACAGCAAGCGCTGGATATTTTGATCGGGCGCGCACAGCAAATGGGAGCCAATGCCGTCGTTGGACTGCGATACGATAGTTCTTCCTTTGGCGACACAGATGATATGGGTTCAGAGGTGGTCTGTTACGGTACAGCTGTCATTGTCGAGCCCTCTGCGACTAAGTCTGCAATTGTTCCTGTCGAGCCTGTCGAGACAAGAACGGCGCATGCGATTGCTCTTGGTCGTTAGGTGCAGCGGTAGGAATTTGTAGTTGTGTACTGTTGATACCGCATTCGGTGCAATTGGCTCAGCATAAACGGTACTTGTCTAAAAACTGCCCGAGATCAGTTTGTCCTTCTCTGTCTATATACATAGAAAGGGGGATTCGTCACTAAAATCCGCTTGCTATAATTGGCTCATTCAAACCTGAATATTGGAATTCTCGGAAACACTTGGATTAAGATCCTCTTTTAGGGTCTATCGTGGACATAATCACTTGTCCAACATCTCGTCAGATCGCCGAGCTGCTTCGTGGTGAGACTCCTGAGCCGCTCGCTACCGAATTGTCGGAACATATTAATGGGTGCTCTAGGTGCTCTCGCTCGGTGAGTGGGCTCAGAGCCTCGAATGTGCATGTTGCCCAAGCTGGCCCAGTCGCGGGAGCTGGTCTGGCCAACCCATTCCCGAAAGAAAGCATTGATCTTGAGGCTGATGTCACGGCGCTTTCTGTTCCGGGCTCGCAGCGCGGTCGCCTAGATTTCCTCGCTCCTCCATTAGACGAGAAAGAGATTGGGCGCCTGGCTCACTACAGGATTTTCAAAGTGTTGGGCGAAGGCGGCATGGGCGTGGTGCTTCATGCCGAGGACGTTCACCTGAAGCGACCCGTGGCCCTTAAGGTGATCAAACCTGAGTTCAATAGCGATTCTGAAACGCGGCAGCGCTTCATTAGAGAAGCTCGGGCTATGGCTCAAATCAAAAGCGACCATGCGGTCACCGTTTATCAGGTAGATCAAGACCGAGACGTCTGCTTTATTGCAATGGAGTTGCTTGACGGTGAATCGCTGGATAGTTTCATCGAGAGGGAAGGCAAAGCACCGCTCAGTGAAACTCTTCGCATTGGCAAAGAGATTTCGCGCGCGCTTGCGGCAGCACACGCTACAGGGCTGATTCACCGTGACATAAAGCCCGCGAATGTCTGGTTGGAAAGCCCAAATGGGCGGGTCAAACTCTTGGATTTCGGCTTAGCCAGACCGCAGCAAACCGATGTGCACTTGACTGGCAGCGGTCTTGTCATGGGCACGCCGGCGTACATGGCTCCTGAACAGGCTCGTGCCAAGCCGCTGGATGCGCGCGCGGACCTTTTCGCTCTGGGGTGTGTACTTTATCGAATGAGCAGTGGGCGACTGCCATTCCCGGGAAACACGTTGCTAGATATTATGGTGGCGCTCTTTCAAGAGACACCGAAGCCTCCGAGCTACTATAGTCTTGGTTTGCCGAAGGAGCTTGACGAACTCGTCATGCATCTTTTAGAGAAGAATCCGGGGAATCGCCCCGAATCTGCGCACTCTGTAGCAGCCAGGCTAGATTTGATTGAGGAGATGCTTGCATCGGAGGCTTCGCCGCAGGGAAAGCAGCTAGAGCGTTCAGAGACTCGCTATCCGCCCGCTCTATCCCAAAAACATCATTTAAGTGTGCCCGCGATGTCCGGGCATGCCAGCATGACCGGCGCGTCAATTTTTGGCACCAACGCTGTGCGGTCTCGAGAGGCGGAGCATCGACAAGTTACAGTCATCATTTGTGGTTGTGACCTCTTCGCGTCAGAAGACTACATCGAGCGCCTCGCTGCCGATGAACAGCGCGAGTTGCTAACTGCCTTTCAGCGAACATGCGAGCAGGCTATTCGAGAGTTCGACGGAACCATCGTCCAGGTAAGCAACGATGAGCTTGTTGCTTGTTTCGGTTATCCAGCTGTCTATGAAGATTCCGCTCTGCGTGCCGCAAAATCGGCTTTGTCTATTCTTGAATCTCTCAAGCAGCTAGAGCAATCCTTAACTGCAAGCCACAAGCTCGAATTGGGTTCGTGGATTGTTATGAACACCGGGCCAGCCTTAGTCGAGCTAAAAGATGACACCATCTCGTTGGTTGGAGAGGCGAAGAATATCGCGGTTCGTCTCAAAGCAACTGTCAGCCCCGGTCAGCTAATCTGCACGCAAGCCACACACAACCTTTTGTACGGAAGTTTCGAATCTACCAACTTGGGTGAGCACAAGATCAAAAGTCTGTCCCAGCCTGTGACGCTGTTTCAGATTCACACCTTGCTGGAAGAGACTAGTTCAATTCGAAGCGTAGATCCTACGCAGCTGACCCCGCTGACAGGACGGGAGCACGAGCTTAGTTTGCTGCAAGCGCGTTGGGAGCAGGCTTGCGAAGGTCTGGGACAGGTCGTTCATCTCGTCGGTGAGCCAGGCTTAGGAAAATCGCGCTTGGCTCACGAAATCAAGCAGCACGTGTTGCGTAATGAAAATAACGCCAGTGCTACCCTGAAGGCAGGAGCAGGCACCCCACTAGTTGTTGAGTGGTATGGTTCACCTCAATTTCAAAATACCGCACTTTATCCCATTAGAAGCTTCTTTCAACGACTTTTGCGCTTTGGTCGCGAGGAGTCATCAGAAACATGTTGTGAAAAGCTGATCGAACATCTGGCTAGATATTCGCTGGCGCTACCAGATGTGGTGCCGCTATTCACCGCATTACTTGGACTACCCGCCGTCGATAGATTCCCTTCGCTGACGTTGTCTCCGCTCAGAGAGCGGGAAGAGATGTTTCGAGCACTTAAAGAGTGGTTGCTTGCATATGCCGACGGGCGACCGCTCCTGCTTGTTGTGGAAGACATGCATTGGCTTGACTCGTCCTCACTGGAGCTGGTGTCGCAGCTGCTCACAGAGTGTGCGCAGGAGCCGTTTTTGATCGTACTAACTTTCCGTCCGGAATGTTACACGCCTTGGATTCAGATAGGGCATCACACAAGCCTCGCCTTGAATCATTTCACTCGTGCTCAAGTCGGTGAATTTCTCAAGAACAAAGTTGGCAAGGAGCTCCCTAAGCTGGTCGTCGACCTGATCTATGAACGGGCCGGCGGTATTCCGCTATTCATAGAAGAGTTCACACGAATGGTTTTAGAGTCGGGAGCGCTCGAACAAGTCGACGAGGACAGCACAAAATTGAAGGCGATGTTGACTGAGGCGATTCCGGCGACACTTCAAGATCTTATTATGGCGCGTCTCGAACGGATGGAGGGAGATAGAGAGTTGGCTCAATTTGCGGCCACCCTTGGTCGCGAATTCAGCTACGAGTTAATCTCGGCGGCTGTCGGTTCAGAAGAACAGATGCTGAATGATGAACTCTCAAAATTGGTGCACGCTGAGATTCTATATGAGAAAGGACGGCGACCGCGGTCGACATTCATCTTTAAGAATATGCTCTTGAAGGACGCGCTGTACAATGCCTTGATAAAAAGCAAGCGACAGCATTTTCATACTGTGATAGTAGAGTCAATTGAGACACGCTTCCCTCAGATCGTGCAGATGCAGCCGGAGCTTCTGGCCCATCATTGCAGCGGAGCGAATCAGACAGAAAAGGCGATACAGTATTGGTTGGCTGCTGGTTTGCATTCGCAAGAGCTGTTTGCTAATTCGGAAGCCGTCGGTCACTTTAGTCGCGGATTGCAGTTGATCCAACAACTGCCTCTGACACCAGAGCGGGACATCTTGGAACTCTCGCTATTAAATGCGCTTGGTCCATCCTATCAGGCAGTGTTTGGTTACTCCGCACCACCGGTGGGGCCAATAGCCGTCAGGGCACGCGAACTGTGCGAGAAGATTGGAGATAAGTCACGTCTTTTCGCCGTGATGTGGGGCTACTGGACCTGGAATCTCGTGCGGGCTCAGTTAGACCTATGCCTGGAACTGACCGACGAAATGATGGCGCTTGCGAACGAAAGCGGTGAACGTGGCATGCTCATGGAGGCGAATGTCTCGCGGGCCGTTACTGCTTTCTATCGAGGCGATTTTGCCAGCTGTCGGAAGTTCTGCGAAGAGGCGATTGAACAGTTCGAAGATGAAGAGCAATGCCGTATCTGGTGCAATAGCACAGGACAAAATTCAGCGATTGTTGCTCGTTGCTATCTCAGTCTAGCGCTTTGGCATCTCGGCTATGCGGATCAAGCCAGAGCAATGAACAATCAGATGCTTTCCATGGCACGCCAGCTGAACCATCCTTTCAGTCTCGCCCATGGGCTCTATTTCACCGGTCTACTTCTCTATTACTGCCGTCTGGGAGCCGACCTTGAGCGCACAGCGGCGGAGGAAGTGGCGTTAGCGAAGATGCATGGATTTTCCCTCTGGGAGGCTACAGGTATATTTCAGCAAGCTACCGGACGATTCCTGCAAGACGCTGAGCCGAACTCCGTTATCAGGGAACTCGAACAAGGCTTGGTATCTTTTCGAGCGCTTTCGGGTAATCTCACTGTTCCGGCTCAGATCTGCATTCTTTTGGAGGCTTATATTAAGAGCGGCAATGTAGCGAAGCTCAAAGATTTATTGACTGAGGGATTGGAGCTGTGCGAGCGCAATCACGATCGTGCACAAGAATCTGAGTTGCATCGAAAGGCTGGCGAGCTGGCTGAGTTTGAGAATGATGATACTGCTGCCGAAGCTAACTACAAACGAGCGATTGAAGTTGCTCGAAATCAACTGTGTTTGCCATTTCAGCTACGTGCGACGGTAAGCCTGGCAAAGCTGTGGAATAGAAACTGCAGGCAGGACGAAGCGCGAGAGATATTAGACACTTTCATTGGTGCCTTTTCGGAAGGCTTTTCTATGCCTGAAATGGCGGCAGCAATGGAGCTATTGAGAAGTTTTTGACGTTTGCGTAAATCGGCACTTCACGAGAGCGGCTAATTTACTTGCTTCCCCTGCTATCCGCCGGAAGCAGGCTACTAACTTCGCGCGGCAATGGTTGCGGGCTGGTTGGCGTAATTCCAACCTGTAAGTCACTGCCGTGCCACGTGTCGTTCTTAAGTCCTGGTGTTTGGCTGGTGACAAAGTCTTGCTGCACTTCATCTGCAACACCGGATTTCATCCGATTGAAGGCATCCTGGACGTTTGTTTTGATGCCTTGCGCTCGGAGGGCGTTGATCAGCTGGTGTGTGAATACTCCGTTTTCATACCGCTTAGACTCCCATGATCGTTGGTCAGGTGAACAAGATGAGATCAAGAGTTGGCCCCTTCCTAGCTGATTTATACTAAAGTTGTCTTTCGCTGGGTCGAGGTCTTTGGAGTTAGTGTCAGCTCCGCCGCTATGACAGGCGTCCAAAATGACGAGAACTCTATTAGCTTTAACCCTGTTCTGCATCAATTCAGTCAGTACGCCTTTCATGTCTATGCCCGTTGCATACAGATCGGTTTTCTCCGTGTCATAGGCAACAAGATAGTAGGCATTACGAATGTCTACTTTCGACGGACTTCCATGACTAGAGAAATAAAAAACGACAAGATCGTCCGGCTTGACGACGCGCGGCAGAAACTTATCTCCAACCTCGCTCATGATCTCTTTGCGAGTCGCTTTCTCGTTCAGCAAGACACGTATATGGTCTGGAGCGAAGTGAGCGTCTTTAACTAAATATTCAGCGAAGTCTTGCGCATCTTTTGCGCAGTATCTGAGTTGCGGGATAGATTTGTCGGCAAACTTATTGATACCGACAACTACAGCCCACTTGTCTTTAATTGGTGCACTCAGCGCGCTAGCTGGAAGAAGCGGCGCACTGACTGCGGTGGCTGGATGCGATTCGATTGGTGTCGCGCTGATCCTCTCCCAGGTTCCCGTGCCGAGGAAACCCGTCATCTCTACCTGGTCGCGTCCCTTCCATGTATAGCTACCCTGATCTGTGCGTCCACCAGGCACTGCCAGCGACCATTTGCCGTCATTTGCCTGAACTTTTCCTGCTTCATCAGGATAGTTGCCTACGTTTCCAAAAAAGAGTGAGTATGAGCCATCTGGTTGAATATTCCAGTGGATATCTTTGGAGCCAAACTGGTCAACGAGTCTCATTTTCCATTGTCCGACAAATTGCTTTTCCAGCCCGCTGACGGCTTCAGCGCTTGTCGCATTCATTCTCGACCAGACACCCGTGCCGAGGTTGCCAGACATCTTTACGTGGTCTTTATCTAACCATGTATAGGTACCGTCATCCAGCCGACCGCTGAGAGCGTGCAGGTTGTAGGTGTTGCCTGCTGTCGTGAATCGACCCACCTCAGTAGGAAGTCCACCAGGTTTACCATTTGCGTATGAAGCATAGGAACCATCGGGTTTTACGAACCAATACCAGTTTATGGTGCCACTTTGATCTGCATGCGGCATCACCCATTTACCGACGAATGTTTGATCTATGCCTGCCAGCGCCTGACTTGCCAATGTTATAGAAAATAGGGATGTCAGAAGAATTGAACTTGATCGTGTTCGCATTCGCATTCGCGTGGCTTTCATGAATTGGGCGCTGCTTTCTTCAGTGCTGTCATCGAATGACTTTAGCACGACCTGTTAGTACACGACTTTTTCATGAGCGGATAATCAGACTTTCTCTTGTTTGTTAGTGGAGCGCAACATGAGTTTCTGGTCGGTAATCTTGCTCGGAGCAGTTTTGACCGGTGTCATGGGTTGGACCTTAACTCCTCTAATCAACGGAATTCTCTGGTATTGCGATTGGAAAGACGGTGTGAGTGTCCCATGGGGACTGGAAGTCGCCTTTACAATCGCGGTGCCTTTCGCCTGGTTTTTTGCTCTGATAGAACTATTTATTCTTTACCGGTGCAACTGAATTGAATCATTCGTTTACGCGACGCAGCCAGATCTCACTTCGAGTACACGCGGCTTTCATATTTGTCGATCTAGTCTCATCAGAGCAGATGCACATGAGGCACTTAAATGGCACTTGAAAAATCTGAACGCTTTGAAAAGAACGACGCACATTCTCAGCACACAGAGAACGGGCTCGTTGCAATCGTTCAAGAATGCTGGAGTCACCCGTTCTTGCCAAATAAGCGGCTTGATTTGGCGGCCAACAGCATTTCCTGTCTTGATCTCTCAGGTGATATTTATTCCGGAGTTTCTAAGCTTGCCACAGAAGCAAGCTCCCTTGCGGCCGCAATTGGTAAGGATATTTCAGGGTTGCTTCAGCGCTCCACTGAATTACTAAAGCAGGCGGAGCCTCTCGCTCGAGAGGTAGGCCTGTTGCCTCGGTTGCTTAATCCGCAGTCTTCTGACTCGCCGCATCCATCAGACAAACCGGCTGCAGTCGTCGAGCATCCGGCAAAAGTTGTTGATCACGGAAAGCACGAGCACCCGTTCGCACCAAAGGATATTGTCAAAGCTGGAGGTGACTCGGCCGTTCGCCAGTCTCATTTCGGAGATTGCTGGTTCGAAGGTCCACTAGGCGGAATGGCACGAACGCCAGGCGGACGTGAACAGATCTGCAACATGATTGAGAAAAACGGCAACGGCTATAAGGTCACTTTCCCTGGTGACTCGGCGCACCCGGTACAAGTGTCTGAATCTGATATTTGTCGCGACTATCTGAAAAATACAGGCGCTCTTGCGGTCGTCGAAGCTGCCCTAATCAAGAAGGATCCAGAGCATGCTATTCACGGTGGTAGCAAGGCTGAAGCGATTCAACTACTTACTGGTAAAAGCGCAACCGTTCTTGACCACAACAAGCTTTCACCTGATGAATTGGGAGCAAAAATGCATGACAGTCTCAAGCATGGCGGAATCGTAGTTGCAAGCACTGCTAAAAAGACTACAGACTTCGCTGGGCGAACAGACGTAGCTTCCAAAAGTGAGGCCCTTGTCCCCGGACATGTATACGAAGTGGTTGATTGTGATGGTAAAAACGTGACTATACGCAACACATGGGGACATAATCGTGGCACCGCAGTTGGTGATGGTCGAGAGTTTGACGGCGTGACGCCGTTACCTGATGGGAAATTGAAAATGTCTGTCGAAACATTTAAGTGCAAGTTCCAAACGACTGATACAAGTGCGACTTAAGCTTTCTCTTCTGCACGATATTTTCACGGGATTCGGTCTAGTGTTCAAAAACAAGCAAGTGCTCGCGTTTGCGCGCATTCAGATATTGGAGTGATAAAGATGACTGAAGATATTCAAAGAGAAGTTTCTAAGCCCGAGGAGTCGTATGCGTCCAGAGCTTTGCATTTTCTGAGTGAGGAAGCGCATGCTGCTTGGCAGAGTGTCTCTCATACGGCAAGCGAGATGAAAGAGCCTGTGGCGAATGCCGCGAAGACGGTGGCTGCGTTGCCGTTAATTGTGATTACAGGTGTTCTTGGAATGGGCGGCTGCGGGACCTCTTATCAGGTTGACCCGCCATTGGAAGGAACTGGTGGTGGCGGCACTGGTACCGGTGGCGATTGTGGGGCCGGTGGTAGTGATGGAAGCGGTGGTAGTGGTGGATCTGGTGGACGCGGCACCGGCGGTGGTGATACTGCAGGAGACGCCGGTACGTCTAAGATAAGATGTGGAAGCTCTAGTAGTTCGAGCAGCAGCTCAAGCAGTTCTTCCTCTAGCAGTAGTAGCGGTGGTGGTATTCCTGGCTAGTTGATTGCGGCTGGATTGAATAAAATTCGAATATTCCGCCTTGCCCTCTGTCAGAGAAGGTAGTGCAGACGGGCAGGTAGATAAAAGGGCTGTTCGTCTCCGCTCGATTCGTCATTTTAACGTCACATTTACGTTGCTCGAAAGAGACTACCCACACGAAAGTGCTCGATTCGTCGGTGACCGGTGAACAGAACAAATGCAGGAGGTTGAGAGATTTATGGCAGACCAGATCAAAGTGAATGACAAAGTTGAAACATGCAAAGGGAAGCCCATTGTGGATTTGGATTTGAACGCATTGGATCTTCTGAAATCGGCCGCTCCTCAAAGCCATGCAGATTCATCGCGCGTGGCGTGCACGATGGCATTGTGTTGGGAGCTGGAGCCGGATCGAAAGTAAACAGCAGCGACAAGACCCCGCAAAGCCATGCAGGTTAAAGGGAAAGTGTCGGTCAGCAATAATTAGGCCGTCGCGTAAGACAAGAAGGTTCAATATGCGGGAGTTCGAGTTTGAGCAACGCAAACGTCATGTTCAACTTTCCCGATCTTGGTAGGCGCCTTAGTATTGTGAAGTTTCCCCTGCACATACGCAGCGACAGGTAGCCGTTCCAGATTCAACTGCTGTAGGGCTGTGTTGGCTCGCCGGTAATATCTGAGCGCCGTTGGCACATCCTTGGCAGTGAGATAAAAATCCGCTATGTGTGTGATGGCATAAATTCGCTCGGCATCATCGGCCCTCTCCTTTAGTGAGGAGACCACCTCGTCAATTAAAGGCTCTCCCAAGCCGATGTTTCCCAACTGTTCATAGGTGAGCCCCAATAAACTTTTGGCCTCATAACTCTCCGAACCGTTGTTATAAGATAGCTTCGCCAGGTAATATCGCAAAGCCCGCGCTGCCTCTTGATAGTCGTGTAAATCGTAGTACGCGGTCGCTAGATCACGAACGTGCTCGCGAAAGTCTGAAATAAAGTCGTTCGTTCCCTCTTTACTCCACTCACTGCAAAGCTGCTCTAGCTCTTTCCGCGCTTCTCCCGGGCGGCCAGACAATAATTTGATCCGGGCTTGCCATCCGCGCACATCTAATTGCTGATTACGCAGTTTTGGGTTTTTGTCTGTCGGCTTCTCTAGGAACTCTGCACAGTCCGCTTGCGCAGACCGAAATTGCCCAGAAGTTACTTCCGCTCTAATTTTAAGCTGTTGAAGATAAGCCGCATGGAGTTGAAAATCAGGACATCCTGCTAACAATGGTTCCTCTAGAGCCAAATTGATCAAATCGATACTCGCTGCAAAACGCGAACTTTCAATCAAGTGTTTGGCAAGATGTTCTATGAGGTCAAGTTTGTATGTTGCTGAAGAGGTCGTATCCGATTTAACAGCCTGCATGGCTTGGGATACCATTTCACTGGTATCTTGAGGCGAATAAAACGCACTCAGTCGCCGCTGCCACTGGTCAAACATCGAACTGAGACGATCTTCAGCCCGCTTTTTCTCCGCCTCAATTCGAATATTCTTCAATATTTTTTCTTTTTGTCTTGCGAGTTCGAGCTTCCCATCACTGCGTAAAAGAGTAATCAGATCCTGCAAAACAGTTTGCTCATTGGGCAAAATAAGTTTGGCGTACGGGGCACTCTTCAAAAACAGTGCATAGTTTCTGCACACACGCTGAACATCAAATTGTGCATCTGCAGCAGCGTATAACGTCTGTGCCAAACTTTTGTTGCCACTCGTTGAAGCGATCTCAGCCTCAATCGCCGGAATCCCGGGCGACCATCTGCATTGCCAATCTTCAGAGAACTCTGGCAATATCTGTTTGGCAATATCCAATGTTTTGCTAGCGGACTGGGCATCGCCTTGCATCACAAGAGTCTTCGCTAAACACAAGGCCGTAACTGCAACATCGCTTCTGGCGTTCTGATCAGACACCGGCAGACCCTTGAGACTTTCCCGTCCAGCATCAAGCGTTGCTTGCATGATAGACGCAGCTTTGGCGAATTGACCATCTCGAAAATATTCTGCCGCTATCGACATCTTCGTATGTGCTGCATAGACTTTGTACTTTTCGAGCAGGTTAAGCTTTTTCTCCAAGCGGCGAATGACGGTAGGAGCCGGCAATTCATCATCGATTTGTTCATTCAAGTCAGGCGTTAGCTGCAGAAGGGACGCTTGCATTTCGGTTAAGTGATCGTATAGATCTTCTTGAATCTCCGCTTCGGCTTTTTGATAAGAAGGAAAATTCGACCAAACTGAGCATCGCACGAGCGTTTCAATGATCAATATCGCCTCATCACTGTCGAGCTTCCCCTGGTTTTTCTGAACATGATAGAGCGTCACCAGAGCGTCCACTGCGTCAGCACTGAACATCGGGGCCTTTGACGGAACAGGCAGCAATTTCCGCACGAAGGCACGTCGCTCTTCTGGTTGTAAAACGTCACCAGGATTCTCCACAGTCAAGTATAAAAGCTTCTGCCACTGTTTCTCAGCGACGACTTCCGGCATATTCGGCAACTCTCCGCATTGTGAGAACAACGCGTATAGTGGTCTGATTGTGTCGCAAGTAATCTCATCCGGATTGAAAACCACTAGGGAGAGCCAGAGGAGCGGTTTTTCAGCTTCAGGCAGT
The DNA here is from genome assembly GCA_036702975.1 of Oculatellaceae cyanobacterium. Classification (GTDB taxonomy): domain Bacteria; phylum Cyanobacteriota; class Vampirovibrionia; order Obscuribacterales; family Obscuribacteraceae; genus DATNPX01. The sequence continues at coordinate 171,014 of DATNPX010000056.1, forward strand.
TGTTTCAATCGAGCCTGCAACTTTTCAATTTTTTGCTGAACAGTTAAGTTTTGGTGCCAAGCGGGATCGAAAAACTCATGCCAATCAAAATCCGTGTCAACACTTAGGGACAGAGAAGCGTTTGCTGCATCAACCGGCAGTGATACCAATAAGCCCGAAGTGGCGCATACAAACACAAAGCAAGATACAATAGACGCCACGCTGCTGAAACCGTATTGTAATTTCAGGCGAAATACGGGCATGGCGCTTAATAACCCTAAGAGTTGGACTTATTTGTAGACGTTTGAATTATTATGGCACACGACTTTAAATCTCCTAGTTACATAGTGTCTGCAGTGGCATCTCTGCTGTTGGCAGCCGCACCGTTAACTGCACAGGCTAATGTCCTTTACGGGATCGCTGATTCGAGTGGCAACATTGTAACAAAACCACAGTTCACAGGTTTGCAATATTTGAGTCCAAATGTTTACGTGGCTTTCGATGATAGCGGAGCACAGGATGAAATCGACAGCCAGGGAAAGAAGCTCGGGACCGCCCCCCAAAAGCAACTTCCCAATGTTGCGTGCTGTGGTGCGGCAACTCGGTGGCTAAGCGATGATCTGGCGATATTTGCCGATAAGGGAAAATGCGGCGTCTGCGACAAAACTGGTAAGGTGATTCTGGAGGCAAAATACCAGAACATCGGTTATGCAGGTGAGGAAATCGTTGTAGTCACCGAGGCGGACGATTTCAATTTTCCTTGTAAGTTTTATAACCGCGAGGGAAAGCTTCTTTTCAAAACGAACCATCGAATTTACCATGGGCAGCAATTCTCCGAGGGTTTGCTTCTACTGGGAAGTTGGAACGATCGAATCGTTTATATTGATACGAATGGAAAAGAAAAGATAGTTGGTGCATTGACGAGTGGCGAACCTTTTCATAGTGGTCTAGCGGCAGTCACTTTTGAGACCCGCGAATCGAAAGGGTCTGGCTACATCAATCACGACGGAGATATCGTCATCGGACCATTCAAAGATGCGACGGTGCAGCAGTTCGACCGTGGATACGGCGTTGTGTGCTTTTATGTTTATGACTTCGCAGGGCAATCTTCTCCCATGTATGGAGTTACCGATGGCAAAGGCAAGCTTGTTATTCCTGCCATTTATGAAAGCATTTCACGTTTCAGCAGGGATTTTTTCGTCGCCAAGAAAGAAGGCAAGTTATTGCTTCTTGACACAAGCGGCAAGGTCGTATCAACATTCCCAAAGAATTGTATAGAAGTGATGCCTACAGATAGCGATGACGTGGAGCAATTGATTCCATGCGCGGAGATACCGTCGACAGCGGGTCTAGCGCCTTATGAGAAAAGCGAGCAGATTAGAGGCAAGTGGGGCTTCTGCAATTGGCACGGTCAGTGGAAAGTTCCACCTCAATTCGATGTCGTGGAGCCATTTAAAAACGGCTTGGCACCAGTATCCAAAAATACAATCATGCAAAATCGTGTCGGGTTAATCAGACTAGATGGAAGTTTTCGTTTGCCTCTGACGTCCGGCAGCATTCAGCGCTGCCCTGACGGGAGCTATATCGTTGGCAAGGATGACGGCACCGACCAACAAAACGACAAGATAAATAACACCCTGGACAACAAGCGCATAGAGTATGTATTCCCACGAGCCTTGCGCGAGCATGACCTTATTGGAATGCCGAAGGAAACACTGACAAGGATTCTGGGCGACGGGGAAAAGACATCATACCCGCGCGCCGGTATACCGCCGGAAGTGAAAGAGACAGTCCAATATCTGTTTTTTGCCGGTCAAATACACTGCGGAAATGCCTCTCACTGGTTGGAAGTTGGTTTTGACGCATCGGGCAAAGTTTACGGCTGGAGGAACATCGGTTTTCAATGGGAAGGCAAATGGTGCAGGGAGAACGTCGTGTTTCCTGAGCATTGTTTGACTTTCAGGTTGACAGAGGCGATTCCGAAGACTGCCGCCAACCGGTTGGTGAATTGAAGTGAGACGAGGAATCAGATGGACGACACGTATATAAAAGTATTTGAGCACTGCCGATTGATCATCGGCATGGTCGTCAGTCTGGCGGTCGCCAGGTTGCTAAACGGGCTGGCGAAGTTTGTACAACATCCGAAAAAAATCAAAGTCTACAGTGTTCACATTTGCTGGGTGCTTTCGCTGCTGCTTTTGATCGTCCACTTCTGGTGGTGGGAGTTCAAATTGCGCGAAATCCATCAATGGACTTTCGAAGCTTACGCACTTGTTCTTTTGTTTGCCATCAACTTCTTTTTGCTGTGCAGCTTGCTCTTCCCTGACACAATGGAGGAGTACAGTGGTTACGAACACTACTTTATTTCGCGAAGGCGGTGGTTCTTCGGAATTTTAGCGCTCAATTTTGCTATCGACATGATCGACACGGCGCTAAAGGGCGCCGGACATTTCTATTCTCTCGGGGTTGAATATCCGATTCGTAATTCGATCTTTGTACTGCTTTGCATTGTGGCCATGGTTGTTCCGAATTTTCGTTTCCAAATATTCTTTGCTATCGCTGCGCTTATCTACGAGCTGTCGTTTATATTTCGACAATTTCACATTGCTTAAGCAATGCTCGACTCCTTTAAGTTTCACCAATTGCAAGAACAGGGCACTGAGGTGTCTTCATGCTCGCTCGCTTGGTTTCGCTCCGATTTTTCATCCTCTATATTTTCAGAGGGGGAATAAGAAAATGATTCAAGGACGCCGGTTCTTTTTTCATGAGCTCGAGTACTTTGGGTGAGACTCTTGGACCTTCCCAAAGCGCCTCTCCAGCGCTGGTTCCTCCTACCTGTGCCCCAATAGGCTTTACTACATCGCTAACTGATTGTATAAATAAGTTAGCGACTTCCGCTGACTGATCACGGGAGCATCCGTCTCCAATAAGCTGCTGTGATTTATTGCATGCAATACGTTCCACGATTCACCTCGGTTGCGATTTACGGTTCCATCGTAGCGCTGAGCTGTGGCAGAACTCGGGCTAATCTGTGCGGTGAATACGTATTGTTCGTGTTACTAGGGCTGTAAGTTTTGGGCGCCGTTGACCCGCGGGAGGCGCTAGAACGGTTCTTGAACATCAGACTAAACCGTACCAAAACATCAATTCGTTTGAGAAACGATATTGTTCTTCTTCAGACCGATTTGATCTTCTGGACCATGCTTCACTCGTTTGATTGTCGAGAGATACTTAGCTAGTTGTTTCAATTCAGGATCTGTGCCCGCTACTGGTGGCATGACGCCAAGGTATGGATTCTTCTCTTTTGACCGTTCTTTCAACATGCTGAGAAAATTAAAGATGGCCTCTTCATCACGATCGCCGAGCAGTTTGCTCATGCCCCTATAGCCACTTTCTGTATGGCAAGACATGCACTGATACCGAAACATCATCTCGCCCTTTTTTGTGTCATCCACATCCCTAGTGCAGGCATTGGCCCAAACACCGGTTTTCAGAAAGCCGTTCGCATTGAGTTTGTCGACATCGTCAACGTGAACGCCATTGCAATAAACAGTGCTGTAGATGACATATGGTTTGCGCAACAGCTCACGCATCCATTCGGTGGTGCCGGTTGCAGCCAGACCACACAAGAGAAACAATATGGCAATCCTGAACGTGAAGCCCTTAGGATTCAGGTATGGACCGAAGAATGCAAACAAAACGATGGTTCCGGACAATATGAAACTGAGGTACAGTGCCCGCGCAAGTATGGAGAAGTTGCCGACTCCTGAATTTTGAATGCCTGTAAAAATTGTGTCGATCGAAGCTTGCGGAACGTTATGCAAAAACCAATAAGCAGCAACTGGACCAGCAACAAACAGAGGAATTAGCCACTTTGCGCAGTATCGCACCATGTATGTTTTCAACTCTTCGTCTTTCAATCGGGTGGATGTAATCAACGCATACATGCCAGCGATTGCGCCCATGATCAATAATCGCAAGATTAGCGATGGCCAGTAGGTTTGATTGAACACGCCATCAAACCACCAGTGGCTCTTGAGCCAGCCGCCCGGGGTCAACATGAAGGTCAATATGCCGTTGATAATGACCAGCGTCATTATCGAGAAGAATGCGTACAGCTTCGCGAGCAACAGATGTGCTTCTTTACTTATTTTGTCCCAGGTGTAGTAGTACACGAAAATAGTGGTCAACTCGGCAGCAAAAAACAGATACTCTTCTGCCCAGGCGAGGGTGAAGTTCTGAATTAGAAAGTGCGTTCCATCCGGATTGACTAGACTGATCGCCCACCAGATGCCCACACCAGTAATAGCGCCGGCTACTGAAGTGAGAATCATAAAAAAACGCGAATGCGCCTTGAGATATTCGTAGATTCGCTCATCCTAGCGGCGGTAGGCGAGACTCTCGGTTATCGCCAGGAAGGTTCCGCCTCCTACTGCAAAATGCGAAAGATAAACGTGAATAATGGCAATGATTCCAATAACCCAGCCACCACCCAGATATGGCACAACCCAGACCGGATAGTTCATGACAGCGCTCCCCAGATCGTAAAGATGATTATTCCTAACAGCAAGACCACACCATATACGGTGGCAAATCTTTCTATAACTTTGTTTTCACCGGTATCCTTAACGGGGAAGATTATCAACCCAGAGAGAACTACGAGCATAAGCAAGATGCCGATTAGTTCGCCCTCAATCGGTCCTACACGTGGAGGCATCAATTTCAAGAATTGAAATGGTGCAAGAAAATACCATTCCGGCTTGATGCCTATGGGCGCGGCAGCGAACGGATCCGCCTCCGGACCCAAGCGCCATGGATACAATGTCACAACAAATGCTAGAGCATTCAAAGCCAACAACCAAACGAGAACGTCCTTGAGCATGAAGTTTGGGAAAAATCGCTCATACTGTTTGATATTATCTGCCAACGATTTGAATATCTTCGGCTCCGACATGCCATGCACCTGAACCAGCATGAGGTGCACACCCATGAGCCCCAGAGCAATCAAAGGCAAGAGTGCAACATGTATGACGAAAAAACGTGATAGCGTGCTTTGCCCGATACTGGATCCTCCGCGCAGAATCTCGGCGATTTGCTCACCAACATACGGAAGCTTCGAAGCAATATCTATGCCAATTTTAGTAGCAAAAAATGAGACAGTATCCCAAGGCAAAAGGTAACCAGAAAACCCGAAACCGAGCACAACGGCGAGCAGCAATAAACCTGTGTACCAGGTTAACTCACGCGGTTTGCGATATGCGCGCATGAAGTAGGCGCTGAACATATGAGCGAACAAAACCAGAATCAGGATGTTCGCTCCCCAGCTATGAAAGGAACGAAAAAACCAACCAAAGTCGACTTGCGTATTGAGTTTGAGCAAGCTGGCATGGGCAGAATCAATGCCCGGTATGTAATAGACCATGAGAAGGAGCCCGGTGCCGACTTGCAGAGCCATCAACATGAGGGCGATTCCGCCCATGTAATACCAGACGGAATGTTTGTGCACCGGAACAAGTTTCTTCTCTGCAAATTTGACAAACTCGTGTGCCTTTAGTCGTTCGTCGAGCCACTTAGTAAGCTCAAATGTTCTTTTAACACCACTAGTCACCTGAATAACCTCGCTTCACTGCAGCGCTTTCCGCTATTTCGCTTTATGCTTTGGACACAACAATCTTGTCTTCAATGATCTCGATCTTCAGACCGGTCAATGGCTTAGGTGGTGGACCGGCAATATTCCTGCCCGTCGAAGCGTCGTAGCAGCCACCATGACAGGCGCATACGATCTGCGATTTTTCAGAACTGTATTGGACTGTGCAACCGAGATGAGTGCACGTCGCTTTGAACGCATGCCACTTTCCATCCGGAGTGTGGGTTATAAGCGCGGGGCTGCTGCCAAATTTGAAGTTTTTTCCGCTATTGACGGCAACACTACTGGCGGCACCAACTGTCACGGTCTCCACTTTTGTATCAGAATCATCTGTAAGCTTTGGCGTCAGATATCTGTATATAGGATAGGCCGTCATTCCTGTCCAGAGGCATCCCAACCCGGCAATGCCCATTTGCAAAAATGATGCTCGGGTAATACCTTCATTATTACGCGCGGTGTACTTCACGTCGCAAACTCCGTATGTTGAGCAGTGTCGCTTTCAGACAATGGAACAGCGCGCTCGCTCAGTGCTTTGAAGACCAGTTTGGTAATCCAAATCATATATATGACGAGCGCGACTGCCGAAACTATAAAGACGATCAATAGATCCCATTGCGTTTGAACAGGCACCAGGTTAGGGTTCAAAACACCACTAAGGAATGCGGTTCTCAACTGATGGCGATTGACGATCATCGCAAGAATGACAAGACAACCAGAGACCAGACTAGTTCGAAATGCCTTCGGGCTACCCGATTTGGCCGCGAGCACGGCAGTCAGCCATGATACTGCGGTTAGTGCCATTGAGAGCGCAAATACCGCGGTAGCAAACTTATCGTGTCCGACAAATTGGGACTTGTGGTTGCTGGGCAAGGCTGTTAGGAACCAGAGTCCGGCGCCGATATTCAGGAATGTGAACAGTCCATAAATGCGGGCACCAGTCTTAATTAGCCATTGACCGAATAGATGCTCGCGTTTGTTGAAGTACAGCCCGTACGCTCCCATGGTAAGACCGCCCACGGCCAACGCTGAAAGAAGAAAATGGCAATATCTAGACGGTACTTGCTCGTCGGACATGTTCATATTCAAGCCAGTACAGCTGTGCTGGTACATCGCGAGCCACTTTTCAGGATGCAACATGAGTGTCATGTTGTTCACGAAAATCAATCCAACCACCAACATCATCAGGCCGCCGACGACAAGGATACCCGGCGCTGCAGAAGCCGCATGCGGGTTCTTGGCTTCCAGGCACTTGTACACGACGACATAAGAAAGTGCATATGCACCGAGTAACAGAGCGAGAACTGAAATCCAGGGAACAGCTATAATTGTGGACGACGTGTAGTACATCGGTCCGTAAATTAGCTGTAGGAACAGCAGCGGCACGATACCCTGGGTGACTGCGAACGAGACAAAGATCGGCAGACCTTTGGCCAACCCCTTTCCGATTCGATATGAAAAGGATTTCTTGTCACCCATGCCTTTGCTCAAGAAAAATGCAGACAAGAAGGTGCTGCCAACCATCATATTCATCGGCAGCATATGCAGGAAAAGTCCGAGTATCAGCAGGGTCAATAAAAGCCACAGAGGTGCTGGGAACGGCAGCGGCGGGTAATGGGGGATCAACAACGAAGATTCCATAGATATTCCTGGGGGATCAACCGAGTTACCAGTCTCAGTTGGAGTATCAAGCGACCTCAATCTATAGCGACACGATGGGTTGCTTTATCATCCCTTGGATTGATCAATGGGATGATTTTCAAGTCTGGACGGGAAAACCCAGAATCACCGCCTGCTTTCAAACTTTTGCGCAACAAACTGTTCGTGACAAAACGAAACAAGTGTCAGTCAAGCAGGTGATTCTGCACCTCGCAGGCTGTACGGCACTCTACTCATAGCTGGCGGAGTGGGCTAACCGGGCGGTCTCATTTCCGACTTACGGACCAAAGTAAGCTTGCAGTGAACCGACCGACGGATCAGCTGTACTGGCTTGTACCCCAACACCGATGCCACCGGCGCTAACGGACAAACCCAACCCCGGGGCGGATATATTGATACCGGCGCCCGAAGAAGGCCAACCACCATTTTGTCTAAGAAATGGGCAGTCGACGACGTTGAGGTCGACCGAACTAGTCGATACCACTGGCAATGGTTGTCCTGCATATGTCGAAACTGGACAGCCAGGCGCAACTCCTCCCAGGTCGAAATTAAATCCTAGGCCTACGCCGCTGCCACTACTATCGGTGCCTATGCTGACTCCTATGCCAAATCCAGATGGTCCTCCGCTCTGTGATCCGGCAAATCCATAGCCGAAAGTTCCTGATGGAATTGGCGTATTATCCACGCTATTAGGAGCTGTCAAGGCTGTACATGCAGCTTGCAAGCCGTAGGCTCTACCTCCAATCACTCCTGCATCGAGAGCTTGCGCACCTGTCAATAAGTTGCTGCTGTGATTTGTGTCTCCCGTGGCGCCGCCAGAATCAAAAGCTCCATTGGCATTCATTGTTGGTGCTTGCGCTGTGTATGGGCTGAGAAATTCTTGTGCAGAGACTGGTATCGGATGCCCAAACACCGCCAAGACCAACATGGAAAACAATAACTTCGATCTAGTCATTTTCGCTCCCCTCTGTGCAGCTTATTGTATTCGAGCCGATTTTCTCGAAATACGTTAGTAAGTGGTTGAGAATCCGCATTAGCATCCTTGAGCGCTAATGTAGCCTTTGGCGTATGAAAACCGCGTGTACGAACATCGGTGCAAAGTCTAGATCGGTAATATAGCCATGCGGACTTCACTCTGTGGGAATTCGAGCCATTAGCAATATGCTCTACCCTGCAGTCACAGGTGCAGTCTGCGCCGCAAGTTCCTGCCGAATCTTTTCTTGTCGCTCCGCGGGCAGTGTGCCAAGAACTCTTTCAAACTCCTCTGATGCTCTTTCGAAAGTTTTCTTCTTCTGTGCATCGAACTTTCCATCCTTTTCCGCGGCTTGCTTTTCCTTGGTGATGGAAGCCATAGTTTCCGTCAACTTGTGGTCAGCGAATTCGGGCACTCCGCCCATGAAGCCATTCTCCAGTTCCACACCGATCATCTTTACTCGTTTGTCCGCGGGCAGTGCGTTGACCTCTTGCTGTATTTCAAACCACGTGTGTCTGGCCTTTGCGACTTCCGTCATGTCGTTGCTGTGCATTCCGTGGCCGAGCTCTTTTGCTGAATCTTTGATCAAGCTGGCCAGCTCCTGTTCATTTTGTTCGCTGCCCTTTCCGGCTTGGCGCTTGAGTCGCAGTAAATCCACCTCTTTTGCATAATCTCGTTTGCCATTCTCTTTGTTGTAAGCGACGTCGTGCTCTAACTCCTTGATCTGCTCGGAATTATTCGGATTGCGCATGCTGTGATACAAGTCGTGCACCGAAATCTCGCTGGTTCCGTTTGGGTGATCTACTTTGCTGTCCCACTGATTGTCCAGCGCAACCCGAGCTGGCGGACCTTCTTGATAGTCGGTCACCGTTACTACGTGCCAGTCGCCAGGGTTACCTGATGGATTGCCTATGTCCGAAACGAATGGTTCGTTCCCTGTATGAACTCTCACGGCGATAGGTAGTTTGCCTTGCTCTTTTGCTGCTTTGATCTGTTCGTTCAACTGTTGCTCGGATGTGACCTCAGGCACGCTATCGCGTGCTGCCTCTGAGTCTTTGTGCCTTACTAACCAGTTTTCCTTTTCACCATTGATTGCGTTGCCGACGTTTTGCACGTCTGCATCCGTTAGATGTGGGTGTCTAAATAGCTTGGGATCGGTTCTACCTCTCAGTTTGTCGTACCAATCTGGCCCCTCTTCTTTGGGCGGCGTCTTTGCGTAGTCCATATTTCTGTCGCCATGATCGTTTGGATTGTTCGGGTCTGCATCGTGCTGCTCGTAGTGCAGGGTCGAACCCTTTTCTCGATAGCCAACATTGACAGCTGTTACTTGAAATAATTGACTTGCGTAACTACGACCGCCGTCAACAGGAGGGTTTGTGCAAGCCGTATCATGCGGTTTCAAGCTCTCCTGGTCTAACTGAACGGCCGTTCCTGATTTGGTCGTATACGATCCGGTCGTTGCCATGTCAGCCACCAATCGCGATGCCTCCGATGGTGTTCTGGTATAAGCTCGCGTTTCTGCTACTGTCACATTGCAGGTAGGATGTGGAAGTTGTCCGATTGAGGTAGGAGTCGCCGCCTGACTCATTACTTGTTCGGCGATTTCAATGCGATGTCGTTGGTCGATTGGCACGTTCGGATTGTCTGGTGCGTCGAAGATTCTGCCAATTTGCTGATAGGTTTTTCCTACTTCTTGTTGTCGCTTTTCATGTGCTTCTTTTTCCGAGAGACCTTGCTTCTTGTAGTTTTCTTCGATCTCTTTCGAACGGTCTTCGAGTCTTGCCATGTCTGCCTGAAACTTCGCAAGCTGCTCCGGGTCGTGGATTTTCGCTTCCGCCTTTTCCTTTAGCGCATCACGTTCAGATTTGACAAAGTCACCGTCGAGCTCTTCGTGTGGCTTATCACTCGGCTTTTCGCGAATCTCGATCTTTCCGTCAGCACCTTTCTTTAAGTCGAAATTGTCTTCAGGGCGCGGACCCCAGTGGTGCTCATTCACGTCTGAGCCATTTTTCTCTCTTGTGTAACCCCTGCCGTCGGTGTAGTCCACTTGCTCTTTTTGATCGGCCCATTTAGTGTGCGTATTACCGGCTCTGTCTGTACCCTGCAGCGAGTTGTCTGGCTGTCTTGTCAATTCGTAATTATTCTCTGGAGCTGGTCCTTTGTGAGTTTCGCTGGTTGGTTTTCCGTCAGCTCCCATGATTGTTTTGTAGCTTGTTCCGTCATGGTTGGTTCGCTCGAGATCGCCATTTGGAACTTTAGTCTCGCGATCACCATTCACGAACTCTTTCGTTTCGCTTTTGTCTGAGTTGACGGTGCGCAAGTAGTTTTCGTCGGCTGTTTTACCCCAGTGAGTTTCGGTGAAGCTGCCTTGCTTTCCGTCGCGATGGTCGTAGCCCGTCGAGCCGTCTTTGCTTTCAACCTTGTAATGACCGGTTCCAAGCTCCGTGCGCTTGTTTCCGTCGGCGTCTGTGGTGACACCCTTCTTATCCGAGATGTGTTTGGCGGGTTTGAAGGTGTGAAAGTCGTTGGCGGCATAGAGGGACGCTGCATCACAATCTAGAAAACTGACTGTGTTCTCGCTTGCCGGTCTGCCAGTTGGACTTATGCGGTCTTTACCCGGCACGTTCATGTTTTGCCAGGTGGCAGCTGATAGCAGGGCAGCGTCAGTTTGATGAGAAGCTTGGTCCCGTGCCTGATCTGTAGAATTTGTTGTATCAATCGCCATGCATTCACCCGCATTACGAGTGAGAATCTAGCCAATTAATTATGAAAAGCGCGTGTACTTCACACGCTTGCGCGAAGGGCGAATGCAAACAGCGGAAACTATCCGGATGTAATTGAAATTTTGTGTTTAGTGGGAAGTAGCGTAGCGAAATTTGATGAATTCCACGAATTCCCACGCTTTATTCTGTAAGTTGGAACTCGGGCATGCCCTGCAGATGTGCAAGAAGGTGCTGCGCGCGGATGGATAATTCTTGCTTTTTAGGTATGACATGCCAAGAAAAATCCAAGAATTCCAATCTTCCGGGGCCCATTCGTTCAACTTGTACAGGCGCTCGGCCGCTACATCATACAGCCCCGTGCGATATGCTGCCATTGCCAGGTCTTTCAAATGCTCTGCTCTTTCATTTAACATGATGTGCCTCCTACTTGGGGGCAGTCTAACCATATGTGTCTGATGCAATAGACGTTCGGTTAGTTCCTCATCCAACCTCTAACAGGTCTGGTCCAGGGCGTTAGCGCATGTCATTTGGAGGAGTCAGAATGTAGATTATCAGCACTCATAGTATTGTCGAAAAAGGATAGAATCAAAGCACGGTTAGGTACGGACAAGAGCGCACTATGAGTGAGAGTGACCAGCATCCTGGCAAATCAGGACTTCTGAAGCCTAAGTACTTAGTTGGTATTTTGAGTTTTGTTATACCTTTTCTGATCGGCGGCTTGTGCGGTGTCTTTTGGTATAACTTCAAAACCAGATTGCCACTGGATGCTGAGCAGAGCGCTGCACAGGATGCAGAATTCAATAATGCATTTTTGAAGAATGGTTTTGTAACTGGATCTGTGGGCCTCGCAGCGTATGCTGCGTTCAGTGTTTCGCGTCGTCGTCGGTCTTAGATTTTGGAATCCTGGCGAGATTGCTCATCACGTGCTGTACGTGAATTGAGTGTTTGATTACCTCACTGCTAGGAAACTGCTCGTCCTTCAGATCTTTGTGCAGTATCTTCTGGATGTTTAGACTAAGCTTGTCTTCGCAAGCGACATATTGCTTGGGATTGCCGAATGAGTGAACATCTGGGTTATACATGTATGCAAGACTCTCGGCTGTGACCTCGTTCGGTTTGAGGTGTCGTTTCTCGATTTCGTCGGCGAAATAAGCGCCAGTTAAGAGGGCGGCATTTTTCTTGTCTAAAGCTGCGCGAATAGGATCGTCTTTCATGTGTTGTAAAAAAGGATATTTCGGGTCACCGTGCGCGTCTTTCTCTTCGATCAAGCGTCGAATGTGGCGGATTTGCATTTGGGCAGGACCAATAGAAGCGTAAGAATCTTCTTTGCCGTTCTTAAGGCGAACAGTTCCTGTCTTCGCAATCTCATCGTCTTGCATGGCATCCGTTAACTTATAAAAATGCTGCTCATTCCGAAGGATTGCGCCGAGAATATTTTCAGGCAACTTATATTTGTCCAAGTGGGCAAGATGCAGGGCATCTCTGGCTGCAGCGTAGTCGACGAATTGGTCTTCTTTGCCTTCATGAGGATGGAACTGACGAGATGTGGCTTCCTGGATTTCACCTGTGTGTTTCCCCAATTCCTGTCCTACTGGATGACGCAGATGATCCAGTGGATTGTGGATTTTGTATGCGATCGCCGCTTCCGTTGGGATTGGCGTATCGGGCACTTTATCCAATTCGGCTTTGCTGAGTGCTGCAGAAAGTCCAGAATTTATGGTGCTGGACGGAGGCTCATCTTTTTGCATCGGACGCTTGTCTTTGACTTCTGAACCGTTACCCATATCAATGGCAAATGCATTGTTAGGATCGCGTGTCAGCCTGAAAGTCTTGAATGCCTCACGCTCTTGGAGTCTCTGTTGGATGCTGTTGTCGGCTTTTTCGGTAATTGGCGTTCCTGGAGGCGGTTTGTCTCCGGGCTTGACCGATTGCTTTTCGACGCCGTGATCGCTGGTGTGGGATTTGTCTGTGGTCATGATTGCCTGCGGATGCCTATCCTCGCATCCTTCGATTATATGACAGGTCAATCTTGCAAATTGGTTGCAGTTCCGCAATTCATTCGCCTGAATTTTGGATTTCCAACACTTAAATCTGAGATACGGAGTATGCAATCCGCGCTGCAGCCACTGCGGTCACTATTGGACGGTGTTCCACGATCAATTCGCTGTGGATGAAGAACAAACGGGATTGTTTTGTTCACTGCAGAAGGCTCATTCTGCGGGACTTTTTGACTTAATGGTCAATTTTGATGCGCTTTCGATGAATGAGGGGGTTTAGCCAACAAGCAGCAGTACTGACCATAAATCCTCCAAGATTTGGGCGGAAACGCAGATTCTAGAGATCGCCAAATTTGTTATTGAAAGCGCGGTGAAATATAATCATCAGATATAAGCCGTATCTTACGACATAATGGCTCGGCTGCTAAGCCCGAGCTTCCTTTCTATCAACGACGTCTATTATCTCTGTCTTGATCTGAACGTGAAGATTTTCGCTTACCGCGGCGAAAATGGCTGATAGGTTGTTCATGCTTGGATTGCCATGTGCTGACAGCATTCGATGCAAGCTCTTAGATGGTGTTGGAATGCACTTCGCTAGCTCCTCAAAGCCAATAGTGGCATTAACAAGATCGCGAAGAATCAAACGCGCTGTCTCCGGCTCGCCATTCAGTAGCAGACTCGCTGCTTTATCTAAAAGTGCTTTAGCAAATGCTGGGTCGCGGTTCATGCGCTCAAGAATAGTTTCTTTGAAATCTCTTGTAAGTGCCATCATCGGTTACCTCTTCCGATTCTTCGAGCGGCGGGCATTTCGGCGTTCAAAATTAGCGATGGTGCTCTACCAGCGTCAGTCACCGCAGTAATCGGCGCGTGACTGCTTGTGTCATACCGATGTGATGGCTTCCTCAATAGCAGCGGCAACCCATTCATTTAGACTTTTGTTTTCGGCTGCTGCTGACATAGCTGCTGCTTCGTGTACTGCAGGATTGAGGCTGACATTGAATTTTCCAGAGAATTCGCGAAATGGAGAAATCCCCTTTTCGTTGCAGATCTCGAAGAAAACCTTCAAAGACTTGGCCCCTTCAGCCTTAAGGTCAGACACACTATCGGCGTAAAAATCAGCTCCACCAGTTAATCCTAGAAATTCACCTCGGAACATCTCAATTTTCGGATCAAAGCAAACGACAGCCTTATGTCCATCTATTTCAAGTACATTTAAGTTGTTCATGGCTTAACTCCATGGCTTTCTAGCCATTTTCTGATGCTTGCCACAGCACCTTTGTCTGTATCCGGAGAAGGATGTGGGCGGTGAAATACCCTGACCTCCGAGAAAAGGACTGGTCCTACACGTGAGCCTCTCTTTTACAAAATCGTACCATTTGTCGATGCTTGCTCTGCAGCCATATTTAGTTCACGAGCTCATGTTTGAGCAGCCTCCACCTTAACAGAATACGCACCATCCGCAGCCGTCACTTCGACTCGCCCACTCGGGCGTCGAACAATAAAGTTTCCACAACTATCCACCTCCATCTCCGTCCCGGCGGGTTCAATGAATCCGGTCGGTCTTCCTGTCCGGTCGTAGTGAATCCATGAATCACCTGTCTTTCTGCTGAAACTCTCGCAAGTTGTATCGACTTTGAACAACGTGCCATCCACTGCATACTCGAACAGTTTGACTTCACCATCCGGGTGCGTGATGCTTGTCACTTTGCCAGACGCATCTTTGATCAAAACTGATCCATTTGGTGCCTCGATCGTTTGCGAGCCACTTTTATCGGTGAATATGAAGTTTCCGCAGTCGTCGACTTTGCAATCACTACCTTCGCCTAGGCAACTTCCGGCAGCAGAATTGTCGGCGTGATAGCGATTCCAGATCGAGTTTTCCTTATTCCAAAAGCTTCCATTCTTGGTGGAAAATCGTATCAATACACCCTCTAAATCATACTCAAAACTTCTGTGATTCCCGTCGGGCTGTGTCACGCTCAATACCCGTCCATCAATGGTCCTCACCAATGCTGAACCATCGGGAGCCTCTACCGATTGCGCACCTGCTTCGTCGACGAAGATGAAGTTGCCTTTTTGATCGATTTTAAAGCTGCAACCACCAGGCAGGCTTTCTCCAATCTTCTGGCCGCTCTTATCGAACTGACTCCAAATCTCACCCGCTCTTTTCCAATAAGAATTGTTTGTGCCAAACCGTGTCAGTTCGCCGGCTTCGTTGAATTCAAATGTGCGTTTAATACCGTTTGGATAAAGAACAGCACGAATATTTCCGTTCGCACCGCCATAGTCGATCCAACCGCGCGCATGCGTGATCAGATCGAAAAGATCTTCTTCGCCAACGTGCAAGTTGGTTATTGTCTCTTCCGTACTGCGCCATCGGTCATTGAAATGTCCCCAGCGCAAAGCCTGATTGTTAGTTGATTGTTGTTGCGAGCCCATATTGAGTTTTGCCTCGTATGACGGCTGACCTTGTGATTTTATTCAGAGTAACTTCCGGCTTATGAAATTTGCGTGTGCTGGTTCGACCGCTGGTTCGGCGAGGTGGCTAGCGCGATACACGACGTTTTCATATTTGAATCGTTAAAGTTCACACATTCAAGCGAGCGCGCTTGAACCTTACTAAGAGTCGTGCGTTACGGGCAACAGGCAGTTCAGCCGAATCCGTTACAAATAGGGGAAGAGCCAAATGGCCATCGATTCTACTGAGAACAACCGAGCAAAAGATGCTCCGGCACCGGAGGTACATGCTGCACAAGGCGATCTTTCCAGAGCGCTCTGGTCGGCAGCCGATTCGCTTAAAAACGGTATGGCCGGAGGCGGAAAAGATGCCGTTAGAAGGATCGGTGACACTGCCGCCAGCGTAGTCGAGCATGCCTCCGCCGAATTGCCATTCGGACAATTGAACTTTGGTTTTGATTCCCTATATAAGAGTGTTCACGATCAAGCACCGGCCGCTTTCAAAGCCGTTGAGAATATTGCCGGAGCTGCCTCTGCAGGGACCCCATTCATTAGTAAGAATGTTCTGAAAGATGCAGCAGCGCTTGCGCCAGTGCTGCCAGGCATGGCACCAGAGCAAGCCGTTCAGCAGATTGGAAAAGTCGTCAATCAGATCGAGCAGTCTCTTTTAAAGGGAACTGCTCCGATAGACCTTTCCGATCCTTTCGGTTTGAAAAAATCCGGTCAACCTTCACATCATAATGGCGGTCACGACGGCAAGCCTCACGACAAGCCGACCAAGCATCATGACCAAAAACCGGGTGACCATCAACAACCGGGAGATTCTCATCCAAAGTCGGGTGCTGGACTTTCTCAAACCGGTGGCGACAAGCATGACACAAAGGCGAAAGGAAAAGATGCTGACCATAAACCTGTTGATGTAAAACCTGGCAGCGATACTCCAGCTCAAGCGGGTAAAGATGGCGCAGCAGCACCGGTCGACAAACAAAAGATCGATAAGCTCGCCGAGTCTCTCCATAAGGAAAGTGGTGCCGATAGCTTAGTAAAGAGCCTCTCGCATACCGACCGTAACAAGGTCAACGAATTGCTGAAAGGTACGACCGAAGCTGAACGCAAAGAATTGATGGACTCTTACCAAAAGAAATACGGACATTCTCTCGACAAAGAGTACGATTTCCTCAGTGGTTCGGATAAGACCAAATTTGAAGCTGCACTGCACAAGAAAGATGGAGATGTTGGAGGCCAAGCCGCTGACCGCGTCAAAGCCGCACTGCAGGAATCTACTGAAATGACCGGGCGCAGCAAGGAGGCTTGTGCTCAAGACATCCGCGACACTCTTTCAACGATGAGCTCTAAGCAGATCGATGAAGCACGCAAATCCTGGAATGAAAAATACAACAAGGATGGTAAAGGAACAGATTTTGATCACGCCATTCTCAACTCAGATCTCAAACAGCCGACCAAAGAAGCTGCTGAAGTCTATCTCAAAGGAATCGACAAGCGCACCGATGCTGACACGCTCAAGTTGGCTAACACCGCGCTGAAAGAGAAAGACTTGACGATGTTCCAGGAATCGATGCGCAACGCTTCTCCTTCTGCTCGCGAGCAGTTCCAGAAGGATGGCGGCGACGAGAAGATGAAGAAGGCCTTTGAAGGTCATTGGTACAACGTCGGCGCTATCGGTGATGCGAAGAACACCGTCACAGACAAGCAGCTTGACCGCGCTCGCGATTATGCCAAGTATGGCAAAGAGAGCGTTGCGCATCAGATCAAAGACAATACAGGTACAGTCACAGTCAACGACGATGGCATCAAAAACGCTCTCAACAGCATGACCGACAAAGAGCGTCAAGACTACATGCGTGGAAAGGAACTGGCTGCAAAGAACACTCAACCGGCTGACGCAAAAGACAAACAAGCCCTCGCTTACTACAAAGAAACCCATGACGCTCTGGATAAAGTTCATACCATTACTCACGATTCTGATATGGCTGCTTGGGAAGATCGCATCGCTACCAAGGGCGGTGGCGTTATTTCAAAGATTGGAGAGCACAGAGGATCTATCTACAACGATGGACCATCCGCTGTAACGCGCGATATTGAGAACATGGATAAAGGTGAATGGGAACGGCTTCATAACTTGAAAAACGGCAAGTGCGCTGATGGTTCCGAACCGAAGACCGCAGCCGAGAAACAGCATAATCTTGATCTGTATAAGCAACACCACGAAGAGCTAAATAAATCGCTAGATGGACTGAAGGGTGGAAGAATCGACGACGCCGACGTCAAGAATATGAAGGCGATGTTCGACAAAAAGATGGATTCTAAGAATTTCGAAGAGTCTGAGAAAGTGCGCCGTCCGCTTATGCAAGCACTCAAGGACGATACTCACTGGTATGGTAACGATAGAGTCGGCATGCTCAAGAGCATAGCCAATATGACCGACGAAGAGCAGAAAGCCTATCGCCAGGGCGGTGCATTCAAGACCGCCGTAGATGCAGAAGTGAGAGACCGCACCGGCGTCTTCAAAGCCGGACCGGGTCGCGACGGCGCCATTCATATGCTCGACAACGTTGCAGCCGGTAAGCCTCCCGAAGATGCCCTGGCCAAGATGTACATTCACACCCAGGAAAATCTCGACCGTCAAGCGAAGAAGAATGGAGCGGCAGGCCTGTTATCCATTCCAACATTTAGCGCCAGCGGACTGATAAATGCTGGCGACAATCTCGCCGGCAACCGCGGAGAGGCTGCGCTTATGGGGTCTCAATCTGCAGATGCCGTTCGCGATCTGCAAGAAGCCTTCAAGAAGGACCCGACTCTTCGTGACAGAATTCTTCACGATAAAGAGTTCGGTAAAAAGTTCACGGAAGTGACAAAGTCGGCCATGACACCAGCCGATTTCGAAAAGTATGGCAAACCCCTGATTGAGACTGGGCACCTGAGTCTTGAACAGAAAATGGAAATGAATTCTGGGCTGGTTTCGAACAACAGAGAAGGGGCAGTCAAAGATTTACTTTCGGCTACCCCGGAAGAAAAGCAACGCTTGTTGTCTGATGGCGCCTACCAAGAAAAGGTTTTAGGAGCTCTAAGCAAAGATGATAGACAAATCGCGCTCAACGCTCTGAAGCAAGGACATATGGCACCAGAGGACGATATTCGTTCCCACTTGGTTCATGTTGGTGGCTCTGATGAAATTATGAACACACTCAACAAAATCCCACCCGATCAACTTGAACGTGTGCGGCATGAATACAACCAAAAATATGGAAGCGATCTTGAATCTGATTTGATCGATAAACTCGGTTCAGACAAACGCGCAGAGATGGAGCAGAAGTTCCGCAAGCACGCTACTTCAACCGAAGCATACAACGACGCGAGAGACGATTACTATAAGACTCGCGACGGTATCGGTAGCAAAGTATTCGTAGATGGTTTCAGCAGTGGTACAGGACACCAGCTCGATAACACGATGCAGCAGTATGGGCGCGAACTCGCCGAAGCTCACAAGAATGGAAAAGAACTTTCTCAAGAACGCGTAAGACAGTTAAACGAGCAGTTCGAATCAAACATCAAGAACTTTCGTGAATCCAAAGCTGCTGCCGCTGAATACGCCGTTGACGCGGCAGTAATGGCTGCGGCTGCCGGAGGCACTGTCTACACAGGCGGCGCCAGTCTGGCGCTGGCTGGAAAGCTTGCTGCTGTCGGCGCTGTTACTAAAGTCGCTGGCAAGGCTGCCATCATGGGTAGTGACTATGATTTTTCCGGTTCACAGGTCGCTCTTGATGCCACATCCGGTGCCGTGTCTGGTGCCACTGCGGTGCTTGGCCCTGGCGAAGTCGCAGGCGCATTTAGAGTAGGTGAGGGCGCCGCCGGTGCTGCTGCTAAATCAGCCTTGAAAGAGCTTGCTCTGAAAGAAGTCGGTGAAATCGCAGCTAAAGACGCAGTAAAGGGCGCTGCTGAGACTGTGGCCAAAGACGCTGTTACTGCCGGTGCAAAGGAGGTCTTGAATAAAGGCGGCAAGGAGCTCGTGGAGACCGAAGCTAAGACATTGATGAAAGATGCTCTCGCGCATGGTGCTAAGGAGATTGATGAGAAAGCGGTACGAGCAATAGCAGAAAAGGCTATCTCCAAAGAGCTCGCCGGCGAAGTTCGTCAGCAAGCAGTTAAGGAATTAGCAGGTTCGCTTAAGCAAAAATTGACCGAAGGACTTGAACACGAGACCTCAAGCTGGTTTAAGAACGTTCTTCGCCAGGGTGCTTTGAATGGTGCTGCCGGTGGCGCTGGCGGCGGGCTTTCTGGTATCGCAGAAGGCGTCTCACGCTGGGACGGTTCTAAGACTTTCGACCAAAACATGAAGGCTCTAGGTGAGACAGTCGGCATGTCGGCTCTATCTGGTGCCGGTGGTGCCGTCGCAATGACTGCCGGTTTGAAGCTTGGCGGCAAGGCTCTCGGAGCGTTCAAGGAAGGCCTTGCTAGCCACGCACCGGAAGGTCTACACGGTCAGGATGCGCCGATTGTGAAAGGAACAGCTGGTGATCCACATGCAGTCGCTAAGACTAAAGTCTCAGAAGTGGCAGCTCCTGCAGAAGCTGGCCGCGCGCGTGATCCTCATGCTGTTGCCAAAACGTTGGTATCCGAGCGAGACGCACTGCCAGGGACTTCTCGTGCGCATGCGGCAGGCGATGCACATGCTGTAGCGAAGACCAAAGTTTCTGAAGGAGTTAATCCCGAAGCAGCGCGTGAGCATGGACCTCAAGATGCACATGCCGTCGCCAAAACGAAGGTCTCCGAACTCGGTCACGAGCGCCCGCTTGAAGCTGCGAGCACCCGAGCCACGCGGGTCGAAGAGACAATGCACGGGCTCGAAACTGACAAAGCGATGTTGGATAAATACGGAATTCCGGAAGAGATGCGGGAATTGATGGATGCTCGCGCACAGAGGAGCAAGCTCTACGATCAAGCCGTTGTGCATGATTTTGTGAAGGGTGCCTCTGAAGTCATGGATAAATGGCCCGATGCTTCCGCTGTGTATCAAAAGTTCGAACTTCAACAAGCTGCTCTAACTAAATCAGTTCAGGAAGTTGATGCAAATGTTCGTAAGCCGCTTCGCGCAGCGCTCAAGGAAATGGGCGGTATGTATTCGAGACTTGACGTTGATAGCAATACTGAAGTTCTTGCCATGCTCAAGTCTGCTGATGTTCAAGAGGTTTTGGCTAGCGAAAAGATCAGGAGCCAATTCCCAGATATGCCTTCGGTCGAGAAGCAACTGGAAATGGTCAATGAGCTCAATTCTGTGAGAGACGCACATTCTGTGACTAGTAAGGAAGTGCAGGCTATCAGCAAAGCGAGAGTGGCTGAACTGCAGGCTTATTATGATGGCGTCGCCGACAAGAACAAACTACCTCGCATTGCCCTCCAGCTTTCCGAGGAATATGGGCAGCACGGACAATACACTCCCGGAAAAGGAGAGTTGCACCTGCGTCAATCAAGCGTTATGCAAGCAACGGACCGTGCACGCTTGATGAATACAATGATGCACGAGTTCGTTCACAACGAACAAGATGGTCTCCTCGTTCGAGCTGCGGCTGAGATTGCCGGGAAAAGCACTGGTGTTACGACGCCCAGCATCGAAGCGATTCAAGAGACCTATCGCTCGATGAGCGGTGGAAGACTTCCTTCCCGTGACTATATCGAGAATGTTCTGCGTCAGCATCCGGATGGTTTGTCGTCGCGTGAAATGTCCCGTGCAAAGGAGCTATTCCACAGCATGGACAACTACGCCTCCATACCAAAAGAACTAAAGAATGATTTGCGAGTTGCAGTCGGGGAGATGAATAAGTTGAACGCCGATCCTGGTGCAACGTCTACCCTGTTAGGAAAGCTGTCCGACAATGAAGTGCTCTCGAACCATCTTTTTGGAAGTGCCAAGCCACCAGAGCAGATTCAAGAATATATAGATCTGGTCAAGGCCGGCAGAGCGTCAGAACTGCCAGCTGATGCAAAAGACAAGTTGTACCAGGCGATTAACGAGCGCTATGGCGTCAACGTGCAGGCTCACAATGAAGCCAAATTGCGGTATATGGAAAACCCTCTGGAACAGGAAGCTATTCGCATAGGCTGCCGGGCTGAGGCCGCGGCAAACGCAGTAAGCAAAGCGGACAAGGATCTGGCTGCCGCTCACATTTGGGAACGCGAGGATGGTAAGCGACTTTTCTACGATGAAAAGGACCGACTGACTCAATTAGTCGATCACAATAACAACATATTTACTTATGCCTATGACGCGAAAGGTGAGCTGTCGCATGTGGTCGGTCCGCACGGTGTCGTGCTCAATCCGGAAGACGCAAAGCATCTGCTGGACTATGTACCTGGCCGTGTCGTCGATCCAACAGTAATTGACGAACCGTTCATGGATGACACAGGTGTTTAACGTAAGTGGCGATGCGGTTGCTAAGACGAAAAGAAAAGAGGTGAATCAGAGTAGATTCACCTCATCCTTTTTTCATTTTTGAACTGCTGATTTGAAGATTTGAACTGTTGATTTGAAGCTGCGCTTTTTTAAATTTGAAACAGTGTTTTTTCGTCGCTTGAGCTTAGATGTCACTGCACAGTGGATCACCAGGTGCGCATGCACCCTTACTCTTTTTCGTGAACGGCGAGTCATTCGACGGAGCTGCATTTTTGTGCGAGCCTGCCGCCTGACGGCCTGGCGCATGCGCAACTGCATGATTGGTTTTCCGCACCGTTCCATCAGCATTGTATTCAGTGAATTCGTTGCCATTGGTCACTAGTCTGCTGCCGTCAGCTGAGCGGAATGTTACGCTTTCTTGTCCATGCGTAAATGTAGTGTCGTTGGAGCCGTCCGGATGCACGACCCGTGTCTCGCCGAAAAAGCCTGTGCTCTTAACGTCACCGTTGGCTGCAACTTCGACATTGGTGCGCGTCGGATTCATGATCATGGGATTGCCTTTCATGTCGGTGACGGCCCACTCGTTGCTGGTACCGGCTTTCTTGGTCCATATCTGTCCTTCGATGCCGGTTATTTTAGTAGGGTCGCCGTTTGCATCGCGCTCGATCTTCGTTTCTGATTGGTCCGGTCGCTTTATCGACTCCACTTTGTCATCAGCGTTCTTCTTTACCATGGCGTCGCCTACGCCGTTAACCGGCACCTCGTCAGCGAAGTGATTTTTCTGAAAGCCAACGCTTCCATCTTTATGGAAGGTTTCAATATCTTTGTATCCGCCGCGTCCGTCAACCTTACTTATTTCGATCTTGTCCTTATCTACAGTAATGTCGGGAAGCCATTTGTCAGCGGTATCAGACTTGCTGATTCTGGCTAACTCGGCTTTTTGGTCCGCATCTAACTGTTTCTGCAGCGCCGTACGGTATGTTGGAGAAGCATTCATTATGTCTTGAGACTCAGTTCTCAGTCTGTTCGCCGCGTCGGTTGCGGTTTGGTGATCTCCATTTAGTGATCTGTTTGCGAGGTTTTCAATCTTTTTTGCTTCAGCTTTTATGTCTTGGTCAACCATCGTCCTTTCCCCATTGATTTAGTAAGTTTGTGTGGTCGCCCACTGTGCGATTAAATTAGTTTTTTGCTTGTGAAATGTGCGTGTATTAGCGCGGGTGTGCATCCGTGCGATACACGCCGATTTCACAAAGCGAACACGAAGTTTGCACAGAACGCTCGTTACAGTTGCACATGGTCGGATTTACTAAGCGCAGAGGATCTAGAAGATGTTTATATTCAAACGAGTAGAAGCCCATACCCTGCACATGCTGTCCGGAGAACCGAAAGTCGATGACTTCGCGTACTTCCTGAAACGAAGCCGCATTACACCGGCAACCACATTTAGATTCGGCTGGTATGCGCCAGATGCAGTTAGTCGGTACGAAGTGGAGATGGAATATAGCAATAGCGGAAAAGCGACCTGGCATGTCGTACTTGATGACGGAAAGAAGCGAGCGACAGTCTGGGAGCAAACCACAAATGATGCTCTCCTTATCTACAATCTGGTAAACGCCAGTTGTACTGTCGGTCGTGGCGTGCATGCCGTGTTCCCGATGCTCAATAACAGATGGGCGATCTAACTCTTACTATAGTGAATTAAAGTGAATTGACCGCTGTGACGATTATGCGATTTGTAGAAAGAAAGTGGACTAGAGAAAAAGCTAGAAAAAGAAGAGGCAGTGCTACCGTTGAATTGCCAGTTGCTCTCTGGATTTTAGTTTTCGTATTCCTCTTTCCTCTCATCGATCTTGCCACAATCGGCTTAAGGACGTCTTTTCTTTATGCGGCGCTCCACCAGGCAACGTGGGAAGCCGCGAGAGCACACACGTTTCAAAACAGCCTCGACAGTCAGAAACCTGCGGTTCAGCTCGCAAACGATACTGCTAACAGCATCGTTAAGCAGTTCAACGGTATAGCGCTTACTTCAATTCAGACGAAAATCCTCACGACGAACATCGCTACAAGCGCGGTGACAAGTCAGTCTACACCTCTCTCTGCTCCTGCGGATCAATCGCAAAACATCTATCAAATCCAGGTAACGCTGAAGGGTTCAATAACGCCGCTCGTGCTTTGGCATGAAAAGCTGGCTGCCATTCCTGGAATGACTGCGCCACTTTCCATTCAGCTGTGCGATAGCCAATATTGCGAAAACACCCAGGGTCTGAACAAATAGATGTTGCTAGAGGTAACTAAATGACTGCTCGATCTAAGGCAATTCGAACACCACGCGGGCAATCGATGATTGTGCTAGCAATGCTCGCTGGTCTAGTAGTGGTTCCACTGTTGGGAATCGCAAGCTTTGACATAAGCAGACTCTGTCTTGCGAAGCAGCAGCTGCAAAATGTGGCTGATGCAACGGCGCTAACTGCGGTGGCAACTCTAGCCAGTCAAGATAATCTCAATCCGACAGCTAATCACACTGCCGCAATGCAAGCGGCTCTCCAGGTATTTCAGCAGAACTTCATATTAGGGCGCTCTCTGACTTCAACAACATTAGTTAGTTCTAGTAGCTCGCCGAGTCCGAAACCGGGCAACGCCACCATCTATTTTCAGTTTGTTGATCCTGTCTCCGGCACCGTTCAGCCAATTAGCAGCCCCACTGCAAAACTCGTTCGCGTCTATGCGAATTACGGTAGCCTTACCGCGTTTGGTAAGTACATTGGCGTGCCGGATTTCAACGTGACAGCCATTGCTAAAGGCTCGGTGCCACAACTTGATTTGGTGCTCTGTTTTGATGTCTCCGGCTCTATGGACGATCAAACTCCATGCACTTTTGTGCGACGGCAATGGGATGCAAAAGCTCAGAAAAACGACTATCCGATTACGGTTGGTTCATCAGGAAATGCTAACGGACTTCTTTATGACGTTCTGCAACCAGGACCGAATGGCTCATCGGTCAACGTGCTGCCACCGCAAATTCTAGGAGAAACTCATTACGAACCTGCAAGCGGAATCGCTTTCACTGACGAACTGAATGGACAGCCGCAGGGTACACCAAACGGTTTGAGATCTTTAGGTGGTTATCCAGATAAGGGTAAGGCGCCAGGCAATTATCCAAGCGGCTCCTCTGTATACGGCACCAATACCTTTACTGACCTGGTTGTGAATCTAGACAATAGCCCTCAGTTTCTCGGCTGCACTATCAACGGTTTTGAGTTCCCTAACGTGGCAACGTTGGTTGAGGCCTCAAGGGGCAATCTCGAAGATCAGATTGTTTTTAAGAGTAGCAAGGCAAACTTGAGCCTGCCATCATCCATAGTGCCTCGAAATGGCTATCAAGCCGCATACATGGCGGCTGCGACTAGTCTGGTTCAACCACTGGGTGATGCTAAGAAGGCGGCAACGAATTTCATCGAGATACTCAATACGGACACTGATGCTCATTTCAGCTTTGTAGCATTTGACGATCAGATCGGTGCAGGACCGAACGGAACGCAGAATCAATACACGATAGATCCATTTCTGCCCTATGGTGCACCAACACCGTTTCCGTTGAATAATGTGCCACTTAGCTCCACGGCTGGAAATACTCAGTGCCAAACGGTGCAAAATGCGATTAATCAATGTGTGGCGCTTGGACCAACGAATATAGGTGCCGCCATTCATCAGGCTGTTCAGACGCTGAAGGCAAATGGCCGGCCAGGAAGCGTGAAAGCAATTGTTTTGTTTACAGACGGTCAGCCGACTGCTGGTGGACCACTGGACCCTGACGGAGCTACTAATGCTCGAATGGCTGCTGTAGAAGCTGGTCAGGCAGGCATACCTGTTTATACAATCGGGCTTGCTCAGAATCCACAGATCGTTCCGGGTGAGACCGCCATTTTGAATGACACAAACAGCGATCCCACCACTGGTGGCATAGCCGCGATTGCAGGTCATAAAGGCACCTTCAATCTGGTAGGAAAAAGCTCTATGTTGCGAGCAACATTTGAGCAAATTGCCAGGCAGCTGGTTAGCTTGGTTGCGCAAGGATAGCGCCCATAAAGTTTCTGGAGAAATGCAATGAAAAGGCACAAACGTGGTTTGCAGAACTATCTGCCAAGGCGACAGTCTTATGTACGTACCGAAGGCTCTATTCTGATTGAGCTGGCATGTGGTGCTTCTTTAATGTTGGTTTTCTCTTTGTTGTGTGCCGATATCGGCATGGTTGTCTTTGGGGTAGACATTAACGATAGGGCGTGCAGGGATGCAGCTAGAGCGGCCGCTCTTGGGGGCTCAACCTCGGAGAGTGTAGCTCTTGCATCTGCCGCACTCAAAGCACATGGGGCCGACGGATACTATTTCACCTCACCGCAATTAGTGCTGCCGATTAGTTACAACGACTATGGTGGCAATCCTCCAGCACAGACGTCACCATATGTGCAGATCACGACATCCACAATCGCACGAGTTCCATTTGCTCCCGTAGATTTCTTCGGTGCACAGTTTCTGAAAAACGGAACTATCTCATTTAAGCAAACATACACATTCCCACTGCTGAAGGCAAAATAGGGAATCCAATGCAACGGCTGCTCGAACTTCTGTTGAAAGAAACATTTTAGGCAAAGTATATTCAAAGTAAATGCGGCAGAGGATGGTTGCGAAGTATATTTCGCTCCATCCTCTGTTGCATTTAGCTAGAGTCCAAAAGTCCAATGAGGAAGCTGCACATATTCCTGCTCGTCTACGTGGTCGAGCGGTTCGGCGGACTCTTCCGTGAGCGAGCTCTGCTTCAGCTCGTTCATCAGCGATGCGTTGTTGCCCCAAGCCGTTCCGCCCGAAGACGTACAGAAGATTTCGCTTTCATCCAACCAATTCATTTGAGTTAGCCCCCTTCTTTTACTAGTGAGTGCCATCGGTGTGCAGACGAAAAACCAATACACCTATCAGGATGAGACAGCTACTTGTTTCAAACACTCGATTGCTCCGTATTCTCTCTGCTAGTTGGTGTTCTCACTTGTTAAAGAGCTGGTGATTTCAGTTTGCCGAGACAGGATTCGCAAAGCAATGGTGCCGCTCTATCTCGCGGTGCTCGTTGCCAAAGTCAAGTTTGCCAGCTGAGGCTGGTTGGATACAAGCGCGGCAAATTGGTCCGATGTTGCACGAATGTTTCACGCCTAGAGAATAGTCGTGACTTGGAAAAGGATGTTTGGGCAACCTAGCTTAAGGTGCCGTCGCTGAACGCACGGTTGTCGGTCAGTCTGGAATCGATTGATGAGGCGGGCGAAAAGTCGAGGTTACTCGATAGCCCGTGTCTTCCTTCGTTCGCCAAAAGCTCCAAAACTGAAATCAACTCGGATACGCGTTCTTCCGCGTCAGTTAAGGCAGCGAACGGAATCAAAAATTCACCGCTTGGCGGCGTGATCAGGTAGTATTCTCTCGTGCTGTACAGCGGCAAACCTACTTTTTGTGCCGCATGCAAGAGATGTTCGGGTGAGACTTCGCTGGCAAAGCGCGTTCGCAAATGCATTCCAGCGCTCTCTTTCCCGCAGTTGACGAGCGTTTTAAATGCCTGCGCCAATGCGAAGATGAGAGACTGTCGACGCCGGAGTAATGTTTCTCTGCTTTTTCTCAAATGACGCTCCATGTGTCCTGCGAGCAAGAAGTTTGCTACAGAAGAGTGTTCCAGAAGTGGATACTGATTTCGCGTAAGAGCTCCGGCAGTTTCAAACACTCCACTCAATTCTTCTGGTATCACCATGCAAGCCAGCGCAGTTAGAGGATGAAGTGTTTTCGAAAAGCTGTAGAGATACAAAACGGAACCAGTGTTATCCAATCCTTGAAGTGACACCATCGACTGGCTCGCATATCTGTAGTCACTATCGAGAGCATCCTCAATAATGAGTACGTTGTTTTGCCGGGCCCAAGCCAAAAATTGCACGCGGCGCGACTGCGACATGACTGCGCCACTAAGCGCCTGATGCGCTGGAGTTACGTACGCGATTTTGCACTTACCAGAATACTGTTCGAGCTGATCGGTGATTAGACCGTCGTCGTCTACCTGAATGGGATAGAGGTTCGCACCTTGCAGCAAAAATTGTTGTCTGACTACGGGCGAACTGGGCTCTTCAATCAATATTCCATCACCGGGGTTCACCAGCAGTCGTACAGCCAGGTTGAGTGCTTGCTGCCAGTCGCTGAATACGGCTATCTGTTCCTCGCTGCACTGAACAGCTTTTGACCGTTTCAAGTATTCTGCTAGCGCTTCGCGGATGTTTTGGAGCCCGAATCTCTCTGCAATTTTAGCCAAAGGCGCCGAATCGGAGCCAGGCATAGGTCTTTTAAGCTGCCACGACTCCCGCCACGAATTCATCGGAAGTTCTTCCGGTGCGATGGACCAGGAGTGAAGAAGACTGCTTCGAATTTGAGAAGAACTCGGAGCCACTTCAATGCTGTGCAGCAAGCCATAGTCGGAAAGCCACTTGCGAGTTTGTCCTGTCTTGCGACTCTCGGACGTGGGACGTTCAGTCGGAGGCGCGAGTTTGTTGTTGGACACGAATGTTCCGATGCCTACGAAGCTTTCCACTCTGCCTGCAAGTGCAAGTTCGTTATATGCTCGAACGACGGTGTCTCGCGATACATTGAGCATCGTTGCAAGTTGGCGCGTTGGCGGGAGTGGTGCCCCTGCTTCAAGGCGCCCGGACATGATGGAACGATTGAGTTCGTTGCAAAGTTGTTTCCACAAAGGTGTAACTATTGTGGTATCAAGATTGATTGGAAAATCCATTGTGCTTCTCTGGTCTCACCCAATCTAAACTAGGTGCCTTTGGACGGTTTAGTGCCGTAGATGAATACGGGCGGTAGTTCAATCACTGGCTGCGTAAGAGGTTCGGGTGCTGGCGCTTCATCGACTTTCTTGGGGACTGGCCGCGCCGATTCGCTGCTCTGGGGCATCGATGACATGTCTGGACCGGAGTTCTTTGCCGTGCTTTCTTGTTCCTTGCCTCCAAATTCGTCATATCTGGTAAGTTCGCCGTCTTTAAAGACCTTGGTGCCTGCGAAATGCCCCTCGCTGTCAAAGTTGATGGCCACAACTGGTAAGTGTTCGTCGGCGCCGTTTTGCTCTTGTTTTGCGCTCAGTCTATTGATTCGCTGTGCGCAGTCTCGCAGCTCCTTCGGGCTCATCGAACTCAGTTCTTTAGAGAATGCCTGCATGTCTCCATGATTTGCTTTTTGTAGTGCTGATTCGGCTTTGGCTTCTTGTTTTGCGTCTACGCTGTGATTGACCATTGTTTTCTCTCCGCAGGGTTGATTGATTGGGAACTTTCTTAGACTAGCTTTTTGTTTGTGAGATGCGCGTGTATCGAGTTTGTACTAGCGCACATCCTGTTTCCCTTCTTCAAGCGTTGCGATTGCCCTAGAAATGATAGTGTTCACGTCTACTCCATGTTCCGGTATCGAATTGAGTCCGAAATGGACTTCGACTTCTTCTCCCACTTCAAAGCCTTTAAGTGAAGAACCAGTGAGTGCTTTTTTGATCTTGTTGACCAGTATTAGCGCGCCGCGTGACCCCGTATTTGGAAGCAGTAAGGCAAAGCGATTCATTTCGCAATTAGCAAGGATGTCTAGATGTCGCTTCGCCTGGCTGACGCGAGCAGCGACGTCGACTAATGAAGCCCTTGTTAGCACTCTTCGAGAAGTACGGTCCTGATTTGACCTCAACGAATTGACTTCGAATATCAATACCGTTAGTGGTGACTGCAGGCGGTAGCTTCTGAAGTATTCTTCTTCAAGGAAATATTGAAAGGCTGCAAATGTGTATAGACCTGTATCAGGCGATCTTAATGAAAGCAAGACACTCTCTATCGCTTTCCTATCGAGTAGCTTTGCCTCGTTTGCTTCGGAGCTTTTTGCGTAGTGTTTCTCAATGAGCTGCTCTTGGTTGAGATAGTGAAGAGCATCTATCATTTTGTGTCGTTTGACTCCTGCTTCTTCCGCGATCTCCTGTGCGGATGTGAGACAATCGATCATTTCGTATATCTGATACAACAACTCTGGATCTAGCGGCGAGTTGTTTTTAACCCGGTTGAAAAAATCTTCTGCTGCGACTAGAGGCTCTACCTTTGAGAAAGCTTGCGTGCTGGCGAAATCAAAATGTTCCAGCTCAGTCAATTTTTCATTCAATGATGAAGCACGTGCAAATGCCTGTTCCAATTCCAGGTGGACCGTTGCGAGTTTCGAACGAATTCCTGGTTCAAATTGAAAGGAGCCAGACACCCAAGTCGCTACTTCCGAAATAGCATCATCGCCGATCAGATCATAAAAGACTGCATAAATGGTTGCGTGAATCAAGTTACCGTGCGATAGAAAAACAGCCGCTTCTTGCTGTTCGCTCTTTATGAAAAGCTTGCCGGTTGCCTTGTTTTCGGCAAGTATTCTGAGAAGTCGTTGTATAGGCGTGTCGGCAAGTTGTCCTTGCATTGGAAGGGCAGCCGGAGAAGCTTGAGGCTGGCGTGGTGGCAGTTGGAAGAGTTCTGCTAGAACTCCTCCACCGTGTTCCTGATGGTTCTCCTCAATGCATGCAAAATGTGCAGCCGAATGCCTCAATGCGGTTCTTCTCCCTCGAGCAACTTGTAGATCTTGTTGCGGTTCTTCTTGTACACCGCAAGTAAGTATGAGGTTTAAGATAAGCAGTACATCACAGCTGTAGTGTTGCCAGAGAATCTCACGTTTCGTGCCTTCTTGCACCGTAAGCTGCCAGCTGGGATCTCTGAGATTGATATTGCTGTTAAGATGCAAAATAAGTAACTTTTTGCGGTTCGCGTTGAACCATGAAATCTCCACTTGCTTGCCCGGCTTTTCCATGGCTTGCGATAGGAAATGATAGAGCTCTGCAAGTCCCGGCTGGGCTGGCAATCTATGTGATAGAGGCGCGATACCTAACTTCTTTAGCATGATGATTCTCGATTGCAGATGATAGTGCATATGGTGGCAGTCTAAAAATTCGATCGTGAAAAAATCGTGTTAGCTCCATTTAAGTCATACGATGTTTTCAAAAGGAAGTATTCAGCCAAAAACATGGCAAGCATTCATAGAACGAGCCCGCGTTTATGATTGATAGCTAAAAATAATTTTTTTAAGCAAGAAAATGAAAGAAGTAAAGCCGGTCAACTGCAACGGCCTTACTTCTAAATTCAAGATGTTGTACCACCCTCGCCTTTGCGCTACTGCTGCTGGCGACCTAGCGCTGGCGCCAGTACTGCCTCACGCCCAGGCGGTGCCAGGTGCCACGGTGCTGGTACCGGAGCGTACCCCACGTCGGGTAGTACCACGCGGGGCGCCAGTGGCCGGCGTAGGAGACCCCGCACCGCGTATAGGGACCGACCCAGACCTCGTAGGGGACGCGCTCCCGGAAGACGAAGCGCGGCTCTGCCTTCGCCGCCGCTGCCGGCAGCATGACTACGGTTCCCACCAGAAGGAATGCTGCGAAAAGACCGATGAACCGGCGCATGATTGCTGCTCCCGCCCTCTGCGTTTTTGCGCGATGATACGCAATACGGAACTTGGGCTAATCCGTCTATCACTCCGTGCTGCGGGTCAACATGACGCCGTCAGCTCGAAGCGATAGGTCGCATTACAGGAGGACCTGTTCATCATGCAAAAACTAGACCATATCTACCAGCTCATGCAGGCATTCAATGGTCGTTCTTAAGTGACATTGTATTTAAATTGTCTTGGTCTTTGAAGTTGATTCTGGGTGCAAAAGGTATTTTTGACTCTAGTTGTTTGCATGGGGTTTAAGCAACTAAATTTCTCCATCGAGGTCCGGTTAACGATATTCCGGCTAACGGACTTTGTGATGGTCTGCGTCCTTTCAACGGAAAGGGAGTGTTGACATTGGACTGGCATTGTCGGAAGTGAGTGGCTACACCCGGCATAGGTTTGTTCTTCGACCGTTATCGTGGGTGGAAAGTCGTGCGATGTTACATTCTCCGTAATGTAGGCATACTTTCTTTGGGCTAAACTTCGATTTCTGATCGTTTGTTTCTTTTGTCCTCCGCCTTGTGAAGGAATCTCTTACTATGACGCGACTGAAAAGTCCGCAAATTCTGCTGTCACTAATACTCCTCATTACCTCAAATCTAGGAGCTATTGGGGGTAGCCCTAAGCCGTCTATCGGCGAACTGCAGGCTAAGGCAAATAGTGGCGACGCGAAGGCTCAGTTTGAGTTGTCGACTCGTTACGGAAAAGGTGAAGGTGTTTCTGTTGATTTAAAGCGGGCGGCGATGTGGGTGGAGAAAGCTGCGAGTCAGGGTCTGCCAGAAGCAGAAGTGACTCTAGGTCAATACTATGAAGATGGAATTGGCGTGCAAGAGGATGTGGAAAAGGCGAAGAGTTGGTATCTAAAAGCTGCTAATCATGGTAATGCGCAAGCTGCATTCAATATCAGTGCGTTTTATTTTATGGCGAAAGACTACCGCACCAACGATGCTGTAAAGCGACAGGCTCTGTACTGGCTTGAACGTTCAGCAGAACTTGGATCTCCCGGTGCGACTATCAAAATCTCTGAGATCTATTTTAATGGCAAACAAATGAAGCCGGACTATCAGAAGGCCTTCAAGTGGAATAGTGTGGCTGCACGTCGTGGAGATATCTGTGCTGCATACAGGTTGGCTTGTCTCTACGATCAAGGGAGAGGCGTAGCGCAAGATCGGCGAGAAG
Source organism: Oculatellaceae cyanobacterium (assembly GCA_036702975.1). Taxonomy (GTDB): domain Bacteria; phylum Cyanobacteriota; class Vampirovibrionia; order Obscuribacterales; family Obscuribacteraceae; genus DATNPX01. The sequence continues at coordinate 203,598 of DATNPX010000056.1, forward strand.
CCGCTAAATGGTACGAGAAGTCATCGGTCGAGATTATTGAGGCTCGCAGGCGGTTGCGGCAGATGTATTCAGAGGGCATAGGCGTTCCAAAAGATCCGGAAAAACTGAAACAGCTAGAGATCTTTTTTTCCAAACATAAAGTTTCGTCTCATGACATGGACGATACCTTATTTCCGACCAGTGCTACTCATTGATACTTCAGGAGCGCGCAACACATAGAGTTGATTGCCGAAGTTGGTTGCATTGAATACCTCATTCAATGCGCGACAATCCCATTTTCTTGATAGCGAATTGTTGTCGTATACGCAAAGAGTCTGTCTGAAGTTCGAATCAGTAGTCGCATCACCGATGATACCGATGTGTCCGTGCTGTCCGCCTTGATAGCGTCCGAAGACTACATCTCCAGGCTGGGCTTCAGTGATCTGATGGACGCTCCATCCGTGGTTTAGAAGCTGCCCTACTAGTCCACTTCTGCTCCGTGTATCACCTACTGCAGGCGAATCTGCATATTCGAACCCGGACGCTTTCAACACTGTGCTTACGGATGCGGCGCATCCCAACCGGCCAGCTTCGGTACCGCACGATCCCTGCCACAGCTCTCTTCCCAAGCCGGAACGCGCAGTCTCTACAATCACTTCTTGCATATTGTGATTGCCAGAGCGATATATGTTGCGGCTTAGATCGATGCACGTATCGACTCCAGAATTGTTGCTTGTCGGCTTCTCCCAACCAGGAGCTGCTGGTTGCGTGTAGGTCTCTCGAGCGTGCTGAGGCGCGTAGCCGTATGACACAGATTTGATATCGTGTGTGTCTCGAACTCGCCCTTGTTCCGCACCATTAGTCGTATTATTTGACCAGTCAAAGTTTCGCCTGAAGGAACGCTGACTGTGGGGCGAATAAAATTCCTGGTCTGATTGCCACACGGCGGACATACCGCGCACGCCTGGTTGCATTCGGTGCATCAAAAAAGCATAGTTGCGTGCAGCCAGCGAAACAATCTCTAAAAAAGGGTCCATAGTTCGGTGCGAATAAGTGAACCTCCTGCCGTGTCTTGGGAGTGCGAAAACTTCCTGTCGCAATGCATCTGCTGCCGACTCCGCGGCCTGCAGTGGTATGGGCGCCATAAATGATTCGGTGCGCTGATAATGATAATGATGAAAGGTTCTCACTTTTATACTCCCATGCCTTTTTCTTATGCAACGGTTTTTGTGCATGGCTCGCTGCGCACGCAGTTGAAATCTGGCAGATGAGATGTGAGAAAATCGTGTGCTCGATAGAAAAAATTTTGATATGCAACGACATTCAATAGCATGAGAAGCACAAGGTGGCTGGAATTCGCACTCATTGTCTTCTTGAGAGTGCCGGATGCTTAGCTGCTCTCGCTGGTCCGGTCATCGCGCTTCAGACCGGAGGCAGCCAAGATCAGACCAGATTGGCAGGACAAATATTGACTGGAATCGGATTCGTTGGCGCTGGTGCAATCGTTCATCGAGGCAATATCACAGTTGGTGTAACGACGGCTGCATCGATCTTTTTCGTTGCCTGTATTGGTGTCGCCACTGGATTAGGTCTGCCCACTCTCGCTTCATTGAGTGCATTGATCCTACACATATTAGGATCGATTGTTAGACGCACTCACCCCGAAGATGAAGCGCCCGCTAGCAAGTTCTTAAAGGTACGAATAAAGGCGGAACAATTGGATGCGCTGAAAGCGATGCTTCCCACCGAGACTCGGATCAAATCATTTGAAAAACAAGATGGCGAAGTAAAAGTCGTACTTGTGATCAAGGGTCGGAATTGGGATCGAATCGATGCTCTAATTGACCAAATTGCAAAAGAGATCGATATGTCCCTTATGGATGTTCAGTCCTATTAGCAGCCCTGGTCCGGTCCTCTGCTAAATCTATCGATAGTCCCTGCCAATACACAACTATTTCATGAGCCAAGTTGTATTGTCTCCATAGCCTCCCTGCCGATTTGGTGAATCAAGATGTTGCCAATAATCTTTTACTTCATCATTCTTGCTTTCGTGATCGCTCGGTACTCTAGAAAAGTGCAAAGAAACAGTTTCTCCTCAAGATTCGTCAGTGGAGAGTTTTTGAACTCCGTTACCAATCGTTGTGGAACAGCCTTCTGAGGATGGCTTGTGGCCGACTTGAATTTCTTCAATTGCTGCAAAAAAATGCCCGCAGACCATTCAACTGAGTTTTTTTGTTAGCGAGTCGTAGATCCGCGCGCCGAGTGCTGCCTTGAATGCATGCGGGCACGCGGATCCACTCAACTCTTGTTGCGGTTGCTGCCGGTTCGCTTCGTTTACTCTTCGAGCCACCTCATCAGGTGCTGGAACTGTTTTGCCGCGAACACAGGAGCCGCCCGCGAGGAAGTCGCGCTCTGCACGGCTGCTTGCACCAAGAGCAGTGCCACCTGCAGAGTAGCGAGTTCGAGGCGCGACCGCTCTTGCTGCTCCCTCTCTTGCCGCTCGTGTTGCTCCTCGTTGTCGACGGGAACCGTGACGTGCTTGAAGTATTCGGCAACGACCATGGCCGCTCCCACTGCCAGGCGCGCCATCATTGCGGTCTGGTACCGACCGAACTCCCATTCGGCAGTCTCTTCGACCGAAGCGAGAGCCATGGCCGCGTACTTCGCCGTGTTCTCTTCACTCCTTGCCGCCGCTTGCAGGCTTCTCACGAGGCTCTGCCATTCCAGCGGAGAGGGCGGCTCGCCGATTCGAAGCGCGACCTCTCCGACCAGAAGCTGCGTCGACTCGATCTTCACATAAGACACCGCGCCCAGACGCAAATCACCGAGCGCATGTTTCAGGAAAGAGCAGAGGGAGTCGTTACCGGACCGCTCGATCGCCGCGCGCAATACGTCTTGCATGATTCCTCACTTTCGATTCGCGGAGGTTTCCTTTTCGACCTAATGCATCGACTGAATGACTTCGAAAGCTAGTTTGATTGGGTCTTGCGTTCGGATTTTGGAAAGTTGTATCAAGTGAAGTAATGATTGATCTGATTGTAGTGGCTAGCATTGTTGTTTCACTAGATATGCTTTGGGAAATGTCATGCTGTTGATAGTTTTTAATTTCGCAGCGATAATTGGTCTGAATCAAGCAAAAGAATGGAATGCGGCTGGCCTCGCTATCAATATTGACGCGAACCTCAGACCGTGTTGCATGAAAGTAGTCGTACCAATGAGTTGGCTGTCTGTCGATGCGGAGCTATACAGGAAATCAAAACAACAGCAGCAGTACAAGGGACATGAGTGTCTCTCAGTCCCTTGTACCGCCGCTTGTTAAACTGAATTTTTGTGGTTGGCTATCCCTTGCAGATCGGGCGCTCTGCAACCTGACGCAGTAGCGTGTTTGGTGCCGTCATATCCAGAAACTGTTTTACTTTCACGAATTTAGCTTTTTGCAGACTTGAGGAGAGCGGAAATCCAGATTTTATCGCCGCCATAGTTTGATTCCTAAAGTTAAGCTTGCTGCAATCTTGTGCAACTTGAAGTAGTGCCTCCGGGTTTTCAGCGAACCGACGAATGATATGGTCGAATACGCTCTGCGAATTCGCTCGGAATGTCGCTTTCGCCAGCGCGTTTGCAAACGCAATTTCGTCATCCGGCTTAACAGAGGACAGTTGTTCCCACGCGTAGAGTTGCTGCACGGCATAGTTGGGGAGCTTCGCTTGAATGAGAGAGTAGGCCATTAGGCGGCGGTTTGTCGCGTCGTTCGGTGCTAGATGGATCGCTTTCGTTAGAAGCGCGATGGCAAAATCGGCGCGTTCGCCAGCTAGAGATTTGTAAGCAGTGGACTGCAAAACGGAAATATTGTTCGTGGAAAGCTGCGCTCGTTCTTGAGCGCTGAATGCGCTTTTTACATCTGAATATTTTGTATCTTTCTTTCCGCCGTTTCCTTGGTCTACACACTGTTTTTTGATAACCGACGCCTGTGCATCTGCGTTCGCTAACCCAAAACCAGTCTGCGTATGCATAGGCGTTCCAGCCACCATGAGAAACATCGCCGCACCTATGGGCGCCGGATAAAACATTCTATCGCCAAACATTCGTCTGAGGAAACTGAATCTCGAACCATTCTTCGTCTCTTTTGCGACATAGTTAGTGTATGCATCTCGTGAGATGGGCGCTGGTTCGACCGGCTCTGTCTCTTCCTCTTCGCGCTTTGCGAGGAGTTCCTCTTCGATACGCTGCCTCTCTCTAGAATTCCGGTTTAGCTCCAACCATGCACGGTCGCGTTCTAGTGTTTTGGAAAGCGCCGACAAATTTGAGAGCGTGTTTTTCGGTTTAGGTGCCGCGATAGCTCTGATTATTGAAATCGCGAGTGGTTTCGCTGATCCTGCTCGGACAGCATCGTCTGCTGAATTCATGGTTATCCTGCTCGAAGAGTTCTGTTTGTATTGACCCGGAGAGAGACCTACACTAAGCGTTGCCGTACCGTTTGTTGTATTCGGCTTCGAGCGCTTGGAAATAGGCATCATCTTTGAGCGTTTCATAGACACTCTTTCTTGGGTCCCAATGACCATCTAACTTATTGAGCAGTCTTGCAAACTGTTTGCCTCGGTACTCAACGTTATGGTTTGGATCGTGGTCGAACTCGTTGGAGAGTCGCATCAATATTTGTGCTGGTCCCTCACCTGGGTATGCAAGGCCGTAGCCCACAAAAGCTTCTGAAGGTTCTTTCTTTTTTGCTCCTTCGGTTGCGCTTACTTTTGGCGTTTCCGGTGCTTTTACTGCCGGTGCTTCTGGTGCTGCCGGCGGTTGTGGTGCTTCTTTCTTTCCAGCACCGGCAGTATCTGCTACTTTGCCTGCTGCTGCTGTCGACCAATTAGCTTTCACGCTATCCATGTTGTAATAACCCATACCTTCGACTAACGACTGTTTCGTGAGCGTTCCATTGAAATCGATGATTGAATCCGGCAGATTCGAGCTGTCTCGTTTCGTGTTATGAGGCGCATCAAATTCTGCTCTGAGCGCTTTAACGGACTTGTATACGTTGCCGTCGCCGCCAAACATTTGCTTTGTTGGATCATCCGGGTTGTTCCAATCGGATAAGAATTTGTCGACGCCTTCTTTGGTCACGCGCCCTTTTAAGGATCCATCGTTACTTGCTTTGTCTAACGTCGAAAATAAGTATCCGTTGTTGTCGAGCAGCTTGTGTCCGTAGTTGGCTTCGTTCGCTACCTGTTTATCATGAATAGCGGTGACTTCCTTTGCCTCTGCCGATCGTCTCTCCAAGTATCCCTTCAACTCTGTGTCGAGTGCTTGATTCCTGATTGCGTCCGGAACACAGTTGCCTTTAGTTGCTTCCTCATTGATTTTCTTGAAATCTTTGTCTACTTGTCTTGTGAGAGCGAGGTCTAGGGGATTGAAATTTTCGATTTTGCATTCTTCTTTGTCGACTTTGCAGAGCGACTTGTCCATTTTTTCAGCGTGCTCGAGCGCTTGCACTCTCTGGTGAACAGCGGTTTGACTTAGTTCACCTTTGTCATTTTGGAAGTCTTTGAAGTGCTCGTGAGCGTGGGCGATTTCCAATTTAGGTAAAACGCCATCGCGGGCTAAATTGTCGGCTACCTTTGTCAGTGTCTCTTTTTTGTCCTGACCGCTAACGTCTCGCTTGTCTGTAAAGTTCTTAACTTCTTCCATCATGGTTTTGTAAGCTGCTTGGTGATCGCCAGTCTTATCAACCTTCTCTATCTTCTCTGTAATCGCTCTGGCTTCTGCCGCTGTATCTGTCATGATCCGCTCCTGATAGAGTGTGATTTATTACTCTCTTACGATAGAAAAACTCTTGTGAAATGCTCGTGTATTCTGTGCAAACCACGAAGAGTGTCTGTGTTGTTCTTGCATTGCTTATTGCTCTCTGCTTCTGGTTTGGCTTGCTGCTTTCTGCAGACTCATGGAGCCGTTTCTTCGGTGGTGCCATCTGGTTTTAGTCGGTAGGTATGCCGCACAGATCTCGACTGATTTGCGGCCTTGCTTTCACTTGACACGCGTAGCGATCTTTCTTTACCGTCTGGTTCCTTAACTACAGCGTAGTCGAAGCTTTCCTGGTGCCCACTAGCAAGTGTCATCGACATTCGAGTGAGGTTCATTCGGCTGTCGAAGCTGTAGCTTTCTACCGATAGCGGTGTTCCGTTTTTGTCAGTCGCCTTGCTCACACGAGTTAAGACTCTATTTGTGTCGTCGTAACGCTCGATGTATGAGCCCTCAGTTACTTTGTGGAGCGAGACTTTTTCAGCGGTGATAACGTTACCGTTTAAGGTACTCTTTGTACTCTTTGTTCTGTCTGGTTTGTCGAACTCGGGAAGTCCTGCCAAATCGTTGTCTTCACCAGGCAAATATTGAATCGCGTCGGTTCCGGTGCAATCGGTTGTTGCTGATGCTTTGCTTTTTGAATCTATTCTGGATGGTTCGATAATGCTGGGTATATAAAGCTGGCTGTCGTCTACAAAGACGTCACCGTGTCCATCAGGTCGAAAGACACTGCTGTTTCCGCTCTTGCTTTGCTCTCTTGGTGTTAGGTCTGGTTGTGGTGCCTCTCCGCCTAGCTCAGGAATAAAGTAGATACCATTAGCGTCTTGCTTAACTCTGGCTTGTGTCTTTGGATCAAGCTCTTTTAGCACTTTGGCTGAGACGATAACTCCAGAGCTTGTGGTGTATGCGGCGTCGTGGAGAACGTTTGTATGTTCCGTACATTTTTTGCCGAGATGAGAATCATGTGTGCCATCAAATATAGTGCTAAGTTCGGACATTTCTTCGCTCCTTAAGAGACTCGGTCTGACTTTGAGACTTGGTGCAATTTGGACTGCGCCTTTAGAATTTGCGCGTAGGCTGGGTTTGTGTTTCTGTAAATCGGAGCGGGATCGAATGGTCCCTCGTCGCTCAATAAATGTGCGTATCTCGGATCTTTGAGGACATCGTCATATCGTGCAGGTTTGCCATTGAGGATTACGTCTTGGGAAACTCCTTGCCAGGCGAGACTGTAGTCTTGATGCTCTCTACCGTGTTTCAGGTTTTGAATCGTATCCTCGTCTCTACCGTTTTTGTCCCGACCGCTCTTTTCTCCACCGTTGAAGATACCTTGCTGAATGGGATTTCCATTCGAATCCCAGAAGCCGAACTGAAATAGACGCTTAGACATTTTTGGATAGTTCGTCGGGTCTGCGTATTTACTCAGCGTGTAGTATTTCCAAGGTCCAACTACCAGCGCTGAGTCAGGAACATCCTTCAGTCGTTCCTTCGTGTTTTTGTCATGCAGCGCATAAAATCCATTTCCGTCCATATAGAGTGAATCCGACGCGTTGGACACAAGTCCCTGAGCTGGTAATCGGCAATCTGCCTGCTTATACATCGCGTCTGCCAATTTGCGAGTCGGCACTCCCATGTTGAATGCCTTGCAAGCGGCGTATGTGAGTTCTGTATTTATCGGTGCTGTTATTGAGTCTGAATTGTTTCCTACGGCGGCTGGTCGGGTCATTACTTTGACTTTTAGTTCGTTCCCTTGGTCGTCTTTTAGAACGATTGTTTTGAAATGTTCTGGACGCATAAATTCAGGAATATTTCCTTGCGCCCATTCTCGCGCAATAGCTACTTGCCTTGCATCACCGAGAAGCCCTCGGTCATGCGGATCTTGACTTTTCCCAAGATGAAGTTTGCCATTGAGAAATTCGCTTCCTGTCTCTAATTTGCTTTCCGTGCAAGCGGACGGAACGTGCTCTCCTTGTGCCTGCGGAGATCTGGTCTCGGTTGCGATTTTTGTTGGTGGTACCTCGGGCGTCGTTCGTTCATCCAGATATAGAGTGACGCCTTTATGTTTGTAAGGTCGAAGACAATCAGGTCCATGCTCCTCGACTCGAGCCATATATTTGACTCCGCCGCTGGTGAATGGTGTTATGGTGCCCCAATCACCGCCGAGTAGTCTTTGCGCTTCTATAGCTGCGTCTTGCGGCACTGGACCTGTGATCGCGCGACAGCCTGCAGGCAGCTGACCTGTGCTTCTCTCTGTTTTTGGAGCATCTTGAAATGGCTGCGGATTCCCCTTCGGCTGATGCAAGTCAATCTGGTGCGGAACTGTCACGTGTTGTTCCGGTGCGTTCGGATATTTCGGGCAATTCTCCTGACCGTTCAAATAGCCGCGGTGGTATGCTTCAATTTGAGACGGTACTCTTTGATGCCTGAAGTGCTGTTCCGGTGCTCTGAAGGGCGAGAACGGCTGCCATGCAAATTCTTCCGATTGTCCAGGATAGAACCGTCCGAATTGTTGCGGTGGCATCGACCAACGATAAGGCACAGCGAATATGAAAGGTGGTCTGTGCCAGTCGAGATCAAAAACGATCTGCAAACTAGGCATGACTGATTGCTGCGAACAATTGAATTGCAATCCGTGAGTCCTTACCCGCGGTGCATACAGTTCTGAATAACTATAGGCTTCTTTCAATAGTTGTTCATAGTGATCTTTCTGATGTTGAAATTGATCTTCTCTATGACAAGTTCCGTGCTCGTGCTTGTCGTAATTCATGTGCGCTGTGCTCCGCCATATCACCAAAGATTTGTTCGAGCAATCGGCTTCCTCACGGAGACCGACTCTTTCCGAACTTACTTTCTCAATGAAGATAGAGAAGCGTTTGTGAGAAAATCGTGTATCAGCTATGCACTTTCTTTTTGTTCGCTGTCAATTGTTCTTTAGGAATTCTGAAAAAGAAGGTACTGCCAGCGATGCCATCGCTTTGAACGCCAATTGTGCCGTTGTGTTGTTCGACAATGGCTTTGCAAATAGCAAGTCCAAGACCTGATCCTTCTACGCTTGGCTTACCATTGCCTTCTATTCGTTCGAATCGTTTAAAGATTCTTTCTTGTTGGTCTATCGGAATGCCGGGCCCGGAATCAGTCACCCCTACTTCAATTTTGTCGACCAGGTCTCGCGCCACCACCTTCACTTCGGTTCCTTTAGGCGAGAACTTCATTGCATTCGATATAAAATTCACGACAACTTGTACCAGGCGATTTTCATCAGCTACTACGTCGGCATCCAGATGCTCAATCGTAAGTTTGCTGGAATCGCGCTCTGCAAGCGGTTGTACGGCTGCAACTGCGCGTCTTACAATATCGTCGACATTGGTAGGGTAGAATTTCATTTCGAGTTTGCCTGCATGCATTTTTTCAACATCGAGCAGACCCTCGATTAGCGTCATGACATAGGCTAGATTGTTTTCCGCATCTGATACATTCTCAGAAACCTTTTCGGAGACTTCACCGCACACGCCTTCCGAAATCAAGCTGAGCGAAAATTCTACCGAATTTAGCGGAGTGCGAAGGTCGTGACTTATCATTGAGACGAATTCACGTTTCAACTGCTCCGCCCTCTTTCGGTCTGTTATATCGTGAGCGACGCAATACCAGCTCCGCTCATGTGGTAGACCCTGAGCCGACCACAACATATCCATTGTGCTGCCATCTTTCTTCAAAACGCGATTTTCAAAGGTTATCTTGACGGGTTCAGAAACCCTACTGCCGATCGGCTGATCTGTGTAGCCAGCTTCGAGTATGTCAACAAATGCTCGACCAACCAGTTCGTCCGGTCGATAGCCCCATAATGCGATGCATGCTGGACTTACTTCCACGAATGTACCGTTGTTGTTCACCGAGCAGAGAACATCTAGCGCGTTATCGACAATCGCTTTCTCCCTGCGTTTGGCGGCTGCAAGTGCATCGGCCATTCGATGAAAGGATTGGTCCACCGCAGAGATTTCGTCGCTACCTATAAGCGTTGGATTGAGAGGGATACCCTGAGCCACTCGAATCGTGTTGTCCGACAACAAACCTAGACGTCGGATCATTCCTCGAAAGAATAGTATGACAATTAAACTTGCCACCAGCACATTCGCCGGAATGCCGATCGTCAGGACCGTTTTGATCGAATTTCTCGATTCCTGCTCTCGCTTTTCGGACTTCTCTTCTTTCTCTTGATAGTAACTAAGGATGCTATTTAGCTGTCTGATCGCTTCATCTGAACGCGCTTTCAGTCTGTTCAAATATTTCAGGTGTTCTGGTCGATTCTGGCTTAGATAAGTGTTTTCAGCGGCCTGAAAGGTTGTAACGATGTCTTCGGCATTGCAGATTCTCTGAAGTTCGTTGATAGGGGCTATTTCTTCTGTTCCGCGAGCCCAGGTTTTGAGCTGGCGAATTTCATTTGGCAACCTTTCGTATGCTGCAGATGTCCAACTATAGTCGACAGAACCAGGGCTGGACCACATAAGGCTGTGAAACATTTCCATCGATACATATTGAACGAGCGTGGACAACTTGGTCAAATGCTGAACTAGGGTTCGCACGCGATTTCCCTCATCAATCTGGCGGTTGGCGGTTTCTAGTTGTGCCCAGAGAACACCCACAAACAACAGTTCAAAGACCAACATGGTGCCGAAAACAATCGCGGCTTTGTGGGTTAGCTTCAGATTTGACGTCAAGTTTGACATTTGAATTTTGGCAATCGCTGAAAGTTTGAATGGTTTCGTTGAGGCTTTGCCGGTTCCCGTAATCTTATGCCTAGTCTAGAATCGCTGGTCCCATCCAATTATGATCCTTGTCAGCTTAGTTAGCTTAACCTAAAAGAGCTATTGTGAAAAATTCGTGTGGGATAATGCGTAAAATGATGGGCACATGGCTAGCATACTAAAACTGTCTGCAAGCAACTCGTTGGCAAAGGTGTTAATTAGATGGCCAAAATTCTGATCGTCGAAGATGATGTTAAGTTCGCTCAAAAGGTGCGAGAGTTTTTGCAGCACGAACAGCACGTGGTCGATATGGCACACAATGGAGATGATGGTTGGCAGTTTCTGCAATCATATCAATATGATGTAGTTCTGCTTGATTGGAATTTGCCCGGTATGGCTGGCGTTGATCTTTGTAAAAAGCACAGAGCCACTGGTGGAACCACTCCGATTTTGATGTTGACCGGCAAAGACTCAATCGACGACAAAGAGAATGGCCTGGATGCCGGAGCCGATGACTACTTGACCAAGCCTTTCCATGCAAGAGAGCTGACGGCTCGAGTTCGAGCTTTAACAAGACGACCGGCTGCGATGTACACCGAGAAGATCACGCTAGGAAATCTCACGCTTGATTCTTCTTCCTGCCGCGTGACGAAAGATGGGAAGGAGCTTCAGCTCCAGCTCAAAGAGTTTACATTGCTGGAATTCATGATGAAGTATCCAAACAAAGTCTTTAGCGCAAAAGTATTGTTGGAAAGACTTTGGGATGCTGACAAAGAAGCGTCGGAAGACACTATACGTACCTATATGAAGACCTTGCGTAGGAAGATTTCTACCGACGACTACTGTCCTATAAAGACGATCCATGGTGTTGGCTACAAACTAGAAATGGAAGACCAAGCCGCTCCTTAGCTCGCCATATTCTGGTGGCACACTTTCTGAGTTGTCTTTCCTTCGATCTGTTTGGATGATCGAATCGATACACGCGCATTTCACAGTCGAACATTTATCGTGCCGCTAAATGTGGTATTTGCTCGCTCGCGGCGTCGAGCGAATTCTTCTACACGCCCGATAGAAGAATTAGTGCCACTACAGCCGGTTCATCTTCCCCACTGCGACTGGCAACATCGTAACGATAATCAAGGAGTAGTTAAATATGGTATATCCACAGAAAGAACAGCACGTTCCTCACGAAAGACCGGCGGAACGACTGCGTGATGACCAATGCCATGCGTTTGATCGGGAACGCTTGGAATACCTGGCTCCGGTTCCAATGCCGTACGCGTGCCCCGAAATGTCACTTCGTGTCGGTGGACAATTCGCTATGCCGGATTTTTTGCCACCAATTTCGCTCGAATTTCCGAATCCTACAGAACGTTTTCCTGGCTGTTTCGATCAGCAAGCGATTCCAGCTCCATTTATGCCTGGATGTCGCAATGAGATTGGGGCAATTGTTGGGTCATTTTTTGGTGATAGATTTCCAAGACCACCATTTGCTGAAAACTTCTTTCCACCGCCTCTCGCAGAACTTCCACAGTTTACCGAACGACGAGGCTTCCATCACCCGCACCGGTACCCGATGCCGTTCCCTGTTCCTGGCGTAGAGTTTGGTCCGCCTGTTCTTCCAGAGATTGATATGTTGCTGCGGCGTCCACCGGTTTATGAGGTGGGACCGCGCTGCTACAACATGGGTTGGCGTCCAGAAAGAGAAGACTGCTATCCGCCCATGCGTTGGGGTCATGGTTTCCATGGCAGTCACAGATTTTTGAGACCAAACCATGACGTACCCACGCACCCTGGAAGACAAGGTTCAGTGCCCCCAGTCGGCCATGGTTCGTACCCGAACGGGATTCCCGGATAGAGTCGTTTTCACTAGGTGTCCTCAAGCGGTGCGCTCTTCTGGCGCATCGCTTTTTGTTCTGTTGTTGTTGTTGTTGTTGTTGTTTGCCGTTCCAATATTGAAAGTCGCGTCCAGTAGCATGCTACTAGACGCGACTCGTCCCTGCGCGTGGAAAGGCTTTGCGAAACTTGGTTTCAGAATCCACTCAATATGATGCCGCTGCTTTGACCGGCACCCGACATACTCCACTCGCCGCCGCCGGGCGATGAGCCACCAACACCAATGCTGAGGCTTGGGCTGCCGGGCACTCCAACGCTAAGGTTAGGAGAGGCTCCCGAAGAATCGCCACCCTGAAATTCATCGCGTCCCCAGGCATCTGGAAGGTAGGAGCCGTGACCGGTGGTCAAACCCTGTGCGTTTATGCCTGTTATACCTGCGTTGATTCTGTGACTTGCGTCAAAACCGTCGCCACCACCGCCAATGCCTATATCAATTCCTACGCCAGCGCCAGGAATCGAAATACCCGCTCCGCCGCCTAGGCTGCTTGAGGAGAGCCCATAGGGCGGCGGACCGTTACTGCCCTCATCTCCGTAAATGAGTTCGGCTTGTCCGCCTGCTTCGTAGACGAAGCTGTCCAGGCACGTTGGTGGTAATCCGTTTCGAGTCGGTAGACCTCCTGCCGGTCCGCCGAAGTTGATAGATACTCCTGCCCCGCCTACGCTGACCCCAAATGAGGTGCCAGGTCCGTTGACTCCGGCTTGAAATCCAACACCAGGGCCGGTGCCGACTCCGACGTAACCGTCTGCATACGATGGTAAAAAAGACAGGCTCAGCACGCCGCTGATAATTACGGGTGTAAGAGTCCTGATTCGAAGACGATTGCAAAACATGGTAAAAGTACTCCTGAAATTTTCAAAAGTCGCAGTTTAGGACGCTGCCAGCAATCTCGGACCGCAGGTGCATTGCCGTTGTTCGCATCCTAATGTTCCGAGTATGAAAATTGCGTGTATTGATTTGCGGTTATTTCACCAATCGCTTTAAACCGCACAAACAAAGTGAGTGTCTATCCTGCTGCCGTCTTGCTAGCAATCCGCTCATCACCGATGATGACTCCGTCTTTGACTCGCACGATTCGGCGGGCTCGGCTCGCCGTTTCGGGATCGTGGGTTACGACTACCACGGTCATACCGTCATTCACTAAGCCTTCCAGCAAATTCATAAATTCTGCTGCGGTCGCGCTATCGAGAGCACCCGTAGGCTCATCCGCGAGCAACAGCAGCGGATGATTGGCAAGCGCTCGCGCAATTGAAACGCGCTGCTGCTGACCGCCTGACAGTTCGCTTGGACGATGTGTGAGTCGATTGCTCAATCCGACAAGCGTTAACACCTCTTCCGCTCTCTTTTTTCTCTGTTCGAGTGGTACGCCGGCGTAGACGAGCGGTAGCATGACATTGTTCAACGCCGTCATTTGCGGAAGCAAGTTGAACTGCTGAAAAATAAATCCAATTGTTTTATTCCTAATTGCCGCCAATTCATCTTCGTTTCGTTGATGAATCGCCTTGCCATCAAGAATGTACTCTCCGGCAGTCGGTCTATCGAGGCAGCCGATTATATTCATCAATGTTGATTTACCGGAGCCCGACGTTCCCATAATCGCGACATAATCGTTCTTTCTGATCGTCAGGCTGACTTTATTTAACGCATGTACAGGCTCGGAACCCAACGTATATGTCTTCACGATGTTGCGTAGTTCTATCAGAGCTTCCGCCTGCGGTTCTTTTGACGGCTCTCTTTTCGAAACTGATGAGGGATCATGCACACTTACCACTGCTAGTCTGCCCTCAACGCTACTATCGGATCAAGCTTTGCCGCTCTGCGCGCCGGATAGATTCCGAAGAACAGACCAATTGCAATAGATACAAGAAATGAAAGCACCACCGAAATTGGTGTCACGAGTGTAGTCCATTTTGCCAGTTTGGTAACCAGGTCGGCCCCGAACAATCCAAGCAAGATTCCTACGACTCCGCCACTGAGCGAAAGCACAATGGCTTCGATTACAAACTGCATCATAATGTCATTGTGTCGAGCACCGATCGCTTTGCGAATTCCTATCTCTCTAGTTCTTTCAGAAACTGAAACAAGCATGATATTCATGATGCCGATTCCGCCCACAAGCAAAGAAATTCCTGCTGTTGCGCCGAGCAGTGCTGTAAATACCTGGTTTACTGACTGCGCCGTGTCGAGCAAATCTGCTTGAGTGCGAATGAGAAAGTCATCTGGAATTGGCGGTTTCACTTTGTGTCGAAGCCGAAGAACATTGGTGATCTGAAACTCTGCGGGAGTAACATCGTCTGCATCTTTTAAAGACACGAGAATGTTTTTCACGGAGCGTCCAGTTGAAGCATTGGTGCCAAATAAACAGTTGTAGCCAGTTTGCAGTGGTACGAAAACAACATCATCATTGTCCATGAAGCCGCTGAAACCTTTGTGTTCCATGACACCGATTACTTTGAACAGTTCGCCTCGAATCAAAACTGACCTTCCAACCGGTTCTTCCTCTCCGAAAAGGCTCTCAACGACTGTGTCACCAAGGACGCACACGCGCGAATAAGAATCGCAATCAGCCTGACTAAAAAACCTGCCCTTAACCGCCTGGCAGTTACGAATTACCGAGTATGCAGGCTCAGTGGCTGTAATTCGAGTCATCGTATTAGAGCCGGCATATTGAACTTGAAAGTTCTGGTTGTACACCGCGACCGCTTCTTCGACTGCTGGACAAACATCTCGCAACGCCTGCATATCGTCGTAAGTCAACGTGGCTGCAGAACCTTGACCAGCTGAGATGCTGGAAGGGCTCGCCGAGCCCGGTGAGATATAAATCAAATTGGAGCCTAGCGCCTGAATCTGTTTTTTCGTCTCCAGTTCGGCTCCCTTACCGATAGCCAAAAGTACAATCACCGCTCCAATGCCGATGACGATACCAATAACGGTGAGCCCGCTTCGCATGCGGTTATCGCAGATTCCTTGCCAGGCTACTCCAAATAGTTCTCGCCAGTCCATGTCAGTGCCTCATCGACCACCGAAACCGCGAGGAATGGGAGCACCGCCGCCACCACCGGGACCACCTTGTTTGCCTCCGGCGCCGCCGCGATTGCCACCCCCGCCATCGCTGCCGTATCCTTGCTGTTCAAGCTGCTCTTTGTTTAGTCCGAGATATATGCGGTCGTGCTCTTTGAGTCCGCGCAGGATCGCTGTTTGTGTTCCTACTGTCGGACCCACCTTTACCGGTTTGAATTTTGGTTTGCCGCTCTCGTCTGCTATGGGCATCAAAACGCCTGCCTTTCCATGGCGTGACACTACACACACCGTCGGAATCAGAATTACATCATCCAACTTCCCTGCACTAAAGCGTGCGCTTACATTCATGCCAGAAAGCAGCCGATGCTTTTTGTCATCGTCGATTGTTGTGTGTACTTCGAACGTCGTGACGTTTTGAGTGACTACCGCTTCGGGGGCGATCTGTGTTACGGTTCCGTGAAATGGCTTTTCGGGATAGGCGTTGGAAACAATCTCCAACGGTTGTCCGATTTTTATTTTCGCGATGTCGGTCTCCGCAACTTCAGCAACGACTTCCAATGTGCCAGCCAAAGCAACGATCGAGCTCGATGTCGCAGACGTTGTCGCGGCCGAGGTTGTAGGCGTTACGATGGCACCCATGTCCGCGTATTTTTGAGTGATCACACCGGAAAATGGGGCCGTGATCACAGTGTCTCTGCGCTCAGCCTCAAGAGTATCTAGATTGCCTTTAGCTTGAACGACAGCGTGTTCGGCGGCTCTTATATCTTCTGCTCTGCTTCCGCTCTTCGTTAACTGATGTTGTTCTGCTGCTGAGGCAAGCTCGGTTCTGTTTTGAGCAAGGGTTGCTTCTGCCTGTGCAAGCTCGCGACGTGCAGCTTCGTATTGGGCATGAGTCATTCGCGCTGTCGTCACGGCGTTCAGTCGGTCCTGGTCCGAAATGGCACCTTGGGATTCTAGATAGGTTTGGCGCGCGGCGTTGGTATCATCTCGAAGTTCTTGCTGGGTAATTGATTCCAGGTTCGCCTTCAGTCGGGTTATATTCTGCTGTGCTTGCTGGACTATGTTTTTTGCTCGCACTTCCTGCAGGTGTGCAATTGAAACTTCTTCCGGTCGATTGCCGTGAACGACTTTTTCGTAGGTATCTTTGGCCACCAGATAGTTGCCGCGCGCTGCTTCTATCTGTCCCGCCAGGTTGCTGTCGTCCATCTCGGCAATTACCTGTCCGGTCTTAACGTAGTCACCCTGCTGCACCAGCAGCTTCTTTATCTGTCCAGTTGTTTTCGGGCTAACCTTAATTTCACTGATGGGCTTTACTGTTCCAGTAGCAATGATCTGAACATCAATCGAGCCTTTCTCTGCACTCACCGTGTTCTTTTGCCACTCTTCGTTCTGATTTTGATGTTGGAAAAAAAAGATGCCGCCGCCGATCGCACTGAGAGCGACCATACCGCTCACCCCTAGTAAAAGTCCGCGCCCCCGCTTGGAACGCTGCGAATCTGTTTTGGATTTTTCCTCTGCTGGGTGCTGGCTTGTCACGGTGTCCTGCTTGGTGGCTGTCGTTTGGTTAGTTTCCATTGTAGCTGTCTATTTGTGGGAAATATGGGGATTTGCTCTATCGGTGGAGGTTACTCGACATTGAGAGTCTGACGGAGTGCCGTTTGCTCGGTGCCGTCATAAAAGGACTTGACTGGAATGGTGAGCGTCTTCTTGTTAAGGGAGTCTGTTGCTCTGAAATAGATGAGACCCTCAGTCTTGTCGCCTGGATATAACAGTCTCTGCCCAAGCCGGCTCTCCTCTCGTTCGCGCCGTTGCTCGTCCCATTCGTATCGTTTTCTGATAGGACCATGCTCTGTGATTACCCCTTTAGCTGTGGGAATGGCGCCCACAGTTAGGGCTGCACCGATTGTATCGGCCGTATCCTTGGCGATTTTTTCTTTCATTGTGGTCGGTGGTCGGCCGACAGCGTCCAGGTCTCTTTGGGCAAGGCAAGGAATTTGCGTCGCGTGGGCATCGAGTGCTGAGACGTATGCACGGTCACCGTCCATTACTAACGTAGAATCGGAGCGATTTTCGATTTTCACATCCAGCGCTTTGAACTGCGGGTTGAACGGTGTCGCCTGAGAGACAATCAAAATGATGTCGCTGCCAATGGTTGCTGAAAGCGGAGCTCGCAGTTTCGGCTTGTCTTCATCTTTTTGGAAGGTCTGCATTTTCGTGAGCACTGAGTTCGGTTGATGGAGCAATTCGTTGAGACGTTGTCGAATCGCTTCGTCCGCTTCTTTCGTTGACGCACTTGGTTCTACAGGCGGTATCGGCACGTTTTTTGATGCTGCCGGAATTGAGATTGACGAAGGAGCGGAAGTGTTGGCATCCGCGGCTGCTGGCGTTATTGGCGGTATTTGCCTATTACCTTGCGCGGTCGCCGTATTATTGCAGCCAGATGTCCATGCGAATAGAAAAAGCGCAAGGATGTAGGCAATCGGAACACGCCGATTTTGTCGAGCGCTTTGGTTTTTCTGATTAATAGGGGTATCCAAATTGCTTGCCACTGTTTTACTTCTTTACCGGTAAATTTGTCGCCTCTAGCCCTTGCGTGAGTGTTTGAATCGATATGAGACCTAGGTCGTGAATGAGCTGTGCTTCGGCTTGTTGCAAGGCGATTATCGATTGCGCTTCTGTCGTCAATGCATCGATGTAGTCATTCTGTGCTCTTAGGAGTTCTAGATTGGTGCCTTGACCGGCGTTTAGTCTCAGTTCGGCCAGTCGCAACGCTTCACGTGTGGAATCCAACCTGCTGCCGGTGGATTCTACCTGATTAGTTGCCGTGATCGCATTCAGATAAGAACTACGCACCTGCTCGATTACGACCTGTGCTTCCTGGTTCTGCTGTAACAGGGCTTGTCTTGAGAGTGCGCGTAGTCCGACAATGTTTGCGACGCTGTTCATTCCTAAGCTGCCGAGCGACCAACTGAGATTCAACCCGACCTGAACGGTGTTGAACAAACCTGGTGCCGTACCGGCACTGGCAGTGTTGGAACCGTTTATATTCGAAGCGCCACTGGTTCCTGCCACACCGGCTGGGGCAATAATTGATGGTGCAACCGCGCCGGACGTTACCAAACTGCCCGATTGAGTATTTGAAATTGGGGTACCACCACTGGCGGCAACAATTGATGCCGCACCTGTATTGGCTCCGGAAGCTGCAGTCAGATTCTCCCCGGGACTGAGACTCGCGGTTTGTCCAAGAGCTACGTTTGTGGCGCCCCCCGTGTTGGCTCCGGCAAGCGCAATCTGTGTTACGGCTGCGCCGTTCAGACCGGCTGCACTGCCAGCGAAATTTAGATTTGAGCGGGTGTAAGCAACGAAGATCGATGCAACCGGATACAAAGACGACGCCCCTATTTGCACGTCTCTTGCCGCAGCTTGTCGAAATACCTCGTATTCCTTTACTTCTGGGCGATAGTGAAAAGCCAGGTCTAACAATTGACCGACCTGCATTTTTCGATGTATCAGTGGTCTGTTCGTTAGATCAAGATCTGCAGGCACCAGGTTCACTGAGAGTGGCATGTTGAGCACGTAGGCAAGCTGCAATGCGCTCTGTCTGGTGGTTACTTGCTGTGCGAGTAATGCTTGCCTGTCGGTGGCGAGTTGAGTGCGTGACTGCATGATGGCAAATCTGGTGCCATTACCGGCTTGATAAAGCTCCTCATTCTGTCTCAATTGCGCCTCGGAAACGGCGACTGCGTGCAGGCGTATCCTGAGAAGATGGTGATTCAGAACAAGCGATGTATAGCGGTTGTAGACATCAAGCAGTGCATCATTGATGTTGGCTTGATACGCCAGTTTCCATCCCTTTTGTCGAAGATATTGAGCCCATGCGAAGTACATGTAGTTTCCACCGACAAAGAGCGGAAACGATGCTTTGGTAATGAAGACATTCGCATTGGTGCGAGTGATGCTATTGATATGAGACTGAGCGATCGAGTAGTTTGTTGTCAGTGCCGGTAGGAAGAAGGAGCAGTAGTAACCCAGCTGTGCGGTTTGATAGACCGCACTCTCTTTTGAGATTCTGATCGGCAGGTTGTTCTCCAGTGCATAACTCAGCGCTTCGTTCAAAGTGATCGGTTTGGAGAACTGTCCATCCAGTGTCAGGGGTTGCAGTTGGGCTACCTGAATAAGTGCACCGATTTTGATCGGACTTGCTTTGAGAACGCTACTATCTTCGTGCCCTGCTTGTTCAGAAGGAAGATCTCGCAGTTTGAAGTTCGGTGGAAGCGTGATAGGAGCCACCGCGGACGGCGGCATTGTTGACGGTGTCGTCGGAGCCTGTGGCGGTGTAAGTGTTGACTCCGAAGGCAGATTGACCGGGGTCTGGGGTGAAACAGTCGACGGCAATTGGGTCGGTCCTGCCGGATTTTGAGCAGCTAGTGCTGGTACCGATGTCAATCCGACCATAAAGCTCAGTCCAAGACAAAGGCACAGGCCGCTCGATAGAAGCTTTGAATGGTCAGCCCGAAATCTCTCTGTCATTCGCGATACCCATGAATCAGAGTATCGATCGAAATGACGCCCAGGTCATGCAACATTTGTGCTTGTGAAACGTTTGAAGCAACTATCGCTTGCGCTTGCGAATACAGCGCATTGATATAGTCGCGTTGCGCTTGAATTAGTTCAAGGTTGGTGCCAAGCCCAGACTGCAGGCGCAGTTCAGCCAATCTGAGTGCTTCGGACGATGATTCGGCTCCGTAAGCGGCGTTGTCGATCTGCTCCTTCGCAGCTAACGCACTAATGTAATCGTATCTAACTTGTTCCATAACCAGTTGCAATTGTTGGTTAGCCTGCAAGGATGCTTGTCTCGACAATGCACGCGACGAAACGATACTTGCGACCGAATTCATGCCGAGGTTTGGCAGTGACCAACCGAGCGCGAGTCCGTTCTGCACCGTGTTGAAGATTCCACCGAAAATACCGGCGCCCTCGACTGTGTTCGATGTTGATGCTGAACTTGCATTGATGATAGCTTGCTGGAATGCACCAGTTTGTTCGACAGAAGTTTCGCTTTTGTTGTATGTAGTAGAAAGCGTGGCGGTTGGATACAAGTTGGATGCCGCAACCTGCACGTTGCGCGCTGCCGCCAATCGAAACAGCTCATACTGCCGCAGTTCTGGGCGGTGCGCCAGTGCTATGTCTATCAACGGTTCAATACTAAGTTTTCCATTCAGTAAAGCACTCTCGCTGAGATATTCACGGTCGGGTACGAGATTGCTCGATAGTGGCATATTCAGTGCGTAACCAAGTTGAAGCGCCGCTTGTCTGGTAGCGATCTGTTGTGCCAAAAGCGCTTGCTTATCCGTGGCAAGCTGGCTGCGAGATTGCATGATTGCAAAAGCGGTGCCACTGCCGGCGCGATATTGTTCGTTGTTTAGCCTCAGCTGCAGATCTGAAACCTGAACAGCCTTTACTCGAATCTTCAACAGCGAGTGAGCGAGCACCAGATTGGTGTACTTTTGGTAGACGTCTAGCAACGCATCGTTGACGTTTGATTTGTACGTCTCCTTCCATCCCTGCATTCTGTAATACTGCGCCAACATGCTATAGAAATCGTTGCCGCCTAGAAAGACAGGAAACGACACGCGAGGTACAAACACCTTTGATGTCGAATGCGTGACAGGATAGTTGTGTGATTTGGTGAACGTGTAGTTCATCGAAAAATTTGGCAGAAAATCTGCGATCTGGCTAGCAAAATTCGCTTCTTGAAACACGACGCTTTCATGCGCAATTCTAATTGGTAGGCTGTTTTCCATCGCATAGCTAAGAGCGGCTTCGAGCGAGATCGGCTGATCGTATGAAGCTTCCAGTCGCAGTGGACGCATGGCTGCGATCTGAATTAGCGCACCGAGCTTGATCGGACTCATGCTAAGCGTTTTATTTTGTTCGTGCGATCGTGTTGGCTCTGGTGGCACAGGTAGTGGCTTGAAATTTTTCAGCCGCGCATCGATATCGGTTTGTCCAGTCGCTTGCAAATCTGGCAAAGGCGCATTTGCGCTTTCAGGCAAGACTGGGTCACTTGTTTGACGTGATTGGGTTTGTTGAGCACCGTTCGGCTGCGCAAATACCGGCAGGCAGACCTGCTGAAACAACGCCAAACCACACAGCAAGGCTGCTGAAGCTTTGCGGCTGACTAAATTTGCCCCCTGCTGACGAGCAGGATTCCAAGCGAATAATTCGTTCACGATTCTGATCTGGTTCTCTCCCAAGTATTCATACGAACAAATCGCACAAAAAGTTCAAATCCCCTCGATTATTTGCGTCTCACCTTGAGAAGCGCAAAGTTGCATCAGGACGCCGATTGCTTCGGTTGTGGGCAATCTGTCAGCGAATGCTTCTTTAACGCAGTGCAGACGGCGATCTTTTCGGGTAGAGTTTGTCCATATCCCGGTTGAATGCAGAAGAATGCGGAAGCCTGAAGGCTAGCAGTACGAAATTAACGTGTGATGGAGGAACGGTGGAAACTGTTTCAGAAAGCTCTCAGTTGAGTCCGCTCAATCTTGATGAGTACGAGAGGCTTGCCCAGGCGCGCCTCGATCCCACCACTTATGACTATTACTCAGGTTTTGCCTGCGATGGGGTTAGCCTTCATCAAAATCGCCGGGCATACGAAGAATTGACCCTATTACCTCACGTACTGGTCGATGTGAGTGCCCGTGATATGAGCGTTCAACTGTTTGGCTCAACGCTTTCAATGCCAGTAATGATTGCTCCAATGGCATTTCAGGGTTTGGCTCATCCTGCCGGCGAGATCGCTATGGCGGTTGCAGCTGCAAAAGCTGGGACTGTTATGGTCGTTTCTACGCTCGCTAATTTTTCCATCCAACAGATTCGCCAGTCTTCAAAGGCAGACCTCTGGTTTCAGCTCTATGTTTACAAAGACCGCGAACTAACTAAAGCACTAGTTCGCCGAGCAGAGACTCTTGGGTGCAAGGCTCTCGTGCTTACGGTCGATGCGCCGATGATGGGTCGTCGTGAGCGTGACATTCGCAACCGATTTAAATTGCCTGTCGGACTCTGTCTTGGTAATCTTGCCGATGTTCTGGAGAGTAACGACAACTCTCCAGATACAGCCACCCTTGCTAAATTGCCCAGACCGGATGATGATTCTGGTCTTGCCGCTTATATTGCAGAGCAATGCGATCCGTCGGTCAGTTGGAAAGACATTGAATGGTTTCGTTCTATAACCACTTTGCCGATTGTTTTGAAAGGTATCTTGCGCTCTGATGACGCCTGCAAGGCCGTCTCGTATGGAGTTGACGGCATCGTCGTTTCCAATCATGGCGGCCGGCAGCTCGATACCGCATCCCCCACTATTTCCGTTCTTCCTTCGATCGCTCGGGCAGTCGAAAGGAAATGCAAAATTTTGATCGATGGTGGTATCAGGCGAGGCACAGACGTTCTTAAAGCAATTGCTCTTGGAGCTGACGCAGTACTGGTGGGTCGCCCATTTCTGTGGGGACTGGCGGTTTGCGGAGAAGATGGTGTATCAGACGTTTTCGAGTTACTGCGTTCTGAACTTGATCTAGCAATGGCACTTTCTGGCTGTCCGACTTTGCCATCGATTACCCCCGACCTGGTGCGCTCGTGAATACATCCCCTCGAATTGTCTCGCTAATTGCCAGTTCAACAGAAATTGTTTTTCGGCTCGGTATGGGCGCAAACATGGTTGGGCGTTCACACGAATGCGATTATCCTGCGGAGGTAAAACAACTTCCTGTCTGTACCGGCCCGAAGTTCAACCCGGATGGTACCAGTTACGAGATCGACCAACGCGTGAAGGCGATTTTGCAGGAGTCACTGAGTGTCTACAGAGTTGACGCGGAGCGACTCGAGTCGCTGCAGCCGACGCACATAATCACGCAAGCGCAGTGCGAGGTCTGTGCAGTTAGTTTGAAAGATGTCGAAGCTGCAGCTTGCAATCTCATTACGAGCAAGCCGGAGATCGTTTCGCTCGAACCAAATTGCCTGGAGGATATTTGGAAAGATGTTATGCGCGTCGGCTGCTCACTAGATCTGAAAGACAGAGCTGAAAAATTGGTGGCAGATCTTAAAAAGCGAATCGAGGAGATTCACGGCAAAGCTGCCTCGCTCGACCGCCATCCAACCGTAGCCTGCGTGGAGTGGATCGAACCACTCATGGCCGCTGGGAATTGGATGCCTGAAATCATCGAATTAGCCGGTGGTGTTAATCTTTTTGGAGCTGCAGGAAAGCACTCGCCATGGCTTGTTTGGGATGACGTTGTGGCAAGAGATCCGGATATCATCATTGTCAGTCCGTGCGGTTTTGATGTACAGAGAACGCTGCAAGAAATGCCTCTTTTGAGCGTGAAGGCGAACTGGAATGAATTAAAAGCAGTCAAGACAAACAATGTCTATGTTTGCGATGGTAATGCTTACTTCAATCGTCCAGGACCGCGCGTGGTTGAATCAGTCGAAATGTTGGCGGAAATTCTGCATCCGAACGATTTCCATTTCGGGCATGAAGGAACGGCCTGGATACGTTTCTGACGCTCCAATTGCAGATGCTGCAAGGAGAGCGTACTGATCAGCCCGCGGTTAAGATGCCGCCCATTCCGCTTCTCACCCAGCCCGCTTCGGTGTCTCGGTGGTTGCCTGTGCCGGCTGAGGTTGTGGTTGTGCGACCGACATTCTCGCGTGGCAGACAGCAATAGCAACTGCGTCTGCTGCATCATCTGGTTTGATGATTGCTGGCAAGTCAAGCAGCATTTGTACCGTATTTTGCACCATGCCTTTGTCTGCCTTGCCAAAACCAGTCAGGTGCATTTTGACTTGCATAGGAGTATATGCGAATGACTCTACTCCGCATGACTCTGCGGCTTCAAGAATTACCCCTCGAGCTTGCGCAACTGGAATGGCAGTAGTGGCATTTTTGAAAAAGAATAAAGATTCGAGTGCCACAACATCCGGCCTAAATTCTTCAATCAAGCTGATCAAATCCTGGCGAATGATGCACAGGCGCCGTCCTGGAGTGAAGTCTTTCGGCGTTGAGATGATGCCAGAGGCGATATATCTTAAAGATTCCTGGCGACCCTTTCCCCAAGAATCCAGAACCCCATAGCCCGTAGTGGCCGTGCCTGGATCGATTCCCAGAATTCTCAAAACTTGGGAATCTCTTACCAAATCCAAACCTCAATCAGTGCTCTGAAGCTTTTAAGAGTGACGTTGCAAGTGTAACATTAACAGCTGTGATGGGACACTCTTTGATGCAAAGTAGCGAGCTGGCAATCGAATCTCTGGATTCGAGCGTCGAAATCGGTTGGTTGGAAAATTTCGGGCTGGCAGAAAAGCTGCCGGTCGCTTTGCTTTTTGGCTGCCTATTGGGGCTCAGTGCACCCACCTTCGGATTGCACTGGTTGGCCTGGTTCGGTCTGGTACCAATGCTGGTGCTAGTCCGCGGCGCTCGCGGTCAGTTTGAGGCTGCCATCATCGGTGTAATATTTGGGCTTGGCTATCATCTTGTTGGTCTCAGTTGGTATCTTGGACTTCACCCTCTCGGTTGGCTGGGTTTGTCCGATTGGATAGGCGATCAGCTGGCTGCTCTAGTATGGATCGTTGAGTCCCTACATGAAGCACTTTTGCTTGGTGCTATCGCCTGGACTGTTTTTTGTCTGCCGGTACGGGCTGGATTGGTGCCTCTGCTTAAACGTCCGTATTTCCCTTATGTTTTGAGCGTTCCGTTTATCTGGTTGTTCTTTCAATGGGTAGTCGGAACATCGGAATTTTATCTTTCGATTCCAGTTCATCAACTTGCCTATTCCCAGCACAGCAATCTTTGGCTCCTGCAGTTAACCAAATTTGGTGGCGCCGGTCTGGTTGATTTTGTATTGGTGCTTATCAATGCTGCTATCGCGCAGATGGTCTTCCTCCACACAGGGTTGGCTCGCGTGATTGCTGTCAGAGTCGATCAATTCTCATTGAAATTTGGAGCGTTTCTCGACTCCCTGGTGGTCGCTGCCGTTGTCTCATGTGCGATCTGGTTTGGCAGTGGTCTGCTCCAAAGTACTGAACTGGACTGCGGAATAGGACGAGAAGGAACCGCCAGGCTGCAGTCGCCAAACGTTCCTGTTGCGATTTTGCAGAGCAATGTATCGGTGGAAGAAGAGCGGCTTAAAACGACTTCTCCTGGCGAAATTGCTAAGAGAGTCGCGGATTTAGGCACCGGCCACGGTGTCGGATTGATATTCGGCTCGGAAGGTTTGCTTACCGATCCTCAGTTCGCTAATGGAATGTTGGTTGACCGTCTCCGTCAAATTAGTGGCAGAGAACGTAAAGAAATTCTGTGCGGTTCAATCGAGAATTTCGAACAAAAACGGGTGAATACCGCGCGCTTGTTTACCTTCCAAAAAACCAAAGATGTTGTGTATGTCAAGCAGCGCCTGGTACCGTTTGGCGAGTTTGCGCCCCTAGGCAAATTTGGTCAAGATATTTCAGCCGAACTCGAGCATCGTTCGGCTAGAGCTCCTGAGAAGTTTCAGGCTGGTACGCAAGCTCATTTGCTCAAATGCTTGTTTGGGCGTATGGGCGTGGCAATCGGGCTCGAGGTGATTTATCCTTCTTTGATTGCAGACGAGGTTCGCAAGGGTGCAAACCTCCTTGTAAACATTTCCAACCTGGGTTGGTTTCATGCATCTTCATTGAACAAAGAGCTGCTGGCCGCAGGGGTTTTCCGGGCTGCAGAGAATGGTCGATTTTTGATCGTCGCTTCAAATACGGGCATATCGGCCGTAATTGATCCTGCCGGCGTAGTAAAATCGCAATCGCTGGCTGGTAAAAGGGGCGTCATAATCGACACCGTTCAGTTCCTTTACAAGTCAACGCCGTTTTCCAGAATGTGGTGGCTATGAAACTAATAAGTGACAATTCTTTGAAGTGCGCCGTGTTGGGAGTCATCGCCCTCACCTTGATTTTGGCGCAACCGAAAGGTGAGAGCGCGGGAGAGACACAGAATAAAGTGCCTGTAGCCAAGATTGGAGACAATGTAGTCAAGTTGGAAGTCGCCCAGACTCCTCAAGAGATTGAACACGGTTTGATGCAGCGGACCTCTCTGCCGGACGATCACGGTATGGTTTTTCTTTTTCATCCGGGTCGGAACGTCCAATTCTGGATGTACAACTGCTTCATGTCGCTCGACATGCTTTTCGTCAAGAACGGCAAGATCATCAAGATCTGCGAAAATGTGCCGCCATGCAGCTCGAAAAATCCTGATGAATGTCCGAAGTATCCACCGTCTGAAATCGAAGTGACTGAAGTTATTGAAGTGCAGGCTGGTTACTCTCAAAAGCACCATGTCAAAGAGGGCGACAAAGTTACCTTCGAACTGCCGGATATCGGCCAGCCTCAGTCCAAGTAACTTCGACTGATTGCGTCGTCTAGGTCTATTAATCTATTTTAGAAGGTCTTTCCTTGTCAAAAATGACTCTGCCAGGCAAAGACATTCAGTATGTGCTCGATCATCAGGTTGGTGTCATAACACTCAATCGCCCTGAGAGCAGAAACGCGATTACCACCGAAATGTGGAAGGCACTGCCGGCGGTGATAGATAATCTGCAAGAGTTTGGTGCGCGAGTGCTGATCATCACCGGAAGCGGAGATGCCTTTGCCTCTGGTGCTGACTTGAACGAGCTGAGCAAACTCGAGACACACGAGCACGCTGCGGAGTTTTGGACGGCTATTGAAGAGTGTTTGACGCGAGTTGAACACAGTGTTCTGCCGACCATCGCTATGATAAATGGTGCCTGTATTGGCGGTGGTTGCTTGCTAGCGACTGCTTGCGATCTTCGATATGCGGCAAGTAGTGCAAACTTTGCGATTCCGGTTGCCCGTCTTGGTATCATTCTCGACGACCAGTCGATCGGCCGTCTTGTAACGCTGGTTGGTGCTGCTGTTGCTAAAGAAATGATATTTACAGGGCGCAGCCTTACAGCAGAAGAAGCGGAACGGCGCGGTTTAGTGAATCAAGTTTTCCCCGACGAGAACTTAGCGACTGAAGTGCAGAAAATCGGCGCTGCAATTGTTCTGAATGAAACCGTTGCGTTGTTCGAAGCGAAAAGAGCGGTGCAGCGCTTCAGAGCGAAAAAAGCTGCAACAGCGAAGCATCGCAAGCTTATAATCGATAGTTACTTGAGCACTGAACTGCGCAACAGAGTGGGACGAATTCTAAAAGAGCTGCAAGACTGAGCTTCTATCTTTACTGTTTTTCTTTCAGCTCGTTTAGGAAGGGAGCGAGCTGTTTTGTAACCTGTAACTGGCAGATTCAGCGAAGTGATTTCGTATTCCTCCCATGATCTCGACTCGACTGTCACATCATTGTCACATTGCTGCCACTAGCATGGGGGTATTCTCGACGTGCGAGAAAAACTTTGGAGTAAACGAGTTATGGCACCAAGCGGATCAGATATAGTCGAAATCAGCGACAAGAAGGCTGGGAAGCATGCACCTGCCGCACCTGCGGAACCGCAATTTCAGTTCCAGCCGAGCGCCGGCGACTATCGTGAGGCTCAGGCCAGGACTGCACTGTCACTTACGGAATCCAACACGTTTCTCTTTCACGACCTCCATCTGCCAGAAAATAAAGCGCTGTTGGGCATCATCAACCAGGCGATGAAGGCTATGCCAGCGGATGAAAATACAGCCCGCATTGGATTGAATAATGATGACGTTCTGGCGCTCAAAACAAAAGATGGCAAGTTAGATCAGGCGGTTTTGATGCATCCCGACAAGGCGACGGACTTTGCACAATTCGATGCCAAAGGTAACGTAACGCAAGAGACGACAATTTCGCCGCTCGGTATTACTCAGCGGACTTATCGCACCGACCATTCCGTTTCCAGGGAAGACAATGAGACGAACGGCTATAAAGGATTTGTCGAGTTTGATACTAAGGGCAAAATAGTGCATTCGCACGATGAGAATGCGACCGACATCAAAGACAGCCTGAGAAATCCTGATGGTTCTGGCGTTGAAACGATTGTGCACAAATCATCCGATCCGACGGAAGCGTACACTCAGGCCACGGTATACAACACAGATCAAACCATCGTTGCCGACAAGAAGTTTAATGACGGCAACTTTGAACACCTTGAACTAGATAAGAACGACCGAGTAACCAAAGCCGTCAAAAGCAATTTGAGCAAGGGTTACATCGAGCACCACGAAGTTAAGCCCGATGGCACTTACAACGACTTCCGCGAACAACTCACATAGTTGCCTAGTCGCAGCCGCGAAATTGAGGCAGCGACTCTAAGCGCGTCTCGACTTGCTGCGCACTTGCACCGACTTTCTCTTCGATGTCTTGCGCTTGTTGGTTGAGGGCATCGGCTTCGCTCTGGCGTCCTGAGAGTTCCAGCAGTGCGGCTTTAAACTGGAGGACTTGTGCCACTTCCAAGTGATCTGCTGGGAAGAGCTGCGAGAAAATTGCTAAGGCTTTGTCGTAGATGGCAATGGATTTGTCGAATTCGCCGCAGTCTTCGAGTTCTAGAGCCTGTTTGATTAATAGCCGTGCCGAGGCATACAAATCGGCTTTTTGAGTCAGCTGAATAAACCGTGCGATGAATTCACCGGTTTCAAGAGGATTGTTCAGCGTGTGTTGCGCAAGCGTCTCATGATGTTTTTCCAGCCACTTCATCAGTTCCGCACAGGCTCTTGCGGCAGCTGCATAATCCTGGCAGAAGGCAAACAGTTCTGACTTGGCGAGCATTAGTCTGATTACGGTTTCGGGCGGGAGCTGCCCGCTGTTTGTTGGAATTGATAGCTTACCGTGCGATTTGCCGAACGCGGTTACAAACGCGAAGTGCAAAAACTGCTCTGCCTGCTCGAGGAAATTTAGTTGCAGGGCGATAGTTACCAGTTCCAGCGAGGTATTGATCCGGTCAGGACGCGTTGCGCTTGTTTTTTTCGCGCTATTTAAATGCTCGATCTTTTGCTCATAGGCTTCGATCAAGGTCGTGGTGTTTGAAGCTTGAGCTTTGCCTTTACCTGAAACTGTTTTTGTTTGCGCAGACGGCATTGAGTTTAGCGAGTGCCTTGAGTTTGAAATCGAGGCATGCGACGACTTCTTGTTGGATGGGTTTCCCTGCCCCGCAGATGCTGCAGCAAATAGGGTTTTGAGCGCGTCGAACTCTTCGCTTCCGCTCACCTCTTCAAGGTTTTGAGCAGGTTCAGGCGCCGTGGCGTTTTCAACGCAATCAAGCGATTCCGCCAAGCAGCCTTTGTTTCGCAGAATTTCTGCAAGGCAGATCAGGTCACGAGCCCTTGCCGATACCGATAGATTGCTGTTGTCCAGCTTCTCTAGCTCAATGGCTTGCTTAAGTAAAGGCTCCGCTTCATCGAAGTTGCTGTGCCGGAAAAACGCTTGAGCAAGTAACCCATAGATGAGTCCAAGGCTCCTTTTGTCGCTGGAATCTTTTTCCAGGTCTTGTAGCGCTCGGTTGAGTTCGCTCTGGGCAAAAGGATAGTCTTCCCTGGCCAAAGCCAGCGATCCCTTTCCCAGGTGGTCTTTCCACGTCATAAGTACACTCCGACATAGCTGTGCCTCGTACTCTATACCCGGAGTGGAGGGTGGTCTCGTTAAATTGATGAACGTGGAGAGGCCTTCTGTATGTACAACGAATGTAGATTAAGGACAGGCGAACGCCGGTAGAACAGTTTCAGAGCGGAAAAGTGCCCGTTTTTCTTTTAAGCCTTAAAGCTGGAGGCACCGGCCTCAATTTAACTGCCGCCGATACAGTGATTCACTATGATCCCTGGTGGAATCCGGCAGCTGAAGATCGGGCAACAGATCGAGCTTATAGAATTGGACAAGATAAGGCGGTTTTCGTGTACAAGTTGATTGCTGCAGGCACAGTAGAAGAGCGCATGGTGCAACTTCAAGAGCGAAAACGACACATTCCAGCTGGATTGTTCGATACTATGGTGGTTCTTTGCCAATTGATCCGGGCGAATTAGCGATGTTATTTGAATCGATCAGGTGAAATTGACTCATGGGTCTATATTTTGTCCGCCAGTTCACCACCGCGCTAATATTCGAGCATTGATCAGTGTGTTGGGGCATCTCGACGACATCTGATCAGCACTCTCGACAAGTAAAAGGTGGCCTTTATAGCTTGCTGCCAGCCCTGTTCTCTTGAACGTAGGGACCAAACAACCTTAGTCGAACTAGCAGGCGGCGCAGAATTGAAATCCAAATTTGTTGCGAAATCGGCATTGTTGAGGCGTTCGTCAAAAATGACACCATAGTGGCGCGAGTTCTCAACTAGACTGGGAGTATCGGGGCAGTCCGGTAGAAGCTGGATTTCGGCATGCGAGTCTAGGACGAACCAAGAGAGAGAACTCGAACGAAGGCAGCAATTACAAGGCCGTAGACGGAAGTAAGTTTTTTCTACTTTGCTCAGAGCAGTATTTGTGTCAGGCGTGTCGCTTTCTTAAATTCGTGGAATCACAATTGAATGCGTGCTCTTTTCGATGCAATCTGACTTCAAGCTGAGCATTAGAAGCCCAGCAACGGCGTCAAGTCCCACGATCGGGGGAGGGACTTTAGCTTATTGAAGTTGTACGGTTCAGACTATATAACTTACAGTAATTCGGCCGTTTAAACGTCGAAGTTATTCATCTATAGTTCGATGCACGATGTTGTTTTCACTCGTGTGAGAAGTTAAAGCGAAAATCCTGGAAGCCTTTAGAATCCCTGACCTTAGTTCTGAACAGTCGTGGTTGCAATCTGGAAAAGGCTCGATAATGGAAACTCGGCGACACTTAGTCATTTTGCCGGCTCGTAACAATTTTAGTATTGGCTCTACGAAGAGTTCGATTTGTCGTACTGTGGATAATGCAACAGGTCATGTAGCGCGTTGCAGCGGAGCGATAATTCGAACACTAGCTTTTCTTTTCTTCCTAATTGCACTGAATTTAGTGTCACCGCAGCAATCGTCAGCGCAAGCAGTGACATATACGGAGCAAGACATTTGCAGTCCGCCGGTAGCTGGCAGTTTCAATTATTCGGCTGGAAATCCGCCACAGTACACGATTTCTGGGTCGGGTTATGGATTTAATTTTGGATTTGCGCAAACTCAAAATCAACTGGCTTATGCGTCCACGCCAACAAGCGGAAACATCGAGATAACGGCCAAGCTGACATCTCAATCGTCGAGCACGGGTTTGGCCGGGCTGATGATGAGAGATAACAACGTTTGTATAGCGAATCACGCTTGCGTGGTAGCCACCGGAGGTAGTGTCTACCTTTACTATTTTAGGAACTACGATAACAACACTATATCAGTGGCAGGCCCTACTTATACCGGCACCATTTATCTGCGTTTAGCGAACAACGGTGGTGCGATCACTGCTTACTCCAGCGCAGATGGGGAGTCGTGGACCACGATCGGCAGTACGAGCAGCTTTATGCCCAACGTCTACAATGTCGGTTTTATATCTTCGAACGGCGGAACAAGTGCGTTAAACACGGCTGTATTCACGAATGTTTGTTATGCAACCTCAGTACCTCAACCGAGTAGCAATTTGGCCCTATGGTTAAGGGCGGATCAGGGAATCACCAGTAGTGGCGGTTCTATTAGTCAGTGGTCGGATAATAGTGGACAAGGCAACAATGCCACACAAAGCACAGGAAGTGCGCAGCCGACGCTTGCCACCGGAGCCGTAAATAGCGCCATATTGCCAACTGTTAATTTTAACGGAAGTACGCAGTTTCTCAATCTGCCATCCGGATTTGCCAATTTAACGAACGGTGCATCCATCTTCGTGGTGTCAAAGCCGACGAGCAGTACTGCAACAGGCGATCCTTGCGCTTTTGGAAATGCCTCTAATAGCGATGCTGTCTTTCCGCAAACGGTTGGGAAAAATGCATCGCTGAATGCTTGGAATGGCACCACCGGCAGTTCGGTTGCTACTACGAGTAGTCCTCTGAGCAACACTCAATATCAGTTGCTGGAAGAGATTTTGCTGCCTGGTGCCACTGCTGGGACAGCTACAGGGACTATTTGGGTGAACGGCAGCCAAAAAGTTCAGGCGACGAATTTGCAGAATCTGAATAACATAACGCGAAGCCAGAATTTTGTTGGTTGCGGCATCGGCAGCACCAATTTCTTTCAAGGTGGAATCGCTGAAATACTCGTGTTCAGCACTGCACTTTCCGCCTCACAGAGAGCGTCTGTGGAAAGTTACATCCTTTCGAAATATGCAGTAGGAGCGACTCCGACTTTGGATGCTCCTGTCATAACACCGGGTTCCGGTGTGATAATTCCACCGCAAACTATTACAGTCACGCAAGATCAAGGAGCGGCGATATATTTCACAACGAATGGACTGACGCCTGGCGCGAACATAAACTCGCTATGGGTAAACGGGAGGCCGATCGTTGCAAGCGGGGGACTAACAATCGAAGCGGTCGGAGTAGCACCATTTTTCAACAATAGCTCCGTTTCAAGCGCGACATATGAGGTAGATGCTACGGCGTTACCAATTAGCAGGAATGGGTTAGTTGCTTGGTTTGATGCGAATAATGGAGTCACGACCAGTGGTACTGCCGTGACCAGTTGGTCGGATCTATCCACCAATCAAAATAGCGCAACGCAGGGAACAAGCACCAAGCGCCCAACACTTACGACAAACGCAATTAATGGACTCTCCGCAGTCACTTTCAATGGGACATCTCAATTCCTGCAATTACCTTCCAGTTCCAGCTTGTCTAACTTCTCGAGTGGAGTGAGCATGTTTGCAGTGATTAAGCCAACTGCAGTTACAGCCGGTGCGAGAGTTATGGATATGGGCAATGGCGCCACAAGTGACAACCTGCAGCTTCAACTTCCCTCAACGACCAGCGCTTCGCTCTATACCTACAATGGTTCGACACCAAGTTCGGTTACTTCAAGCAGTGGCATTACGCTGAATCAGTTTCAACTTCTCGAAGCCATCGACGACGGCAGCGGAACGGCGTCAATTTTCACCAACGGTGTTTTAGGCGGGCAAAATACATCAATGGGTACGATAAACAACATAACGCGTGCCAATAACTTTATTGGTCAGGGCAGCGCGGGAGGAAACTATTTCAAAGGACAGATAGCGGAACTGATCTTGTACAACCGTGGCATTTCAGTGACAGAACGAGCTACTTTGGAAGGATATTTATTATCGAAGTACCAATTGCTCACTGCCAATACCACTCCGGCTCCAGTTATGAGCATTTCAACGAGCACATTGACTGCGCCAACTCAAGTGGCCATCGAAGCACGCGCCGGCGCAACAATTAGATTCACGACAAATGGTGCGACGCCAACGACCTCTAGTCCTGTTTACACCGGACCGATTCAGATTCCTTACACTCTAACTGTGAAAGCGATTGCCGTGCTCAATGGTATTAGCAGCAGTGTCACTAGCAACACGTACACACTTAATTCTACTCACTATCCAGCGCCTGGATCGACAACGACACCGCTGCAAATAAATACACAGCTGCCAGGCGTTAATATTCCGCAAGACAGTAATCAGCACTAAGTAAAAATCAGCACTAAGTAAAAATCAGCACTAAGTAAATAAGGAATCGCATCGTGATTAGCAATTCAGGTTCAGTGGGCAAATTACGTAGCGTCCCAATGCTGTGCTGGACGATGTCGATGCTGTTGCTAATTGTCACAGGACCGGCACCGTGTGCCTTTGCCCTGAATTCGACACCTGAGCCGCCTCGGGAGCTTACGATTGTTCCGAAAGCTAAAACGGTGACGGCAAGAACAGGAGCGCACAAGCTTACAAAGATAACGCCCAAGTTTTCTCTTGGAGCGCATCCAAGCGATCTTGAGTTGAGTTCTGCGCGTCTATTTTTCGAAACTCTAGTGCCAATGAGTGGGGCACCTGAAGCGGGAGAGAACGAAGCGTTAGGCTCTGCGCTGAAAACCTATCATGACACTAAGGACAAAGAAGATGTTTCAGCTCTCACCGACTTCATTGCGCATCATCCGAAATCGCGATGGACTCCTTCGATTGAATTGAATGCAGGATTACAAAAGTTCCATTCGGGCTACCTGAACGAAGCCATGGAACTATGGCACAACGCATGGGAGGCAGGCAAACAAGAGAAAAGCCCTGGTGCGGCGGAAATTGCGTCACGAAGCTTTGCCCACCTAGTGTTAGTGAACGCGCGTTTGGGACGTCTGACTGAGTTGCAAAAGTATTTCGCCGAAGCGAAGGATCGGCATTTTTATGGCTCTGACTTGGAGATGGTGAAGAGCGCCCAGGATGGAATGTGGTTCCTGCGCAACACACCGGAGTCTGCGTACAAATGCGGGCCGCTGGCGGTCAATACGCTGAGCTTATTGAAATCGCCCAAGCTGGGAACGACAGACTTTGTCAAGAAAGTAAATTCGACAAAAGACGGCACCAACTTAGCACAGTTGAAGGATTGGGCCGACCAGGCTAAGCTGAAATACCAACTTGCCAAACGAGACGCCGGGGCACCGGTATTAATACCATGCGTTATGCACTGGTCGGCGAACCACTTTGCCGCAATAATCTCGAAATCAAATAATCACTATGTAGTAAAAGATCCCACCTTCGACACAGACGCAACAGTTGCGATCAAAGCGGATGTGCTGGACAAAGAGAGCGACGGTTACTTTCTCGTGCCTGAAGGTCCATTGCCAAACGGCTGGCATTCAATAGACAAGACAGAAGCAGCGAAAGTATGGGGGAAGGGGTACGCCTCGTTTCGCGATCCCAACCACATGCGCAAGCCATGTCCAAGTAATTGCACGTATATAGGACGTTGCGGTTGCAACTTTATGGCTCAAGCCTTCATCTGGGCTATGAATGCGGCCGTGAATATTCGTGACATTCCGCTCAGTTACTCGCCACCAATTGGACAAGTCGACTTTTCGGTAAATTACAACCAGGGAGAGGCCAATGAACCCTCGACTTTTACTTTTACCAATCTTGGTCGGGGCTGGAACTTCAACTGGACCTCGTATCTAACTGTAGATCCAAGCAGTCAAACTGCGACGGTGCGCATCCCGGGTGGTGGCGCCGAAGTATATGTTCAAAGCGGCGGTGTCTACTCGCCGGACGTTCTGTCACAGGCTCTGCTGGTCAACATGGGCAGCGGTGTTTATCAGCGCCAGCTCAAAGATGGCAGCATTCAAGTTTACAACCAGCCCGACGGCTCCGGCAACATTTTCATGACCGAGCAGATCGATCCGCAGGGCAATTCAGTTCTGATTCAATACGATTCAAACTTTCGCGTGACATCGATTACTGATGCAGTCAATCAGGTATCGACCATTTCGTATGTATCGAATGTGGTCGGGAACTCAGGTTTCTACAAGGTCGCTTCCATATCTGATCCGTTCGGAAGAAGTTGCTCGTTTACATATGATGCGACGAATACCTTTTTGACAAAAATTACAGACGTGATCGGGCTAACGAGCCAGTTCCTCTACGACACCAGCTCCTCCAATATTGTTGCACTGACAACACCATATGGCACCACTTCCTTCTCCTCCTATGTGCCAGGAAACAATGGTTATCCAGCGACCGGTTTGAGAGTTCAACTGCCGGACGGCACTCAAACGGTCACGGAGAATTGGCTGAATGAGCCAAAACTGACCTATTACTGGGATCGGGAAGCGACCATGCTTTATCCAAACGATCCTGCGAACCAGGATTACTCGCACTGCCAACAGACGAAATTCTGTTATGAAGGAAGTACAGCAGGAGAGTCGGGAATACCGCAATGGCAGATAAATCCGCTGGAGTCAGCTAGCCCGATTTATTTCTACTACCCGAATCAAATCAATGGAGACTATACGGGCTCAATCGCAAGTCCTAACTTTGTCACGAGAAACTTGGGTAGTCCAAATCGCGTTTGCAATCTCGGCGGCACTCCGACGCCCGGAGATGTCCTGCAAATAATAATGAACAACAATTTTTGCTACTACACGGTGCAAACGGGAGACACGCTTAACAGCATCGCAACGGGTCTAGCAAACTCAGTCAACAGCAACTCCGCGCTCGTCTCGCAGTATGGCATATTTGCTGCCGCTTCAGGACCGAACGTGTTAATAGGCGCAAACATAGCAAACGACACCATTCAACTGAGCACGTCAGTGAATAACGGCAACGGAGGCACTGAAACTCTCGCTCCGCACTCGCAGATGCGCCAAATCGCTACCTGGACCTGGACCGGTACTCTGGTTGCCGGCAGCCCGATTTACATGAGCTTGCCCAACGTAACTATCCCCTACACCATTCAAACCGGCGATACTTACGCGAGCCTCGCAACAACCTTCGCGAATTTGATTAACAGCAATACACAGTGTCAAGCGCAGGGCATTACTGCTGTTGCGTCTGGTCCCTCGATTCTTTTCACTTCTTATTCCAACCAAACTATGACCTACAATTACGGTGGTTATGGGGGCTGGAGCTTTTACATCTCAAATAACCTTAACGGCACTGCTCAAACGTTCCAGAAGCAGTACAACAGCCTGGGTTACCTGACCCAAGAGATCGATCCAATCGGCAGGACGTTCTCATATTCATATGCTGCCAACAATATTGACCTGCTGCAAAAGACAGAAACTCAGTACCAGGACAATTTCCAAATCGGGGCATGGACATACAATTCGCAGCATCGGCCTCTGACCTATACCGACGGCTCCGGTCAAGTCACGCACTACAGCTACAACAGCTCTGGCCAGCTACTCTCGATTACAGATGCCAACAGCAATGTCACCAACTTCACCTACACGGGCACTGCAACTGCCACCGTTGGCGGAACGGCAACAACGGGCGATGTTTTAACAGTAACTGTTCACGATGCAGGTTTATCCGGGGGGCAAGAGGCGGTGCCGTATACGGTGCCAGCCGGGGCCACCACGACGACTATTGCAACAGGCATTGCGGCTGCAATTAATGCCGACACTCATTTGCAAGCCATTGGAGTCACCGCTACTTCTGCAGCTGCAGTTGTCACTCTCAAATCGACGTCAGTAAATGTCACAAGCTACACCGAATCAACAAGCGGAGGAGCAACAGAAACGATTGCTCTTACTGCCAACGTCTTTGGCTTCCTGACGAAAATTGACGGGCCCATGTCCGGCACCGCCGATGTCACGTTGTTTACTTATGACTCGTACAATCGGCTGGCGACTCGCACTGATTCTGAAGGCTATGTGATTGCCTACTCATACGATAACGGCAATCGTCCAACGCTCACAACTTACATGGATGGCACGACCGAGCAGACGATCTATGACCGGCTTGATGCTGTATTTTCGAAAGATCGCATCGGACGCTGGAGTCAGTCTTGTTATAACGATCTTGATCAGTTGATTTATCAAATAGACCCGCTCGGGCGTAAGACAACATATACCTGGTGCAACTGCGGCAGTCTTGCCAGTCTTACCGATCCTAACGGTAATGTGACAAGCTGGCAACACGATCTGGAAGCGCGCCCTGTCACGAAAACCTATGCAGACGGAACTAGGGTAAATTACACTTACGAGCCGTGCACGTCCCGGGTAAGAACGAGAACTGATGCCCTAAATCAAACAACCACCTATCTCTACAATGTTGACGACACACTGTCGGCGGCAGGTTATACAGGCTCAGTCCACCCGACAGCACCGTCTTCTTATACTTATGACCTCTATTACAACCGAATCACTACAGCGCTAAAAAACGACTGGGGCAGTTATTCATACACTTACAATCCATATATCGTTCCATCAGGCACGCCCACTACTGGTGGTGGCATGCTGCAGCTGGTGCATAACAACGTCATTCCGAACTCGGACATTACTTATACATATGACGTTCTCGGACGCACGAGCAATCGCTCCATAAATGGTTCTAGCAATTCGGTAACGTGGACCTACGACGCCATGAGCCGGGTTACTGCCGAAGCAAACGCACTCGGAAACTTTGGATATACCTACGTTGACGACACACCAGGTGCTTCGAAGGGAACGACGCGTTTGGCGTCGATTAACTATCCCAACAGTCAAGTCACTAATTTCAGCTGGTATCCGAACATTGGTGACCAGCGCTTGCAGCAAATCGCCAACTTGAATCCCTCTGGCGGAACGCTTTCGCAGTTCAACTATGCATACGATTCTGCCGGTGAAATTACCCAATGGCAACAGCAGCAGAACGGAAACAATCTTGTCTACAATCTTGGATATGATCTTGCCGGACAATTAACCACAGCTCGCGCCGGCTCAGGTGGTGCGCAATCTCCCAGCGCCTTCGAATACTATTATGGTTACGATCCTGGCGCTAACCGCACTTCCGTTCAGAATGCGAGCTTGCAGACATTCCGAGTCGGTGGCACAATCACTACCGGCGATGTGTTAACTCTGACCGTCTCAGACTCGGGACTAACCGGTGGCAGTGAAGCCGTTTCCTATACCGTTGCGGCAGGTGACACCCTGGCAACCGTCGCGCAAGGGTTAGCCACGAAGATCAATCTCGATGTAAACCTGCATGCGCTTGGCGTCATCGCGAATGCCCATGGAACCAATACGTATCTAAACGTAAGATCCGTTTCGCCTAATGTCACAACTTATTCCGTCACAAAAAGTGGTGGCGCCACCGAGACGGTCACGCCAGGTATCTACGAGAACGGCAGCGAAAATCTTGTTGTGGGAGGTACCAAAAAGACTGGCGATGTTCTCACGTTGACAGTCAGAGATGCAGCGCTTTCTGGTGGCTCTGTCAGTGTGAGCCACACGGTGACATCGACCGACACCTTAACTACAATCGCTACGGCGTTGAAAACTGCAATCAACGGGAACTCGAGTTTATCGAGTCTTGGTGTGACAGCGACCTCTGCCGGTACGGTGGTAAACATCGCGTCAACTTCAACAAATGCCACCACATATGGACAATCTACAAACTCTGGTGCCACCGAGACGTTGACGTTAGCACCTAACAACAATCAGAATCTGCTTGTTTCTGTGGGTGGCACTGTCACGGCCGCCGATCAGCTGAAGATAAACGTTTATGACCCTGCCCTCTCCGGTGGTACCACCACCATTACTTATACGGTCGCCGCTGGTGACACAACTACTTCAATAGCAACTGGTTTGACCACGGCGATCAACGCAAGCACAGCTTTGCAAGGAATTGGCGTCAGCGCCACTTCCAGCGCTAACTTGATCGCAATCAAATCTAACTCTGCCAACACGACCAACTACCGGCAAAGCTACAGCACGAGCGCAACAGAAAGCCTGAACTTCACGACCTCTGTGTACGGATGGCAAGTGACCACAATTGGCGGAACGGTGCATGCAGGCGATGTGCTGTCTATAACGGCGTTGGATCCGGCGCTGGCAAGTGGCCAGGAAACCATTAGCTACACCGTGCTATCAACCGACACTCTTGCTACTATCGCCTCAGGCTTGGTATCTGCCATCAACGCCGATGCTAATCTGCAGACTATTGGTGTCACCGCTTTTGCTTCCAGTAATGTCGTCAACCTTGAATCGTTGTCTCTCAATCCCACCACCTATGTATCCAAGGTGAGCAGTGGCTCAACAGAAACGGTCGCTCTAGGCAAATCAATCGGGGCGACTCAGGCCGCATTCAATAACGTCAACGAATTAGTATCGCTGGCTCCAGGTGGTGGCACTTTCTTTAGTGGCACTACGAACAAACCGGTCTCATCCACTACATTGTCCAGTCAAATATTTGCGCTGGCTGCAACGAGCCCTACGGTGACATCGACAGTAACAACCAGCGCTTCCAGCACTCCTGGCGAAAGTTTTAGTTTCGGCCCCGCCCCTAGTCCGCCTCAGACAGGGGTATCCTACACATTTGCGTTGAATGGAACAGTACGAGCCGGCGATGTTGTTACTCTCAACATCTATGAGCAACAAATACCCGCGACTGGGTCTCTGTCATTCAGTTACGTTGTGCAACCAGGAGACACAACGACGTCTGTGATAAGCAATCTGTCAGGTCAAATAAATGGCAATTCGACTCTTCACAGTTTGAATATTACCGTCTACAGCCAATCAGGCAACGTTGCTTCGATCAACGATTCTGGGCTCGGAGGGTATCGGATCATTGCCATGGCACTGAACGGATCCGTTCAAGGCGGTGCATCTGAGACTCTGACAACGAGCACGACAAGCGATCAGAATACCAACATAACGGTTGGTGGCACTGTTACTGCAGGCGATATCGTTTCTGTAAATGTCGAGAACTCGACTTTGTCAGGTGGTGAGAATACAGCATCCTATACGGTGCAAAGTGGTGACACGCTGACCAGCATCGCGACAGGACTGGCTGCTGCGATTAATGCGGATACTACACTCAACACGATCGGAGTGTCTGCTACCTCGTCGGGAGCCGTGATCAATACGTACACTAATCCGCATTATACGGTTTCAACTAGCACCGGAGCGACCGAGACTATCTCATTGGGGACCAACAATCGCGGCAACAACACCGTGACGATAGGAGGCACTCCAACCAGCGGAGACACGTTGACGGTAACGTCCTTCAGCGGCGCGTTGAGTGGTGGCCAGTCGGTGTCGACTTATACAGTGCAGTCGACTGATACTTTGCTGACGATCGCTAATGGTTTAGAAGCCGCCATAAATGCGAATACGGCTTTGCAGACTCTCGGTGTTACAGCGCCAGCTAATGTTGCGCTTCAGTCAACGTCGCAGAATTTCTCTGGCATTGCGGTGCTACCGTCGGGGACGAGCTATGCTTCGGTCTCCGCAAAAGACGGCGGCGGTAATACGAAGACGAATACTAGCGTTTACTCAACGACTGGGGCTCCGAGCACGTCGCTGACATATGATGCAAATGGCAATATGACCAGTGATGGCACCAACACCTATGTCTGGGACGCCGAGAATCGGCTCATACAGATCAATTATCCTGGCAGTGGAAATTACTCTCAGTTTACCTATGACGCATACGGACACAATGTCAAAATTGTTGAAAGTGTAAGTAGCTCTGTGACTTCGACGAAGCAATTTGTTTGGACTTCTGGGAATTTGATTAAGGAAGCGCGAGATGGTTCCGGAGCTGTTATGGCTCAATATTTTGAGTATGGGCAAGGCGTTGGAGCAAGCAGCTTCTTTTATACGCTAGATCATTTGAGGTCAATTCGTGAAATGACGTCTGCATCTGGTGTGCTCGCCGCTCAGTATTTATATGATCCGTATGGAAGGGTGACCAAAGCTCAAGGAGCGGAGTCTTCAGATCTCCAGTTTGCCGGATACTACATGCATACTCGGAGTAACTTGAACATAACCGTTTACAGACCGTTCAACGCCTCATTTGGGCGTTGGAATAATCGTGACCCTATTGGAGAGCAAGGAGGCCGGAATCTTTATGCTTACGTCGCGAATGCTCCGGTTCGCTGGATAGACCCGAGCGGGCTCGAGAATCCGGACCCTATTGAACTTCTAGGGGGTGTAGATTACGGTCCTGTTTGGGGCACTATCGCCTATAAGCTTGCTCAACAAGCGGGAATAGATGCGGCAAATTCCGGAATTCCAGATTGGCCAGATGGTCCAAGAGATGCCTACCGACACTGTCTTTGGTCTTGCAGACTAGCGCAAGCCATGGGACCTTCTTTAGCAGAACAAGTCGGAAATGGACACGAGGGCGGCTACATGTGGACTGATTCAAACAAAATGGATGCGGCAAACAATGCCAGAGGCAGAGCTGCCGGAGCTGGCGGTGGAGACTGTGCCTGCAAATGCAAAGCATTACTTGCAGCTGGTGGACTGGTTGGACCGGGAGGGACGAACCCAATTATTTGGCCAGCACCACCGCCACTCACAAAGGGTTTTCAGGCTCCCAAATATTAATTAACTGCCGCAGAACAAGATTTGTCATGATAATGGCGTTAAGTCCTAAATGGTCTCGAATGTGAATCAAAGTCTGAAATCGCGAACGGTCCAAGTATTTTTTTTATTGGGACTAGTAACGTTTTTTGCGCAGCTTGCATTCGGATATTTTTTTGCAGATCTAGCTACTCGTCCGCAGATTCCTCGATATCTACCGGTGTTGTCACTGATTGCGGGCAACATTCAATGGTTCATACTTAGCGTACTCCTACTATTGAGTCTACGACGGAAAAAGTTTGAGAAGTGTCTATCCTACTTGGTTGCTGTAACCTTGTGTTATGTGGGCTATTACGCGAATTCTACGGTGCACTCAATGGTTCTTAAATCCGCTAGTAGAAAGCCATTTTCTTCAAATGACTGGAAAACAACGCGAACAGATCAAGCATCCTCCGCGCGGCTAAAGGAAGTCGACGACCTGGTTCGAAGTGGTAAGCTGATTGGATTGTCCCGCGAGTCGGTCCAGGAATTGTTGGGAATTCCTGACAGTATCAAACCTGAGCTGAGTGAGTACATTTACCGGTT
The DNA here is from genome assembly GCA_036702975.1 of Oculatellaceae cyanobacterium. Lineage (GTDB taxonomy): Bacteria > Cyanobacteriota > Vampirovibrionia > Obscuribacterales > Obscuribacteraceae > DATNPX01. Next base: position 246,485 of record DATNPX010000056.1, read on the forward strand.
AGGCCCTGAGAGAAACCTGATTAGCATTGATGAAGAGTGGCTTGTCGTGCATTTTCGGAACGGCAGTGTTACTTCAGCGAACATCATGATTGATTGATCTAAAGTACTGCATTGCGCCGGTGGTTTTCCTCACAGTTTCCGTCACGCTGCTCGAGGTGCTATCTCGAGGTGCTATATAGATTGTCGGATTCAGCGACCGACTAAATACTAACGACACTGATGATGGTGCCAGTAAATCGTTCGTAAAGCTCATGGATATTCGCCAACAATCGCCGGATAAAGATCAATTACCCGGGCTCTGGAAATAACTCGCAATTTACATATGATGCTTACGGTAGGAATGTAAAGATTGTCGAAACGGCGAGCGGTTCGGTCACATCAACCAAGCAATTTGTTCAAGCGGGTAGCGACAAGCAAGAAGCTAGAGACGCTTCCGGCGCCACCACTTCACAGTTCTTCGACGGTGGACAGACCATCAGTGGCACAACTTATTTCTACACGACTGACCATTTAGGCTCCGTTCGTGAGATGACTACGTCCTCTAGCGTGGTTGCCGCACAGTATGGCTTTGATCCGTATGGCAGACGAGCAAAGCTCCAGGGTGCCCAGGAATCAGACTTCCAATACGCGAGCTACTACTTTCATACAAACAGCGGTCTTAACCTTACTGTAAGTCGGGCATACAACCCAACTCTTGGTCGATGGATCAACCGCGATCCAATCGGTGAAAATGGCGGTCTAAATCTCTACGGCTATGTGGCCAATGAGCCAATTGGCAACACTGACCCTGACGGAACCGTCATGAATGAGTTCAATCCATGGGGACCGATTTTATTCCCACAGCAACCAATGCCAGCACCAACGCCCACGCCAATGCCCTTAAGGGGATATTGCCAAATGGGTGGAGGTGGTCTGCACCTTAGCGGAGAAGGAGGCGGTGGTGGCGGCGGCCGTGATCCGTTCCAAAAACGAAAAAGGATCGATGATGATCTGCTGGATGATGCGAAGTATCGCGACTACTGGAAAAAACAGCATTCAGAAATCAGCACGCCGTTTTCAAGCCATAGACGATATTGGCCTAACGGAAACATCAAATCGATCCAGACTTACGATAGGTTTGGTCGGCGGTATTCTCGGTTTGATCTGAAAGACACCTTGGGCAGTCCAGAGCACAGGCACAATTGGAGTTATGGACCTGGCACGAGCGGAGGACGAGAAATCCCGCACCTACCTCTTGATTCTGTTCCTGACTAGTGGCAGGTCGATCCTAAACTTCAGCTATACTACGATGGTTGCGTTTGAATAATGCAGGACCAGCTAATGTTAAAGCTAATAACCAGTCAATTAGAATTTGAGGAGCTAGTAAACCGAACGTCCTGGCACGACGCTTACTTGAGGGCAGTACACTATGCCGCGCAGAGATATCAGCTCGATGATGGCTCAACCATTCATCGAAGCGGATCGCTGGTGCAGATCTTGCTTGCATGCCCGATGGAACGTAATGTATTGGAGCTAGCAGCCTTTGAACTAAAATCGTTGTCAGTTAAGCCAGAATTAGATCTTGAGTGCCCGAAATCGGCAGCAATTCAGCGGCGAATGACAGAAGCGGATTTTGGTGGATTCGAACTGATTTGTGGCTGTATTGGCTTTAGAAAACTGCCTGAAAATGCGGCTAGTGAGCTACTTTCCTTCAGCGAAGAGTCCATTTATAACGGAAGCGATTTAGCGCCCCCCTACAACATAGACTGGCGAGCAGCATTAGACGCCTCCTTACATTAAGGTCGATCCGAGGGCCAGGTAAGCGTTCGTAATACGCACGCAAATGGGCCTCAACCTTTAAAAAAGAGCATTGCCCGGCACGGACAGTGCTCTTTTTTAAAGGACCATATATGACTTCACGAGCTGGCAATTAGAATTCAAAAACTGTTTGTCGCGGCTTTGCATCGCTCATATTGTATTACCGTTGTTAAATATTTTCAGCTAGATTTTATTTGGTGACCTCCGCGCATGGTGGTACTATATGCGAAGGCGCGCTTAGTGCATTAGTTTATTTCGTAAGTGGCAAGTTTTTCTCTTGTGCGCCAGTTTCAAGCATAGGAGGATGGCTCATGCCAAAGATCACCGCTAAATTTATTGAATCTGGTATCACTTTTCCGACCACGGGCCAACTTATCGTTAGAGACGATGAGTTGAAAGGATTTGGTCTCCGCGTAACGAAAGGTAGAGTCGCTTTCGTAGTCGAGTATCGAGTCGACGGGAAGTTCAAAAGAGTCACTATAGGTCATTACAAAGAAATGACAGCCGACGAAGCTCGCAGACAAGCTCGGCAAATACTAATGGGCACCGTGAAACCAAAAGCCGTCACACCAAAACAATCAGCGATCACTCTGAATCATGTCTTTCAAAAGTTTATGGCGGTTAGAAGATTGCGTCCCAATACAGTGCGCACTTATACGCTGACGACAAAGCGGTGCATTGGAGACTGGCTAAGTCTACCCGTAACAGCGATAACTCGAGACATGATCTTAGAAAGGCACCAAAAGCTAACGCATGTCACAAAACAAGGCACGTTGGGGCAAGTGCAAGCGAACATATCAATGAGAATTCTAAGAACAGTCCTGAACTTCGCCGCCAGTAACTTCGAGACAGCCGATCAACAACCAATTATTTCGATAAATCCAGTAAGCACTTTATCAAAAAACAGATGCTGGCACCGCGAGAGAAGAAGACGAGTCATAGTTCCAGATCATAAGCTAAGCGACTGGTACCGCGCCGTCATGTCTTTGAGACAAATCTATATTCGTGATTACTTGCTGCTCTTGATATTGACTGGGCTCAGACGGACAGAAGCTTCTACCCTGCGCTGGAGTGACATCGACTTCAGTGGTCGAACCATCACGATTCGAGCCGATGTCGCAAAAAACAAGCAAGAGCATTGCATCCCGTTGAGCGATTTTCTGTTGTTGTTACTGCGTCATCGAAAGGAAAACAGTAGAAGTGATACAGACTACGTGTTTCCAGGTCGCCGAGGTGGTCCTCTGGTCGAACCCAAATTGGGAGTTTTGAAAGTTGTCGAAAGAAGCGGTTGCAGCTTTGTGTTGCACGACTTGAGGCGCACTTATATAAGCATGGCTGCTAAGCTTGGCATACCGCATCATGTGATCAAAAAACTTGTCAATCACGTTGCTTCATCGGATGTGACAGACGGATACGTCGTCATTCAAGTTGATCAGTTAAGAGAACCGATAACTCAGATCAATAATCGCTTTCTGACGTTATTTGGCTGCCACCTTGCTGACTGGGAGAAAAACAATAAGATGGTTGGTCAATGGGTAGTGGGACGACGACAGCAAAACGACGAGCAACTCTAGCTAGCCACACCGAGATGACCAAAAGAGCCACTGTATGCGGTGGCTCTTTTGTTTCGAGCGTCCACTACATCTACTCATCCATACTTCCGCTTAGCAGCAGCGCTTCGCTGAACGCTTTCGTGCATACAAAAGCTATACACGCAGGCATTGACGCTCAACCATAAAAAGGCATACGATGACAGGCTTTTGGGACTCGACGCGGTGTTCCAGTGTCTGACTTCAAACTATCAGTGCATACAAATTCTATACACGAGACGTGTTGCTCGATGCAATGCTGCAGTTTGGGAAACGCAGATTCAATGTCACGTGCCACAAATAGGCGTTCTTTGGACGCACCTTAGGCGGTGTCAGAGTCAAAACTAACAATCGCCGGATAAAGATCAATTACCCGGGGTCTGGAAATTACTCGCAATTTACGTTTGATCCGTACGGCAAGATCGTGAAAATTGTAGAAGCTACTGGCGGATCTATAACCTCAACCAAGCAATTTGTTTGGGCTTCTGGTGCTATGAAAGAAGGTAGAGACGCCAGCGGCAATGTATTGAGTAAATATTTCACAACAGGCCAAACACTCAGTGGCACGAGCTATTTTTACAACAAGGATGTTCTTGGTTCGATACGAGAGATGACTGATAGCTCCGCGAACATCCAAGCACAGTCAAACTACGATCCTTTCGGACGAGTTTCACAACTGCAAGGAGCACAGTTCTCTGATTTCCAATATGCTGGATACTATTTACACAGACCCAGTGGTTTAGCTTTAACTCTTGCTCGAGCATATTCCAGTAGTTTTGGTCGTTGGATAAATCGCGACCCGATTGGCGAGGCTGGCGGAGTGAACATGTATACGTATGCCTTAAATGAGCCAATGAGCATTTCGGATCCGTCTGGACTGGCGCCGCCGCCACTTAGTACACCATATGCAGGAGAGATCGTTCCCCTTCCAAATCTATTGAAAAGGTTGGGTCTCGATCCAGATTCAGGCGCTTTGAATGATGGCTGTATCGCGCTTGTCCAACTGTATCAAGACCAAGCTCCTTTTCATTGGTATCCAGAACACTGGCCGAATACTGCTTGTTTTCTAGATAGAGGAAAAGCCGAAGGATATAAGTGTCCTTGCCATACGACGCCCCTTGTGTTCGGGAAATATGGGCCGAATTGGCCCAGTGGGCAAGCCCCCACACCTGATCCTCAAACGGGACAGATACCAAACAATTCCATGAGCTACACCGGTGGAAATTTTGACTATTTGATAGACTTTGGAGGTAATACATTCGCGGGCTTGAATAATGGCGCGAGTAAAGGGCCGCAATACGGTAAGATTTCACATACATGTCCTGCTAATCCTTGGCCCAACGGAGCAGGAATGTGGTGCGTAACCTGCGTATCTTCAAAATAAATAGCTTGCGCAGTTTAGTTTTTGCGAAGTGAGGAGTTTGTTTGATTCAAATATTGTTGATTCTTTTTGCGATCGTGGTATCTATCGCGACATTAGCCTTCCCAGTCCAAGGCTCAAACGTCGAGCGATGTAATTTAGCGAAAAGTGTGGGCAAAACTGTCACCGTAACTGGCACTTTTAGGGAATGGGGACCAGACATCTGTGTAAATCAAGATCCAAGATGCTGGATTCACATTGAACCTTGGATTGTCGGACCGGAAGGAAAAGTAGTTCAGTTTTATACCTATAAGGGCGTCCAAGGATCAAACGAAATCAAAGATTGGTCTGTTCGAACTAAAAACAGAAAAGAAATGACTAATTCCGAAGCTGCACCACTGATCGAAAAGCTCAATTATCACTCATTGAAGGAAGGTGAGCTGGTGACAGCGACCGGTAGACTCTGCCGCTTTATCGCAATTCGCAAGAAGCATGGCTCACTTCAATGCCCTGTGCCGCACGCGGGACCAGATAGCTACTACTTCTTTTGTGTCGATGAAGTAGTCATCTCACCAACTCCAACACATCAAAGTGCTGGAAATATAGGACCTGGCTCTTCTCAGCGATCTAAGTGATCAGGACGTGCTCAGCCATCCGCTTACGCTATGGCATTAAAAGCATGCTAGGCAACTCTTTGCGCAATATCACTCGTTTGCGTGCCCTGAACGCGCGAGAAGACAAATAATATGAGTGTCGCTAGGCTGCGTTGTTAATCAACCTTAAAAAAAGAGCATTGTCTGGCACAGACAATGCTCTTTTTTTAAGGACCAGGATGGTCTCACCAGCTCGCAGCTAGATTCAATTTATTTTCGCCATTGCCGCATTACCGGCTGATGGTGTAAGTGTTCTGACAAACCATCCTTGGCACTATTTAATACCGCAATATCGATCACTACTACATAAAACAAACTACTTCGGCGAAATATAATTTGCAATATTCACGCTTGTTGATACTATATATGGAGGCGCATCAATACTAATTCATTATACAAATAGCAACGATAAATTCTTCTCTTATGCGCCAATTCCCACGCATAGGAGGAAATTCGATGCCAAAGATTACTGCCAAGTTTATTGAAGGGAAAGTCACGTTTCCAATCACTGGACAGATAATTATCCGCGATGATGAATTGAAGGGCTTCGGTTTACGGGTAACTAAAGGACGCATTACTTTCGTAGCAGAATGCACGGAGAACGGAAAGCGTCGGAGGATTACTCTCGGTCGTTATGGAACCATAACGCCAGAAGAGGCTCGCTCTAAAGCACGAAAATTGCTGTCAGGAACTGTTCTCACACAGACACCTGAATCTAAGTCATCAACTGTTACTCTGAAAGAGGTCTTTCAGAAATTTTTAGCGCTTAGAAAGCTGCGCCCAAATACCATTAGAAATTACACGCAAGTGACTAATCGGTGCTTAGGAGATTGGCTTGATTTGCCTGTTACCAGCATAACGCGGGACATGATTCATTCGCGGCATCAAACGCTAACGCGGACTACCAAACACGGCACGTCTGGTCAAGTGCAGGCAAACATGACTATGAGGATACTGAGAACCCTGCTGAACTTCGCGGCCAATAACTTTGAGACGGCGGACGCTCAGCCCATTATCACCTTGAACCCAGTAAGAACGCTATCGCAAAATAGAGCATGGCACCCCGAGCGGCGAAGGCGCATCATAATACCCGACCACAAGTTAGGTGACGTTTACCGCGCGATAATGTCTTTAAGACAAATCTACATTAGAGATTATTTGCTGCTTTTGATGTTGACCGGTCTGAGGAGAAAGGAAGCTTCGACTCTTCTCTGGAGCGATGTCGATCTTGAAGCTCGGACGATCACAATTCGCGCAGAGGTTGCCAAAAACAAACGAGAACATTGCCTTCCGCTGACAGATTTCTTATGCCTGCTATTGAGCCATCGCAAAGAAAATCGCAGGCATGATAACGACTATGTGTTTCCCGGCCGACGAGGAGGCCCGCTAGTTGAGCCAAAACAAGCCGTTTGTCGCGTTATTGAAAAGAGCGGTTGCAATTTTGTTTTGCACGATCTGAGACGCGGGTTTATAACGCAAGCCGCTAAACTCTCGGTTCCACACCACATAATCAAGAAGCTGGTTAACCACGTTGCGGCGAATGATGTCACTGATGGCTACATCGTTATTGATACCGAGCATCTGCGCGACCCCATGGCTTTAATCAACAACAGATTCTTGACTCTCTTTGGCTGTAGCATTGCCGACTGGCAAAACAACAACCGGACAGTTGGGCAATGGGTACTTGGTGCCGGCCGGCGCAAAAATTGACCGTTCTTTACCGAACGCTTGCGGATGACAGCCGCCCTTTTTTAAGGGCGGCTGTCAATTTCTACAAAGAGTTTTTTGCCAACTTGCTACATTTTGCTACAGAACATGAAAAGTATCGATTGCCAAAAGCCGGATAAAAACGGCATCTTAGTGAACTCAGAAATCGGTTAGGATGACACATCGACTCCGCTCGCTACAGATTTGATACAACTGAGATAATTCTCGTCAGAATGCCGAATCGATGATACGAACTTTCGGAGCGAGATGTACTTGATGCCTGCACCTTTGATGGCACTAGAAGCGGTGTCACTGAGATTACCGAAAAACGCCAACTTTAGATCAATTACCCGGGGTCTGGAAATTACTCGCAATTTACGTTTGATTCCTTAGGGCGTCGGGCGATAATCAAGGAAACCACTGGGGGAACCACAACTAGTGTTCAACAACTGGTCTGGTGCGGAGATCACTTGCGGGAATGCAGGGATGGCTCCGGCTCCGTAACAAAGCAGTGGTTTTCGCTAGGACAAACCTTGGGAAGCTCGAATTACTTCTACACCTGCGACCATTTAGCTTCGGTTCGTGTCGTCACTGACAGCACTGGTTCAGTGCAAGGTGAATTCCAGTTCGATCCGTTCGGAAGAGTGACTCAAACCGCGGGAACTGTTTCACCTGATTTTGAGTATGCAGATACCTACCACCATGCGCGTAGTGGTTTTCATTTAGCCATGTACAGAGTATACAATTCTGCAAGCGCAAGCTTTCTAAATAGAGATCCGCTCAACGCTCCTGGTCAGCATACTTACAATTACGCTTTCCAAAATCCCATTAGCAATAGGGATACCTCGGGTCTTTCTCCGGAAACTTTTATTGTCTGGCACCAGGTCATGAATACTGGCTCCTATCATGGAAACATCGTGACTGTTGACGGCGATCAATTCACGGTTTACGCGGGCCGAGCATCCGGTGGTTTTCCAATCACGCACTTTGGTGGTGGACTTCATATCGGAATATCATCGGGCTCGGGCGGCTGGCCCGGCTATTCCGCCCTGTTTCCAGGTGGTTACACAATTCAACCGGTATCTCCAGGACCGGGCACAAGCCCCGCCGAACTTGCTTCAAATCTATCTGTGCTGGCTCACGCGAATCATGGATATTGGGGCTATTGGACTATAGGAAATAATAGCAACTCTATCGCGTACACACTTTTGCGCCTGTCCGGAGCGATCATTCCGAAACCGATCAAACCTGCTCCAGGTTTCGGGGACCTCATTCCGATGGGTTGGCCAGAGGGTGATTATCCTCCACAGGACGACTGCGGCGGGCAACCATACAAGCCGGGGCCGACAAATCAACCATGGAATCCTGGTAATCAGCCGACACTTAGAAATTATCCGTGGCCCGTTCAGTGGGGATTGGTCTGATCTTTCGAAAGACGGAAATGTTAATCAAGGATGTTGAACAAAGCCAAAATCATTGTCCAAACCATTCACTTCAAAATTAGAACCGAGATTGCTCTGCACAGCATCAGGTGGCACTAATACGACCACACACGACGCAGAACAAGTAATGTCATAGATATCATCACGAACTGGTTCTATTGACCCTATAAGTTTTCCATTGCGGTGATTTTCATACATCGCTGCAGCGTTCTCTGCAAATTGCATCACCTTAATGCGACCGGAGGCACCTTGAATCGATAACTCATCATTGTTGGGGAATTGCCCATCGATATGCTTGCTCGGCCATTTGTCGAAGGCCCAAACTTGATAGGTTTTTTTTGCTAACTCGACCTTGTAGCCACCTGGCATCACAAGCTTCACTAGATGACTCTCACGAATGTTTGGACGTATCTGACTAGTTGTCAGAGCGACAATCGAAAGCGTTCCAATTGCACAACCTATCATGATAAGAATCCGGTTTCGCTTCATGGCATTTTTTCCTGAACATTCTCACTAGTTCATTATACTTCTGCACCATCTATTGGGTGCGGGAGTGCCAGCCCGATATTTGGCATAGTTGAAATGAATTTGCGTTCGATTCCAGCGGAATGCGTAAAATTCCTGGACTTAGCCCGTTCCAAGATTGCTAGTTCGACGCCTAAAACATCGTTTTGACCAACCCTTTTAAAGGGCCACATACGGTTCCACGAGCTGGTGCTTGTGAATCTAACGCTGATGTATTTTACATAAAATAAACTATTTTGGCGAAATATAATTTGCACCATCCATCAATACTGATACCATATATAGGGGCGCATCACTGTTAACGTATTTTACTAACAACAAGAATTAATTCTTCTCCTATGCGCCGATTCCCGCGCATAGGAGGAAGTTCGATGCCAAAGATTACTGCCAAATTTATTGAAGGGAAAGTGACGTTTCCTGCCGCCGGGCAGCTAATTATTCGTGATGATGAATTAAAAGGCTCCGGTCTACGGGTAACTAAAGGATGCATTACTTTCGTGGCAGAGTGCACCGAGAACGGAAAGCGTCGGAGGATTACACTCGGTCGGTATGACCATGACACCGGAAGAGGCTCGCTCTAAAGCGCGAAAATTGCTGCCAGGAACTGTTCTCACAAAGCTACCTGAATCTAAGTCATCAACTGTTACTCTGAAAGAGGTCTTTCAGAAATTTTTAGCGCTTAGAAAGCTGCGCCCAAATACCATTAGAAATTACACGCAGGTCACCAGTCGCTGCTTCGGAGATTGGCTTGATTTGCCTGTTACCAGCATAACCCGGGACATGATTCATTCGCGGCATCAAGCGCTAACGCGAACTACTAAACAGGGCACGTCTGGTCAAGTGCAGGCAAATATGACTATGAGAATACTGAGAACCGTGCTGAACTTCGCGGCCAATAACTTTGAGACGGCCGACGCTCAGCCCATTATCACCTTGAATCCAGTAAGAACGCTATCGCAAAATAGAGCATGGCATTCCGAGAGGCGAAGGCGCATCATAATACCCGACCACAAGTTGGGTGACGTTTACCACGCGATAATGTCTTTAAGACAAATATACATTAGAGATTATTTGCTGCTTTTGATGTTGACAGGTCTGCGGAGAAAGGAAGCTTCGCCTCTTCTTTGGAGCGATGTTTATCTTGAAGCTCGGATGATCACAATTCGGGCCGAGGTCGCCAAAAACAAAAGAGAACATTGCCTTCCGCTCACAGATTTCTTATGCTTGCTATTGAGCCATCGGAAAGAGAATCGCAGGCACGACAACGACTATGTGTTTCCCGGCCGACGAGGAGGACCGCTAATTGAGCCAAAACAAGCCGTTTGTCGCGTTATTGAAAAGAGCGGTTGCAATTTTGTTTTGCAAGATCTGAGACGCGGGTTCATAACGCAAGCCGCTAAACTCTCGGTTCCACACCACATAATCAAGAAACTGGTTAATCACGTCGCGGCGAATGATGTCACTGATGGCTACATCGTCATTGATACGGAGCATCTGCGTGAACCCATGGCTTTGATCAACAACCGGTTCTTGACGCTCTTTGGCTGTAGCATTGCCGACTGGCAGAACAACAACCGCACAGTTGGGCAGTGGGTGATTGGTGCCACACGGCGCTGAACCATTCGTCACCAAGCGTTCGCGGATGACAGTCGCCCTTAAAAAAGGTCGGCTGTCAATTTCTACAAAGAGTTTTTTGCTGACTTGCTACATTTTGCTACAGAAATTAAAAAGTATTGATCGCCAAAAGCTTGATGAAAACAGCATCTCAGCGAACTCAGAAATCTGTTGGGATGACTCATCGGCTCCGCTCGCTACAGATTTGATACAACTGAGATAATTCTCATCAGAACGCCGAATCGATCACATGAACTTTCAGAGCGAGATGCACTTGATGCTGGCATCTTTGATGACGCTAAAAGCGGTGTCACTGAGATTACCGAAAACCGCCACCTTTAGATCAATTATCCTGGCAGTGGAAATTACTCTCAGTTTACCTATGATGCACGGAGTCAGCTTGTTAAGCTCGTTGAAATGGTAGCCGGCTCAGTTGTCAGCACCAAACAATCCATCTGGCAGGACGACAGATTGCTCGAAAATCGAGATGCGACAGGCGCCATGGTAAGCAAATTTTATCCATACGGACAAACAATCTCTGGAGCGAACTATTTCTATGCAAAGGACCATTTAGGCTCGGTTCGCACACTTTGCGATAGTACAGGAACCACACAAGCCGTATATTCATATGACCCATTTGGTAACAAAACCAAGATTTTGGAATTACAGTCTTCAGACTATCAGTTTACTGACGGATGCTACTTTCATTCGAACAGCGGGCTCCTATTAGCGCAGTCTAGACAATATTCCACGCATCTATCTCGCTGGTTAAATCATGATCCGATGGGCGAGTCGCAAGGTCTTAACTTGTACTGTTATGTAGACAACCGACCGACAATGGAAATAGATCCGAGTGGGTTGTTCCCGCACCTTGGAGCTGGTACCATGCCTGAACTTCATCCTCCTTTCAGAAACTGCATCGGTGGGGATCTTAAGTGCTGTGGGTTCAATCGTAATAAGTGTGAAGATCGGTGCCCACCCTGTACTCCGTTTAAAGAAGCTTTGAAACGAGTTAAAGATCCAGACTGGCCACACTATCCTACGACAGGAGAATGTTTTGGTTGTTGCGCAGGTCAGTATAATAACTGCAAAACCAAATAGGAAGAATTGACGTTGGCAACGTCATGTTTATTATTAGAACATCTGGAGAACCATTTTGGGCATGCGCTGAACCCGGCAGCTTAGGCGCTGGTGGTGGATAAATAGAACAACTGCATGAACAGACGTGAACTTTTTGTATGTGCATTTCAAGGAAAAGAACTTCAGTTATCTGATGCGGAGAAGCTCGAGAAGAGACTATCAAAGACACCTCTCGATTTGACTAGCAGACTTACTCTTTTGGGATTCTACACGCATGTGGACACTCAAGGTGGTACAAAAAGTTACAACAAATTTGCCCATGTAAGATGGCTCATTGAAAACCAATCGAATCTTCCAAGCGTTCTACACGAGTTCGTGTCGCTGAAGAATTTTCCCGAATTCCTTTGGCTGCAAGCCGCAAAAGGATGGGAACAGCAAGTGGCTAAAAACCCGCAAGACCCGGTGGTGCTGCTAAATGCCTCATTGTTCCTTTTTGACAGGGACTTCGATCGTGGATTTTCAATGTTGACGCAACTTCAAAACATGTTTCCCGACAACCTGCAATACCTGCAACTCACGTGCTCGTGGTCCTTCAAGGCTATGTTGGAGTTCGAGCATGACACTCGCCACCTCAATTTCGCAGAGCGTATAATTCAGGATGGAAACGCCTGTATTAGGATCGGTGGGCTCAATGTCGCTGATTTATGGACAATCTATTCTCAATTGAGCTATGCCGCCTACGAACTGGACGACTTAGAGCAAGCGATTTATTACACTGAGCAGGCACCAAGAAGCTCAACGCTTTCACCATCACCTCTGCAATTCAAAAATTCAAGGCTTGGACTGGTAGCGCTAAAGCGCAATGATACAAAGACAGCCAAGGGATATCTACTCAATTCAGTCTGTCCACAATTTTTTCCATATCGGCTAGCGGTAGCACTTTCATCTGTTGGCGAGCATGAAGCTGTAAAAGAGTGCATTGCAGAATACCTGAAATGTGAAACAGCTCGATTAGACATTGAAGTCGCTTTAAATGCCATTAAAGGAGGCTTGGTGCCTTTAGTCAACGGTTGTCCGTTCGTTCTCTGATGATGTCTGTCCTGTACGTGTATTTATTATCTCGACATCAATAATCATGCTCAATCAGAGAAATGACAGATTCAACTGGAGCCGTCAAATCTCAGTATGTTTATGGTCCGTTTGGTCAGGTTTCGCAGATTGCCGGGTCAGCAAGTGCGGATTTCTTGTTCGACGCATACTATCAACACGCTCAGAGCGGGCTATTATTGACAAGAACCAGAGCATATAGCGCGACAAGTGGACGTTTTTTGAACCGAGACCGTGCCGGCGAAACTTTCGGTCCAAACCTGACGGTAGTGCCGGAGGGCCAGGTTCAGGTCCTGGCACAGGAACTGGAACTGGAACGGGTAGTAGCACGCCAGGCGGTTCAAACGGTGGTTTTGTCAATCCACTTGTCGGTGATCCGAGTAAGGGTATTCCGCCAACAGAGGGGGCAAATCCTGATCCATTTGTGGATGCGATCATTCCTAGTTGCATAGTCGGTGGCGGTTATTTAGGCTGGAAATGTTGCGTGAGACGGTTAGAAAACACTTTAAATAATTTGGGAGATTCACCGTTGAGGGCTCCCGGACCTGAAGCCACGAATCTTGAGGATGAGATAGATCGCTATTATGACTTGGTTAGAAAAATATTGGAAAGCCTCCGGTTTAAGGGATAATAGAAATGCTCAACCTAATGGCTATTGCGTTGGTCCTACCGCACTGAAGTGCTTCAACATGAATGATTCGGCTAGACTCACAGAAAATGCATTGAGAGCATTCATGTTTGCCCAGCAAGAAGCTTACAACCGACAGCACGATAAGTGTGACGTGGATGATCTTTTTTACGGAATCGCGGCATCGGACGAAAGACTTACTTCTGAAATTTTGAATGGAGCCGGAATCACACACCAAAATATTCATAGGTACATCATGGCTGCGCCCAGTGGTAAGAGTCCTGCTGCAACAGAAGAAGGACTTCCGCTCTCTTCTAGTTTCAAAAGAGCGTTTGAACTTGCTTTCGAGGCTGGGGACAGCCATAGACATAAGAAAATCGATTGCATACATATTCTCCATGGTCTTCTCAATACAGCAGTAATTGAAGATCTGGTTCCACTCATGCAAGCTTTAAAGGCGAACACTGATACTCTGAGGTCTGAAACATACCACCTTCTGAGCTATGAAGTCGATAGTAGCGATCAAGGTCTGCTCTAGAATGGCATGAAAGCATGCCAGGCAAGCATTTGCGCAATATCACTCGTTTTGCCTCGCCGTCTACTTTTTGTCTACTTTTAAGAGGTCGATTTCATTGGTGATATTGAGCAATAAATTCATTGAACATGAGGTCAAATTTCTAGACACCGGACAGGTGATATTAGGGACGACCTGCTGGAGGGTTTCGGTCTTCGTGTCTCACAAACTTGCATGTCTTACATCGTGAAGTGCCGAGTTGGTGGCAAAGTAAAACGCATAACGCTAGGAAGGCATGGTCCTCTTACCGCAGATGAAGCGAGGAAGAAAGCACAGAAGATGCTGATGGATATTCAATCCGCAAAGACAACTGTTTCAATTCCAACACTTGAACAAATACTGGAGGAATATCTTGCATCACGGAAGTTAAGGCCGAACACGATCAAAAACTACACCATGAGCATTAGACACTGTCTTAAAGACTGACTACAGTTGCCAGTTACCGGGATTACCAAAGAAATGGTACTGGCGAAGCACGAGCTTACCCGTCCAACGAAGTGGGGTACACCTGGCGAATTACAAGCGAACATAACGATGAGAGTTTTGCGGACTCTTCTGTACGATGCAGCGAACAGCAGCTTCACTATCGAAATCCTTGGGGTGGTTATTACACTCCGCCGCCTATCCAGATGCCGAGATACGTGGCATAGGACTAACTCTTCCGCGTTGGGCTAAATTTTGCTACTGTAAAAGTGATTCCCGCAGACGGTTTAAAGGATCAATGCTCATCAAGTCACTTCGTACAACCGTCGTGATTTCCTCAGTGATTTGCGCGCTCGTGAGTGTGGTCGCTGCGAGCACGTCTGTCGTTTACTTGGCTGCACCAATGACGGTAGCTACCGGGTACCCCGGAACCGTAGTGTTAAGTAGTACCGCTTCGAATTTTCAAGCAGGACTGGTTTTCATCGTGGCTGGAACATTACTAGCACTAGCGGCGATCGTTCTGTACCTGCTATCAAAGCGAGTTCCCGTGAAATGATCCAAAACTCAGACTTGTCTGTTTGTCTGCGAATACCGTTGTTATTGAGGCGAGTTGAGCGGTGATTTGATAATGCCAAAGTTGCTTGTCGCTATCTCGTTTGAAGTTTCTCTAAGATACCGAATATGATGGCAAGACTGAGGATCTGAGATCCGCTGGCTAGAGATCAATTATCCGGGCAGTGGAAATTACTCGCAAGTTGTGTACGATTGCAACGGACGCGTCGTGTTAATTAAAGAAATTACGAATTCAAGCACAACGAGCACCCAACAGCTCATTTGGGACGATGAAGACATCAGTGAATCAAGAGATTCGACGGGGACTACGATCTCGCAATACTTCGACTACGGACAGCGAACATCTGGAGCCAACATATTTGCAACGAGGGATCAGTTGGGCTCTATAAGAACAACTACCAATGGCTCTGCTGTGGTTCAGGCAGCCTTCTTGTACGACGTGTTTGGGCGAACGACATTGACAGGTCTTGCAAGTGGCGCATTAGACCACCAGTATAGCGGCTACTTTACTCACACAAGAAGCACGTTATCACTAACGAGTCATCGTTTCTATTCAGCTGTTCTGGGCCGATGGCTCAGCAGAGATCCTATTGGAGAGGATGAATCTCATAATCTTTATGACTATGTCGTTAATAACCCCATAAACCTGATCGATCCAGAAGGACTCTATGGCTATGGGTTAGAGTACCCCGGATATCCCATAACAGTACCACCTGGCTTGCCATTTGTTGGAGGCCAGACTTACCCAATTGGTCATGCTGGAGTCTTGGGTATGGATCCCAAAACGGGTTGCACTAAGTATTATGAGTACGGTCGGTATGCTTCTAATTTCGGGGAAGTTCACGACCCAACTCCGGTTCCGAATGTTCGACCATTCACTCCGGAAAAGGGACCGGATCCAGATGATCTGAAAAAGGTTCTGCAGTGTTGTGCAAAGAGATACGGGCATGGAATAACGCCGAAAACCACTCCGCATCCGAACGCGGACTTCAATAAGATCGTGTCATTCTGCGAAGCCAGGAAGAAGAACAAGAAACGAAAGCCATATAGCTGGCTACCTCCACAAAATACCTGCTACACCTTCAGAGACGATGCTCTCCACGCCGGTGAATCCAGTGACTAAAGTCCTATCTCGAACAATTCTCGTAATCGCAATCATTGAGGCGGCGGTCATTGCTTGGCTTGTTTACACCGTTATTGATCAGTCAATCACGGTCAGCTATCACGAAGATCATATACAGCTGCTCGGAAGTTTCGCGGAAAAGCATGGAAAAATCTTACTGGCACTTTTGAAGGGAAAGAGCAGAACGGATGTCAAAAAATTATTGAATTCCATAAGCTCTCCTGATTTGATTGTAAAATCGGACGGACCGAGCTTAATTGTTGAAGATCTAGAATTTAAATTCAGAGATGACGTACTCTTCGATATCTGCTCAAAGAGCGACGATTTTAAGCCGTCGAAGAATCGGCGCTGATCGATTTGTTTGATGTTTGCAAAATTTGTGGTGAATGGGTAGTGGGGTGACGACAGCAAAACGACGAGCAACTCTAGCTGGCCATACCGAGATGACCATTCTGAGCCACCGCATGCGGTGGCTCTTTTGTTTCGAGCACTCACCACATCTGCTTAGCCATCATCCGCTTAACAGCAGCGCTTTGTTTGAAGGCAACCCATTAATTCATTTAAAAAGCTGACCATAAGGAGAACTGTTCCTTCATTTGTAATCTTACCATGGTTGATACTAGCAGTAGTGCCGATACCAATTAACCTACAAACATTCTTTCCTCGCGTAGTTGCTGCCCATTACAAGAAAGTTTGAGCAGTCAACCTCGGCATAGCCGCCCGAAAGGGCTTGAGGTTGGCTGTCCAAGCGCTTGCAATATGATCATGCTAGCGAGGATGAGATTTTTTCGCTCTGAGTTTTGATATTAGTGATTCTCCTTCCATGACCATCTCCCGGAGGAGTCGAACTGCTTCGATTCGGGCTGAGATAATTCTCGTCAGAATGCCGAATCGATCATATGGACTTTCGAAGCGAGATGCACTTGATGCTGCATCTTTGATGACGCTAAAAGCGATGTCACTGAGATTACCGAAAACCGCCACCTTCAGATCAATTATCCTGGGTCTGGAAATTACTCGCAATTTACATATGACGGCTTAGGTCAAAATGTACAGATAGTAGAGACATACGGCGGATCTGTAACCTCGACTAACCAATTCGTGCTGGTAAATTCTCACAAAGGCGAGGCTCGCGATTCATCAGGAATTTTGATAGCTCAATTTTTTGGTGGTGGAGAAATAAACGCTGGTGCATCCTACTACTACACTCTGGACCAGCTGGATTCAATTCGTGAGATGACTAATTCTTCTGGAGTGATTCAGAGTCAATATAACTATGACCCTTTTGGACGAGTGGTGATGACTGGTACTGCTGTTTCTCACTTCCAGTATGCCGGATACTATACTCACGCGAGGACCGGTCTTGGGCTGACAAATTCTCGCGCTTATAGCTCTGTACTCGGGAGATTTCTTAATCGCGATTTGAGCGGGGAAGCAGGTGGATTGAATCTCTATAATTACGCAGGCAACGATCCGATAAGCCGTGTTGATCCCTCTGGTAGGCAGCCAATCACGTACGGTAACTGGGGCGGCCAAAACTGGGCAGATGGACACCGTGGTTCCGAGTTAAGCAACTTTCCATACCTACCTGGGCAAAAGGGTTATGCCCAACCAACAACGCCTCGCGACCGTTGTTACTATTGGCACGATGTTTGCTTGCATAACTGCGCACGAATAGGTTCGTCAAACAAGAACGATCCCAAACAACCTGAGTATGCTTGTAATCGTCAACGGTGTCGTCGAAATTGTGATCGCGAGTTAGCGTGCTGCTTGGGTCATGTCGTGGCTAATGTTGGTAATTGCGGAAATCCCCCAACTCTCCATCGAGAAATTGGTGGATTTGAGGGCACCGATCCCTTCCCAGGCCAGCATGGGAAATCTCCGAACGATAATTCGGGTGAGTTCGTTCCCGGACTTAAACCATACCAAATTGTTGATCCCGGGTTCCAAAATCCCAACTAACCAAACAAATGGTGAACTGTATGGTGGTAAAGCTGGCTGACATCTCGAAGCCTTAGGCTGAGTAGATAGGAGTTTTGCCAAGTGAAAAAAACAATTTTTATCTTATCATTCGTCGGATTGGCGTGTTTGGCAGTTTATGGCTTTGCGGACAAGGTATGGATGCTTACCTATTTAGAAGAAGCGATAGTAAATACTTTTCATCCGAACCATCCGCAATTGCCGCCAGGAACTGAACCGGTAATGCCCCAAGGCAACGTTATAAAAGCAAAAACTAGATTTGCAGAACTGTATGCAGAAGCTTTAACCAAGCAGACTAGAAAATACAGATGGAGAATCAAGCCAGATCAACCATGGAACGAGCAGACCGTAACACTAAACGGAGGCTTTGGGAGAAATCTTTCATTACCAGGAAATCGAGCTGAAGACTTAGGAACGTTTTTCGGATGGAAGCACAATGTCATGGCATTTGAAGGCGAAAAGTCCTTTGATCGAGATGAAGAATTGGTACTCTGGCTTCGCTATTTCCAACAAACATATGGTGCCGTCTACACACATTCAGGTCTCGTCGTTGGATGTCGTCCTGAAAATCCAGATTTTCAAATCATCCAGATAAAGCTAAGCGGGCAAATCCCGAAAAATTTAAACGGAGCGCAAGATTCTGAGATCCAGATTTCGGCACCGAGGCAGTAGCTGGGAGAAGCTGCTGGCTCATCGCGTTTGCTCGCATTCACTCACCAAAAAACTAACCCAAGCTAGAACCGCTGCCTAATTTAATATCTTACCCTGCTCGTAAGAGAGTACCCCCTTCGGTCAACTGCATTTGTGATGTGTTGTTTCTTGGGCACTACATTCGGTGCAGCAGCAAATCGAGAACCGGCTCATACAGATCAATTTTTATGATGGTCTTGACGATTATGGATCGTCGGATAAGACTGTCCTCGGACGCAAGGATGGAGGAAGAGGAGGAAAGCTTGAAAGATCAATTTGGCCATCAAGCCAGCCGGATAAATTGCTCTCCTCTTCCTATCTTGTCCTAAAGGCAGAACACTATCTTTAGCATTATAGCTCGAATAAAAGTTTCGCCAAGACAAGAT
>DATNPX010000012.1:0-383959 GCA_036702975.1 Oculatellaceae cyanobacterium
TGCTATTGCTATTGCTATTGCTATTGCTATTGCTATTGCTATTGCTATTGCTATTGCTATTGCTATTGCTATTGCTATTGCTATTGCTATTGCTATTGCTATTGCTATTGCTATTGCTATTGCTATTGCTATTGCTCGAAAAGAGCAGATAGACGTTCGAGTGACGTGCCCCATCCCATGGAATGTCCTTGCACAGCAATCGGTCGATCGAATTTTGAGTGCGTCAATACGATCTCGGTGTTATTGCCTTTAGGCGTAAAAACAACGGTGACAATCGTATCTGACGCCGGATATTCTTCTGAATTGTTAGTCCAGGAATAAACCAGTTTTTCGTTTTCGACAATCTCTAGGAACGTGCCAAACATTTGCACTACCCGTTCGTCAGCAAGTTTTACTGTGATGCAATAATTGCCACCAACGGTGAAGTTCTGCGTCAAACTCACACGCTGGCTCTCGCCGCAACCCATCCACTGCTTCATAAGCTCCGGATCGGTCCAAGCTCTGTAAACCCGCTTCACATCAGCCTTGATCGTACGTGTGATCTCAAGGGCGGAGGTTTCAGTCTTCGTTGTCATCTCTCTCTCCTGTTTGGCCGCTCTCTAAAAAACGCTCCAATGCATCGAATTGGCTTTCCCAAAATTCTCGATAAGCAGCCAACCACTCGTTTGCTTCAGACATAGGATCTGCACACAGCTCTAGATAATGTACGCGTCCTTTGACAGTCCGAGTCACCAGATTTGCATCTTCCAAAAGCTTAAGATGTTTGGAAATCGCAGGCAACGATAGGTCGAAAGGCTGTGCTATTTCCAGAACGGAAGTAGGTCCATGCCGTGCCAAATTTCCGATGATCGCTCGTCGAGTGGGGTCAGACAAAGCAAAAAATGTGCGGTCTAATTGCTGCGAATAATACTTGACCATGTTTTTGCTGCCAGGACGCCGGGCTTACTAAAATCACATTTAACCATATCGTTAAACAAAAGGCAAGCTCAAAACGACACCAGAAAGAGATAACGGTCTTTAGGTGAGCATAATCGGCTTACGATGGTTATCTAACCCGATCAGCATATGGGAAATTTGCTGAGCGAGTTGCTCAGTTACTTTATTGATAGTTCCTTTCTTGTTTTGCTTATAGTCAGCGTACAGCTTAGTCATATCGATCGCTTCGCCAACATCGACGAGAACAGTTCGCTGTCCTTTAATTGAAGGTTCATGACCTAAGATCTCAGATTCAAGGCGGTCGAGCACATCCGCAAATCGCTCTTGCGTATTTGATTCAGTAAAGTATTGCTCGTAGATGGCGATAAAATTGACGACTCTGTCCATGTCTCGATAGAAGCCTTTTATCTTCGCCGTTTTCTCATCGTGAATCTTACGCTCGTACTCTGTTTCGAGATGCTCATCTGAATAAATATAATCGTCAAGCTTGTTGCGGATCTGCCTCACCCAATCAAGCTGCTTTCCATTCTCTTGTAGAGTGACTTTGAGTTGAGATGCAACTCCCTGCAGTACGTGAGTACGCAGTTCGTGAAGACGCTCAGTCACTGAGGCTCCTTCCTTCGGCTTGAACTCATATTCTCGTTCAAGCGTGGTCATCAGCTTGCCTGATATATTCTTCAAGCGTTCATGGAAAGTCTCGGTATCTGCGTGAGTAATGCCGACTTTTTCTTCTAGCATGCTCAGTGTTTGCCAGAGAGCAGGCCTGATGTCGTGTGGATAAGTGTATTTGAGAGCGACCGGAATTACGTACATTGGTGGCAAGCTGCCGTTGTCGCTACCATGGACCTTCGTCAGTTCTTCTACTCCCCAGAATGTTAGTTGTGCAGCACCTGTTTCAAGCGGCATAAGCGTGTCGTTTTGACGTGATATTTCACCTTCAGGGAAGAGTACGAGTTTTTTCTTTCCTTCCGCGAGAATCTTACGAGTCATTTTGAACGACTCGCGGTCGGGGGCACCCCGCACCACAGAATATGCGCCAAGGTGCTGCAACCACCAGCCGTTTTTACCATCGTCATAGTCAAAAACTTCGCGTGCAGCGACGAAGTTGAAGTCTTCACCGACGGCGTTTGAAAATGCGAACATGGCCTGCGGATCGTGGCGATTGGAGTGGTTTGGGCAGATCATCGCTCTCTGTTTAGCCGTCGCTTTGAACCTCTCAACAGCTCCATCAACCGGCTTGATACTGAGTCCCTTCATCCGAACTCGCATATAGGCCGGCATTGCAGCCTTGACAAAATTGAGAAGAACCGGACCGTCAAGCGGAGGACGAAAATCAAGCATTTGCTCACCTTTTGCTTTAAATTAGTGGTTCAGGCATTAGATGTTCCCACCTTGACCACCAATAGTCACCTATATGAAAGCGAAAAATTCAAAAATTGCCGACTTCGTCAGCATGGAGTTCGAAAAAAGAGCGGACGAAAAACGGGCTAAAGAGATGGCTGCGTACATGAAAACCGACATGCCTTTTTTCGGCGTGCAAAAACCAGAGCGCATTCCTATATATAAAGAGCTAAAAAAGCAATTCAAGCCGGCGGATCGTTTAACCTACGAGTCAAACGCAAGAGCATTGTGGAGACTGCCTCAGAGAGAAGGCAAATATGCTGCTCTATTTTACGCCGGTGCATTTCCTGAGTATGTTGACGCCGAATCGATCGAACTCTATGAGGAGATGATCCGTGACGGTGCATGGTGGGATTTCGTCGACGACATCGCCATCAATTTGGTCGGGCATGCATACAAAAAGGACAGAAATATCCTCAAAAAACGAATTGATAAATGGGTGCGTGACGATGATATGTGGATCCGTCGAACCACTCTCATTTGCCACAATCACCACAAAACTGAGACTGACGAAGAGCAGCTCTTCAAGACCTGCCTATTGCTTTCTTCCGAAAGAGAATTCTTCATCCGCAAAGGCATGGGGTGGGCGCTTCGCGAATACAGTTATGTTGCACCCAAAGAGGTGAAGAGATTCGTTCTAACGAACCAAGATAAGCTCTCGCCTCTCACTTTTAGAGAGGCAACGAAGCAGTTGGTGCGCGCAGGTCTCCTGTAACCTATGAGAGCGACCTAAAGGGAACGCTCAGCACACAGATTACATTACTGCTGTTTCGCGATAAGCGCCCCAGATCTCGCGCATAGCATCACAAATCTCGCCCAGAGTCGCATAGCTGTGAACAGCATTGAGAAGCGCTGGGAATGTATTCTCACCGGAACGCATTGTCTCTTTAAGATGAGCGATTGCGTTATGCACCTTTTCGTTGTCTCGAGTCTCTTTCAACTCTTTCAAGCGCTGGCACTGACGTTCTTGGTATTCAGAACCAATCTTGAGGATATCGATCTTGGCACCAGGCGCTTCTTCCGTGAGCGCGTTGAGTCCGACGAACATTCTGTCTCCGGAATCAAGTCTTTGCTGGAATCGATAAGCTGAGTCCGACAGCTCCTTCATAAAGAAGCCCTTCTCGATACCAGCGATGACACCACCAACTTCTTCGATCTTCTTGAAGATTTCGTTGGCACCCTCTTCCATCTTGTTGGTCAGCCATTCAACGTAATAAGAGCCCGCGAGTGGGTCCACAACATTCGCGACACCAGTCTCGTGCGCAATTATCTGTTGCGTGCGTAATGCAATATGTGCGGCTTTCTCAGTTGGCAAACCGAGCACTTCGTCCATCGAATTGGTGTGGAGCGATTGTGTACCACCAAGAACACCAGCAAGAGCTTCTATCGCTGTTCGAATGATATTGTTTTCTGGTTGTGGTGCGGTCAAGCTACAGCCGGCAGTTTGTGTATGGAAGCGCAATTTGAGCGATCGCTCGTCCTTGGCACCATAGTGGTCGCGCATACGACGAGCCCAGATACGGCGAGCAGCGCGGTATTTAGCGATCTCTTCGAAGAAATCGATGTGTGCATTGAAGAAGAAAGAGAGGCGCGGCACAAAATCGTCAACTTTAAGACCAGCTTCGATACCGGCGTCGACATAAGCAAAACCATCAGCCAGCGTGAACGCCAACTCCTGCACTGCTGTGGCACCAGCTTCGCGGATATGGTAGCCGCTCACAGAAATAGTATTCCATTTCGGCACCTCTTTCGTGCAGAAAACCATCATGTCTTGTATCAGTTTGAGAGCCGGACGGGGCGGGATCAAATAAGTTTTCTGAGCAATATATTCCTTGAAAATATCGTTCTGCAAAGTGCCGTTCAGCTTTTTGAGATCGATGCCTCTATTTTGCGCATTCGCTAAGAACATGCAGAAAATGATCACAGCCGGTCCATTGATGGTCATAGATGTGGAGATCTTGTCCAACGGAATGTCACGATAGAGAATTTCGACGTCCTTCAAGCTATCGATGGCAACGCCGCAAACACCGACTTCGCCTTCCGATTTCCAGTGGTCGGAGTCGTAACCCATAAGTGTGGGCAAATCAAAAGCTGTCGACAAGCCGGTTTGTCCCTGACTCAAAAGATATTTGAAGCGAGCATTCGTCTCTTCCGGACCGCCGTAACCGGCAAATTGACGCATGGTCCAGAGCTTGCCTTGATACATGTTGTGGTGAATTCCACGCGTGTAAGGAAACTCACCAGGGTCAGCGAGATCGCGTTCGTAGTTCAAATCTTTTATATCTTCGGCTGTATAAACCGGCTTTAGCGGCAGACCGGAAATTGTCTCGATCGTCTTTTCGGCTTTTGCACTCAGCTTGCCCGGGCTGGGTTTCTCTGTCAGCGGTTTGGTTAACTCTTTGACCATTATTTCTCCCTCGGCGCAGAACGCGCGCGCATAACCGAAAGTCCGATATGATGTTCTGTTGCCAGTCTACAACACACCTGAGCGACAGTAATCTTTATTACATATTTAGAGGTCTCAATCATGACATCAGCACCGCCTAAGGCAGCCGGCGTTCAGCTAATCCAAGAGATACTAAAAAGTGCCAAGCCAATAACGGTCAAAGCACCCCACGGATCTGAATTGCACAGCAAAGGCTGGATTCAGGAAGCTGCGCTGAGAATGCTTCTGAATAATCTAGACCCGGAAGTGGCTGAGCGTCCCGACGAGCTGATTGTCTACGGTGGTTTAGGAAAAGCAGCCAGAAACTGGGATTGTTTCAAGGCGATAGTCAAAGCGTTGACGACTCTTGAAGCTGACGAGACGTTGCTTGTGCAGTCGGGGAAGCCGGTCGGCGTGTTTCGCAGTCATGAAAATGCACCGCGCGTGCTTATCGCCAACTCAAATCTTGTTGGAGCTTGGGCGACTTGGGATCACTTCCGCGAGCTCGACCGCAAAGGGTTGATGATGTACGGACAGATGACTGCTGGCTCCTGGATTTACATCGGCACGCAGGGAATTTTGCAGGGCACCTACGAAACCTTCGCAGCTCTGGCAAGAAAGCACTACGGTGGATCGCTTAAAGGCCGTATCGTGCTTACAGCTGGGCTTGGTGGCATGGGCGGTGCACAGCCCTTGGCAATCACCATGAACGAAGGAGTGGCGATATGTGTTGAGATTGACCCGCACCGCATTCAACGTCGCTTGGAAACCAAATACTGCGATCAAAAGGCCGACAATCTCGAACACGCTATCAAACTAGCCAAGGACGCAGCTCAAGCTAATCAACCCCTTTCAATCGCACTCGAAGGCAATGCCGCCGAGGTTTTGCCAAGGCTTTTGGAACTGGGCTTCAAGCCAGACGCCATTACAGACCAGACATCGGCTCACGACCCTTTGAACGGCTACGTACCAGCTTCACTGTCCCTGAAAGAGGCAGATGCCTTACGCAAGAACAACCCCGAGCAATACCTGGAGAAGGCGCACGCTTCGATCTGCAAGCACGTTGAAGCGATGCTCGAGTTTCAAAAGCGCGGCGCCATCGCTTTCGACTATGGCAACAATATACGTCAAGTAGCGTTAAATCATGGAGTGAAAGACGCCTTTGCATTTCCGGGATTTGTACCAGCCTACATCCGCCCCTTGTTTTGCGAGGGCAAAGGTCCTTTCAGGTGGGCGGCGCTGTCCGGAGATCCACAAGACATCGCTCGCATCGACCGCGCTATCCTTGAGACATTCGCACACGATGAGGCACTCTGCCGTTGGATAGACCTCGCGTCAAAACGAGTGAAATTCCAGGGACTACCAGCGCGAATCTGCTGGCTCGGCTATGGAGACCGGGCAAAACTGGGGTTGATAATCAACGATCTTGTTGCCAAAAAAGAGGTCAAAGCACCGATAGTAATTGGTCGCGACCATCTCGACTCGGGTTCGGTGGCCTCACCGAACCGCGAGACCGAAGCGATGAAAGATGGTTCGGATGCCGTTGCAGACTGGGTTTATTTGAATGCAATGATCAACGCGGTCGGTGGAGCCAGCTGGGTTTCGCTGCACCACGGTGGTGGCGTGGGAATAGGCTATTCGCTGCATGCTGGTCAGGTTATCGTTGCCGATGGAACGCCCTCGGCCGCCGAGCGGCTCGAACGAGTGCTCACGACCGATCCGGGAATGGGCGTGATTCGACACGTGGATGCCGGATATGACGAGGCGATTCAATTTGCTAAAAAAGCAAACGTCCGCATTCCCATGTGGGAGATTTGAAGTCTAACTGCTCACTAGCCAAGCACCTGAGCCTTAGCGGATCTCTCGAAGCGCACAACGCAAAAGTCGCCTCGCGAATCGACGAGCCTGACGACCGGCGCTTCATTGATCGACCTTAAAATCACATCCATGCAAACTTCAGATTGCTCGTGTTCGCCAGAATTTGCACTAAGAAGGAGTGCATTGAATTGCCCGAAGTCGCCCAACTCAGCCTGCGTCTTGAGGAGAAATGCGCGCACGGTTTGCACGCCACCGGTCACGAGCAGCGACCTTAGTTGCTCAATTTGGGGAGCAATAGGTGCGTCGGGAGGTGAGGCACTAAAGGTCTCGATCCGCACGCCCGAACCACTGCCCGGAACGTACGGCGTCAGTGGTGCCGTTGCGACAAAGTAATCAACCATAGGAATAACCTCTTTCTTTTGTGCCAATGCCATAGCCTGGAATTCAACCTCTCAGATTTGCCACCAATAATCGCCCGCCTTCTCTTGACAATATCGAGGGTTTTCCAAAACGCCAATCAAACTATCAATCAAACTATCCATGACAGGAGCTTAGTCCCAGGCTTGTGAGATCGGCGTGAAAATACTCCCGTAGAAATACTCATTGGTGCGAGGCGTACCCTCTTGAAAGCCAAGAAACCGCCTGTTTGCGCCGCATCTGCATATCTGTTAAAGCATACTCAT
Source organism: Oculatellaceae cyanobacterium (assembly GCA_036702975.1). Classification (GTDB taxonomy): domain Bacteria; phylum Cyanobacteriota; class Vampirovibrionia; order Obscuribacterales; family Obscuribacteraceae; genus DATNPX01. The sequence continues at coordinate 7,264 of DATNPX010000012.1, forward strand.
CACCTAGTATTTGCAAGCGAATGAAGGAGATAAGGAGCGCGAGATCAAATACAATGCACAACAGACCTAGTTTTGAGATTGGTCGTGCCTAAACATTGGCTGGAAGCCCATTATGAAAAGACAACTACAGGACCGCAAGGAATAATCAGATGCGAAACAAACTAGCCCATAGGGTCAGGGGCATCCAGCAATCCAAAATTCGTGCCGTGACAAAGCGTATCGAAGCTGTAAGCGGTGTCAATTTAGGTCAAGGAACTTGCCCGCTACCGCCCGACCCTCGCATCGTTGCTGCCGCAGAAAAGGCGATGCTGCTCAATCACAACAGTTACACCGCATATGATGGCATTCCAGAATTAAAAGAAGCCCTAGTCGACCGATATTGGGACTACAACAATTTAAAAATCAAAACTAGCAATGTTCTCGTCACAAGTGGCGCTACCGGCGGCTTCGAAACAGTTTGCAAATGCTTTCTCGAGCCAGGCGACGAAGTGATCATGTTTGAGCCGATTTACCAATATCATGTCAAACTGGTCCTGGAAAAGAATGCTGTTCCTGTTTATGTCCCACTAGAGGCACCCGATTGGTCCTTTAATATAGAAGACGTCGAAGCCGCCATTACTGAAAAGACAAAATTCCTGGCGCTAGCAAATCCGAACAATCCGTCGGGGAAGGTGTTCACTAAAGAGGAGCTTCTAGCCATCGGCACGCTGTGCAAGTCCAAAGGCATACCCGTGGTGTCGGACGAAGTGTATGAATATATTCTCGCAGAGGGTTACAAGCACATTTCGCTCGCCAGCTTGCCCGGAATGTTTGAGAACACCATCACCATCTCTTCAGCGAGCAAAACGCTGTTCATGACTGGTTGGAGAGTAGGATGGCTTATAGCACCAGACGAAATAATGGAACCACTGGGAGTGCGTGCTGATGAAACATATGTGTGTGCGCCAGCACCATTTCAACACGCTGTCGCCCAGGCCCTCAGGTTTGGCGACGACTATTTCAACCAAATTCGCAAACCGTTTCAGAAGAAGCGCAAAATTTTAAGCAAAGCGCTTACCGAAGCCGGCCTCAAACCTTACGATCCGCAAGGAGCTTACTACACTCTTGCCGATTACACCGCTCTCGGTTATGACAGTGATGAAAATGCACTGACACAGCTGATCGCCGAATTCGCTATTGGAGCCGTTCCAGGTAATTCGTTCTTCCTCAGCGAAAGTGAAACAGGACTGCTGCGATTTTGCTATGCCGTCACTGACGAAGTTCTAGACCGCGCCTGCCAGCTCCTCACCAGCGGAAGGCGCGTGAACCAGAGCAAAAAGCCATCGCTGCTTCCCTCCTGACCAGCAGAATCCAATGAAGAGGTGCCGTCTGTATGCTGCTGGCTTTGCTTATCGTCTTTTTCTGCTTTGCTCATCAACCATGCCTGGGCGACCCAAAATTTGTCGAGGCCTGGCACGTTAGGCAGAAGCACTATTTTTTTGGCGAATCCGATCTTACATTCAGCAAGGATGCGATCCGTATAGACTGCTCCAAGCAGCTAAAGTTCGCGCTGGTGGCGAAAGCTCCGACTTGGCAAGTAACAGTTTTTCGCCAGGACGATAAGACCTATTTCGACGAGAGCTTAAAGCAATTAACGGAGACAGGACTTGTGTCCTCGATCATTATCGGCTTTCGCGACAACTACTTGTTGAAAGAGCTGAAGCCTGTGCCGGTAAAGGTCAGCGGCTTCGATGCCTGGAGAGTTTCACAGGGGCGGATATCGCTCACATACATGGATGCACCGAAAGGCGTCGCTCCGCAAATCAGTCAGGTGTTGTATGGCGCTTACAAAATGCCCACAAATGGGCAGATACCGCTCCAACACTGGTCCAGATCCAGTGGTCGGGATCTCATCACCGAGATGAAAGAAGCCGGGATCATAAAAACGTTTCTTACTACAATATCCATAAGTCAGGTATCAGTGCCGATCAGTCTCTTTGATCCGCCCAAGGGGTATCGCCGCGTCAAGCGAATGTCCGAGGTTGTGCTGAGTGAACAGGCGAGAGATTCCAGCAACGATCTCGACGTCCTTTTCAGGAAGTAGCCATCGCCGGTGATGCCAGACAAGAAAATAAGGTCAATCTTCCAGATCCTCAAAAATATTTTTTCGGCACTAATTCCGAACGGCGACGCCGAATCTTTTTAAGACATCTTTGCCAGAAAGTGCGCGTGGATCAAGTTCTTCAGCGCCTGACAACGTCTCAATTTAGATGGCACCGTCAGCGATACTAGGCGGATGACTCCTCATTTAGTATCACTTTTTCCTATAAAGGATCTTTCATATTTTCAAAACATATCCTATACTGGCAGCGTCCGACCGTTCGGTTCTTGCAATTGCAACCATTTGGTTGACTAGATTGGCAGAGTAAATGGCGCGCATTGTTCAAAAGTTTGATGGCAGCAGCTTGTCTGATCCAGATCGCATAATGCAGGCAGCGAGGCTCATTGTAGCCGCTTCACAGGAAGGCCATGAGGTAGCATCGGTGGTATCAGCAAGCCGCCAGGACATCAAAAACTGCCTCAATTTTGCTGGCAACTTAACCAAGCAACCGAACATAAGAGAGATACAAAACCTTTTGACCGCGTGCGAACAGATGACTTCCACACTACTGTCATTAGCCATCGAATCGCTCGGTTATGCATCTCGTTCCATTTTGGCACCGTCCCTGGGGCTAGAAGCCTATAAAAAAGTCAACGCCGACGAACTAAATGCCGAACCGATAGAAACTTGCCTCACCAAAGGGGAAATCGCCGTAGTCGGCGGCATTGCCACTATATCCGATGTCAAATCATTGCCCGAAGGTATTAGCGACAGCTCCGATGCATTGGCTGTTAGTATCGGGTCTGCATTACAAGCGGACAAGTGCGAATATTTTATCGGCAGCAACGGTATCTATGTCGCCGATCCTCAATTCGTTCACAGGCCGACAAAAGTTGGCTCTCTAGCATACGAGCAAGCGGTCGAATGGTCTCGCTGCGGCGCAACATTCGTGAGCCCGGAAGCCCTCGAGATAGCTTCCGACGTTCAGATGCCTCTTATCGTCAAGTCGCTTCCAAACGAAAACGATCTCGGCACACTGATCAGCCATCGCTTGGCTGTTTCTGGAGATACCGCCTGCGGTATCGTCGTCGATGACAATTTTGCCAATTTGAGCATGACCAGTGATTGCGAGGAAGGCAACAAAGAACCGATCAAAGGAGTGGCCTCCATCTTCCTGCGATTCGCTGAATTAGGAATAGACACTGACATGCTCTTTATGCTCTCCAGGGAAGATCAGCCTGTGCATGAATTGGGTTTCGTCGTTAAAGAAGAGATGCTGGCGCAAGTGCTGAGGATAATCGAAGCAAATCGAGCTAAGCTGGCTTTGCCCTTACTGCACGTAGAAAAAGGATACAGTCGTGTTTCAGTTATAGGCACCGAAACGGCCGACATGCCAATGATCGTCTCGCAGATCTTCGAACGTTTGAATGCCGCACACATGCCGGTAAAGCTTGTGGCGTCTACCAATATGCGGGTCAGCTTCTTAATTCCGGGCGAATTTGCAGCCTTTGCCGTGAAGGTAATTCATGATGTCATTGGTTACGTTCAACACAAAGACGAAGTCGAGTTCGGCTAACAACCAAGGCACTAGCTAGTTTAGATATACCTTGCAGATAAGGGGGCTATAGGAATTGCCGCGCCCGTTTAACTTGTGACATCTTCGTCCAATTTGGGCAAGGGTGACGTATAGTATTAGTCTAAGGCTCCCTCGAGAGACAACTTATGACTCCACCAGATTTCGGCAACATCATAAATAAGATGAAAAGCGGAGCTAAACAAGCCGCCGATCAAACTCAAAAGCTGGCCCGCATAGCCAAGCTGAAAACAAACGTCTATTCGCTCAATTCGGAGAAGACGAAACTATTGGGCACCATCGGCATCCGTGCATATATCTTGTTGGCTGAAGAAAATTCAACCGACGGAGCAGCTCTCAAAGAAAGAGTAAGAGACGAGATCGCGCAGATTCAACGTATCGAAACGCGAATCGCCGAATTGAATCACGAAATATCCGAACTACAAGCGACCGCACAAGTCGATGTAGAAGACGTAACCGAACACACAGACAAGTAACCGCATGTCACAACGAATTAGAATTACGCTTGGAGCAATTCTCGTTTGCTTCAGCTCCGCTCCGGTATTGGCAGATGCCATCTCGCCAAGCATCAAAGATGATGGTGTCATTTATTCAGAGGCAGAACCAAACAGTTCTGTCTATGGCACCGGCCAGGGTGGCGAGTTAACCGAAGCATCGGCTCTCAGGTTTAAAGGCGAAGAAAAAATTCGCCGCAGAAAATATGACGAAGCTATTGAACTGCTTTTAAAGGCAGTGCAACTAGATCCTGGTGACCCGACTACGCATATTCTGCTTGCCCGGGCAAAGACAGCAAAGATTATCCACAACAAGACGTTGCCAGACGGCAAGTCATTGCAAGATGCAATTGCTGAATGGAAACTGATTTGGCACCACGACGCCGACCAGACCGAACAGTACGAAGCTAAAGTGCAAGCGCGCATGTTGATGAAGCTGGCAAAAGCAATAGAGAAAGACAAGGCTCACAACTTAAACACACACGGCGAAATACTGCTCAAATCAGCGCGTACGGCAGATTCTGAATTCGGCATGTGAGTTTGGAAACAGTTCGACCGCGTCCTCATTTGAACGCGGCCAAGACAAGTCAATTATTTTAATTCCGGCGCGGTCTATTTGCTGACCGATTTCGCTGCGGCGACAGAAGCGACTTGATCGACACCGGCTTTATAGACTGGCGTCAACCAATGAGCATACTTCGCGTCTTCTCCACGGCAAATCGAGATATAGCGGTCTCTCAATTTGGCAGATACCGGTCCCACTTTTCCGTTTCCGACAGGACGTCTGTCGATCTCGGTTATTGGTCCGATCTGAGCTCCCGTACCACAGAAGAACAGCTCGTCTGCGATGTACAACTCGCTTCTATCGATGGTGCGCGTTTCGACCTTCAGTCCTAACTCTTTTGTGGCAATCTCGATGATGCTGCTGCGGGTAATACCTTCCAAAATGTTCTCTGTAGTTGGCGTTGTGACGAGTACGCCACGCTTGACCATGAATACGTTCATGGCACTTCCTTCGGAAACGTGTCCGTTTTCAGAAAGAACGATACACTCGTCAAAGCCAGCGAGAATGGCATCGGTTTTAGCAAGAGCGGTATTGGCGTAAGCACCGACAATCTTGGCCCGAGCAGGAATGGCATTGTCTTCCACACGTCGCCAGCTGGAAATCTGAACTTTTAAGCCATCAGCACCATGGAAGTAATCACCAAAGGGCACGGTAAACATGCAAATATCACTTGGATTATCATCAAGGCTAGGACCAACTCTATGCGCCGTTTTGTAAGCGGCCGGTCTCAGGTAAGCGTCAGTGCGCGGCTTGTTATAACGAATCAGTTCAACTGATATTTTGCAGAGCTCCTCTACCGTATGTTTAGTCTGCAGATGCATGATCTTCATGCTGTCCTGCATGCGTTCAAAATGCTCACGAAGCCGGAAAAGGTAGATCTCCTCTTTCTGCGCATTCCAATAGCCCCGGATGCCTTCAAAAACCGCAGTCCCATACATGAACGAATGGTTCATGATGCTGACGTTGGCTTCTTCGATGGGGCAAAAGTTACCTTTGAAAAAGGCGTAATTCTTGGGTTGATCCACGCTACCTACCTCGTTATGAATCGGAACTAACCTGTTCCACGCATATGCTCTTACATATGCTCTTTACAAGACCTTATTCTGTCCGATACAAGCTTGCGTTGTCCAGCGTCAGAATCAAGATCGAGAAATTTCTCAAATGCGGCCACTGCTCCCCTGTAATCCTTGTCGCTCTCAAGCATGACGCCAAGTTCGTACCAGCCAGGGGCATAAGACGGTTCGAGGTCTGTCGCCTTCCTTAATTCTTCTTTTCCTTCCGAGAATTTGCCAAGTCGCTTCAAAGACCGGCCCAGTGCTGTGTGGCAAGCGCCGGAAAGTGGATATTTCTTGCACTTTTCCTGAAAGAAAGCGATGGCTTTCTCGGTGTTTCCAAGCTTGTACTCGTCGTTGCCCTTTTTCAGAACTTTATCCCAGTCCTGGGGCTCGGTAGCTTGCAGCGGTGCCTGGAAACAAAACATAAGCGGGACCGCCAAGACGAGAATGACTGTCTTGAGCGGTCCGCCGATGGTGGCCATGAAATTACTCTCGTGATGCCGATTCATGTTATTTGACGGTGGAAGCTGGCTTCTTGAAGACGTCTTTAACGAGTGATTCGGTCTTGTGCACGGCAGCGTCTTCGCCTTTTTTGACAACGGTGCCGGTCGCTTCCATCGCGCGCCCTGTCAGGCTGCTAGACGATCCTGGTGCTGGAGCGATGACAATACCTGAGACTTCGGTCGTCACTTTTTTGACGCTGTCGCCTACTCGCGCGCCACCACCTTTGACAATCTCTCCGGTTGATGAGTCAGGATCGACAGAGCTGACGTTAATCACGGCAATCGTGTTAGTTAGCTCTTTCAAGACTTTTCCTGAAACAGGATCTTTCACTGTTTTGTAAGCGCGATTGACAACGAGCTTATCACCAGAGGCAATACCATTGTTTTTGCCCACATTGACGATAACTTGGTTCCCGGTCACGTCAGCAATCTTGCCTTCCACATTGGCCTGTGCCAAAGATTGGTTGTCGGGCAACTTGTTAGCCATAGCTATGATCTGACCGCCCATCTCTTCAACAGCCGCCATAGTTGCTTCGCCGGCAATTGAGGTTGCAAATCCGGAGCTTCCAAAATCGAAGCCACCGCCGCCGCCGCCACCACTGCCGCCACCATCGCCCCAAAGTGACATACCACTTCGGTTTGACTCGCCAGTGCCGTGTACCGCAGCTAGAATCTCAGTAGTGTTGGTATCAACGACACGGGCATCGATCGCCACTTTTACTTTGGATTTGTTCTTGCGAATTCCACCCAAACCACTGGCAAAGCCACCATAAGGAACATGGCTGAGAACGCTCACTGCAGCTCCTGCGCCCATGGATTTGTTTTCGAAACCGAACTGTGTCACTGTGCCGACAATGATTGCGTCGACACTCAAAATTTTACCAATCTTACAAGCTGTTGCTGGGTCAGCACGATCGCTTACCGATAGGTTCTGTTCTTTCAAGATTGAGTCGAGCATCTGACGGTCGATCACTGAATAAGTACCGTCGTTAACAAGCTTGGTGATCAACAAAGTCGTGATGCCTTTGCCCACGTCGACTGTTCCAACCTCGGAGGTAACAGCGCCATATTCAAACGGCAACACCGCCACGCGCCGCTTTGCAGAGGCAGACGCTTTAAGCGGGAAACCGACGCTTGCGAGCATGAAAAGCATCGCCATCAAAAAGGTACCGACCTTACGCAACTTCATTTAATTAGCTCCTGGAAGCAAAGCAAAAACTTTTAATTGGTAGACACGCCATGACTCAAAATCTCGCATGGTCTCAAAAGTCTACTGGATGAGGAGACAAAACGATAGTTTTGGGCATCAGACCTTGTTAAAAAGCTGAACAATAAAATTGCACACTGCAGGCACGTTCCAAGGCGAGCCGAGCCGATAAAAACCCACAATTAGCTCCTCTGAGGGTTTTGAAAGAATAAGGACTTCAAATTCTCACGACATTAAAAAAATCAACATGAGCAGCCTGGCAAGCCAGCATGAGAAATTGGTAATCCTAGCAAGCGCATAGGTCTGAGGCATCGGTCATACCAATCTCATACCAATTTGATACCACCGCTCATGGTGTCATGCCAAACTAAAATCCGGACAAAATGCTGACGAACTCCTCACTACCCTGAAGAAAGTATGTTACGGTGTCACACATGAACACCGATTCCATTCCTAAACCGGCAAGCGAGCGGGATGAATACAAAAGAAGCGACGAGTTGCTGACTATTCAGCTGCCGGCGCCAGAGCAAGTACGCCTCTATGCCGGACGCCTGAAGGAGGCACTTGCCGAGGAAGCAAAAACGGAAGTGCAAGCCATAAGCAACACCATCATGCAAGAGTTGGCTCACTGCTACAACGTGCAGGCACCACCAGTCAAGATTTTGAACGTGCGCCCAAGAAAAGTGACCGAAAGCTGGGTCTCAGAGTTGTTTGGCGATTACGACCCGGAGACAACTCAGATTCGTTTGTGGATGCGAACAGCCGTTCAGAAGAAAGCTACTTCTTACGGCACTTTTTTGAGCACCCTCTGTCACGAATTCTGCCATCACTTGGACATCGCGTCTTTGAGCATGCCGAACTCTTTTCACACGAGAGGCTTCTACGCGCGTACAGGTCTGCTCTATCACCACCTGCAAAACAGTCCGATTCGGCCAATCGTATGGGTGGCGCAGAAGAATGGCACCTACAAAGTGGATTGGGGGAAAACCATGTCTGCCAAGCGCTAGCTGCCGACGCTCGGAGTGGTTGTCTATGCGAGCCTAACGCGATTCCGCGGCTGATTAATTATGAACTGATTAAGGAAAATCAGCCAAAGTTGTTGCGGTTAAGCCTCATGAATTGAGTGGTTCCGAACTTTCGCTCGGCACATTGCAGTAAAGGAAAAAGGGTAAATCTGTAGATAGCCTCATTTGTATCGAGGTCAAGGAGCAAGATATGAAGACAAACAACCCGGTATTCCGAAACGATGTTTTTTCAAAAGCGGCGGAATCCTGGAAAGGCGAACTGATGACGCTTGACGGCACCTCCATGAAGGCAGGTGTTCTCACTTTGCTCATGTTCGCCGGAGCGTTCTGGCCGTGGCATCTGTACTTTCAGGCTCACGTCGCCTCCTCAGCCTTGACGCCGTACATGATTGGAGGCACCCTTGCAGGTTTTGTCGTAGCTTTGATCACCATCTTCAACAAACAGTTCAGCCCAGTAACAGCGCCGCTCTATGCCGTTCTCGAGGGTCTTGCGCTTGGTGCAGTCTCGGTAGCTTACGAGACGCAGTTTCCCGGCATAGGTGTTGAAGCAGTTGGTTTGACCTTTGCAGTTCTTGGTGTCTTCTTGCTCGCTTACACAACGCGCCTTGTCAGACCCAGCGCCGGATTCATGAAAGCCGTTGCCATCGCCACGGGCGGCATCGCCGTCTATTACCTCGTGGCCATGGTTTTGATGTTCTTCGGTATTCATGCTCCGATGATCTGGGACACTGGAATATTCGGAATCGGATTCAGCGTTGTTGTAACCGTTGTAGCAGCACTCAACCTCTTCACAGACTTCGCTTTCATTGAAGCCGGAGTGGAGAGCAGGGCGCCAAAATATATGGAGTGGTATGGAGCATTCGGTCTCATGGTGACCATCGTCTGGTTGTACTTGGAGATTCTTAGATTAGCTTCGAAGCTGCGCAGTAATAAGTAGACCATCTAGCCAGTCTCGACAATCGGTTTGTGCCAAAGCGGCGTCCTTGCGGGCGCCGCTGCCATTTCGCCGGAGAATCTCATGCGGTGAGCGCCTTGAAAGAGAATTAACGTCACTGCGTGGCATATCTAGTACACAGGCCAGGAACAAAACGTGGACGATTCCAAACGCCCCTTAAATCTCAAGTCTAGCGAAGATTTTGGCATCTCGCTCCGACTAATGAACGATGGCACCTTGGGCGGGCAGGCGATATTCAATCCGGCAAAATCGCTTCTACAAGAAGGCGCGATAGTGCAAGAACGCTACAAAATCGTGAGACCGCTCGGTGCAGGAGGCATGGGCGCTGTCTACCTGGCCGAACACATCTTGTTTCATCGCAGCTTCGCGCTTAAGACCCTCGATCCGAGCACTCTTACGGACAACGCCTGGCGAAGATTTCAAAAAGAAGCTCATGCGGCCAACATGCTCGATCACCCGAGCTTGATCAAAGTAACAGATTTTGGAGTTATCGACGGTAGGCAACCATACTTTGTCATGGACTACTTCGACGGAATCACTCTCTCGAGTGCGCTGAAGAGCCAAGGTCCGCTCTCTCAAGACCTCGCTCTCGACGTGACTATCAAGATTTGCGACGCGCTTGGTTACGCGCACTCGAAAGGCGTAATCCATCGAGACATCAAACCTAGCAACATAATGCTGACAAAAGAGAGCAGCAATCCAGAGATCAAAATCGTCGATTTCGGACTGGCGAAGTTGCTCGATGGGGACCACGAAGCCAACGCAGTGACCAAAACCGGTGAGGTATTTGGCACTGCATTCTATATGAGTCCCGAACAATGTCTGGGTAAAACCCTCGACCACCGCGCCGACATTTATTCCATCGGTTGTTTGCTGTTCGAACTGCTCACTGGCACGCCGCCATTTGACGGTGACACAGCTCTTCCGGTCATGCTCAAGCATCAAAACGAGAGTCCGCCGTCTCTTCGAGAGGCAAGCCTGGGGAAATCATTCCCAAAAGATCTAGAAGCGGTGGTGAAAAAGCTGCTCGAGAAAGAACCGAAGGACCGTTATCAAAGTTTGACCGAACTGGCAAGAGACCTACGGAAGATAGGGAGGGGCGAACGAATCGCCATAAACGTCCAGAATGACTCAAAGAAAAACACAACTAGCAGTCGGCATCCTATCTTTGCCGTCGGAATCGCAACTTTTATCATCGTCGCGATAGCCGCGTCGGCTTTCTTTTTGCGAACTCCACAAAAAGCGGAGACGACGGCGCCAGCACCACACGTAGATGCTCTGCAGGTTCTAGACAATGCAAATCCAAGCAATGCGCCGGAACCAGAAAAGCCATCTTACGAAGGCGGTTTCTTTTCCGAAGTAAAACAGCACGATAAGCGCATATTTCATTTCCCATTCAATTTGGAAGAATCGCCAGGCAGAATTTCAGAACTGCCAAGCACCACAGAAGTGAAGTCTGAAGACCAAAATGGCAAGCCGCTTCCCACTGCAAATTTCGCTGTAGGGAACATGACCATTCAGCCCTTTGCCCCATTTCGACTTACGGCGACAGATTATATCTGCATCCACACTCAAATGTTCAAAAGATTCCGACCAGATGAAGTGCGTTCGCTTAGGCTAAATGGCGTTGCAAGTGTGACTGACAGAACCATTGAAGCTATCCCCTACTTCACCGGCTTGGAAGGGCTGGAAATGGATGAATGCACCGGAGTGACTGATGAATCGTTGAAAGATATAGACAAAATGCCGAATCTAACCGTGCTCACTCTCGGTCGAACTAAGACCACAGGCGAAAAGATAGCCAAACTCAAGCATCTCCGTTCCCTGAAAATGCTTGATCTGAGAACAATAAAACATACGCCACTGGTTCTCCAAGCTCTAAAGAACTCCAACAACCTCACCTTGCTTGGTTTGCGAATGACAGGTCTCAAAGACAGCGATCTAGCATCGCTGAGCAAAATGACCAAACTCGAAAGACTGGATCTGAGTGACAACGATATTACGAGTAAAGGATTGACACAACTTCAATCGTTGACAAAGCTGACGGATTTGGATCTATCCGATTGCCCGATCAGTCAGGAGGCCACAAACATGTTTGCACCTTTTAAAAATCTCAAATCGCTAAAACTAAGCCTGTCTAACTGGAAACCATACGAGGTAAAGAGACTGGAGCAAGCCATGAAACAGAGCCAGCCTGACTGCAAACTTCATGACGCTACGTCGAAGCATCCAGGTCATTCAATATTCAGTCTTCTTCGCTGATCGCAAATTTGAGTTCGCGGCTATTGATGGCTATTTGTTGGCTTTCTTTTCAGCCTTAGCAGCTTTTTTCTCTTTCATGGTTTTCGCTGCCTTCTTTTTAGTCTCTTTCTTCTGAACTTGTTCCTTACCCATCCTTAACCCCTCCTATGCCTTACAAGAATTTCCGATTCCCGCGCACCACCATAGAAGCACATTATCACAAACGCGAGGAAATGCAGCGAGCAGCTAGATGCCGTAATGAATTGAAATGTGTCATTTTGCCAAAAATCTCCAGACGCTAATAATATCGAGACGCGCCAGCAGCTATAATGCCGCATTTGTAGCGCATCGAAAGATTCAGAGTCTTAAGGAATCCAGCCATGATCACAGTCAACGAAGTCACGAAAAGTTTCGGCACCCGAACGCTATTTGACAACGTATCGGTGAAGTTCAGTCCGGGCTACCGTTATGGATTAACTGGGCCAAACGGTGCGGGCAAATCCACATTCATGAAGATCCTGTCGGGGCAAGTTGAACCGTCCAATCGAGGCATCGTCTCGAGACCGAAGAAAGTAGGCGTGCTGAAACAAAACCAGTTTGCTTACGATGATGAACGCATTATTGACACCGTCATCATGGGTAATGACACACTCTGGCAAGCATTCAAAGAACGAGCAGAACTTTGTGAATTGACAGATCTAACGACCGACCAGATGACTAGACTGGGTGAATTAGAATCGGTAATTGCTGATGAAAACGGCTATACAGCTGAATTTGAAGCGGCTGAAATTCTGCGGGGTATCGGCATTCCCGACGAGCAACATGAAAACTTGATGAGCACTCTGCCGACTGACTACAAATTTAGAGTGCTACTCGCACAAGCACTCTTTGGCGAACCAGAGGCACTGCTGCTCGACGAACCAACAAACCATCTGGACCTGGAATCAATTCATTGGCTGGAAGAGTTCCTCTACACATACGAAGGAACACTAATTGTGATCTCTCACGACCGCCATTTCTTAAATTCTGTTTGCACCCATATAGCAGACATCGACTACGACACGATCATCATTTATCCGGGCACCTACGATGATATGGTTGAACATAAACTGCAAGCACGTCAGACAATCGAAGCCGCGAACAAAGAGAAAGCAAAGAAGGTCGCGCAACTGCAGGAATTCGTAGCGAGATTCGCAGCTGGTCAAAGATCTAGTCAGGTGCAATCGCGCAAGAAAGAGATTCTCCGTCTAGCGCCACAAGAACTGAAGCGGTCGAATATTCAAAGACCGTTCATTAGGTTCGAACAAGAGAAGCCTATTGGAAGGGAAGTGCTTCAGGTCAAAGACCTATCGAAAGCGTTCGATGAAAAGACGTTGTTCAAAGACATCAATTTGCAAGTAAACCGAGGCGACAAAATCGCCATAATCGGTGCAAACGGTGTCGGAAAAACGACACTTCTGCGCTGCTTGATGAAAGAGCTGCCGTCTGACGCAGGCACCATCAAATGGGGCGATGCCGCTAGCTGGAGTTACTATCCGCAGGACTACCACGACGAATTGAGTCCGGGGGTAAGCGCTCTCGATTGGTTGATGGCGTACATGGTAGACGAAGGACACCAGTTCGTACGCGGATTGTTAGGTCGCATGCTGTTTTCAGGTGACGAGAGTTTGAAGCTAACGGAGACACTTTCCGGCGGCGAGGCGGCTCGACTACTTATGGCCAGAATGATGATGCAGAAAAATCCGGTCTTGGTGCTCGATGAACCAACGAATCACCTCGACCTGGAAGCGGTCTCAGCTCTCGCTGAAGGACTGTCAATATTCCCGGGTACCGTCTTCGTTGTATCGCACGACAGAGACCTCATCTCTGAAGTAGCAACCAGAATTCTTGCGTTCACTGATCAAGGCTTAGTCGATTTCTATGGAACTTATGAAGAATATCTACAAACCCACAAGATGCGAGAGCCTGCGAAGAAAGGAAAGTGGTAGAAAGGGTTGTAGCACAATTGACTACAGTATTTCAGCTCGGGCTCTACCGTTTCCAGCCGCATCAGCGGCTCAAACTAACTGCTCGACTTTCACAATTATTTCAGAAGCATGAGTTTGAATTGAGACGGAAGCGTCTATACCCCTTCTATAGGTCTGCGCCATGAATATGACAGGACAAAATGTTGCACGATTTGAATACGGAAGCAAGGAACCCTCGGAAGTAGAAAAAGAGTTCCAACGGTCTCTGGAATCAGCAGAGAGCACGTTCGGTCCTCTCAGTGGCGAGGTTGGTTTAATCCTGTCAGCCATGGTCGAACACTATAGAAACAACCCTGAAAAAGCAGCTGATGTTGCCGCTTGGGAAAAACGAGTGGAAGAGATCGTACAACTCTACATTCTTGACCAACGTTCTCCCTAGACACTTAAGTGTTTAGACAGCTGGTTCTCTACCTGCTATCCTTCGGTGAAAGGATTAAGGTGGCAGAACATGCAACAAGATGGCAGCAGCCATGTCGCATTTATAGTTGTTAGACCGCAGTTTCTGGGCAACATTGGCTCAATCGCCAGGCTACTGAAAAACTTTGGCTTTCGAGATCTGCGTTTCGTCGAACCGCCCCGAAAATACAAAGATGCTGAAGCAAGAAAGATGGCTGTAGCTGCTTTCGATCTCCTGAAGAACAGCACTACATTCCCAACACTGGCTGATGCAATTGCCGACCTCAATATTGTCATCGGCACCACTTCAGGACAACAGCGAAAGGAAAAGCTGCGTGATTTGAGCCATCTGGCTGGCGAACTAAGAGAGTTGAAAAACACTCGTATTGGCGTTGTTTTTGGCGACGAGATCGATGGATTGAGGAAAGAAGAACTGCTTCTTTGCCAGATTCTTATTCGAATTCCGACAGACCCTGAGTTTCCTGCACTCAATCTAGCTCAGGCTGCCGGAATCGTTGCCTACGAGATGCGGAAAACGTTTGAACACGATCAAAACGACGGCAATGAACCGTCGCTTGAGCCGCCGCTTGTGAGCGAGGTAAATGAGCTGTTCCAACAGCTGTCTCTGTTTTTGGAGCGAGTGGAATTTGCCAGAGAGAGAAATAAAGGACAAGTCCTTAACGACTTGAAACAGTTCTACTATCGAGCCAAAGCATCCAAACGTGAGACAGACTTATTGCGGGGTATCATACGAAAGTTGAACGGTGCACTCAACGAGCCGACCACTGATACCCTGCGGAATCTCTGAGCGATGATACATCCGTTGCTGGCAAAAGTAGACCATCGCCCGTTTCCAGTACCACAAAGTGCATGGGTAATGAGTCAGGTGTGGGAGAAGCTCCTCTTTGCTCATTGGCCAGTCGAAACGTCCAAACTGCGAGACCTGATTCCGCGCTCGCTCGATATAGATGAATTCGACGGCACGGCATGGGTGGGAGTGGTGCCTTTCCTAATGAGAGACGTACACCCACGATACACGTGTGTGGTACCACCACTTTCTAACTTTTTAGAGCTGAACGTGCGCACATACGTGACCAAAAATGGCATTCCTGGCGTCTACTTCTTCAGCCTGGACTGTTCGAACTCATTTGCAGTTTGGACAGCAAAGTCTTTCTATTATTTGCCGTATTTTAATGCCACCATGTCTTCACGCTGCAATTCAGACGGCGTAGTTACTTATGAAAGCAAGCGAAGAGAGTCTTCAGCCCAATTCAGAGCCTCGTACAAACCGACTGGTCCTTTGTTTTCACCAAACGCAGACTCGCTGGACAGATTCTTGACCGAGCGATATTGCCTCTACACCACGAACAAGCATGGCAAGCTATTTCGCGGAGTAATCCATCACCACCCATGGCCACTGCAACCAGCCGAGGCAGAGATCAACGTCAACACGATGACGGATGCTACACTCAATTTGAAACTTCCAGACTGCCAGCCAATCCTACATTACTCTGAGAGACTGGAAACAATAGAATGGGCTCTCGTCATGGTTCTTTGAATTTTCGCAATTGGTCGCAAGTGCACATATAAAAGCTAACCGCTCCGGGATGAGGGCGTATTCCTGACCTCAGCAGCCCCAAAAGAGGTCAGGAACACGCCCTCATCCCGTCTCTATTACGAATATTCGGCACGGTTTCTCCGGATACTCACAATTTGGCTAGCGCAGTTTAAGTGCCGAGCCTAAGGCAGCAGCAAATCCTTCTTAGCTTTGGACGAATCATCTTTCGTTGCTAGAGCTGCATCTTTGGCCGGCTGACTCTTTTTCACCGCAGCTGCTTTCGCTGACGCGGTCGCTTTTGTTGCAGTTTTCGGTCTGCTTGCGACTTGCTTGTCGTGGACAATCTTGGCGTGCAGCTTTTGCACTTTATCAAATTCGATAAAATCTGGCGTGATCTGTTCTATAACGCCTAGAGCTTCGTCAAACTTCCCCTGCGCATCAAGAGACGAAGCGGCATCAACTCGATTGCGCCCCTCCATCTCAATCATCACGGCCTTTTGAATCTCAGGCACAGCTCGGGCTGCGACATTATTGATCACATCGCGAGCGGCTCTGTCGACGAGAGTTTTATTCAACGGAGTTCCAGGCGACGTTGAAAAATCCTGATTGTATTTTTGCACTGCAACGGTGCTCACGACCTTGCCGCCAACTGTTTTGACGAGAACGTTTCCGTTGTAGCGAATCTGCCCACTCATCTGGTCGACATTTTCTCGAATATTACAAACTACATACCAATCTGGATTTACCGTGCTAATAGCAACGCCGTCCATGCCTTCTAACTGCTGCGTGATCTGATCAACGACATCTTGCTCCATGCCGCTGCCACCGCCCTGCACGACAGCGACACGAACCGGTGGAGCGTTAGCAAACGCGGCACCGACAGATGTCGCTAGAACTGCACCACTGAGAACTATCGAACGCACCAAACGTTGAACAATCATCTTTGTTTGCCTTCTCTCTCTAATTTCTGTTTCTGTTTGGGTTTCCTGTTTTCTGTTTTCTATCTAGCTTTTTCAGCGACGAGCGTCCGCATCTGCTTAAGAGCCTGAGGAATCTTCGAAGGGTCCTTACCTCCTGCCTGAGCAAGCTGGGGGCGACCGCCGCCGCCACCACCACAAATGGCAGCGAACTCTTTCACTAGGTTGCCGGCATTGTAGCCTTCCTTGACCAGACTGTCCGCAACACCAGCAGCTACAGAGACCTTGTCAGGAGCTGAGCTTGAAGCCAGCACCACAATCATGCCTTTGTTCTGATTACGCATTTTTTCCACGGCGCTTTTGAGTGCATCAGGAGTCATTCCCGGTAATTCACTGCCGATGAATTCAACGTTGCCCAAAGACTCGGCTTTCAACTCGCTCACCTTGAGCATAGCCAATTCGTCATCTTTTGATTGCAGCTGCTTCTCTTTCAACTTCAACTGCTCTTGCAAGCGCTCAATTTGCGCAGCCAAGTCTTGTGGCTTGACTTTCAAAATACTCGATGCATTTTGCAGAACCGACATACTTTCAGCTATATAGTTCCAAGCTCTGGCACCGGAAAGTGCCTCTACACGGCGAACGCCTGAGGAAATGCTTCCTTCAGAGACGATCTTAATCGGACCAATTTCACCTGTATTAGAGACGTGGGTGCCACCGCAGAACTCCAAACTCACGTCCCCCATGCGCAGAACGCGAACCAGGTCGCCATACTTTTCGCCAAACATAGCGATTGCACCGGTCTTCTTAGCTTCATCGAGACTCATTACTTGAGTCTCGACCGGAATATTGCGGCGAACCCAATCGTTCATCAATGACTCGACCTGCAGCAGCTCTGAAGCCGTCGGCTGCCGTTCAAAGGTAAAGTCAAAACGCATAGCGTTGGGACCGACTTGCGAGCCGGCTTGCACAACATGTTTGCCAAGTAAGTCTCTAATTGCCGCGTGGAACAAGTGGGCAGTGCTGTGATGCAAAACGGTGGCTTTGCGCTTGTCTTTATCGACGAGCGCCTCAACCGACTGTCCGGGTTCGATGGTACCGGCAATAGTGCGCACTTTGTGCAAGAAGAGCCCCTCTTGCTTCTTTGTATCAAGCACATTCATTGAGGCATCGCGGTTACGAATGACACCGCTGTCTCCAACCTGGCCGCCAGACTCACCATAAAAAGGAGTGCGGTCAAGCAGGATTTCTACTTCCTGCCCCTCTTCGGCGTGGTCGACGATTTTGCCGTCATGAATGACCGCAATGACATTTGCCTTGTCTTCCAGCTTTTGATAGCCGGTAAATTCTGTCGGTCCATGTTCTTTGAGAATCTTGGCCATGCCACCGTCACCAGCAATGATGACGTTGAACTTGTTGCCCGATGACTTCTCTTCGTGCTCGCCGCGCGCTTTCGCAAATCCGTCAAGGTCGACTGATTTGTTACGCTCGGCTGCAATCTCTTTTGTCAGTTCAAGCGGAAATCCGTAAGTTGCATAGAGATTGAAAGCAGCGTGACCATCAATCGTGGTGCCTTCAGCGTCTAACAATTCATTCAAGAGGTTCATGCCGCGGTCGATTGTCTTCGCGAAACGCTCTTCCTCTTCCTTAATGATAGTTGCAACGACATCGCTGTTTTGCAGCTCTTTATAGTGATCTCCGTAAAGTTTGACGATAGTGGGAACGATCTTGTATAGGAAAGGTTCCGTCAATCCTAAGAGGCGACCGAAGCGAGCGGCTCTTCGAATAATGAAACGAAGCACGTAGCCACGCCCGACGTTGCTCGTTCTCACACCGTCAGATACAAGGAAAGTAACACAGCGAGCGTGGTCGCTGATTATCTTCAGATAGGTGTCTTTTTTGCTTTCAGGATCGTCAGCGTGACCGGGCTTAGGCACACCGCCTTTGTAAGGAACTTTGGCCAGTTCGCTGATGTGCTGAAGAATCGGAAAGAACAGATCGCTCTCGTAACTGTTGTCTTTCTTTTGCAGGATCAAAGCGACGCGCTCCAATCCCGAGCCTGTGTCAACGTTCTTATTCGCTAAGGGCGAGAATTTTCCATGCTCGTCTTTGAACGACTCCATAAACACAAGGTTCCAAAATTCCAGATAACGGTCGCAATCGCACAGGCCGATACCGCATTTTGTAGGGTCGTCGGAGCAACCATACTCGGGCCCGCGGTCGTAATAGATTTCAGAACAAGGTCCGCAGGGTCCAGTCGGTCCCGGTGGTCCCCAGAAATTGTCTTTGCGAGACATACGGAATATGCGCTCCGCGGGAACACCGACCGTCTTGTTCCAAATCTGGTAGGCTTCGTCATCGGGTGGATATTGCTCGTCGCCTTCAAACACGGTTACTGAAAGCTTTTCGGACTCCAGCCCCAAGTCTTTAGTGACGAACTCCCATGCCCATGGAATAACTTCTTTCTTGAAATAATCGCCGAAGCTGAAATTGCCCAGCATTTCGAAAAAGCTATGATGTCTAGCTGTGCGCCCGACATTCTCAATATCTGAATCTTTACCGCCGGCTCTGGCGCATTTTTGAACAGTGACGACACGGGGCGGATTGGTCGGAGCGGCCTGTCCTAAAAAGATAGGAACGAACTGCACCATACCTGCAGAAGTTAAAAGCAAAGTCGGATTGTCCGGAATCAAGCTTGAGCTTGGCAAGTGGAGATGTCCCCGCTTGTCCTTGAAATACGAAATGAACTTCTCACGAATCTGCGCGCCTGACAGAGTCATTGCTGCCTCCTGTTACCAAGTATAAAAATCCAGAAGTCTCAGTATAACTCAATTGTCGTCGACAACGCCCCACCATTGCGTTATCTGAAGGCTTGTCTCATCGTTGCTTTGGTTGCCTCAATCTGGTAACCTGACCATCTCCGTTCGCGACACACAGGCAAGGCAATTGAAGCTCCGCAAGGTCCTTATCCTTCACAAGAAGTCGACCTTTCAGATCCAAGCAATCGAACATCGAGAGTCGCGCTTCATAAAGCTGCTCGAAGAACAAAGCGAAGTAGTCACCCGCGTTAAGCTGGCACATGAAGAACATGTGCGCACACTCAACCATCTGGAAAGTGAGCTTAAGAAACGCAAGATCGAGTTTCAATCTATTGCCCGCGCTGAATTGAAGGCACGCGTCGAAGATGTCGATTTGATGATTGCAGTGGGCGGTGATGGGACATTCCTTGATGCTTCTCACTCTCTCGAAGACATCCCTTTGCTCGGAGTAAATTCTTCCAGTTCGTCGAGTTTTGGTCATTTCTGCCTAGCCAATGACTCAAACTTGAGCGATGTGCTGGACGGCATCGAATCAGAACGCATTCAACCCTCAAATCTTCTGCGCCTGGAATTAGAATTGAACGGGTCGTCATTGCCAGAGCTGGTACTAAATGAAGTACTGATCGCTCACTCAAATCCAGCGGCTACGAGCCGCTATTTCATCGCTATCGACGACCAGGCCGAAGAACAGCGCAGTTCAGGAATATGGATCGGAACAGCCTCGGGATCGACGGGCTCGCTGCGCTCCGCCGGCGGTACCGTTATGAATATTACGGCAGACAACTATCAATATCTGGTGCGCGAACCATACCTGCGTCCGAAACAACATTTTCATTTGCTCCGCGGGACGCTCGGACGCAACCAACAGCTTCACATAACATCGCAGATGAGAACCGGTGTAATTTACATTGACGGACAACATATCGACTATCAGTTCGGACTCGGTGATGAGCTAGTGATACGGGCGAGCAAAACCAGCCTGAGGTCATTTATCGAACCAAGCGTCAACGATATTTTCTTGCACTAACAAACTAGAATAAACCTAGAAGAAACAGATAGCAGAACACACCAGCATGAACAAACTAGCGATTCTAACAGGTAAATTGACAGCTCAGGCCATTCGCTTGTCGGGAGCTGGTTTAGCTTCAAATCTGCCAGGCAGACTGGCTCGCAAGGTCTCGCAGAATGTTCTCGGACAGTTGGCAAGACAAGCTCGAAACGGGGTTGTGGCTGTAACTGGAACCAACGGCAAAAGCACCACATCGGGACTGCTCTCGTCTATTTTGACGACCGCCGGGCTGGATATAGTTCACAACTACCAAGGCGCCAACCTAGTTACAGGCATCACAGCCTGCTTGGTAGATGCCTCCAGCTGGGACGGAAAATTAGACACCGACTATTGCGTGTTTGAGATTGATGAGGCGGCATTCCCCCTGGTTGCAGCGGAAGCTGATATCCAGGCCGTTGTGGTGACCAACTTGTTTCGAGATCAGCTAGATCGATTCGGAGAGCTAGACACGACAGCGTCGCTGATTGAAAAAGGGATTAAAGTCAAAAACTCTCTTTCTATTCTCAATGCCGACGATCCTAATGTAAGCCAGCTGGCACCTCAATCGAAGCGAATATACTTCGGAATCACATCTTTGAACGAGGATGAAGACGAGCGCAAGCACTCGCATCACAAGCGGAATCACAGCACCACCGATGGGGCCATAGTTCAATCCGGTCACAAAGAGATCTCAAACGCCGAACTGGGCTACTGTGGCAAGTGTGGTCAAGAAGTACACTATGAAGAGGTTTACTACGGTCAGTTAGGAAGATGGGCTTGTTCCAACTGTGATAATCGCCGCCCCCAGCCAGACGTATACGCTACCAATGTAAGACTGTTCCCGGATCACTCTCGATTTACGCTGCACCTAAACGGCGACGAGACCGAGGTGCATCTTTTGATTCCCGGCCTCTTTAACGTTTACAACGCACTGGCCGCCGCGGCTGCTGCGCAATCGCTCCACATAACACACGAGTCGATTCGTCACGGGTTGAAGGAGTACAAAACTCTCTTCGGTCGTTCGGAAAAAATATCGATCAGCGGCAAGGAGGTGTTCATTCAGTTGATCAAAAATCCTGCCGGCACCAGTCAGGCAGTATCAGCTGTAGTGGCAGACGAAAAATCACATGTTTTGATCGCCATAAACGACAATCTCGCTGACGGCCGCGATATTTCATGGCTGTGGGATGCAGACTTCGAGCAGCTTGGCGAAAAGAACCGTCGAGTTACAGTCAGTGGCCAACGCGCCGAAGACATGGCTCTGAGGATGAAATACGCTGGTACTAGCTCAGACAACATAACGGTAGTTCCGGGGTTAAGCAAAGCCTTAGACGATGCGCTGGCAGCGACTCCGCCCGATCATACTCTCTGGCTTTTGCCTACCTATACCTGCCTTTTGGAGTTGCAGAAGATTTTAAAAGCCCGCGGTATCAGCCTTTCCAAGACTTAAGTAGATTTGTGCCGATTTTAAGTCTCGGGTCACAAGCAGGCTTGGGTTCCGGCTAAACGGGTATTATGTAACTAGGTACTCCATAGCGGGGTACATCGAACCAGGGCGCAGTACGGTCAGTCTCGGCAACTTTAAGCCAACCGGCTTCGCGACATAACCCAGCGGCAGAATAGCCGCAGACCAGGTCTCGGGAATGCAAGACGAACTGCAGAAATCCGAATCGTTGAAATCCTTCTCCCTGTTTGGCGCCGAAGATCCTCTCCTGGGTAAGGTGCTGGATGGACGCTGGAAGCTCACTCAATTTTTGGGTGAAGGAAGCATGAGCCGGGCTTACAAAGCTGAGCATTTGCAAACAGGCGAGTTCGTGGTTTTAAAGATGCTGCACAAGCATATCTCCATCAATACGGCGAATATCAGACGCTTCGACGGCGCCTCACGCGAAGTCATGTCCTTGCGCCATCCGCGTATCGCGAAGATGCTTGACATCCACCTCGATTCGGAGGGCGAAATATTCCTTGTAATGGAATATCTGCCTGGGGAAAGCTTGGAGGAGTTGCTCGCCAAGGTCGGGCACTTACCAGTGCATCGCGTAATCGAGATTTTCAGCCAGGTCTGCGATGCTCTTGAGGTTGCACATGAGGATGGTTTCGGGCACCGCGATATCAAGCCCAGCAACATCATGCTACTGGAAAACAACAAGAACAAAGACGACGTAAAGCTTGTTGATTTCGGCATCGCGAAACTGACTACAGATGAAGACGATGTAAAAAACAGCGGCTATATTACGCGAAACAAAGAAGTTATGGGCAGCCCCATGTATATGAGCCCAGAGCAGTGCATGGGCAAAAGAGTCGACCTACCGGCGGATATTTACTCTCTAGGTTGTGTGATCTACGAGTCACTCACTGGCAAGCCGCCTTTTGTCGGCAAGAATGTGCTGGAGACAGCCTATAAACACATGAACGAAGCGCCAAAGCCGATCGCGCCTGACGCTTCACACGACAAAGTCTTGAATCGTTTGGAGTCAGTCATTTTCAAATGTCTGGCAAAAGATCCAAACGAACGATATCAGTCAGCGTCGCAAGTGAAGTCAGACCTGGCAATGTTGAGTGGTGCTTCCGAAGCTGATTGGCAAACTGGCACATACCTGCTCAAAAAGTCAACGAAGATCAAAAAGCGGAAGAAAGCAGAGGTACGCGAGAAGGTCGCAAAACCAAGTCTTTCTATCGAGATGATCGCCTTGCTTGGCGCCCTTGGCGTGATTTGTATCGTGGCGATCATATGGATTGTCGCTTTCTTGAACAGTGATACCACTGAGGGACCGGTGTTCAACAACGATGAACTCTGGAAGATAAAAGACAAATCCAAACAACAAGAACAGCCTGATTTCGCCGGACAAGAAGATTCAGCACGCACCGAAGTGTCTCGTGCGGAAAGAGATCCCGGTCCTGAATCAAAAGAATACGCCACAGCGATGACAAACCTGGCCAAGGTTTACTTGAGTTCGACCCACTATAACGATGCCCAGTCTTGCCTGACCAAATTGATTCCGCTCTATCCGAAGGTCGGCATGGAAGACAAACTGTTCTGGGTCCATTCGCAGCTAGCATACGCTTATTTCATGCTGAACAATCCTGAAGCGGAGAAAGAAGCGAAGCAGGCTGTGGAGTTAATTGACAATGGACACATGAGACCAGAGCAGGCAGAAATGGCTTTGACACTACCGTTGCAGATACTGGGACAGATTTACAGCGCCAACAATAATTTGCCACAAGCCGAAATTGCTTACTATCGCTGGAGGCAGTGCTTGGACCGCTACAAAGCGAAAGCGGTGATGCCATTCTGTGAAGCAGCCGTAAATCTGGCTGATATTTATCGCCGCGAAAATAAACTTCAGCAAGCGCAAAACTACTATCGAGAAGGCATTCTCTGTTACACCTACAACACGCATCAGGGGCCAAATCAGTGGATCGCCAAAGCGAAATATGGCTACGCCCTCACTCTTACCGCCGCCAATCGCCTTCCGGAAGCAGAGAATGAATTTAAGGATGCGCTGGGAATCACCCGCAATGTGTCAGGCGAGAAAGGCGAACTGTACGCGCCAATCAAGAAGCAGTTGAACGCCATTCACTGGAAGACAAATTTCTGGCAATCGTTAATGCAGAAATTCACCGGCGACATGAGCAACTAAAAAGCATCCAGATATTCGCTATTTGCTCTTAGATTTCGACAACTCAGCGAGACCATCTTTAGCGACCGTCGAATTCGGGTTTGCCTCTAAGGCCTTGCGATACTCGTTGGATGCATCATCAGTCTTGCCCTGGGACACATAGAGTTTGGCGAACTGCACGTGCGTAGTTACGTCCGTTGGATTGAGCCGTGCTGCTTCTTTAAACTCGGTAATAGCACCAGGTGTATTTCCATCAGCGACCAGGGCTTCCGCTAGCCTCCGGTGAGCGAGGAAGAGATCAGGTGCAACTTTAATCGCTTCTCGTTGTTGGATGACAGCGCCCTTAGCATCGCCTTTTTTCAATAAGACAGCACCGAGATCACTATGAGCCTTTGGATGCTTGGGTGAAAGCTTCAAAGCATCATTGAATGACTTCTCAGCGTTCTCAAGATCACCGGAGTCAGCATAGATGTTGCCGAGATTGCGGAAGACTGCAGGCGATTTTGGATTCAACTCGGCCGCTTTTTGTTCTTCTTGAATCGCTTCTTTGTAGCTGTTTTTCAAAGCATAGATGACGCCAAGGTTCATGTGCGGATCGCCCAGATCTGGTTTGATCTCAGCAGCTTTTCTATAGGCCGTGAGCGCATCGTCTAACTGTCCCAATTCTTTGCAGGCGAAACCGAGGTTAAGCTGCGAATTATAGCTGTCCGGTTTCAAGGAAGTAGCAGTGCGAAATTCATCGCAGGCAATCTTCATCTTGTCTTGATTGGCATAAATTTGTCCAAGAACAGTATGTGGCAAAAACCATTTGGGATCGAGCTTGATTGCTTGCTTCTCTTCAAGAATGGCAGTCTCGTCATCGTCTGGCGTCATCAGCGCAGCGAGGGCGGAACCGAGCTTCATATGAGCCTTAGCACTTTCTGGTTCTAGGCGGGTCGCTTCTCTAAACTCACTGACAGCCTCTTTCACTTTCATTTTGGCGAAAAGCGCATCGCCTTTTTTTATGTGCTCGTTATCGGCTTTTTCATCATCCGCCAAGACCTTGCCAGCCGGAGCCGCAACAAGAACGAGCGCGGCTAAGAGAGTCGAGAGTGATTTTGTTTGCTTGGTTTGCTTGATTTGCTTGGACATTATTGCGCCAAGTCTCGCGATCCGTGTGTTCAAGTCGTCCTCCTGGTTGAATAGATTCGTTTAATAGGCACCGGCAGATACAGGCTGCGCGCCTTTGACTATAGTGACACCAGCTGAGGTGCCCAAGCGAGTGGCACCAGCATCGATCATCTGTTTTGCTTTCTCGTAATCACGAATGCCACCACTAGCTTTGATACCAATACTGGTGCCTTCGAGTGTCTTTTTGATCAATGCCACATCTTCTACTGTTGCGCCTTTGCCGTCTTTGACAGTACCAGTCGAGGTCTTCACAATACCAGCACCGGCTTTGACACACAGCTTAGTCGCCGCAACTTTCTCATCGTCAGTCAATAGGTCTGTTTCGAGAATCACTTTGACGAGAATGTTCTGAGCTTTCGCCGCCTTCACTACGCCTGCGATGTCGCTCTCAACCAGGTCGAGCAAACCATCTTTCAAAGCGCCGATGTTGATCACCATGTCGAGCTCTTCGGCTCCTTCAGCGATAGCTTTCTGGGCCTCAGCTACTTTCACGTCTGTGAGATTAGCCCCCAAAGGAAAACCGATGACGGTAGCAACAGCCACATCAGAGGATGACAGCTCTTTGACGGCTTGGCGAACGTTGCAAGGGTTGACGCAAACAGCAGCAAACTTGTGCTCTTTCGCCTCCTCGCAAAGCTTGGTTATGTCAGCACGCGTAGCGGTCGGGCTAAGCAGTGTATGGTCGATAAATTTGGCTACATCGTTGTGCACGACTTGTTCTCCTTCAACACAGGCAGAGCAAGATTATAGCCGAGAAGGCAGCTAAAAGTTATTTCGTTTAGGCTCCTGAAAAGCCTATAACGCGCTTACGGCTGGCGTTTTCCCAATAATCAATGTTTTCATGATAATCTTGCAAGCTTCGCACGCCGAGGGACCCGCGCTGAATAGCGGCGATCGCAGAAGCCGTGGCTTGCGCGCCAGACAGTGTGGTTACAACCGGCACGTTGTAGTTGACAGCGGCACGCCGGATCAATTGATCGTCGTCTCTGGCTGTGCGCCCAGACGGAATGTTTATCACAAGTTGAATCTCGTTGTTTTTTATACGGTCAACGAGGTTTGGTCTTCCTTCTGAAACTTTGTTGACAGTGACGACTGGGATGCCACCAGACTTGATGGCCGCTGCCGTTCCGCGGGTAGCCACTAGCTCGAAACCGAGCTGATAAAGCCCTTGGGCTATTCGTACAACATCGTGTTTATGTACATCAGAGACACTTATAAAGATGCGACCCTTATTCGGTAGTCGATGTCCAGCGGCTATTTGAGCCTTGGCGAAAGCGAGTCCAAATTGAGAAGCAATGCCCATTACTTCCCCGGTCGAACGCATTTCCGGACCCAATGAGATTTGCGATCCGTGGAATCGCTTGAACGGAATCACCACCGACTTGACTGAAACATGCGGAGGCAAGAGCCTTGGTGAGATCTTGAGTTCAGAGAGTGTTTTGCCGACCATAACGGCGGCAGCCAACTTCGCCCACGGCACCCCAGTCGCTTTGGAGACGAACGGAATCGTACGGCTGGCGCGGGGATTCACTTCCAGAATATAAAGGTCATTCCCCTGCAAAGCGAACTGGATGTTCATCAATCCAATCACCTTCAGTTCGTGCGCTAATTCAGTCGTCGCCTTGCGAATCTCTTCAATGACTTTCACCGAAATATTTTGCGTTGGCAAAACACACGTGCTGTCACCTGAGTGAATTCCGGCTTGTTCGACGTGCTCCATGATGCCGGCGATGATCGTTGCCCGCCCATCTGAGATGGCATCGACATCGATCTCAATAGCATTCTCCAAGAACTGATCAATCAATACGGCAGAACCTGGAGTGACCAGGAAACCTCTCTGCAGCCAGCGCTCCAGCTCGTCTTGTGCGTAGATAATCTCCATGGCGCGTCCGCCCAGAACGTAACTTGGACGAACCAAGACTGGGTAACCGACTTTGTTCGCGGCAGCGAGAGCTTCTTCGGCGTTGTAGGCGATAGCACCTTCAGGCTGTCGCAAACCAAGTCTTTCAATGAGCTGACCGAAACGTTTGCGGTCTTCGGCCATATCAATCGATTCGGGAGATGTGCCGAGAATTTTGAATCCGCGCTCTTCTAAACCTCGAGCCAGCTTGAGAGGAGTCTGTCCTCCCATCTGCACGATAATACCGTCCGGTTTTTCATTGAGAGCAATATTGGTGACGTCCTCCAGCGTTAGCGGTTCGAAATAAAGTCTGTCTGAGACATCGTAGTCAGTCGAGACTGTCTCCGGATTGGAGTTGACCATGACAGCTTCGTAGCCCAGTTCACGCAAAGCCATGCTGGAGTGGACACAACAGTAGTCGAACTCAATGCCCTGACCGATACGGTTAGGACCGCCACCAAGGATCATCACTCTCGGCTTGGAAGCACTTGGAACTTCGTTTTCGCTCTCATACGTGGAGTACATATACGGAGTGCTAGCTTGAAATTCGGCCGCACAAGTGTCGATCATTTTGTACACCGGCACCACATCTAGTGCTTTGCGGCGTTCATATACATCCGTCTCTTTTGTCACACCGGGATTAATCAGCATCGCCAGTTGTGCGTCACCAAAACCTGCTCGTTTAAGGCGCAAAAGTTGGTCTCTGTCCAACTCATCGATCGATTTATAACGCTCAGGTAAGGCTTTGGCGATGTCGTAGAGCTCTTCTAGATTATCGAGGAACCAATAGTCGATGCACGAAAGTTCCTGAATTTCCTGCACTGAGATACCAGCATCGAGGGCGCCAAATATATCGGTAATGCGGTGATGGCTCGGGACAGCCAACCGTCGCCGCCATTCCCAGAAGTCTGCTTTGTCACGAGCCTTGACGGCAGAAAATCCGTTCAAGCCCAATTCAAGTCCTCTGAGGGCTTTTTGCATTGATTCCTGAAAGGTGCGCCCGATAGCCATTACTTCGCCGACAGATTTCATTTGTGTCGTCAAAGTGGTATCAGTGCCTCTGAATTTTTCAAAGTCGAAGCGCGGGATCTTAGTCACGACATAATCCATCGTCGGCTCAAATGAGGCAGGCGTCGTTTTGGTTATATCGTTTGACAGTTCGTCGAGAGTCAAACCAATGGCCAGTTTGGCCGCAATTTTAGCGATCGGATAACCGGTCGCTTTACTTGCCAGAGCCGAAGAGCGCGAGACGCGCGGGTTCATTTCAATGACTACAATGCGTCCTGTGCTTGGTTCAATACCAAACTGTATATTTGAGCCACCCGTATCAACACCGATGGCGCGGATTATCTTCTGCGACTGATTGCGTAGTTCCTGATACTCCTTGTCGCTTAACGTTTGAATTGGAGCGACAGTTATGGAGTCGCCTGTGTGCACACCCATGGGATCGAAATTCTCGATGCCGCAAATGATGACGACGTTGTCGGCGCAGTCTCGCATTACTTCGAGCTCAAGCTCTTTCCAGCCAAGCGCGCTCTGTTCCATCAAAATTTCGTGCACAGGGCTAGCATTAAGGCCAGCCATCGCCATGTCTTCCAGCTCTTCTTGGTTATAACAGATGCCACCACCGGCGCCACCGAGCGTAAAAGCTGGTCGAATAATAATCGGAAAACCTATCCGGCTCGCTATATCCCGAACTTCCGACATCTTATGCGCAGTGCCGGAAAGGGGAACTTCGACTCCAATTTCAATCATCTTTTGTTTGAAAAGCTCGCGGTCTTCGGCGAGCTTAATCGCTTCCACTTTTGCCCCGATAAGCTCGACGCCAAAGCGCTCGAGCACACCAGACTCGGCCAGTTCCACCGCCACATTCAGCGCAGTCTGTCCGCCCATTGTCGGCAGAAGAGCTTGCGGGCGCTCTTGCTCGATGACTTCGGTAACGACATCAGCCGTGACCGGTTCTATATAAGTGCGGTCGGCGACCTCCGGGTCGGTCATGATTGTGGCCGGGTTGGAGTTGACGAGGACAACCTCGTAGCCCTCGTCTCTCAGCGCTTTGCACGCCTGACTGCCGGAATAGTCGAACTCGCACGCTTGACCAATGGTAATTGGTCCAGCCCCTAAGACCAGAATCTTCTTTATGTCTGTTCGTTTAGCCACGATAAGGTTTCCGCAATAATTAACCTTGCACAGTGTACACGCCCTGGAGCTTTCAGCACTCATGCCCGCTAACACTTTCAACAAATTTTCGGACGCGCGTTTTAAAGAGCTCAAACTCTTGGTATGACATGTTCAGAGCAGAGGTCGCGTTGACCTGCAAAAAATTATCGGGGCTGTTACCGATAGAAGTTAAAAATCGATAAAACAAGCCTGCTTAAATTCGGAGGGATGATGCCGGCTGGAACACTCAAGCGAAGCCGGACTTCGCTCGTGAAAACTTGGACATTGGTTTTCTCGGCCACCCTGGTCGCGGCTCTGTCGTTTGCATCTGCTGCTCAAGCTAAGGTTCTGCGCACCGATAGCGGCAGTGAACTGACAGCAAACACTCCCGTTACAGTCTGGCAAGACGACAGCGTACAACCCAAGGCAGTCGCTATCGCCATTCACGGCATCGTCTTGCATGGCGGTGCATACGACGCCATGGCTAGAGACTTGGCTAAACAGGGTTTTCTAGTAATGGCGCCGGATATGCGTGGTTATGGACGCTGGGTCTCTCATCACGATAAGAAGCGAGTCAGAGTGAACTCGCCAGTAAATTACGACCAGAGTCACTCCGACATCGTCACTCTCGTTGAAAACTCTCGCAAGAAGTTTCCCGGTCTGCCAGTCTTCGCCATCGGAGAAAGCCTTGGCGCCGAGATGGCTCTTCACATTGCTTCAGAAAAACCGGAGCTGATCAATGGTCTTATACTCTCCGCTCCGTCAGTGAAGCACAAGTGGTTCGTCGCCGACGTGATAAAGGCGGCGCCGGGTGTGGTAGGTAACCCATTTGGGCAGATCGACCTCGCCCCGCATATCGAAAAATATTTCTCTAACGACGACAGGGTCACCGAAGCAACGGTGACAGATCCCCTGGTTCGCACCAGCATGACGGCCCTCGAGCTGATGCGCACAGGCTCTGAAGCGAATAAATGTTTGAAATACGCCCGCACACTCTCAGCCAGTGTTCCAGTGCTTATCATTCAAGGCGGCGCAGACAAAATGGTGAAAACCGAGTTTCTGACTGACCTTTTGACGGCATTGCCGTCAGCCGACTGCCAGCTTGCCTGGCAAGAAGATGCCGGCCATCTCTTGCTAGAAACACCCTATGTGCTACCGGAAACTATGAACGTAGTCTCTGGCTGGCTGGACAAGCACATCGTCCAGTCCGTGCCTGCATCATCAATTACAGTTGTTTCCAGCAAGAACCTGACTACAAGCGACGCTCAGACAATTGCTCAAGGCAAGACAGATACAGAATAGGCGCGGCGCAAAGAGCTCAGCGATTAAAACTACGGGCTTTTAGCAGATCTCGAGCATAGAGGTCTTTTTTGCCCATCCTGAAGTAAGCGGTGGCTCTCTCCATGTAAGCATCTCTGTCATTGGGAACCAGTTCAATCGATTTGTTGAAATCGTCTAGAGCTTTATCATATTGGCCCAGGTTGAGAAAACAATCGCCGCGCACTAGTAGATTCAAGGCTCGCTTTTCCACTGATTGTGGGTGAACGAGTACGTCGTTGAATTCGCGAATTGAATCTTCGTACTTACCTTCCATTCTGTATTGCAGAGCGACTTGCACTTTGGATGAAACGCCTGTCGCACCGGGATGCAGCATATGCGAACGGCCTAAAGCCCTGGCGTTTTTGAAGATCACTTCTGCGTTAGGCGAGTCTGCCGCCTCACGCGCCTTCTTTGCAACATACCAGGGAGAAAACCCGATAGCGCCCACAATGACCAAGACAAGGCCTAACAGAAAAGGCGATGGTGGCGATTCGGCCAACTTGTGCGATGAATCATGGTGACTGAGAGAATCGGTTAACGACGATCCCGTATGTGCTGCACTGGTCGTTTCCACTTTTTATCAACCCCACAAACCGCTGTACGACTGCCCCTGCTAGTAATTTTGCCAACAAGTCTATCAGTTTATTGAAACTGCAGTCTGCTCTCGATTATTCCTATCACCTATGTCTTGATTTGTTCGGTCTGCGCTTTCGCACAGCATCGATTGTCAGCGAAAGGAACACGCATGACAACGCGATCTCGGCGCTATGTATCAAGTGGCACGAGGGACTGTTTGTAAGTGCCAATGTTATCGACATAGTGCAACCAGCCGTCGTCCAACATTCTTTTACGTTCTTCGTCAGTCAACTGCCGTACTACTTTGCCTGGCACTCCCATAACTAAGGACTTAGGCGGAATTTTCGTTCCCGGTGCAATTACCGCACCGGCAGCGATGACGGAACGTTCCCCTACGACTGCACCGTCAAGCACTACGGCAGCCATAGAAATCAAGCAGTCCGATTGCACTTCACAACCATGCAAAATGGCGCCGTGTCCTACCGTAATCCGTTCTCCCAGCACAACAGGATAAACATTCGTTACATGCAAAATACAACCATCTTGAATATTTGTGTTCTCACCCACAGTGATTGAGTTTATGTCGCCTCGTAACACGCTGTTAAACCATATACTGACCCCTGCATGCAGTTCCACGTTGCCAACAACTACTGCTGTTGGTGCAATGTAAGCACTGGTATGCACTTTCGGCTTCTTACCTTCAATCGCAAATTGCATATAACTACTCTTAGGGTCCAGGCAGGGAAGATTTTTGGGCTGCAAAGATGTTAAAATTAACATCTGCTCGGAGGAGTATAAATGATGCCCGTTTACGACCAGCCTATGCGCAAACTACTTGGTGTCCTGTCGCCCACGATTTCCTGGCTCAACGAGAAGGGAACCGTGGATGTGAGTTCTGTACCTGACAGCCACCTCGAAGCGATAAAGCAACTCGAGCGCATCGGTGTGGTTCACAAGCGCAACAATCGAAGCTACGAGCTACAAAAAATTCGCTTGAAAAAGTTATTGGGCAATTTGGGCATCGAACAGTTAGTGGCAGAGCACGCCGAGCTAGCAGTTTCAATTCCGGCAAGCCCAGAGCTTAATTAGAAAGCCACGTCTCTATGCCTTTTTGCTTCATGATTGGTCGGGGTCGGCTGGGTGAAGATCATTTCGCTCTTGCAGCACCAAATCTAGTATCGCAACAATCATAAACATCAATCATACATAGGACGAGAACCGGCGTTGGATGAACTGACCGCGAAAACTTATAGATCGCTTGAATGGGAGCGATTGAAGAGCTATTTGACTGCAGAAGCTGAATCAGACTGCGGGCGAAAGTTATGCATTGGTCTGGAACCCGTGGACTCGTTTGAAGAGACGGCCAGACTTCTTGATGAAACCGAAGAAATCGTCTACATGATCCAGGCACGGTCGGGATTTAGTGCGGCTGGCTTACCCACACTTGACGAACAACTGTCTCGACTGCAAGCAGGCGCTTCTCTGACAGCGCAAGATTTCCTGCAAATCAAGTCGTTACTGAAAATCTCTGGCTTAATTAAAACCGGCATCTCACTGCTACCACAGGAATCATTTCCGCGAATAACTCGTTATGAAAGGCTTCTCGTTTCGCTGCCATCTCTTGTGGCGGTCATAGACAATGTGATCGATGATGGGGCCAATGTCCTAGACACAGCAAGCGATCTACTATTCCAGTTGCGCCAGGAAGCAGCCAGATTGCAAAGTCAGATCTCGAGCGAGTTGCAGAAGATCATTCAATCGTCCTCACAATCAAAGGCTCTGCAAGAACCGATCTATACCATTCGCAACGGTCGTTTTGTCGTGCCAGTCAATGCCAGCCACCGTGCGGTTATTCCAGGAATTGTCCATGATAGTTCTGCCTCCGGGTTGACGATCTATGTGGAACCGCTGGCGGTGCTGGAGTTAGCAAACAAAAAGCGCTTAAAAGAGTCGGAGATCGAGCGCGAGATTGCCAGGATTTTAGACGAGCTGGCGGAACGCATCAGGGGGCATCATGATGAGCTGGAAAATAGCTATAGAACAGTCGGCTGTCTTGATGCAATTTCGGCTCGCGCGAGGCTGGCACTGAAATACGACGGGCGCAAACCGGAGTTGATTAAAAATGACGTCACCTCATTTGTGTACAGACAGGCGAGGCACCCGCTTTTGATTTTGCAATCCGACAAAGAGAGTGTGATTGCAAACGACATCGACATCGGTGTGCAGAACAAGCTTGAACGGACGCTTATCATTACCGGTCCCAATACCGGTGGCAAAACGGTGCTCTTGAAGACAATCGGCATATTTGCCTTGATGATGCGAGCTGGACTTCTTTTACCAACTGCCCAAGGATCGTCGGCGACGATCTTTGCCGAGGTTCTCGCTGATATTGGCGATGAACAGTCGCTCGAGCAGAGCCTCTCTACTTTTTCATCTCACATGCAAAACATCGTGCGCATAGTCGCACGTTCCAGACAAGGAACGCTCGTGCTTTTGGATGAAGTCGGAGCAGGCACCGATCCGCGCGAAGGGGCAGCTTTAGCAAAAGCTTTGTTAGAACATCTGACGGCATCCGGCGCAATGACTATTGCCACCACACATTTTAGCGAATTAAAGACTATGGCCTATTCTGAGCCGATTTATGTAAATGGAAGTCTAGAATTTGATGAGATCACGCTCAGTCCGTCTTACCGTCTTAGACTCGGCATACCAGGCAGTTCAAAAGCAACGACAATCGCTCATAGACTCGGACTCAACGAAGCAGTAATAAACCGAGCTAACGAGCTTCTGGAAACAGACAAGGAAGATCTGCAAACAACAATCGAACTACTGGAAGAACGATTGGCCACCTTACGAAACAAAGACGAAGAGCTTGCACTCGCTATTGAAGAAGCAAAGGCTCAAAAGGACTTATATGAGAAGCAGCTGCATGACGAAAATCAAAAAGCGGAAAGAACACGAACCAACTTAGCAGCGAAGTTAGAGGAGGAGTTCAATCTCTCGCGAGACTACGTAAGGCATTTAATCGCTGATTTGCAAAAAGAACCAAGCATAGCCAAAGCTCAAAAGGTACAAAAGGAACTGGCCACGTTGAGAAAAGAGCTCGGCTGGTTAGAGCAAAGACCTGACGCCGTATTCGAGAGCAAGAACCGCTTGCAGCCAGGTCAGTCCGTGAAGGTTCGTTCTCTAAATCAACGGGGAGTATTGCAGTCGGTCGACGAAAAGAAGGGAGCAGAACAAGAGAGTGTGGCACACGTAAAAGCCGGCAATCTGACGTTGAAAGTACCGCTATCAGACCTGGAATTGCTCTCTGATAGCAAGCAGGATTCCTCGTTGGGCAAACAGAGCGCGCGGAAAGGTTCGCACCGCAATGCCCGCTCTCATGCACCATACACAAGCGACGCAACTAAT
Organism: Oculatellaceae cyanobacterium; assembly: GCA_036702975.1. Taxonomy (GTDB): domain Bacteria; phylum Cyanobacteriota; class Vampirovibrionia; order Obscuribacterales; family Obscuribacteraceae; genus DATNPX01. Next base: position 41,902 of record DATNPX010000012.1, read on the forward strand.
ATTGCACACTCAAATCAGGTGCGAGTTTTTGTGCGCACAGGCGACAACACCATCGATCTGCGCGGTCAAAGAGTCGATGAAGCCCTCTCTAGACTTGATCAGTTCATTAATGAGGCGATTGTTCACGAGCGGTCTCCGGTCATGATCATCCATGGTCATGGAACCGGCGCGCTCAGGAACGCGGTTCGCGATGCCCTAGCTTCCAACAATTCCCTGGAAAGAATTAGACCGGGGGAAAATTACGAAGGAGGAGACGGCGTAACCATTGTTGAGATTTAAGACATTCGCTTGACATCCAACAGCGTAAAAATCCTTAAAATTAATAATGGATTTTACTTGTTAAAAAGCCCCAAAAGGCTCAGTCACCACGTCTCATGACAACCAGCCAAAAGGCTCAAATATCTTCAAATCTACTTTTTTGTCCAAAACCGGCGGCATCTGTATAGAGATATCTATCTCGGAAAAACGCGACCGATGTGACGGTTTCGTGAGGCAGTAGCAGGCTGGTCCGGGTTTTCCCAAACTCAGGACCGGGAATGATAAATATCAGCATCTATACCCTCGAGGTTACATAAATGGCTCTCAACGATGTCCCAACCGCCCCTGATAAGAAAAAGTCAGCTGACGCACTAAGAGATGCGGTTGTGAAACATGAAGCTGCGCTGCTCATGCTGGAGAGTCTGGAAGGTGCGAAAAAGTCACAGCAGACAGCTCAAACCGGCACGAGAACAGGCGTTACAGAAGCCCAAGCCACAAGCCACGATGCCAAAACTGCAACAAAGCCCGCTGATCGTACGACTGTAGCAGACCGCCAAACAAGCACCGAAAGACAAGGATTAGCTCAGTCAGACGCTACAGATACAAAGCAATTCCGCCAAGCGGTCATCGCCAAGAGCCAAGAATTCGAGACTCGTGTTGCTAACAACCTTAAGGTTGCCAAAGCAGGTACCTTCGGTATCACAGATGTTCTGAACAATTTTGACCGCCTGGCTCAGGAGGCAACCGCGCTTCCGTTAGCTCAAATCCAAGCTGATCTCAAAACTCTGTCACCTACAGATCCAAGCGTAAAGCCGATTAGAGATGCAGAGATCAAGCTGTTGCACGCACCAGGCATCATCGAGATAAACAAAGCACAAGTCGCTTACGACGCAGCCGGTATCGCGGCCGCCAAGCCTAACAGCAAACCGAATTCGGCTGAACTAGTCGCCATCGCTCGACAGGCAAAGGATCTAGCTTTTCAAGATCCGGCTGTAAAAGACCACTTCGCTCCTATCATCAATGCATGCGAAACACTCGTACAGAAATACCATTTGGATGTTACTGCGCAACCGAGTTCTAAGCCCGGACAAGACACTACTGTGCAAGCGCCTCGTCAAGGAGATCAAACGCAAAAAACACAGGCTGATACTAAGCCAGTGAATACGGATGGTCCAGTAACACCGCAAATGTTGGCGCAGCTCGATGCCAAAGTGGCACAGGATACTCCCGCTAGAAAACAGCTGGAAGCACAGCTATGGGGTGACCCGACCAAACAGGAAAATGCACCAAAATACCAGCAAGCTCAAACAGACATCTGGAATATGGTCGGCGAACTGAGAAAGTTTCCGGAAGATCAACAGAAGGCGTTCAACCAAGCTTTCTTCGGTCCTAACGGTTCGGCAGCCGAAAAGCAAAAATATATTGATACAGTCACCGCAAACGACAAAGTTTTGCACGACAGCGCCACCGATCTGCTCAAACTAACAGGAGACAAAGTGCCATTAGCGGCAGAATGGTACAACCACAACATGTCTTCATTTACAGCAGTGGCCACTTACTATCAGGCGGTTGGTGAAGCAGATGCAAAAGGCGATACTAAAACTGCAAAGGACCTCTGGACTGATGCACAGAAGAAATATCCACTGGAATCGCAATTCCTAACCGACAATCTTGGAAATCCGGACGCCCTGAGACTAGACGCCAAGTTTACCGGTGACACCCAGACCCTGTACAAAGCAGGACTGGAGATGATGACAAAAGGCGACGTAAAAACCGCCGAGCAGTTTTTCAAAGATTCAATCGCTGCTGCCGATATAAAATACGCCGACAATGTGGCCCAATCCGGTCCACGAGTAAAAGAGATAGCAGCCAAGCTTTCAAGCGGTACACCGCTATCGTCTGATGAAAAGTTACAGTTGGCCAGCGAGGGATTCTCGCAAATTGATGCTTTGACCGGACCTGTGACTGCCCGTATCAATGCAGCGACAGCACTGTCACAACTGAACCAAGTAACCGACGGTCAAGCAGCCGGACAATATCAAAGTGGTCCAGGCGGACAAGCGTATCAAGCCGAAATCGCCGGCTGGTATAAAGATGCATCTGACAAAGCTAAGAACATCGATAGCAAAGACATCAAGACCATCGGCAACGCGCTTAACAGCGCCGCGAACAGCAACTTGGATTTGAACAAACCGGAAAACGCTCAGTTGAAATACGGCATCCTCAATCAGGCCGCTATTTTGACTGGTGGAAAATTGTGGCAGCCGGACGAAACTGGCAAGATGGTCCAGAAGGTCACCACTTCAGGTTATTCAGACTTGTCGTTTACAGCGCCCAAAATGCAAGCAGCGTTTTTGATCACGCAACAAAAAGGCACAGACGCCGTTGCCGCTATCAAAGAAGCTGGTTTGCGCGAATCGCAAGCTAAAGGTTGGCAGTTGCATGATATGGCCAACAACGACAAACAGTTGGCAATGCTGATGCAGCAAGCGCATCCGCTGGATCCGAATCATTATCTTGATGTGATGACGCGCAGCGATTCTATGTGGAAGACACCGTTGCAAGCTGTGGGCGGTTTGCTCGTGTTCGCCGCAGCAAGTTATGCCACCAAGAAATTGGTCAACCCAGCATTGATCGAAGATATGGCACCAGCACTAGCTGAGAAGGGATTGATCGGCACTGTAGCAAAGACGACTCTCAAGTACGCGCCAACTATCGCTGGTGTAGCAACCGCATCCGGGTTCTCAGTCGGCGTAGACCATCTCGGCGCAACTCACGAAGGTGCCATTACGGCAGTAGGCAAAGGCTTGTCCCTCGTGGCTCTGGTAAAAGGCGGTCAGTATATGAGCCGCGTCGGAATGGCCGGAGTTGCCCCGGAATACGCCGAAGGTATGTTTGGTGCCAATACCGGTAAAGCATTGACCAAAGATGCTGTGCTGGGAAGAGTGGTGCAGGAGATAGGCGGCAAACCACTTGCACAAGCCGATATGACAGCCGGACAACTGGTGGAAAAACTTTCGGCCGGCACTACCCGCAGTGAATCAACAGCGGCCATCAGAGCCCTGAAATCACTGCCGGAAGACACTCAGATCTTCAAGAAAGGTGTGCTCAATCCAGCCGTCGACAAGGCATTTCTTGGCACTTCGCAGAGCGAACTCTCGGGTCTTGCCCGTCAAGGTTTAGAAGCCGCAGGCGCCAAACCGATCGGTCGTGTACTGCCATCACTTTCTGAAGTGAAGGGAGCGCTTAAAGGCAATGCCATCGATATTCAAAACGGCGATGTTAACGCTATCAATCGTGAGCTAGCAGCGCGCACCGCTGTAGCCAATAGATTTGCCGGCTTGGCACGCAACGCCACCGAACAAAATGTACTCTCACGCGTAGCTACTGAAGTGAGCGGACCTGAGGGCAATCTGAGCAAAGATCAATTGCTCGCTGTTGCTAAGCGTCAGGGAGTGGAGCAGAAGAAGTTAGGTGCGCTCGCCAACGTTATTGGCGAGGATGCGCAAATTCTCAAGGGTGGTCGCTGGCAAGGTGAGTTCAAGAGTCTGCCGGATGACGTAAAAGCACAGTTGAAAGAGGTCGCTGGCAAGGTCACTCCCGCAGGTAAGAGTCCAAGTCTAACTTCCGCACAGCTAGCCAACTTCGCCAACGAAAACAAGATCCCACTGGATCAATTCAAAGGCATCCTGAAAGAAGATCCAACCATCATAAAAAACGGCGTCTGGAATCCGGACATGTTGATTCGCGATCCGAAGACTGGCGTAGTGGCAAGAGCGATCGACACGCCAAATTTCAAAGGCGTCATGAACCTCGACAAGATGCAGACCAGCCAGCTTTATGCAAAACTGGCCAAGCCAGCTGGTTCGGAGAAGTCTGTTTTGATACGACTGGCTCAACGCGCCAATCAAGACGTACCGCTTAACGATGTCCGCGGCATAACCAAGCAAGAACTGGTCGAGACAATGACCGGTCGCGGTATGACCGAAGAGCAGATTGCAAGCAAATATCCTAAACTCGCCAAGCTGAAAGATACCGATCTGATCGTGAAAGACGGCAAATTCCAAAGCGGGCTGGTCAGTCGTGATATTCCGGAAACTATGACCAAGAAAGACTTTATCGCCTGGTACAAGCAGGCCAACAACGTCGATCTGAGTGATCCTGCACAACTGGCTAATTCACCATGGGCCAAGTCTTCGCTCTCTAAGGCCGCTGACGACGCTAATATCATCAAAGGTGGCAAGTGGCAGATCAACCTCCCTCGTGCAGCCAAGCAGTCAATTGAAGAGGCCAAAGTTTCGTTGCGCCCGAAAGATGTCGGCTTGATGGAGCAGAGCGGCAATTTCTTGATGAAAGATACGCAGGCTAACTTGACTGCTGGTCAACTAGTCGAGGCGATGCAAACAGCCAAAATCGATCCCACTAAGATCGAGGCTTTGTCGAAACTTCCGCCGGAAACACTACTTGTTAAAGACGGTAAAGTTCTCAGCCCGGTTCAAGTTGACCGTGAGCTCAGCCCGACCTCTAAAGTGTTCAGAGCGTTCTCGCAACAAGGGACTTTAAACCTGAACGATACTCAGAAAGCTGTGCTATCAGGCGAAGCCACGGACAAGGCCTTTGCCGAGCCATGGTACAAAGTCGACGGCAAAATTGGCTGGCGTCATCCATTCAAGACTAGCAAGCAAGGTGCGCAAGCTGTTATCAATGGATGGTCGGACGGTATCAGTAATCTGAAAAACTCCAAGGGTGGTTTAACTGGATTCCAGGGTGCCCTCGATCCAAGTGCCGGAACTTTCAGGTCGACTGGCGCCGGATTCGGTATGCAGAACTGGTTGTCCGGCACAGGCGGAAGCTTAGGCGCCTACACGCTCTATAACGGTTTGAGTTCACTCGGCGGTGGCTGGGATGATCAGCTCGGCGAATCCACAAGCCCGATGGAAGAGTTCGAAAGAAGAATGGGTTACGGAAAGAGCTTCCAACAAAATATGTACTCATATCTCTGGATGCCGCAAATGCCAAACTTGTTCAGCGAATTGGGCGGTAACGCCACATGGAACGCCACCAAACAGATATTCTTCACCTCAAGCGGAGAACCACTAGGAGAGGTGTTCCAAGGTGCTCTCAGTGGCGGTCCTTCCCAAACCTACAAACTGGCAAACGAACTGAAGGATGTAAAAGCTGCAAACGACAAGCCGCTCGTCAATAATCCTTCATTACTTGACCAACAGCCTATAAACCCACAAAGTCTAGGCCCAGCCGATACCACCACACCCACACCAGCGCAAGATACAACGGGAGCACAACAGCCAGACACGACAGGCACCCAGAAGCCAGACACAACCCCCAAAACCGGTGTAAAGCAGAGTGCAGCACTGCCTCAAGATGCCGCTAAGCCTGTAGTTACCCCTGTTCAGCCGGCGACCAAGAGGAGCGGCGACTATATCGACGACCAGCTGTCCGGCAATCTCGGAAATTAAAGCTAAGCGGCGAGCTAAAAAAACAAGAAAGGGGCGGTCGCAGCAAACGACTGCCCTTTTTTCATTTGAGCCTTGGCTTCAGGGAGAAGCTGGGCTCGGTTTCAGGCTTTACCGTCCATGCCCAAGAGCCCAAAAAGGCATAGGCAGGCAATTTCCCGGCATTGAGACGATTATTAATGTCCAAAAAAGGGCACAGTATGGATAGATTCTGACGTCGGATGAAGTAACCGCACGATTAGGACAGGGTAAACCAGTGAGCCAAGACAAAATCACACCAGCAAAACCTGGCGACAAAACAGTTACACCGGGAGCGCATCCTAACGGTGACAGTACATTACAGCAGCAAGCTAACGACCTGCGTTCTAAACCGACCGACACAACCAAATCTACAGACGCAAAACCGGCATCATCACTGCAAGTAGACGTAGCCAAAGTTGCCGAAAGATTGCATCTTTCCGTGCAGCCATCCGACCTTGATGTTACAGCGAGAGAGCGGCAGATTCGCGATACGCGTAATCAGTTAATTCAGCAGATGAAGACGCCTGGTACAGACCAGAACTTGCTGCAACATACACAAGACACCTTCAAACAACAAGTAAATGATGCCACCAATGTAGCGGCCCATCTTTTGGATGGCAAGTCGCCTGCTAGACCGATGGATCGAATCAATGACAGTCTAGCCACTACCGAGCGCCATCAGGCAGACCTAGAAAAGAGCATGAATATAACGCCGGCGAATCAAAAGTCGGTGATCAATTCAATTCTGGCAAAAGACAGCAGTACCATAACGCCGCAAGAAAAAGACTACATCGAAACGCTGACGTTAAAACAATCATTGCGTCAAGCAAAAGAGTCAGGTTCGGTCACCAACGCTGTCTATGGATCAGCTGTCGCACAAGGATTGATCGGAGACATCAAAAATCGTGATGCAAACGGCATGGCGACACCATCGGCAGCAGACATATCAGAAGCGTTCAACAGAATGAGCATCGCTCATCGCTTGAGTGGTGAGTCGAGAGAGCCAGGTCCATTCGCCGATGATTTCAATAAAATCAGCGCTCAATATGCGGCCCAACTCGATTCAAACGGCAAGAACATAGTGCAATGCTTGCAGCTGGCATCTGACAATTATCATAAAGATCCTACAGCGGCAGAAAACTATCTAAATATCGCCAACAAAGCAGTAGATGGATTGAATATCCAGCAACTCAAAGACCAGCTGGCTAGCAATCCCGATCCTGCAGTTGCAGACAAGATCAACAATATTCTCAAGGTCGCAGAAAATTCGCGCATGGACCTTGCAAATTTCTACTACGACCAAGGGCGCATGCTTGATGCCACCAACGCAATGACTAAGGCGTCAGCAGAAACGCCCGATCAATACGCTGCGGATTCGAGTGTCAAAGCGCTAGCCGACAAAGTTGGCACCAAGATAAATGCAGACCAAGCGACTATCGATGATTGGCAAACCAAGTATTCGAACGCAATTAGTCAGCACAACTGGGCCGACGCAGACATCGCCGGTAAGCACGTGCAAGACGCCCTCAATCAACGCATCAAGCAAGAGACAGACGCAAGAACTAATCTCACAAACGACATCAATGCATTCAAACTAAAGATGTCCAATGCCAGTCCTGAAGATCAAGTCGCAATGCAAAAACAGCTAGATGCTTACAACGGACAGGCTCAGACACTTGACCTTCAGAAGAAGCTAGACACACAGAATCTCGCGCTCATGTCTTACCGTCAGGGATTCGTTCACCTTTCGGAAAAGAACAACGCCGAAGCGCACAACGATTTTGCAGCAGTCTCTAAGATCGATCCTGAACTAGCGGCTAAGTTGGAGTCTAATCCCGCAAACGGTTTGCCAAAACTGAGCGAGCTTGTCGATCAAACTAAAGAACCATCGTGGTGGCAATCGCACTGGCGCATGATCTCAGGCATCGCTATCGGTGTCGCTGCTACAGCTGCAGTCATCGCCACAGGTGGTGCCGCACTACCAGCGGTAGCGATCGTTCTCGCAGGCGGTGCCCTTTATGCAGGAGCCGGTGCTACAGCCGGCGAAACTTCCTTCAAGCAAGTGGCGACTAACTTCGGCACTGGCTGCGTTATTGCCGGTATTAGCGTCTTGACTAAGAAATTACCGATAGGCCCGGGCGTAGGTGGCGTAGCAGGAGCTGCGACACCCGCACTGGAAACTGTCGCCGCTGAGGGCGTCAAGGATGTCGGCACAAATGTGCTTGGACGAGTCGGTTCCACTCTCGTGCAAACAGGCAAGAACTTCTTTGCCAATCCATTCACGAAGGAAGGTTTGGTTGACCTCTCTAAACAAGCAGGTACAGCGGTTACCATCGAAGGTGCCAAAGTCGGCATCTACGACATGGGTATGAAGGGCCAAAGCTGGAACGATGTTAAATCAAAGATTCTCCCGGAGACTCTGGAAACATTCGCGCTAGTGCGAGGTGGGGCCTCGCTCGGCAATTCCAGCAAATATTTTGGTTGGGTCAATAAGGGCATCGACGGCGTAGGAGTGAATGCATTCACCACCGCAGGCGGCTATACGATGGCCGCAGCACCGGAACTCTATCGATATAGTGCCGGCAAACAGGATTGGGATACAACGGTGAAGAATACCGCGATAAACGGCTCAATGGACTCGCTGACTCTGGGCATGACGTCGTCGGCAACGAGTAAGCTCTTCAATTCCACTACCGTCGGTAGCATTGGTTCGCTCAATTATGCTGGTCTAGCCCGAGGAACGGTGGGAGCTTATGTGCCATACGTTATTCAGGAAGGAGTCGGTGTCGGCATCGACAAAGCGGCAGGCTTGTCTAAGCCGCTCGATGTTACGACCGACCAGGGCAGCTACCAGACAACCAACAATTGGACCAACAATTACGAAAACAGAGTGCCGGATAACGTTACCGAAGTCGAACAGTAGATACGATCTGATGCGTTCTGTCTGGTAAGGCTCATCTCATAAGAATCGAAAGATCAAAAATGAGCGGCAGAAAAGCTGCTTAACAACTCCATGTCTTATACTTGAAGAATGAGCGAAATATCTGTCGTCATTCCTGCTTACAATGAGCAAAAGCGCCTGCCGAGCACGCTTCAGTCTGTGCATGGCTACCTTACGTCGAAGAATTATGATTTTGAGATAATCATCGTCAATGACGGCAGTTCAGACGGCACGGTGGATACAGTTCAGGAGTTCGCCAAGCACCACGAAGGCGTACGTTTGATCTCTTACACCCAGAATCAGGGCAAAGGTTATGCCGTAAGACAAGGCATGCTTGCCGCTAACGGAGATAAAGTCCTATTCAACGATGCTGATGGCAGCTCTCCTATTTACGAATTGGAGAAACTGTCAGCCTCTCTGCAGAAAGGGTTCGGCGTAGCGATTGGATCGCGTGCCAAGCAAGATGCTTCGCGCACAGTCAACGCCCTGGCCTATAGAAAGTTTATGGGAAATTTTTTCAATTTTATCGTTCAGAGTCTTTTGCTCAAAGGTATTCAGGACTCGCAGTGCGGCTTTAAGATGTTCACCCACGAAGCAACACAATCGATATTCTCGGTCGCTAAAGAGAACGGATTTGCATTCGATGTGGAGATCCTCCACGTAGCGCGCATGCGCGGCTACAAAATCGATGAAGTACCGATAAATTGGACAAACGTAGATGGCTCGAAAGTCAATCTGGTGCTTGATTCTTCCAAGATGTTCATGGATGTGGTCAAGATCAAACTGCGTTCGCTGTTTGGTGCCTATCGAGCCGTTGCAACCTCGTCGTCTGAAAAAAAAAGTCCCACCAGGGTAAGTTAGAAGAAGAACGCGTCTTGCGTGTCTAACTTAGAACACAGCTAAAAGCACTAGAAAAGTCATCAATATGACCGCCACCGAAGTGGATAAAGTCCCCGTGTCAGCCAAGCCGACGCTGCTGCCAGACGTCGGCGACATAATTTTTCTGGCGGTGATATTTTTGACGCTTTTTTTGCGTCCCAATCTAGTATTTGGTGACGGATCTACCGGGTGGCATCTAGCAACTGGCGATTACGTCCTCGACCACAATTTCCTGCCGCCAAGCACCGACCTCTTTTCCTGGACAAAATCAGGAGAGCCATGGGTGGCATATGAATGGCTCTCTGACACAATCATGGCGATTTTCGTTCGCGTGGGCGGCTTGCCACTTTTAGGTGTCGCTGTCTGCAGCATGATCGCCAGCATCTCTTTGCTTATTTATGAAAAGATGCGGCGAGAGGGTTGCCACTTCTTCACAGCGCTTTGGCTAACCATCGTTGGAGCGCTCGCTTCAGCCGTTCACTGGCTGGCTAGACCACACTTGTTTACCTTCCTGGGCATCTACATATTCTCAACCAGGCTTGAAGATCGATACAAAGGCACCGTCAACGGTGCACGGTTTTATTTACCGATTTCTCTCTACATGCTCATCTGGGTAAATTGCCATCCAGGATTTCTATTCGGGCTCGCCTTGATCGGGCTATACGCCGCTTGTTCTCTAGTTGCAGCGGCAGTTTATGCGGCAGAGAAAAGATTAGAGTTTTTGGGAAAAGCAAAGGACTTTGTCATCGCCTTCGCATCATGCGTTGCAATCAGTTTCATCAATCCATACGGTATCAAGCTCTACGAATATATTCTGCAATATTTCAAAGACAGCGAAGTCATTCAAGCCACAAACGAGTTCTTGCCGCCAAACTTTCACGGACAACTGTCGCCCCTTTGCCTTGCTGTCTTGTATGCGGCTCTAATTCTGGGACTGGCAATAGGGAGACGTCGACTGACTTTCGCTAAGCTCATGGCATGCCTAGTGTTCGCTTTTTTGGCGCTGCTATCAGTCAGGCATATGCCGCTGTTTTCGATCATTGCACTACCTGCGATAGGCGAGCTGTTTGCGCGTGTTCGACCAATCTCGCAAGCACAAAACATCGCTGGAGCTGAAGATGGCGATTCGCCGCTGCCGATGGCTGGTTGGTGGCAAGCGGTTGTCTCAAAGTTTCGCGAAATCGGTGAGGGCTTTAACGAAAACGAAGCCCTCTGTCAATCGCACATAGTATCAATCGGCGCGGTCGTTTTACTGTCGCTAGTTGCGATATTTGGGAAATCTACCCAAATCGTCACTTCTACCTTTGATCCTGAAGATAAGCCGATGTTTCAAGAACAAGTTGCGCCGGGCAAACCGGCAGGTACTCTCAACTATCTGTTCGAGCATGAACGCAAGGGAGACCTGAAACCGGAATCTGGCATCAGCTACGATAACTGGGGTGGCTACTTGTTTTGGATGGGACAGCGCCAGTCGCCACCGATCGTGCAAAAGGTCTTTATTGATGACCGAGCCGATTTTTATGGCGAGACGCACTACAAGAAATACGCGCTCGTCAGTCAGGTAGACCCTGGCTTTGACACATTGCTCAAGGACTACAAACTCAATTGGGTTCTTTTTCCATTCAACAGCCGGATAGTGGACGCTTTGAAGAAAAGTCCAGACTGGCAGGAAGCTGCCCGAGACAAAGCGTCCGTACTAATGGTGCGCAAGCAAAAGCTTTACTGCAACTGAAGCTCATTCTGCAGTGTAAAGCGAAGCCGCCGCAATCCAGCGTTAACGATGCAATCAACGTAATCAACGAGCCACCTCCTCCCGCTGCATAATTGCCGAGGTAGAGGCGGCTCAGAGGACTTCAAGCGTTCATTCGGCGTGAGGCTAAACCAAACCGAACGAACTACATGAGTTCAGCCATGATTTTGTCGAGAGCTTCTTTCGAAGGTCTGAGACGATCCTGCTGAAGGCTAGCCAGAGGCTCGTCTACGACGCGCAACATGCTGACGAAATCAGGCTTGTTCTCATCGATATAGAGAAGACCGGTGAGGAACTGACGCTCTTCGGCAGCCTTCAAAATCGTCTGCACAGCAGTCATCCTGTCTCGCGGATTGTAATCACGGTCTAGCTTCTTGAGCGTGAGATGCGAACCGTCATGCATTTCCACATCCTGAACTGTGCCTGGCTCATGGTCGATTGTAATCTGCTCGAAAAACGGAGTAAATCCAAGCTCATGCAATGGAGTTTCCATTTCTTTTGCATATTTGTAGCTCTTGGTCGAACCCTCGTGATTGTTGAAGGTGACGCAGGGGCTAATCACGTCGAGAACGACAGTTCCCTTATGTGAAGCAGCAGCTTTTAGCAGCGCTTGCAGCTGTTTTGGATCGCCGGCGAAAGAGCGAGCGACGAAACCGCAGCCCAATTCAATTGCCAATCCGCACACGTCGATAGGCGTGAATTCATTCAAAGAGCCTGACTTGGCTTTAGATCCAACGTCGGCAGTGGCAGAGAATTGTCCTTTCGTCAAACCATACACGCCGTTGTTTTCAACGATATAAATCATCGGCAAATTGCGGCGAACCAGATGACAAAATTGACCGAGACCGATACTGGCAGTGTCACCGTCGCCGCTGACACCGATCAAAGTCAAGCTTTGGTTTGCTACACCGGCACCAGTTGCCACCGATGGCATGCGGCCGTGAACTGAGTTGAACCCGTGAGCCTGACTCAAGAAGTAAGCCGGTGTCTTACTAGAGCAACCGATACCACTCAGTTTTGCTACTTGGTGTGGCTCGATTCCCAGTTCGAAAAAGGCTTTGATGATCTGGCTTGTAATCGCGTCGTGACCGCAACCATCGCACAATGTAGATGGTGCGCCTTTGTATTCGTTGAGCGTCAGTCCGATGCGATTTGTATTCTGTTTCGGAGGTTGTGTGGGGTTTGTCGTTACCATTTTCGTTATCTCTCCTGCTCCATAATCGCGTCAGTAACAAATCTTGCATCGATCGGCAATCCGTCATAGTGGCGAATCGACCGAAGCTTCATTGAGCACTCCGGTAGTTCCAATCTGATCAAATCGCGCATTTGTGCATCGCGATTCTGTTCTACAACGTAGACTCGCTCATGGCTTTCCACAAACTTACGCAACTCTTCGGTGAAGGGCAAAGCGCGTAAACGCAGATAGCTGGTGGCAATATTGGCTACGTTCAACTGATCGCGGCTCTCGCGAACCGCGAAATCACTCGAACCGAATGCGATGATGCCGATCTTGGCACCAGGCTTAGTGTCGACCACCGGACCAGGCACGTATTTCTTGGCAGTCTCGAATTTTCGGTTCAAACGATCCATCAAATTCTTGTAGTCTTCCGGCTTTTCTGTATAGCCGGCTCTTTCGTTGTGACCACTACCACGAGTGAAATATGCAGCTTTCGGGTGTGGGGTTCCAGGCAATGTACGATAAGGAATTCCATCTCCATCGACATCTTTGTAACGGGCGAAGTCGCCGGCTTTTTCAATATCGGCTGCAGTCATCACTTTGCCGCGGTCAAATGGCTTAGTCGGATATGTGAACGGATCAGACATCCAGTTGTTCATGCCGAGATCCAGATCGCTAAGTACAAAGACTGGTGTCTGGAAGCGCTCGGCCAGATCGAATGCAGCCATGCCATGCTCGTAACATTCTTCGACTGAACCAGGCAGCAAGACTATGTGTTTGGTATCACCGTGAGAGAGGAAGTGAGCGCTGAGCAGATCCGCTTGCGATGTTCTGGTGGGCAGACCTGTTGATGGTCCGACGCGTTGAACGTCGAAAATAACGGTGGGGATTTCCGTAAAGTAACCAAACCCAGCAAATTCTGCCATGAGTGAAATGCCGGGACCTGATGTAGAGGTCATCGACCTTGCACCAGCCCAACCGGCTCCTAGCGCCATACCGATAGCAGCCAGTTCGTCTTCGGCTTGAATTACAGCGAAAGTCGCCTTGCCATCTTTGTCTATACGATATTCATGCAGATACTCGAGCAATGTTTCACTAAGACTGGATGACGGCGTGATCGGATACCAGGCAACTACCGTGGCCCCAGCGAACAAGCAACCGAGAGCGGAAGCGGCATTACCATCAATGATGATCTTGCCAGCAGTCTTGTTCATGGGCTCAACAAAGTAAGTGTCTTGCTTGGTCAAATTTTGATGCGCCCACTCACGACCGATCTTGACGGCGTTCAAATTCAGCTTGATCGCTTTTTCTTTGCCCTGGAATTGGTTGGCGATGGCTTTATCGATCTGAACTTGGTCGATACCGAGAAGATCAGCGACGACTCCGACATAAATCATGTTGGTCAACAACTTGCGCAATTTGATATTTTCAGAAGCCTTGGCAGCCAACTCACCGAACGGAACCTGATAGTGCTTTACATCCGGTCGCAGGGTTGTTAGTTTCAGGGTAAGGTCCCACTCCGCTGGGCTGATGCACACCGCACCGCTCTGCAAAGCCTTCACGTCTTCGATGCCGGTTTGCGGATTCATCGCAACGAGAATATCGATCTCCTTTTTGCGAGCAATGTAGCCGTCTTTATTCACGCGAATGGTGAACCATGTCGGCAAGCCCGCAATATTCGAAGGGAACAAGTTCTTTCCGCTTACCGGAATTCCCATCTGAAAGATGGAACGCATGAGAACGTTGTTCGAAGATTGGCTTCCAGAACCATTTACAGTCGCAACCTGGATGGAAAAATCGTTGGTGATCCTCCCCTGTCCAGTCTGCTGGGTGTCATTAGCAGCAAGTGTTTTCACAGTCAAAGGTACCCGTCAGTGGAACATACAGCCACTAAGTTTATCAACTGAAAGCAGAGAACGCTCTCAAATACAAGTTTCGATAAGCATTGCGTGACAATTTAGTTTGATCAGGCTAGATGTCAGACAGGAATGTCGACGACAGCCTCAAGCAAATACGGGCCCTTATTTTCGAAGATGGTTTTAAGACTTTTCTCCAGGCTTTTCATGTCCTCTGCTAATGTGTGATTGATGCCGTAAGTTTTGCAAAGTTCAGCGAACTGCACCGGCAAACTTTGCAAACCTCTGTGTGCAGTAGCGTTTTGGCGCGTCAGACGAAGATTGAAAGCTTTTCTGCCACACATATTCAAAACAATAAACTTCACATTCAAATCGTAGAGCGCTGCAGTCCACAAAACTTGAGGGTAGGCAAGCAACGACTGATCGTCAGTCAAGCAGATTACCGTTGAGTTGGGGCTGGCGAACAAGACACCGGCAGCGGCAGCTGGTCCGTATCCCAGAACTCCACTGTTGGAAGAGAAGTAAGCAAAACTATGTTCAAAGGCAAGAGATTCCATAACATGGGGTTCACTAGCGCACAAATCATTGACCACAACCGATCTGTTGGGCCGGATCGCTTCCAAAGTCCGTAACAACCACGGCATAGAGATCTTGGCAGCGTGGTTTGGATACTTAAGACTCTCTTCGTAAGCACTTTTAGACGCAGAAATGGCTCCCCTTGTCCTTTCTTCACGGTCTTTGGCCGCATTTATCCATTCTGAACTAGCGGTTAGCTGAATTTCGGTACGCAAACGAGAGAGACTCTCTTTTATGTCAGCGGTTGCACTCAAATCATTGGGCAGACCGCGTCCCTGCAAACCTGGTTCTATGTTGATCTGCAGGACAGTGGCGTTGGCAGGGATGAATGGCGGCTCAAATGAACGCGAGGAAGGGCGCGTCTGCATTCCCAGTACCAGAATCAGATCGAAATTTTTCAGCAGTGCGGCAGCTCTAGCTGAATCATGCGGCAGAACGCTGGCAAACAGATGATGGCGATTTGAGAAGTTGACTCCGGTTGGCAATGGTTCAACGAAAACCGGGCACCCAATCACTTCGGCCAGTGCAATTGCCTCTGAGCGCGCACGATATAGTGAGACTTCATTTCCAGCAATAATGCACGGCAACTTTGCCTGTACAAGTTTCTCTGCAACCTTCCTCAAAAAGACATCATCAGCTCCACCCAGAGGGCTGGCATGGGGAACCGCAACCGACTTTGCCGTCGAACGGCTGCTGAGCAAATTGATTGGCAACGAGAGGACAACAGGCCCCTTAGGTGCGCTGAGCGCCTCATGGAAGGCGCGGCGAACCAATCGCGAAAGCTCGGTCACCGCATTCAGCTGGCAAGTCCATTTGCAAAGAGGAGCGGCAAGTCGAACCACGTCCGCTGAAAGAGGTGGTTCATCGTTCAAGATCTCGAGATCTGGTTGTTCAGTCAAAATGACAAGAGGTACCCGCATCAGCTTGGCACTGTACGCACTCGTCAGTGCACTTATGAGACCAGGTCCGGTTGGAAGGCAAACGACACCTGCCTTGCCAGACGCCTGGGCATAGCCGATTGCATGCGCGCACGCTAAATTCTCATGCAAGCTCTGAATGTATTGCACTTCCTGCTTGCGCTGTTCAATAGCCGCCACGAGCAAAGAATCTTGCGCTCTGGGAGTACCGAAAACGATCTCGGTACCTTCAGCAAGCAACTGCTCAAGCAACAAATCACTAGCAAGGTAGTCAGGCATCAGATTCCGCTTTGCCGAACAGACTTAATATATATACCGCGCGCAAAGGCGTATGAATCAGTCCCCAAAAGGGTTAAGAGTCATGATTTGTGCACCGAATTTGGTGGCTCAAGCGCTGGGAGAAGCGACCGAAAATGTGTAGTTGACAGTATGAGTAGCGCCATCAATATTGAACTGGGCCCAGAGACGATAAGTGCCGGCTTCAGGCACCTTGACATGAAACATAACGGGTTGTTGATAGAGTTTATTGGCCGACTGATTGGTGACTGGAATCGTGCGTTGAAAATCCTCTTCACCTTCCTTGATCAGTACGGCATAACCGGCCTTTCCATCAAGCGGTTCGATATTCGAAACGGGTCTTTGCTCTTTGCTTATGCGGATGGTAGGCATAGATATCAATTTATCGGAAGCTGTCGCAGGAGCGTCGACTAACTGGAATGTATAGCCATCGACTTCTTTGGTGAAGCTCTTGTCCGGCGTCAGTGCTGCGATGCCAGACTTTCCTTTTCCGACTTGAAGAGGAATGATTTCGGTGTAGTTTTTGCCATCGTTAGTGGTGAACTGCAAGCAACCTTCATAATCACCGTTGTGTGGAAAATTCAAAGTCACCTGTAACTTGCCGTCTTCCGATTGAGTTGGTTTAACGCGTTGGAAGTCTTTCGCGTCTTTTCCGATCGTGACGAAATTGGTGTCCTTCATCTTCAATTTTGGAAGCGCTTGACCATCGGTAGGTTCCAAGGTCAAAACAGCTTCTATCGGCTTCTCAGAGACAAAACCGGTAGCCGCATCTTTCGACTGGATGCTCAATTTGAACGCCTTGGCAGGCTGCTCTTCCGGTATCGCCGATTCCATCGAGATCATTGGTGGGTCGGCAGACTCTTCCGAAGGCGGAGGAGTGCTTTTTCCACAGCTTTGCAATACCACAACTGAACTTACCAGCAGTCCGATTGCCATAAATTTTGGACGAATTTCCATAGTCCCCGGGCTCCAAATTTAAACGCTACAAACAAAAACTACGAAAACTACAACAGAAAACTACAAATGAAAACTACAACAGAAGATACAAATGAAGATACAAATGAAAACTACAAATGATCGAATTCGAGTAATGGACAGGGATCGATTTGCAGCCAGTCTTTGAGCTGTGGATTCAGAACATGAATCATACATTGTCCCCACGTTCGCTGCCGGAAAAAAACTTTCAGACACTCGGCAGGAATTGAACTTGAAGAGGATTCCAGGGATGCCTGTATCGAAGCCTTGCCCCGTGTCCTTTCCCCAAAGTTTAGGTCTAGCCCGCGAATTTGAAAGCTAGGGGCCATGTCACGAATCAAACCTTCCCATCCGCTCAGTTTTGGTATTTTGCCAGCGAGCAATTGCGAAAGCAGATGCAGCCATATTCGTTGTCTTGCTTGTCTATCACCGATGATTTCAAGAATGCGTAAACAGCCTGCCGTTTCTTCGCCGATGAAATAGCCATTTCCAGCGCTTGCACTATTTTCGCAGTTTTTTGAGTTTTCGAAGTCGAGGATTCCCAACTCAAGCCCTGGGCGACCAGTCACCATATGGTGACCGAGAAACTCTTCTTTCTGCACTTTATACAACCAATATGGAATATCACGAACAACGCCATAAGGCTGACGCCGCAACCAACGATTGTAGAGTCGAGACAAAAGCGGCACTTGTTTTGCTGAAAGCACTTGGCGCCTAAGAACAGTCGATGATTGTTCCAACAGTTGAGAAGGTTGGCGCCTCGCTTCAATCTCAAAATCTGTACCGCTTCCCAAAGATTCGAAGCCAAAGTCCTCATAAAACTCTGTTGCTATCTCAGAAAATAGAACAACGCCATCAAGACCACCCTCCTCGCAAAAGTCCAAAACATCATTGATCAATTCCGAAGCAAAACCCTGGTTGCGAAAAGACGACTGCGTATAGACGGCACCAAGCCCCGCAAGGCGATAGTTGCGTCCTCGAGAAGAGAGGTTCAAAGAGTAAAGTTTGCAACTTGCTTGTATGCGATCGCGAGAATCTTTCAGAGTATAAAGTCGGCAGTTTCGCTTGAACCAAGGCGACGACTGCTGCTGTTGCAAAAACAGTTGGTAATCGCGTGCGCTAAGACCAGCCGACCAGATGTGAACTGTTTCATGCAAAACCTTCAGATAGTCGTGCCAATCGGCAATCTGCAAACGCATCACGAAGAGTCCGCCAAACAGTCCCCCGAAACATTATAAGCAACACAGAATATCTCTGTAACTAAATCGTCGAGTCGTGAATAAGAAGCTCTAAAGGTGTCAACCGATGAGAACCTTTATGATATCGGCAGGCGACGGTACGACTCCATACTCATTTCAATAACGCTACCTTCTTGTCTCGTCCAGCAAGATCAATGATATCGAATATAGTGCCATGAACAACTCAGGAACAACAACCAAAGTGCCTTCTATCAATCAGATTTATTCAGCCGAACAAATTCAGGCACGAATAAACGAACTCGGGAAAACCATCAGCAACGACTACAAAGATGTTGAGAGACCAGTAGTGATAGGCGTCTTGAAAGGAGCCTTCTGCTTCCTGGCCGATCTGTTACGCGCGATCAAAATCGACCAACCGGTGCAAGTCGAGTTTGTACGTTTATCAAGCTACGGTAGCGGCACTGAGAGCTCGGGCGTAGTACAAGCACCATGGTTGGATCTGCCAGATATAAGAAACCGTCACATTCTGGTTGTCGAAGACATTGTCGATTCCGGCAGAACGGCGAAGTTCTTCCTTGATTATTTGCACGACCAATTTAATCCGAAGTCACTAAAGATGGCATGTTTTCTTGACAAGCCGTCCAGGCGCGCGGTTTCAATGCAACCAGACTACATCGGATTTACAATCGACGATCTCTTTGTGATAGGTTACGGGCTCGATTTTGACGAAAACTATCGCGACCTGCCCTATCTTGGCGAGCTAAAGAACGCTCCAGTTGAATAAATAGTGACCAATTGGAGCAATATCAGCTAACATGTAGGAACCTGATATTGTCTTGGTTATGAGCCCGCCAGTGACTACCAAAATCAAATCCGATGTTAATGTAGGTGAACTCGCCCTTGGCGTTTTACTTATGTGCATCCTGGCGCTATTTACCGCCAACATTTTGATTTATGAAGTCTCGGTTAAGCACAACGAGAATGTTTGCGCCGCAATTTTGAAAGCAGCTTACGAGGCGGCCAAAGACGGCAAAGACAAAAACACAGTTTTGGGTGCCGTGAAAAGCGAAATGATGCGGCACTATTTCCAGGGGCTTTTCATTACTGCTCCAAAAGTCGTCAAGTTTACGGATGAGACAAAAAGCGACCAGAGACGCATTACGGTTCAAACCAGCGCTGTTGCGAGAGTTCCAGCACCAGGTCTGATTATCGGCAGAGACAACAAAGCACCGCTGACGGTTAACTGCACTTATGTAGCAGAAGTAATCGTAGACGCTGATACAAAAGAGGGCGTTAAAGATAAATCCGGAGCGAAGTAAACTTCGACGCTAGTCTTTGCCGTGTTCAGCACGCAAAGCACAGCCATTTTTATTCCTCGCCAGTGTATCGTAACGCACGACCAGTTGGATTAAGCAGACATATGGTAGACGGCGAAAAACGGAAACTATCTCCTACAGGCAAAGTGCTGATCGGCGCTGCCACTCTAATGCTGGGGCTGATAGTTGGACTAGCGATTTCAATCGGCTTCTTCTTCTGCCAATTGAGAAGTCCTGAATATCAAAAAACTGTGGCCGCCTCAATTGCAGATTTTGCAGATCCGCTGCCCGCAGGTTTCAAGATAGAATCTGGCACCGCCGTCGAAACGTTGAAGGCAGTTTCGTTTCGCAACCAGCCTGAAGGCATGTGGATAGTTTTCAATGTTCGTGAAGTAAAAGACAACAACGAGAAAAATGAGTCAGAAGAGAGCATCAAAGAAGAGCATACCCACGAAAAATATGAGGAAGACTCGCCTCAATCAATGCAGATCGCGTCGCATACAATGGAATATCAGACTCGGGTAATTACACTCGGCGACAATAAAATGACAGAATTAGATGGCATTATCAAAGACATCCCCAACAAGTTTATTTCCGTGACTGCCGGGTGTAAATCGCCATTCAATTTCGGACTGTTCAAACAGTTCACCGACTCAATCAAATCTTTCAATACAGATAGAATCAAATAGCTTGCACTACCGGCGGTGCAAGTTACAGTCGTTGCAGCGCCCTTCGCAAAAGCCGGAGCAAGCCGAAGCTTAGTCGCTAAAGCTCGAGCGAATGTGTCCCATTCGGCGGACGCGAACAGCAGCTGCCAATGTGTCGAGGAGTTCGACGCTCTGTTCCCAGCCAAGGCAGCCATCAGTGATGCTTTGTCCGTAAGTTAGACTCTTTCCTGGCAAAAGGTCCTGCCTTCCTCCAACAAGATTACTTTCCACCATTACACCAATAATTCGAGAGTCACCGTCTTTGAGCTGTTCTGCAATATCAGTACAGACCGCGATTTGATTTTCCGCGTTTTTATTGCTGTTTGCGTGGCTGGCGTCAATCATCAAGCGCTGTGCCAGACCAGCTGCACCAATCTCCTGTGCGACAGCATTCATACTGTTTCTATCGTAATTCGGCTTTTTCCCGCCACGCAAGATCACATGGCAGTCTTCATTTCCGTTAGTGGACACGATCGCCGAGATACCACCCTTGGTGACGCCGAGAAAATGATGAGGTTGGCTCGCCGCACGAATAGCATCGATAGCAATCCTAACGTTACCGTCGGTTCCGTTTTTGAATCCGACCGGACAGGATAATCCAGACGCGAGCTCGCGGTGTGTTTGAGACTCTGTTGTGCGGGCGCCTATGGCTCCCCAGCTCACCAGGTCGGCGATATATTGAGGGGTAATTGGATCGAGATATTCGCACCCCGCCGGAAGGGTAAGGTCGTTGATGTCCAGCAAAAGTTCACGAGCGATGCGTAGCCCCTTATTGATCTGAAAGCTTCCATCGAGCTCAGGGTCATTGATGAGGCCCTTCCAGCCCACCGTCGTCCTTGGTTTTTCAAAATATACTCGCATAACGATCTCAAGATCGTTGGCTAGCCGGTTCCTCTCCTTGGCAAGACGAGCCGCATATTCTTTAGCAGCTTTCGGATCATGTATGGAGCAAGGACCGATTACGACAAGAAGTCGGTCGTCAGCCCCATGCAAAATTCGGTGAATCGCCTGCCGGGCGCGATAAGTGGTGGTCGACGAGATAACAGTAGCTGGGAACTCTCGCAGTAAATGGGCTGGGGGCGCCAACTCCTTGATCTCACGAACCCGCAAATCATCGGTGTCGTGGCGCGTTAACTGAAGTTCGGAAGGGGTTTGTGGCGTTTCTTGCATCGTTGTCTCGCTGGACGTTTAGTTTAGCCACTTGAAATGTATAGGGTTTTAAGCGATTAAGGCCTGGACAGTCGCCTCTAGTTTGCGGTTCTTAACCTGAATTGTTCATTGTTTCGAAGGATCTACTAAAAAAAGAGAGCAGGGGCGATAATATATGGCACAAGCACAAAAGTACTATAGGCAAGATCTCGGCAGAGATCGGGCTTGTTTATCAGGAGGAAATCCTTGTCAGAGATTAGAGTTGGCGAAGGCGAAAGCATCGAAACAGCGCTGAAGCGCTTCAAAAAGAAGATTCAAAGAGAGGGTATCCTCTCGGAAATCAAGCGCCGCGAGCGTTACGAGAAGCCAAGTGTCAAGCGGAAAAGAAAATCCGAAGCGGCTCGTAAGCGTCGGGCTAAGTCGGTAAGGTAAGAATTTTTCAATGAGATCATAGATCGGGTCTATCGATCTGGGTCTCTCCTACGACAACGAGCGGCTTGAGCGGTAATTGCACCAGAGATGGTGCAGGCAAAAGCAAAGCCAAATCTAGAGAATCCGAGCAGCGCCTTAGCAGCTCGGTGTTTTGCTTTTTTACCAGGTCGCTTTTCAAGGAGATAATACGTGACGTGCATCATAGAAGAGCGTCCTGGCTCTTTACATTGCAAGTAGCGCCAGTAGCAGTGCTTTCTCTTCTTTCAGCAGGTACCACCACTGCCACCTCCAAACCTCGCAAAAGATCGCTGTTGCGTGCTTCACAAACGATATCCCCGAAGGTGTAAGGTCGCTTTCGCCAAACGCTTTCGGTCTCTTGCAGCCCCTATGTTAGCCAAATGGCTGTATTGGAGAATGGCAATGGAAATAGCGTGACGTAACCGATTTATTCAAAACGAGTTGCTGTCATAGGCATCATGACCCGGTGGTTGTTTTCTTGGAGTCAGTGCTCATCGCACCCGACGTATCGTAGACTTCGACCGGGGCAAAATATTGCAAGTCTTTTTGCACCTTGTCTGCATCGCCAACGATGGTGATGACGATATTATTCAGATCGATCATCTTTCGAGCAGCTGCACGAATATCATCGGGGGTGACAGCCATGACCTTATCTGAATAAGTGCGCAAGTAGTCTTCGGGTAAGTCATAGAGTTTTGATTCTAGCAATCGTTGAGCAAGACCACTCTGGGTCTCTAAACCCAATTGGAAAGAACCGATTAGATAAGACTTGGCATCTTTCAATTCCTTATCTGATACTTTGACGTTACGAATACGATCTAATTCATAGAGGAACTCTTCTAACGAAGGTGCCGTTACCTCTGTACGCACTTCTGCTTCGGCAGTAAAGCTGCCTGGTTGGCGGCGAGCAGTCAACCCGCTATAGGCACCATATGTGTATCCCTTTTGTTCGCGAATGTTCAGAAACAGGCGAGCTTGAGTAGCACCACCGAGAACCTCATTGGCAAGGATCATTGGAAAGTAGTTCGGGTCTGATTTGCTAATTGCAATGTTGCCGAGCCTGATATTTGATTGTACAGAACCAGGACGATTGACCAAATAAATGTGACGACCGTTCTGTTTTGGCAGCGCAGGCATGGTGGCAACCGGCATTGTTCCTTTCTTCCAACCCGCACCAAATTGCTTCTGAATGAGTTCTTTTATCTTTGCTTCTTCAAAATCACCAACGACTACGAGCACAGATTCGTTAGGCAGGTAATGAGTTTGATGATACTGCTGCACATCTGTGCGAGTAAGCGATTTCACTGAGGCTGGGCTTGGCGCAACAATTCCGTAAGGATGCTCACCAAAAAGCATCTTGTGATAGCGCTCTTCGACAAGAAATTCTGGTTCGCTTCGCTTCATCGCCAACTCTTCGATCAGGTTAGTCTTTTTGAGTGACAACTCGTCTTCCGGGAAGGTCGGATGCAGCAGTACATCAGTAAAAAGATCAAAAAGCTTATCGCTGTATTTGGAGAGCGCAGAACCACTAAGCAACGTAAAATCAGGGTCAGTAACGCCTTTTAGACCACCACCAATGAAATCGATCTGGTCTGCAATCTCTTTGGACTTGCGAGCTTCGGTACCTTCTGTGAGCATATCGGCAGTCATGTCTGCCAGGCCGTTTTTGTCGAGCGGATCATAACAAGACCCGGCTTTGATACCAAGCGCAATGGTTATAAAAGGAACGCGGTGGTCAGCAATGAGTTCCACCTGAAGACCATTTTCGAGCTTGAATTCGGTAACCTTAGCCATTGCGAAAGGACGTGGAGCTGGCAATGTCGGCGGCTTCTTTCGCCAGGTCTCGCCAATTGGTCCCGGGGGCAACACAATACCTTCATTTGCCACCGGCTTCGTCTCCGTCTCCTGTGCGGCAAGGACAGGCACAGATGCAGACAACGCGGTCGGCAGAAACAAACTTGCCACCATGAGCAGGGTATTGAACTTTCTTCTCTTCGACACTTTTTTGCTTACTTTTTGAACGTTCATGGTCTGTCCTTGATAAAACTGAAAAATTGCCTAGCAGCGCATTTTGGCTTCCGCCGTAAAAATCAACCGTGATTGTTCGATGCAGTATGAGAATCGCTTGTTTCCTTCTTTTGTGTAGGCACCACATCAAGAACAGTAGACCCCTCTTGAGTGAATATTTTGGCTGCCACTCGCTTGATGTCTTCAGGCGTCACGCTCAGATAAGAAGCGACATCTTTGTCAATCAATGAGGGATCACCATAAAAACATCCGTATTCGGCAAGCAATTCTGCCCGGGCTAGACTTCGCTGCAATGAGAGTTCACTACCAGAAGCGAAAAGACTACGCAAAATCTGATTTTGAGCTTTGACCAACTCTTCTTGTGGGATGCTCTCCGATTTCAGCTTATCGATCTCTGACCATAGTACCTTTCTTGCTTGTTCCGCAGTAGTACCAGGCTTGTAAATGACGAATGTTTCGAAGGATGACGGGCCTCGCCGTTCCTCATAAGAGGCTTCGGCTTTCAGGGCGATCTGATCGCCTTTGACCATACGTTGATACAGCCGCGAAGAGTCACCTGTAGACAGCAACTTCTCGATAATGCCCAGAGCATAGTAGTCGGCATCGCGTCGAGCTGGAGCCTTCCAGGACAGCCAGAAAGCTGGCTGCTCGGCATATCGATCTTCAACCTTTATATATTTCGCCTTCGTCTGAACAGGCTCGGTTACATCAGGCTTTGGAGGAGTTGGCTGGGCGGGAATGGTGCCAAAGTATTTCTCAGCGAGCTTCTTCATTTGCTCCGGATCGACATCACCGACAATTGCCATAGTCGCGTTATTTGGAGCGTAATACGTCTTGAAGAACTGCTTCACATCATCGATTGAAGAGGCTTCCAAATCTTCAAAATAGCCGATAACAGGATGCGAATTGATCCAATTATCGAACAGAGTCTCCTCTAATTTGATCGCAGCAGGGACATAGGGTTGATTGTCAAAGTGAGCACGTTTCTCTTCTTTAACAGCCTGCAATTGATTTTCGAAATTTTCAGGCGTCACTTTAAGCGAACGCATACGGTCTGATTCAAGCCACAATGCCAGTTCAATTTGATTGCTCGGCAACTTCTCAAAGTAGTTCGTGAAGTCTTCATGAGTGGAGGCATTCAACAAACCACCAGCGGCTTCAACATATTTGAAGTGCTCCGTTTTGGCGACGTTCTCAGACCCTTCGAACATCATATGCTCGAATAAATGAGCAAAGCCGGAACGCTTTTTCACTTCATTGCGAGCACCAACGTCATAGACGATAGCTAACGCTGCAACCGGAACCGAATGGTCCTCTGAGATAATTACGCGCAGACCATTTGAAAGTCTGAAGTCTTTGGAGACAGGAATGAGTGGCGACTTCCAAAACTCCTTATATCCACTTGCAGTTTGCACTTGATTTTGTGCCAGACTGTTTTCCTGACTCTGCGCTTGAGCCGCCGAAATCGACAACATAGGCAAACAGAGCGAAGTAAACGCTGCGAGCCATCGACGCTTGTCTTGCATTAGTTTATTCGTCATCTTCACCAGTACCTAACATGACTGAAGTCCAAAATATAGAGACGACCAGAGCGGCAAGAATAGCCGCCCCTACACACAATTTTTCCGGCACGGAAAATCGCCTCATCAATAAATAGACGGCGATGGCGAGAACACCACCAAGCACCGCGACCACATGATTTATAGAAAAACGCATGGTCCTTGTGCTCCACCGTGTTGTCCATCGACTGACACAACCAGTCGCTTTACGTCAACTCAAAGAGAGCGGCAGGAGCTTACTGGTGTGGATAGCAAATATAACAGATTCTTATATTCGTGCGTGAGCGAGGGTATGTGCACATTGACATTCCTTACGCTCAGCCGGTATCAGCTCAACAAGTTTGATCAACATTCGTTGCAATTTGTCGAGATTTTTAGTGAACACCTCGACGACTTCACTATGGGACACGGGCGCCACGTCAGCGTGCAGTCCCGAGTCGTAGTCGGTAATCAAAGAGACATTCACCACGCACATTTCGAGCTCTTTGGCCAGGTGTGCCTCGGGATATTGGGTCATATTGATCACTTCCCATCCCTGAGAACCGAACCATTTTGACTCTGCCTTACTAGAAAAGCGCGGTCCTTGAATGACTACAACGGTTCCGCGCTCGTGCATCTTGATACCACAGTCTTTTCCGGCTTGGAAAGCCAATGGGCGCAGCTGCGGGCAATAAGGGTCGGCGGCGGAAACATGTGTCGATATAGGACCGTCGTAAAAAGTATCAGTGCGACCGGAGGTTCGGTCCACAAATTGATCACAAACTACAAAATCACCGGGAGCGACATGTTTTTGCAAACTACCAGCAGCACAAGGCGAAATAATCCGGCTTACTCCAAGATGTTTCATCGCCCAGACGTTGGCACGATAGTTGATTTTGTGCGGCGGATGCTGGTGATGCCTGCCATGCCGAGGCAAAAAGGCTACCTTTTTGCCTGCCAGCTTGCCGAGAAAAACCTTGTCGCTAGGCGGTCCGTAAGGCGTTTCTACTGAAATCTCTTCGCAATCGTCAAAAAACTTGTAAAAGCCCGAACCGCCGAATATGCCGATATCCGCTGAATGTTTCTCCACCTCTATGCTCCATCGTTTAGACAGGCGGAACTTCCAACTGACGCGCCTGTCGGGAATCGAAAAGCATAGTTTAGCACCAGCAATTTGTCCAAAACTGTCTGAAACTCTTGATTTCTGGGTAGATCACTATGGTCCATGCTGAACAGGCGAGCTTTCCAAGCACAACGAGGCGAACCTGGCAGCCTTCTAGCAGACCAAACTCTTCATCGTTCTCGTCATCAGGTCAAAACATATGCGCTGGAAACTTTTATTAACCATCCCAATGTTCTTAACAGCGTCATTCGCTGGTTCAAATAGCCTCTACGGACGGGAAGTCTCAGACCCGCCAGCCGAGAAAACCGAGTCGCATCGACCATCTATATCGCCAGACCAGCTTTACAGTCATGTATGGCGTTTGATCAAAGAAGACTTCTGTCCTGCTAACAATCTAGCCTTTAACGGGCAGGACTGGGAACGTTGGGAACATAAATATGATGGCAAGTTGCAGACGCTGGACGATGCACATGTGGCTATTGGCACCATGCTCGCAAGTCTTGGCGACAGATACACTCGATTTCTCGACCGCGAGGCGTTCGATGACGAAAAGTCACAGATTGACGCCAAGCTTTGTGGTATCGGAGTTCAAATTGGATTGGACAAAAACCATCGCGTCATTGTTGTCTCTCCAATTGAGGGAACTCCAGCATCGAAAGCTGGGGTTCTAGCTGGTGACGAAATATCTGAAATCGACCACAAATCAACAAAAGGATTCTCAGTAGAGGACGCAGCCAAACACATTCGTGGTGAAGCCAATTCGAAAGTGACACTAACTTTGGCACGTGGCAAAGACCACGAAAAAGTGGTGATTGATGTGGTGCGTGCCGAGATCTCAATCAAGGCAGTGCAAACGGCGAAGATGCTCGATGGTGACGTCGGCTATATACGTTTGAGCAGCTTTATTTCACAGCAAGCGAATCAAGAGATGAAGGAAGCGCTGAACAAGCTTGCATCGGCTAAAGGCATAATTTTCGATCTCCGCGATAACCCAGGCGGATTGCTAACAAATGCTATCGAAATCTCCAACATGTTCCTTGAAAAAGGAAATATCGTTTCAACCGTAGACCGAGATGGTTACAAAACTCCTGCACTCTCAGACGGGAAACCAATCTGCCACAAACCTCTAGTTGTATTGATCAACAAGGGAAGCGCCAGCGCGTCTGAAATCACAAGCGGCGCGCTGCACGACAATGGTCGCTGCCTTTTGGTCGGACAAACGACATTCGGCAAGGGACTGGTACAGGGCATCAACAAACTAAAGGACGGAAGCGGTGTCAACATAACCATCGCCAAATATTTGACGCCTAGTGACGTAGATATAAATAAGAAGGGGATAGGTCCCGATGTAGCGGTTACGGTGAGCGACAAAGACTTCAAAGATGGCAAAGGTCCTTGGTGGGAAGACCCGGAAGGTCCAACCGCCAACCGCAAGCCGGAAGACTTGCGTGACATTCAGTTGAAGGCAGCCATCGGGGTCATGAAGAAGAAGCTGAACGAAGAACAGCTTCCTGTAGCACTTCGCACTCAAGCTTGCAAGAACTAACTAGCTTGGCTCACCTACAAAACAGAGCGAAGGCATAATTCAATGCTTTCTTCAAAGCTTCCGGCTGAATAAACACCAGCTCCAACCACTGGACTGCCGTATCGTTAAAAAAAGCGAATTTTTGACAGTTGGGATTTATCGCAGACGATTGTCTGCCAGATTAAACAGCAAAAACTATGCAAGCTTGTAACGCTCCAAGTCATACTGATGTCACACGCCTCGGCTAATATCCGTTTCATCAAAAAGCGAACGCCTACTCGCTGACAATACGGTTGGGTAGGTATTCTTCGCACCCTGCCACCGAACATTTTGACAATTTCAACCACTAAGTTTGGTGCGCCGAGAAACCAATTTCCAAGACAGTTGTCACGCCAAGAAACGTCACGAGAGAGCCAGAGGATCAGAACACATATGCCAAATATCGTACAAGGCGTTGAAGTCGTT
This sequence comes from Oculatellaceae cyanobacterium, assembly GCA_036702975.1. Lineage (GTDB taxonomy): Bacteria > Cyanobacteriota > Vampirovibrionia > Obscuribacterales > Obscuribacteraceae > DATNPX01. Next base: position 70,523 of record DATNPX010000012.1, read on the forward strand.
AAAGCTATCGAAACTGCCGTGGAACAACCAGCAGTCAGTAGGTTGGCCCTAGAAGCTATAGGTGAACTAAGCACCGCTCCGATTTCTAAGCCAGTGATGGAACTAGCTAAACGTAGCGCGGCGGCGAGAGACATTTTGGCGGATCTCGAAAGAGGTGCAGGCGCGCAGGATGTGCACCCATTGCTCAAATTCGACCCCTTACAAGTTTTGAAAGAGAATGGGGTGACCGGCAAAGGTGTCGTCGGTCTGCATAAGGCTGTTGGTGGTGACTATAACAGTATGGTCAAAGTTTTACAGGCAAGAGAACTCGGCATTATAAGTTCGGAGGAGCTGCAAGCGACGGCGAAGCAACAGTCTGGTGCTTTGGACCTTCCAGGAATATCGAAGAGAATCGGATTAATAGGACAGCGATCCGACCGGAGAGCCGCCTATGTCGTGGATCAATTGAAACAGCATCCCGGAGCACAGCTTGCTTTGGCTGCCTCGGATAGTGAACACTTCAGCAGGCTTATGGACGCAGCTGACAGAGTCAACGGAGTCGTCGTGAATAACACAGGCCATCTTAATGGCGAGTTGGGAGCTGTGATGTCGAGAGATGAAGAGCCGGAAACCAGGTTAGCCAGGGCCGTGAGCTTGTTTAGATCGCCGTCGCGCCCAGGAGAATCTACCTACCAAAGGATGCACCGAATGTTCGGAAGTTAGAACATACATCAGACAACTGCCGGCCGAGTTCAAGGTATTCTACTATTGATTATTGATGCCGATTATTGATGCCGATTGCTTTTTGTCTGTCTGACCTAAAGGGAGCACTTTGGAGTTTCATCCCCTAATCCCCAGGAAGGACTGGCGCGACGAGTGGAAGCGGCTTGGGTATTCCGTTGAACTGCTGAACAAGTACTGGATCGAAGATGCTGACCAACCATTTTGTATCAGTTTCGAGCGAGCAGAAATCGAAGATGTCTTGATTCCTGCCACGCAAGATCTCAACGAAATGGTACTAAAACTTGTCGATTATATTTGCACTAGTTCTCACTCAGATCAGTTGCTTGACCGTATGCGCGTGCCAATTTTCTTTCGGGAGGCTGTGCGGAAATCGTGGCAACGTCGAGATGATTCAATCTATGGACGCTTTGATTTTGCATATGACGGCAACTCCACTAAATTGCTCGAGATCAATTTTGACTCGCCGGTCATGATACTTGAGACGGCTATTTTGCAAAAACGATGGTGCGATGAAGCGAAACATCAAACACTCATTCCCAAGAGTGCGACCCAGTTCAACAGAGTCGATGAGAACTTAATCGCCGCATTTCGAAAATATTGCAAGAGCACAGAGAAAATTCACTTTTCTAGTTTCTATAGTGCCGAAGACGAGCAAGCGGCTTTGTATATTCAGTCAAAAGCTAAGAGCGCCGGCTTTGATGTTGTTTTCGGTCATGCGGATAGGTTTGGAATCGATGAGAGCGGTGGTCTCATCGACGCAGCAGATACGCGAGTGACTCAGCTGTTTAAGCTTTATCCATGGACTGTGTTGCAAGAAGAGGATGAGGCTATTCAGAAGAATGTCGGCAAATTTGTATTCACCGAAATGGTCGAGTCTGGGCGTGTGCGGTTTTTCGAACCGGCGTGGAAGTTCTTAGCCTCGAGCAAAGCTACTCTAGCAATGCTCTGGGAGATGGCACCGAAGAATAAATTTTTACTAGAGACTCATTTTGAAGACGGCACTGGTGCCTCTGAATTGTTGAAAGACAAAGCGCATGTGAAAAAGCCAATCTTCGGTCGTGGGGGTGAAAGCGTTTCGATAGTTTTTCCCGATCAACCAAAGCAAAGTGAGCTTGTCGCAGGCGACTATTACGGAGAGGAAGGTTTCGTAGTTCAAGAATATACACCGCTACCTATCTATATGGGACACCACGTGGTTGTTGGCAGCTGGGTCGTAAATGGCAAACCCAGTGGTGTTGGTATTCGAGCTGACCGCAGTCGCATCACCGGTGACGGTGCCCTGTTCGTTCCACACTATGTGACTGATTGAATAAGTAGCGTTTAGCATCGGATGATTTTCTGGATTTTTGATTTGCTTTATTGATTTTTGAGTTTTTGGATTTTTGGATTTTTGGATTGTTAATTGGTCAATTGATGCCCTGCGCTTTAGGCTCTGACTCTAGACTTCGTAGCGAAATTAATTCCGAGTCTCTATGTACTTAGCAAAAGTTTTGAGAATAAGTCTTACGTAAAAAAGATTTTGCGAAATGATTTCGCAATACCATCATCGCTTGAGACACCCACATCTTCTATATTTCAACGTTCTTCTTGAGTCAGACAAATTTTATTGCAAACAATTTTTTCTGCATTTTCCCTAGACAATCTTTGTTGACAGAACTGTTATCTTGCTATAAATTGTGGAAAGAAGGGGTAGTGATACCATCGATTAATGCGTGTCTGGTCTAGTGGCTGGGCCTCTGCCTTCCAAGCAGAAGAGTACGGTTCGATCCCGTAGACGCGCTCCACGCGTAGGTAGTTCAAGGGCAGAACGAATCGTTGCCAACGATTAGATAAGGGTTCGATTCCCTTCCATCGCTCCAACGCAGGTTGACGCAGAGGCAGCGTGTCTGGCTCATAACCAGAAAGTCGTGAGTTCGAGTCTCACACCTGCAACCAAAGACCGAATAGCAATAAAAGAACAAAGACAAAACATAGAACGACCATGTTTATCCGCAGAGAGAGCCGAAAGAACGATATGAATCAACCAAAGGGTTGGTCCATAGATACGTTCGGCACAGAAATTCTCTCTACAAGCAATATTCAGGGTACAGGTCGTCATGCAAGTCTTAGCGTTATTTCCATTACAGTCAAAATCAGCACCACCACAGCTGTCGCGTCAGCCGCCTAATTTAGGGGACGCATGTTCTAAGGCAGCGATGATCCCTTGCAAGGATCGTGAAGTGGGTTCGATTCCGACCGTCTCCATTATTCAAAATCAGACCGTGGCGTGTTCGCCTGCAGCTTGCTCGATTTCGCATCAAGATTCTGCAGGCACCCGCGCCCCACCGGCGCTCTGTGTTGTGGTGTAGTTCAGTGGCATGAACGTCTGCCTGTTAAGCAGAATGTCGCTGGTTCGATCCCAGCCACCACAGCCATATCGCACCGTAGTTTAGAGGAAAAACGGCCCGCTCATAACGGGTAAGACCTGAGTTCGAATCTCAGCGGTGCCAAATGCACGGGTAGCTCAATTGGCAGAGCAGATGGTTGATAACCGTCAGGCCGACAGTTCGATTCTGTCCTCGTGCACCATTTCAAGGCTGGCTTATTCCGCCAGTTTCAGTTTTGCGTGGGCTCTGCCCACAGCGACACTCAGATCCGCACGCGTCAATTTCTTTGAGGTGAATTCATGAGAAGACAATATTTGATTACGCATACGCTAATGGAACGAGAGAGGGCCGCGAGCGTTGTCGCGCACCACATATGGCGCTGTCTTCTAACGGTTAGGAAAACGGGCTTTCAACTCGTGAGCGCGGGTTCAACTCCCGCCAGCGCTATTCACTTCGGTGATACTCATTCGGCATAACTAGACGCCCTCACAGCACGATGGACGTGCAACACGCTACGAACGTGCAGGTTAAAGGTTCGAATCCTTTTGAGGGTTTTTCACCGCTGTTTCTGAATGGAGTCAGACACTGTCTTCTAAACAGTTACTTGAAGGTTCGATTCCTTCCAGCGGTAGATACGTTGATCGGTTAACTGGAAAACCAGTCGCCTCCAAAGCGATGACTCTAGGTTCGAATCCTAGTCAACGTGCCAAGGTCCTGTCGTTTAGTGGCTCAAGACACTTCGTTGTCAGCGAAGATATCGAGGGTTCGAATCCCTTCAGGACCGTAAGGATGCTTGCTAGAGCAGGAAATAGGCCGGTTTGCTAAACCGAGGCGGCGCCAAGCCACACACGTTCGAATCGTGTAGCATCCGCATATTTTTCTGGGCACCGTAAACGGTACCTAGCTTCTATGCGCGCGATTAGCTAAAACAAGTATTGAAGCCGCTTTCTAGCGTATACCGCTTGTGTCATGAATACGATTATGCTATTATTTTAGAACTATCGTATTTTGCTTTAAACCTGGTTAGCTCAAGTGGCAGAGCAGCATCCTTACAAGATGAAGGTTTAAGGTTCGACTCCTTAACTAGGTACCAATTCAAAAATGTTTTGCCTGACCACGACTACTAAGGCCAAAAAGCGCGCGACAAAACGTGCGCGCTAAATCTTTGTCCCTGTAGCTTAGTGGTAAAGCATTCGCCTTGTAAGCGAAAGATCGACGGTTCGAATCCAGTCCAGGGGCTAGTCTCCCTCGCTAGCCTAATGGTAAAGCAGGCGGCTTTTAACCGCTCGATCTGTGTTCGATTCACAGGCGAGGGACCAATTTATTACTTTAGCTTTTGTTGGCGTATCCGAATTGCAGCAATATTTTTGCAACATACCTCTAGTATGCTAGCTCTATTAACGATACACCGGAAATATTTGATGAGCCGGAAACTCGGAGTGCATTTGAGTAAATGTTAGTGCGCATTGATTGCTAAGATAAGAGCTGATATGTCTAACGAAAAACAAGAAAAACATATTGAACGGACGCCTCAGGACAGCGAACACCAGGTCGCTGGCAAACCGATACTTAGTGGTGACGACAACGCAGCACAGCAACGGCTCGAGAAGCAGACAGCAGCGAGAGCACACCGCTTCACTAAGGGCGACAATGTCTTTACTATTGACATGGGCAACGGTCAAACAGTTGAGGACTCGCGGCCGCGGGAACATGACAAACAACTGCTTGCACAGAACGCTGTCGAGCGTGGCACGACTTTGACCGGAGAGATAAGCACAGAAGTCAACCAAGTTATAGCGCCAGGGCACTCCGTCAAATTCACCGCCCGAGCCGACGGGGGTATAACCTACGAAACTGCAGGACAGTGGGACGCAGCCTCATGGAATCAGCAAATCAAAGCTCTCAACAAGTATTTTACTGCTCACCCTGAAGCTGTGAACACTATAGTGAGCGAGTCCAAAAAACATAAAGGTGGAGTGATTTTAGGCAGTAGCTTGGAAACCGCGGATAGTAACGAGCCACCCAAACATTCACCAATAGAGAGTCAGCGACCAGAGGGCGACCAGGCTCAACATCGGCAAACTCACAGTACAAACGAACGCACCACTTTGAGTGGAGAAGTGAGCAACGACCTGAATGACTTGATAGCGCCTGGACACGCTGTTAAATTCACTCGTCGCCCCGATGGTGGCGTGAACTGGCAGCCAGCTGGACACTGGAATGCAGCTGAGTGGAATGCGCAGTTGAAAGCATTAAAGGACTATTTCACAGCGTATCCGGAGAAGATCAATACACTGGCAGCAGAGATAAAGAATCATCGTGGTCCGCTTACACTCGGAATCGAGGCGAACGAACCCACAACGGAACCACCAACCCGTCCACATCCTAGTGAAGGGAATGACCGCAATCAGTGGTTAGTCGGAAGCGGCAGTATCAATGGACATCCAGTACAAATCGGTGGACCAAACGACGTTAAAATACCGGCGGCAGCCGGCGCAAATACTCCAGTCGTGCTGAGCACACTGGATGGTTCCGGCGAGACTATACATGGACATATAGTCGTCCAAAATGGTCAGAAGTTCTTCTATCCGGACTATTCAGAAGATTCACAGCACAGATGTTATGGAATTCAAAACGCCAAAGACAATATGATTCTTCTGACCAATGCCGGTGTCGCCGCTTATGAACCGTACAAACGACAGTAGCCTTATAGTCAGCGTGCGGCCGAGGGAAATCAGATGCGTCCACACACTTTGAATATTGCGCTAGTTTTGGGATGCCTTCTTATCCAACAGTTAAATGTTTCGTCGCTAGCAGCTTCATCTTGTGCTAGTAGTCGAACTAGCAACTTCCATTCGGATGACGCCATCCCCCATTGCTTGGGCGGCTCAGAGTCTGCGACAACACGCACTAGTTTGCTCACTATCGAAGATGCGATCGAAAAGCAATTAACAGCGGGTCCGAGCAACCAGTTGACACCAGACACTGTCGCATCTCAAATTACGAAATTAGCAACTGCTGGCTGGTACGCAGGTGACAAAAGAGCGCTTTTAAATAAATACGAGACCGACATCACCTGGCTAAAAGATGCGTCGAAGGAAGAGGCATTCATTGCAGCCTTGGCACTTGCAAGGCTCGAGGTTGCTCGAGGTAATACACAGACAGCAACCAAATTTATCGATTTCATTGACAATAGCCCAGCACCATCGTTTGGGAAGAATGAAGAACTCTTGCTATATACGCTCTTAAATATAACCGCAACTGCAATAGCGGCGAAAGAGAAGAATCCGTCAGACAAAAGATTGGATGGTGCAGCGGCTTTAATAGACAAAGTATTCGCCGACTATCCGCTTATGGGCGAATACTTTTTCTCAGCTGCTACACATTGTCACGAGCGGAAGATGGAAACCTTATCTGCTGCTTTCGCACGAGCAGCGGTTCGCAACTGGCAAGAAGAGATAAAAACGACCCTGAGTAGTAAAGGTTTTCCTAAACGCAAAGTCGCAGACGGTCCGCAAACGAAAGAGCATTCTTATCTGAATCAGCTATATTTTCCAGGTGCTGCTGGAGAGCCTTATATTCAAGCGCTGAAGCTTGTTGCCGAGACTGACACATCAAATAGGGAATTTGGCTTAGCAGCCGAAGACTGGATGGAGTTAAAGCGATTCACGAGCCAATTCAGGAGTGACGATACCGAAGCACTCCTTGAGTGCGATCGCAACTATCAACAGACTCAGAAACTTGCCGGCGAGAAGAAGTCTCAGCCGAACACCAATGGCGGTTCACAGGACAACGTTAAAAAGTCCAAACTTACAGCTAAACGGGATGACAACAACCCCAGCCAACTCAATAGAGAAACTCTATCTGCTTTGCGCCGAGAAGATTTCGAGAGCGCGGAGAAAATGGCAAAGCGAGTAATTGAATTAACTAAGGGCACCACTAATGATGCATCTCTAACTAGGCAGCAAGCACAGCTCAATCTATTCAACTCTTACTGGGGGCAGAGCAAATTTGACGAAGCGCAAAAGATCGCCTCCTTGTTGGAAAGCCAATTGTTGGATGGTGAGATCCACAGCAACAATCAAGTCGAAGTCCTACTTTGCTGCGGGAAGATTCATCGAATCTACAAAGGAGAAGAGCGCGCGTACAACCTGCTAAAAAAAGCAATCGAACTAAGAGAAGATCCATCTTGTGTCTCTCCTATTCCCATGTCAATTTTGTTGTGGCAAGTTGCAGTGGTCGTTGAACAATCCGAAAAGCTTCACAAAGGTTGGCTGCACATATCGACAGGAGATGTGTTAATGCAGGAAGCGGGGATTTTATTCGACCAGCACGACCGCACCATTGGGGAAAAACAAACTGCTAGGTTTTATGCTGATCTCGCAAGGCGTCAGCCGTTAGGAGACCTACAAGTAAAAGACTGGTTACGGTCAGTTGAATGGTCAAAGAGATCGTATGGCGAAAATGATTGCCACACAATAAACTACAAGCGGCAGCTCGAGGATGCAAGGTTCAATGCCAAAAATCTGGGCACGCTTCGGGGAGGAAGAATCAGCCTGGATGTTCCATGTACCGACATCGACGAACCCAAACCTCTGGACGTAAAATCTGAATCACAAGCTGTCGCGCACTAAAGAGATGACGAAGAAAGTGAACTCCCGCCGCTTTGAAAATCCCAAAGCTTCATAGGTGCGAATCGCGGCCGTGTTATCAGCACGAACGTGAAGAATTGGAATACGTCCTGATTCCACTATGTTTTTTGAAACGGAGTACGTGAGCGCTTTCGCATAACCTCGACCACGATAATCCGGGTGAGTGCAGACACCGCTCACTTCATCATATTCTTGACCGCTATCTGATACCTTCATACGCTCACCAGCCATTGCTACCAGTGCCTCACCATCTTTGATACCAATGAAGCGGCCAAATTCGATTGTGCGGTCAGAGAAAGGTCCGGGCTCAGTAAGCTTGACCAACGCTTTCATCTGTGGCACATCGGAGACTTGCAAAATTTCATAACTTATCTCGGACGAAGGCAACAACTTTTCGCAAATCATTTGAAGAACTGGGAATTGAGCGCGTATCTTCCAATTGGCTGGAACGCTCAGGACCCCACTGAAACATAGCCCCAGATAATCAGAGTCAGCACATTCCTTTGCTAGAGCGGCAAATGCTCTATCAGTAGTTTCGCTCATACCCGCGAGTGGCGAGTACTCGCGCGGGTATCTTTTACCATACTCATCACCCAGCGCTAAATGCGAATGACGTGTAGTTAACGCGCTCCAGACAGGATTATCAAGACTGTGCATTCAGCTTCAAACCTCAGGTTTTCATTCTAGCCAATAGAATCGAATGCTGATCTCGATCCAAAAAGGAATGTTTCGACAACCCTATATAAATTGGCTGACAGTTGCATATGCAACGCGGCTGAAAGTGTTGAAATCAACAGTGAAATATGCGTTTTCTCGTTAGAAAATCGCAATGTCATGTACGCAATCAATGTTGTCCGGGATAATTTAGCCAACGCTGACGGTAGCTGAAATCCGGGCGTTTCATAAGCGATTGCGACGCTTCCTACTCACTGTCATTGAAGGGAAAACGGATGAAGGTCATATTGGCTGAAAAGCCATCTGTGGCTCGGGACATCGCCACCGTTGTCGGCGCGAATCAAAAGCGTGAAGGTTACTTCGAAGGTAACGATTACGCGGTCACATATGCATTCGGACATCTAGTCAGTATCGAAGAACCGGAACAGATGAACTCGGCATGGGGAAAACCATGGCGCATAGCACAGTTGCCGATGATTCCAAACGAATGGAAATACAAAGTAGAACAGAAGACTGTTCAACAGTTCAACACAATCAAAAAACTTTTCTCTGCAAATGAGTGCAAAAAAATAATTTGTGCAACAGACGCGGGACGAGAAGGTGAGCATATCTTCCGGCTGATCTACGCGTTAAGCGGAGCTCAAAAGCCAGTCGAAAGATTGTGGATAAGTACCCTAACCGCAGAAGCGATCAAAGACGGTCTGACCAACCTAAAATCCTCCACTGAATTCGACAGTCTCGCCGACGCCGCTACAGCAAGAGCACATGCGGATTGGGTCGTCGGTTTAAACTTTACCCGGGCCTATTCGACAATCAACAATCAACTATGCACAGTCGGACGCGTCCAAACGCCGACTCTAGCACTGATAGTCGACCGCCAGAAGGCGATCGAAAACTTCAAGACAGCTCCGTTTTATGAAATCATCACGACCTTCGAACCGGGCTTCATCGCTCGATATATAACGCCAGGAGAAGAGCCACAGACAAGGCTGCAAGACAAAGCAGCAGCGCAAGAGATAGTGAAGTCTGTAACACCAGTGGCTCAAGGCACTGTTATTTCAGTAGTCACCACCGAGAAGAAAAACAGACCACCAGCACTCTACGATCTGCTCACATTGCAGAAAGACGCCAATAAGCGCTTTGGTTACACGGCGCAAGAGACACTAACCATCGCCCAAAGTCTTTACGAAGAGTACAAGCTAATCTCATATCCGCGTACCGAATCCAGGCACATCTCGGAAGACATGGTAAAGGAGCTGCCGCGAATTTTGTCGACGGTGCTGAAGGGTTCATCGCAAAAGGTGCAGGACGTTTTCAACAAAGAAGGCATTGCACCCGGCAAAATCACAGTCGCACTCTTGCGACCAAAGCTGTCAAAAACCTATGTCGACAACACAAAATTGACGGATCACCACGCTATTATCCCGACCTTTAACCCAGTTCCTGCAAATCTGCCCGAGAAGCAAAACAATGTCTATCAGTTGGTGGCGCTGCGATTTATATCTATCTTTTTGCCGCCCGAAGTAAGGGACGAAACCACAGCGATCATCAAACTAGGCGACCACTCATTCCGGGCTCGCGGCATCATTGTGAAAGATCCGGGTTGGACCGTGCTTGAACCTAAACCAGCCGAAGGCGAAAAGCGCAAAAAGGAAAAAGACGCAGACGAGGAGTCGCAGCAACTTCCGCCGCTGGACAACAATCAATCAGTAAGTAAACGCAAAGTCGATTTGAAAGAGAGCAAAACGAATCCGCCAAAGCCATATGACGATGGCACTCTTTTGACGGCAATGAAAAATGCAGGAAGAGATCTAGATGACGAAGATCTTGCCAGCTACATGAAGCAAAAGGGACTGGGAACGCCAGCTACGCGCGCCGCAATTATTGAGCGACTTTTACAAACGGGCTATATAGAGCGCGCAAAGAAACATCTGCTACCGACAGCAAAGGGACGGGCGCTAATCGATCAGGTTCATTCGGATCTGAAGGACGTGGCATTGACGGCGTCCTGGGAGCAACGGCTGGCTGATATGCAAGACGGCAAATTGGAGTTGCAGACATTCGAAGGCGACATTGGCGAATTCGTTAAGCGTGTTCTTCCCTCCGTGGTGGCAACGACCTCGTCCTTGCCGCCCAAGGGAGACAATCTCGGTCCATGTCCTCAATGCCAGAAAGGGGTAATCATTCAAACTCCCAAAGGTGCGGGTTGTCACAGATGGAAAGAAGGATGCACGTTCACCATCTGGCGCGAACAATATGGCAAGACGCTGACGGATACTCACATAAAGGACTTGCTAGAAAAACGCGAGACAAAGTTGATTAAGGGACTCAAGAAAAAAGATGGCACAAAATATGATGCGAAGCTAGTCATCGCAACGGATTTCAAAATCCGCCCTGAAGGAAGCGGAGGTGGTAGCGCAAGCGGAGAGTCACTGGGGAGCTGCCCGCAATGCAAAGACGGTCAAATTCGTCCCACTCCAAAAGGCGCTGGCTGCAATAGATGGAAGGAAGGTTGTACTTTTTCGGTTTGGCGAGAACAATATGGAATAAGTCTAACTGACGAGCACATGAAGGACCTCGTAGTCAAAGGCCGCACAGAGTTAATAAAGGGTTTCAAGAAAAAATCCGGCGTTGGCACATATGATGCACGCCTAGCTGTAAACGCTGAGTTTAAAGTACGGCTGGAATTCGACAACTCAAATTTCGCGCCGCCGCAAACTTCGCCCCCGCAAATAACTCCAACACAAGCCTAGCCAAAACAGCGAACACAATTGCTCGCGCAACACTTGCTCCGTAACTTGAATTCGTATTCCCAAGTGTACAAGATTGCCAATTAATTGCCAAAACTCTTCCCTAAGATGAAAATCGTTGATGGGGAGGATGTCGGCAATGCCAGTCAAGGAAGTCCTAGAGAACGTTGGATGTGGAATAAAGCACCAGGCTGGCGATTTCGCTTCAGCATTTGTTCGGGAATCACTGCAGAATCCAGGCAACGGAATATCTGAAATCGTCACTAAAATAAGTGGACACAAACTACCAGAGCTACAACTCGTCAACGACAAGTCTATTCGGTCTGGCTGCGCCGACTTACTAGGTGCTACCCTCGGCAAAGTAGCCGATTTTTATCTATTCAACAAATTGACGCATGGAAAGTTCGCACCAACAACTAATATGACTGAGAGGGAAGTTTTTCGCAACGGTTTGCAATACGGAATGTTTACAGGTGGAGTGCTAACACCCGTTGGCTCGACAGGCGACGATTTCTGGAACAAAAGAATGGAGAATGCTGAAGTCAGCGGTTTGACATACGGACTTGGCTCAGTTGGCGCCATGTACGGCATGAAACGATTAAATCCCAAGTTTCAATCAGAAGAGCTCGTTAGGGCCACGACGTCATACGGCAGCAGTTTGTCCTACATAGCGGAAAGAGAGATACACAAGGAAGAACTCGAACAGTCAAAACTGCACGAATCGGCACCGATGATATTGAGATTACCAAAACTGACCGAGATGCCGAAAGTTGATCCTATCGATGCGTCAGCCAAAACACAACCAAGTGTCCCCAATGCAAAACTTGGCAACTACGATTCCATTTCAGGATTTACACTAGATCCCACAACGCCAGACCGCAATTTAGCAAACCCCGGCTCTAGTAGACAGATGAGTCAGATGATGAGTAGGACAAAAGCAGAATCGGCCGTTGACCAGAAAAACCCTTCGCAGGTAGTGCCATGGGAGCGTCGTGGTCAGGACGGACATTACGACGCCAGCGCTTTGGCAAAACGAGTAGATCATCTCTTTCACACCATGGGAATGAACAAGTTCGAAACGGTGGTTGTTGCTCAAAGCGGCCGCGATATTGTCCTTGAAGGCCGAATCAATGACAAAAAAGAATTGAGCAAGATGATTCGGGCAGCCAGCCAAAAAGGTTTCGCCACAGACGTTGAATCGAACGTCAGAGTAGTGTAATTGTGAGTTAGATGGTGCGGTTTTGACTAGTTGGGTGGATTTGATTGATTTGCATTTGCCCTTAGTCAAAAGAGCAAACGCATCCTCGATTGCACATATTCGCCGCAAAGGTCATAGAGCCATTCCGGCATAACTTTCCCTAGTCGCCAAACTTCATCTCGTTCTTCGCGTCCGAAATAGAGCTTCATTCTGTCCACGTCCTTTTCGCGACAGAGTTTATAGCCAAGCAGCCACAGAGCAAAAATAGCTTGACCAACAATGGTATCGAGCAAGTGCATTTTTCTAGGACCATAGCCTATAAAAGCAACGCGTCCTTTGATTGTATCGAATGAGCCGGAGTGACCACTTCTGCCATAAACTGCGTCGTAGCCCTCGATGGGTACTCCTAACTTTTCTAGGAAGTACTCGGGCAACAGTTTGAGTTGGATTTTAAATGCCTTCGCCTTCGCAATTGCGATGTCCTCGATGTTTAAATCCTTTGGAATTTCACGAACGAAGATACCGCGCGCAAGCCTTTGTATGAATCCAGACTCCACCAAACGGCTTAAAGCAGAGTCAACAGCTCCTCTGGTTCCATAGATCAACATGTCTCTCGTCGCAAAAATCTCTGTAGGAGCCAACCTCGTGATGTGCCGATAGATAAATTCAATTGCCATCGTCATCCTCCTGAATTTGGGTCGCTACTATATAAAACGTTTGGAACGAGCCTAAAGTTCAATTGTTGTCCGGGTTTTCTGACACTTTTTTGAAAAAAATTGCCGATCAAATACTCGGCAATTTCGGTTTTCGCAGTTTGCGAGAAATCCGCAGTTTTTCCTCGCGACTAGTCAAAACTGAAACCGTGAGATATGTCCCCCTCAAAATTCTCAAGTTATCAAGAGGCAACCGTCGCCACCACCTCTGGAGCCACCAATTGAAAATACGGCATTAAACTTAGTAGGCGACTCGTCATATTTGTTCATGAGGTATGCAAAACTTGTCCCTGAGATAAGGGAATCGAAGACCCAGCCAAGACAGCAGGTTCTTCTTGCTCTCGGGAACGCAATTGGGCAGTCGAGATAATCAAGACATGACCACAAGTGCCACTTTGGATCCTGCTCCAGATGCCAGAGATCTTGTCATCTTCACGATCTCTGATTCGAGCGGTGAAACAGCGGAAGCCGTCGCCCGTGCTGCTCTTGTACAATTTCCACCCGGGCGCGCATCAATATATAGGCTGCCTCAGGTCCGCAGCTGCCAGCAGTTAATTGGGCTGATCAACGAAGTCAAAGCATCTCGCGCCATCATCGCCTATACGCTCGTACTTCCGGAATATCGCGAGACTCTAGAAGCTGAAGCGGCAAAACAGCAAATTCCAACCCTGGACTTACTCAGCCCGCTCATATCGCGCATCGCCAGCATTACAGGCATGATGCCACTCTCTCAACCCGGGCGCTTGCATGTACTCGACGAAACTTACTTTAAGCGCATAGAAGCAATTGATTTCGCCATTCGCTTCGATGACGGAAAAAACTCCGACGGTATCAGACAGTCAGATGTTGTTCTCACGGGCGTATCACGCACAAGCAAGACACCGACCTGCATGTATCTCGCGCACCACTATGGCATGAAGGCGGGCAATGTGCCGATTGTCCACAACGTTGACCCGCCTCAAGCACTTTTCGAAATTCCATCCAAGCGAATTATCGGATTACACATAGATCCACACATTTTGCATGGTATCCGTATGACTAGAGCCCAGATTCTGGGCATGCCATCAAATACGGATTACGCCGATCCCGATCGCATCAACCAAGAGGTGCGACAGGCAAGGCGCTTGTTCCGTGAGCTAAAATGCCACGTTATTGATGTTTCGGCTAAAGCGATCGAAGAGACAGCCAGCGAGATTTATTTGCAGTTGCGCCATTAATGAGCGTTCGTTCGTCCGTCCCATAGTCCCTAGAAACTAACCGGAGAGGAAAAAATGATCAGCACAGAAGCGAGCAAGAGCAAGCAAGCGGTTGACTCGAAGCGGGTGTTTTTATTCAACGAGGCGTTTAAGGCTTATGCCAAAGACGGCACCACCATCACAAGCACCGAGCGCAACGCAATGAAGGATGCTCTCGGCGGCAAAGGTGCAGGTCTTGCTGAAATGACCGCCAGCGGTGTCAATGTTCCTCCGGGGCTAACGATTCTCACATCCTGCTGCCGCGACTACCACGCGAACAAGCAAAAGTTTCCTGAAGGACTCATGAACGAAGTCTTCGAGCAACTGAAACACGTTGAAGCGAAAGTCGACCGCGAACTAGGAAATGTCCAAAAACCACTTCTGGTATCAGTGCGTTCCGGTGCTAAGTTCTCAATGCCAGGCATGATGGACACAATTTTGAACCTGGGACTGAACGATGAAACAGTCGAAGGATTGTCCAAGCTTATGAACAATCCTCGTTTCGCTTGGGACAGCTATCGTCGATTCATTCATATGTACAGCAACGTCGTTCTCGAGATTAGCAAAGACAAGTTTGAAGACTTGCTCGAAGACAAAAAGGACGAACTAGGTGTCAAAAACGATTCGGACTTGAAAGAAACCGATCTGAAAGCCTTGGTCGCCGAATTCAAGGAGCTTGTGAAAAAGGAAAAAGGACACGATTTTCCGCAGGATACAAAAGCTCAGTTGAGTGGGGCAATCGAAGCTGTGTTCAGAAGCTGGAACAACAGCCGCGCCATCTACTATCGCAATTTGAATAAGATCGACCACAATATCGGTACAGCAGTAAACGTTCAAGCGATGGTCTTCGGCAATCTGGACGACGAATCTGCGACAGGCGTCTGCTTCACTCGCAATCCAAGCACAGGTCAAAAGATTCTCTACGGCGAATATCTGGTCAACGCGCAGGGCGAAGATGTAGTCGCTGGAATCCGGACACCGAAGAAAATCTCCGAAATGAAAGATGAAATGCCGGTCGTATATGACGAACTTCTAAAGACTGTCGGAATGCTTGAAAAACACTACAAGGACATGCAAGACATCGAATTCACGATCGAACACAACAAGCTCTTTATCCTGCAGACGAGAACAGGCAAACGCACTGCCGGTGCGGCCGTGAAGATTGCAGTCGACCTCGTGAACGACAATATCATCGACCGCAACGAAGGACTCTGCCGCGTGGAGCCAAGCCAACTGAATCAGCTTCTTCTTCCTAGCTTTACTGCAGAAGACAAAGAGATCGCGAAAAAAGAAGGACGTCTCTTCGCCACCGGACTCAATGCCTCGCCGGGAGCCGCAATCGGCACCATCATCTTCGACCCCAGTGAAGCCGAAGGTTTAGCCAGCAAGGGTAGCAAAGTAATTCTTGTTCGCGTGGAGACTTGCCCCGATGATATTCATGGCATCGTCGCAGCACAGGGAGTAGTCACCGCTCGCGGTGGCATGACAAGCCATGCCGCAGTCGTAGCCAGAGGAATGGGTAAACCATGCGTCGCTGGTTGCGAAGCTTTAAAAATAGACTTGGCTAAAGGCGAGTTTGTTTGCAACGGTCAAGTGTTCAAGAAAGGTGACATTATCTCCATAGATGGTGCCACCGGTGAATTGTTCAACGGCTCTATCCCCACGAATGAACCGAAGTTGTCGGATGAATTCAGGCAGCTACTCTCCTGGGCCGACCAACAAAGAACTCTTCTCGTGCGAGCGAACGCCGATACCCCGGAAGACGCGAAAGTTGCCCGCGATTTTGGCGCTCAGGGGATTGGCTTGTGCCGCACAGAGCACATGTTCATGAGTCAGGACAGATTGCCTGAAGTACAAAAAATGATTATGGCAACAACTAAAGAAGACCGACTCGAAGCGCTCGCGAAGCTCCTTCCCATGCAACGCGCTGACTTTGTTGGCATCTTCAAAGCAATGAAGGGATTACCTGTCACGATCCGCCTCCTCGATCCACCGCTACATGAGTTCCTTCCGAAGATGGAACATTTGATCGAACAGCTCGCTACGATGCGCGCGAAAGACGCAAAAAAATCAGATATGCGCGAGAGCGAAATCCTCTTGCGCAAGGTACAGGAGTTGCACGAGTCGAATCCGATGATGGGTCTTCGTGGCTGCCGTCTCGGTCTCATTTATCCCGAAATCAACGAGATGCAAGTAAGAGCGATCTTCGAAGCTGCCATCATTTGTCAAAAGGAAGGCATAGAAGTCGAGCCCGAAATCATGATCCCGCTTGTCGGGCACGTTAACGAACTGAAGTTTGCGCGCCAACAACTTGAGTCGGTTGCTAAAGCGACTATGGAACGCGAAAAGACCAATATCAAGTACAAATTCGGCACGATGATAGAAGTGCCGCGCGCCTGCGTAACAGCTAATGAAATCGCTGAACACGCGGAATTCTTCAGCTTCGGCACCAACGACCTCACCCAAATGACATTTGGCTTCAGTCGCGATGATGCCGAAGGTAAGTTCCTGCAAAAATACCTGGAAGGCATTGATTGTGAAGGCAACAAAGTTAAAGTGTTGAAGAACAATCCTTTCGAAGTACTGGACAGAAACGGTGTCGGCAAAATGATGAAGATCGCAGTGGAGTACGGACTGCAGACGCGCCCCGATCTCAAGCTCGGCATTTGTGGAGAGCACGGTGGCGAACCTTCGTCAATCGCTTTCGCTCATCAATTGGGTTTGACATACGTGAGTTGTTCGCCTTATCGTGTTCCTATCGCGCGACTTGCTGCCGCTCAGGCCAGCCTGAACATCGAGGAGCGGGATAAATAACTAGATGAGCGGAACGCCGTCCTTCATGACCGAAACAGATACAGACAGGCTGGTTAAATCGCTGCCGGAGATTGAGGCGAGCTTGGGTGCCAACGCGCCCGAGCTCGCCGACCACTTAATGGTAGTGGCGATGAGTTTGTACAACGATAGCCGCTTTGCCGAGGCTGAACCATTGCTGAAAAAAGCACTGGCAATTCGAGAAAAGAACTTGTCGGTCGACCACATCGACGTCGCCGAATCTCTTAACAGCCTTGGTATGGTCTATCTAGCGCAGGGACGTTTCTCCGATGCTGAACCTGTATTTAAACGGGCACTTCCTATGCAGGAACGCGCCATGGGTATGGAACACTTAAATACGGCAGCCGGATTGAAAAATTTGGCAGATTTGCAAAGAATGATGAGCAAGTACAGTGAGGCCGAGCCACACTATAAGCGCGCCATCGAAATTCTCGAACGACACCGTGGTCCAGACAACATGGAAGTCGCCAATATCCTCAACAGCTTGGCTCTCATGTATTACGAGCAGGGACGCTTCGCCGAAGCTGAGCCAATATTCCGCAAAGCGCTGGCTATCGAGGAAAAATCACTAGGACCAGAGCATCCGCAAGTGGCTGCTACGTTGACCAATCTTGCCAATCTGTTTACGGACCGCGACCAGTTTGAAAAAGCCGAACCTCTTCACAGGCGCGCTTTGAGCATACGGGAAAAAGCGCTTAGCACGGAACATCCAAAGGTTGCCGAGAGTCTAAATAATTTGGGCTATCTTTACCACCAGCATGGCAACTATGCACGGGCTGAATCCCTGTATGCCCGTGCAGTCGAAATTTGGGAACGCACTCTCGGTCCGGACCATGCAAATGTAGCTGCTTGTCTTGAAAATTATGCTGAGCTTCTGCGTAAAACAAATCGCGAAATAGACGCCGTTGCGCTGGAACAACGGGTCTATTTAATCCGCCGAAAAGCGAATGTGTAATCCGGATCGATTGTAATATCTAGTTGTAATATCTAGTCGGTTGCAATGTCTAGTCCGCACGGATTACGCCGGCGCTATTAATGCAGTTTAGTGCAAAAACTAATACAATTTTCAATTCAAAGGCGGCAACTGACACTAAATCTCAAGAGGGTGAGCCTAATATGACGACCAAAGAGCTGACAACCCATTCTTACACAACACGTATCGACATTCCCGAAAACACCAGAACACAAGCCATCGCGCTTCTGAACACGACATTGGCTGCATCGCTAGACATCTGGTCACAAACCAAACAAGCCCATTGGAACGTAAAGGGTAAAGATTTCTATCAACTGCACCTTCTCTTCGACGATGTCGCTGACGCACTTTATCCGCACATCGATTTGATCGCTGAGCGCATTACTGCACTCGGCGGAGTCGCTCACGGAACCGTTAGGAACAGCGCAAAGAACTCGTTGTTGCAAGAGTATCCTGACACTGAAAAAATGGCAGAAGAGGATCATCTCAACGCTCTTGCAGATCGTTTAGCTGCATATGCTAAGCATGTTCGTGAGTCAGCCAGCAAGGCTTCCGACTGGAATGAACAAGACACCAACGATCTCTACATTGAGATCTCGCGTGAAGTCGACAAGAAACTGTGGTTCATTGAAGCCCATCTTCAACGTCATCGCTAAACCTTGTTTGTTCTCGGCTTAAAGAAATAGAGACTGCGGAAGAGCTTCGACCTCGTGTCGGGACTCTTCTTCTCTTTCTTTCTTCTTCTCTCACTGTGAAATATGCGGGGGTTCGCGTGCGCTCCTACATCTATTGTTATCGCGCTCAGACCATTGGTGCAGCGATATTTGTAGCTTCACTACAAGTGGTGGCAGCTCAATCAGCACCATCGGCCCATGAACGCGCATCCATCGAAGCGACGGTACAGCCGAAGAATCAGGCGCAAACATCGTGGTCATCAAAGTCTACAGTAGTCTTAGAATTTCCCCAAAAAGTTTCCTTGGGTACTCTCTTTTCAATGCACAAGGGACAAAACGTTTCCCGCGTAGGACCAGCTCGCGGCACCGTTTCGGTGCCAGCGGATATGAGGTTGGCATTAACCGCTAGCTACGCTCTTCTGAACGACAGAGGCGCAATGGACCTCCTGCCGAAAAATTGCCTGACGAAAATAAATCTCGACCGAGTTGAAGCGGAGGACGAGAAGCCTTTCGACATATCATTCTTGAAAAAGCAAGAACGACTGGAATTTCTTATCGATAGACAAACTGACATAACAGAAGAGAGCTTGACCGCGCTTGAGGAACTCAAAAATCTCAAGTGCATTGAGTTGTGGTATGTCGGCTTCAAAGGCACCAAACTCTCAACGCTTGCAAAGTTGCCGAAGCTTGAAGAACTTGTTCTTGGCTACAATCCGCTTTCACAACCTGCATGGCAGGCTATTGGAACTATGCAGCACCTGAAGAAGCTATCGATCAGTTCGTGTGGTGCGACAGATCAAGCAATGGTTGAGGTAGGCAAACTCACCAAACTGACTCAACTGAGAATGGGCAAAAATCTCAAAGTTACAAGCCGAGGCTTTGCGAATCTAAAAAATTTGAAACAGCTAAACTATCTAGACGTAGAGAATACAACGTTCTGCCTTCAAGATGTCCAATATATTCGTGACATGCCATTGAAGGAGATTCACGTCTCAAGCCGCGGATTTAGAAAATCAGACCTGCAACAGCTGAAAAAACAGCTGCCAAAAGCATCCGTTGTCGAATCAGACAAAGTGGACAACGAGACTCAATATATATTTTCACCACTGAAGTGAATCGATTCCAATCGTCACGTTTGACCGGTAATCAACTTTTCGGCACCAAGATCTGCAGTCAACTCTTCAATCTTTTGGTAGCGATTTTTCGTATCTAACGCGGTCGCTTTGGCGATTATTCGGTCGAGTTCGGGACTAATTTCCACGCCCTTTTGACTGGGTTTGGAAGACGTAATTGGTTCCGGATCTTCGCCTGTGAAAAGATAATACAGAGTTGCGCCCATTGCATAGATGTCGCTTTGAGTCGATGGACGGCCTCTAAACTGCTCCGGTGGCAAATAAGCATGTTTTCCGACTACTGTTCCTGTGGCGGTTGATTCCGTCTGTTGGGCGACATTGAAATCCACAAGCTTCAGTACGCCGTCGCTTCCTAAAATCAGATTATCAGGAGTGAAATCTCTGTGCACTACAGGCGGAGTCAGATTGTGTAGATACTCGAGAGTCAAACACATCTGATGTGCCAATTCTCGTATTTGAGATTCTTGCATGCAACCAGACTCGTGAATGATCTTACGCAGCGAATAGCCGTCAATACATTCAAGTACCAGATATCCTCGATGGTCTTCGATGAAGAAATCGATCAAGCGCACCACGCGAGGATTATCCAGCCGTCTCAGCATAGCAGCTTCATTTTGCATTCGCTCCAGCGCCTGCCGCCTGACATTCACATCGACATACACCGGCAAGATGAACTCCTTCAAAACGACAAAATTTTCTGTGCCTCGCTCTCTCGCCAGATATGCTGTTCCCTGGCCACCGACTCCGAGCTGCTCCAATATCTCGTACAATCCATCATGCAGGATCGCACGCATTGGCAGCGGTGTCAGCCGTTCGCGTTTGGGAGGTGCAGAAAGCGCCTGCATCCAAAGTTCCGTATAGTTGCTATCTTGCGCGGGAGTCAGCATCTCTATCAAGTGTGCGTCGCGACCGATCTCTTCGCCCCAAGTGTTAATCGCTCTCAGCAGCCGGTCACGATCCTCGGTTGTGGCGATTGCACCATACTTGAGATTGATAGTGTTGTCGTTTTGCAGCGACTTGAAACGTATCAGACAATCTTGCTGTGCTGTTTTCCCTTCCGGATAAAAAGCGTCAATGCGCTCCATATTATGCCAAGCGAGACTCTTGACCCACTTGCGCTTGAATCGATTCCACTCCAGCGCCATGCCGGTAGAATTGAAGCGAACATGGGTCGGTGTGGCTACATATGCAGCAAAGCCAGTCAAGCCGATAACGGTGAAGAACCAGGCGAGTGCAGAATAAATTATGCCATTCATTGAACCAGCAGCTGTGGCGCCACCAAGTCCAGCAGAGATTCCGCCGGTTCCCATTGCCTCTGAAAAAAGTACGGTGTTAATTACATCCATCACGTGTCCCGGGCCCCCGAACCCGAAAAAGAGGACAACAAGCGACATGGCGAACCAAGCTTTAAAGGTGCTCCAGGCAGAAAATCTATATTTAATCCATTTCGTCATCGCTGCATAAGGATCGTACTTCAGCAGAATTTCGCCTGAATTACGGCGTGATGGCTCCAAGCCGGTGGTATTCTTTCCGTAGATAACGACTTCTGTTTGATCTGTCATGTACTTGCTTCCCCGGCCACTAATTTTCGCTCTTGCATGCTGCGCCAAACATTGTCAATTTCAGTTATTAGAGCGGCGGCAGATTCAGGTCGATCAACAGACTCCATTTCGGTGCATCTGGCGACTAGTTTATCGAGTTCATCAAAGACTTCATCCGACAGTTCTTTCGGATGACTCGCGGAAAGCGCCTCTGGATCAAGCCCAGTAAGCAGATAGTGAATGGTACCACCGAGCGCATAGATATCACTGGAAGTCGTCGCTTTTCCCCTAAGCTGCTCAGGAGAGATGTACGCTTGTTTACCGACCAAAGTGCCAGTAGCTGTTCCGACGAATTCATTAGCGGCGCCGAAATCGATCAAGATTAGGTCGTTGTCGTCGCGGCGAACAACGTTATCCGGAGTCAAATCTCTGTGCACAATTGGTGGTCGCTGCGTATGCAAATAAGAAAGAATCTCAGCCATCCGCCTGAACCATGGCACCACGACATAGGGAGGTTGCGGTCCATGCTGTTTCACAAGTTGGCGCAAGTCCTGCCCTTTAATGTATTCGAGGGTGAGATAGTTGCGACCTTCATCTTGAAAGTGATCGAAGACCTTAGCAATGTTCGCGTGATCCAATTTGATCAGCAATTGTGCTTCGCGTTGGAACAGCTCAACCGCTTTTGCACGAGAGTGCTCATCAGCATTTGGCGGTACAACGGCTTCTTTCACCACAACAAGATCCTTGTCGTTCATTTGTGCCAAATAAATGGCCGACAAGCCACCAAAAGCCAATTGACGAACTATACTTAGTCGCCCATTCTGCAGCGTCTTCCCCGGTTCAAGCGGCACGAAGGAAGTGGCGCTGAATCGACGACTGAGTTCTTCTTCCCACATCTGTGTGTAACTAAATTGATCCACACCCCGGCTCGAGTTCTGAATGCCGTTCTGTAGCTCGATGAGCGCCGGCGCTCGTTTGCAGTTTTTCCCCCATACTTCAACCGCCAAAAGGAACTGTTCAACTGCTGCTTTGTCGAGAAGCTTCAAATCCAATGAAACGTCTCGACCATGGTCGAATGCGAGAGTTATGACTCCTGTTGGGAGACCGTTTTTGTTGATTTTTCCACCGTTAAATGTCATCAACCGTGCATCAGTTAATTGAGACCAGGCGCGGTCTCTGCGCAAGCCAAGTCGAAAGAGCATAAAAAGCGGGAAGGCAATACCTTCCTTGCTGATTAGAACTCGGTCGTCTTCGCACATGGCAGAGAGAAAGATCGCCGCAGCAGGAATCGTTGCCAGGATCAAGATAATTCCAACCGCCACCAGAGCGTTTGCCTCCGGATTGACGAATAGAACCGATAAAAACAGGCCAAGACAAAATGGAATCACGACCGACCAAACGATCATGGTCGTCACCATCACAGCCAAACCAACTCTTGCTAATTTCGGTCGATAATTTACTACAAGTTCAAATTCTGCCACGCTTGATACCGCCGGTTGGTCACCAGAGTTGCCTGCATATTCGCTCAGTCAGTGCCTGTCGCCCAAGCCAATTGAAACGCGCCAATAAAATCCCAGCCAGAGCTGTCAAGAGAGCTATTGCCATTCTACCCAGCGGGCCTGGAACATCTGCGCCTAGAGCGCGACCCTTTCGTAGATGCCGCTCGTGAATCGGACCAAACAGCCCATGATTTCGCGTTTTGAGCAAAGATGATTCGTTGTTAATACTTCAATGACTTTATCGGGCCGACACTAAGTTTTGGCCATTTGCATCATGGTTTGGCATCAACGCTCTGTCGAGTTCGAACTGTCCACAGCGGCAAGCGGTGCCTTTTCCAATAATCGCGCCAACAGCCCGGGGAAGAGAGCTTTGAACCTGTCGGCGAAGACTCCCGGACCGGTCATAATCAATTCGTGACTACCACCTTTTTCCATTGCCTGAATTATGTCCCGACTGGCGTCTTCAGAGGACATGCTCAGCACTGACCGCATAAGGAATCCGCGCAGATCGTTTTTCCGGGCGATGAGAGTAGGATTTTTAGCTGCCGACATATTGTTCTTTTCGAAAAACTCAGTGCGAACCCAACCAGGACACACAGTGAGAACGTCGATTCCCATCTGTGTTACCTCTGTTGCTAGTCCTTCGGAAAACCCGGTCAATGCGAACTTGCTCGAGGCGTAGCAGACACTGCCTGGAAAGGCGATTTTTCCAGCTACAGAAGCAATGTTCACAATCTTGCCATGCTGCTGTTTGAGAAAGTGAGGCAAGACTTCATAGGTCAGATATAACGGCGCGAAGAAATTCACTCTGAAAACGCGGTCCCAATCGGCCGGGGTCAGTTTCATAAAAGTGCCTGGATGACCAAGACCTGCGTTATTTACTACAAAGTCGATCTGCCCGTAACTATCTAGGGCTGTTTTGGCTAGAAGTTCAACAAGATGCGGATCAGCCGCTAGATCGCCGCAAATTATCTCAGCCTTTCCACCCCTCTCTTCAACGTCACGCTTGGTCGCTTCCAAGTCGTCGGCAGAACGAGCACAGATCACCAAGCGAGCCTGCCGCTTTTTGGCAAGATCCAACGCCAGCGCCTTACCAATACCACTTGAGGCACCAGTTATGATACCAGCGCAATTTGCTTGCAAACCCCGTCGCTTAGCCATTGATGTAAGGGGTCTTAACCGGCTTTGGTGCGAGGTAACTTGACCACGGTAGCGGCAACCTTGCGCTTGTTTAGCACACGACGGATCGACTCGGCTAAATCTTTAATTCCGGATGTGCGTTTCATCAGTCCATCAGCATCGGCAAGCAACACTTTTTCAGCGGCTGAGGAATCGTTGCCACCAAGGACGAGCATAGACGGAGCATTGGCTCCTGATTTGATAGCGCGCACGGTGGCAATGCTCTCAGCATCTAGCGACTCAGAATCGACGAGAACTACATCAACATTCGCCTGTTGAAGTTGCCAGTTCAGCTCGCAGGCTCTTCCACAGCTGCCTATTAATTCGAACTCTGCAAACTGCTCTAAATAAAGCATGATATTGATCAGCCTTCCGCAGTCTTGTTCGACAACAAATATCTTTGTGCGCGGGTTCATCCTTCAATACCTATTTCTTTTCTTTCTCTGTTGTAACCGTAAAAAGATAGACGGCGAATTTATGTCAAGGTGCAGCGAAAACCGCATAAAAGAAGCTTAAGCCCACGACACCAAATGTGATGCATGGAACCTTTATTCGAATATAACGAAACCCTTAACGAACGATACAAGTGTATACCTTTGCATAAGGAAATAGAACAGTTAAGTACAACAATCGAATATGGATCAAATAATGGTTGAGAGCCACTAGCAATGCCGTTTATAGTTTATTGTCAAGAAAACTTGATCAAGTAAACTTAATCAGGTTTTTTGTAACGCCGGGCTGCAAATGCCATTTTCTCGCTGGACAGTTTTGATGTATATACGATAGGCGGCATATTAAACGCAGATGCTTTCGATAGAAAAAGCATATCCAATGCACTCCCAGCGGTGAATTCAGAACTTCAGACAAAAGTGCGGTCGACTTCCAGGCTGTAGTCAATATTTGGAGCGGAATGCGTAAGCGCCCCTATCGAGATAGCGCTTACGCCCTCAATTAGATAATCATCGATAGTCTCTAAAGATATGCCGCCTGACACCTCGATAAACGCACGTCCAGCAATCAAATTGACCGCTTCTCTTATTTCGTGCGGTTGCATATTGTCCAGCAGAATGGCATCGGCACCAGCCGCAAGCGCTTCAGCGACGTCATCAAGAGTGGCGGTTTCCACTTCTACCCTGACACCGGGTCGGGCCGTTTTGGCCAAGGCCACGGCTTTGCCAACGCCGCCGGCGATTGCGATGTGATTGTCTTTGATCAAGAATGCGTCAAACAGTCCGAAGCGGTGATTGGTGCCTCCGGCGATTTTTACGGCAAGCCGTTGAAAATAACGCATGCCGGGAGTCGTTTTTCGAGTATCGAGAATCGCTATTCCAAATGGCTTCGCCAGATCGACAAATTTGCGGGTTACGGTGGCGACACCACTCATACGCTGCAAGAAGTTCAGGGCAACACGTTCTCCGGTCATGATGCCGCGAGCTGGTCCTGTTATCGTGGCAATCTTCGAGCCAACAACTTTCACGTGCTCACCATCGCCATGTATTTGCTTTATTTTGATGCGGCTGTCAACGCGCCGAAAGACCTCCTCTGCCACCGACAGTCCGGCAACGATCGTTGTCTCACGACACTCAATTCTGCACTCAGCCTGCATGTTTTCAGGAACGGTCGCAAGCGTAGTGATGTCTTCTGATGTGGGTCCAAGATCTTCTTTCAACGCCAGGTCGATGAGAATATTGGTGAATTCTTTTGTTTCTGCCTGAATCATAGTTTTAGTGTTAGTTGCCCCGTCTCGTGTTTCTTTGTCTCGTTTTTTCTTAGTTTGTCCAGATGGCTCTGTCCTTTGACTGTCAGCCGAACCTTCGGATAACGCCCTCGCCTCACTTTTATCTGACCAGCGCCTATCAGTTGATCTACCAATCTGAGCACGGCATCTTCAGTCATATACGAGAGAACACCCCACTGCAACGAAGCGTCCAACCCACTCTTGATTATCTTCTTCGCCCGGCTGCCGGCCAAAACTGCAGCGACTGTGGTGCGGCCGACGGTGCCTGCAACTGACTCCACAAGCGCGAGAACGTTCATCTGAACCACTCGTTCACTTGTGCGTTCCTCAGGTGGCAATGGTTCAGGAAGACGCGAACCATTGCCAGTAGACCGCTGCTCATTATGGTTCGTCGAAAACGCTGATTTTACTTTTGAGGCGCCGCCTTCCAGAGCGCTTTTCTTCGATCTAGCTTTGCTGGCGGGCGAACGTTCCGTGCCACGAGTTTTTGACGAAGCCGCCCCTCGCCCAGATCTTGTGCCACTTCGGTGCGAACGTTGCTCGCCGTTAAACTCTGACTTGGCCATACCACCGACAAGGCGATCGGAAAAATCAGGACTGACAATTATTCCAAACTCATCAAAGTCCGAATCTGAAGCGTTCTCAGTCAGCACCGCGTTGGCCAAGCCGGAGTTCACGGAGTAGTCCATCTCAATATTCACAGTTTCAGTTGAATTCGCTGCGTTAGCTGAAGTCACTGCATGAGCTGATGTTGCTTCGCGTACCTGAGAGTCGACAGACCGACTCCCACTATTGCTTGTATTCGGACCTTCGTCGGAGAAGAGAGAGAATAAATTATGCATCGGGTTGAACGGTTGGCAAACATCGCAGCCCGCACAACCGTTCTCCAAGCCTTGACCGAAGTAGTTCAAAATTTGCAAGCGGCGGCAAACTCGTTTCTGCCCATATTGAATCATTCGCTCCAGGCGCGCAGCCTCGCGCAAACGCCTTTGTTGCAAGTAATGCGTATCTATCCGTTCACCGCGCCCCAAGACTCGTCTAACACGCAGCGCACCATTCACATTCTGTTCGATCAGTTCAAGATGTTTCAGAAGATCCAAGCTGCTATTCAATGCAGAGTCACCAATTTTCATCGTCGAAAGGATCTGCGAAACACGTGCACCGTCAGGACTGTGACCAACAATATATTTGTAAACCGACTGAATCTGTTGGTCGGTGGGGAAATTCTTATCCATCAAAAAGCGCTGAGTGTTTGCGTCTTTAGGCTGAAACAAGAGAGTGCATGTCGCTTGTTTTCCGTCACGTCCTGCACGTCCGGCTTCCTGGTAGTAGCCCTCAAGCGATCCTGGCAAATTGTAGTGGAAGACATGCCGAATGTTCGGCTTATCCACCCCCATCCCAAAGGCAACTGTCGAAACAATCACAGGCACTGCATCGGTTTCGAAATTTCGCTGCACGCGCATACGCTGGTCTTGATTCATTCCAGCATGATAGTGCGCGGCCTTTATCTTCTGGAGTTTCAGCCGCCCTGCGAGCGCCTCTGTCTCTTTGCGGCTACTTGTATAAATGATTACGGGCTCAGATTGCTGCTTTAGTGTCTTGAGTATGATGCGATCTTTTTCAGCCGAGTCGCTGACACTTTTAACCTCCAGGTGCAAGTTCGGGCGGTCGAAAGAGGCATGAATAGTACGCATTCTTCCCGGTGCCAAAATGTTCACAATGTCTTCCTGCACGGCGAGTGTTGCCGTGGCCGTGAGCGCGAGGATCAACGTCTCAGGCAATGCTTTAAGATGTTGGCTCAAACTGCGATAGTGCGGGCGAAAATCATGTCCCCACTGGCTTATACAGTGCGCTTCATCGATAACAACAAGCGACAAGTCGATGCTCGAGAGCAGCGAACGGAAGCGCCCTGATTCAAACCGTTCAGGAGCGACATAGACAAGCTTGAAAGCACCGGCTTTTATTCCAGCCAAGCGAAAGTTCTGTTCTTCCTGCGAAACATGACTATTTAACACAGTGGCATTGGAAACGCCGCGCCGCTTAAGCCCGCTTACCTGGTCCTGCATGAGAGCAATCAGGGGGGATATAACCAGTGTGACACCAGGCAGTACCTGGCTTGGCACCTGGTAACACAGCGATTTTCCATAACCAGTCGGCAAAAGGGCCAGCGTGTGATTGCCCATGAGCAGTGAATCAATGACTTCGCGCTGCTTTGGGCGAAATTCAGGAATACCGAACTGATCGCGCAGCACCACCTCGACAAGATTTTGAGATACTGCCATGCCGTCTCCGGATGCTGCTTGGGACAATTAATGATATCAGCAGATAACGGCACATTTATTTGAAGCAAAGTGTCATGTTTGCTTCACAGAATCAGAGTTTGCAGTAATATATCTCGTCAATATCCCAGGGACGAGGGAACAGTGCCCGTGAAAAGATATCTCTCCAAAATCGGCTTTTGCCTGCTTGTTTTGCTCGGTATGGCAAATCTTGCGGCTTTTGCCTTTGACTCGCTCGTATACAACAATCTGAGCCGCTCGCGACAAGCCTTGCTTGACCAGCGGGCTCACTTGCAGGAATCAGCTGACAGAATCGGCCGTCAAATCGATAATCTGAACCGTCAGTTAGACACGGTTAACGCCTATTTAAGGGACACAGACACAGCATTGAGGGACGTCGAAACCTCAATGGCGAACGCCCGCTAGCCCTAACCAAACTTGACCGAGGATATGCATCGTGAAGAATTTTGATGTTCTCAGGCTGTCCAGCCTGCTTTCAGGAAGCCTTCTCAGTTTGTTGGTCGTGCCATCCCTGGTAAGCTCGGCAGTCGCACAGGGCATCACCCCGTCAACTGCTTCTAGTGCCGCCAAAGCGGCCAGCGCTCCGGCAGTGTCCACAACAGCTGTAAAGACTGCCGCAGGAGACGAAGAGGAGATCGAACTACCGAAAACCTACATGAAATCAACATCTACAGTCTCCAAAACCGATTGCAAGATCAAATGCGTAGACCCACACGCTGCATGTGAGGAGTCCGCCAAAGTAATTCAGGTCGTGCTCAATATGTACAAAGCCTACAGCGAAGGTGATTTAGACACACTGGCTAAGTATCTGGACAAAGATTGCACCACCTTTGATGAGGGCACAAAAAAACTAATCAGTGGGCGAGATGCGGTTCTTGCTGAGATTAAGGGGTGGTTGAACAAAAATTCTTCAACCGCAAACGCACCGCTTATTGCGTACACCATCGAACATCCTTTTTGCCAAGTGAGTAACGACCAAGCAGTAGTGACGTTTACTGCGCTCAAAGAACTTGGCGGAGAGCATCCGCGCAAGTTCAAATCAAGGTGCACAGACATCTTTAGAAAAGATGGAGAGAGCTGGGTGCGTACCCACTATCGCAGCAACTGGACAGAGATCCAATAAAGTCGCTTCTTCTATTGATTCACGAAATCAATGCCATCGAGAATGACGTTGTCCGGAACAAACACATGCGCTGACCCCAATCGCACTAATTTGTTCGGATTGCGGTTTTTCTCGAGTGCAGTAATAACGTCATCCTGGAGGCTTGGCGGCACAATCGAATCTCGGGTGGATGAAATCACGCAGACTTTTATACGTGATGGCAATCGCCTGATGTTGTAGATGAAGCTGTGATTCTTGTAAATCTGTGGCAGTTGTTTCGGCGTGCCACCAAATGCTTTGACGAGAGCAGCGCGAATAGAGTCGACATTGGTGGCATCATAAAGTTTAAGAAGATCGCCAGTGCCTTCTATGCTAACGATGCCACAAATCTTCTCCTGAATATCGCTTGGCGCAACGGCGCCATAATTGAGAACGGTCATACCACCCATTGAAGTACCGACCAAAATGATCTTTTTAATCGGGTATTGCAAACAGATCTGGCGGATGTTTTGACTTATATCGGAAAGAGCTAGATCGTTTCCGAATGATGCTTGCTGCCTATAATTACAAGATAGAATCAGTGCAGTAGGGAACCGATCGATTAACACAGGTCCCAGCGGCTTGTTTTTGGGAAAGCGAAAAGGCTCGAGATAGTCACCGTTCATGCCATGCAAATAAACGATTAGGGTAATGTTTCCTTTTGGAGCATTCACCGCAGTTGGTGCCAAAGCGAAGCAATCAGGCTGATTGTCAGCGTGGCTGATGAAGACCTGCCGAGAAAGCCTTGCAGGTGCCAGTAATTCAGGCAACGCCGCCCCGGCAAGCTGAATTATGTTTAGTTGATGCGCCAGCTCGTCTTTCTGCTTCTTTAGTTGCGCAACCTGCGCTTTTCGATGCCAATAGACAGCAAAAAATGTCACACCAGCAGCATTCACCAGCAGGGAGACCAGCAATACTGCGATAAGCAACTTGAACTTCAATATCGGACGCCTTTAGCAAACAGCTCCACATTTTAGCTCAAAGTAATTTTTCTGGTCCAGCCCAAACACCTCATAACCAAGCTGCATTTCGCCAGAATGCTGGCTTGAGACTTGTTACAGGTCTCCAGCCGGCAATATTTGCAGACATAACTCGGGCATATAGATTAAGGTTACAGATATAAGAGGTACGATAGTACCCTGCCGCCATTTTTACTCTATTGACGCGAAAGAGTTCCTGCAGCATGGCATCCGATAGCCACGAAGACCATTACCACACTAGGCAAACAAAGGCAGACGATTCCAACGAGAACGGTCCCCACCCCGGCGACCGACTTGTAATTTTGCAACGCCAACTTAGTGTCGTAGTTTTAGCGCTTTTGGCTTTGTTTTTAGTCTTTCAAGTTGGCAGCTACTTCTCGGATATCATCCGCATCTTGGGATATTCAATACTGCTGTTCTATCTGTTTATTAATACAGTCGATTGGTTAGAGAAGCAGCTTCGCAATCGGGCGATGGCAATTCTTATAGTTTATTTCGGTCTTCTGGCTATCACTATATTTGGTGTCATAGTCGTCGTTCCCGCCCTGATTTGGCAGGTGACGCAATTGGTCACTAGCCTCTTCAACCAGTTCCCGCAATTGCTCCAACAATTTATCAAGATGCTGGCGCCGTTAGAGACAACCCTCAATGCCGCTTCGATACGACTGAAGGCTGTAGACATCTTGACTTCAATTGCCACCAATTTACCGAAGCCAGACCCTGGCATTATTTTTGGGCGCGTCACAGATGCAGCCATGTCTACCATGACATGGTTAGTTTACGGACTGAGCACTGTCGTCGTCTCGTTCTACTTTCTCTTGGACGGCCGTAATATGAAAGAGAGAATAATCGCTGTATTTCCTAAGAGATATACGCTCCCTCTTACAATTTTGGCGACAGATATCGATCTCAGCTTGCAAATGTTCTTCCGCGGTCAGATCGTTTTGGGTCTACTGTTCGGACTCTTCATGGTAGCCGTATTTTTGATGATGGGAGTGCATTATGCATTGTTGTTGGGTGCATTCCTTGGCGTATGCGAAATCATTCCCGTGATCGGGCCGGCGATCGGTTTCATCCCGATAGTTTTGACTGTTGCTTTTGATGGACTGGACAACATCGTCCTCAACCGCTTTGCTCAGGTCTTAGTAATTTTTTTGGTACTGAATTTGGTGCAGTGGCTCAAAGATAACGTCGTGGCACCAAAGTACATCGGAAACGTGATCGGTCTTCACCCAGTGATGATCTTCATTGCCATCATGATTGGTGCCAAGCTTGATGGACTATCAGGTATTATCGTTTCGCTCCCCGTCGCATGTGTTATCAACGTGCTTGTGAATCATATATTGACTAGATTTGGTCCCACTAGATCTGCATTCGTTGAAGAGGCTGCAAAACCTGACAGTTCCGGCAATTCGGAATTAATGCATGAGGGGCGCCTAGCTGAAGACGAAGAGCACCAGGCAGGGAAACAGATTAATGCAGCACCTGATCCGAATTCTCAACCAGGCCTAGCTACAAATGATCGCCAGATTGAGATAGCCGAATAAGTCGAATAACTTGATTAAGTACAAAGACGCAAAATTCACAGAATGAAATATTCTGCCTGAGCTTGAAGAGCTAATAACAAAAAGAGCCGAGAGAACCTTTTAATTAGTGTTTGTGCACAGGAGCACTGAGTGTTGCTTTTTTGCCAACCGCAGGCGTCGAAGCTGAACCAGGTTTATCACCCGCCTTATCTCCTTTAGCACCAGCAGCCTGTCCCGATGACGTCGGGACCGCAGGAAGCGGCAATGCGGAGGTGCTTCTCAGGCTCTGAACCATGTTGTATTGCAGCCACAAACCGAGGCCCACAACGGCTAAGAGGCACACCAAGATCATGATTACGTTTTTGCTCATTGCTCCTCGTTCAACTTACAATCGACTTCAAGATGGTCGAAGACTCAAAACATGATACCTGACTCTTCTTCGATACTTATATTAAATGGAGAAGAGTGAATATTCCAAATAAACATATATCTGAAAGACTATGTGCGAAAAATAGCCATAGATGGGACGCCAACGCTGAAGTAAAGGTGTAACTGTTGCGGACAGACTCCTGAAAGTCAAGGTAGTATGGTAGCGAAAGTTTTCTGGCACCAATATGACCTGTTATTCGGAGAAGTAAAATAGATGTCAAAAACTCATTTCGCAATCTCATTTACAAGCCTTCTGGTCGCTCAATTGTGCACATTCGCCTGGGCCGCTGAACCCACAAACAATAGTTCAGCCAAGACCGACAGTAATGCAAGTGCTCCTGCCGATAGCAGTGTGACAAGCAAACATGGTCACGATCATCCATTCGCAAAAAAGCTAGTACTCGGTTTGTCGTCCTTGACTGCAAAACAGAAAGAACAAATCAATGCAGTTTACGATGGCAACAGCAAACAATGGCAAGACTTGGAAAAGCAGATGCGTGATCTGCGCGAAGCTGAGTGGGCAAAAATCAAACCTATTTTGACCGCGGAGCAGTTGACCCAGTTACATGAGACCCACAAAGCCGCCCATACTGCTAATAAAGGGAAAGGACCAGGCGGGGACTCCGCTCCAAATGCTGGCGGCACAAACTAAATCAAACTAAAATCCTTAGCCGTTGCACAAACAAAGAGCTCAAAACTCCACTCACAGAAATTCTGGGGTGGAGTTTTTCTAAGCAGTATTGACAGCCATACAAAGATATGGTGTAATAAAAATATCTAAGATCAATTCCCATCGCATATATTATCGAGCCGGGATTCATATCGATCAGCTAAACGCTGACCGAAGATTTCTCTTGGCGAAATTTATCAACATACATTCTCGACTTGCCTCCAATGGGTGACAGGGCGACCAAGCACGAGTAACTCAAAGCCCAGGCCAGCGAATAAGCATGCAAACTAATGTGGCTGCATTAAAAGAACAATTTGAACAATTATTTCCTGGCAAATGGCTGCTAGAAGAGTCAAAACAGCGTCATTTGCAAACTGGTATCACAGGCATCGATGCAGGTCATTCAAAAGGAATTGCCCGAAAGCGTATAAGCGAATGGGTTGGAGCAGCATCTTCTGGCAAAAGTACGTTGCTCAGAACAGTTGTTGCAAATTGGTGCGCTGCAGGAATGCACATTGTCTACATCGATACAACCAATAAATTAGTACCAGCAGATTGGGCATTTGTAGAACAAGGAATTAGTGGATCAAAGCCATCAAATACAGTGCCATCGATGCACAGGCATTCACCGCGATTGACGCTATTCGAGACTAATAAAAGCAACGGAAGATTTTGGGTCGTTCGAAATCTTATGAAAGGACATAAGCAAGATGCGTTGTGGGCAGCAGAACAGTTAGTGCGTTCCAATATATTTGATGTAGTCATCTTTGATGCTACTGAAAGTCTGCCACTTACAAGTCGTTTCTATGCGCGATTGCAACGGTCGTTAGACTCATCGAAAGCGGCTTTGCTGATTATCAAAGACACAGAATCAACTGTGCTCGGTTCAAAAGCGAACACGCCTTCTAGCTGGGGCTGCCATGCTCGATTCAATTTCGGTTGGTCGACAGAGATCTCACAATCGTCAACTTTATATGGACTAAATGGACTTGCCGCTTTAGTGCCGGCGATATCGAGTTCGACTTGGAAAGATGGCATTACCAACAAACACGAGATAACCTTTTCCGCCTATGCAAAGAATAGCTTGTTTACGTATCCCCAGGTTCCCGATCGCCGTGTACCAAAAGCACGAGCCAGCTTTAAGAAATAAAGCATTCGCTTTAGTGCCAGCTAAAGAGAAAGGAGCAAACGCAAAAATCTCCTATGCAAACAGTTCGTCATTCAGCCGTATTCAGATCACAATGTGCTCGCAAGAAGCCGCTAAAACCGGCGTCAGACCGGGAATGAAGTTGGCAGAGGCCAAAGCTATTTGCGCTAATTTGCAGTGGAGAGAGAGCGATGAACATCTTTGCACCATATATCAAAATAATATTCTGAAAGAACTTCTATCCTGCTCACCTCGGATATTAGCGCGAGACTCGGGAGTTTTTTTGCTGGACGCCGACGGACGAAAACATCTAGGCGGCGAGAATAAATTATGCCGAGACATGCTGCGGTCAGTAAGCAGATGTGGCTTCATGCAAGGGCAGGTCGGTATCGCAGATAGTGCTTTTACAGCAGTGATCGCGTCTAGATCCAAACGTCATCGCTGGTTCATCGTGGATGCCAATAACGACGCAAAATTTCTCGCACAGCTATCCATCAGGCACTTACCAGTCAGTGAAGACTTTTATGAGCTTCTCTTGTCCCTTGGAATAAGAACAATGGGACAACTAGCTGAGCTTCCAGCAAGCCGCGTGATTGAAAGATTTGGAGAGGAAGGACGAATTGCACACCAGTTATCACAAGGTTTCGACTTGAGCCAACCTCGTATTCCAGTTATCGAAAAACAATTTCAAACGCATATAGACCTTGGTGGGCCGATCGAAGCTCTCAATCAGACTATGTTTGTTATGAAATCAATGCTCGATCAATTAACTGCTGATTTGCAAATAGCCGGACTATGCGCAGAAGAACTCATTGTCAGCTTCTACAATGACGAAGATAAATTTGACGAACGTCCAATCAAACTCATTAATGCATCTAGCAATACCAAATTTCTTCTCGAAGTAATCAAACTTTCCCTGGAATCAAAACCTCTCTCTAGAGAGTTTACTGGGATTAATATAGCCGTATCGAGACACTCTAAGCAGAACTGGAAACAACCTTCACTATCTAAGACAAGTAATGACGAGCAAGACGATTTTTCATCGACTTCTCTGAATTCGTTATTGCAACGTTTTATAGCAAGACTTGGCGACGATGCACTTGTGAAACCAATAGCAAATGATAGCTATTTGCCTGAGCTATCAGGCTTTTGGCAACCAATTATTCAAACCAGCATAAGTTTGAGCGGCACGGCAAACTCGCAACCAGAAGAGACTGCTTGTAACCACTCTGAATTGTCTTTGCTGAATGTCGAAGTCAATGCCAATTACATAAAAGAGTCGATAGGAGAAACCGGGCTTGTTGCAAACCTCGTATTCAAAAAGAACAAGACACCGGTACCTGTGCTAATCGAATTCAACGATTCACAACCAGCGGCTTTGAGATATCACGGACGTTGGTTATACATCAAAAAATTAACCGCACCTGATTGCATATCAGCCAGTTGGTGGGAAAAACCAGTAAAACGTTCTTATTACATGGCACTTCTTGATGACAGCAATGCCAGAACACAAACTTTTGCTGCGGACGATTCAGATGCTTCAGATTCACCTGTCATTATGTCTGTCTATCACGACCACGATTCGCGTTCTTGGTTTGTTGACGGGGTCTACGATTAATAAACGTCCCTCGACCACTCACTACACCATTGGCCAAGCAGCCTACCAGGCTGTGTCCGGCAAACCCACCCAGACCAGAGAAGTTAAAGTCTCATCTAACTAAAAAACGCCACTGCCGCTTCGTAAATACCGTATTCCAAAGCAACCTTAATTCCTGGAAAATTAACCTCGATAAATTTCCCAGGACTATCATCAAAATGGCACCACCCAATTCTAAGCCCTCGGACGCTCCAGAAGCGCCAAAGCCTGAGAGCAAGCCTGAGGAGCATAAGAACAACTTATTGAGCCTGATGGAAGGGGCGAAAAAGAACGTCCTCGCTCCAGCAGTCAACAGCCTGGCCATTGAACCTGTAAACGCTGGTGCCAACGTCGTAAATGGACTCATGACTGCCGGAACCTGGGCCGTAAACAAAGTCTCAGGCGAACAGTACACAGCCCCCCAGTTCGGCAAACTCACCGAAATGGACCAGGGGCAAGCCGAAAAGGGAACCGCTGCAGCCTATACTCAACAGATCGTCTCAACTGGCAGCTCGTTTCTCGCTTATGCCATAGCCGGCAAAGTAATGGGTAAAGCTCTGCGGACTACCGGTGAGCTCATGCCACTGGAAGCCGAGATCAAAAACCTTCAAATCGGTCACATTACTAGAGCCGTTGCACAAGATTCGCGCGTAGCGATGGTGCTCGGCGCCACAGCCTACGCCGGAGTCCGCGACACCAAGGATGGCGAGTCTCATCTCTCTAACGCAGTCAGCACCTTTGTCGGATTTGCCGCTTTCGAAGCCGGCAATTCAGCGGTACTCAATCCACGTTCGTCTGCATTAATGCAAGCGTCTCAACGATTCACAGTAGGTGCTATCGGTGGAGTCGCTCAAGGCAACGCAGCCAGCTTAATCCAGGAACACAGGCTGCTCACAGAAAAAGAGAACTTCGCGGCAGGTACTGGCGGCGGCTTCTTGAACGCCTTGATTCCTACGGGCAACAAGATTCTGGAAGAAAACCCTGTCGCCAAATTTACACCACATGCAAACGAAGCAGCCAAGTCATTGCACGTCGAGGCCGCACGCGCTCTACCGAAAGGCGCTACACCCGAACCGGGTTCATGGGCAGATCCAGCGTCCATAAAAGCATTGAGCAAGGCTGCACGCGCCGATTTAAACATGAAGCTGAAAGTCGATGCTGCCCCTGGCAATACGCACATCAACCAGAAGGAAAACGTCATCCACGTAGCTAAGGGTGACGATCCATTGAACGTATTGCAGGAAATGGCACATCGCAGAATCGCCAAAGATCCAAAATACGAAGCGGAGTTTCGCGATCAAGCAAGCCGCCTGCAATCGACCGACCCAGCCGACGCCGGCAACGCCGCTGTCAAAGAACAATATATTCAGACTCGACTGAACCAAGAGATTGCAGCTCGCACTGCGCAAAACGAAGAAGCAGCCAAACTTGGAGCACCACGTCGAGTTTCCGTCGATGCTACAGAGATTAGAGACAAAGAAGGCTACGGTGCCCGCTTCGAGCAAGAAGCTAATCAATTTATTGCCTCTGGTGGAAAGACAAGACCAGAGATAGACCATGCCGGTCCTGGCGGTGGACACGGTGGTGGGCATAGTGCGGATCATGTCGTCAACACAGTAAGCACCGCACATGCCGAAGCGGACCATGGTCCAGGCGCACACGCCGATGGTCCCGGCGGCGGTCACGAAACTGAGCGCGATACTGCACGTACGGCCGAAGAGCGAGCAGCACTCGACCGCGATTTGGAAGCATGGCCTGACGTCCAAGATCTTCAGAAACAAACAGGTACAAGCTGGGAAGCCACCAGCGAAGACAACCCCACACCGCGCCAATTTCATTGGTACAGTTACCCGGAAGGTGTCTCGTTCCACGGACGGTTCGAAGGCAACGACAATGTGATTTGGGCCGCCCACTACGGTCCGAACCTAGACGAAGTCGTTCTGGTCAGTCGCGATCCAATTACCAAGGCTCTCAGCGCCAAGAAATATTTCGCCGATCCTGAATACGCTGCGGATAATACCGGCCGTATGTTCTCCAGTCATTCGATAAAAAAGACTTTCGATAGAAGTGCAAACGGAACAGATTTCCACGACCTTTTCAATTCCGAACAAGGTCTGCGTGCTACCAGTTACGACATTGCCGAAGGCAACGACTTACTGCCATCCAACACTACCTTCACCACATTCACCAAACCGCAAGTCTATGATCTCGGTGGCGAAAAGATTTTCCCGAGCTCGATGCTCGAATATCACGATGCCAACGGTCGCGTAGATTATCATCAAGATTATCCATTCGAGACAACAATCACCGAATACGAAAAGCCGATCGAAACCGAGGGCGGCATTCGATTTAAGGTGGCTATACCTCAGAACACACCTAACAGCTGGAGATTATTCAGACTAACTGCAGACGGTCGTCCCGATGGTTTCACAGACGTCTTCACTGAGGAACATCCGCTAGAAACTAGTTTTGGCAAGGTTCTTCAAGTCGACCGCTTGGGGAACAAAGACCTCTATCATATGGAAGATGGCTCGGCGGTCATGATGATTCATCGTGATGGAAAGATCGTCAAAGAACACTGGGTAAATGGTCGCCTAGAGAGCACAAAAAACCTCAAGAAAGATGCGGGATACGACGAAATCTATTCGCCACCATGGCGCTCAATTTTCGGATTAGCAGACAAAGTTACTGTGACACCGACCAAAGCTGTCTATCATCTGGAAAGCGGTGGCACCGTCAATCACTTCAAAGAACCTACAACTTATGGACACTTCGAGAACGTCGAGTGGGTTTATGAGGATCCAAATGGTGACAAGACGCTGCAGCTCAGTGACGGCGCACACACGCGAGTTAGAATTCCGGTAGACGGAGTGAAGACAGGCGTAACTGCTTTTCCGGATGCCATTGGCGTGCAAATAGTACCTGGGCTTGGTGGCTTCAACCGTTATTACTTCGAAGGCGGCGAGCACTTTGATGTTAGTCCGGATCGACCGGGTGTAGGTGTCTACAGAGGTGAAGGAGTAGTTACTGAAATTGGCAACGGACCCAATGGTTGGACAATTGTCAGTCATTACTTCAACAAAGGTCAGCTGCCCACAGTCGAAATTACAGATGCACGGACTGGTGTAAGAGAGATCCAGTTACCCATGGAGAAGTGCTTCGACGACCACAAGAATCCTATCCCTGTTATCACCGAAGTATACAAAAGCGGCTTGATGACAAAATGGGGATTGGCCCTTGAAAGACAGACGTTCTGGTCAGGCTCCAGCAAGTTGCGGATATCAGATGGTGCTAAAGGAATCAGAGAGATCGACCTGGATGCAGCAGGAAACATGATTCAGCGAGATGCAGCAGGAAATCAGATTGGAATTATTCCCGAACCGAAAGATTTCCCGAGTTTGCGTGGTGTTGCATCACCTCGACGCATAGTTAATTCAAAAGACTTTGCACCCAGAACCGTGAACATGCCCGGTGATGAAGCACCGGCAGCTCCATACGACGATTCGGCTTGGGAAGAAGCTCCCCCGGACGAAGATCATCATGAATCGGATGATGACAAACTGGATGTGGATGACCCGTAAGCCGCTCATTCGTCCATAGGCAGGCAGTAAAAAACAAAAGTTGACATCCATACACTCGTATGGTATACATTAAAGCATCGACCCAAGCCCCTCTAGCCTGACTTGCCCCAAGCTGGTCGGTCTTGGTTTATCTATACATCAATACATCAATACATCAATCTAGAAAGTTGCGGTGCGTATGAGGAATCAATACGCTGAATTACATTGTCATTCATCATTCTCATTTCTCGATGGTGCATCCAATCCTGAGGAATTGGTTGCCCGAGCAAAAGAAATCGGATTAAGCGCGCTGGCCTTAACGGATCATGATGATTTAGGAGGTATCGTTAGATTCGCGCATACAGCCAGTGAACTGAACTTAGATGCAATTGTTGGCGCCGAACTAACCATGGAAGATGACGCCCATCTTACTGTTCTAGTTGAAGATATAACCGGTTATAAAAACTTGTGCCACATTCTCACACAAGCTCGCGCCGTAGGAAACAGAGGCAGCCCAAGAGTAATCTACGACAATCTATATGAGCGCGCTGGTGGCTTGGTTCTTTTATCAGGCTGTCCGCATGGGCGAATAGCAAAAGCTGTCAACAACGGTCGCTTCGATGATGCAGGAAAGACTATCTTGCAGTTGCATGAGATATTTGGTGACCGTTTTTATATTGAATTATGGAACCACTATCTCAATCAAGAAGGTGTCATTGCCAAACACCTACTAGAGCTATCGCACACTTATGCGATACCGTGGGTAGTGACAAACAATGTGCATTATTCAGTTCCAGAAAAACGCATCATCCATGATGTCTTAACTTGTGTCAAACACGAAGTCAGTCTGAGCACTGCAGGAAGAAGACTACGGCCAAATGCAACTTATTACCTAAAATCGCCCGATGAGATGCAACATCTATGGCGGCAAAATCCTGCTGGTATCAAAAACACTTTAGCTATTGCAGAAAGATGTCAATTCAGGCATGGTCTGCTGAAAGTTCCTTTGCCTGTGTTTCCAGTGCCAGAAGGATTGACGGCCGATGAACTATTAGAAAAAAAGGTACAGGAAGGAGCAGAAAAACGTTACGGCAAGCTTTCCGACGTACATAAAAAACAGCTGGAGCATGAGCTCAGTCTGATTACTAAGCTCGGATTAGCATCATATTTTTTGATTATCTGGGACATAGTGAGCTTTGCCAGAGCCCAAAATATAATGGTGCAGGGAAGAGGATCAGCAGCGAACTCCGCAGTCTGTTACTGCCTTTTCGTCACTGCAGTTGATCCTATAGCAATGAATCTTTTGTTTGAAAGATTTCTTTCCGAAAATCGCAACGAACCGCCAGACATCGATCTTGATATAGCGCATCAAGAGAGAGAGAAGGTTTTGCAGTATGTGTACGAAAAATATGGTCGAGCACATGCAGCCATGGTTTGCGAAATTATTACATATCGTGGACGTTCAGCAGTAAGAGATGCGGCCAGAGTTCTTGGATTTTCGCAAGAGCAAGCCAATCAACTATCAACACAGGCACATTTCGGAGAGGCAAAAATAGCGGCATTTCATCTTGAGAATGGTGGAGTGGAAGCTGCGGGTTTAGACATCAAAGATTGGAAAGTACAGCAATTAATCAAAGTGGTGGCAGGTTTGCATCAGCTTCCACGCCATCGTTCTATTCATGTGGGCGGATTTGTTTTATCAGGTGAATTATTAGGTGATGTCGTTCCTATTGAGCCTGCATCAATGCATGGGCGAACGGTCATTCAATGGGATAAAGATGATTTAGATCTGGCAGGTCTTATCAAAATAGACTTATTGGGACTGGGCATGCTGACGATGCTGCAGGAAGGAGTAAGGCTGGTAAAACAACATCGCCAAAAAGATATCGACCTGGGCAACTTGAATATGGAAGACCAAGCCATCTATGAGATGCTCAGGCAGGCAGATACCGTTGGTCTGTTCCAGGTCGAATCAAGAGCACAAATGAGTATTCTTCCCAAAATAAAACCAACTTGTTTTTACGACATCGTTGTTTCAATAGCTATTGTTCGACCAGGTCCAATTCAAGGAAATATCATTCACCCTTATCTCAGGAGAAAAAACGGAGAAGAGGATTTTGAATACCCGCATCCTTCGCTTGAACCGATTTTGAAGCGAACATACGGTGTTCCTTTGTTTCAAGAACAAGGTATGTTGTTAGCCATCGTAGGAGCTGGATTCACACCGTCGCAAGCAGATAATTTACGGCGAATAATGAGCCACAAACGGTCCCAAGAGAAAATGGATATTCTCTGCTCTGAACTATCTGCCGGTATGAGAAAGAACAATTTTACAGAAGACAGCATTCGACAAATCATTCATCAACTTAGAGCATTTGCCAATTACGGATTTCCTGAAAGTCATGCTGCATCTTTTTCATTACTAGCTTATGCCTCAGCATTTTTGAAATACTACTATGCACCAGAATTTTATTGTGCCATTCTCAATGCACAGCCAATGGGATTCTATAGTCCGGCCAGTTTGATCAGAGACGCACAAAGACACAATGTTGAAGTATTACCGATAGACTTATCCAAAAGTGAGTGGAATTGCACCCTCGAACCACTGGAACCAACTACTTATTCTCTTACAGAAGAAGCATCTAATAAACCGCCCCATCCTCTTCGACTGAGAATCGGACTTCGTTATGTTCAAAGATTAGGAAGAGGGGCTAAAGAAGCTCTTGCAACAGCATGGGAAAAAGGTGGTAAATTCACTTCTATCGAAGACGTTATGCAACGCAGTGGTCTTGGGGACAACGAATTAAAGGTTCTAGCCAGAGCCGGCGCATTTCAGTCATTTTTCCCAGAGCGTCGACAAGCTTTATGGGACACACTTGCTCGCCTCAATAAGAAACGACCGACTCCCTTACTTGATCTTCTCGAGAAGACTCAAACAGAACTCGAAGAAAAAAAATTACAAGCAATGACACCAGTAGAGGAGATTTCGACAGATTTCAGCACTATGAATCTATCTACAGGTGACCATTTGATGTCATTCTATAGAGAGTGGGCGAAGAGCCATGGCATCTGTTCATGCTTAGACTTGAAATCAATGCCCCACGGAAAGAAAATTACAGTTGCTGGTGCCGTCATAACAAGGCAGCGCCCTGAGACGGCCAAAGGATTTGTTTTCATCACGATAGAAGATGAGACAGCCATGGGCAATATCATAGTGCGTCCACCTAAATTTGAAGAATATAGAAACAGGCTTCTCGGTCATTCCTTTTTAGCGATAACAGGCAAGCTACAGTCAGAAAATGGCGTCATCAATGTAATTGCCGAACATGTCGATCTTCTGCCATCATTGCCAGGCAATCCA
Source organism: Oculatellaceae cyanobacterium (assembly GCA_036702975.1). Lineage (GTDB taxonomy): Bacteria > Cyanobacteriota > Vampirovibrionia > Obscuribacterales > Obscuribacteraceae > DATNPX01. The sequence continues at coordinate 113,154 of DATNPX010000012.1, forward strand.
CAGTTGCCTGCGAGAAATTTTCGTTAAAAGAGAAGTCAGATTCTCTTCTGACACTACTTTTTCGATAATTTGAACTCTTTGCGCGCGAATAGCGTATTAGTAATTGAAGGAGAGTTCCGTCAATCAAATCTCTGGGGAGATGATTTGCAAAGACGGCATTCGGACCTCGCATGTAAACTACACTCTTGCCTGTTCAGCTAACATGCGGGCATTGGCAGCGTTCGCGAGAACGCTGCCTTGCCAACGGTCTCTATGCTCATTCTACGAAGCAATCAATATTCTTTGAAATCGACAGTCACAATGGACTTCGCTACCGCAAGCAGAGTCGAAACCGCATATAGTTTCAGAAGGCTCCCGTTCTATTTGTCCTCGTGTTTTAAAGATATTTTGCCGAAAATAATCAAACCAAGAATAGATTTCCATTGCCGGGTCGTTTGTTTGGTAAACCGATATCGGTTTACCAATTTTATGAAAACAATCATTTTCAGGGCGTTTCATCAGGCACCCAGAATTTATCTGCCAGTTTTTGAACCTTTTTCTAGGCCGATTCGTATTAATAAATGAAGACTCTCCGATGACGCAGGTGATATTTTGTCGCGCAAGCCGTTCAACACAAATGCTCCCTTCAGCAACACAGTCTGTTTGGAAGAAATGTTTCGGCAGTTTAAAAGTCACTTTCCTACTGAAAGCGACTGCTGGTCAGAGTTGATACGACTTGTACACGAGTATGACCTGTTCAAATGTCGGAACTGCACTGGAACTGAGTTTGAACATGAGGGGGGTCGACGAATCATGTGCAAAAAGTGCTATTTGCAAACATCTATTACCGTGGGCACGTTGTTTGAGCGCATTCGGCGAGTAGAACCTTGGCTGGCTGCAATTTGGCTTATGGAAAGAGGTGTGGCTCTAACGAGTTCGGCCTTCCATCGATTAGTTGATATAGCTCAATCGACAGCGTTAGTAATGCTTCGGAAGATACGCTTAGTCCTCGAATCCAATCTTGGCGAAACAGCTAAACTGATGGCATCTTCACATTTTAAGCGATTGATGTGCAGACGGTCTCTTGAAACTCCCGCACGGTTACATCCAAGTGCTGAAGATGATTTTAAAAATCGGAAAGATGACCCAAAAGGAACAGCTAATGGTGACGCCTCATTGGATTCTTTTGAACATAGAGGTTTTTCTGGTGGTAGCAAGCACGATGATTACGACAATAGCACTATTGATGATCTCGCAGCAGTCGTCAATCTGGAAGAAGAGCTAATGGCATTGCCACAGCAACTCCGCGAGAGTGCGATGGATATACTGAATAATCTTCTGAATGGACCAGTTTCATTTGATGAACTGTCGACCAGGACCAAGCTTCCTCCCGGTCCTCTGAATTCGGTTCTGACAATCCTAGAAATTTGCGGTCTAGTCCAAGATACTGGTGGTGGACGCTTCGCTTTGATTCAGCCCCAGACAGGACATGCAGGAGCCCACAGCTGGAACGAACACGCGAACGGATTGAATTCACAATCATCCAAGAAGCACTCTACACAATACTTCGAACATCGGTCGAGGCATGGCGACCGCTATGAGCCTGATGTCTCTCCGGCCTCTGATTCCAAAGAAGGTTCTCATCAAGCGCAGCTGCCGCCAATCCTTACAAAGGATCTTGCGCTAATAAAAGCGGTCACCTTGTTTATCTCTCGCACTTTTAGCGGTGTTAGTCGCAAATATTTGCAACTATATCTGGTGGCTCTCTGGTGTTGCGTCGACAGAACTTTCTGGACTGCTGACAAAATATTCAAGAAATGCTTTCTCTCCCCGCCTTTACCCTATCAAAATTCGCTTGCATTTGTGTCAAGTCCAATCTTGAAGGTCGAGGTAGAGCGCAACGCACCATAGTGCAGTTACAAAATTTGATGAAGGTGACAACAAAGATGTCACCCTCACCGCTCGATATATTCGGCAAGGTGCCTCAAGCGCACACTTCACTATCTCAATCAAAGGCTACTTTTTCATTTCAAAAGATCGAACCTCCCTTTTAGTACATCAACTATTCGAGCTGTTTTTCGCCCGGTTCGATGGTCCAGAACATAGCAGTTGATGAAGTTGTAGGTGCGAATCTTGCCGCTTCGGCTGCAAAAACCGAGCTGCTCCGATTTCGTACGATTCTCCTCGCGCTTTCTATTTTCTCGCTCTACTTGAAGCAATCGCGAGCGCAATATTTCCAGCGCCAACTGCTTATTTCTGTACTGATCACGTCCATTGATAAAAACGCTGATTCCTGTCGGCTTGTGAATGGCGCGAACAGCGGATTCGACCTTGTTTACATTTTGGCCGCCTCTACCATGACCACGCTGGGTGATTATCTCAATATCCGCGGGATTAACAGAGTCTGCGTCATCAGCTGGAGCCAGCGGCATTACTGCCACCGAAACAGTGGATGTATGCCGGCGTCCGTGCGCTTCCGTTTCCGGTACGCGCTGAACAACGTGCTTTCCAGATTCGGCTTCGAAAAGCTGCCAGCATTTTTCACCCGAGATCTTCAGCGACCACGAGCTTTCAGATTCATATACGACTTCCGCTTCGCAAGTCCAATCTCGTGCGTATCTTAGATAAGCCGCTAGTAACTCTTTTGCGAAAAACTTCGAATCTTTTCCACCTTCTCCAGCGTGGATGTCCAGTACAAGGCTAAAGTCTCTGCGACTTGTCTAAATGTGCAAAATGTCTTTCTTTTCCGGACATGATCACACCTCCTTAACTGGTGGTCTGTCCAGTATAGCATTCGATGCTGTCAGAGAGAAAGACTCCAACGCTTCAAGAATGTTTTGTTTGGAGAACGGATTTAGGCCGCTCACGTTATGCACTCTCAGGTCGGTACGGTGCGTAGCATTTGCTCTAATCATTCTTTGCTCGTACCGTTCGGCACTCGTCTTCACACTGTTTAGAATAACTGGCATGTCGGTCTTCAGCTCTTTGTTTACGAAGTATTGCATTGCACCTGCGTCAATGAACTTAGCATAGGTCACGATACAATTCCTGCCACCATCGGCAGGGTCAAGACGCCAATACCCTTCGTTCGCCTTGAAGGCTCCAGAATTCCTTGACCACTCAATGCTCGTCGGATAGTGTTCCTGAACATTTAATGTATAACCAATCGTCATCAAGAAGACTTTTACTTTGAATTCGACAATTTTCTTAGGACCGTCGTTTGCAATAACATGACACTGACTAACCTTTGAGTAGACTTTAGGTGCGTCCTCGTAGTCCGTAAGAATTGCCCAGACAGCCTCAGGCGGTGCGTCTACTTTTATTTTGTCGACTTGAAAGATTTTGTGGTCGATTACCTCTTGTCCGATGCTCAATTCTCCGTCGGCAATAGCAGGTAGCCCGAGGAGACCCAGGCAAAACCCGCAACTTATTATGAGCATGGATTTCAATTTGGCACCGCAACTGGTGCGAACGGATCTTCCTAACATTTCCACAGCTACTTTCTGAGAGGCACACCAAATGACTCGGGTGATGACCGCCGTTTTGATAGAATGCGCTAGGGCAACTAAATCAGAACGATTGTCTTCTTTCGAGTCTAAAAATTTAGACGGTATTAACCTTTTAGTAGTTCCCCTAAAAACTGCAGCTTGGCAGTAGTTTCTAGAAGAAATTGAGAGTTCAATGCATTTGGTACTTGCGCCAAAAATCTGGACAAATAACGCTTTAACGGATGGAAATTAAAAAGCTTCGCAAATATTGAAATAGGAAGCCAAGCGATTTACGTCCTATTTTTTGGTAAACCGATATCGGTTTACCAGCAAAACGAGACCCGGAGTCAAATCTAACTATTTGGAGAATTTTGTGATGCCGAGCCCGCTCAAGTTCCGGTTTGTCCATATAGTTTCATCTCTTGCCACGCTCAGCCTCTGCTGCGGATTGGGTGCTATCGCCGCTGATGGAGACCATGAATCACTCGATGAGTCACGTTCGGGCGCTGCTGGCAGTTTCATCCTCACACAACCCGAACCCTATACACGGGCTCACGAATATTTCACAGCACCAGTCGCTTCCGTGAGTACGCTAACGCCAAATGCCTTTACCTCGGGACTGCCATACGTGTTCGGAAATTCCTACTACGGCTATGGTGGGGGGTTTCCGCTGGGCGGACTGGCTGCTCCTGGCATCGTGCCTCCGATTGGCGCTTTGGGACTAGGTTATGGCAGCTATTCGCGTTATGGTGGCTGGACCGGAAATTGGGGCAGTTGGGGCGGCTGGGGCCGTGGCGGCTTGGGCTGGGGGTACGGGGGTCCTGGTTGGGGCGGTTATGGAACCGGGTATGGTGCGCCCGGGTTTGGCGGCTTCATCAACAATGGTTATGGTGGATGGGGCGGAGCCTTAGGCGGCTTCAATTCTGGTTATTTTGGCAATCCATTTACAAGTGGCAGCATGACAAACGGTTACTGGGGTGGCTACGGAATGAGCGGATTCGGTGGTTACGGATATAGTGGCTTCGGATGCTTTGGTGGCTTGGGTTTCGGTGGTGGCACTTCGCTGGGGTTAACCCAGCCATCACATGTAGTGCAAACGGAGCCAAGCAAGGCCTCCGGCAATTATTATGCGCCTTCGACTGTTGATACCACTGCTTCAGGCAGCTACTACGCACAAACTAGCGGCACCGCTGTCCAACTGCCTGCCAAGCGACCAAGTACAAACTCAAATTATTGGAAGCAAGACTCGAACTCGAATTATTGGGGAAGTGGTGGCGGTAGCAGCACCCCATTCGGTAAAGACTTGAATTCAGTGCCCTGGAACAAGTAATTAGACAAATAAGTAAGTAACAAGCGACTAGTAAAGCGATTGGTGCCAGACAGTCCTTGTCAGGCATTGACAGTCCGTGACATTCCCGACGATGTTTGCCAAAGTCAGCATGCTCAGCATGCCTGGAACAACTGGTCAGCATCAGCCATAGCAAGCTCGCCGGCTCCATTCTTATAATTTTGCTTATATTAGGCTCTGGCGAGGCTTGAGCTCGCGGTCCGAGCCGAAGCCCGCTTACAAAGCAAAGTTGCAAAACTTCGTCATGCATCGTAATTACTGGTGGGCGCGGCCTTTACATAAATGTATAATCTTCATTAACTTATAGACCTCTTATTCCTCTCCCAGTGGGTGAATGAATGCTCCAGGCGATTGAACATCGTCTATTCGAGATCCTCCAAAGGCAAAACAGGCCAGCCGAGGACGTTGCCTTTATAAGGCAAGCGTATGAGTTTGCCTATAAGGCGCATGACGGGCAATACCGCAAGTCTGAAGAGCCGTACATTATTCATCCTGTCGAAGTTGCATCGATTCTGGCTGAGTTGAATGGCGATAAGCAGACCATTTCTGCCGGGCTTCTGCACGATGTTCTTGAGGACTGCGACGTCAAGCCGAAAGAGATGGAAGAGGCTTTTGGTAAAGATGTCAGACAGATTGTTGAAGGCGTAACCAAGCTTGGCAAGTTCAGTTTCAGTTCCAAAGAAGAGCGACAAGCAGAAAACTTCCGCAAACTGATCGTCGCTATCGCTGAAGACGTCCGCGTGGTTCTTGTTAAACTCGCTGACCGTCTACACAACATGCGAACTCTCGACCATATGCTACCGCGCAAGCAAGCCGAGATAGCAAGAGAGACTTTAGAAATCTTCGCTCCGCTCGCCAACCGCTTCGGTCTTGGACAAATGAAGTGGGAGCTTGAGGACCTTGGGCTCCGCTATCTGCATCCTGACGAATATGCTCAGATTCAGCAATTAGTAGCTGACAGTCGACAGGAAAGAGAATCCTTAATCAGTGAAATCGTTGACTCTTTGCGCAAAGAGCTAGAGATACGAAATATAAGAGCCGAGATCGTAGGTCGTCCCAAACACCTGTTTGGCATCTGGCGCAAGATGAAGAAGCAGCAGAAGACCTTCGAAGAGTTGTACGACATTCTCGCTATCCGCGTGATTATAGACAGCAATGACAAAAATTATTGCGAAATTGGTGCTGATCCCGATACACAGCGCTGTTACGAAGTCATGGGTGTGGTGCACTCAATCTTTCGTCCTATTCCAGGACGTTTCAAAGACTTCATCGCCATGCCGAAATTCAACAACTATCAGTCACTACATACAGCAGTCGTCGGCGCTAAAGGGCGTCCGGTTGAAATTCAGATCCGCACAAAACAGATGCACCATGTCGCCGAATATGGTATCGCGGCACACTGGCGATATAAAGAGATGGGAGCGTCCGTCAAAGCTGATGCCGACATAGACCGCAAGTTAGCCTGGTTGCGGCAACTTGTTGACTGGCAACAAGATTTAGTCGACGCTCAGGAATATCTCGATACAGTCAAGATGGACCTCTTTGCAGATGAAGTATTCGTCTTCAGTCCGCGCGGAGACGTTTACGATCTGCCCTCGGGCTCTTCGCCCATCGACTTCGCTTATCGAATCCACACTGACATCGGGCATCGATGTATCGGTGCCCGAATCAACGATCGAATTGTGCCACTAAATACGGTGCTCAAGAATGGCGATATCTGCGAGATTATAACGAGCAAAAATGGCCATCCCACAATGGACTGGTTGAACTTTGCCGCCACTCATGGGGCCAAGAATAGAATTCGTCAGTGGTTTAAAAAGCACCACAGAGAAGAGCACATTCAGCAGGGACGGCAGATGCTGGAAGCAGAGCTTGGTCGTGCCGGACTGGAAGAATTTTTGAAGTCTGAAAAGCTTAAAGAAGTAGGACGCAAGCTAAATGTTAGCGATGCCAATGACGTTCTGGCAGCTGTTGGTTACGGAGACTTGACGGTTTCCCAAGTCGTCAATCGGATTCGCGAACAAGAACAGCAAGAAAGTATCGCCAAAAAGGGCTATGCGTTACCGCAACCTCCTCCTGGTCCCGGCAAACCGAGTAACATTGGCAGCCTGGGCGGTTTGCTCCATCACTTGGCAAAATGCTGCCAACCCGTTCCAGGGGAAGATATCGTCGGTGTCATTAGCCGTGGCAGTGGTATTGCAGTTCACCGCAGCGATTGCAACATGCTTGCCAAGGTTGAGAGTGCCAGACGCATGAACGTGGACTGGTCACAAGAGAGAAGCAGTGCATATCCGGCTGCTCTGCAAGTTGAATGCCTGGATCGTGTTGGTATCGCCAGCGATATCTTGAAGAAAGTCTCCGACAATAAGATCAACGTCAAAGACCTGCGCGTTGAAACGCAGAAAGAGAAAAAGATTGCCACTATTTACCTAATACTCGATGTTTTAGATATCGAGCAGTTGACTAGAGTTTCGCAGTCGATAAGCCAGATTAGCGATGTTATAAGAGTGCAACGACGAGACCATCGAAAAAAAAACCAGAGTCCAAGTCAAACTAATCAAGCCTCTAATAAATCGAACAATGTCACTCCATTGAAGGCATCTCGGTCGCTGAAGAAAAATGATTCACTGCCTTCGAAGAAGCGGGCACACCTAGCCGAATGAGAATTGTTATCGCCACGACGAATCCCGGAAAGCTGAGGGAGCTGAAGGAGATTGCGCAGGGAAAGAGCAGTGTTGAGTTTGTCTTGGCACCGGAAGGTTTCAACGTTGAAGAGACTGGCACCACTTTCATCGAGAACGCAGTAATCAAAGCCAAAGCTGCTGCCGAAGCAACCGGATTGATGGCAGTTGCTGACGATTCAGGTATAGAAGTAGAAGCACTGGATGGACGTCCTGGAATCCATTCAGCACGTTATTGCGAGGGAAGCGACCGCGACAGGCGAGTTAAGTTATTGGATGAAGTGAAGAATGTTCCGGCTGGGAATCGTGGGGCAGCATTTGTATGTGCCATGGCTGTTTGCGTACCAACCGGGCAGACTGTTTTCACGACGCTTAACCGATGGGAAGGCGAACTTGGCTTCTCCGAAAGAGGCGAAAATGGATTTGGTTACGATCCGATTTTTGTGCTTCCTCAATTGGGGAAGACTTCTGCGGAGATATCGCCTGAAGAAAAAAACCGTATGTCTCATCGTGGGCAAGCGTTCGAGCAAGTCCTAAAATTTCTGCAACGGGCACATTCGGAAACTTAGAGTGCAGAGCATAAATTGATTTTTGTTGGTAATCAAGGGCGGGAGACAATGGCTTACAACGATCTGCGAGACTTCATTCAGGCACTGGAATCTGCCGGTGAACTGATTCGAATAACGGCACCGGTTTCAGCAGACTTGGAGATTGCCGAGATAACCGACAGGATAAGCAAAGGTCCTGCCGCCAATAACAAAGCTCTTCTTTTTACTAATGTCCGCGGCTATGACATGCCGGTTTTGATCAACGCATTTGGATCGATGCGACGCATGAACATGAGTTTGCAGTGCGACCATCTTGACGATATTGCCGAGCGCATTCGAGTGTTGATCAAACCGAAAGTTCCAGAGAGTTTTCTGGACAAATTGGCTCTTCTTCCCACTCTTATGGAAGTTGGCAAATTCCCTCCAAAACTCACAACTGGTAGTGCTCCTTGTCAGGAAGTAGTACTTACTGATCCGTCGCAGCCGATGCTGGACAAACTCCCGATTATCAAATGCTGGCCTGAAGATGGTGGTAACTTCGTCACTCTGGGCACTGTGATTACACGAGATCCCAAAACGCAGATTCGCAATCTCGGAGTTTATCGTCTTCAGAAGTTCGATAACGTCACCACTGGCATGCATTGGCACAAGCACCACGACGGCGCCAAGCACTTCGAAGAGAAACGGCGCGAGTTACATGAACATACAGGTGGTGCCAATCAGTCCGGTCAGTCCGGTCAGTCCGGTTATTCCAATCATGCAGAACTCGCGGCGCGACGAGCTATTGCTCCGCAGGATCAAGAGCCACCGAACTATGGCACCATATTCGATGCTAACGAAGAGTCATGGCGTGCGACCAATAGGTTAGAGGTAGCCATCGCAATTGGCAGCGATCCTGCAGTCACATATTCAGCGACAGCGCCCTTGCCGCCCGACATAGACGAACTGCTGTTTGCTGGATTCCTCAGGCAAAGTCCTGTGCGCTTGGTCCGTTGCAAGACAATAGACCTGGAAGTACCAACCAATGCCGAGATCGTTATAGAAGGTTACGTAGACCAGAAAGAGTTACGCACGGAAGGGCCATTCGGAGATCACACCGGCTTTTACAGTCTCGCTGGCACATTTCCGGTTCTGCACGTCACAGCTGTCACCCATAGGCGAGACCCGATCTACCAGACCACTATCGTCGGCAAGCCCCCACAAGAAGACTGCTATCTGGGCAAAGCGACCGAACGGATTTTCTTACCTATGCTGCAGATGCTAGTGCCAGAAATCGTTGATATGTGCCTGCCATGGGAGGGCGTGTTTCATAACTGCGCCATAATCGCCATCGATAAACGCTACCCAGGTCACGCTCGTAAAGTAATGAGCGCGGTTTGGGGCCTTGGACAACTAATGTTTACGAAATTTGCCATCATCGTCGACAGAGACGTGGATGTGCAAAACCTCTCCGAGGTAGCGCTTCACGTCTTTGGCAATACCGACCCCAAGCGCGACATGATGTTTGCGGAGGGTCCGCTGGACATTCTCGACCACGCCTCGCCAATGCTGGGTTACGGCTCTAAAGTCGGCATCGATGCTACCCGCAAGTGGCGCTCGGAAGGATTTGAGCGGGATTGGCCCAAACCGATTGAAATGTCAGCAGACGTAACGGCCTTGGTCTCGGCACGCTGGTCCGAGTATGGTTTTCCGACCGCAACTTCACTGCAGAGCCTGGTTGCCAAGCGGTAGATTTTATTTTCGCGCGTTGAAAGTTCGTTTCAGCGGGCATAAGACAACTACGAACCCGTTTACTTTCGTAGTGCGAACGCCTTGAAGGGCGCGGGACTTTAATACTGCATAAATTTGAGTGTACGTCAGATGAAACACCTGAAGCGTCTCGGGTCACTTTTACTTGCCTCCATGTTCATAACATCAGCTGGGTATCAGCCGGCTCAGGGGCACCGTTCGCAACCTCAAGAGATTTATCATCGTGCGTGGCAGCTAGTCCGCGACAATTTCTACGACCCAACCTTCAACAACCACGATTGGAACGAATACGAACACAAGTATGACGCTTCGATTAAGACCAACGAAGATGCTTTCAAGTCGATCAAAGCAATGTTGGAATCTTTGAACGACCCCTACACTAGATTCCTCGACCCCAAAGCTTTCCAGGACGAAAATGATGCTATCGACGCTCGCATAGTCGGCATCGGCATCAATCTGCAGCAGAACAAAGAGAGCGGCAAACTGATCGTCACAAAAACCGTTGAAGATGGACCTGCTGAACAAGCTGGTATCAGTAAAGGTGATGAAATCGTCGGTATCGATGGACTCTCTGCCATCGGCATGACCCCTGAGCAAGCTGCTGAACACATCCGTGGCAAGCAAGGAACCAACGTCCAGATCGGCACAAATCGCCGTGGCGTTTCGAAATCGGTGACGATTACACGCCAAGAAATCACTATCCACGCCGTTACCTCCAAGGTGCTAGATAACGGCATCGGTCTAATCACGCTCTCTACCTTCATCTCCAATGATGCTTCCAGAGAATTCCGCAATGCCCTGCAAAAAATGGCGAATACCGACGGTATCGTCATCGACTTGCGCGACAACCCGGGCGGTCTGCTCTCCAATGCACTAGAAATAGCCGATATGTTGCTCGACAACGGCGCCATCGTCAGTACGATAAGCCGTCACGGTCGCCACACAGACCTTGCATCCGGCGAGCCTGTCACTCACCAACCGATCGTAGTGTTGGTCGATGATGAAAGCGCAAGTGCCAGCGAAATTCTCGCCAGCGCTCTTAAAGACAACGGCCGCGGCGTTCTCATCGGGACCAAGACCTACGGCAAAGGTGTTGTGCAAGAAATCAATCGTCTCCCGGCTGGCGCAGCGATTCACATCACAGTCTCCCGTTACCTCACTCCAGGCGGTTCAGACATAAACAAAATTGGTGTGCAACCAGACATCCAGGTTCCTAACAAAGATGACCAAATGAACGTTGCATTGGCTTACTTGAAAGAAAAGATCGCCTCCCTGAGACCAACCAAAGCAAAACTCGAACCAGTTTCAATGAACTTTGCTCGCACTGGCAGTCAAGCGGTTGCTCGTCGATAAAGTAAACCGATATCGGTTTAGCAAATTGGCTGTCACGTGTTTGCCACGCTGCCTCAATTAACCTAGAGGTCAGCCCGTCCGGAAGGGCGGAATCAACTTCCCCGCGTAGGTCATTAGCATGAATAGAGCACCGAAGTTTTTGAGGTCGTCCAGGATTTCGGTTTTAGCCATGGTTTTAGTCGCGTGGCCGCAGTTCGCCTTCGCCGATGCTCCTCCTGGAGCTTATTTAGACTCTACGAACAAATCACAAAAATCCGCAAGCAATACGCCTGCGGCGACAGCCCCCAATACAGGACCGGACGCTGGATATCAGTCTATGAATCCAGCTGCGGGAGCACCACCCACCTATGGTCAAATGTCACAAGGGCAGTGGAACGGGCAGTCCCAAACGCAAACTTATCCACAGCAGTCTCAGACTTATTCGGGCTTCGCTCAGCAGACATACACGCCTCCGCCTACCTACCAACCCCAACCGAACTACGGTGCACCGCCGGTCAATCCCGGTGGTGCAAATTGGCAGGCCGATTATCCCTCCCTTGGAGAATTGAATGGTGGCGGTGGGGCACCGCCTTATGGACAAGGAGCCGCACCTCCACCCCAAACAAACTGGGGTCAATCGCAAGCGCCCCAGACAGCAACAACGAACAAAAACACAAATCCGAAAACTGCCGCTGCCAGCACCGACAAAGACAAAGATGACAATACCGCCAAGACAATAAGCACAATCGCTAACACTGTTTTGCCAATCGCGACATCGGTTGTCACAACAGCCATCATGAATAAGATGATGTACGGAACCATGATGCCCGGCTATAGATCCGGGTACGGTTATCCGTATGGCGGATCTGGCTATCCTATGGGAGGATACGGGTATAACAGACCTGGGATGATGAATGGACTCTTGGGAGGCAACAGCAGCCCTGGGTTGATGAATATGCACTTCTGACGAAGAGTGTAAGGAGCGACAATCATGCATAGAGCTAGATTTACGGCGTTGTTCTTACTCGTAAGCTGGCAGATTGGTGCTTCTCCAGCGTTTTGCCAGCTTGGTCAGTCAGAATGGCAGACTCCAAATGGATCGGCTCCAGCACTCGGACAATCCGAATGGCAGACTCCGAATGGATCGGCTCCAGCACTCGGACAATCTGAGTGGCAGACTCCAAACCGATCTGCTCCGACACTTGGACAATCCGAATGGCAGACTCCAAACCGATCTGCTCCGACACTTGGACAATCTGAGTGGCAGACCCCAAACGGATCTGCACCAGCTCTAGGACAGTCGCAGTGGCAGACTCCAAGCGCTCCAAGCTCTGGTTCTTCTCAGCTTGGTCAATCGGATTGGCAGCTTCCAAATGGCGCACCAGCCAAAATGAATCAGCCAACTCCAATGTCCAACGGCTCCGGTGGTCAGTCGCAGCTTGGTCAATCGGAATGGCAAACCCCGAACAATCGAAACAGCTCGAGCGGACTAGGTCAGTCAGCTTGGCAAACTCCGAACAGTCAAATTCAAACTCAGCCCCAAACTCAGATGCAGCCGCCGCAGCGAGGAGGGAATTCGTCCGGTCTAGGGCAATCTGAATGGCAGATGCCTAGTAATACAAGTTCTGCTTCAAACACGGTCTCAGCCGGAGCAAATTCAAATAGTGGTCCGTTTAACAACCAACCAAAAATCAAAGCGCCTTTGATCGGGGGCGTTTTGGACAACGAAGAGTTGAAGCAAGCCGATCCGAACACGACAGTTGGCGCGATGCCCAATCAAGCAGCGCAAATGCCAATTTCAAGCAATGGAATGAATGCAATGCCCAGTGCCGGTATGGGAATGGGCACAGGTATGACAGGTGGCATGGGCGGTATAGGTGGACTGAACCCGGCTGCGCTCTTAGGTGGTGGCATGGGCGGTGGCAATGGCATGGGTGATCTCAGCACACAGATTGTTCCTGCAGTAATGATGCTCATGCAGGCTATGCCTCCGGGTGGCATTCAATTGCCTCGATTCGGGCAACCGGCAAGAACGTATGTTCAATCTGGTGGTAGCGGCGGTGGTGCCGCTGCTGCTGGTCGTAGAGTTGGCAACCAGGTCGGAAACACTGTCGGACGTGCCATGCGCCAAGCCGCTCAACAAGGCATGAGCCGGGCGATGAGCCACTAGTAAGCCAGTCGGCGAGTCCACAGCGTACGGTCTTTATCCACCTTAAATCAGCTCATCTCTTTTGAGGTATGTAAGACATTTGCTATTTTGGAACTATCTCCTCTTATTTTTGCCGAATTGCTCGGTGAACTTATCTAGGTCGCGAGCGACCTCGTCCGGTAAATTCAACTGTATAAAGTTCACAAGCATTTCCAGCCGCTTAATTGTCCTGGCGAAGTTTCCGGTATGTCGAGCGCGCATTTGGTCTGGAAACAAACTCATCGCATCAATTACTTTTCCCTGCAGCATTTGCGATGTGATCAGGTTTTCGACCAGAGCCGATTCGTTGGAATACTGTAACTCGTCATACTCTTTAAGCAGCGAAAGAGCTCTTCGAATCAATGGTTCCGCTTGTTCAAATTTGTGGTCAGCAAGACATGCAGCACCCAAGCCGGAAGCTGCGACAAACACATCTGCAACTCGCTGCGGATAGGCTGCTTCTGCTGCGGTCAAGGCGCGCTCATAGAATTCGCGAGCAGCTGCATATTGATAGTCAGTGAGCAAAGCTGATGCTAATCCGCTCATGATTTGCGAAATCTTTGGATGTGATGCCGGCAACTCCGATTCGGCGATGGTTAGAGCGCGCCGCCAAAACGCTTCAGCTTCAGACACTCTGAATGCATGTAGCTTCAGTTTCGCATTCTCGTGCAAGCTGAAGGCTATAAGCAAGTGATTGGGTGGCAAGAGCTTTTCGCGTATGTTCAGTGCCAGTTTGCAAAATGGTTGCGCGCGAACATACTCTTGTTGTGCAGAATATGTCATTCCGAGGGAGTTCAACGTTTCAGCATAAAGTAAGTGCTCTTTTCCTAATTTATTCCCGCGAATCACTAACGCCCGGCGCAGAGCTGATTCTGCTTCAACAAAACGATTAGCGTCCAGGTAGATCTGTCCGATAGCTTGCAAGGCCGCTGCAACTTTCAGTCCACTGGCATCTTCCTTCGCCATCCTCGATTGCAGGATTGATTCGGCTTCTTCAATCGCTTCTTGAAAGTGACGCTTTTTTGCTTTTAGTTCGGCCGCCAGAAATTCTATGTCGTAGCGGCCGTCAGCGAAGTCGATTTCCAACTTTTTGTCTGTGATTGTGCTTGCTACTGCAACTAGCTCTTCAGCGACCTTGATGTACCAGAGGTCGAGGTTGAACTTGCCGTACCAAAGCAACGCTTCATAGGTGTGTTTGCCTTTCTTCTCGGCTTCTTGCTTAGCTTCTTCGCCTGTTACGAGCGCACGAGTCCAGTGTCCATCTTCATAGGCGCTGATGGACTCCTTCAATGAATCAATAACATTCATAGTTAATTATCACTCTCGACAGTTGAGGAACGACGTTTCAAACCGCCCATCAATTCTTTGATTGTCGCTACCGATTGGGTGTTTTCTAATTTTTTTAACGCTTTCGAAAAAGTCATCGATGCAATCGTTGGCATTTCTCGAGCAGCATCTACAAATTTCTTCTGCCCCAAATGGCAGCGAACCAGACTCTTGATCAACGCACTTCGACAATCTTCATTGTCTATCTCCGCCTGCTCGAATTGATCGAGAGCGCGGTAAATATAATGTTCGCCGTCCTCGTAATGACGAGTCATCACATACATTTGAGCGAGGAATCGAACGGCATCACACCACTCTTTCACATACTGTGGCTGTCCAAAGGAGAGGGTCTCGAGTCTTCTGAAGATCTCCTCCGCGTGTTCGAAATCGCGCTTCTGAATGTAAGTGTAGCCAAGCACCCTCAGTATACTGACGATACCTGAATGATTGGCTGTCAAAAAGCGCTCTCTTATTTTTAGAGCGCTGTCGTAAAAACTTGACGCCTGGTCGTATTTCCCTTGAGCCATGCAGGTTGAAGCCAGTATGTGTAAGGTCAGGGCCACGTTTGGATGTTCCATTCCGTAAGCTTGGCTCCGGATTTCGAGGGCTCGGCGGGCAAGATTCTCGGCTCCGGAATAGTCCTTGCGGCGCATACGGCAAAGCGCTAGCAGCCCCAAAGTTGCAGCCAACTCTTTATTGTTGGGTCCAAGCTTCTCTTCTTGAATGTTCAAAGCTTTCCGCAAAAGGGCTTCGGCATCACGCAACAGGTTTTTGGAAGTGCTGAGTGCACCAAGTGCGGCCATGCTGCCTGCGACTTCAGCAGAATTCTCCCCGAAGAGCTTCAAACGCATATCGAGAGCCCGTTTCAACATTGGCTCCGATTGCTCGTATTTTCTTTCGTTCAAGTAGAGCGTTCCAAGTTGCTCGATTACTTCGGCAATGCGAGCGTTTTCGGTGCCCAGCGCCTTTCCTCTTATAGCTAGCGCTTTGGTCAGGGCAGATTCAGCTTTCGGGAAATCTTCGAAGAGTGTGTAGACTTTGCCGAGGTAGTAAAGACTGTCAGCAAGCTTGACCTGGTCGTCCGCTAAACTTTCAGCCTCTTGGATGGCGGCGGTAAAGAAGCGAGCAGCCTCGGCATACCGTCCTTGTTCAAAAGCGTGTTCACCACTAGTTTGATTTTCGTCCCAGGTCATGTCGGTTCACTTTCTATTTGATACCTAAATTTTTGAAGACGGGCAATCAGCTAATGAGAGCGGCGAACCGTGTCTCAAGTTGTAAATGGCTTCTACCCTCTGAAAGCACGAAACTCGCTCAAACAGCGGGGGTTCGTGGCTTCAAGCACTAAACTTCTGACGCTGCGGACAGACTTCCTGTACTAGCTTTTGAATGTCCTGCAGTAGAGCATTCAGCCCCAACCGTTTAGATGCAGAGATGATAACAGGACTTGGCACCTGAGACACTAGCCAGCGCAAATCTTCCGTTCGAACCAATTCTGCCTTGTTCAAGACTGTGATCATTGGTCTGTCGATAGCGCCCAACTCGCTCAAAACGTCATAGACGCTTGCCATCTGGTCCATGACATTAGGATGGCTTGCGTCGACTACGTGCAGGAGGATGTCAGCAACGGTCACTTCTTCTAGGGTCGAACGAAACGCTGCAATCAGGGAAGTAGGCAACTTTTTGATGAATCCTACAGTGTCGACGAAAAGCACTGAGCTGTGGTCAGGCAGGTTCGCCCTACGCGTAGTCGGATCGAGGGTGGCGAAGAGCTTGTCTTCGACAAACGCATCCGACTTGGTCAGGGCATTTAACAACGTAGACTTGCCAGCATTTGTGTAACCAGTCAAGGCAACAACCGGGAAATTGACGTCGTTGCGATGGCGGCGCTGCGTGTCGCGATGAATCTTAATTCGCTCGCATTCGTTCTCTAGAAAATTGATGCGTTCGCGTATGCGCCGACGGTCTATTTCAAGTTTGGTTTCGCCAGGACCTCTTGTCGCGATGCCGCCGCCCAACCGGCTCAGGCTGAGACCCTTTCCAACCAATCGTGGATAGAGATACTTCAGTTGAGCGAGCTCAACCTGCAGCTTACCTTCGCGAGTCTGAGCACGCTGTGCAAAGATGTCGAGAATCAGCTCAGTGCGGTCGACCACTTTCACCGACACAGCCTGTTCGATAGTCTTCTGTTGATTCGGTGACAGTTCCTGGTCGAAGATTACGAGATTGGCACCATACTCCTGCACCATCAATGCCAATTCTTGAATTTTGCCGGCGCCAAGATAGTATTTTGGATCGGGCATCTGTCTCGTTTGAGTCAGCCGTTCACAAATAGTGGCGCCTGCGGTGCGCGCTAACTGCGCGAGTTCATCGAGCTCGTCTTCAATCTCCCATGCATCGACGCCGTTTTGGATTAGCGAAACAAGAATCGCTCGCTCCTCGCCTTCGGCAACAGGTAAACCTGGAGCTAGTTTGCGAAACTCGTCCTCGAGCGAATCGATGAGAGTTTCAAAATTGTCGTCTTGTGCACGCCTGACAGTCGATGCGGGCAAAATCTTCCACAGCTTGCCTTCACTGTCACGCCCTGGCATTAGATGAGCGATGTTGACGGCATCTGCAAACTTTGTGTGTTCGCCTCGTGCGCGGCTAAAACTGCCACTCGGATTAACCTCAATCTGAGCGAGCAGGTCGAGGCGATTACGGGCGAGACACTGTAAATTCTCTTTGGTTATGCGCGCCAGCGACTCACCGTCTTTTATCGGTGAGTTGCTTATGTGCGTGTTTATGATGCGATGTCCGCAAAGCCTTCCGGGACCAACGCGCACCCCTCTCAACTCCGGCACATTAACCTCACTCGGCTGACCGACTGTGATGTTAACGACCTGACCACGCCTGTTCACTACAATCGAAAGTGGATAACCTGTGTTGTGCGACAGCTCCGCAACCGTATCGGCAAAATCAATTGTGATAATTTTGTCTTTCGGAATACGCTGTTGTAGCAGCCTATTCAATTGTTTTATTTCGGATTTTTTGAGTCCTTTAGCGCTTGCAAGATCCAGTTTGCCGTGCAAAAAAATTCCTCCAGCTGACTACAGACATAGGTTTTCCGATTTTGCGGGCAGAGCTAAGGCGAGTCTCACTTTCGGATCATACCGCCATATGCTGGCAATAACACGCTTTTTTAATCCAGCCAGCTTTATCTTCTCGCTTTTCGCCTTCGCCGTTAACCAATCGAGATAGGATCGACTATAAAGACATAAAAGAAGGATATACAGGAGGGTTGGAAATCAACAGCCAGCAAAGATCTGGTGTCTGAGCAGCGGTCTCATACCAGACTCACCACAGGTCTTGATTGTGGGAAGGACCTTGCCTGGGTTGCACACTCCATCCGGATTGAAAACTTCTCTGAACCATTCCATCGCTGCCAGGTCTGATTCATTGAACAGTCGCTTCATTTCCGAGACTTTTTCGATACCGATACCATGCTCTCCTGAAAGCGTTCCACCAAGATCGACGCACATCTCGAGAATCTCTGCCGCTGCTATCATAACGCGCCGCACTTCGTCTTTATTCTCTCGATGGTAGAGCAGGCATGGATGCAGATTCCCATCTCCTGCATGATAGACATTGCCGATCGTCAACTCGTACTGCTTGCCGATTTCAGCTATCTTTGAAATCGCTTCTGCCAGCTTAGATCGTGGTATCACACCATCAAGAACGTAGGCGTGTGGTGCAATGCGACCATAACCTCCAAAGGCTGATTTACGAGCCTTCCAGATTTTCGCTCGTTCAATTGCATCGGTAGCCCAGTGGAACTGGGTAACACCATTTCTTTTGATGCACTCTTCCACGATCTTTCGATGCACGAATATGCCGGTGCGTGAACCGTCAAGTTCAACAATTAATAGCGCAGCTGCATCTCGGCGCAATCCCATTTGCTGCGCGTCTTCGACGGCGTTGAGTGTCAGCCCATCGATCATTTCCATCGCAGCTGGAATCACGCCCTCGGCAATTATTGAAGATACAGATTTTCCAGCATCCTCAACCGTCGAGAAGTAGGCAAGAAGTGTCTCTACCGCTTGTGGTCGTGGTATCAAATTTAGTGTCGCTTCAGTCGCTATGCCGAGCGTTCCTTCCGAACCAACAAATCCACCCAGCAAATCAAAACCTTCTCTGAACTTAGCTCGTCCACCAAGTTTGACAATTTCACCATTGGCAAGCACGACGGTCATCCCTAATGTATGATTAGACGTCATGCCGTATTTCAGAGTATGAGGTCCGCCGGCATTTTCAGCGATGTTTCCGCCGATTGTCGAGGCGATCTGGCTGGAAGGATCTGGCGCGAAATAGAGGCCATATCGTTCGGCCGCCGCCGACACCGCGGAATTAGGTACGCCCGTCTGCACTACCGCTACTTGATCGATCGGATCTATCTCCAGAATTCTGGACATACGAGTCAGGACGAGACCAATACCACCCATGATATTAGTGGCACCACCAGAAAGTCCTGTGCCAGCTCCTCTTGGGACAAAAGGCATTTTATAACGATTAGCAATTCTGACCACCGCTGCCACTTGGGCGGTATCAGCCGGGAGCACGACGACGTCAGGTTTCGCGACGTCAAGCGTTTCGGCGTCGCATTCGTAGACCGATAAATCGACAGCTGAGTGCAACACATAAGCCTTGCCCACAATCGACTGTAAGTCGCTGATTAGGCTCTTGAGTTGCTGCATTTGGTTCGGCTTGATTCTAGCTTAAGAGCAATGACTAGTGGTGGCGAATGGTCTCTTTGTCACCGGTGAGATATTTGAAACCTTCGATGCCGTTATTGACGCTGAAGGTACCAGCTTTTTCCACTGACATTCGACGCGATCCCTGTGGGAACGTCAGAAGAGCCGTATCACCGTTTAGCGACTTAATTACGGTCAAAATCAACGTATTAAAAAGAAAGTTTGGTGACTTTTGTGTCAATTGAATATTTTGCACCTGACAATCTCGTGTAACAGTGTATGAGACACTAACCGTCATCGGTGGCGAGTGACTGAAAGCCATGTTGCTGAAGTTGGTGTAGCGCTGATATACAGCCTGAGCAACGTTGTGGTGCCAAGTATCCCAGGCCAGCTGGAGAGCTTGCGAGTTTGCGTCAGGATCGTTTGGATCGCCTGAGGTCTGAGCATTCCCTTGTTGCATCGGCTGTTGCGGTTGATTCTGCGGCTGCGCTTGCATTGTCTGGAAGTTCGGCTGTTGCTGTTGTCCTTCGTCCTGAGCGCTCAAAGGGAACATCTTGCTCGGGGCAGCTGGTTGATTCGACGGCATGGCGAATGCGGCCTGCGGAACGTCGATCGCCTGCAGCGGTTGCTCTTGCTGAACGTTTCCAGCGAACGGATCGCCCCCTCGATTAATGTCAGTTCGACTCATGGCTGGTGCCGACGGTCCGTGCTGGACAGACGTCTCATTAACGTTACCTTGAAGCATGTTTCCAGCCAGGGCAAAAGGGTTGCTTGAAACGGTCAACGAACATAGTAAAAATAAGACAGTCGGGAAAATCTTTTTCTTCATAGGTCAAGCTCTTTCGGTCGCGCGAAATTGATATTTCTACAGCCTCTCACTCTACTGTATCTTATTCAGGTGTAAATGTGTATTCTACGCAGACCGACGCATTTTATTTTGGAGTCTGAACATTGGAAAATCCGCAAGGTGTAGTCATCGACAGCCACTGTCACGTTGTAAGGGAATACTTTGCTGATGACCAGTTCGAAGTCATTGAAAGGGCGATAGCCAGCGGAGTCAAATATCTCGTCAACCCAGGTTGCTCACTCGCTGACGCGGAAGAGGTCCTGCAATTGACACGCCTTTACAAACCTCTATTTGGTGGAGTCGGTATTCATCCGCATGAGGCAAAAACCTGGGACGAAAACAGTGAGTCCAAAATCAAGCACTATGCAAGTAAGGAGAAAATTGTCGGCATCGGAGAGTGCGGTCTCGACTACTACTACAATCACAGCCAGCCAGAGACTCAACGCGCTGTCTTTGCACATCATGTTCGCATCGCACGTGAACTAAATAAACCGGTTATCGTGCACTGCCGAGATGCTTGGTCGGAATGCATGGATATTATTGAAGATTCTGGTAAGAATGAAGTGCGCGGTGTTTTCCATTGCTTTACCGGAGGCCCTGAGCTATTGCCGAGAATAGCCAAGCTCGGCTTCTACATGTCATTCTCAGGTATTGTTACATTTAAAAAATCGGAAGCGATTCAAGAAGCCGCACGGCTAGCTCCACCCGACAAGATAATGGTAGAGACGGATTGCCCATACCTCGCTCCACAGAAGGTGCGCGGCAAAAAAAATGAGCCGAGCTATGTTTGGATGGTGGCAGAAAAAATTGCTGAACTGAGAGGCGTGAGCGTGAAAGACGTCGCCGAGTTTAGCTCTAACAATACTTGCACGCTCTTCCAGCTGCCCGCAGTTTGAAGAACGACTGGCCAATAAGACATAAAAGACGAATGAGCTTAACGAAGTCATTTGCTACGACTGCCAGGCTCGACAATACCTCGACAATACTAGGAAGAGCTGCTCACCTTCCGTTTATTGTTCCGCCTCAACATCTCTTGGGCTTGATCGTAGTTGTTTGAATTATCTGGAATACGCTGCAGAATAACAGATGCTTCTTTGAATTTTTTCTTCTTCATCAATTTCAGACCGGCCTGCAAATAGCTAGAGTTGAGAACTTCCGAATCGCTGTCAGTAAGCCTGTATTGCTTCTGAAGTTTTTCGAGTATTTTGATGGCGTCTTCAGGGCGTCCCTCATTGTTCAGAACTTCAGCCGAGTTGATTGCAGCATGATAATCGTTCAAGCGAATGAAACAAATGGCGACAATCGCCACAATAAACATGAGCACCATATGAAGAAAGATATTTTTCCCCCAGCCGCTATGGCTGTGCTCTTCCTGTTGCTCTTCTGGCGCCTCAACGAGACTTTCGGACTCGAGCATTCGGGCAAATCGATTCACTGATTCCGTAGTCGTCTCCAGCGGGCCCGTCGTCGAAGATAGAACCGGTGCGCGTGCACCACCAAATGGAATCCACGTGGCACCACCAGACACAATCAGTTTTCTATTTTGCGCTGAATAAGCGGCATTGTATTCTTCCCAAAGTTCTTCCGCGCTCTGCTGCCGCTTCTCCGGATTTTTGCTCAGTGCCTTTGCCACCACTTTTTCAAGGGATTCCGGAAAGATGAGTTCAGGCTCGACGTCTGACATACGCGGTGGCGTTTCGTTCACATGCATAAACATGAGCGCCATCATGTCGTCGGCCACGAAGGGACGCTTGCCACTTAGCATTTCGAAAATGACCACACCGAGTGAGTAAATATCAGCACGATAGTCAAACTCTGCACCACGGCATTGCTCAGGGCTCATATAGGCGGGGCTGCCGCACACTTTTCCTTCCACAGTAAGCGACCCGGTAGAGACGCCGTCACCAACGAGTTTTGCTACACCGAAGTCGACAACTTTTACCATCACTGTGGCCGCTTCCTTGCCCTGCAAAATAATATTGTCAGGTTTCAAGTCACGGTGGATAATACGCAGACGATGCGCTTCTCCAACCGCATAACAGACTTGCTTAATAATTGGTGCGCATGCCTCGGCCGGTAAGCCACCTGTCTCCTTCAGCACCTGAGCCAGGTTTAGCCCTTGCAGGAATTCGGTTACGATGTAAGGCTGACCGTCCTCCATCATTCCGTAGTCGAAAAGCGTAACGATATTTGGATGTTTCAGAGTGCTGACTGTCTGTGCTTCTCGTCTGAATCTTTTGACTGATTCTTGTGACGTTTCATGGAAGTTTTGCAGAACTTTGATCGCCATTTCGCGACCTGTTGAAATTTGAATCGCTTCATATACGATGCCCATGGCACCACGGCCGATGGCACATAGAATTCTGTACCTGTCACCAACGACGGTACCAATCAGTGGATCATTACCGACTGAAATCAATTCGGCTTCGTCGGTTGGACAATTGTCCTGTCCGTCATCGAAGTGCTGATTGCAGCGTAAACAGAGCTTCATGGTTACTAGCTTGGTTCCCGGTCTTGCACCTCTTCATCAATCAACGCGAGCCAGCTCGGCGTTTCAAGCTCGTGTAGTTCTTCACCATCTTTTGTGCTTTGCGATAGGAAGGACCTTTTCTCGGAATTTTATTCAGCACATCAATCGCGGCATCGTACTCCGGGGGGTCAGATTGTGCATATTTCTCGGCGATCTTGACTGCATGATCGGCGTCTTTTTGCGTCCATTTCGTCTTGGTCGACCTGTCGAGTATTGCTCTTGCTCGCTCCAGCTTACCTGACTGGATAAGCTCGTCTATATCGTTTGATTCCTGACCGTCAGACTTCGTTGGCGTTGGATGCATGGCGCCAGAGAATACGCTTGTAACTTGTTGCTGCAGCTGCGGCAGAGACTTCATCAGAGGTCCAAATCCTAGAACGCCTCCGATCACTACGGTGCAACCAACAACGATAAGCAGGACAGGGATTCTCGGCTTGTTGAAACTCTGGCGAACGCGAGCTCTATTGGGAGCTTGCACCTGCTGCCCCTTGGTGCGCTCAGTCTTGATAGATTGTTCGATGTTACGGAAGCTGCTGTAAGAATCTTTCACTCCAGCCATTGCCGCCGCTTCCTTGCGTTTAGCATCGAGGTCAGCAGCCGCCTGCACAGCGGCGGCTGCAGCTGCGGCGGCTCGCATAGCGGGTTCTGATGACGCCATTGCCGCCGGTGCCTCCGGCGGAATCGCTTTCGGTGGCAAGGGTCTTGGCGGCTCGAAACGTGCAGCCTCACGTGACTGTTGAGGCTCGCCCTTTTGAGCGGGCAGCCGGCTTACGCTGCCAGTTTCGACTGCGCGTTGAGCAGCCTCGAGAAGGCGATTGACAGGCGGTCCCCCCGCCATATTGGGAGACGATGTGCTGAGAGATGGTTTTGGTGGTTCTTCGAAGACCCGTGGTTCTTCAGGTTTGTCTTTTTGTGCGATTCCGCCAGCTTTGAGTGCCTCGATCTTTTTCTTGACGGCCTCAATCTTCTTATTCAGTGCTTCCGGTTTGACTGGCTCTGAAGAGCCATCTGCCATTCGTCCTTCTGTAAATGCCGCAGCCCCAGGTTCTGGCATACCGAAGCTAGGCGGCGAAATTGGCGAACTGCCTAAATTGCCCATTCCGGAACCGATCGCCGCACCTAAACCTGCTGCCGCCGCCATGCCCGCAGCACCTAGGCCACCAGCCGGATTGTTGAAAGTCGAAGCACCGAACTCTCCCTGCGGCGCCGGCGGTGTAAAGGCAGCCGGTTGTTGCACTGCAGGAACAGCACCGGTATTTTCGTTTGCAGCTCGATTGGCGGCATTTGCCTTAAGCCGCTGAGCCAATTCTGCAAATTTTCGTTGACTCTTGACCGCTGGGTCTTCTTCTTCGGCGCCTGGTGCGTGCGCAGGAGCCTGCGCTATAGGCGCTGTCGGAATGTTGAGAGGTGCTGCCTGTGGTATCATCGCCTGCGGTTGTGCATTCGGTAAACCAACGGCAGGTGCGTCTTCGTTGCCGGTATTGGCTTTCTTGGCGAACCGATTCAGCATGTTCGCAAGTTGCGCTTGGTTGGCTTTGGCTGCTCCCAGCTTTGAAGGAGTGTCGACGATTTCCGGGCCGGTTGCGGAAGCGGTAGCAGCTTCTTCTTCTGCACGAGCGCGGGCAGCAGCTTCTGCCGCTTCTTGCTCTGCACGAACTCTTGCTCCAGCTTCTGCTGCTTCCTTTTCTGCACGAACTCTTGCCGCAGCCTCTGCTGCTTCTTGCTCTGCACGGACTTTTGCTGCAGCCTCTGCTGCTTCCTTTTCTGCACGGGCTCTTGCTGCAGCTTCTGCCGCTTCTTGTTCTGCTCTGGCTCTTGCTGCGGACTCTGCTGCTTCTTGTTCTGCGCGGGCTCTGGCTGCAGCCTCTGCTGCTTCTTGTTCCGCTCGACGCGCAGCGGCTTCAGCTGCTTCTTGCTCGGCGCGTCTGGCTACAGCTTCTGCCTCCTCACGTTCAGCTCGCTCTCGCTCTTCTTTCGCTCGTTGCTCTTGCTCTGCCCGTTCCCGCTCTTCTCTTTCCTGAGCTTCTTGTGCGAAACGAGCCTGCTGTTCTTGAGCCTTTGCTTCAGCTTGGGCTTTTTCTTGGGCTTCGATCTCCGCCATTGCTCGAGCAGCAGCCGCAGCTTCACGAGCCTTGCGCTCTGCTAGACGTGCTTCATCTTCCTCTTGTTCAGCTTTCATCCGAGCTTCTTCTTGTGCCAAAGCCTCGGCAACCGCACGTTCAAAATCGTTAGGCTCTGCACTAGACTCTGATCTCTCAGTGCTCAATATGGACAATTCAGCTTTATCTCCGCTGCTCGGACCTTCTTCAGCTGCAATTGAAGAAGTCGCTTGCTCGGTCTGAGTAACTGATTCCGCCGGTAATACTGGTGATGGTGTTGGTGCAGACGGATGGCTGACTGGAGCCGTTTCCACTGGTGGTGTCATCGACTCTGGAAGCTTGAACTCCGGAGTTGCCGGTTTGAAGCCAGATACAAATGAAGCTGGTTGGCCGGCATATTGTGATCCATCTATGCCACCACCTGTGGTTAGTCCTGTTGCATTCGCATCAAAACCGCTGGCACGAGCAGCCGTCGAATCATCTTTGGCAGACCTGACCGCGTCGTGGGCTGTGTCCTTGTTTTTGTTGCCGCCGAAGAAGGCGCCAATTGCTGCCAGACCAGATTTTGTTCCTTTCTCTTTACCAGATTTATCACTCTTTCCGAGATCTGCGGCAGCTGGAATTCCGGTCTTTGTATTTTTGTCTTTTGATTCTGGTTTATCTTTATCTTTACCAGCAGCAGGCAGACCCGACTTGGTTCCTTTCTTCTCCTTCTCTTTTTCTGCTGCAGCCATTCCTGATTTGGTGCCGCCGAACATTGATTTGAGTTTATCGCCAAAGCCAGGCTGACTCTTTCGTGGATCGGCAGAACGCATTTTATCGAGTCGGATTGGCACCTTCTCTTCGCTGGGAGGAGGTGTAACTACAGGTGGTGTGGCCGCTTCCTTCGCTTTCGAATCAAAACGTCCTATTGCGTCCAACTCGGCTTTAGAGTATGGCATTGCCGCTGGTGCCACAGTTTCTGCTGGTGTTGTTTCCATGGCCGGGGCAAATTCGGCAATTTCCGCAACTTCGGCAACTTCTTCAACAGTCGAGACATCGACTATCTCTCGTTCCAGGCTAACTATTGCAGCCACTTCGGCGTCATGTGAGATAACATGAGCTTCTTCTATCTCTGTTGACATTGAGGTGGCATCAGGATGGGCTGCGACCTCAGCCGCGGCGGTATCATCTCCGGCTCCACTCTTGAGCGCTTCTTGCGCACGTCCGAGCAAATTAGAAGGATTGTCAGCTCGCCGACGGCTGAGGATCTTTTTGACATCCGGCCCACCAGTGCTGGCAGGCGCTTTTCCAAGCTCCTTCTTGGCGAATGAAGCTGGATTTGCACCTTTCTTTGTTGCCTCGGCAATCTGGTCGAAACTGATCGACTTCATCATGCCCGTATCGTCAGCGGGACGGCGTCCCTTTATGATCGCAGAATCGATGACCTTTTCAACTTCTCTGGCGAACGGGTTGAGTACTTCGGTCCTCTTATTGATTGGTTGTTCGAAACGGTTCGCATCAAGGCTATGCTCTGTCTCGGTCTTGCCTTTCGGCTCCTCGAGTGACTCGGTTCGTTTGTGCGCTTGCTCGCCAGGTTTGACAATCGCCGCATCCAACACCTTCTCTACTTCTTTGGCGAATTTTGTGGATGGAGAGACGTCTTTATTTACTGCAGCTTCGAAGCGTTCCTTATTTGTTACAGGATTTGTTACAGGATTAGTCGAAGGATTAGTTGCAGGATTACTGGGAACAGTCGAGGGGTGCAGATTGGAAGCACTCTTTGACGGCAGGACATTAACGCCTTCCGGAGTGCCACCAGTTTTTCCGCTTGCCGCACTGGCCTTCTTCATCATTGCGCCCCAGGCTTCTATGTCCTTTGTGCTGAACTTGCCTGTCTCTTTGCGTTGAGCATCGATTGCATCTTGAATGGACATTTTGCCGAGTGAAGCTGGCAATTTGCCAACTTCTTCAGCGACTCTTGCGGCGACTGCCGTTGGTGGGCTGGGGGGATTGTCTTCTTGTTTTGCAGGAGCAACTAGCTCTGGCTCAGGCTTCTGTTCTTTAGCTAGTTCCGACTGGGGTTCAGCATTTTGAACCTCACCCTCTTGGACTTCTTGAACCTCTGGAATTACCCCATGTTCTGCCACCAATTCAGGCAGCAGCGCTACTTCTTGTATTGGCGATTCGACAGTTGTCGACTCTGAGGTTTCCAAAACTTCTTGTATATTTTCTACTTCCAGCTCGACTTTTAACTCTGCTTCCAGAGGAACCGTTTCCTCTTGAAGATCTTCGTCTTTTGCTTCATTTTCTGTTCCTGTTACAGATTCAGGCACCGAGGAGACTTCAACTTGGGTCTCTGGCTCAGGCTGCGCGTCGAGGGCTTCCATTGTAGTAAATGAGTCGATGCTTGCAACCATTTCCGCAGTTGTATCAACGGCTGAATCTTTCGGCTCCTCTACCGGTGCCGGTTCTGGAATCTCGACTTCCGGCGCATGTTGATAAAGCGGTTCTGGCGCCAATAATGGTTCTGTGCCCTGAGCTTCGCTCGGTTTTCTCAAAAATGGCATTTTCGCCGAACTCTCGCCAGTGTTTCGTTTTAGGATCTGACGAGCCCAATCGGAAACTTTCTGTTCGGACTCTGTTTCAAATGGTGCTTTGGGATGACTGCCAGAAGGCGATGGTGACATAAATGTTGGTGCCGTAGGGGCATCACTGAGAGCCGTGACTGGAGCCACGGGAGTTATTCGCGGTGCACCGGAAGGCTGGGTCTCGCTTCTCGAAAAGGCTGAGCTACCACTCGGAGGAGCAGGTTTTGCCGGTAAAGATTGGCCGGCTGTGGTAGCTGCAGGAGCAGATGCTTGAGCAGCAGACGCAGCTGGCACTTTGGCCGCCCCATTTTCTGGAGAATCAGGTTGTTTGACTACTGGATTGCCTGCATTTGACTTCCGCTGCAGAATCTGACGAGCCCAGTCTGAGACATCTTCTTTGCCGGAGTTGGAAAGGTTTGATTTAAATGACTGCGACGCGCGCTTCGCCGACTCCATTAACCTGCTCGCGGCTTCGGCTTCCTCCTTTGAAGCACCAGAAGAACTGGAAGCAGATTGCGAATCATCTTCGTCTGTTGCACTGCCGGCAGGGATTGATTCAGGTGTTGTTGGTTTACTGCCAGGAGTGCTTGGTTTGCTCGGTAGTGCGAACTGTGGCGCTGCAGGTGGTGGCGTCGCAATCATGCCACCATTCTTACCGCCTTTGTCGGTCTCAGCTTGGAATAGCGAGCTCTGTGCAGGTTCCGGCTCTGTCAAACGCTCGCTAGGGACGGAATCATCCTCTCCATCAGCATCGAGAACAAGAGTGGATATAGCTTTGCCATCGCGCCCGGTACCTGGAAGTCCATAGCCTTCTTGATTGATACTTTCGAGTAAAAAGGCTTCAACGCCTTCTTCCACGTCCTTGCAAAAAGAGAGCACATCCTGATGTCTTTGATTGGGATCTTTTGACAGTGCCTTATTTACCGCCATCTCCAATTTGACTGGGAATTTCAAGTCAGGCCGAGTCTGAGATAGTGATGGTGGCGGCGTTTTCACATGCATGCGGAACAAGGTCATAATATCTTCTGCTTCAAACGGGCGAGTGCCCGTCATAAGCTCAAAGACAACAATTGCCAGGGAATATATATCCGAGCGGGCATCAAGTTGGAAGCCCTGACACTGCTCGGGACTCATATAGGCTGGACTTCCGGCAGCTGTTCTTTGTCGTGCCGGAGCACTGCCGCCTTCGGCACCGGTTGCCTGGTCGGCGATACCAAAGTCCAGTACCTTGACGAAGTCTTCATTCTGAGCGTAGTCGGATTCTTGAAGCACAATATTTTCTGGCTTTATATCGCGATGCACGATCGACTGTCTATGCGCTTCAGACAATGCTTCGCAGATTTGACGAACGATAGGAAGGACACGCCGCAACGGCAGCGCCCCTTTCTCTTTCACTAGTTCAGCCAGCGTGTGCCCTTCGAGGTAGTCCATAACGAAATATGGCTGACCGTCGTCGGTTACCCCGGATTCCCAGATGTTGATGATGTGTGGGTGTTTCAATCGTGCTGCCGCGCGGGCTTCTCTTAGAAATCTGTCTAATGAGCCAGTCTCGGCACCGAGGTAACTGTGAAGCACCTTCACAGCTACTTCTCGCTGCATTAGCAATCGCGTCGCTTTGTATACGATACCGCTGGAGCCTTTTCCGATTACGCTGTCTACCACGTAGCGGTCGTTTATCAGGGCGCCGATCAGCGGATTGTCGCCGACTGCTTCCAGAGTGCTGTTATCAGCCGGACAGGCTGCCAGCATGTCTTCAAAATATTGATTACAGCGCAGACAGAGCTTCATGCAATTAGATTTCCGAATCCAAAAAAGTTTGCTAAGCCAAAGGTATGTACAGGGCTTGTTAAAGTTGCACGCTTAGCAATTTCGACTCCCCTTGAAATAAATACCCCAAAAACACGCGTAGCATCCACCTGTCTCATAATATCGACATCGGTGGAATGCCGCCGGTCAGCACTACCCAGGCTTTTTGTAACCAGCTTTCGCTCCTGTCCCCATCTAGAAGTGGCTGAACAACCTAACAACACCATCTATAACTTACTTGCCCAATTAAACGGCGTTCTCTACAAATTCACAAGATTTTTTGCCCGTGTGCTTGAAAACTAGATTTGTGGCGCTCGTACCAGTCGCCCGGAAGACGGGTTACAACACCAGCGAGCTCAAGCATCGTTAATGATGCTGATAATTCGTGAGCGCTCATCCCAAGCCTCTCTGAAAGCACGTCAAATTGTACTGATTCCCGCCCCAAGAGGTCATAAATCTCTTTCTCTCTTCCGAATAGCTCAACCATGGAGCGGGTTTCACCGTCTATTATCGGCCCGGGTACCCAGTTCATTTCGGTCAAAACGTCACCGTAATTGGTAATGAGGTGAGCTTGATTTCGAGCAATCAGCTGGTTTGTACCTTCCGAGGCGGGGCTGTCAACGCGCCCTGGTATGGCAAATACCTCTCGATTCTGTTCAAAAGCTAGCTTGGCCGTAATCAGGGACCCCGATGTCACCCCGGCCTCAACAACGACCAATGCTTGCGAGATGCCGCTAATAATGCGATTTCTGGCCGGGAATCTGAATGGTTCCGGTTTGGTGCCTGGAAAATATTCGGACATAACAGCGCCGTTCATGCCACTGCAAAGCTTTTCGTACAGAGGGCGGTTTGTGCTGGGATAACAATGGTCGACTCCACAACCGAGAACGGCGATGGTTTTGCCACCACATTCGATGGCGCCCCAGTGGGCGAGCGAATCGATTCCGACAGCCATTCCGCTTACAACCGTGACTCCGGCTTGAGCCAATCCCCTCGCCGTGTCTTTTGCCAACCCCCGCCCATAACTAGTGGGTTTGCGAGTACCTACGACCCCAACCGCCTGATTTACATCGTCAACAGAGTAACGTCCTAGCACGAAGAGCACCAGGGGCGCATCAATGATTTCGCGCAACTGGGGCGGATACTGAACATCATAGTAAGAATAGGCTTTGACCCCGGCTTTCTTTACAGATTCGTGCAAAGCTTCAGGATCGACAGATTGTTTGCGCGTCTGAAGGTTATTAATCCCCTCCGGCGTTAACCAGTGAATCTGCTGCCTGAGGTCTGTAGTAGTTGCCTCCCATGCTTTTTTCATGGAACCAAAATGTTCATAAAGCAATATAGCCTTGCGCGAGTGTAGCGCCGCTTTGCCCATGCGATGGAAAGCCAACCAATACGGCAATTCGCTGCGGACAAACCTTTCGTCAGTTATCTCTTTTGACAAAGCGCTCTCCACCTATTTGTCCTGGGTTGGACTATCTGCCCGGCAAAAGTACTTTAGCAAAGTTTGACTGTGATTTAGCCGAACTAGTGTCAGAGGCTCAAAAGTCATGTCAGACTTCGCTTCAAATCTCTCTCTTCGGTGGACATAGCGCAGCCTTGGCTGACCATCCATGGATTAATGGTTCGTAGTTTCCCTATTACTATTTCGACCTTTCTGACTAAACTGAAGATAGGTAGGAGGTGGAACTTTGTTGAAATCGCTGCGAGCAAAAGTTTTCGTTGCGCTAGTCTGGCTTGGCTCAGCTTGCATCGCTCCCTCGTTAGCGCAAACCGGTTTTGCCGACCCGATGTCATTGACACCGTCTCAAGGTCCTGCAACTCCCGGCAATAGCGGCTCAAGTCGTGTGTTGCAAACAGGAATTAGCCGTTCAGACACCATGAGTCGGTCTGAATTGAACGATAATGGCTCCCAGAATCAAGCCAGCTCGCTGTCTCCTCCAGCCCTAACATCCTTGACGCCTACGCCTGGACTACCCGGTTATCTGCAAGGCAACGCGCAGAACACCCAACTGGGGTCAACCGCCGGAACATACAACCTGCAGGGTAATGCAAACGCACAAAATGGTGCCACGTTTATGCAAGGGAATGCCCAAAACGGTTCCTACAATTTGCAGAGTAATGCCCAGACCAGTGCTCTCCAGTCAGACCTGGCAAGCGATGTTCGCAAGGTCGAATACAATGTCGATTGGGCTTCTTGGCTTTCTAAAGTGGCTGACCGATGGTTTTTCATTTTGGATCAATACGAACGTCAGAGCGGAACTCACTACGTAACTCGACAACCAGCACTGTTTCGCTTCACTTGCTATAACAACGGACAGATAGCCAATGTGACCATGAAGCAAAGCTCTGGAAACGACATCTACGACCGCATGCAAATGGTAGCATTGATGCAGTCGATGCCTGTGCCGCCGTTTCCTGCGGGTACAAGACGCCAAACCATTACGTTGGTTCAGGGTTGGGAATCGCATGTGCGGCAGGCCGGTGAATCAGACTACGTTCCTGGGAGCTTCGGCCGGGGCTTCCCTGTGGAGAAAGTCACGCAATGGGTGAAAGTTCACTAGCAATTCAGGAGAGCAACCGGCGCCCGGGTCGTACGATGCAACGGATTTGCAATGCGCATCTCGAGCTGCTGATAATTTCTTGTTTTATCGGATTTTACTGCTTGCCAGCCTTCGGTCAATCCGCTTCTCTCGGACCGATTGAACAGAAGCTATTTTTCAAAACTTATGATGGCGAAAGCGATGAGTCGCGAGTAAACCGCATTGAGACAAACCTATTTGGTCAGCCCATGCAAGGGCCTCTACCTGAGCGCATGTCGCGTATCATGGGTGCGGCAGCCCCTCAAGCAAATCCTGATGGTTCGGTGTCCGGTCTGGGCAGTCAGCAATCGAGCACCACCAATAGTAGCAGCGGTCCTAGCGCTGCCGATTTGAAGAGACAAGCTGAAGACGAGCGCGAAGCGGCCATGGAACGAGCCAGAATCTCAGTGCAGGCAGCAAAAGATGAGCAGACCAACAAGCTGTTAGAACAAGGTGTCAGCCTCTGGCGTTCTCATCGTGGCTCCGATGCGTTGCAATATTTCGAACAAGCTTTGCGAGTAGATCCGCATAACGCAAGTGCTCTTTACTATACTGGCATCGTATATGAGTCAAAGAAAAATTACACCGAAGCACTTTCTTCTTATAAGAAGGCAGCGAATGAAGACCCCGGGAATCAAGAGTATGCCAACGCCGTGATGGCAGTGCAGAAAATTATGAACAGCCATCCGGCTGTTGATCCAAAACAAGCAGAGATAAGCAAACTGGCGAGCGAGGCTAATGATGCCTACAAACGTGGTGAGTATCTATCAGCGCTCGACTTGTATAAACAGCTGGATCAAAAATCTCCTAACCAGGCTCTAGTTAAATACAATCTTGGGATGCTCTATTTGCAGGCTAAGCACTATCAGACTGCCCTGCAGAACTTGGAGCTAGCTGTGAAGCTTCGCCCAACCGATCAAAAGTTCCGACAAGCCTACGAACAGCTGAAGGCCAGCGTTGAGAAATCTGACGCTGAAGCCGCAGCAGCCGAAGCCGCCTGGGCTGGTCATCCAGGCATGAGTCCTGGCGGCGGAGCCGGTATGGGCACCGGGGGTGGTGTTACGCCGGGATTTGGAGTAAAAAACTTTGGTCATGAATCCATAAATCTTGCTGCTCATGGCGGCGGTCCCCAAGGAAATGTCATACAAGGTGGTGGCATGCCACAAGGCGGAATGCAGCAAAACACCATGCAGGGAAATCCGATGCAAGGCGACCGCACGCTCGGAGACAGCATGCAGCAGAGTGGAATGCAACCGAACAGCATGCAACAAAGCGGCATGCAGCAGAGTGGAATACAACCGAACAGCATGCAACAAACTGGCATGCAATCGAATAGCTTCCAGCCAGCCCCGCAAAAATCGGCGCCAAAGACAGCTGTCACTATGCCAGGCACCGGGAAGAGCCCCGGTCTATCAAGTGTCGATGGCGGTGCAGCATCGTTGAATCAGTGGGCACAAGTGCAGAACGCTTCTAAAGTAGCTCCGCCAGTTTCACAGGGCACAAGTGATCTATCCAGCATCCCGCCAGGTCAGCACCCACTGGTGAGACATCCATTGCACTCCGCCTCACAACCGAAAACATCAGCAACAGTTGCTTCATCGAACTCTTCCCAGCTGCAATTTCAGCAAGAGAAGCAGATCAATTTCAATAAATTGGAGCAACCAGTAAGTAATGCACTTATGGATCTTGGTATCATGGCTGCCGATACTAAAGGCGGTGTCACGATTACTCATGTCGGCATCGCCTCTCGAGCGTCCAAGGCCGGACTGTTGAAAGGCGATTACATTCGGGCAGTGGATAATAAAGTAGTGACAAGCTATAAGCAACTACTGAATATCGTCGGCAAGAAGCCATACGGTGCCACAGTAGATCTGCACGTTCAGCGCAAAGACCAGATGGGCGTGGTCCATTTATAACCCACAGCCAATAAGTTCACGGGCTACCCGCCTAACACCTCGCTGCAACCAGAAACTAGGGGTGGCTCACGGACGTATGGAACTGCGGATGCTCAGTGGCGATTAGTAACTAAAAGGGCTCGAAACCCTTGTTCGATATTAGTGACTGGCGCGCGGCATTTCGCCGACTTCGTCTTGAATGTACTCGCCGATCGGAACGTTATCATTGAACCAAATGGCAATAGCTGTTGCGAATAAGATTACGGTTATTGAACCGAGAATTCCCATAAACCTCCGGGGAGCTGGGGATATAGCTTGTTTCTCTCTTCGATTGCTGTGTTTTTTCTTATTGTCTTAAACAGAATAACGGAAAGTGGCTTTGGAACACAATCCTTTAACATTCCAACACAATCCAGTTAATCTTCAATTTTTCTCAGCTATTTTTTAATATGAGAGAGCTTTGACTCTTTCTTCCAACATGCTGGGCGTAATTTCCATTGGTTGTGGATCGGTTACCACATTCTTGATGTTGTAAATGGTGTCACGCTCTGCGGGCTGGTACCCTGCTGAGACGATCAATTCTTCCATTCGTTCCTTTGCTAACTGCAAAGGAGTTCTCGCACCAGCGGCGTGGGTAATCTTTTCCTTTCCGATGGTGCCGTCCAAGTCATCAGCTCCGAAAGATAGAGCTACCTGGGCGAGTGTTTCGCCAAGCTGAATCCAGTAGGCTTTGATGTGCGCAAAGTTGTCCAAGAACAATCTCGAAACGGCGACATCCTTTAAAAGCTCGTGGTCACTCGGCTCTACAACCTCGTCTGCAATATTTGTGCCTTCGTAGTAGCACTTGAGAGGAATGAAGCATTGGAAGCCGCCAGACGCATCCTGCTGCGCTCTCAAACGAGCGATATGGTCGACTTTGTGAGCGCGTGTTTCGCCGATGCCTGTCAACATGGTTGCATTCGTCTTCAAGCCGAGCTTGTGAGCGATCCCGTGAATTTCCAGCCAGACTTCAGCCGGAGTCTTCTTTACGGCCATCTTCTCTCTGACGCTTTCATCAAATATTTCTGCGCCTCCACCTGGCATAGAACACAGTCCAGCAGCAACTAGCGCCTTCAATGTCTCTTCGTAAGTGATGCCTTCAAGGTTAGCCAGATACTCGATTTCGACGGCTGTAAGCGCCTTCATATGAATATGCGGGAAATTCTTTTTGATTGCCTGCAGTACGTCAACGTAATAGTTCAAATCGCAGGCTGGGTTCAAGCCACCAACCATGTGAATCTCGTTGATGCCAAGCTCCGAACCGCGCTGCGCCTCTGCAAGAACCTGATCAACCGACCACGTGTATGCTGAATTCTTGCCTTCCGGGTTGGCGTACGAACAGAATCTGCATGTTTCGACACAGAAGTTGGTCGGGTTTAAGTGCATGTTGTGGATGTAATAGACATACTTTTCTTTACCAGGTCCTGCAGCACGGCGTCTGGCAAACTCACCGAGCGCACCGACTGCCATGATGTCATCAGACTCATAGAGCTTCAATGCATCATCTTCTGTTAGACGCTCGCCAGCATGTACTTTGGCAGCAATTTCTGCGAGCGGATTAGACTTCAACAGGATTTTGTCTAGAACGGCTGACACTGTTTATGACTCCTTACGCCTTCGCTTTGCCCAAGTAAGAGGTCGAGTTTCAAACTCGAAAATCTTACGGTGTTGAAATCGTAACACGTTGCCAGCGGGAAGCCACGCGATATGAGC
Source organism: Oculatellaceae cyanobacterium (assembly GCA_036702975.1). Lineage (GTDB taxonomy): Bacteria > Cyanobacteriota > Vampirovibrionia > Obscuribacterales > Obscuribacteraceae > DATNPX01. The sequence continues at coordinate 148,601 of DATNPX010000012.1, forward strand.
GAGTGTATAACTTTTACGACACTAAGCTGTTGCTGGCGGCGGCGCAGGTGGCGGTACAACTGCCGTTTCCGGGTCAGCAGGCTGGTTCAGTTTTTTACATGCATTCACAGCCAAACCAAGATAGATCATGGATACCATAAAGGCCGCAGCGTTAAAAAGAAACTTGATAACAAGAGAAGACATGATATTGGCGAGAGCCAGACTCAATGCTACTTCTAAAAGCCACATTGGGGTCAATGAGAGGGCTGCAAGGCGCACGAGCTGCGTGTATCTCAGGTTCGCGTGCATGATGGCGCTGATAATCATCCCGATCGCACCATAGAAGAGCGCTTGAAAGAGCCTATAGATGGTTCCGGCCAAAACCGAAATTGCAAAGACTGTTAGAGCACCCCAATCCCGCACAGCCTTGACGAAGCCTACAACCATCTGGGTAGTGCAGGTGCCTTGGAAAGGCCATGTCTTTGCATCTAATGGTTCGCCCGTTGACGGTTCCGCAACGTTCAGTCGAATCGCGTTTGCCGTTACGTAAACTGCTCCTTCAGGCGGCGAAGTGCCGTTCATGTCGAACAAAACAAGAGTATTTCCAGCGGTGTCCTTAACTCGATAAGGGCTCTCCTTGTCTATTGAGAACTTGCCATCCTCAGCAGTAATGGTCGGCCATTGTTCAGCCAATGGTAAAAAGAATCTGTCACACGCAGGCGTTACGGTTAGCTGGAAAACGATTGCCAACAGGAAACTTACGGAAGCAACCATAGAAAATAAATACAGAAAGCCGATTTCGCCCCAGTTTGCTGCAACATCTCGATAGAAATCCATCGAGTAAAAGCATCGGAATGGTGCTTGCCAGGCGGGGTAGCGTTTCATGTTGTCTATGACCTTTTTCGAGAACGGCTTCTTGGACTACCTGAAACAATCCTATCTCTTAATCGAGCGAATTTCACTTTCAGCTAGAACTTTCACGTAATTCATAACACGCATGTGGATCTTTTCAATGATGAAATCTGACCATAAGCGCCAGTAAAATCCTGGTCCCATAAAATTTTGATACCAGGTCGTGCCATCTAATTTGGTGCCACCGTTTGCCAATGCAGTGAGCTTGAATTCGCCTTCCTTGGCTTGTAAATAGTTATCCAGATGCGCTGGATGCAAATTTGGATACGGTGACAATTCGCGCATTGGCGGCGCTTGCTGGACGACTCCGAACTTAAGCAAACGAGGCGCATCCCAAATTTCAATCGGTTCGACGAATCTCCCAGTTGAAAAAATGCATTGTCTGATAGCGCCCGGTCCTTTACCTGTGGTTTTTGCTTGCACCGGATAAGCGATTCCTGTTTTGAAAAGCCAATCTTCAGGAACCGGCATTGGTGCAATATTAATGAGATGCCCCCACACCACCTCTGGTGGCGCCGCTATTTCCAGCGAACTTACCACCGCGTAAACAGGATAGGTGGGTGACGCAAGATAGTCTCCGAGCATAAGTAGGGGGAGAATGGCGGCAAAACAGCCGAGCAATTTCGGAACATGCTCGCTTCTCGGTAGATGCATTTGAATAACATAGCCAACCGCACCTCCAACTACACCTATCCCCAGCGCCAATGGACTTGCCATCAAGAGGCAGATGATTCCTTCAATCGGAATTATGAGTAAGACGCCTGCCATTATCAATAAACAGGTAAAAGACACCGTAACGCACTCCCAGAGTGTGCGGCGACGGTTCCAGCCATAGAGCACAGGGGCCGCAACACCTGCCACAAAGGGAATTGCAGTAAATACGCCTTCGCCATAGACACCCAAAACAGTCACACTCAATATGGCAGCAAGCACCGAAACTGGTACTGGCAACAACGCCGTCATGAAAAACGCTTTATTGCCTTCACTCGGTAGTTTGTCGAGAAGTGACAATGCTCTTGCTTGAGCGGCGCTAGTATTGGTTGGAAGTTGTCTCTTGGTCAACTGGCCATCGTCAGACCAGGCGTTTAGAGTGAGCGCTCTTCCCTGTCGTATATTTGGAAGACCGAGCGCCTCGTCAGCGTCTAGTTGACTTTGACCTTCAGCGGCAGGGCGGGCCCCAGGTTTCGATTCAACTATGACCAGAATGGTGAAGAACAACATATTCAAATACGGAATGAAAAACAGCACCACCAACCAGGGAGGCAGCCCGATCGCTTTCAAACGGCGCAATGTAAGGTCAGACCCGATGAAGGCAAATGGTAAGGCGAGGATGAGCATCGAAGCGTAGAAACCCGCATCTCCGCTATTGGAGAGCGCATTCGGGTCCAGGATCGGACTGGGCACAAAGTACTGTAATGGCGTCCACGAACGGTGAAAAACCAGCCAGCTAAAGGCTGTATCGATCCCGTACTTAAAGAGCATCAGTGAACTGCCATAAAGCAAATACCGCTTACCACTTAACCGAGGCAATGTGGTAAGCCGTATTTCGTTTTTCTGAAGTGGTCCTAACTCATCGCTCACAATTTGAGCTTACTTTCTTCTGCGAGATTTCTTTCCTGAACTGACTTTGGCTTTGCGCTCTCTGGCTGCAGCCATGCTCGTGCACTTCTCTGAATCTTCATCGTTGCTCGTTTCTGGTTCGATGAAAATATCCGCCGGTAGCGAGATAGGTTCAAGTTCCGTTGGTTCGGCAACTGCTGGTGCTACGGCATCAATTTTGACAATCTCCTCGAGCGCTGCGATTGTTTCGGAATCTTCCGAAAGTGCATCACCTGGATCACAGAAGCTAATCTTGTTACCAGCAAAGCGAGTTAATAGCGGGAACTTAGCGGCCAGTCCCTTCGGCTCTGCAGTCTCTTTGACTTCGTTGATGTTTGTGAAAAGAAGAGTGTTGATATCGTCGGTGTGACCAGTGAGGAAATCTTTCAATTGAGCTTCGGAGGCGGCATTAAGCGGCCGATATTCGACTTGATATTCTGCTTCGCCTGCATACTCAGTTTCGCCATCGTAAGCGGTGGCAAGCTCCTCAGTTGAGATTGCAGGATAACAACCGGAAGCTTGGCGCTCTTCGTGCGCTCTTCTTACAGACTCGATTCTGTCTGAAAGAGCTTTTTCCTTTTTCGGTTGATGGTCTTCTTTTGTGTACCATCTCGTCAAGGCTTGTCTATCACGCGATTTGCCATTCATAACGCGGAATGAAGAGAGCATCGAACCACTCGTTTGAACTTTTTCCGGTTCTGCCACCGCTACCGTGCCGGCGACAGGTACGATCGGATCGATTGAGCCACCAGCGGCCTGATATGCAAATCTCATGCTTACGAGGCGATGCCTCATTTGGCCAACTTCTTTCCAGTCTATTTTGTCTTGTTTTCCCGGGAAGAACATATCGAGCCAGTGAAGGCAGTTGATAATGCGGTCAATCAATATATTCACGAGACATACCCTTCTAAGTTGCGCAGATCTGAGACACGTACATCCCCGGAAAACCCGGTTCACTACCTGCTCGATTTATGAAAATAACCTTAGTCCGTTGATCCTGCTTAGTCAACTAAATACTTGCTCCGGACACGTGTTTACCGCACGAGTTTGAGGAGCTTTCGCTGCAATTCGCTTAGCAAAGTGCTGGAAAGTCTGATCTGGCTTCAGTGGGGAGATTCCCAGTTTATTTGCAAAGATTAAGCCGGCTGGACTAATACCTTTCTAATTTGTAGCAGGTGTTAATAGTGAGGTTTGTTGTCGTTCGCATTCAGCACTCTAGTAGGTTATGGCCGAGTTAAACGAAACCGATTCGCTTGCGATTCTCTTTAGGGCTTGTACGAATCTTGGGCAACCCAAGATTGACCATGTGTGTCGCGAGCAGCTCAAAGAACTTCTGTCTCTCCGATCCACGGATGATGGCCAGGTGATGTGCTTCCGAGAGGCAGACTGGATAACCCATCCCTTTTCCAGCTTGAGAAAAGGCGACACTAAAACCTCTGTCCAGCAGATCTTTCTCCTCAAAGAGCCAGTGGGGAAATTCCAATCGCGCAATCTCTGTACCGACGTTCAAATAGCTGAAACAAATTCGGTCTCCAGCCTCCCATCTCCGCGTAACCTCAGCATCGGAAAGAAAGACTGGAGCACGTTGTCCTTTTTGCAATGAGTCGAAAAAGAGTTGGCGGTCACTCAATGGCCATATGCGCGAACAGGGAAAATCTTCCTCGTTTATAGCACTACAATGTTGGCGGCAATCACTCAAATCATATGGACAGAGCGCCACTCGTAGCATGTTGATTACGTCGGTGGCTCTGCTGTTGCTCAAATAACCGAATAAAGGAATACGGTGCTTTCTGAATAGATCCATCTCCGTCGACATTCTTTCAAGAAAACTCTTTTGATAGCGTTCCGAAAGTTTTTCTACCGACCAAGGAATCAAGGAGCCATCTACAAATGCAACAACAGGGGCACCTCGCTCCTGGCTTTTAATAGAGACTTGAGCCAACGTGCTGAGTTCAAGCAGGTTGCGCTCCAAGGAGACATATAGCTCATCGATATGGACACGCCGCCGGTCAACCAGTGGATACAAGTCGTCAGGTCGGTGGAAGAGGTGCGGATGCGTTTCAAGAACCGGCTTGGCATTGAGTCCGTAGCTAATCACTACGTAACCGATATTCAGCAAGTAACAGGTGTGCACTTCGTGATGGCTTGGCATGATCTGCGAGCCGTCTACTCCAACCACAGTCACTGGTGTCGTATATGGTGATACACCCAACGTCTGAGAAACTGATTCTAGCGGACGCGCCACTGGCCAAAGGACGCGTCCGGCGCTGGCAGTCACCTTCTCAACAAACTCCTCAGGTGCTGCGGCAATTTTGCTTATTGCTTGTTCCCCAGCCTCGAGTTTTTCATCCTGCTCTTCTCGTTCTCTAAAGCTTTCGCGTCCGATTTTTTCTATCTGTCCGACCACTTGATTGAGATCCAACATACCGGCACGTCCTTAAGCTAAGGTTGATTTGAACGCTCGAGCACGCGTTCGACGAGATTCGACACCATTCAAGTTACCAGCTTTTTTATCGATAGTAATGTACTATTTGCTTGTGATTTTGCTTGTAATCGAAACTGCGTTCAAACCCGGGATAACCTGCTGCTTTTGAATTGCACGACGTGGAGGCACCTCTTGTCGAAACGACTTGGTCCGATACCTGCCGATGTGGTTCTGGCATCGACATTGGCTCAGCGAATATTTCAGTTGCGTGAGTTTCGCAATCTGACGGTTAGGGATTTAGCCAAGGCTAGTCGATTTTCAATCAAGCGGATCGAAGAACTTGAAGCTGGTATGGAGACATGGCTGTCTGCCGCCGACCGACAGCTTTTAGCGAAAGCGCTCAACGTAGAGGCGATTGTTTTACAGGAAGTTGAAGACCGTGCTCTTCTTAGTGAGACGGACCAATCTAAAAGCTTCCTAGAAGACAAGCGGCGAGAAGTTGTGCGCTCAATAATTAATGGTGCAAGAGACCTTGAATGTCCTGAATGCTCCGGGCCGCTCAAATGTTCGATTCAGCAAGGATTTGATTTGGAGAACAAGGAAGTAATCATGGCCCGGGCTTTCTGTACAAAGTGCCCTTTTGTTATTCATGGTTAGCAAGAGCGCCTCACTAATTCTTCATTAGTGTTAGTGCGTAAAGACTAAGCATATGAATGCTTAAGTACGCATGCACGCGCTCTTAGGCGGAGATGGGGTGTTTAACAAAACACTGACGTATTGTCTCATCCAGGCGATTTTGCAGATTCTGCAAGCGCTGAGTAATCTCCAAGCGGCGTTTCTGAAGACTCAAAAGATGTTTGCGGCGGTGGTCATCCATCGCTTCGGCAAAGAGATCGTGCAAGGCGATCTCCTCGCTTTGAGTCCACCACAGGTCTTCGATTACGCTACCAATGAGGTCATGCTCGGCATCATTGAGCATCTGATTTAAAACGCGGTATTCATTGCACCACAGGTGTTCGATCGTTGCGCGGACATCAGTTCTCATGCTTTGCGCACCCGAAGAGACTATTGATGCAGACATCTCTTTGTCTAAAGTACCTAGTCGCACTGCCAGCGAGCGTAACGTCTCTTCGAGAAGATATCGCTGAAAGCCGACCTGAGTGGCCAGAAAATCACCCAGATAGCTAACGCAGACCATGTGTACCAGTTGCGGGCGTCCAATCATCCTTGCTTGTGGAGTGCGGCTGCGAATTGACAGGTTCTGCAAGGCATCGGCACAACTTTGGTAGCGTCCGACAAGAAACGCCATACCGTCTTTTATGGTTTCCTTGAAATTTGGTGCAGTCTGAGTGTTCGTGCAATCAACCGCAAGAATCTGCATAACTTGGCGGCGCAAGAAAGTCAAGTTGACACTCAGCTCTTCAAAGACTTTATTGGCGCCGGCTTCCGGAAGGTCGATGATCGCAAGCAGTAGATGCGCTTGCGTCATTTCGTCCTGGCCAAGAAACAGCGAATACTCTTCAGCGCGCTTAAATGCTTCTACTACTTGGTGACTGAACAGTGGACCGGCATACTGATCTGGCGGCAATGCCAGGCGCTCTTTGACGTCTTCAACCGGATTACTGTCTTCTGAGAAAACGGTTTCAGTCTCGCGAACGTCTAATCTGAATCTCTCGCGAATCTCTTTCTCCGCCGCTTCAGCGTTAATGTTCATGGAAGCCAGGCTTCGACTGGCGACGTCATCGGCACCGGTAGCCATGTTGGCGACCATCACCAGAAGCAAATGGTCTGTGCAAATCCAACGGCTCTTGAACTCTTCGCAGTACTCGAAAGCCTCGCGGACAACGCGTAAGAGCGCTTCACTGCTTCTTTCAAAAACGGCTTCAAACATCCGGCTCTCCAATATTTCTCTAGATGCGGTCTTGACAACCGCCGGCGGTCCGACACCAATCCGTCAACCAAGCGTTCGGATGGCAACCGTCTTCAGAATAGCAAGGCCAAGGCTAAGAATCCACGTGTACAATGCTCTCTTACTAGCAAAGAAAGGGCAAACTGTTTTGAAAATCCTCATCTGCAACGACGATGGTATACACGCTGAAGGCATTCGAGTGCTGGCGGAATGGTTGGCAAGAAAACCCGAGCACGAAGTTTACGTCGTCGCGCCGGAGCAAGAACGCAGCGCGACAGGTCACTCACTGACGTTGCACAAGCCTTTACGAGTTGAGCCCGTAACACCTCCCGGAAATGTCAAGGGAGCGTGGCTTACCAATGGCACCCCCAGCGACTGCGTTAAATTGGCGGTAATGGAGGTGCTTCCTTGCCGTCCCGATCTTGTTATTTCGGGCATTAATCATGGTTCTAATTTGGGAAGCGAGGTACTTTATTCCGGAACCGTAGCGGGTGCGATGGAAGGTGCGTTTTTAGATATTCCAAGCATCGCTGTCAGCCAAATAACCGACCACAAGATGGTTATGCACTATGATGCCGCTGCTGAAGTGATTCTGCGTTTGGTTACTGCCTATCCGAGAGCCCACCTATCCAAACACAGCCTTCTGAACGTAAATATTCCAAACCTCCCTTTTGCTGAATTGAAGGGCACACAAATCACCGAACTAGGAGTGAGGCTCTACAACGACAAATTCGAGAAGCGAATCGATCCGCGCGGACGGTCGTACTATTGGTTGGCCGGTACAGCAATCGAAGCGGACGAAACTGAGCATAGCGATGCCTGGGCCGTCCGGCAGAAGATGGTGTCGATCACGCCGATATCTTTCAACATGACTGACCGAAAGACGATGGAAAAACTTCTTCATCTGCATGATATTAGCTCGCTTCTACAAAACGGCGGCAGCCACACGCCAGCCGACAAGAATGAATCGACAAGCACCGCAACTCACTCTGATGCGAAGAAAGAGCGTTAAACGATCAAATGGCAGAGGTTGCGATTGGATTAGATCCTGATGCCGCGATTAAGCAGATCTTTCGCGATCCTTCGTGGAAGCTCGTTCTTGGTACAGGATCTGTGATCAATGCAACGGCGCTTGTGCTCTTAGGAACAGGCAGCTGGTCGCTGCCATTGCTGCCGGTGGCATTCCTACTCTGGGCGGCAGCCCAGGGGTATCTTCTGAAAGTGGTGCGTGCGTGCATAGCCTATCCCGAAAGCGGCCTGCCTGAGTGGTCGAATTGGGCCGATTTGTTGATATCAGGTTTGACGTGGCTCGCTTTCATTTGCGTTCAGGTAATTCTAGCTTTATCCGTGGTTTACTTTTCGCTCGTCATCGGCGCCATGCGCGGTTTTCTCAATGCACTGACGCCACAATTTCCGATCTGGGCCTATTCAACGATCGCGGCCAATGCTCTGGTGTTTTTCATTGCCACTTTTTTCCTGCCTTTGCTGATGGCAAACTTTGCCGAGCAAGAGCGGGTTCCAGCAGCCCTAGCCGTGCCTACTGCGATGAAGCGTTTGCTGAAATCGCCCGAGCAATTTCTGCTGCTTTGGCTACTGAGCATGGGCGTCTATGCCATCGCCATAATTGTGCCGCTATTCACACTGATAGGTGTGATGTTCATTCCACTCACCACATTTGTGGCCAGCTTGCTGAACGCCATAATGTTGGCTCAAGTGTGGCGGTCGACAAAGTAATTAGTGTGCGGTGACGGTTTTCAATCGCCCGTCGCGAAGCAGCCAAACAGGATGTGCTTCATTCACAGCTCTTAGTAAAAATGGCTTGGTTCCGCGAGAGTGAGTAGATCCCGCAGGTAAATTGGAAACGCTATCATCGCGTTTTATGCCAAGTTTTACGAGCGACCAATTGTAGAACTCGGTCACTTTCGGAGATGCTGCTTTCCAGAACATTTTCATTTGCTTCTGCCACTCATCTAATGTTCGCTCGAGTTTCTCTTGACTGAACTCAGACGCTCTTGCTGGCGTCTTTGAGTTTGAGAGAGCTCCGCTTGCTCGGTCCATCTTATTAACTTTACTTATGAGAGCGACAGTCGTCGGCTGGCTATGACCCTGTGACTTTTTGTCCTTGGCGCTCCTGGAAGGGTCAGGCACGGTGATCGAATAGTCAGCCCCATAAGCGGAGGAGACACCCAGAAGCGGTGCACTGTGCGGCGATTCAGCCATTGCTCCAATGCCGGTCAGCAATAGGAGTGCCGCCAGTAGGAGGCTGCCAATCGTGCTCGTGTCGAATTTGTATCGCAACATTGTTTTTGATGAAAGATTCAAGTTGGAAAAAATTATCGCATTCGCCCAGCTAGCTTCCGCTATCAGCATTTTTAATACTGGAATCGTATGGTGCTAGCCCTATACAGGACGGAAGTAGAGAAAACGACCGAAACGCCCAATGGTTGATTAATTCACGACATTAATCGAATCTAATCGTATAATTTCACCAGTCTCTTGAAGACCGCAATAATCGCTACCAGAAGGGGTTGCGAAGACGGCAAGGCGTCCGTTCGTATGGTAGGATCGTCTTGATTTCATATGGAAATGCTCGCCACTCTGCCGAGTTTCTCTTTTCTTGGTTATGGAAGAACCCCCCAGTAGCAGCAATTCACCCAATTCGGACGAACCTCCTCAATGGTATTCGTTACGATTTTTGGCACGCAGGGCTTTGGCGAGTTTATTCAAAGTGTCGAGTTCGGAACTCTCTGAGTGCTCGGCACTTCTTTGTATGCCGTACTAGTTAAATAAAAAGGAGAGCGGCACCACAGGCAATGGTGCCAATTGCTATTTTTCAACTACTTATAATTCCTGTGTTTATTCTTCTGAACGGCTTTTTCGTAGCCGCTGAAATGTCGCTCGCCCGTGTCAGAAGAACTCGTATCGACCAGCTTGCTGAAGAAGGAAGCAAGGCCGCTCAACTTGCTCAAAAGTCCCTGGATGATCCTGAGCGATTCATATCTGCCTGTCAGTTAGGCATCACAGTCGCCACCCTGGCATTGGGTGCGGTCGGTGAGTCTGCTTTCGCCGATGATTTGGCAAACATGATGGTGTCTATTGGCGGAGCACAACATTGGACCGCTCAGGCTGTCAATCTTTCTAAACTTGCCTGTTTCGCTTTTGCATTCGGTTTGACTGCCTTCTTCCAGACAGTGCTTGGTGAGTTGATCCCTAAGACTTGGACGTTTGACCGAGCGGAGTCGGTCATTCTCATGTTGATAGGACCAATGGAAGGGTGGTGCCAGCTGACCGCTCCTGTCATCGGGTTGCTGAACTACTCGACTGAGTCCATTCTCAAATTGTTGCGCGTGCAGGAGCCGTCTCGCCGGCACTTTGTGCATTCAGAAGAAGAACTGAAAATGCTTGTGTCTGCAAGTCACGAAGAGGGCGTTTTGCAGCCCGAAGAAGAAGAGATGCTTCACTCCGTGTTTGACTTTTCAGACACGGTCGCCAACGAAGTTATGACTCCCCGTGCGGATATGATCTGCGTATCGGCTGACAGTTCGATCAAAGAATATACGGAGCTGGTGATCAAGCACGGTCACTCTCGAATTCCTGTCTATGAAGGTGACATGGACAATATCTTTGGTTTGATTCACATCCGAGATGGACTGCGTTGCCTGCTCGAAAATCATAATGACGCTAAAGTTCGAGATTTCGCTCGTAAGATCTTGATCGTGCCAGAGAACAAAAATTTGGGCGATCTGCTGACTGAGATCAAGAAGTACAAAACACATATGGCTATCGTTGTCGATGAATACGGTAGCACTCGCGGCTTAGTCACCCTAGAAGACTTGCTCGAGGAGCTTGTCGGAGATATCGCCGACGAGCATGACGTCGTACTCGATACAATCCAATATCAACCGGATGGTTCGATAATTCTCGATGCCAAAATCTCCCTTGATGAAGCCAATGAGAAACTCGATCTCAAAATCGAAGATGAAGACTACAACACCCTTGGCGGACATGTATTCGGTTTGATAGGTCATGAACCAAGGCAGGGCGATGAAGTTAAGACCGACAATTACCGTCTAATCATTGAAGAATCCGACCGCCACCGAATTTTGAAACTGAGGTTAATCGCTCTTGGCGAGACCGTAGAGGTTCATGAAGGAGACAAAAACGGTCATCATCGCGATAAGTCAGAAAAGAGTGACAGATCAGACAAATCGGATAAGACCGAGAAGACTGACAAAAACAGCCCCGCGCACGGCTCTAGAGAGGCTATCTCCAAAACCCACGGGGGAAGCTAGTCATTACTGAACGACGGAAACCATGAAGCAGGCAGCAGACTATTCGCGGGCTGATTTGATTAAGCTCGCCCGGCAGTTTCGAACTAAAAAGAGTCTAGGACAAAACTTTCTCGTTGAGCCGTCTGTCCTGCAAGCGATCACTGATGCTCTCGATGCAACCGAGGGCGATACCATACTGGAGATAGGACCTGGCATCGGTTTTCTCACCCGTTTTTTGACAAACACAGGAGCGCGCGTTGTCGCTGTCGAGCTTGATACAGATGCAGTTTCTGATTTGCGAGCTTCGACGATGCCCAATCTCGAAGTGGTGCACGCCGATTTCCTGGCATTTGATCCCACTTGCCTGCAATCAAAGTTCAAGGTGGCTGGAAATGTTCCATATCAGATTACGACACCAATCGTGGCTCGTTTATTTGGCGAAATTGGTCAGCCGCAACCATGGTTGGCACAAATTGAAAAAGTTGTCCTTACTGTGCAGTTAGAAGTGGCCCAGCGGTTTGTAGCCACCCCTGACACGCGCGACTACAGCCAAATCACCCTGTTGACCCAGTATTTTTCCGAACCGAAACTACTGCTTGAACTGGGTGCCGAAGAGTTTTATCCGAGCCCGAACGTGCGCTCTGCTGTAGTCGAATTTACACCGCGAAAAGAGCCCCCAATTCAGTGCAACAACTACCGACTTTTGCGCAGCTTAATCAAGTCAGGATTCAGTCAACGTCGCAAAATGTTGCGAAATAATTTGGGTTTTCTGAAGCTAGATGGTGGCACTTTAGTCAAAGTCTTTCATGATCTAAAACTTGATCCACAAGTTAGGGCTGAACGACTGAGTTTGGAGAAATATTGCCAGATGGCAAACTACCTGGACGCTTTGCCAGAGTACCAAAAACAAAAATCGAATTGATGCGGAGATGTCCAGCGCCGATGTCATCACTGACCGTTCATTCCCGAGCAAAGCTAAATCTCACGTTTGAAATTCTTGGGCTGCTTCCCGGTGGCTATCACGAAATTCGCACAGTCTTTCAAAGTATCAATCTTTCGGATAAGTTGTTGTTTGAGTTGGTAGAGACTGAGGCTGGCAGCGATTTTCAAATTGAACTTCGGCATACCGGTACACAAGACTCACAGTCTGGGCATCGAGCAAATGGTGGCGCTGATACGTTTCCGCTAGGAGCGGATAACCTGATTGTCAAAGCCGCAAAAAGATATGAGGAACTCGCCAAGTGTGGTGCCGGCCGCAAACTAGTGGTATCAGTTGAGAAAAATATTCCCATCGCTGCAGGTCTCGCCGGCGGTAGCAGCAACGCCGCGGCCACGCTGTATGCAATGCAATATCTCTTCGAGTCAGCAGTTGATGCACACGCCGTAGCATCGGAACTTGGTTCTGATATCAACTTCTGCCTCGAAGGCGGAACTCAAGTTGGCATGAACAGAGGAGAGCAACTGCAAGCTGTGCCTTTCGACAACACTCTGCACTTCGTTCTCTTGAAACCGCGCAGCATCTCAATCTCTACGCCATGGATATACAAAGAGTACGACAAGACGGAGCTTGCTAGAAAGCAGCAAGACAGTATCAACTACACAGAGGTGTGCCTGCAAGCCTTGAAGTTCGGAGACGCTAAGCAGATCTCACTGACTTTGCATAACGCTTTTGAACCAGTCTGCTTCGCGCACTATCGAGCAGTGCGGGAATTGAGTGAAGCGATGCGCAATGCCGGCTGCCTCTCGGCGTTGATTACAGGCAGTGGACCCACTCTCTTCGGTCTGGTTGAAAGTGCCAGTGAGGCTGAGAGAATTTGCCAAACACTGGCAAAAGATCCAATCCGAAATTCTCAAGAGCACATATTTGACTGTTGGGCTGTTTCTTCTGCTGCAAGTGGACTCTCGCGAGAGTAGTGATCTTCTATACTATGAGGTCTCAACTCAAATTCGGTTTCTAGCATGCCAACAAAAGCTGTTGATAAGTCCAAAAAGTCTGTAAGCGCAAAAAAAGTGGAGCTCAAATCGGCCGGCCGGAAAAACGGCGCAAGTAAAGCTTCAGCTGCTAAAGCCACAAGCAAGCCGGCTGCGAGCAAGATGACTGCTGGCAAGAATGCCGATGCTAAGGCTCCAGCGAGCAAAGCAGTTTCGGTCAAGAAACCAGTCAAATCAGCCAAGAATGTATTGCCCAAGGCAGGTGCTGCGACCGTACCCGGAGTCTTAGCGAAGCCTAGAAAGAAGTCAGATCCGTTAGAGACCTTTGAGCGTGTATCCAACACCGTTGCGCAGCAAGAGATGGGCTTACTTTGCAAACGTTATCCGGATGCTGACTGTGAACTGGATTTCGATACGCCTTTCCAACTGATCACTGCCGTCATCATGTCGGCACAAACAACGGACGCTAATGTCAACAAAGTGACCAAGAACCTTTTCCGTAAATACCCAGATGCTAAAGCTTTGTCGAAAGCGCCTCTGGATGATATCAAAGACATAATCCGGTCTACCGGCTTTTTCAACGCCAAGGCCACAAACATCCAAAACTGTGCAAAAGCATTGGTAGAGAGATTTGGAGGCGAAGTGCCGAGCAGATTAGAAGATCTGATTACACTGCCCGGTGTCGGTCGTAAAACTGCCAATGTGGTACTTGGCGTCGCCTTCGGCGTGCCGGGCTGGACTGTAGATACCCATGTTCAGCGCCTCGCCAAGCGTCTCGGTTTCAGCAACGAGTCTGATCCCGAGAAAATCGAATACGAATTACAAAAGGTATTTCCAAATCAGGATTGGTCAAAGCTCTCTATAACCATGATCTGGCATGGTCGCCGAACATGTTTCGCGCGCAAACCGAATTGCGAAGACTGTCCGGTCAATCATCTCTGCCCGAGCTCGCTAACACCCGCGTGACGGAATCAGCTCTGGGGCTTCGGCCTTCGACTAAGCTTGTACTAGCGACTTTGGCGTCTCTGCTTCTGTCTGCGTTTCGAATTCATCCCACTTGTGGGATATGTCGAGTCCTATTTCTTGGGCTTTGCGGCTGACTGTGAAGCCCAGCCATTTATCAACGAGTCGGGTGATTAGATATGTACCGACAAATGTAAACGCCCAGACTGAGCCAACCGCAAGCAATTGCGCAAGAAACAGCTGTGTGTTGCCACGGAATAGACCATCGGCACCGGCTGGATTGACTGCTTTTGAAGCAAAGAGACCGGTTGCAAGGGCACCAAACGTTCCAGCCATACCGTGACAGGAACATACGTCAAGAGCATCATCGATCTTGAATTTTGTGCAGAGCTTAATACATCCATAGGAAACGGCGGCGCCGAGAGCACCGATGACCATAGCCGAAAGCACATCAACATAGCCGCACGCAGGCGTAATAGCTACCAGACCAACGACTGCACCAGTCGCCACACCAATGATCGATGGGCGTCCTTCGAGAGCGCTTAAAGCCATCCACATGAGTGCTGCTGCGGCTGCCGCAACGTTTGTCGTCACGAGTGCTTGGACCGCTAACCCATTAGCCGCAAGTGCGCTGCCACCATTGAAGCCAAACCAACCAAACCACAAAAACACTGCACCGAAGAGAACGAGCGGTACGCTATAAGGTTGCAAACGATGATCAACTGCTTTCTTGCGTCTTCTCAGGGCAATAGACATTGCCAGAGCTGCAACTCCAGCAGTTATGTGAACAACTGTCCCGCCCGCAAAGTCAATGGCACCACAGTTGTGCAACCAGCCACCTGTGCCCCAAACCCAGTGAGCAACTGGATCGTAGATCAAGGTGCTCCAAAGAATTGTAAATAGTAAGTAGGAAGAAAACTTAACACGTTCCGCAAAAGCGCCAGTAATCAAAGCTGGCGTGATGATGGCAAACTTCATTTGGAAAAGCATGTAAGCCATGTGTGGAATAGTTGGCGCGTACTCTGACGTCGCGGGAAAGTTGCTCAGTCCAGCCCATGTTAAACCACCAATCACATGTCCGATATCGGGGGAAAAGGACAGGCTATAGCCAAAAAGTATCCACTGAAGCGTAACAATTAAAAGTGTGCAAAAGCTCAGCATGAACGTAGTGAGGACGTTTTTCTGCTGCACCATACCGCCATAAAACAGACCAAGCGCCGGCGTCATCAACATGACCAGCGATGAGGAGATCAAGACCCAAGCTGTGTCTCCGCTGTTCATCGTACAGAGGTGTCCTCCACGTGCATTCGCTATATATGTGAGCCTTTAGGTATCCAGCCTAATGGCACTGACTCAAACATCCTACAGCAGCTTCTGTCGCACGTCTTCGGTTGTTGAAGAAATGTTGAAGGAATTATTAAAATCTAGTCTATGGCTCTGGCTTTAATAGTTCGAGCTGCCTGAAGGTTTTGGTCTTTTTCGGATATGAGCTGGAAGAAGTGAAGAAGAGAAGAAGAGAAGAAGTACAAATCAATCAAAATTAACTCGCGCCAGTCTCGCGGATCTGAAGCCACCCAAGCCATCGCCTAGTGGTATTGATGACAGTACCATCCAGTGCTCACCTTGTTCAGTTCAATTCAAAATGGAGTCACTGGCTGTGCTTTCAACGCACGATGTGTTCAGGCCAGCGAAATTGCAACCTGCGGAGACTCAAGAATGCTGCGTGAGCATTCGCTCTTTTGCAAGCAGATGAGCTTTGGCACGAGAACGCACATTTGCATACAGCCGGTTAACGGATTTTGCTGAGTACTTGATCAGATCAGTACTTAAATTGCCCAGACAGTTACCAATTACGGTAAGCCCCAGAAGTAGAACCGCTCTCTTTTTCGACATAGTTTCGAACCCCTCTCGCTAAATAGTAATACGCTCCGAGAAGGCAAAAGGTTCAATCAATTTTGATGACAATGATTTAATCAGTTAGCACCAAATATGATACTGCTACTGCTGGGTTTCTTAAGGACAGTCTGGTATCAAATTACTATGCAACTTTTTTCCAACACTTAGAAGCGAAGCTTGTATAGCGCGAAGGTAACTTCAAATCGATTGCCAAAAGTTTTTCTATCGCCGCTCAAAATGTTCCCGGCCTTCTTTTTCAGCGTTCGAAGATACCTAATAAAACTGCCAAAGAAAAAAGGCAGTTTTCAAAAGGTATTCCGCACTACTTTCCTTGAAAAGGCTCTTTGTGTGCACGGCTTGAGACATAGACAAGTGGAAATGTGCTGCGAGTCTCACAATTTAACCGCCAGGATGGCGGAAACACCTTGCAAGATCTCAAGCGAGCGGTAATGATGGTTGAAGGTGTCCCGGAGATCTATGAGTTACGAAGACAAGACACTTTCATGCCGAGACTGTAATCAGTCATTTGTATTCTCCGCCGGAGAGCAAGAGTTTTTTGCTTTGAAAGCCTTGACTAACGTGCCCAGGCGATGCCCTAACTGCCGCACGAAAAACAAGTTTCAGCGCGATGGAAAAGATCCTGCGTCAACAACTGAGGTTGAATGCGCGCAATGCGGCTGTAAGACCGTTGTTCCATTTAAGCCGACCGGCAAGAGACCGGTGTATTGCGCGCCTTGTATGCACAAGCAAAAAAGCGCTTCTGAACCGACATAAGATCGCTTAGTCAGGTATTGCTTAGTTCTTAGCCGATGGCTTAGTCGCGGCGTGATTGTCAGATTTGCCGCTTGCTTTACCGGGGACTTGTCCTTTATTTTCTGCCTGAATTCTCGACAACTCAACACGGCATCGTTGAACAAACATTGGTGGCACATGATTTTGATCCATTAGGTCTATGGCTTTAGTCATGTTCAATTCTGCTTCTTTGAACTTCCCTTGCTTTTCTTGAGCAATGGCTAGGTTGCTCAGGGGTGAGAAGACTAGGGCCTTCGGCCCATACTTGCTACAAATACACTGAATCTGAATATTCAGAAGCTTTTCTGCATCCGCATATTTCTTGTTCTGAATGTAGATAGCTGCTAGTTCCTGGCACGCTGATGCAAGTTTCGAGTGTTTGCCTGGGGCAATCGCTTGTCGCAGCGCGACACAGTGCTCGAGGCAAAAAACATTTTTTGCTTTTATTTTTCTACCCATCTCTTGGTACGCGTCACCAAAGTCATCGAGCCAGACTAGCGAATCAGGGTCAGACTCACCAGTTTTGTTCATATCGAGCAGAAGTCCCATGCATTGAACAAAGTAGGGGTCAGCTTGATCGAATTGTGCTTCCAATACGAGAATCGTTCCCATGCGAGCGAGACTGGTTTGCATCTGTTTTGACTTTGGGCCAAATGGTCGCGCGGCCGCAAGCGCTTCTCGAAACAGCTGTTCGGCTTTTGGATACTCCCTGCCGATTTCGGCTTGATCTCCTTTTTCGCACAGAGCGTGCCAATGATCCTCCGCGGCACTCGAGGAGGCGAAAGCGTTCTGATTAAGCTGTGACAGCAAGAGCAAGCCAACCGCTTGAGCTGCAACCACTTTCCACACATTCTTCGTTATCGGCATGGACTTGTAGCTTACCAATTAGGAGGCCGAGACTGGATGATGAATTCATGCCACTTTTCTCTAACAGTCAAAACACCGGCATCTAATGTAGACCGAAGTTAAATGTTGTTTTTGAATCGTGCCGAATAACCGGTCATTTCAACATAGGCATCACCTTTAACAGCTTTTCCGGTTAATTGTCCTGCCACCGAGGATGCCCCTTCCCAATAAGTTACTCCGGTGGATTTATCTGTCTGCAGCTCCTGCCCTTCAAACGCCGGCGTGATTTTTAGTTTGCATTGCTCAGAGGGTATATCGATTTGCCAGCCCATAGGATAGTTCCCCTTCGAATTGGGACTCTGCCAATGTTTCTCGACAGCGATACTAAAATCTGTGCTGGTTAAGTGACGCGTTGTTCCATCGGGACGAACGACAGTACCACTGGAATTCGAATCTATACCGCCCTTGGCGCTGCGCATCAAATAAAGCATGATATCGGTATTGTCTGAAAGCTGAATACTGAACCAGTCCCAGCCCACTTGCTCGCTCGTCAGCTGATTGCTGCCAAATTCGTGATCCATCCAACTGATACCGGACACGGCTAGAGGTTTTTTGTCTATATAAATGTATCCCTGACTTACTAGTCTGGTGAGCGAATAGTAGTGCGACGCACAGCCCTTGCAAGATGCTTTCTGGCTGACTCCGTTGACTCCGTGAATCGCCTCTGGTTTCAAGCTATTCAATTCCAGATGCAACCCGTAACCCGGTGCTTCCGCCCGCAAGATTGTATTTTTTCCAAGCTGCTCGACAAACCATGATTCGTTGAAGACATAGTAATTTTCTTCGTTGGCACCCGCCGGGCCCAAGCCACCGCGATTCAATTTTTGGAAGTAGTGAAACTGCTTTTTGTCGATATCTGAAACAGCGAAGTGTGCCAGATAGACGTTGCTCAGTTTCCATGGAGAGGTGTCTTTCTCCGAGACATTTCCAACTCCGTTTCTGAAGAAAGTCAATTCGTAGCCGAAGTGTCTGTGGTCGTCGGTCGTTAGATGCCCTGTGTAGTACCACCACTCGGTTCGATAATCGTCGTGAGAGGCGTGGTCTCGTGGAAACTGAAACCTGTATCCAGGAAGCGCTTGCTTGAACTCACGTGCATTGCAATTGCCGGTAGTGCCCGAGAATGCAAGGAAGAGACAAACAAATCGGATGAAAATGTGCTGCATGCAGATTTTATTGTGAGGAAGTTTTGGCATAGCTGAATCTTCTTTGTTGTGTTATTACTCTTCTCTTACGACTCCAGCGGCTAACGTTTTTGTAGCCATTTTGGCTGGGATAAGTGCCGCGATGAGGGCGGTACCGAGAACTAAAAGGGTAGATTCAATAATGAATTCAAAAGGAATTTGGAATTGAACCGTCCATCCGAAAGACTGTTTGTTGATAACAAAGATTAGAAGAAACGAGAGGATAAAACCGAGTACGACACCGCAGATGTTACCGGTGGTTCCTAGAATTGCTGCCTGGACCATTACTATCTTGCGCAACTGCTGGTCAGACGCTCCTAAATATCGCAATATGCCAAAGTCCCGTTTCGATTCCATCGTTAATGCGAACAAGGCATTCATCACTGCCAGCACCGAGATAACAACGGCAATCGTATGCAGTGCATATGTTATGGCAAACGTTCTATCGAAAATCTTTATCGCTTCTTTTTTCAATTCACCTGTCGTGCGTACAACTAAAGTAGGCGAATTTCCGAGTTTATTGAAAAGATGATCTCTGACGGCATAAGGGTTGGCACCTGGATTTAAATAAATTGCGCAGTTAGATATACCTTGGTCGTTGAAAAACTGTCGATACAAAGGCAACGGTATGACTATGTAGCCGAGGTCACTCGAATACTCATAGTAAATTCCCTGTATTTTAAGAGACAATAAACCGTTTGGCGTGGGGAGCTCAATTGAGTCACCCTGTTTGACACCACGTTTGATAGAAAAAGTCTCTGATACCACGCACGACCGGCCGTTGGTGCGGCCTATCACTCTGGCGCACGACTCACCTGACGTGAAACGCAGGTGACCGAAGTCTCTTATCACCTCAAAGTCTCCCGCACCTAGATTGGTAGCTGTGCCGTTGAGTTCAATGGGAATATCCACGAATGGATCAACCGCGGCAACTCCTGGCGTACGCTTGGCAATGTCGACTGCACTCTGAGGGATGCGAGAATTTTGACTTCCAAGAGAGCGGGCGCTCGATTGCAACCAGAGGTCTGCCTTAAGTGTTTGGTCTATCCAAACCGTAACTGTTTGTCTAAAACTGCCGATCATGATGGCTAGGCTAATCATCATGGCGATTCCAACCATGAGACTGGCAGCCGCCACAGAGGTTCTTGCCAGTGAACCCTGCAGAGAGCGTGCGGCAATTTTGCCTTCAGGTTCGATGATGTTTTGTAGAACCTTTGATACCACCGGCAGCGCTACCTGTAAGAACACAGGCATCAGCATTGCGAAGGCAAGAATGAAACAAAAGGCTGCTAAATAACCGAATATTGGAAAATCATAGACTGGTAGCTGCATAGTTGATAGAACACCTGCAGCGAACAATCCAAACCCAATCAGCATCAACTTGCTCGACAATTTAGAGATCTTAAGTTCGTATGAGGCGCGCCTGACAGCTTCCGATGGCGCAACACTTGCAGCCTCCAGCACCGGAGCGAATCCAGCCACAAATGTAAGTCCTACGCCCAGTACGAACGAGAAGAAAATTGTCCAAGGGTGAAAAGATACTGTTTCTACAGGATCTCGAAAGTAGAAATGCTGAAAAGTACCGGCGATAGCTCGAAGCGCTCCGTCAGCCATGCCAACGCCCAACGCAATTCCCAATGCAGTGCCAACGACGCCGAAAAATAACGTCTCTCCTGCAAACAATAACAGTATATTTTTGCGACTCAGGCCCAGCGTGCGCAAAGTACCAATCTCAGGACGCCTGCGGATGACCGAAATCGTCATCGTGTTGTAAATTAAAAACATTCCCACCATCAGCGCTATAAGTGTCAACGCGGTCAGATTGTATTCAAACGACCTCGTTATTTTTTCAACCTCTTCTCCTCTTTGAGAAGGGCGAGTAACGACGACAGTTTTTGGCAACTCGTTCATCAACTTAGCCTGTACCCAATCTAGGTCGGCCGGCGGCACTATGACTTCAATCTGTGTAAGCTGGCCAAAACGCTCCAAGGCGTCTTGTACCGTGCTCAGATCTGCGATGATGCAGTTTCCGCTAAATGCTCCACCCAGACCTTCTGCCGAGAGGACACCATTGACTGTGAAAGTTTTCAATTTGTCATTCAACAGTAAAGAAAACTCTGACCCTTGTTTTAGGTGGTGTTTGAACGCCAGCCGCTGCCCGATCAAAACGGCGCCGGGTGAGAACATAGAGAGGAAGTCGTTCGAGTCGGAATCTGATTGAAAGCGTTTGAAATCGGCATCAGCCAAGAGATCTATGCCAAGCAATTGCACCAAATCGGATTTTTCTCTGAGCACCTGAGGTAACCCGTCTGAATGGTGCTCGCCTTTACCTACGTGTGAGAGAGCTTTGATGACTGCCTGGTCGGGGAAAACGACGTTCTCTTGGATTAGTGGAGTGAACTTCGCTCCCAGTGACCAAAGCCAGTTCAGTTGCTTGACTATGTTTTCGTCGATTCCCGGAGTCGAGGCAGCCCGAATCTCAAGATTTGCTTTTCCTGCGACAATATCGACTGTTTCGCGAAACTTAGCCAGAGCAGTATAGTTTGCCAGGCTAATCGCAAGCAAGACGCATACACCAAGCGCGATACCAGCTATCGTTAGCATGGTGCGAATCCAATCTTTGCCTAGGTCTCTAACTATAAAGCGATAAAACAGACCTATGTATCCGGACATTCTGTCGACTCCCCAACAAGGTGCCCGTCTTTAATCTGAAATATTCGTTGCGCATAGCTGGCAGCTTCGGGACTGTGAGTGGCCATTACTATCGTCAGCTTCTGTTCATGGTTTATCGAGTGCAGCAATTGAAGAATGGCAAGTCCGTTCTCAGTGTCGAGATTGCCAGTCGGTTCATCAGCCAAGATCAGCTCAGGATTATGAATCAACGCTCTTGCAATCGCCGTTCGCTGCAATTCGCCACCAGAGAGCAGCGCTGGATAGAAATCCGCGCGCTTGGACATGTTCACATGCTCTAACATGTCATCGACTCTCTTTCTCACCGCTGCGCGATTCTCTTTGCCTAGCAGCTCAAGCGGCAAGGCAATGTTCTCGCGCACTGTCAAAGTGGATAAGAGATTGAAAAATTGAAATACAAATCCAATTTTGCTTGCTCTCAGCCTGGTGAGTTGTTCATCGGTCATCTTGTTTAGTTCAGAGTTGCCGAAAATCACTTGCCCGCCAGTCGGACGGTCGATACCGCCAATGATATTAAGCAAAGTGCTCTTTCCACACCCGCTAGCGCCCATCAGCGCCACAAACTCCCCGCGATAAATCTCCAGGGAAATATCCGCTAGCGCTTGCACGTGATGGTCGCCATAAAGCTTGGCGATATTTTTAATTTGTATTTGCGGTTGCCGTTCTTCGGTCACGGGTCTTTAGCCTTTGTTTGTGATTATTTTAGCGACTAGTAGTGAGCTTTCGGCACAGGATTGCCAACGCGTAAAGGAGAGGGATAACTCGAGTCAGAGTCCAGGCCAGGCTACTGAACTGTCAATCGGCGCGCCCCAATCTAATGACAAGGCCGGTAAATGAACATAGACTATTGCGAGAGACAGTGGAATATCGTATGTTCGGTAGGCTGAGCTTCGCTAGAAAGTTACTCGATGCTCAACTTAGACAAACTAAAACAGGTGAAGACAGATATCTTTTCCAGCCCGGCCAGGGCGGGGCAGCCTGAGCTTGAGACCAACGAAGAATTTGATTGCCTGTATACGCCAGATCCTCGGTTGGCGGATTTGGCATTTAAGCATCCGCTGCGTCGCTATCAAGAAGACATCCTGGATCTATTGGAGCGCAAGCTCGCTAGAGGAGAACGGCAATTCCACGTTGTAGCGCCACCAGGTGCGGGAAAAACTATTATCGGTCTGCAGATTGTAAGCCGATTCAAGTGTCCGAGCTTGATTCTCTCTCCGAATACGACTATTCAGTCGCAATGGGGACATAAATTGGAACTGTTCATGCCGTCTGGATTCGAGTCTCTGACGAGCATGGATATACTCGGAACACAGGAGGACAAGCCTCTCAAACCAGTCACACTCCTGACCTACCAGGTTTTGTCGACTCCCGAGCGCGAGCAAGACTATTTTCATAAGTTGAGTCACCAGGCCTGGGTCTCAGAACTTACAAAAGGTCGCTCGATGACTGTAGGTGATGCTGAACTGCGCATCCTAGAACTACTGCACAATAATCCGAAGGCTTATAAGAAAGAGATCTCACGGCACGTAAGTCGGTTGCGCAAGCAGTTGACCGAAGTGCTTGACTTGAAAGAAGTCTTGCATAAAAATGCGCTTGAATTATTGCAGTCTATGCGACGCCAACATTTTGGTCTCGTTATTTTCGACGAATGCCACCATTTGACAGACTACTGGGCCGCAATCATGACTCATTTAGTCAAACAACTCGGAAACCCTTTGATAATAGGGCTTACCGGTACACCACCAGAAGGAAAAACCGCATCGCAAGAGCGGCGTTATCTCTCCCTCGTCGGTGACATTGATTACCAGGTTCCGACACCAGCTCTGGTGCGCGAAGGCGGACTGGCACCTTTTCAAGATTTGGCATACTTCACGGAACCAACTGAGAGCGAATTCCAGTTCCTAAAAGAACAACACCACGATTTCCAACAGATCATTCGCGAATTGACGGCACAGCCAGACTCAAATGCCAGCTTGGCAGCACGTGTTTCATCAGGAACATCTCTTGACCACATCGAACAGGCGTACGGTACTGCTGACGAAGTACCACTACGAGCCTTCGCACCTGTGAAAACTGAGGAAATTGAGCCTGAAAGAGATTTCGAGCAACCGCACAGCCCTCCAGTTGTGAATGGTGTTAACACACCGCAATGCGAATACGACAGCCCCCTTGTTGAATATTTGGAAAAGACAAATGCACGCGCTCTTTCGAAAGAGAAGATAGACTCCATATTGGGTGCTCCGCTTAAGAGCACAACACAGCACGTTTCGGATGATGATGCAGCCGCTGTACTTGGGTTTCAGTTGCGCCACATAAGTGGCGCATCAATTATTGGAGCCCATCCGGATGTCCCCGCAAGACAAACCAGCGAACCAGAGGATTCTCCACTGACAGCCTGGGTAAAGCAGCGCATTGGGCAGGTGCTGATGTCCAATCCAGAGGAGCCGTCGCGCGCATGGCGAAAGTTTGCCCAAGAAAACGCCGACCTCAGTACTGCGATCAACCGTTACATGCACCAAGAACGGCAGACTTGGGAACTGAAGCTTGAAGAGGCTGAACTTTATCAAAAAGCACTAGAGTTGGATGATTGGATGCTGTTGTTGGAAGACTTCGCATCTCATCGATTGAAGCTCAGTAAATCTCGCGACGACCATGAATTGTTCGCTCGCATCCAATCTGCAGCACGCAAGCTGGGCTATGCGATAACAGAACAGGGTCTACGACGTCAGGCATCGCCTGTGGATCGCATTCTTGCGTTCAGCAATAGCAAGCCAGAAGCAGTGACTAAGATCATCGAAGTTGAATATCGCTCGCTCGAGGATCGTTTGCGCGTGGCGGTTGTCACCGACTTTGAGCGCATGTCGGCAACAGCAGTCAAAACGCTTGCAAAATCCATCAAGGACGTAATCACCGATGAAACTGGCGGCGCCATTGCTGTTCTGCGAACTCTATTGACGAACCCAATTGGAACACTAGTAAATCCCTGCCTGGTTACTGGTTCCCTTCTCCTTACCGACAAAAGAGTTACGACTGAATTCGTAACAGCTTGCACGCAGTGGTTGCGCGATGCCGGTTACAAATTCGACTTGACCGTCAAAGATGAAGCAGGAGCTCCATACAGCTCCATATCTGCATCGAGCACCCAGTGGGAATCGAGGCTTTATGTCGGAATGGCGACAGCCATTTTCGAGCGTGGGATCACTAAGTGCCTGATCGGCACGCGAGGCTTATTTGGAGAAGGTTGGGATAGTCAGGCGCTCAACACCTTAATTGATTTGACCAATACGACTTCGCCTGTTTCTGTTAAGCAGCTGCGTGGTCGTTCAATTCGTATTCAAACGAACGATCCGCTTGGTGCACGCAAGTGTGCAAACAATTGGGACGTAGTGTGTATTGCTCCCAGCCTCGAGAAAGGTTTGAATGACTACCATCGCTTTGTGCGCAAGCACGAAGGCTACTTTGGCATTTGCGAGGATGGACAGATTGAATGCGGGGTCGGTCACGTGCATTCCTCGTTGGCAAGTTTGAGCGGAGCCGAAGTGTTTGCATCGTCAGAAGATTTAAACACAGAGATGACAGACAGAGCCCTGGTGCGTGAATCAATCTACGATTTGTGGAAAGTAGGCCAACCCTACAACAATCAATTACTCGGTTGTATCGAGTTGAATCGGTTGCGTAAATTGGCGCTGACTCCTCCGCATATCAAACGCAACGTTCGCTTTAAAGAGCATGCAAAGCTGCTCCGCGCATCATTGCACGGTGTGTGGTTAGACCATTTGGTCGTCGGTGGATTGATATCTGGTGCTGTATTTACAGCTGCTTCTTTTTCCATGGGATTGCAGACACTCTTACCGGAGACTTTAGCCTGTCTGCCCCTCATCTTGTCGGTTGTTCTTGCAAACCGCAAATACAGCAGCCTATTCGAGAAGCTTCAAAAAGAGATTTGCCGACCAAATACGCAGCAATCATCACTGGAAGATATCGGTTATGCAGTTTTGAGCGCATTGCAAACCGCTAAGTTTTTACCCGAATCAATCGGTAAGACAAATATAAAATGCACGCTTAGACCGGACGGCAGTTATCGTGTGCTTCTCAAAGATGTGAGTTCCGAGCATTCTCGAATCTTCACCAACAGCTTGAAAGAAGTCCTGGCACCTATAACTTCCCAACCCTATGTAATACCTAAATTTGAATACTTTATCGATGGAGAGAACGAACTCGCCCAAGAGAAAGAGAAGAAGTTTTTCCGCAGCTATCTGCGCGGGCGTGCCGAGCCCAGGGTCGCTTGCTATCATGCGGTACCAAATTTATTGGCACGCTCGCAAAAGAGTAGGCAGATTTTTGAAGGATGTTGGAATAAGTATGTTAGTCCCGGATTTGTTGTAGACACTGAAGTAGAGCCTCAGATTCTAAACCGATATTTCGGTCTTGGACCCAGCCTGGCACAACGATTGTTATGGGAATGATGAGAACGATGAGAATGATAAGAACGATGAGAACGCAGATTTTAGGGTTAGCTCTCGTATTTTATGTCGCTTAACTTCAAACTGAGCCATAAAGCCCTAATTTTGGTGGCGGTGCCACTGTTGTTTGAGGTCATATTCCTGGTTACTATCACCGGGATTTTGCATCAGCTGGAACAGGAAAATCTCCGCGAAACACATGCACGAGATGTAGAAGCGGCTGCGAATTCTCTTCTCAAGCTGCTGCTGCAAGGTGGCACGGCAAGCGTACTTTCACGCTTGAGTAATCGCGAGGATTTCGAAAAAGAATACCGCAGCCTCAGCGACAAAGTGAATCAACGCTCCCTTGTGATGCGGGATTTAGTGAAAGATAACGAACACGAACGCGCAATCTACAAGAGACTCGAACGCGTAACTACCGACTTGCAGGCTGACATCGCCTCCGCTCATGATGCTTTGCTTCAAAACGATCAAGTTCAAGCGATGCGCGGATGGATGACCGTTAATAAGCGCATGAAAGAGATGTTCTCGTGTGCCGATCAACTGGTCGAAGAACAGCAAGAGATTCAGCTAGAGAAGAAACGAGCTGCTGCTCAAGGTCGTGAACGACTAAAGATTGTCATCGCTGGCGGTGTCTTGTTCAACATTTTGCTTGCAATATCCTTGGCGGTTTATTTCAATCGAGGAACCTCCCGGCGCATGTCAATGCTGGTGGATAATTCCATTAGGTTGGCGCAGAAACTTCCACTGCATCCGCCTATTGGCGGCGGCGATGAAATCGCCCAGGTTGATGAGGCCTTCCATCGAATGGAGCGCGCGCTCATGCAAGCCATGCGCAAGGAACGCGCCATTGTTGCAAACGCAGTTGACGTAATTTGCAGTATGGATGCCGATTTTAAACTGACGGCGATCAATCCAGCATGTCACACATCCTGGGGGTATCGTCCGAACGAATTGATCGGGAAAAGATTGATCAGTCTCACGGCGAAAGAAGATATCGAGTTAGTCACCGCTTCATTGCGAAGAGTTATTCAGGATTCAGCCGACTGCAGCTTCGAGGCACGCATTCGTAAGAGTAACGGAACTTATGCCGACACTTCATGGTCTGCGAATTGGTCAAAGGACGAGGAGTCGCTCTTTTGTGTCGCGCACGATATCAGTGGCCGCAAAGAGATTGAGCGGATGAAACAAGATTTCGTTGCGATGGTTAGTCACGACCTGAGAACTCCGCTTACATCAGTTCAGGGATTTCTCTCG
The DNA here is from genome assembly GCA_036702975.1 of Oculatellaceae cyanobacterium. Lineage (GTDB taxonomy): Bacteria > Cyanobacteriota > Vampirovibrionia > Obscuribacterales > Obscuribacteraceae > DATNPX01. Next base: position 175,777 of record DATNPX010000012.1, read on the forward strand.
CTTCTGTCAATTGATGCTTACGGCGAGTTGAACGATACAGGAAAAGAGTCTCTATCCCTGACCGAAGATTCCGTCGACCGGTTGATCGCGCTAGTCAACGACCTGTTGGATATTGAAAAAATGGAATCTGGCATGCTGTCACTACAGATCGAAAATTGCAAAGCGAGCGATATCGTAAAGCGAGCAGTCGATGCTGTGGCAAGTCTTGCCGCGCAAAAGGCGATCAACATAAAAAGTTCAATTCAAGAACATTCTGAAGTCAAAGCCGATGGCGACCGAATCGTTCAAGTGATGGTAAATCTTCTAGGCAACGCGATTAAATTTTCACCAGAAGGCTCAGACATTCTCATTGCCGAGCGAGAGGTCGACGGATTTATCGAATTGCAGGTAAGAGACTTTGGACGCGGGATTCCGAAACATTTAACCGAGTCGATTTTCGACCGCTTTAAGCAAGTCGAACTATCGGATGAAAAGGTAGAAGGTGGTAGCGGCTTGGGGTTAGCCATCTGCAAAGCAATCGTGGAGCGGCACGGTGGCAAAATAGGAGTCGATAGCCCCGATGATGGCGTTATCGGACACCCCGCGGGCGGAAGTCAGTTCTGGTTTCGGTTGCCAAAAGCGACAATTGGGCAAATGAGTGATATCAAAGTAGCTGGGTGAAAAGAGCAAATTTCAGCATGGCAAAAGTTCTGGTAATTGAAGACGACCTTTCGTTGAGCCGCATGATTAAGGATTGGCTGACGGCAGAGCACCACAATATTGAAACAGTCGCTGACGGCAATCAAGGTTTGGAAAAGCTCCAATATTACCAGTACGACCTGGTTATTCTAGATTGGCAATTGCCAGGCATTGACGGAGTGCAGATTCTCAAAGAGTTTCGCAACCAGGGCGGCGTCACGCCAGTGCTTATGCTCACAGGTAAGAACACTATCGTCGACAAAGAGGTCGGACTCGATTCCGGAGCAGATGACTATTTGACGAAGCCGTTCCATATGAAGGAGTTGTCGGCGAGAATACGTGCATTGCTGCGCCGTCCAACGCAGGTGGTGGGAAACATTTTGACTGCAGGGCAGTTCAAACTAGATCCGACTAATCATGTTGTCACTAAGGGCGGTGCCGAGCTAAAACTGCTTCCCAAAGAGTTCTCGCTGCTCGAGTTCTTAATGAGGCATCCCAATCAAGTGTTCAGTGCCGATGCGTTGCTGAATAGAGTCTGGGCGTCTGAGTCTGATGCCACCATCGATGCTCTTACATCTTGCATCAAGCGGCTGCGCAAAAAAATCGATGCAGACTCCGATTCATCGTCAATCCGAACTGTGCATGGTGTAGGCTACAAGCTCGATGTCGCTGACTAGAAGCAAAGGATCAGCCAACGAGCAGCCAAAAATCAGTAAAGATCAGAAAGAATCAGAAAGAATCAAAAAAGATCAGAATGGCGCAGAAAGATCAGAAATGATCTGCAAACGAAAAAGAGCACCTTTAGAGTGCTCTTTCTGAGAATCTGTAAAAAACTCGTTACTTGGTTTTGGTGCGCAATAACAATGATGAGAGAAGCTCATAGGCTTCATCGTCAAAGTGATTGTTCTGGAGAGCCTTTTCCAAAAATGCTTTTTCGTCTTTTGAAATCACGCCATCGGACATGATCATTTCGCGAATAACTCTTGCTTCGTACTTAGAAACCTTGGCATCATCTTGAAGTGCTTCTTTCAGAGCTTCCTCAAGTGTCATCTTAAAGGCCACGTCAAAACCCTCCTTTCGAAATCATAAGCAGATTATACTTAAGTCTCAGGAAAAGAGGATATTTATTAAATGGACTCCGATTTAAGACCAGCAGCTGTGAGCAAAAGACTTCAGTCAGGCGAAAAGCTTCCCATTTTGGACGTCAGAGAGGACGATGAAGTAAGAGTGAGCCGATTGAAGGACACTATAAATATCCCGATGAGCCAGCTACAGGCGCGTTTCGGCGAGCTTAACGCTTATAAGGAAGGTCCGCTGGTAGTCATGTGTAAAGTCGGCGGCCGCAGCAGCCGTTGCGCCGATTTCCTGCGCGCACAGGGCTTTAAAGGCGTCATCAACATGGATGGCGGCATTTCGGCCTGGAGCGATGAGGTCGATTCCTCCATTCCCAAGTATTAACAGCCTTTTGAACGTTTAGAGTGCCAGAAAACCGGGGGCTAATCCGACCGTTCCGCTTTAATGCGGCAAACTTTGAATCCGGGTGTAAGATGCAAGTCTGAGCTGCCAAAGTAGCTGGACCGTAGGATGTAAGATGGAAAAATCCGAATCCGATCGGCCGCCTGGGTTCAATAATGTCTGATAGACCAGATAAACCTAACGATAAGGTCAACGACGGTGACGGTCGTGGACTATCGGCATCGGTACAAAATCAAGTGTTCGAGGACATGATCGCCCAGTCCAAAGAGAACAGCAAATGGCGTGCTCCGAGTAATACAAGTACTGACGCAACATCGGCCGAACAAGCAGGTGCGGCCCAGGGGGCTACTGCAAACAAGGCTGCCACCGACGCGCTGGCAGCTACCGGCGGACCCAAGGTTGACCAGCGAGGCTCCGATGGTGGTTCGATGCTCGTTGCCACCAGCAGGTCTAGTGAGGATTTAGTCACAGGTCCTCGCGAACACAACGACAATGCTGCCAAAGCTGCAATCGAGCAAGCAAAGTCTCTCGGTATTAACGTAACACGAGACCAAATAGCGCCAAAGGGCGACAAAGTTCAGGATGGTAACTCGATTGTCATTCCTATTCTAAATGAGTTCATTCGAGACGGCGTAAAAGCATTGCAAGAGCGGCCACCTGTAACTGTGGCTGAGACTATGGTAGCGGTCAATACTGAAATTCAACGACGACAGCAAGTTGATGCAACTATCGTCGAAAATCAGAAGCAAAATATTGAAACGCAAAAGCCAGGTCAGCAGCCTGAGCTTCAGTCGGGAACGGACGCTCAGCGCCCGCCAACTCCCGAAGCCACTCGTGATCAAGCACGGGAGACACAGTCTCAGAAACAAACCGAAGCCATTGTAAAAGAAGCTAACGAGAACAAATCAACTGAAGCGAATCTTGCAACTAAGCCTGATGCAATTCAAGCTACAAACGATCAAGCAGCCTCGCGTGTGACTGAGAACATCAGTGCGCGTGGCACAGAAATTAATCGAACGCCGATTGAAGTCGGCGCGACGACCGACCTACAGGGCTCTGCTAACGCCCGTGGAACGAAGGGATCGACTGAAACTGCTGCTGGCGAAGGTGAGAAACAGTCTAGTGTACGTGACACTACAGGAGGTGCCGTCGATACTGCCACAGCAGATTCCAGAGCGGCGGCACAAGCGATAGCAGATGGCAATACGGCACCGGAGCTAGAACAGAAAGCCGACGTTCAGGAATCTGGAAAAGCGAAGGAGACAGGAGAAGACGGCGAGCGTAAAGGCATCGCCGCAGTGGCAAAAGCTATAGCTGATTTCGCTAAAAGTGTAATCGACATGCTGCTCGGCAAAGGCGGCGAATCTGACGAAAAAGGTGATGGCAAGGACGGCGAAGAATCAGCGAGCGAATCAGAATCCGAAGACGATCGGCAAAAGAAGGTCCAAGAAGAAAAACGCCCTACTTATATCGTGATGGAGGGTGACTATCTCGAATTAGTCTGTACAAAGCTGTATGCGAGCAGCGCTTTCGCCCCGTTGCTAAAAACACTCAATCCAAAGATGTCGGTAACACGGCAGTATTTGGCAGTATATCAACGCGACGTCGATATGCTCAAACCTGGGGAGGAACTGCTGCTCCCCACAAAAAATGAAATCGAAGAGTTCTTGCGAACGCAGTAGAACTCACTCAGGATACTCTGTTTCCACTCCGGATGATTATGTTCAGCAAGAAGAAAAGCAAATCAGCATCAATTGAAAACGTCGATGGAATTGACTTGATTGAGTCAGGTGGTGCGCAACCGATCCAGCCGGTTGGAGTGCGTACGATTGCCATCAACAAAAAAGCTGACAAAGACAGTGGGTTTATCGCTGTAATGGTTGTTTTGAGTATTATTTTTGTCTGCCTTTTCTGTGCAGCCGCTTACAAAATTACCGCTCAGCAGGAGAGGATCAAATCGCTCGAGACTGAGAAACAGGCTCTACTTGTTACTCGTTTGAAACGTGATTCCGGATCACCAGAATACATGCAGCTGAAGTTCCTTACTGATGCTCAAGCTGTAACGATACGCAGACAAGCCAGTACCATTCACGACCTGGAATCAAAGCTTGCGCTTACGCCAGGCAAATCCAACAGTGCTGAATCTCACAGTGCTTCTCCTATTCGAGTAACAGGAAGTGAGCCGATACAGGTAATACTCTCTCCAGGCTTAAAACAAATCGACCCCAAAATAACAAGTGAGTACCTGCAAGACGTTAAAGAGCGCATCAGCAATCATTGGCATCCGCCAGATGTGTCCCATGGTCCTATAGATGCTCAAGTGACAATCTCCAGCTATGGCAAAACGGCTGGCTGCTATTTAAATTCGCGTAGCGGCAACAACAGCGTCGACACGGCTGTATTTAAGGCGGTTCAAAGAGCCGCTCCTTACGCGACTATCCCACCCGAATTCGAATCAGACAGCATCAATTTGCAAGTGGTCATCGGTGCTGGAACTGGTCACAGCACTATGAAAGCGCCAATAGAGGCTGCGCCAACACAACCGATTTATCAACACTACAGACCAGTCGATGCAGGATCTTCCGGCAGGGCAGGCAGCGGCTAAGAGTCCTTCTCAAATTTGCGAATCTCATCAGGATGTTCGAATCTTTTCAGTAAGACGGCTGTTTCGATCATGGTTAATCCTCGCGCACGAAAGTGACAGGACAACACTACGGTGCTCCACAATTGTTCAGAGATTACCAATGCTCCAGATAGGAGACCGGTGTCATCGATATCAATCTGAAGTTGCCTGCACCGCCGGCAGCGAATGCACCACCGTTCAAAGAACCGGAGGAACCGGGGGAACCGGGGGAACCAATGGTGCTAGTGGAAAAATTGACAGTCTCATTCTGAATGCGCAGTACATTTGCAACTACCGAGCCGTTAAAGTTAGCAGTTGAAGAAGTTGGTCCAAGACTAACAGTGGCGTTTGGAGCATATATGTTTGCGGTTGTTGTCGTACCATTGCTATTTTGTATCGAGACATTGTTTGTTCCGTTATAGTAAATATTCAAATTGGACGGAGTACCAGAGGCATTGTTGATTGTCGCTCCAGAAGCGACGTTGATTGCGCTGCTTCCAATTCCCACATCACCTTGTACGAAAAGATTAACCGCACCGGACGTGTTTAAAGCTGTTCCAGCCGGAAGGTTCATTCCGGAGATTATATAGTTTCCAGCTGGTAAGGTGATGGTTGGGTTCTGGCTCGATGTCGCGGAAATGAAACCGAGATTTGTTGCGTCGGACGGTGCTTGTGGAACTGGAGCCATCGTCGCAGATAGACTTGTCTCCGCCTGAATACCTTGGGTACCAAACACATTGTTATTCTGTGCAAAGCCACTTATGTTCTTGCTCACGCTTCCATTCGTGTATAAATTCCCATTGATTCGTGAGACCGAAGAATCCAATATACCTGAAGCAGTGCCGTTGGAAGATAATCCATCAACCTCAACATTTCCTTGTACCACCACATTTTTTCCGGTGAAGCTTTTATTCTCACCATCCAGACCCAGATAGATAGCTTGACCTCCTCCTACATCGGCGAAATTTGGGCTGGTGGGAACCGTCACGTTTACATTCTGCAGTAGACTGACCTCATTGGCACCAAACTCGCCAGACAAAAATTGGGGAGTAATGCTCCCCGTGTTTGCATAGTTATAGTTCGGCTTTACCATTACTGTAATCGTATAAGTCGAACTCCCGTATGTTCCAACTGATACCAAACTGCGCCAGTCATTTACATTCTTGGTTTTATACAATATGGTCGCCAATTGGGATCTTGTATTGGTCGGGTCTGCCAATGGATCATATATCTGAGAGGTAGTAGGTGGTGCTTGATTCGTCACAGTAACTGCTGCACGGGCTGTCAGTCCGTAATTCTGAGGCACAGTAAAGTTGTCGACTCTCGTCTGACCGATCGCCAAACCATCGAATGGATTTTTTGTCGCTCCAAGCAACGCATTCAAATTTGCAATCTCTTGCTCGATTCCATACTCCGCTGCAAGTCGCGCAACCTCTCGGTATCGACTCTGTCCAACGCGCTGGTAGACTGGCATTACGGCAAGTGTCGTTGCAGCCAACCACAAGCCTGCAAGTGCAGAGACGAGCAAAACGGTAACTAGCGAAAATCCTTTCGCTCTGCTCCTTCTTCTGTTTAGATGCCGTTTTGCCATCGCTATCCTTGAGACTTTTTATTGCGCAGAAAAAATTCATCTCTGACAAGCGTTGTCGATGGAATTGTATAGGTCGCGCCTGTAGACTGATGTCTGATTTCAATATTCACTGCAATCTTGTCCGGTGCATTGATTGCAAATGAAACAATAGAGGTGCTTGGTATCAGAGTATTGGTATTGTCAAAGTACTGAAACGTCTGTAGGTTCCCAGCCGTATCAGTAGGTCCGACAATCCCGCGCACGACCGTTTGCATCTGACCCATCTGACCGTTATTGGTGGTGGAGTTGTAACCCGGGAAAACTTGCACTTGCATCATGTAAGGGCCTGGAGCTTGAGGATCTGGATCTGCAACCACTTGATAGACATAAGTGTCAACGTTCGGCATGTTGATTGGAACGACGGGATTGCCCTGCCCTGCAGGAATTACCGTCGGGTAGCCGTTTGCATCAAAGACAGGCACCTGCACAATTAGCTGGGTGTTGCTCAGAGTATAAGGACCTTGCCCGCTAGTTCCCCACAAAGGATTCGTAGACAATGGGAATTGATTGGATGCCACCAGACCGTCGCCGACGTTGCGTCCCATTCTCAAATTTGGGCCGAGTCTTTCCAACATTTGCCTAGCAGCTAAAACATTATCCAGCTTGTTGCCTAACTTCGTCATGAAGGCACCATTTACCCAGATCGTCTCGGTAATACCTGCAATCGCGACACCGAGCACCGCCACTGCTACCATCATCTCGACAATAGAAAGACCAACGGCGGCTCTATGGCGTAGTCTCTGCAAATTATTCAACCGTGTAACCCCGACTCGGCTATGACTGTAGTAGTCTGGTACGTTCTCGGACTAGATGAGTTCGGCGGCCATGTAACTGTGGAGGTCACTTGAACGTAGAGTGGCAGACCTGAGGTTGCATCTGTGGGACCGGGCGTGATCGTTACGGTAGCCACTCCTTTGAACTCATAAGGTGGACCGCTACCTCCGCCCTGGCTATAAACGTAGTTTGTGAGATCCACAGCAAGCGGTGTGTTCTGAATAGGCGCTTGTAGAGACGACTGCACCCCGTCGTCAGAATTGATTGGAATTTGGTAAGTGCCAGCAGGGATTGAACTCAACCCATAAACGGTATTGCCGAATATAGTTGATTTCACAGGGTAAGGAATTGCCCGCAATCGATCGATCATTGCTTGGGCGTAGAAAGACGGAAGCATATTTGCTTCCGCGTTTTGTGACGCTTGAATAGTCTGCGCCAATGATGCCGAAAGAGTAACAGCAAGAAGCCCGGTCAAGCTAATTGCGAACATCAGCTCAATCAGCTGCAAACCTGTAGCTGGTCGCAGTCTCTTCCCTTTTGGATTGGGCTGTTTCTTCTGTTTCATGTGCCTGACCCTGCCAGACAAAGAGTCCATGCCCAATCTAGCACGCTTGGTACAGACTTTCAGGATTACGTCGACAGCATCTTTCACAAGCTACGGTGCGCGAATTAGACCTTGTTTGTCGATGTCGACCGTAGACGAACGAATGCCCTTAGTGATAATGAACGAGCCAGGCGCAGCCGGTGCACCTTCGGCAGTAAAAGTGACGGACCCAACAATCGTAACGCCAGCGGGCAAACGAACTTCTTCCAACGTCCGTCCATCTTGAGTGACTATGTACATCGAGGGCTGACCAGGCTCGGCGACTTTGCTCTCTATCTTTACGTCGATATGCTTTTCGCGAGCATTCTTCTGCCAGCTAATCAAATCCCTGACCAGGTCTACGACGCTGTTCTTGATTGCCATACTAGATGTAGTCGTGTATACGACCTTAAGTGCGAAAAACGGAAGCGCCATGAACATAAAGGCGAAAACCGCTGTCTCGAATTTTCGTAGAAAAACCCAATCAGTCACTAATAACCGCGTTTTTTGCGGTCTCGGTGCTGTCGATTGGCGTTCTCTGTCCATAAAGCTCTAAAGACGCTATAGAAAGAGTATAGCCTTCGAATTCAACTGCCGCGTCTTCTGCATTCAAATCTCCCAATCTTTTATTGGACGCGCCCTCCGCTAAACGAGTATGTTCCTGAAGGCACCCTCTGCGGCTCACATGGCTGCCTGAAGCATCTAATTTGCGTCGCCGAAAGTTGAATTCCACTGACTTCGCAGAAAATCAGTCCATTACGCTCAAAAATTAACTTTGCTTGACATGTCTCTTGGCCCTCTTACAATGGGGAGACTGCACTTATTCGCAGAATTACCAATGGGTCAAATCAATTGATTGACCGGATTTTCTCGACGTGATCGTCGAGGCGGGGTTTGTTTGGTCTTGAGCGAGGAAAGTCTATGTTTCCCGAAGTTTCACCGCAGCCTATGGCGCGACCTGTTTCTGAAACACCGGCCGGAACCAATAAAGCAGTCTTTGAGACACCTAAGGTCTCTCCCAGTAGGTTGGAACTGCAAGAAGACTTTGGGCGAATCATCCGCCGCATCATGTACTCGAACTCGGGAAATTTCCAACAGTTTTCGCAAGCTGGAAAAACATTCGCTGTCGAAAATGCCGAGTGGACCATGTGCCGCAACGAAGCCCAACTGGCAGCTGCGCAGAAGCGCGTCGAGGTCTCCGAACTCCTCTGGCTTCGTGCTCTAGAAATCGCCAGCTCATTTGCAGCAGGCGATCCACGATTGCCACAAACGCTCGACGAAATAGCCAGTCTATACTTCGCAAGGAAGCAATACGACAAAGCCGAATCATTTGCTCGTCAGGCTCTGGAAATTTGTAAGCGTGCCTTTGGTGACTTCCATCCTAAAGTCGCTTATTGTGCCAATAATTTAGCCGGCATTTATTTCTGCCAGGACTTCTACAAAAAAGCAGAACCGCTATGCCGTGATGTTCTAACTATCTACAATAAGATCCTTCCGCCTGATCACGCCGATATCGGTATGGCTCACGGCAACCTAGCAATGTTATACAAAAAGCAGAATAAGCATCAACTTGCTCTCACCCACTGCGAACAAGCGTTACCGATTAGAATTGCTACGCTCGGAGCCAACCATCACATGGTGCGCACTTTAACGTTGATGCGAATCGAACTACTCGAACTATGTGGTCAGACTGAGCAGGCTTTGCAGGCAAAAGATGAACACATGTCCGCACAAGGCTGGAAACTGTTCGACGCGAATATCGCGATTACAAAAGAGGGCGAAGCCGCTATCTCTAAAAAATTGAACCAGCTGGTTTAGACACCTCCTTTTCATTTTTGTTCGTCGAATTCTGTGGCGCCATATTTGATGCCTTCAGTCTTTGCGTGTCTGTTTCAGAGGGCGGCGAAGAAATTTTGCATGCTTATGTGAAATTGCTTTATGTGAAATCGCTTGTGAAATCGCTTCAGTTGTTGATTTAACGGCACTTCAGCCGAACGATGGTAAAAACACGATTGACCTGTCCGATTCAGCCCCTAGTATAGGGTTGACAGGAGGTGCAATCGATGGCTGTACTTGACCCTGGAACAATAGCTGAGCGAAACACGGCAGCCCAAATTGTCCGGCAACGGAAAATGGTTCAGGGGTTCGTTCTGTATTTCGGTTTTATCGCGCTCCCACTAATTTTGTTCGGTCACTTTTCTTGGGCTGCGATAACGGTGCTGTTTTACGTGCTCTACTACATCTTTGATCCGACAACATTCGCGCCTTCTCGTGACGAAATTGAAGAAGAAGTTCGTGAACGCAAGCGCAATAGAGAGATTGCAGAAAACCTTGCTTCGCAGCCGCTTGATGCATCTTTGCAGATGCCACCAGGCAAGCTTGCGTTTACACGTGAACGCGACACTATACCCGTTGAATCGAAAGACGCCGAGCTGTATAGACAGATTCAAAAGTTGCGGAAGTAACGCCCTCTGTGCGGTCCGGTTTGAGAATATAATTCCAAGCAAGCCGTATCGAGAGAGTTCATGAGTAAGAAGAAGAAACATAAATCGTCCGCTGGAGCAGCTGCAGCCAAGAGTGCTAATGAACATTCTTCGGGCACCGCGCTGCAACCTACATTGGTAGACCAATTGTTATGCTGTAGCGACGGAATGGTCTTGGTGAAAGAGCATCTACAGCAGCGACCGGAAGTTTTGTTCTTCACAACTTCTGCAGCCTTTCAAACCTTCCAGGTAGCGGACCCAAGGGAATTTAGGATGCCTTCTGTGGCTGTGCTGGACTATCTCGAGTTTTCGTCCCGCGCTTTGGGAATGCCCGAAGTAGCGAAGCTGGTGAAAACCAATTTTCCTGCAGCGATCATGGCCTACGACGAAGCAATTCAATCCATGGATGGCGAAGCCATCGGACGAGCGATCGCAAATGCAAAGGGACTGGCATTTTTGCTCATCTAGTAGCGGTGTCAGACTGAATAAGTAAACCGATATCGGTTTAGCAAAATTTGCCTCGATGCAAGATTGAACCACCACTTTTCAAGTGGTTCAGATTTTCGGGAGAACGTCTGACGGTGTCAGAGCAGATAAGTAAACCGATATCGGTTTACCAATTTTGCTCGACACAAGATCGAAACCACCATTTTTCAAGCGGTGTCAGACTCTCTGGTCATCATCTAACAAACGTCCAGACGAAAAAAGTAAACCGATATCGGTTTACCAAATTCTTCAAGCAACCAAATCTAATTGCCGAGTCAACCGACCCTTCTCTCTAAATATCCGCCGAACTTCGATTTCCTAATTACATAGGAATGACTTCGGAACCACCGAGAATCAAAGTCTTGTCCAAATCTTTGTGGTCGTTACAAACCGGCTCAGGTTGCGCTTTTCGCGATGGCTTTGTCATTTTGACATTGAGATTATCGAACTGACGCTCGAGATTCGCCTTCAACGATAACCCGGAAGCGCTCACAGATGCTGCACCAACTGTGCCAACTGATTGAGAATTGTCATTTGCACTGCAGCTGATTCCCTGAAACGCATATAACGTTGCGGCTGCTGTGAGAGCAAAAAGAATAGGTTTTCGTGTAATCATAAAATTGCCATTTGTTCGACGCCTTGCAGAGTATATGCCTAACTCGGCGTTTGAGAATAAAAATTTGAATGGTTTAAGATTTCGTAGTACATTTTTAAATAGACAGATGTCAACAACAGATGCCGTAGATGGCGAATAGAGCAGGCGAATGTTCCTTTCGACGAAAGATTGTCAAGAATTAATTGTAAAGAGGCGCTGCCGAGCTTTTGTTTTTTCGGCAGTTGTACTTTTGGGAACACTGCAGTTTGTGCCTGTTTGGGCCCAGCCAACTCGCACTCAAGAAGTGAACATTCGCGATCACATATATAAAGGAAACAGCCTTCTACAACGCCGCGACTATGAGGGCGCGATCGCTGAGTACGAGCAGGCGCTGCTGATTGACCCGACGAGCACGACCGCCAAAGACAATATCGTTCTGTCTCACAATAATTGGGGCATCGATCTGTTCCGCCAGAAAAGATATGACGAAGCACGAGAACAGTGGAGTACTGCGCTCAAGCTCAATCCTTATGATCGAAATGCGCGCAACAATTTGAATGTGTTGAAGACGACCCTAGCCAAGTTGGGGCCGGCTGCTGCCTCATCTGCGACTCTTCCTGGAGATGCAGAAAAAGGCGGAAAGTTCTCCGCTGACGGTGACAGCAAATCCGGACCGAGTGTCGTTCCTAAAGGATCTCAAAAAGCCAAAGAAGACGTGATGCCAAATGCGGTGATATTGGGACGTCCAACTTCTACCAGCGCTACCACTGCAACTCCTAGCACCGACTCTACCGCAGGCACCTCTGCTACTGTTGGTGGTGCCACGCCAAGTAGTAGCGCCAGTGGTGCTGTCATATTCAGCCCATCTTCTCGCCCGAGTGCAAGTAGTGGTGCTATTGTCTCTACGACTTCATCTCCTGCGATGTCCTCAACTTCGCAGCAACAACCGCAGCAACAGAACAATCCTTACGGAACAAGCTCCATAGGTTATCCACAGCCCAAAAACAATCCCTACGCAGACACGCCACCCCCAGCTCCAAAACCAGCTGAGATTCTACCGCCGCCAACCTCATCAGCTTCATCTTCCACGTCGGCCCTAGGCGGAGCAAACATCGACGAAAAATTGACAGCGCTCGAAACTAAGGTTTACGGTCGCGCGTCAAAGGACACTCCTCTTTTGCAGCGATTGGAACACTTGGAGCGAGATACCAGTTCTCGACCGAGCATGGGCAGCATCAACGACCGAGTGCAAACTTTGTTGAAAACATATGGTCTCTAAATCAGTTGCAGTTCCCAGTGTCTATATACTGAATCTGTGAGCGCGCTGATCACGGTGAGTTCCTGTCTCATAATGGGGGAGATTATGGAAAAAGCTACATTCGCAGCAGGTTGTTTCTGGGGTGTTGAAGAGACTTTCCGCACCACTCCGGGCGTCAGCAAGACACAGGTCGGATACATTGGTGGCAACATTGAGAAACCAAGCTACGAGCAAGTGTGTTCAGGGCGTACTGGACATGCGGAAGCTGTTCAAGCAGATTTTGATCCCGATCAGGTCTCTTACGAAGAGCTGGTGAAGCTCTTCTTCAATTCGCACAATCCAACCACCCTCAATCGCCAAGGACCGGATGTCGGCGAACAATATCGGTCGGCTATTTTTTATCACAACGATGCCCAGAAGCAGACGGCTGAGCGAGTACGCGACCAGGTCGAGCAGTCCAAGAAGTTCGCTAATAAAATTGTGACGCAGATAGTTCCAGCTCCAGAGTTTTATGCGGCTGAAGAATATCACCAGCAATATTTGCTCAAGCGTGGGATCTCTCATTGCCACACCTAGACTTTGCTATGATGTCCAGTAGATAGCTAGGGAGGACGTCGCTTGGCTGAAGGGACTGGACCAGACGAAAACGCATCGCAACCCAGTGACTTTGACCCTAAATCTCAGCGCCAGTCAATTACTGACGGCGTTTTGGGATCGGTCAAACATCTCCAGGAAGCACACGCAACTGGCCTGAGTTCGATTCGAAAAACCGACCGAGTCAGCCAGGTAATTCTCGTGCTAGCGATAGTTGCGGTCGCAGTGGCGCAAGTTATGCCGGGGGAGCAATTCATCGTAATGGTGATTGCCGACGTGCTCTTAGCACTCTCACTGTGCGCCTTTCTCGCTTTGCGTTTCGGGGTTTTGCGCACGCTCGGAACGCGTCAAGCAATTCTGGTTTGGCAACTTATCCTGGGCAGCTTTCTCTTAGGACTCTTCCTTGCATTCAATCTGAAGATGATAGTCCTTCTGCAGTCAGGTATTTCGGTCGGCAGATAGGGACTGAGATAAGAGCTGCGGATAAAAGTTGGACTTAGGTTGGGTTAGCAGGAGCGATTCCAACGATCGGTTCGCTGGCTTGTGTTTTGATCTGATATTCAGGACCAATTCCCAAAAGGGGAACGGCGACCGGAAGCACGATAGTGACGGTGCAGACGACGCTGACAATACCGTTGGTCGAATTGTCATAACGAGTCATAGCCAGGGACAAATTTTTGTACATTGATGACGCTTTGAATTGGGTGCCTACATTGGTGACTGCAGCAGCCGCCGTCGGCTGATCGGTAGCATTACCAGCAGCTCTGGCGGCTTGCTTAGCGACGCCACCACAGATGTCACCGCCCATAACGAAAACACCCAGGTCAAGAATCGCTAACGCCATAACGACGAGAAAGATTATGCCGACACAGACTTCTATCAGTCCCTGACCACGTTTGCGGCGTTTCAATTCGATTTTGCTTAAAGATTGCGGCATTTCTTTGAAAAGCTTACCCTAGCTCGGTACATATTCTATGACTGAGTTGCCAGACATGCTGAATGTAACAGGAGCGCTCAAGCCTGGTACCTGATATGGAAATGGTATCGGCACCAGTGGATTGCAGACCACGGTGGTGTTGATAGTAACGTATTTCAGTGTCGGAGTTCCTTGAGTGACGTCGATATTGGCGGTAACAGTTATGTCGTTAAGGCTTCGGGTCGTGAAGTGACCGACTCCGTTGTACCAACCGGTAATCAGACTCTGGAAAGTGCCATTTGGATCGGTGACAAAAGCATAATTTGGCTTCAGCGACGCAGGCGTAGTTGTTGTGTCCAACGTCAGGCACTGCTCGAGTCCGGCCTGTCGCACCAGCGTGAAATGCAGATACTGGCAATCGGCAAAACTGAGCATAACCGCAATCATATCGAGCATTGGAAAGAATCCGACGATCAGAATGAAATACATCGCTGGTGCAAACTCGGCGATGCTGCCTTTGCGGTTCCGAAGCTGCCTACGTGTTCTCTTTCCAAAATCCATTGTTCTTCTCGCGGTATTCGTTGTGACGGGCTGAAGTGGCCGATGTCAGTGTTGATCCTGAATATGGATCATCAATGTTGATCACGCTTTGTGTCACCGTTTTTGACTCAGAATTCTAATCAAAGCCCGGGTTTAGGGGCACTTACTGCTTCTATGATTATCGAGGAATGGTTGCGGTTCCTGCAATGGCTAATTTTCGACCAGGTGCCGAAAAATTTTGCTTGCCAAAAAATATTAGATTAGTATAATGATGACGTCAAGGGGGCAGTGAGAATCATCAGATCCCCGTTCCAGCGGGCTTGCAGTCCTTTTGACATTTTGCGATGGACGTTTAGCTTATGTTGCGAGCTACGTAGTTATACGACAACGCTCATCTGCAAAAGTTGCTACCTTACCAGACGGTTATTAGTCGCAGTTTGTATGCGAAAAGAGGTTAGAGATGGTTAGAAAAAGACGGCCGCGTGGGGCGACGATGGGGATGGTGGCAGCTGTCACCCTCGTCTTTGTACTCTTGGGGGTCTTTGTTATCTTCCTGGTGAAGTTGCTTGGTGGCGGCGAACAGATGCAGCGCTCAGCTGACTCTGGCAACTTGTCACTAACAAGAGCAGAACTGGATCAGTTTTCATTTCCAATTCCCAGTACTGGCAATGAGCTGCAATTCAATGGTGCCTCTGACCACACAGCAGGCGGCAATGGCGTCGTAAATGTGCGCAATATCAATAGCGTCATGGGCCAAGCACTGCTAGTGAATATGAATGCGTTCTATATGCAGCAGCAGGGTCAAGACAACGGTGCTATGACGCACGCCAACCAGACATCAAACGCTGCAAATTCAATCGCTTCGAGTTTGGCGAGTGTCATGGGTAATGCGACAAACACCTTCAACTCGTACAACACAACGTCAGCCAATATGCCGACGCAAGAGTTCGGCGCCGGTAATTCAACTGCAGCCGGCGCTCCACAATTCTCGTACCTCGACCGCGGAACTGCTTCCAACGTCTATATCTCCCCGCAGGAAATGCCTGATTACAACTGGACCACAGGCGTCTCGTCCATGTACAACAACAATATTGCGCCGTATACAACGACAGTTTCTTCCGCGCTTGACGCTGGCAAGAATAACTACATGATTGGCTATACGAATGGAATCACTCCGGATAAGACACTGCCGAATACTTACTTCGTGCCTCTGCGTCCAGGCGCAAGACCGCACCTAGTATCACGGCAGTTGTTCCAGACCAACAACAAGCCAAGTAGCGGTTCTCCTACATTTAACTGGAGCACTCCAGTTGCTAACGGCGTCTCTCAGGCTGCCACCAAGCAAGACACTGAGCACGGATTCGCTCAATTCGCCGCTTACGGTCAAATAGAACCGATTAGCGCACAGGGTACACCTGTTGCTATCCGTCACGGATTCATCCGTCTTATGAACGGTTCTCCATCACCAGCTTCTGGTTATGCAGCAGGAAACAGCCAGGACGTATTCGTGTTCACAATGAACGATCCTCAGTTCTTCCCAACTGATAAAAATGGCAAAGCGATGCCTTATTTCGTTGGTCAGAACTCACTTCCAAGCAACATGAATCCAGCGCAATATATTCAAAATATCGTTGACGCTAACAGCAATGGTAAGACTCCCGACTGCAGTGCATTGAGTGTAGGCTATGCCGTCAACGGCGATACGCTTGGGCAGGGCGGAGTGAGCTCACAAAATTGCGCCAACATAGCTGGAAATCCTGGCACCAATCCTTCGTATCAAACAGCGATCCTGAACAACACCAACTTGTCTGATGCAAGTTCGCAGGGCAACAAAATGTTTGCCTCGCTCCCACTTTCAGATCCACTCGGATACTCAGCTCGTCCGTATATTGAGCAAGCGTATGGATTGCAACCGGCGCAGGCTACGGGCAGTAACGGTCAGAGCGTCAGCGTCGCCGACCAGATCAATCTGGCGTTGCTCTCTGCTCGCGCTCAAGGCCAAAACTTCACGGCTGCAGCTGGACAGTACAACTCCGGTATCGCGTATGTTCCATCGCGCAGTAACTCTTTGAGTTCCCCAAACTTCAAGATTGCCGCTCAACCGGAACAAGCATTGATTACAAGTACTGCTGGTACATCCTCACAGAAAGAAGGCATTACTGCGGGTGGTCCAGTTTGGCAATTCTTGACGCAGCGCATGTACGAGATCGATCCAAACTTTCCTAGCTACACCGGCATGGTAACGATAAACAAGCAGCAAGTGCCCAATGTTGATGCAATTTTGAGTCAAGCTCAAATTCCAATGGCTGGTGAAGCAATCATCTACTTCAGCACCAGTGCGAAAAACGCTCAGGGTCAGCCCGGCGCCATCGTAATGAGGGAAAAGAGTGCTGCACTTGCAGATGCACCTTGGCTCGCCTCGTTCATCAACCAATCGGTGGATGGTCGCAAGCCCACAAATCCATCAGAAGTCAGCACCTTCAAGCTAATCTCTCAAGGTGGAACCGGTGGTGACGGACCATCTGGAATGATCGACGTAGATGGTGACTGGGGCTTCCCTCACCCATATGACGGCGCTCCGGACATCAGCATCACTAACTGGTTCGCCATTACCCCATGCAGCGGTTTCAACAATCTGCTCGGTGAAATCAACATGGGCGCAACCAACACCAATGGTGGCGGGACTTGTCCAGCAACCGGCGGCGCATACACCGTGAATGTAAGCCCGAGCGGTGCAGACACAATTACTGTGCCCGCTCAAGGTGGATGCAATGGCACCGCTACTGCGACGAGTCCGTGCTAGTCTTATCTCATCACCTCTAAAGGTTTTGAATAAGGCAGATGCATAGACAAGCCATATTGATTGTCGGCATAACCATAGCTACCCTGGGATCTCCAGTCCAATCATGGGCTGAGGGCACCCAGGGTGCTTCTTCTCAAGCGGCTGTGCCGGGCGCTCAGCCAGGAGTTGGACGCAAACTCATGCCGAAAGAGATCAGGCATGATCCGTTGACTTCCATTCCTAGCGATCTCAAGGTGCCTGTGCCACCAGATGCCAAGTTTTCCGTTGGCTACCGGTCGCAGTACAACAATTCGCGTGTCATTACTGAAATGCAGTTTTTCACCAATAATCCTATAGCTAACGTTACTGACTGGTATCAGAAGTCTTTTCAAGGCATGGGATGGACCGCAAACGTCGATAAGAGCAAAACGGAACGCCACCAAATTTATGCCTTTAAGCAAGGCATGACTTGCTCGATGACGCTGCGTTCGCAAGGTACAAACGCAACGACGATCATTCTCACTTATAGCGAGGCCCGCTGACGCGCGTGTTTGGCAGATTCAAGTTAGTGCTCTTAGTAGCATCGACTATGTTAAGCAGCGCATGCGCATTTGCTGCAGATGTGCCAAAGGTTTCAACATCTGATAGCAGTCGTGTGCTGACAGCGGAAGAAGTGGAGAAGCTTCTCGGGCAAAAAAATGTTGGCTATGCCGAGCACTATCAAGCAGCGCGATTCTTCGAGTCGAAGGGACTGACCGATCAGGCGATAGACCATTACAAAATGGCTATCGCGGACGCACATGCACAAGCAAACGCCTACAAACATTTGGCTCAAGTCTATCTCTCTACGTTGCATCCGGAAAAGGCCGATGCGACGGTCAAAGACGGTGTCAAGCGATTTCCCGACGACTTTGGTCTGCGTTTAACTGCCGGCTTTGTGTATCACAACGAGCACAAGCTTGAAGATGCTCTGGCCATGTACAAAAAGGCGATTTCACTTCGCCCCGACAATAAAGATATTCAACTGGCAACTGCAGATGTTTTGACCGATTTAGGCAAACCGCAGGAAGCGCTCCCCTACGCCGATAAGGTTATTGCCTCAGGCCATGCTTCTGATTTCGCCTACTTTGAGAAGGCGAAGATTCTTGTCGCTTTGGGCCGCCGTGCCGACGCACTGGAGCCGCTTGCCCACAACTTTGCCAGCAACCCTTTTAACTACAAAAGCGGCAGACTCTACAGTTCTCTGTTGTTCACGCAAAAGAAACACGCTCAGGCATTAGAGGTATGTCTTTGTCTGTTGCCATTTACCGTGGGTCCCGATATGGACGAAATAAAGACCATGGTGCTCGGTTGCCTCGCCAATATGCAGACTGCTGATGTGCTCGCGAAGGCGAAAAGCGCGGAAAACAAAATAAGCGATGCGAAACACAAAGCTATCTTGCACTTTGCTCTGGGTGACGTATACGACAAAGCGAATCATCCAGACGAAGCTATGGCTCAGTACAGGGCGGGTCTGGTTTTCAATCCCAAGTTCGGTCGTGGCTATCTGCGTCTTGGTGAAGACTTGGAGGCGAAGAAAGATCTAAAAGGTGCCGCAGAAAACTATGAGAAGGCATTTCAATTCAGTCCTTCTGATAAGGAAATTGTCTCGCGGCGCGAAAAATTGAAGAATAGTGGCAAGTAATAACTACTATGCAGGCTTCTAAGATCTTCTTCGCTTTAGGCTTTGTGGCGCTCGGTGCGGGCGGCACGATGCTTGTTCAGAATTGGGACAGCCTGAACAATAAAGTTCTCGCTATGCTTCATCGTCCACATTTTGTTCGTCCACGGAACATAGAGGCGCAAATGGAGCCGGTAACGATAACCGGCGAAGTTGTCGATTCATGGTGCTATGCTTCTCAGACTATGGGACCAGGTCAAGGTCTTGGACACGTCGCCTGCGCAACAGCTTGCATCCTTGGCGGCGTCACACCGGGCATTCTCGAAGACAAGACTGGTGAGATGTTCGTCGCCGTTAAGTACACGGGCTACAAAGGCTGCAACGAACTGTTAGCGCCATATATTGGTAAGACGGTGACCGTACACGGATGGATGGGATACAAGGGAGATACGCGAGTATTGAAAATCGCGACTGTCGAGCTCGTTTCCAAAGGTTTACCTGGTGCAGCATCAGCACCATCGGCTCCCGCGGTTAATCCGGCGGCAAACTCGACAGAAAATTCAAAAGAAAATTCAACAGCCGCTGCTCAAAGTTCGGCTTCAACGACTACCAGTAAGTCAACAGCACAGTTGCCGCCCAAACAAGATCAATGCGAAGAGTGCAAAGAAGACAAAGCAGCTGGAAAGAAAGCGGACCCATAAGAGTCCTAAAATAGAGTCCAACTCAAGTCAGGCACTAAGCCAAAGCTGCAGCAAGCGGTCCTGGTGGTGCAACTCGAACGCGTTCTGTGGCTGCGACTGCTTCCGATTCGATCGCCCAGACATAAAGACAAGTATAGAATGCGGCTCTTATGTAGATTGAGAAGGATGTGACCAGGATGACCATGAATCCCCAGCTCAATACGCCCATTCCAATTAGTGCAGGCGGGATCGTCACTCCCTGGAACGCATGCAGATAATATGCTGCACCGCCGAGAGAGACGCCAACGAGATATGTGAACCACGAAGCCATGCGGCAGATACCATCCACGCCGATTTCACCGACACCGATTGTGAGCAAATTACCTGAGGCAATACGATCGGCGCGCTTGAGAGCGCCAACAAAGGACGAGCCCTCAATTACTATCGCCGGAAGAATCAAGTGGCCAGCTAATGTCCAAAAGACTTCCACCACTCCGGCAAGGAAGTCGATACCAAAGCCAAAGATGCCTGAACCGCGCTTCTTGCGCATGAATTTAGCTATATTGCGAGCAATGAAAGTGACTGCGCCAAGCATGATGATTGCAGGTAAACTCTCTGCCACTGCGCGGCAGGCAGTAAGGAACCGGCCTGAACCAGGACCTTCAGTCAAATGGCTGTAGGTGAGAGCTGTGGTAACTCCTTCCAAAAATCTGTTGGTTAACCACCATACGGCGAGAATGCCCATCACACCAAGACTTGCCTGGGAAGTAACGACATCCGACACCTGGCCGCTCAGTGCCTGGAAGCCAGACATATCGAGCGGTCCGTTAACCGAGCCCATATTAAGCAGTTTCGCCGGGTCGAGATGCTGTAGCGTTTGAGGCGCCTGATGCAGTAAGTGATGGCTGTTTCGTGCGGCGTGTCCGCTAACCTCTGAGGCGTTGGCTGAGACCATGCCTGGAATCTTCTGCTCACCGAAGAAGATGAGGATAAAGCCGAAGAAGAAATTGGTAAAAACCGTCAAGATTGAGGGCCAGAGCAGGCGTTGATCCTGCATTCCCATCTTTATGCTTGACCAAATCATCTTCAGTCCGCGACCGAATGATTCAAACATTGCTTTTCTTATGTCCTCGTTGCCCAGGGTACGGCAGGAAACCTAGATAGTAAAAACGTCACAGTAAAACTGATTCCGCGCCTAAGATTGTACGCAGTTGCCAAGCAGAAGTAAAGTTATTTTTAGTGGTTTTGACTAACAAGAAGGGAAAGTTCCGAAACTAGCGCTTTTGCCTGGGCCTCACGACCCTGCTGGGCGTTACTTTTTGAGGCCGGTTTTGGCTGTTCTACCGTCTTCCAGCTCGAGGTCTTGAGCATCATACATCTTATCGAGAACGTCTTTGTACTTCTCGATAACTACTTTACGTTTGACTTTAAAAGTAGGGGTCAGTTCATTGGTTTCGGCGGAAAAATCGACCGGTAAAATTGAGAATTTCTTGATCTTTTCGAACTGTGCCAGATGTTCATTCTTTTCATTCACAAGTCTTTCAATCGAGCTGTAGACCTGAGAATTTTGTGCCAGCGCGATCGTGTCCTCTAGATCTGATCCATCCGCAGCTTTTATGCCGTTGTCTTTGGCGAACTTTTTTAGAGCATCAGGATTGAGTGTGATCAAGGCTGTGCAATATTTGCGACGGTCGCCATACACAACGATATTGCTCACCATACCCTGTCCCTTGAACATGTTTTCCAGATATTGTGGCGCGATATGCTTGCCACCAGCGGTGATGATGATGTCTTTCTTCCTGTCTTTGATGTGCAGAAAGCCCTCAGCGTCTACCTCTCCAATATCACCTGTATAGAACCAGCCGTCATTGAGCGCATCTTTGGTTGCTTCTTCGTTCTTGTAATAACCGGCAAATATGGTTGGCCCCTTCGCCAGTATCTCACCATCCGCTGCAATTTTTACTTGTACGCCGGGAAGCGGCTTACCCACAGTTCCATGATGATTTGCTTCCGGTGTATTGCATGCAATTGGAGCTGAGGTCTCGGTCAAACCATAACCTTCCACCATCTCAAAACCTAGCGATTCAAAAAACGACTGCACTTCCTGCGATAGCGGAGCAGCTCCAGAAACCATGATACGGAGCCGTCCACCAAAGCGTTTGCGAATCTTCGAAAAAACAAGACGGTCGGCAACGCGCAATTCACCACGATAAAATTGCTTCAGCAAAGCACTGTTGTCGCCACTAACTTTAGTGGCACGTTTATTCAAACCGAACGCCCAGCGAATCAAGATCTGTTGCGGCTTAGCCATGTCTTTAATTTGCATCTGGATGCGCTGATATGCTTTCTCGTAGAATCGGGGCACGCCATTCAGAACAGTTGGTTGGACTTCTATCATATTCTTCGGCACGCTTTCGATCGATTCAGCGTAAGCCATGACGAGGCCTTGATAGATCGAAAGGAACTGGCCGCCGACTCTTTCGTAGACGTGAGAGAGCGGCAGAAATGAAAGCGCGAGATCGTTTTCAGTGAAGCCGACCAATTCGGTCATTGCCCGACAGACAGAATAGAAGTTGCTGTGCAGCAGCATTGCACCTTTGGGAACACCGGTCGTCCCTGACGTATAGATAATGGAAGCCAGATCGGACGGCTGCACTTCTTTCACTCGTGCATCGACTTCGTCAGGGTGTTCTGCTTGATATTTCTCTCCTTGTTTCAGCAGTTGGTCCCAGGTTATGCAAACAATATGTTCAGTCGAGGGAGGTGCGTCGCCTTCGATTATGACGATCATCTTGAGCTGTGGCGGTCTCTCCACCGAATCGAGAATTTTCTTCGCTTGCCAATCTTGCTCAGCAAACAAAATTGTGGTGTCACTATGTTTGACCAGGTACTGCACTTCCGGTGGTGACAAAGTCGGGTAAATCGGCACAGTCACGGCACCACAAGAGAGGGCCCCGATATCAGCCCAAGTCCAAGCTGGACGTGTTTGCGACATGATGGCGATTTTGTCGCCGCGCTCAAGTCCATAAGCTAAAAGTCCGTTTGCTACCAGGCGCGTGATGCGCCCATGTTCGCCCCATTGAACCGGCGCATAGCTGCCATTGACCTTGTGCATAATGGCCGTGCGCTCGGGCATCTCCTTCACGCGCTTCCAGAAGATATCGATCAAGGTCTCTTTTGCCAAGTTTGCTTCCCTTTGCTCTGTTTAAGCGTTGTTCGCGGTGTCGTTTGCCAGTTTCTATATGGGTAGTGGAGTTTTTGTTACTTAGTGACGTTTCCGGCAGATGACGAATCGATGTTTTTGGCTAGATCTACAGAATCAGCTATCCATTTTAAGTATGGCTCATATCCATCGTTTATAGACCACTTAATAATCTCTGGAACCTCATAAGGATGAATTTCACAAACCCTCTTCTTCAAAGTTTGCCACAGATTTTGTTCGGTTTTGATGATCAATAGATCTTCTCTGTCTCGCGTCACTTTGCCTTCCCACCGGTATATCGATGTGACGTTTGAAACTATATTGACGCAAGCAGCGAGCTGTTCGGATACCAAAGTAGACGCGATTCCGTCGGACTCAGCCGGTGGGCAGGTGACGAAGATAACGATCTCGTCCGTCAATTAGCCCATGCTCCGTTGCAGTTCAGTGCCGGTTTCGTCCAAGAATGTTCTCAAGCTGCTTGCGATTTGAGCGAACGATTTTAGTTGCAGCCGTGGCATCCTGTATCGCTTGTGCAACTTTAACACCAGCGTAGGAACTGCCAGCTCCTCGCCACAGAATCGCAATAATGGTGCCATTTGGTGGTCAGAGGAGTCTTCGCAAACCGGCTCGATGTGGGCAAGAAGATTCTTTAGTCGAATCGCGTAGTCTTCGCATTGGTGCAGCGATGGTCCATAAGATGACAGCTGTAATCCAGGCGCCTCATGCCATGATGAACCGAGCAGGAAGACGACAAGACCTATCTGCCCTGATTTAACGATATCGCTGAACGCACGTCGCATCGGTGTCTCCAGATACCAGCAAGGATCTGCGACGCAGCAATAGTTACTTAGCAGAGCGTGGCAATCGGTCAACCTGTGCAACAACGCTGACATACTGCCGGTGTATGCGTCAGGTTCGTGAAACTCGCCTTCGCGCCAAAACGCCGTGGCATGCGGAGCGATGACAAGAACCGGCTTCTGTCCGCCGAGAAAGCGATAATCAGGTTCGCCAGCTGGCGGAAACTGTTCATAGCGCTCTGAAAGCAGGGCCTCATATTGCAGCGCCCACTGCAAAGGCATAGATTGAGGCTTTTCGCCGACAATATATTCAATTGCCTCGTTGATGTCTTCAAAACGTGCTCGGCTATGCGATATGACCCATGGATTGAAAGGTGACTGCCCAACCACCGTCACCATTTTGCCTCGGCGATGAGCATAAAAGAGCTCCATTGCCGTTCCGTAACTAGACCGATTGAGATTTGCTAGAAGCACATCCGATTGATCGATTAAGTCGAGCGCTCGTCGCACCCTGAGATCCTCAGGAGTTCCCGGTTCTCTCTCTTCCTCGGTACGACCGCTCCAGGTCAACTCCAGCGGATTGACCACGCGCAAACCATATCGTCTTAGCTTGGTCATTGCAAAAGCGCGCCAATCAGGGGTGGCAGACTGTAGTCCAAGCAAGTCTTGAGCTTCGAACGAATCTCCAGTAAGGTAAACCGAGGACAGCATTAGTTTTGTGTGTTCGCTCCCTGCAAGTAATCTCTGAGAATGATTATGCGCAAAACTGCATAAATGCTGCTTTCTATATACCACAACCCGGGTTTAGTTTCGTAAGTGCCTGACAGGTGCCGGTGAATATGCTTTTCGATATGCGTTTGTATAAATTTGCTCGTCGTCAATTGATTGATGTCTCGCTTGTGTTTTTCCTCGCAGTGGCTCTGGGGGGGTGTCGTGAGACCCAAAGCCCAAATAAATCTATCCCGCCCGGGTCAGAAAACGATGACAGCCAGATCGTGGCCATGCAGGAACAAGGCGGGCGTGCTGAGATCACAGGCAAGGTTAGAGTTTATAAAGTCTTAGCCGAGGACGATGAGGGGCTGCGCCACGAGCGCTTTCTCGTCATGCTCTCGAATGGAAGAACTGTTCTGGTCGCTCATTCTATCGACCGAGCTCCGCGTGTACCGGTTGTTGCCGGAGACGTGGTCGTATTGCATGGTGAATTCATCGGCAACGAAAAGGGTGGCATCATCCACTGGACGCACCATTCCGACTCATCCAAACATGAAGGCGGTTGGATTATGTTCAACGGGAAACGCTACGAATAGCAATCAAGAATATCGCTAAAACTTGCTCAGGATTTCGATAAAACCGTGGCGATCTTAGGTGTGATAAACCACTTTAAAATCCCTGGCGTCGAAGGGGGCAGGTCGTATACATCGACCCTACAAACACCGGCTTTTTTGAAGGGCAGCTGCAACTCATGAGCAGCGTCAAGTAATGTGGCTGCCAACATACCGATATCGGGCTCATGACCAAAGAGCATCACTTCTTGGAAATTTCCAAGATCGCGCAAAAACTTGTACAGTGAAGCAGGCGAACCACCCGGCGCTAGCGCGTCGCAGATCTTGACTTCGCTGTCGTCATTGAGGACTTCGGCAAAAATTTCAGCGGTTTGCTTTGCTCGAACTAGTGGACTGCTAACGAAGAAGTTCGGTTTGACATTGATGCGCTTAAGCCCTTGGGCCACGGCTTTGGCTTCTTGCCGTCCCTCGTCGGTGAGCGGTCTCATAGAGTCGTTGAGAACGGCTCCACCGATGCGCTCAGTTGCTATTCCATGCCTCACTAAGTAAATCTTCATGCCGGTATTTTACTGTTTGATTTCATCCGGGCAATCTTTCTACGAGGAGGGGGTGAAAAAGTTTTATGTGCCAAGAAAGCCAAGCAGAATAGGCATTTTGCGACATTCTCCCCAGCGATGACGCTAGCTAAATGATAGGTCATAATATTGTGCGATGAGTGCTAAACCCCGAATTATTGGTCTTGACGTTGGCGATAAACGCATTGGTATCGCCATTTCTGACCCTCTGCATTACACGGCAGCAGGACTAGAGACGATCAAGCGCCACAATATGGACCGTGACGTGCGAGCGGTCAGCCAGATCGCAGAGAGGCATGGAGCGGTGACGATTGTCATTGGGTTGCCCTTGAACATGGATGGAACGAGCGGCGATCAAGCTGAAAAGGTGCGCTCGTTTGGACGAAAATTGGCGCGCCTGATCGATGTCCCGATCGTTTACGAAGATGAGAGATTGTCAACCATTTCGGCTATTCGCACGCTTACGCTGCAGAAGGTTAAGACCGGCAAGAATCGTGAATTGGTTGATATGCAGGCGGCAGCTATCATTTTGCAGCGCTTTCTGGACAAAAATGAGACTCCGCCCTCAGCCTGAAGCGGTATTAAAACAATAAGTGTTGTTGCGAAGAGGTGTGTGTGGTTTAGGCTATAATCAGCCCCAGCACGCTAAGCTCAATTGCAGCGGCAACTTTGCAAGGCACCCAGCTGGCCGCACAAGTCCTCATTTCTCGATACCTCCAGCAAGAAAGGCTACTTAGAATGACTTCAATGACCGTCCCCTACATTATTTTGCTGGTGCTCGAAGGGGTGCTCGGTCTCTTTATGGTTGCACTTGTCTTGATTCACGCACCAAAAGGCGAAGGCATGGGCGGTATTGGCACTGGTGCCACTATGTTTAGTGGCAAGAGAGGCGCCGAAGCCGGGCTTGATCGACTGACCTGGATCGTGGCAGGTTGCTTCATGTTCGTTTGCATGATTCTCGGTTTTGGAGTCGTTAAATAAGCATGCCGTTTCAGCTCCCTACAAAAGAGGAAAAGGCTGATTACGTTTTGAAGCAGTTCGATCGTATTGCCGCCGGCTACGATCTTACCAACGACGCTATTAGTCTCGGCATGCACAGAGCATGGAAAGAGCGCGCCGTCCAGCAATTGTGCGCTGGTACTGGTACCAAATTTTTAGATGTTTGTTGTGGAACAGGCGATCTTGCACTGCGAATCTCACACCTTATTGCCACCAGAGACGGTGCAGCAGTTACTGGTCTTGACTTTTCTCCTAATATGCTAGAAGTAGCAGCTCGCCGCTTGGAACAGAGCCATCACGGCGCTTCAAAGGTTGAGTGGATACGCGGTGATGCACAAAATCTTCCGTTTACAAATGATACTTTCGATGGTGCTATCAACAGTTTCGGGCTTCGCAATCTGACTGATTTGCAAAAAGGCATCAGCGAAATGGCACGTGTCGTAAAACCAGGTTCCCGCGTGATCAACCTTGATCTTGGACATTCTGAAATTCCAGTGTTTCGCGATCTCTTCTCTGTCTTTTTCGGGCATGTCGTGCCGATCATCGGTTCGATTCTTCAACGTGACCGGAATGCCTATACATATTTGCCTGAGTCGTTGACGACTTATCCCAAACCGGCAGAGATAAGTAACATGTTCAGGGCTGCGGGCTTGTCTGATGTTCGCCATGTCCCGCTAGCACTCGGGTCGGTAGCGCTGCATATTGGCACCAAGCCTGGTGTAGTTTAGCCTGTCATTACAAAAGCGGAGTTGCTCGGTGGCGAATAAGGAGGAGCGTTCGATCTTCATTATGGTCGGCGATCCTTCCGCTGACAGGCACGTGGGAAAGCTCGTCACCAAGTTGAAAGAACAGATGCCAGATTTGCACGTCTGGGGTGTGGGCGGTCAGCAGATGAAGGAAGCAGGCGTGGAGCTGATGTATGACTGTGCCGATTTTTCAGTTTTAGGGCTGCTGGAGACGGTTCGCCACATTCCATACCTCTTGCGCGTGCGCCGTGAGATTTTTTCGAAAATTGCTGAGCGGTCGCCGGAGATGGTTCTCCTGGTCGATTTCGGCGGATTCAATCTGCGTGTCGCTTCGTTATTGCGTAAGAAATATCCGAAGTTATTGATGTATTACTTCATTTCGCCACAGGTGTGGGGCTCGCGTCCTTGGCGCATCAACACCCTAGCCAGCACGATCAACAAAATGCTCTGCACATTCCCCTTCGAAGAGCCGCTTTATGAAGACCATAACGTCCCTGTGAAATTTGTCGGAAATCCTGTCATTAACAACATACCAACGCTAGAGGAATTGCCGCAGAAAGAAGAGTTCTGCAAGACCATGGGAATCGACCCAAATCGGCCTCTAATTTCCATCTTTCCTGGCAGTCGCAAGCGCGAAATTGCGGATATCCTGCCGATATCTCTGGAAGCAATCGCCTGGCTGCTCAAGACCAGACCCGACCTACAATTCGTGCTGGTTCCGGCCCATGAGGTTCTAGCCCAGGCCATCACCGAGGCTATCCAAGCCAATAAAATGCAAGATTTGATGGGCAAAACTCTCTTCATGTGCCGAAGAGATCAAAATTACACTGCAATCAAAGCCTGTGACCTTGTCTGGGCGAAGTCCGGCACGACGACTTTGGAGGTCTCGCTCTTTGGTAAACCGATGCTCATATATTACCGAGCGTTATGGGCGACTTACTTGATCTTTTGCATATTTAAGACTGTCAAGAGAGTGGGCTGGCCGAACCTTTTGGCGGGTTACGACCTCATCCCTGAACTAATTCAACTGGATTGTAGAGCCGAACAGCTCGTAAGATACACGGGCGACCTTCTCGATGTGCCGGCCTTGAGGCAGGAGATTTCGGAAAAGTTGCTTTCATTGAGGCGACAGCTCGGCGAGCGAGAGTATGCAACAGAAGCAGCTAGTGAAATCGTCAAGGCGCTTAGAGCCAAGGAACTGCCCTCCGTCAGTTGAATCCAGGAAACCGCTTAGGAAACCAGTGAAACTGCAAAGCTTCTTAGCCGAACATAATCGCCACTATCTTCGACTACTTAAGTACATTCGTCCGTACTGGCTTCCATTTGTCGCCGGTATGCTGGCCGCCATTCCAGGTGGATCGCTCGATGGCGCCATCGCCTGGCTGTCTGGACAAGGATTGCAGAAGATATTTGTAGAGGGTCGCGGGCACCTGATTTATTACGTGCCAGTGGCAGTTTTGATATTTGCTTTTTTGCAGGGGGTGTTCCGTTTCTTCGAGACTTTCTGCATCAGGCTAGTCGGCGCATCTGCTATTCGCGATTTGCGCAATGAGCTTTTTGCTCACGTCGAGAACCAACCGCTGCAGTATTTCCAGAGCCAATCTTCGGGCGTGCTCATCGGACGCATGGTGAACGACGTTGGTGTTATCGAAAATGCCATCTCGCAAACTTTCCAATCGATGATCAGCCGTACCGTGACATTGTTGTCGCTGGTTATGGTGCTGCTGTTTCAGAGCGCTTATCTGAGTGCTGTAGCACTGACGATTCTCTCTTTAATCGTCATTCCGGTGTCCATTCTTGGTAAAAATATTCGTCGCTCGGCTCGCAGTGGGCAGGAAGCGATTGGCGACCTGGTTGGCATTCTCGGTGAATCAGTTCAGGGCGCCAAGATCGTTCAATCGTTCAATCTAGAAGGATTTCAGACCAAGCGCTTTCAAGCCGTCAATGACTCGTTCAAAGGCAACACCATGAAAGCGGTGAGAGCGGAAGCGATGCTCTCGCCAATTCTTGCCATGATTGGAGCCTGCGGTATCGCCGCTGTCATGTGGATTGCCGGCTGGCAGGTCGTGCACCATCAGATGTCACTCGGCGCGTTAACATCTTTCGTAGTTGCTTTGTTGTTACTTTATTCACCGATCAAGAATATCGGTCGAATCAATGGAGTTCTTCAGCCGGCATTGGCAGCGGCTGCTCGAGTTTTCGAAGTTCTTGATCTTGAATCGAACCTTCACGACCTGCCCAACGCCAATGTATTACGTTCAGGAAATCACAGCATCAAGTTTGTCAACGTCTCCTATAAATATCCCGGTCATGAAAATCTCGTATTGAACGGAATTTCAGTCGACATTGCCGCCGGCAAAATGGTCGCACTCGTTGGTCTATCTGGTTCTGGCAAATCGACTCTCGCTAATCTCGTACCAAGGTTCTTCGATCCAACTACCGGCGCGATCATGATCGATGAGTGCCCGTTACAGTCGTACACGCTGCATTCTCTGCGTTCGCAAATTGCTCTCGTCACGCAAGACAACTTCTTGTTCAACACAAGTGTAGAAGAGAATATCCGTTTAGGAAAACTTGATGCCACCGTCGAGCAGATTCAAGAAGCCGCAAAAGCCGCTTACTGCCACGAATTCATTCAGCAACTACCGGACGGCTATGCCACAGTTATAGGAGAACGCGGAACAAGATTGTCCGGCGGACAGCAACAGCGAATTGCCATCGCTCGAGCCATTCTCAAGGACGCTCCTATCCTCATCCTCGATGAAGCAACGAGCTCCCTAGATAACGAGTCCGAAGCTGCAGTTCAGGCGGCTCTGAACAACCTGATGGACAACCGCACGGTAATCGTCATTGCGCACCGTTTGTCTACTATCAAGCATGCAGACGAGATTTTGGTTCTGGAACACGGACGAATCGTAGAGTCTGGCACTCATGACGAACTTTTGCAGAAAGAGTCTTCTTACGCGCGATTGGTGAATGCCCAGTTTGAAAGACCGTCCGTCACCTCTTCGATGTCGTAAAATTTCTCCACCAGCGACTATCTTCAACCAATAACCTTCTAGCTCGCACGAGCCTTCCAGCTATTGAGCATTCCTGTTTCTGTATTTGCTTTGCAGGCCTGTTTGCCTTGCCGGCGACTTGGCGCCATAATCTTTAGTTATGCAGCTGCAGAAATTCGAAAAGCTCGCCTTCACAGTGCTCATTTTATTGAGCGTAGTCGGTGGCGTCATGCGCTTCATCAACTTGGACTTCAAGGAGTTCTGGTACGACGAATCATACACGGCGCTGGTACTTTCCGGACACACTGAGGCTCAGTTTTTTGAGAACGTCGTCGATAGAGCAGTACCTTTCTCCGATTTGCGAAAATTCCGAACAGTTGGAAGCGACAGTACGGTCCCTAACATCTCCCGAGCGCTTTTTGAAAGCGAGCCAGGGCACGCACCGTTGTTTTATCTACTCAACTGGCTGTTCTGCAAAGCGTTCGGATCGACGCCCTTCACTTTCCGATTTATCAGCGCTCTTATCAGCGCTTTCACCTTGCCAGTTATTTTCTTTCTCGCATCAGAAACATACAGCAACCGATTACTTGCGGCCCTAACGACGGCATTTGCAGCACTGTCTCCATCGCTCATTTACTTTGCCCAGGAAGCACGCGACTATTCACTCGGTCTTTTTTTTATGTTTCTGTCGAATGCACTCCTTTTGTATTCCCTGCGCACAGGGAAGCATTCCGGATGGTTAGGATATGGAATCTCTCTCGTTCTCGGGTTATATAGCTGGTTGCTGACCGTTTGTGCGGCACTCGGTCAGGTCTTCTTCGTTCTTCTAGGCAAAGAGCGCAGGAAAAAGTATTGGCGCCAGTTTTTAGGAACCTTTCTCTTAGCAGGCGTGCTCTTTGGTCCATGGTTGTATCTGATAAAGGTGAATTCGAGCACGTTATTTCGCACTTACAGTTGGCTTGAGCCATCCGTTCCTTACGATGCGCTCGTCAATGTCTGGCTTACCATTTTCTGCAAGGCATTTGCTTTGTTTGGCTGGCAAACATCACACTATGAATGGCTGTTGATCGGCATTACCTTTTTTGAGTTCCTCTCTTTTGCAGTGGCTGCTCGTTTTTTGCGCGGGCCTAAGTATTTGCAGCTGTGCATCATCGTCGTCTGGTTCGTTATCTTTGCTGGACAAGATTTATTGTTGGGAGGAGCAAGGTCTGCACCATTTCGTTACCAAACAATGGTCATCGGATGCACGCTAATTTTGTTCGCATCGCTTGCCGAGTGGCTATTCACGCTAAAAATAGCCGCGCTGAATGCAGTAGCAGTCGTGGTTGTGTCTTTATTCATCGGAATCGAATCGTTTTCCAGCGTTACGTTTTTGCAAGAAAAAAATTGGCCGAACAAGGCAATAAAAATGCGCTTGACCTATCCAATCGGGCACTATTTCACTTCTCTGCATGCACCGCTTCTGGTGTGCGAACGAAGTCGAATCAATCTGGTGGAACTGCTTGATCTTAGCCAGGTTGCTCCACCCGATTCTGGTTTCTTGTATATGAAAGATGTGAATGACAGTCCTTTTCCAGCATCGGCTGATGAATTTTACCTCTGGAATGCGTCGACTGCGCTAGAAAAAAGATGTAAGCTCGAAGGATACTCCGTCATTCAAGGAGTTGAAGGTGTGCCTTGTTTGAAGAGAGTAAGTGTAGGTATTGCTGCTCCTTCTGCCACCAAGTGACCCCACAGAGAGTGAACTCTTAAACTAGCGATGTCGACAAACCGCATATCTAAGCGTTGGATCGACTAAAACAGGCGCCGTTTATACGTTCAAACCTTTGTCGCGAGATCCTGGTTGCATGATTAGGTTGAACTGGATATTTCCATCAACACCGTGTCTTCCATCAACGTTGTTGAAACCTAGCCCTTTCAGTGCTGCCACAGAGGCTTCCGGTTGACCGTTACCATGCTTCCACTGCTTTCCGCTGCTAGAGTCACCGAAAACGACTGGCACTTTCTCGCCGGTGTCTTGGCGTTGCAGGTAGCCATGGTCGCCGAGCTTAATACCGAGACGCTCCATCTCTTTCTTAGGCAGTGCTACAAAGTTATCTTTATCTGTATCTAGTGACTTACCGTCCGCATCCTTGAGGCTGGTTCTATTCTGTCTGGTTCGGTCTTCTTTGTGACGATGAGCGCCTGAACCGTCTGTATCTACCGCCGCTCCGTGCATACCCGTGAATCTGACTTCGCCATTGTTGCTCGGCGTCTCCTTAGAACCCTCTGCCTTTAAGTCAGGTTGGTTTTCAGCTTTGGCTGCCGGTTGACCAGGCTTGGCATCACCGTTGTGAGTCAATTGCAAATCCGGCAAGGTGCCTTTGTCAACGAGATGTTTCTCATTCTGTTCATGGTGGCGGCGTTGATTATGCTGACTGTGATGGTGTTGAAACTCGTGATGACTCGGCTGAATATGCTGATGTTCACGGAAATCATGTCTTTCAGTAAAGTGTCTTGGTTCGACGTGGTCTGGTCTCTGGGACAAGGGGTGGTCCTCCCTAAAGTAGCAAACCTTAGACAGCCTTCGAACACGGGGTTAGTAATACAAGTGGCAGGCGTCACCCCTTGTGTTCGTAAAATTACCATCGCCGATGTGAAAAACGCGTGAAAGCGCTTCCCACCTTGGATTATGGAGTAAGAGCGATTTCGAAAACGGCAGCTGCGGCTTTGTTTTCAGCCGAAAATTAATTCAAATCCCCCGGTTTTCCGCAGGCGAGATTTGTCCGCTTAATTGTTTTCGTTAAATCTGTTGGGACTGTCGAATCCCACGAGCCGTCTCGTTAAGAATCGACCGCAGAACCCGAGCTCCGGCGTTGTTAGAGGCCAGCTCCCTGTCGCGTTTATGTTTGGCGAGCGACGGTTCAGCTGGAGAATCGACTAGGAAATTGTCCGGAGCTTTCACCACGAGCTGCCCCTGACGCATCAGGTCGAGCTCATTCAGCTGAGCCTGAGTGAGCAGAGCCTTGGCTTGAGTCGCAGCTTGCTGGTTGTACTCTTTGATCTTGTCTTTTAAACCGTCAATTTGAGCTTGGACGTCTTCTTGCGATTCCTCGTTGGGGTCCATACCCATCTCTTCCGTCCCCAAGAGCGGACCCATGTAAGGCTTACCGTCTGGATTCAGGAAAGCAACAGCAGGATTTGCCGTCTGGGTACCGGTCTTGCTTTTGTTTGACTTAAGCTCTTTCAGCTCTTGTTGAGCATCATTCATTTGGGTGCGAAAGCTTGTCAGATTCTTCTGCGTCTCTTGCTGCAGCTTATTGAGTGCCTTCGTCTGATCGTTAGTCAAATCCGGCAACGTCTTCACGATGTCCCAGCGCGGCTCTTCCGTTCCATCAAGCAATTTGACTATTGCCGGCGGTGTTTTGCCCTTATTGAAGGTTGGCGCAATCGCCGCAGCTGCCGGCGGTGTAAAGATATTAGTGGCTGGTGCATCCTTATGATGCTTAGCCCACGCAGGTGCGACGCTAACGAACAGGACACCCAAAAGCGGGGTCAGTTTCAGAAGAGCTTTTGCAGTCATTTGAGTGCCTCAAACAGCCATCTTACGGTAGACGATACCACTGAGCTTGTGCAGAACTCGTGTATATTGCCTACCCAAAAGAGCTGCCTTTATCACGCTCAAACTTGGATATGTTGAGCCTTTACCAGGCTTCTTCCTCGTCGTGGTCTTTCAAGAACTGCAGCACCAGTCCTACACCAATACAAATTACAGAGCCGACAAGCATGATCATTCCGGCGATGTGTCCTATCACTTCATCCGGTCCGGACTCATTCCCCAGAAAATGAGATAGACCAAGTAGACAACACCCAAGAACAATCAAGGCGGCCGGAAACCACTTTTTCATAATCCACCCTAAAGTTCCGACACTTGACTTGTGCATCGTACTCCTATGGGGCGCAGAATCAAGCGCTTTTGCGTGAAAACCGCACGATATATACGATTTTATAGCGATCGACTATATGTTTATTTTGCTGGATTCAGCTGGTGCGTTTGTAAGTTTCGCGGCCGTCTTCGCATCCGGTCTTGCTGAATTTTCCGTCGCTGACGAGCGCTTCCAATGCCTTCAGATAAAGAGGATCTGTATAGGTTACGTCGCCAACCACAAGATATATTTCCTTCTCTTTCTTATCTTTGACGACATCTTCCACTCGTTGGATGTCTCTGTTTTCCGAACCATTCCAGAGAACCTGTTTAGCATCAGCAAGTTGCTCATTGGACCACATAAAAATTCTCCTCAGCCTTTGGCGTGTGAATGACTCTAGTGTCGAGATTAAGCAAAAAAAGGTTGCAGCAACTGCAACCCTTTTTATTTGGTCTGAATTGTCTCTTCAAGGAGTTCGCCATTAAAACGAAGCAGCTGAAGCTGGACGGTTTACCTAGACAGGAAGAACACTATGTTTCTTGTTGAATCCTGTCACTTTTTTCGTGGCATAAGCATTGTAGCGATTGATCAACTCGGCTCTCAAATGATGCGGAGAGATCATACCGTCTACAACCATCTCTGCGGCCAATTTGTAGATGTCTACGTCTTCGCGATATTCTGTGCGCTTCTGTTCGACAAAAGCAGCTCTTTCAGATTCAGGAAGCTCCATGATCTTGTTGTAGTAGACAGCGTTGACCGCGGCTTCCGGACCCATAACGGCGATCCAGGCAGTCGGAAGTGCCAGGCAGATATCAGGCTCAAATGCAGGACCACACATGGCGTAGAGTCCAGCTCCATATGCTTTGCGAACGACAACAGAGATCTTCGGCACATCAGCTGACGAGACTGCCGAGATCAACTTTGCTCCGGCGCGGATCATGCCGGCACGCTCCACCTTACTGCCGATCATGAATCCAGGGACATCAGCGAGGAAAAGCAGCGGTATGTTAAACGCGTTGCACAACCAGATGAAGCGAGCGCCTTTGTCGGAGGAATCGACGAAGAGTACCCCACCTTTTACCTTGGGTTGATTGGCGATGATGCCGACAGCGCGTCCACCGATACGAGCAAGACCGGTAATCAACTCGCTAGCAAAAAGCTTTTTGATTTCGAAGAACGAGCCAGCATCAATCAGATTGTCGATAACTTGGTACATGTCGAACGGAATGTTTTCCTTTTCAGGAATGATTTCGTCGATCGTTTTGCCGTTGTTATTGATTGCCAATTCTGGCAACAGAGGCGTAGTTTGTTCACAGTTGGAGGGGAAGAAACGCAGATAGTCTTTGCAAAGCTTGATCGCTTCTTCTTCCGAGCTTACGAGAACATCGCCGCAACCACTTACGCTGCAGTGCATGCGAGCACCGCCCATTTCTTCGAGTGTGACTTTCTCTCCAATCACCATCTCGGCCATACGAGGAGAACCAAGATACATAGAAGCGCGCTTGTCGTTCATGATGACGATGTCGCAGAACGCTGGAATATATGCGCCACCAGCAGCCGATGGACCAAACAACAAACAGATCTGCGGAATGTATCCGGACATCTGTACTTGATTGTGGAAAATCTTCCCGGCACCGCGACGTCCAGGGAACATCTCGATTTGGTCGGTGATTCGCGCACCAGCCGAATCGACAAGATAAATTAGCGGCACTCTTAATTTGGCAGCAGTCTCTTGAATACGAATGATCTTCTCGACTGTGCGCCAACCCCACGAACCTGCTTTGACGGTAGAGTCGTTGGCCATATAGCAAACGGTCTTGCCCTCAATCTGTCCTACACCGGTGATAACGCCATCGGCAGGCAGGTCGGCTTCGTTGCAGTTGGCGAAGTCTGCATCCTCGAGTCCAAAGCCCGGATCGAGAAGCAAGCGAAGCCGCTCGCGTGCGAAGAGTTTTCCTTCTTCGGCTAGTTTTTGGTGATACTTGGGCGCACCACCCTTACGAATCTTCTCTTTCTTTTCTTCAAGCTGCGCGCTCTTAGGAGCCAGCTTTGGTTCTGTCTCTTTCAATTTCACTTCCATCCTGAATCCGCCTCAGTTGAACTCGGACTGGATTTTACAAGGCAAATTGCAGTCAACCTGCAATTTGCGACAATAATCATAATGATCGCCAAGACCAATCAAAGCTGCTACGCCCGGGAAATTGCATTGCTCGAGCTGCGCCCGCCTGGCATAATCAAGAAGTTGCAGCCCAGTTGCGATTCAAAGTGGAAGATTGGATAGTCTGAACCGCAGATCTTTTCTAGCCAATATAGCCAGGCTTGGTGCACTCTTTGGATCTGGTAGTATCGCTCAGTTGTTGAGTGGCGAGCAGTTTGCCCTTGGGCAGACGGAAAGCGCTTCGGCAACACCTGCTCACGAGTCCGATGAGGGACCGCTGACTCTGGAGCTCAAGGGAAGGTCTTACAAGGTTGACCCGTGGACTGGTGACAATTTTCTGCTCGGGCATCGGTTGCGCGACTCCGAGATTCCCACTGCAAAAGTCGCCTCTGAAAAACGCTGCGATTTCGTAATCGTTGGTGGTGGTTTGGCCGGCCTAACTGCCGCTTACCATCTGCGAAATGAGGATTTCGTCTTACTCGAGCAATACGCAACCTTTGGTGGTGTCTCTCGTGGTGACTCTTATCGCGGTATCAATTTTTCATATGGATCTTACATAGCCGGCACCGGAGACAATATTACTGACGAATTATTTGACGTGCTCGGCTTAAAACCTGTGAAACTCGCAAGCAATCGCAACAGTTGGCACATCGCTGAGAAATATTTTGTTGGTGTTGAGTCAGGTCTGAAGGACGGGTTGTCCAAGGATTTTGCGGAATTTAGACAGAAGTCCGAACCAATTTGGAATGCCATAAAGACCGCTAGCGAAGCGGCAAATCCGGCTGTTTCACTGATGGAAGACAAGACTTCGCGCGAGCTGGATCTTTTGAGTTTCGCGTCTGTTCTGCGCTCATTCTCGCCGGCATTTATAAGAGCTGTGGACCGATTTTGTCGCTCTCGAAACTGTATAGCTCCTGAGCGTCTTTCGGCACTTGCCGGGTATCAGCTCACGCATGAGATGTTTGAAGAAGTTGGCACCTTACCCGGTGGCAATCAAACGATTTCCGACGCTATCTTAAGAAAGCTGCCTCCCGACAGATGTGCCACCAACAGCTTCGTGTGGTCGGTCGCCGTCACCGAATCTGGTACTGAGGTTCTTTACAGCGACAACGCAGGAAATCTTCAGCGTGTATTAGCAAAACAAGCTATTGTAGCTGTCCCGCCGCTAGTAGCCGCACGGATTATTAAACATGTCGACAATATGAGTAAGGCCGCCATGATGGGATTTCGCTACGGTTCGTATTTAGTGGCAAATTTGTTGCTGGCTCGCAAATCTTTCGAGGGTACTTTTGACAATTTTTACGACGAGCAGTCTGGATTCACCGACTTAGTGGTGGCAGATACGGTGTACAGATCCAGCAAGACATATACACCGAATATAGGGCAGGTCTTGACTGTATACCGACCTTACGCACCTGGCTCTGAGGGCCGACCGCTATTGTTGGAGGGAAGTAGAAAGAATTTTGCCGGTGAAATTGCAGAACAGGTATCTAGGATTTCAGACAAACTTGAGGCATCATTAGAGAGAATTGTTTTGTCCCGCTGGGGACATGTGATGCCTGTTATGAACGTCGGATACTATGCAAAGATGAGCAAAGTTGCAAGCATTAACTACCCCAACCTCATCCTCGCGCACAGCAGCATACAAGGCCAACCTTGCGTCGACTCGGCGGCCCGAGCCGGGCGCTCGGCAGCTAGACAGGCATTGAAATTGTCGCGATGACAGAGACTGGTTCAACTGGGGATCTTGTTAGCACAATTGTTCGTTGAACAGACTCTATAATCATCAAGCCGATACCACCGAATTAGAATGCGAGGCGAAATTGAATCGATATGTGCTATTGGCAAAGCGGCTGTTTTTTTGTTTGAAGGCTTCAACAATGTTGCTGTCTGCAATCGTTCTTTATGCTGCAATGCTTAAGAGCGGCAAACGGGGAATGCGGTATTACAGCGGACTAGTTCTTCTGATCGTGTCTGTCGCAGTCGCAGGTTTTCTCCTGCCACCATTGGCCGTGGAAGCAAAAGTTCCAGCGAAACCCAAGGCAAAGGTCCCGGCCGGTCCTCAGAAGCAGATCTACACACGGTCTGAGCGGATCATTAATTCACGACTTCTGGGGGCTTCAGGGAAAGCTGCATACATCGTCTCGTCTGTTGGGAGCAGAAGCGGGATTCTAATAACCGAAGTAGCTGATCGTAGCGTAGCCGCAAATATTGGCTTGGGTGAAGGCGATGTTCTACTGACGATCAATCAGAGGGTTGTGACAACTGCGGCAGACGCCGACCACATTTTGGACGATACTCCATCAGGAATCATCCGAGTATCTTTCGCAAGACAGTCTGATGAAGGCTTGCAGCTATACAACTTAAACGTGCGCTACGCTCATACGGCGAGCCCACTTAGCAATATTTCGAGCACCACGCATGCGGCTGGTGGTGGGAAATCCAGTTTAGCCTCTCTAATATCGCAGATACCGGCAGTAGAGTCACAAATGGTCAGTGTTGTGAATGCAGATCGCGCAAAAGAGAAACAACCTCCGGTCAGCGGAAATAGTTCATTGACTGCGTTAGCGCGAGCGCATGCTCAAGACATGGCCAACAGACATTTTTTCAACCACGTAAATCCTGATGGTGCTTCGCCCCAAGACCGCGCGCGTAGAGCTGGAATAGGAGGGGTATTCGAAAATATTTCAATGGCGAACGGTATCACAGACGTAAGTTCGGCGGCCGAAGATTCTGAACGCCAGATGATGGCAGAACCACCAAATCAACAAAATCATAGAGGCACCATTCTCAATCCGACTGTTACCAGTGTCGGTATTGGTATAGCTATTTCTAAAGACGGTGGCTTTTATATGGTGCAGGAGTTTTCTAACTCGCTTTGACCGGCAGAGATCTTTCGAAACAGACTTAGGCTCCGACTTTTGATTGGACTTGATACTTACTCAAAAGCGTAAACGCAAGTTCTGTCTCAAACTCAGTCAAAGAACCGCGCACAAACTCGCTGTCGAAGGTTTCGTTAAAACCGCGGACAAATGCCGCCTCTACCGTTGAGATATCTTGAACCTCAATAACATCGAACAAGTTGGTGTGACGTTTCATCACACCAACTTCTGACCGAATTGACGACTTTACGCTACTTGCAAAAGCAGGTTGATCTACTAAAGATGGCATAAGATCTTGCGATTGATCTAGCAGAATAGAACCATGCTGCAATATCGCAGACTTTCGTCTCAACTGGGCGCTTCCGACGGCCTTCAATCCATTGATTTGAAGGTCGGCATTAGTAGTAGTTTGAAAGCAATCTTCAAATCTTGTATAGCCACCACCGCCGCGACCAATCTCAGCTGAAACGCCAAGATTATCGAACCCCCGCAGCAGTCCCTGGCAAACTTGTAGATAAGAAACTGAGACGCTGCTGGATAATCTGAGAGCATCGCTTTTAACGAGTCTGTGTTCTTTACTGCTTTGATTTTGAGAACTTATAGTATCGGCAAGAGAGAGAGACTCTGCGGCACCCTCATTTGCAATTGACGAGTCGAGAGCTGAACCAACGAAAGAGTACGTCAGTTCGCCATCATGCAATACCGCTCGCCCTCCCGTCGGGCGGCGCACTACCTCTAGGCCTGCGCGATTTATCTCAGCAAGCGCAGTAGGTGACAATTTCTGAGCATAGCCAAGCGACACTGCAGGCGGTGCCCATCCGTAGAATCTAAGCGTTGGGGGAACTATCCCTTGCAATCTCGCTTCGAGAATAGCCTCATCAACCGCCATATTCCAAGCTGGTTGATGAGACGCGAAGGGGATCCAACGAGATTTCACGCCGAGCTAACCTCTGGTGCAACCAACTAATCACGCCACGCAGGCTTTGACTATGCCCTGCGACGGTACAGGAGTTTCAGTGAAAGTAAATGCTTCAGCCAACTTCTCCCTAACCGCATCGAAGTCCTTCTCCGAATTGGCATGTACCCTAACGACCGGCTGCCCGCCTTCGACCTTGCTTCCGACCTTGCCTAAAAGAACGACACCGACAGCAAGATCGATCGGATCGCCTTTCTTTGCACGACCAGCGCCCATGATCTTGCAGGCTTCGGCGACTTTACGTCCATCTATGTGACTTATGTATTTCGTGCCTTTTCCTGGAACGACGAAATCAAACTCGTGCTTTGCAGTCGGCATCAATGAGTAGTCATCAACCACCGCCGGATCACCGCCTTGAGCCTTAATCAATTTACGGAAGTGGTCGAGGGCTTTGCCACTACTTAACAAGTTCTCGAGATGCTTGCGTGCCTCTGCTTCGCTTGGCGATTTCTTCGCCGCCACAAGAGCTAGAGATCCAAGCGACAAACACAACTCACGGAAATCGTCTGGTCCATCACCTTTCAAGGTTTCAACGGCCTCGATCACCTCAAGGGTATGGCCGACTGCGCATCCGAGTGGCTGGTCCATGTCTGTGACAACCGCTATGACTGGCTTGCCTAAACGCTTACCCACATCTGCCATCATTTGTGC
Organism: Oculatellaceae cyanobacterium; assembly: GCA_036702975.1. Taxonomy (GTDB): domain Bacteria; phylum Cyanobacteriota; class Vampirovibrionia; order Obscuribacterales; family Obscuribacteraceae; genus DATNPX01. Next base: position 216,708 of record DATNPX010000012.1, read on the forward strand.
CAGGCGCTCAGCGTCCGCTTGAGTCTCCATGAATGCACCTTTGCCACACTTCACATCTAGAATGATGAGATTGGCTCCAGCTGCGATTTTCTTGGACATTACTGAAGCCGCAATCAGGGGAATAGATTCAACTGTTCCTGTAACATCGCGCATTGCATACATTCTGCCATCCGCCGGAGCAAGCTCCTGAGTTTGACCGCCAATCGCCATTCCAATGTCTTTGATCTGACTGATGAACTCTTTAGTGCCAAGGGCAGTATTAAAATTTGGAATCGCTTCCAATTTGTCGATAGTACCGCCGGTATGACCGAGTCCGCGTCCCGAGAGCTTGGCCATCGGCACTCCAGCGGCAGCCATCATGGGGACGAAAACAAGAGTCGTCTTGTCGCCGACACCGCCAGTGCTGTGCTTGTCGCCAACGAGGGGTCCGATTTCCGAAAGATCTAGAACCTCACCCGACTTGCTCATTGCATCAGTCAAAAAAGCTGTTTCATCAATTGTCATTCCGCGCCAGCAAACCGCCATAAGCCAGGCTGAGAGCTGGTAGTCGGGGATGGAACCATCCATAACACCGTGGACAATGAACTCGATCTCCTGGCGCGTATGCTCATGCCCTTGCCTCTTCGCCGTGATGAGATCGACCATTCGCATAAATTGTGTCCTCGCATATCCAGCCGCTATAACACAAGCATTGTAGCGAAACCTCTTGACGGCTTTGTTTAGACCTGGATAATGGTTTTTAGGGAGCGCGGCCTATGACAATTCAATGAAGTCTTTCCGGTCCGCCTCCCGCTTCTTTTATTAGAACGAACATCTCAAAGATCGGCGAACAAGTGGCATAATTGGGCCCGGAATCAAGAGGCCATTATATGACTAGTTCATCTCGCCTGGAGAGCCCGAAGGCTCCAGACCGATTGCCCTCCGAACAATTACAGCGAAATGCAGGGCCGAGGCACGCCCGCTTCGGACAAATCAATTTCATCAATTGCCTGCCTCTCACGTACCCGTTGCTGAGAGCCGAGACGTTCGAAGATGTCAACTTTACCCTCGGTACCCCGGCTGAACTCAACCAAAGTTTCTCGCAGGGTGGTTTAGACCTGGGGGCAATGAGCTCATTCTTCTTTCTTGAACAGAGTGACTTCTCGCTAATTCCGTCGATTTCAATTGCCAGTATTGGTCCAGTGGGCAGCGTCTTGTTCTTTGCCGACCGCGATCCAGGCGATCTCGCGCAGTCGACACTTGCAATTACAGCCGATTCGGCGACATCTGTTAATCTGCTGAAAATATTGTTCGCCGAGACCTACGGATTCATTCCGCGCTTTGAAGTGACCAAAACGCCTGAAGTAAGCAAAGATTATGCTGGTGCACTGGTTATCGGGGATAAAGCATTGAAGAGCGACAGCACCTGGTCGAAAGAGCTGGTGCGGGTCGATATGGGACAGTGGTGGTACGAAAAATTCGGTCTACCCATGGTTTTTGGTTGCTGGGCAGCAAGAAACAGCTGGATCGACTCCAACCGCGAGCGTTTCAACTCGATGTGCGAAGAACTGCGATTGCTCTTCGACAAGGGATTGGGAGTCCACTTTGAGCAGGTCCTCGATGAAGCCGAGAAAACAACCGGACATCCAAGAACTCGGCTAGAACACTATTACCGCAATGAATTGAATTTTGACCTGACTGACAGGCATCGTGAAGGTCTTGCTCTCTATGCGAAGCTTTGTGTCAAACATGGACTTTTGAAGACTAGCGCACAGTTCTAAAACGCGCCCGTCACGGTAAACCTAGACCGCCAATTTGTAAAGACTCGGGCACCACATACGGTGACGAAAATCGCTTTGCGAGTGCTTGGCGGGCGCCGACGAATACTCCAGAGACTCCACCAAACATCCGTGATAATCCCCAAATTGTGGCTTTCCCGAAAGCTTAAACATTGTTATACTGGATCTGTTTTTGCCTACCCTGCCGGCCCAGTCGACAAGATGACTCAATCGTCGCAACCGCCCTCAAATTCGCACGACAGCGCCAGCGATATGCGCCGCCAACGGCAGCAGAATCGCCGTTATGTCTTACAAAATCGCTGGGAGATATTGAGCCACCTTGGTCAGGGCGGAATGGGCACCGTTTATATGGCAAGAGACCTGCGCCTGGCTAACCGGCAGTGCGTCGTAAAAAAACTGCGCGATGACTTTTTCAGACAAGAAGACAAAGAGAAGGCGCTGCTTTTCTTCCAGCGCGAGGCGTTTGTGCTCAGTCGCCTACAGCATCCGAATATTGTTCACATTCTCGACTACTTCGAGGAAAACGGCGACTACTTCCTAGTTATGGAGTATGTCGAGGGCGAAAATCTGCAGCAACTCTTGCAAGCACAACATGAACCTTTTCCGGAACAGCAGGTGCTTGCCTGGGCTCAACAAATCGCCGAAGTGTTGCACTACTTACACAGCCACGACCCGCCGGTAATTTATCGCGACTTGAAACCCAGCAACGTCATGATCGACAACCTGGGGCGAGTTAAGCTGGTCGACTTCGGTATCGCTCGCCCGTTCCAGGAAGACTCTGATAACACACATGTGGTCTCAGCTGGCTATTCACCGCCTGAGCAGTACTGGGGTGCGGCCGATCCGCGTTCAGATATTTATGCGCTTGGCGCCACCATGTATTTCCTGCTGACCACGCACGAACCTCTGGCTTTACAAACTTCTCTACCTAAGAAGGTAAACCCGAAAGTCTCGGAACGCGTTGACCACCTGGTGCAAAGAGCGACCTCGCAAGATATTTGGCTGCGATTCCAGACAGCGCCAGAAATGAAAGAAGCGATCGATGCTTGCTTAAATCCTTCCTTAGCGCGGCAGGTCAAACTATCGAGTTGGTTAGTCGCCTGTGTGGCGCTGGTGATTGCTGGACTGAGTATTTTCGCTTATATACATTTCCTAGACATTACGAAAGGTCGCGAGGATGCAAGAGGAAAGGCGCTACGACTTGAGCAACAGCTGAAAGAAGCGAACCGGCGCGGGCACAGTAAAGACCGCGAACTAGAGCTTCTGCGCGACTACACAAATTCAGAGAGAGAGACTTCGGAAGGGCGCCGCCAACCGGCTGTGCAGTTGCAGAACGAGGCACCTTCAAGTATCCAGGCAAATTCATTGGCGGCAAGCTCTTTGATGAACAGCCAACTTGGAACATCGGGAACGCCCCCAGCCCCAGCCAAGATGACAGTTGCCTTTAAAGAGGAAGATGAAGCTCAGTTGACAGACCCAGATGGTTTCCCGAATGAGAATCAGTTGCCAAATTTTGATAACGATTCACCACCGGGAAGCTCGTCCAAAGCACCACAACCTGTATCCGCGGTCCCCCCGGCTCAGTCTTTCCCGTCATTTGCATCACCAAACACGAACGCACCATCATTCAAGTCGTATCAACAGCCGATGCAGGTGAATTCATACGGCAAACAGCCTTATCAACAGCAACCGATGCAATACCAGCAAGCACCACAGACGCAGGCGCCTGTGACTCAGACCTACGACGATCGCGCGGTTCGCTATTAGCATTCATAGTCGCGACACAGAACTTGGCGGCTCGCCTGTTGCGACTTTTACATGGTCTTACTTGATTATCGCTTGCGACGTAAGCGCAATCACTGCGATGCCGAAAATTACGCGATAAGCAACAAAAATCCACGTAGCATGACTTTTTAGGTATTGCAAAAGCCAGGCGATCGCAGCGTAACTCACTACCGCCGATACTACAAATCCGACGGCGAGATCGAGAACTCCCGCACCGGACATGCCATCCTTAACCATGTGAATTAGTTCGACCAATCCGCTTATGACTAGCGCCGGCATACCAAGCAAAAAGGAAAAGCGCGCAGCTTCATCGCGTTTGAGGTTAAGCAACATAGCCACGGTCAAAGTAGAACCGCTACGCGAGCAGCCTGGAATAAGCGCCATAGCCTGACCGAGCCCGACAAGCAATCCATCTTTGCCGCCAATGGTCTCGATTCCTCTTTTGTGACTGCCAAGCCTTTCGGCGGTCGCCAGAGCAATTGCCATGAATATCGAGGCACAGCCTACAACCATGAGTGAGCGCAATGGGCTCGAGTCTTGTTCGAGAAGAGGCTTGAGCAATAGTCCCAACACGCAAACAGGAATAGTACCGAATATGATGGCACCACTCATACGCACATTCTGGTCGGATAGATCCTTCTTTTGTAAGCCGCTTAAAGTTCCAAATGTAATAGAGACTATGTCTTTCCAAAAATATGTGACGGATGCAATTACTGAGCCCAGCTGAATGACCGCTGAGTAAGCGGCGCCGGGATCACCCCAGCCGAACAGAGTAGGCACAACTCTCAAGTGAGCAGTACTGCTGATTGGAAGGAACTCAGTAATGCCTTGCACAATGCCCAAGACAACTGCCTCATAAACGGGCATGGCGCCACTATCCATCATCACATTTCCCCCGGCGAGAATTCAACTTGAGCATGCGAACAGAAACAGACCACAAACACATATCAAACAAATATCGATTCACCAACTAACATCAATTGTCATCCGCTTCCGGAGCCATTCTTTGAGAGACTTGAATCGCCAACTTATACATAGCAGATTTTTGCCTGTTCAACTTGTCACTCAATTCATGTGCCGTGTCTTTAACAGAGAGTCCGCTGCGCAAACAATCTTCGGCTAGCTGTTCGATATACGATTCATCTATTTCTTCTTCACTCTTGGTGCTCCCCTCGACGACAAGCACAAACTCCCCTTTAATTTCTGAGTTCTCAGCTTTTGCGGCGATCTGCGACAGATCTGCACGAATATATTCTTCATGAAACTTGGTCAGCTCCCGACACAAGCAGGCTTTGCGTGCGCCCAGAACTTCTAGGCAAACCTTCAGTGTTTTGAGCAATTTGTGGGGCGAGACGTAAAAGATCAAAGTGCGAGGATCTGATTTGACAAACTCCAAACGCTTTCGGATGTCACCGGCTTTGTCGGGCAGAAAGCCCTCGAATACAAATCGGTCGGCGGCAAGTCCGCTGGCAACCAGTGCAAGTACAAACGCACTCGGTCCGGGTATGGCGACCACATTAAAATCCAGGTCCAGTGCAGCTTTTACAATAAAGTTTCCAGGGTCGGAGATCAATGGCATCCCAGCATCAGATATCAATCCAACGTTTGCGTTTTCCGAACGCGCCCGCTCAAGAACCTCAATACGACCGCGTTCATTGAAGTCATGACAGCTAATCATCTTTTTCTTCAAATCCAAGTGATTGAGAAGTTTGATTGTGACCCTCGTGTCTTCGACTAAAAGAAAATCACATTTATCAATCGCCTCACGCACGCGCGGACTCAGATCAGACAGGTTGCCGATTGGGGTGCCGATCAGATATAGAGTCGATTTCATCTTGTTACCATGTGAATACCGTGACGGCTCCCCTTGTTCACCAGTGAGATCTTAGAGTTTTCTACAGGGCTATTTACAGCTGTAGAAAAATTAAGCTGATTGTTAGCGAAGCTCACTTGCTATGCGGGTTGCCAATTCCCATCAGCCGATTCCGATTCGGAGCACTAGAACCGTGTATACGTCAGTAAAAAACAGCAAACTATATAACCTGACTGTCGTCCCCGAATTGGTCTGGAATTGGTCTGGAATATAGTAAACTCCTCGAAGCTTGGCGGCGACACCGTGTAGGCAGTTAAACAGCTGAAGCGGGGCCATTCGCAAACCATCATTACTCCAGTTAAGTTAAGCCTCATCGTGATTTCAGCTTGAATCTCCAGTTACCGAGCCTAAGATTCAGAACCGCCTGTCTTTTTGTGAGCGCGCTCATCCCTGCACTTCTGGCAGTATCCACAGCTCACGCGTTTAACTTCAAACCTTTTTCGGGCGGAGCAAAAAAGAACACACCGGCTAATACTTCGCCGCCTCCGATTACCTCTTTTCACGACAAATGGGCAGTCGTGCTAGGAATCAGTTCGTTCAAAGATCCGGCTATTCCACCAGTCAAATATGGTGCAGAATCCGCGAACAAGCTAGCAACTCTCTTCAGAGACGGGCGCGCCGGTAATTTCAAAAACGACCACCTGGTCGTCTTACGACAAGACGATGCAACGAAAGTCACTACAGAAGATGTGCTTATCAATGGCATTACAAGCAAATGCCTACCAAACGACCTGGTGGTTATCTATCTGTCAACCCGCTGGGCTCTGAGCAAAAGCGAACAGGACATCATCTTCTGCTGCAACGACACCAGGCTAGCGAACGCGGACGAAACTGGACTCGACTTGCTTAAAGTTCTCACGACGATCAAGAGACGAACTCAGTGCAAGAATATAGTCCTATTTTTGGATCTGTCACCGATCAAAGAAGGCATCGCTACCGACAAGCTGCTACCGATACCGCCTAAATCTAAAATAAGTCCCGCTTCCGTAATCGGAAGGTTGGCTACGTTAACAGGCGTAAGCATTATTTCGGCAAACAACCTGTCAATCAATTCCGCTCAGACACCATATACGGAGACAAGTTACTTCTGCCGCTTCTTGCTGGAAGATTTGCAAGGCACTTCCGGTGGTGCCAGCCTCTCATCATTGAACCAGATGATTAGCGACCAGGTACATTCGACCGTGCTGGCAGAACAAAAGCTTGAGCAGGTTACAGACGCCAGCATCGCAAACGATGGGATGGCCAATGCCGCGCTCGGTTTTATACCAAAGGGCAAGCCCGTGATGATAGCCGGTCTTTTGCCCTCGAGCTGGGAGCATATGCGATTCGGAATCGAGGGAGGGCGAATTCCCATGGATCGTCCGGAGCTGATGGAAGGATCAGGAATTGGTACTCCGTCACAGCCACCAGCGCCGGCTACTGGATCTGCTTCAGGCGGAAACCGTGCCGCTAAACGTACATTGGTCGCTCAAGCACCCACCAGTGACGCAAAATCCACTACACAAGATGCTAAAGGGCCAGCGAAAAATAGCGCACAAGACGATGATGGTGATGATGAACCAGCCAAGAACGTCGACTTAGGACCCTACATTACTGAGGCGAAAAAGACCATTCAGTCTAAGTGGCTACCACCTAAGGGTCTCGAATCGCACCAAGTCGTGACTGTCTTCAGCATCTTGCGAGATGGCACCATCTCCGAACCTCAGATCAGCCAACCTAGTGGCATTGCAGCCGTAGACCAGGCAGCGATGGATGCCCTTAAGGCCGCGTCGCCTCTACCGCCCCTACCACCTGGCTCACCTAAACTCATTCAACTGAGATATCGGTTTGCCTGGAGAGTCAAACGGGATTAGGATTCCGCTGTAGTTAAGGTTATTTTTTAATGTTGCCGGATTAAATCTGGCAGTCGTCAGAAAGCTGTTTGCCAGGTATCTGCCTCAATTTTTCGGTCCCGCACCTCTCATCGACAATACGAGTACACGGCGCCTGCGATTCCCGAAAGTCTTTGTAAACAGTAGGTTTGCGGCACATTAAATGGGGAAACGAAAGCACGGAACAAAAGGCTCGCGAAAAGATTCGCGAAAGGCATGGCTGACTTAAAGCCCGTTCGGGACGGCACTTTTTAAATTCAGACTACGTAGAAACCACATTGACCTCGACCTTGTGCAACCGTAAGCTATCTACAGGAATAACTACGGCGCAGATTCGACCAAACCAGAAAACCATACTCAGTCGGTCGTTTCAGGGAGTAATCAATAAACCTCATGAGTTTTGAGAGCTCAAACCTTCAACCTCAAAAACCTACAGCCCATGCTGTCAACGTAGAGAAGATTCACAGCGAAAACCGCTCTGAGCAGCCGAGGGTTGAAGTTAAAGAAGCCAAAGAAGCGCCACACACCGGCGTCGTAGAAATCGGAAAGATCGAACCAGAACAACGTGCGGAAGCACAAAAACAAACGGAGAAGCCAGTGGAGGTAGACGTCGCCAGCCTGCTGTCGGAGCGACTGAAAAATGTGCACCCGGCCGCTCTAGAGCTTTTCCTTTCTGCCTACAAGGACTCAACCTGCCCAACCACACAAAAAACAATTGCTCTTTGGACCGGACAAACAACCCTCGAAGAACTTCTTAGTTAATTAAATGGCCCAGGAAAACAACTCAAATCCATTAGAGCCGAAAAGACCCGATGCGGAAACAGAATTCGCCGTCGGCGAAACTGTTGACTTCTCCCCACGCAAGCAGGAGCAGCTAAGAACTACCATTGGTCGCGTGGTTCAAAATGACCCATTAGCTGCCAAGCGCTTCCAGGATCTGGTCGGTCGGGCGCTCTCCAAGCGACATGACAGCAACGAGTCTGCATAAAGCGGTATAACCGAAAATCGGCAAGCATCATCTACTGCAGATTCGCCGACTGTGAGCTTATGTTAGTTCGTTTTCAGCCAAAAGTTACGATAACTATAAAACCCGGCGAGCCCCACTCTAACGCTGTGCTAGAATATCCAACCGCAGTTTAGATCAGGAAATAGCCGTGCCGAATATCAAATCAGCCATCAAAAGAGTAGACGTTGCAGAGCGCAACCGCGTCAGAAACAAGTCTTGGAAGTCCGCCGTGCGGACCGTCCGTAATGAAGTAGCAGACTCCGTCAAAGTTGCCGACGTCAAGAAAGCCGGCGAAGCCTTGAAGAATGCTTACACCGTCATTGACAAAGCAGTAAGCAAGGGCATCTTGCACAAAAACTCCGCTGCTCGCAAGAAATCAGTATTAGCCAAACAAGTCCTGCATCTGACAACGACTCCTAAAAAGTAAGCGTTGATTAGAGGCACACTTTCAGTGCTATATTTATGCTCGGAACTCAGTTCCGAGTCATGGCATACTGACGTATTTTTGGCGTGAGGAAAATTTGGAATCAGACGCGGCTTCTCTTGCACAAGCTCACCAGAAATCGTCAGCTGGACACAATCTAAACAATTCGGAGCACCATTTGGACCTGGAGACAATCAGCCGCCCTCTGCATTTTGTCGGAATCGGCGGTATCGGCATGTCAGCGATTGCCAGAATTCTTCTGTCACAGGGAAAAGCTGTCTCAGGCTCAGATAAGAGCATCAGCGAAATCACAAAAGAGCTCGAAGAGCTCGGCGCCAAGATATACATTGGGCATCACGAGAGCAACGTCAAAGATGCAGGCGTTGTGATCGTCTCAACCGCAATCACAACTGAGAATCCAGAGCTTGCCGCCGCCAGGGCTGCTAATCTTCCAGTCCTGCACCGCTCAGATTTGTTGTCCCACATAAGTCGTTCCTCTAAGTTGATCGCCATTTCCGGAACGCACGGCAAAACGACTACCACCGGCATGATCGCTCAGCTAATGCTGGATGCTGGACTGAAGCCATCGGTAGTGGTTGGCGGCATTTTCGAAAGAATCGGATCTAACGGAGTCGCAGGCAACGGGCAGTATTTCGTCGCTGAAGCAGACGAGAGCGACCGCACCCATGCTCAAGTAACGTCATATATAGCTGTGATCACCAATGTCGAAGCAGACCACCTCGAGAACTATCCTGGCGGTCTGTCGCAAATTAAAGATGTGATGAGCTCCTTCGCCCGCAACGCTGAACGCGGGGTCGTAATTTGCGTTGACGATGCCGGCTGTCGATCGCTGGTTCGCAACTTGGAGCAGAACGGCAAAACAATAATCACTTATGGACGCCGCGATTCGCAGTTCAACCCCATATACGCCTACGAAACGGATGAAGATGGAAAGATAGTGGCATACAAGGGTGACACTAAGCTTGGTAGCATAGAAATGGCTGTGCCTGGCGAACACAATAAGGCCAATGCTATGGCAGCAATCGCCTCTTGTATTGAGCTTGGACTGGCTTTCCCTGTGTTGGCAGAATCGCTTTCACAATTCAAAGGTGTCGACCGTCGCTTCCAACGGATAGGCGAAGTTGAGGGCACCATCGTTATCGATGATTACGCCCACCACCCGACCGAAGTGCGAGCAGTGTTGCAAGCAGGCCGTCAATTCATTAAGCAGCTGGAACGCAACGATCAAAAGAAACGCCGATTGGTGGCAGTGTTTCAACCACATCAACCAGGGCGTTTAAGAGACTTCTGGGATGATTTTTGCACATCCTTCAAAGACGCAGATCTAGCACTTATCGCCGACATTTATGTCGCTCGCGGTGGCAACATTGAAAACATCGATTCGAATCGATTTGTCGGTTGCATGGATCACCCTACTGCTCGCTACCTTCCAGGCACAGTCGCAGAGCTCGTACCGCAGGTGCTGAAACAGCTACGCCCCAACGATATCGTGCTGACGATAGGAGCAGGCGACATAACTAAACTGGGACCCCTTCTCGTTGCAGAATTGAACAAAGCAAAAACGCATGGAAGCGCAATCTAATGTCGCACTAAATCGTTTTACAACGCTGAAAATCGGCGGAGAAGCACGACACTTCTACCAGCCATCAACCGTTGATCAGCTTGTCGAAGTCGTCGGCAAACTGCAAAGTAAAGAAGAGCCATTCTACATATTAGGTGGCGGATCAAATCTTCTTGTCTCTTCAGAAGGTGTAAACGGCAGCGTTATCAGAACAGCGCAGCTGATCAACATCTCCAATCCTGAGTCAGATATCTTGGAGGCAGACGCGGGAGTAAGACTGCCTCACGTAGCAAAGTACGCAGCAAGCATTGGACTGAGCGGTATGGAGTTTTTGGTCGGAGTGCCGGGAACCGTGGGCGGTGCAGTTATTATGAATGCCGGAGCGCACGGAAGTTGCGTGCAGAATATTCTGGAAAGTTGCCGAGTTTACGATGCAACGCTGAATAAGATTGTTACTTACAAAAACGAAGAGCTTGGATTTGTCTATCGCAACTGCAATTTGAATCCACTGAAGCAAGTAGTGCTCTCAGCTCGTTTCCGATTAAAACCCGATGTACGGGAAGTGATTGAGAAGAATACAAAAGCGAATGAAGACTATCGCTGGAAGACACAACCGCTGGGCTGGCCTAACGCAGGCAGTACATTCAAAAATCCGGAGCCTACTCGCAGTGCCGGATTTCTTTTGGATCAGTCGGGTGCTAAGCAATTGACTGAAGGCGGAGCTGCAGTTTCGGCTATTCACGCCAATTTCGTTATCAATACAGGTGGTGCTACATCGCATCAAGTCACAACCTTGCTTCGTCGCATGAAAGAGTCGGTGATGACAAAATTCAGCGTAGACCTGCATCCAGAATGGAAGACGTTAGGCGAGTTCACGTCGGCAGAGCGGGAGCCATGGGCTTCGCACTGAGCTCCAAACGCTACGGTGTCCCAGAAAAGCAGTATAATTGCTGCTTCGGCGAAGTTATAACGATGACTATATTGAGCGACTGGAATAATTTCTATGTGTCGATGAGATCGTGCGCTGGCGCGCTCATCGGCTTGCCCTACTCTTCATAGGTTTAAGCCTTAAACAAAGCCTGGAAGCCGATTTCGCGCGAGAGCATTTGCTTGCGGCTTTGCTTCAGTTCTGCACGCTCAATAATTTTCGTGAGCATGTCTGTGTACAAAACAACCGGATCGGATTTCACCCATAGGTAATAAGAAAGCGAACCTGGCAATGGATTGATCTCATTGAAATAGATTTGATTCTTCGAGAGATCGAGCATGAAATCGATTCGCGCAACACCCGCACAGCCTAACTTAACGAACGCCTCTTGAGCATACTTGCGCGCCAATTCTTTCGTCTCATTGTCGAGATCGGCTGGATCTATAACACGAGTCAAACCAGCCATCCCCAAAGTCTGCGGTCCGCCGCCACCTTTTTTCCCTTTACCACCACCGCGCATGTACTTATCTTCGTATGTCAGTTCTTCGCCAGAAGCAACAGGAATTTCGACAACAGAAGCAATTGGCACTTCGTCATCGAGCACCGACACATTTATCTCCATTTTCTGTTCTAAACAAGGCTCGACCAAAACCTGATGGTCATATTTGAATGCCTTCAACAAAGCCGCATCGAGAGAAGCATTGTCGGACGCCTTGCTAATACCTATGCTAGAACCCAGATTAGCCGGTTTTACGAAAAGTGGAAATTTCTCAAAGCCTGGAGTATTAAGGATCTGTGCGCGTATGTTTGCGAGATTTGAGCCGAGCCCGCTTTCCACTGACTCTTTAGAAATGAGCACCGAAGGTAATACCGGTATACCATGGCTCTCCAAAAACTTCTTGCAATGATATTTGCTCATCGACACCGCGGCCGATACCACGTCGCAACCGGTGTATGTAACACCAGCCATTTCCAATAGTCCTTGAATGCAGCCGTCCTCACCAAAAGACCCATGGAAAGCGGGAAAGAATACGTCAATCGGCACCTCATCATCTTCCTCCGGAGCAGATTTAAACAGGCCGCCCCAGCCTCCCGATGGTTTCTTGGGACGCAATATCGTCAGCCCCTTAGCTCCCGGCTTCGGAAGCAACGTCACCTCAACTACCTGACTGAGCGAGCCAGGCATATTCTTGTAAAATTCACGCTGCAATAGTGCGTTACCGCTGTACCATTTGCCAGTGGGCGCAATGTAGACGGGCACCGGTTCGTATTTAACCACGTCGATTGCATCGATTAACTGCAAAGCGGTGATTACCGAAATCTCGTGTTCCACCGATCGGCCACCAAACATGACGGCCACTCTCTTACGTTTGACTCCGTTCGTCATTTAATTGCACACTGCTCCCTATTAAATCGCCTAAAAGGAGACAACTCCTTCGTACAAATCAGGCAAGTCATTCTCTATCAACACAACATCTTTATCGTCACAATACTGAGACAAATAGCCCAGAGCCGAACGCATACTGGCAAACGACCTATGCTGTTCTTCTTTAATGCCACCAGCGCTGAGACCTTCCATAATCGCCTTCTTGTTGGTTTCACCAACAACTAATACCATGTCACAGATGCCAGCGGCTTTCGTCGACAGGCGTCGATTTTCTTCTTCTTGCTTCTCGCCTAGTTCAATCATGCCGGGGGTAACCAAAATTTTTCTTCCGCCAGGAATCTCTCCGAGCACATCAAGCGCACTTGCAAAGCCAATAGGGTTGGAGTTATAGGCATCATTCAAGCGTAGAATCTGGCCCGGCTTGATTTCCGAATTTCCGTTTTCAGCTCGAGGCAAAGACGCGATTGGAACTCGAACAGGCTCGAGGCGGTTCGACTCCGCTTTGACATTTCGGAGAGCTGCGATTGCAACTTCAGGTTCCATGCCTAGTGCGCAAGCCATGGTAAAGGAAGCTAGAACGTTTGACAGCATCGGCTTTCCGAGCAAGCCAACAAATGCCTCATAGACTTCACCTTTCCATTTGATCTTGAACTTCGATCCATTGCCATCTACAGTGATGTCAAAAATAGTGGCATCCAGATGTCCTTTGTCTGGCTCCAATCCATAGATTAGAGTTACTTTCTTTGGATTTTCAGCAGCCATACGTCGACAATACTCATAATCCCCGTTAACTACCAGTATTCCATCAGCAGGAATAGCCTGTGCCAGTTCTGACTTTGCAAGGAATACCTGCTCTTGCCCGCCAAAGCGCTCGAGATGCATGACACCAACAGCGGTGATAATGCCCGCCTTCGGAGGAGTCAATGAACACAGCTTTTTAATTGAACCGATATAGTAGGCGCCCATCTCGATAACGGCAAATTTGTGCTCGGGTTTCATACGCTCCCGAATTTCGCGAGTAACGCCCATATAACTATTTATACTGCCGGGAGTAGAAAACGTTGGACGCACAGCACCAAGTACTTCCTTCAAAATCACTTTGGTGCTTGTTTTTCCATAGCTCCCTGTAATCCCTATCACTAGAGGATCGTATTTTTTGACGATACTTTGCGCTTCTTTGGCAAAACCATCTTGAATACCTTGCTCATAGGGCTTGAGCAGCCAGTTGGCGATAACCAACCAGAACGGTTGCGATTGCACAAAGAGAAGCTGTGCAATCCAGAATGTGACGACGGCAGCCATCACTTTTTGCAAACAACACAAAGCCAAAACAACTAAAAATGCCACCGAATAGAGAGCGATACTCAGGTGAAGTATGCGCTTCGCGCGAGCGGTCAATTTGAGTTTAATTTTGCCAGTAGTGAGCGGATTTTCTTCGTTCGAAGCGATAAACCAGAGGCGAATTGAAGCCAATATTGTTATGACAAGCGGCATAAACTCATTTGGTATCGGCACCATGAACAGTGCCAGGGCCACAATGATACTAATTGATGCTTTCTTGTCGAAGGCAGATTTCTCGGAATACCAAGCGATAAAGCGCCCGGCCTCGTAATCTTCCTGTTGAAAAAACTGCAGGTATCTAAGTTGTCGTTTGTACGCAAAAAATATGCCGATGGCAGCTGTGAGCAAAAACGACAGCACAAGTATCATCACACCGGATGACATCAAGCCTCCTCCTTCCGTGCCGCTGCATCAATTTTTAGTCCTTTGAAAAATTCGATGATATAGCGAGCACACAAATGAGCGCTGTCACCTAAAAATGGGAAGTGTCCTTTTCCTGGCAACACAACCAGTTTGGAATCGCGAATGATCGAATTGAAGCGCTGCCCCATCTCTACTGGCGTCTCTGTGTCAAGCTCGCCCCAGAGAAGAAAGACAGGAGCCGTGATCTTTCTAGCATCTTCCGTAACGTCTTCGTTCACGGTCTTCACTAGAATGTTGCGCAAGCGCCCGGCATTCTTGTAGTCAACCGATGCGAACTTCGGTACAAACCAATCTTCATAGCTCGTTGAACCAAATGCCTTGTCAATCTTCTTGAGCGTCTTTCCGAGCATCTGAATGGCACGTGACTTCAATTTCACTTTTCCCTGAACGCGCTTTAGTCCACCCGAATTTATCAGGGTAACGCTGCGCACCAACTCAGGATATCTACTCGAAAGTCTGATGGAGACACGCCCACCGAAAGAGTGACCAAGCATGTCTGCGCGCTCGATATTGTTATCGATAAGATACTGTCGGATACGTTCGGCATATCCGATAGTGTCCCAATCTTCGCTTGGAGCTGGCGATCGGCCAAAACCGGGCAAATCTACAAGATGTACTCGTGCATGTTTGCTGAGAAGTTCTCCTAACGCACGCATAGACTCCAGGTTTTGTCCCCAGCCGTGCAACATAAGAAGATCATTGCCAGAGCCACCAATTATTTCTACATGCAAATCACTCTTTGCAGTATTAGGTTGTGGCTGTTGATCGGTCATAGAGATAGATGCAGATATACTTCGAATAGCCATCTAAAATGTTGAAAGGCTCCAAATGCGCGCTCTGACAGGTTCTATTATGGATGAAAAACAGCTGACAGTCACGCCAAAAGGCGATAATAACGCCTTTTTCTGATCGATTTCTTAGTCTTGATTCAGCGGATCAACTACTGAAAGTTTATCGTCCACCACTCTTTGACACGCTGCCATATGGTAGAGGGCTGTTCAGAACGGCGGCGAATCACCGGTTCAGGCTCAGGTTCTTGTCGCTTGGTAAGTTTTTCAAAACGTGAAGAACTTATATTTCGCAATTCGTCTGGACTTGCGACACCGGCGGCACTCTCTTCAACCAAGCCTTGATGCCACACAGCGTTCTCAGAAGTAACACCGCGGCGAGGCAAAATTTTTGAATCTCGAGCGCTTCTCTTTGACATCGTCAGTGATACCAGCGCCTCGTCGGGAATCTCAAATTCCGGATGAATCTCTTTGTATAGATGGTAGAGCTCATAACGGACATGCCTTGCAGAGTCAGGCCGCTCCTCGACATTGTGGCTGGTCAAGCGCTGAACGAGAGCATCAAGAGAAACCATAACCTTGGGTTCGAACGATCTGGGCGCGCTTACCGATATCGGCTTCGGTCGTTGACCTGTTAATAGATGAAAAAGCGTAGCGCCCAAAGCATACAGGTCGCTTCGCGATTCAGGGCGTCCAAAGTACTGCTCCGGCGGCGAATAGCCGGCAGTAATTACTCTCGTGGCCGCATCTTGCGGCAAAGACGTGCGCGCAATGCCGAAATCTATAAACACGATGCGTCCGTCTGGTGTCAACATCAAATTGCTGGGCTTGAGGTCTCTATAGAGGACAGGCGGATGGAGCTCATGCAGATACTCCAAAACCTCGCAACACTGGATGGCAATTTCAATTGTCGCCTCGGAATTAAACGAACCGTACGTCGCGATAAGCATGTCAAGGTTTTTGCCAGGCACAAAATCCATGACTAGAAAATAGTTGCCATCTTCTGTCGCATGGTCGTCGAAGACCCTCACAATTCCTGGATGGTCGAGAGTTCTCAGGATCTCGGCTTCCCTTGAAAAGAGTCTAATGGCTTCGGCAGCCTCTTCAGCAGTGAGAGATTTGCTGCTCAACTGTTTGATGACGCACTCAGCCATGTTCCGCTGGGTGTCTTGCGCCAAATAAACCACGCCCATGCCACCCCGCCCGATGGGCTGGCAAAATTTGTATCGCCTGAACCAGTCGTCTTGTTGGACCAAACTGCCGCCGTTTACCTACACAAAATGCATGTGGCGCAATGACACACGCACTTCATACCCAGGCGAAAACGCTGCCAATCAGAGGATAGATGCAGTTCCGGTGCGGTTTTCATTCGGTTGATCAGATTCCGCACTCTTATCTGACAGAGAATTTCACATCTGCTGTTTTTTGGTGGCTAAAAGCGTTGACATACATGCGTATGGCATGATACTTTGTGTTCATCTCCCCAATGAAGAACAACGCTCAAGACCAACTGGAGGTTAGTTATGAGTTTAGCGACTGTGTCTATCGTGGGGAACCTGGTCCGTCAGCCCGAACAAATGTGTTTCGCTAGTGGTCAAAAGAAAACCACCTTGGTGGTGGCCGTGAATGGTCCAAAAAATCACAAAACAGAAGAGTCTCCCGCCGACTTTTACAAAGTCGAATCATGGGGAAAACTTGGTGAGCTTACGCTCGAATACCTGTCCAAAGGAAATCAGGTAACCGTATGTGGTCGACTTTCTTTCGATCATTGGACCGACAAATTGGGAAGACAGCGTACGACGCCGGTTATTCAAGCGAGTCAGGTAGCATTTCCACAGCGTTCGCGCAACATGCAAAATGTCGAGCCGATTGGAGGCACTATATCCGGTGACCTCGACGTAAGCGATACAAGCGACTCGTTCCAAGCGGCTACCTATCTAAGCGATGCGGAAATAGCCGGATTGCAAGACGAAACAGCAGTATCCGAAAGTTCAAAAACCGCATCACTGAGGCCTCCAATAAGACGCAAAGCTCAAACTGCGTAACCAGCAAAACTAAACAAAGTTCCTCCGCACCACACACAGCATACGGAGAAAGACGAAGGGAAAGGTATGGGGATGCCTTTCCCTCTCGTTTTGCATTCATTCTTGGATTTTGGAGTTTTGAATGCACGCTGAAGAACCAGCAGCAGGAATTTCTGGGCTGTCAGATTTTTTTGATCAGCCATCTTGGTTGTCAGATCGAAAAAGTAAACCGATATCGGTTTACTTTTTTCGAGACATACCGTTTTCGCACAAACAAAAACTTTCGAATTGTCAGCGCTTTGGCAAATTTCCTGACTTGTCAGAAAAAAGCCAAAACAGTGCATAAGAATCTAGGAACTCGTCACCAAGGTCACAAAATGAAATTTGACGCGTTGGCGATCTACGGGTTGATTTCTGTCAGCTTAATGTTGCTGTTCTACGCTCTCAAAAAAAAGTCGAAGTGTTTGTCCTCGCGTTCGCCGGATCGTGCGCAATGGCATCAACATACGGATTTCTGCAAGGCGCCTGGCCATTTGGCTTCGTAGAAGGCGTTTGGTCAAACAAGTTAAGATCGCATCCAGCATAGTTGAAGGTGAACACTAAAGCCTCGTCACTCACATATAATAAGCAACCGGTTAGTTCGCTGCGACGCAAAACGGCAGCGAGGACTTGGCACGCATGAAGGAATTCTCCAATGAAACGTGAATACGAAAAGTGGCACAGCAAAACACTAGGCAAAGACATGGAACTCCTGGCCTTCGGTCACGCCGGCGCACGCGTCATCGTTTTTCCTACCTCGTGCGGGCGTTTTTATGACTGGGAAAATAGAGGCATGCTCGAGCCGATTCATGATCACATTGAAAATGGCTGGATCCAAGTCTTCTTTGTTGACAGCGTCGATGTCGATAGTTGGTGGAACAATGCGGCGCATCCTACTGATAAGGCGAAAAAGCATCTCGACTATCAGAAGTATGTCGTCGACGAAGTACTGCCATACACACAGCGAAAGAACAGTAACGACTTCGTCATTGCACTTGGCGCAAGCATGGGTGGATATCATGCTATCAATATCGCACTTCGGTATCCAGAATACTTCAACCGCACTATCGGCATGAGCGGTCCGTATGACATGCGGCAGATGGCTCAACCTTATCCAATCTTCAATTGGGTGAATGACTACTACGACGAAAATATTCTTAATTCAGATCCGGTGTCTTTTATTCGTCAATTGAAAGACGAAGAGCACATCCAGAAGATCAAAAACATGGATATCATTTTCGCGATGGGACAGGGCGATCCTCTGTATCCAGGCAATGAAACATTCACACAGGCTCTGAGGGATAAAGACATCTTACACGCCTATCGAGTTTGGGACGGTTTCGCGCATGATTGGCCCTATTGGAAGGAAATGATTCTGCACTACATAGGTGGTCCTGACTCCAGATAAGTGTCGGCGGGAGTAAATTTTCTCTGTGTGTAAGAATTTTGGCTTGCCGTCTTCTGTATCGATAAAAAAGTAAACCGATATCGGTTTACTTAGAAACGGACTAAGCACCAGCCGAGCAGAAATTCTGCCATCCCAACCACGGACAGGTCTTAAAGCTGCAAATAACAAAAAGTGGCACCCTCGGAGAGACTCGAACTCCCGACACCCTCCTTAGGACGGAGAAATTTCATGAACATGGATGATTTGAGATTGATCGCAATGAGTGGAAACCAAAGCGTCAAAGACCCACCAATAGGCATTCTCCCCTCTCAAGCCAAATAGAGATAAAAGCAAATGAATGCATATTAAATCAAATGATTTGGTGACTCGCCTGGTGACTCGTCAGCTATACTACTCGGAGGAGGGTGACTTCGATTCTGAGTTGCCAGATTTCAAGAGAGGGTTTAAGCCAGTGCCGCAAACAGCCAAACTCAGCATCGAAAAAATCAAGTCACTTGCCTACACCAAAGAGGCAGTCACAGATCCGAAGTCTGGAGTCAAAAGCTACCCGAAAGACATTTGGTGGGACACCGACACGAAAGGCTTCGGCGTTAGAGTCTTCCCAACCGGCACAAAGTCTTATATCTACAAGTATCGGAATGAAGCAGGTCAGCAGAAGTTTCTCACTATCGGCGATACCGGCGAAATCTCACTGAAGGAAGCAAGAGCACGCGCAAAAAAACACGCCGTCGGCGTGATTGATGGTGCTGATCCAGTCAAGGAACGACGTCGCGCAAAGACGGACACCTACTTGCAGTTTCTCGATCATACGTACTATCAGCATCTGGTGGCACACCTTCGAGGGGGCGTTGATAATGCTGAGAACGTTCGCGAAACCATGGCGACTTTGAAACGCACCTTCCCTGAGTTTCACGATCTTCAATTGAAGGAGATCACACCCTTCCTGATCGAGAAGTGGCGACAACGCAGAATCGGCGAAGGCGTGAAACCGTCTTCAATCAATCGCCAGATGAATGATCTTCGCGCATGTTTGAACAAAGCGGTGAAATGGGGTGCGCTCGAGGTAAGTCCGTTTGAAAAGGTTGAGCCGACCAAAACAGATCGCAATCAGTTGGTACGCTACCTCACTGATGAAGAGGAAGCGCTGCTCCGCTCGCGACTGGATGCAAGGGAAGCTCGAATGAAAGAAGCTCGAGAAAACGCAAACATCTGGCGCGACAAAAGGGGTTACGACTCCTACGCAGATTTGAAGGACCGAGAATTCGCCGATCATTTGAAGCCAGCAGTACTGCTATCGCTAAATACGGGTTTGAGGCGTGGTGAACTTTTAGGTCTTCGATGGTCCGACGTCGATTTGGAGAGACGAAATCTCACCGTCAGAGGCGAAGGTGCTAAAAGTGGACAGACACGTCACGTCCCACTCAACGAAGAGGCGCAACAAGTTCTCAAAGCATGGAAAGAGCAACCGGGTCTAAAAGGTCTTCTTGTTTTTCACGGTAGGAATGGCGTGCAACTACAAAATTTGAGAAAGTCATGGCAATCCGTTCTCGATGAAACCCCGAATCGAATCGAAAACTTTCGGTGGCACGACATGCGCCATACATTTGCGAGCAAGCTCGTTATGGCCGGCGTCGATTTAAACACCGTTCGCGAGCTCATGGGACACAGCGATTACAAAATGACTTTACGCTATGCGCATTTGGCACCGCAGGTGAAGGCTGAAGCTGTCAGCCGTCTTGTCGCTCAGAGTCGACGTTCAAGATAGATATAGAAACGGATTTACTGATTAAGTCGTTTAATCTATGAGTTTTGTAGCCGATACCAAAAGCCCGGTCGCCGTTTCGAGCGTGGATTAACTCAACTAATAATCGA
This sequence comes from Oculatellaceae cyanobacterium, assembly GCA_036702975.1. Lineage (GTDB taxonomy): Bacteria > Cyanobacteriota > Vampirovibrionia > Obscuribacterales > Obscuribacteraceae > DATNPX01. The sequence continues at coordinate 237,237 of DATNPX010000012.1, forward strand.
GTTTTCAAAAAAGCATTGCGCTGAGAATTTTTTTTTGCGACTCTATGAGTGCACATGAGTGCATTTGCAAATAGATGTTCCTATACAGTCCGCGCATTAACCCAGTTAATGTTTGACTTTTGGGACAGCTATAAACCGCGCCGCCTGCGATTCGAGACTACATTAAACCAACTAACAATCGAGTTTTCAAAAAAATATTGAAACCGAAATTTATTCCTGTAATTCTATGACTGCACTTTGACGGAGATGACACGCGATGACGAAAGAAGCAACAATTTCTACAGGACCATTTGCAGGCGAAAGCCTGTCACCAAAACAAGTATCAGAGGAATACAACATTCCTAAATACACGCTTATGCAGCTCCGTAAAAATGGCAACGGACCACTTTTTCAGAAAGTTTCACACAAAATCGTCCGCTATCGACGAAGTGACGTTGAGCAATGGCTCAAAGAACAAACGAAGCGATTCAATCAACAGACCGCATAAAAAAAACCGCGCTGGAAGGCGCGGTATTCAGACTCTTGTATTCACAACCCGAATCAGCGGCTCAAACGCTGAATCACAATCAGAAACGAGTTTCCTTTGCGACAACACAAGTATACCGTCCTTTCGGCGAGCCGAAATCCTTTTTCGGTTACGGAAAAAACAATCATAAATTGCCTTCTTCAGAAATCGAAGCCGATACCAAAAGAGCACCACTACTTTCGATGCACCTTTGAATCTTTTGGCGCCACCTGCACGACTGAAATCGAAATAGCAAAAGATTCGGAAGTGCATTGCATTGGCGTCGGTGAATTCCCCGTGCTGCTAGAACTGAACAGGCGGCACGGAAAGGTCAATGCCATCGATTGTTTTGTCGTGCTTCCAGAGGTACAAGATGCGTGGCCGGTTCCGGCGTCGGTGATTGCTGATGCTGTCCGAGATCGGCAGATTTCGAGGTTGGTGCTGCAATGAACGCCGCCGAAGTCGCCGTAATTCTCAAAGCAAAACGCCATGGCATTGGCTATAGAGCGTGTTGTCCCAGTCATAAAGATTCCCATCCGTCTTTATGGTTCACCGATGCCGTGACTCAATCAAACCCTTCCGGACGTTTGCGCTTCCAGTGTAAAGCTGGTTGCGATTTTCGAGACATCAGACAAGCGATAGGCCTGAGCGCTGGCAACACTCCACGCAATATGAACCAGCCGACGAAAATCAATTCCGAAGTCACGGAAGCTGATCCACTCGCGGAAATCGTCAAATGGCGCAAAATCCAAAAGCTTTGGGATCGCTCGGTTCCAATCGTGGAAGGATCGCCGGCTTGGACCTACCTAGTCAAGACTCGTCGTGTACTTAAACCGGATACTCCGATTCCAGCTGTTATGCGCGAAGTCGATAAGCTTGGCTATTACGAGCTCGGCGACGATGATGATTCCGGTAATACGACGTTCGTTCACGTCGGAGATTTCCCGGCGATCATCACTCGCATGGACGACGTCGACGGCAACCTGGCAACCCTCCACCGCACATATATAGCGTCGGACGGCTCAGGCAAAGCGCCCGTCGAAAAGCCTAAGAAGCTCATGCAATCGCCTGTTGATGGCATTACAGACGGTGCCGCTATCAGATTGTTTCAACCAACTTCTGATCGCGACACAGGCCGAGTAATTCTAGGAGTAGCTGAGGGTATTGAAACCGCACTGGCGGCCCATCGGCTATCGGGATATGCGATATGGTCGGCTTGGTCGTCCAGCGGTTTAGCCAAAATGCGCATTCCTTCACAGGTCACCAATTTGATCATATTCGCAGATAACGATTCCGCTGGCAGGCATGCGAGTAACCAGCTGATTACACGCCTGAGCCGAGAACGCCCGACTCTGGAATATGTAGTCCGTCTTCCAGCGACTGAAGGCGCTGATTGGGCCGCCGAGCTACTTACACACTTGGGATGATTGAAGTGAGCAAACCAGAAACTACCCCTTATGATTTTTCGCCTAAGTCAATACTTGCTGAATCCGCTCCGGTTTCCGAATCCGCTCCGCTGGTGGAACACGATCGGTGGCACAGTGCCAAAGTACCAGCAGGCTATAGTCTGACGAGAAATGGCGTTCACAAAATGCTCGAGACCGGTCCGAGTGAAAGATTTTGCGGCCCTATCTGTGTGATCGCGGAAACCTCAGCTTTTGCCGCACAGGACGAAATCGCTGAGGGTGCCGGCTTATTAGTTGAATTCGAGAACCGTCAGGGCCGCTTCAAAACGGTTCACATCGATCGCAAGGTCTTAATTGACGAGCCGAAAAAACTGGGCGACCACTTGGCACCATTCGATTTCTATATCCTTCCTGGCAAACTGAAGGAACTCCAGACGTATCTTTCGAAATGCATCTCTCAGAACCGGCTGACTAGCGTCTCTCAGACTGGCTGGACATCAGACAAGGAACTCATCTTTATTCTGCCTGCCTGGTCATCGCGCGAGGGTTACATCTACCATCCCGAAGAACAGCACACTATATCCAGATCTGTCATTTACAAGCAGGGAACCCTGAGAGAGTGGTATGACAACGTTTTTTCGACAGAACCGTACCCACTCTTTTTCATCTGCTATGCCTTATCGAGCACCTTGCTCAAAAGCTCCGGTGTGTCACTAGCTGGCACGCTCAACCTTTTTGCAAACGATTCATCAGTTGGCAAGACGACGCTCTTACAGATTGCTGCGTCCCTTTGGGGTAACAGCGCCGAGCCTGGCAAAGACCCTAGATCCTATATTCAAACGTATAACTCATCCGTGGTCGGACTCGAAGCCACATTCGCTGCATTCAACGATCTACCAGTGATTATTGACGAGCTTGGACAGTTTGATGGCAACCTCGGCATTCAGATTTACAACCAAGCCAGCGGAAAGGGCAAACGGACTCTGACGCAGAGCAGGGATGTCAGGAAGGATCGAACCTGGCGAAACAACGTTCTAACGAGTGGCGAAGTTACGGCTCAATCAAAGATTGAGGAGGAGAAATACAACAAGAAAAAAGTAGCGAAGGGTGGACAAATGGTGCGTATGACCGACATCGAAATCAAAAAGGAATATACTTTCGCAGATCGAACCGCTGCCGACAATACTAAGGAATCCTGCAGCAAATATTTCGGAACTCTCGGACCCGCATTTGTTGAACATCTTTGCACAACATACAAGACAACTGTAAAACTGGAAGAAACGGTCCAATTTCAACACGAAAAAGCCCTCACATCTCTCATCGCCGGACGCAAACTGAACAACCTGCAAATTCGCGTCCTGAAGCGATTTGCTCTAGTGATAGTGGCAGGGAGAATATTAGTTCAATCCAAGCTGATTCCGTTGCTCACTTTTCGCGACATCGAAAACGCAGTTACCAGGGTGGCAAACGATTGGTTGCCACGCTCGACTTCCATGAGCGATTCCGAAAGAGCAATAACAGCGCTCCGTGAATATCTACAAACTTACAGAGATTCGCGAATCAAAAACCTCCTCAGTTACACTGAGGAAAAAGACAAAAAACTCAACGAAATTAGCGGTTTTATCGATAGGGAAGGTGCCTACTTCTACCTGTACCCACGTACACTGAAGGACGCAACCGGTGTGGACGCTGATGCTGTCGCTGCCAAATTACGAGAACGCTGTCTCCTAAAGCATGAGCAGGGGAGACTCACACAACGTGCCACTGCCTTCCTGGGGGCCAAACAAGAATACTTCTACTGCGTTTCCAGCAAACTGCTCGAAGGCGAAAGAACAGACCCCCATGAAAGCGAAGGATGTGAACTTGCCTAGTCAACGAGAGGAGGACTATCGCACTAGCCGATCCTCCTTGCCTGGTAGGCGTTTTAAGATTCTCCAGTTCACTAGTTCAATTAGTTCACCACTTTTAATAAGAGAGACAAAGTTCGAAAGTTCGAGTACAGACGTTTAGGTTTATCTATTTCCCCTTACTATTATTTTTACTGAACTAACTGAACTAACTGAACTAAAAGTCTGAGAGGGTTCATCGTTACAGAGTTTCCCGCTAGTTCTATCAAATCAAAAAATTAGTCCAGTAGTGCACACCATTCCTTCAATATTCGTTCCATCCTTCAGCCAAGCTTGGGTTTGTCCCATCCCTTGCGCCAACCTCCTTCCGGGATGTACTGCGCCCGCTCCCAAATGGTGCGTACAGTCGCGCCGAATATCTCAAAGCGTGGGAGGCGGTTCGGCAAAGTCGTCAAACGTAAACGGTCGAAATTTAGGTTTCAGGCTACGCGACACACTTGCACGTCCTGTCTCCTATTACGCGTACGCGTGTAATAAGCGACAGGGAATCAATCCAAAATTGATCAAAAAATCAATCGAAAACGGTCGACTTCAAAAAAACTTTCTCGAGAAACGTCGCCATCAGTGTCGGCGCCCGTGGGACTTTGTTTCGATTTTTACCTTCTGCATGCAGCGAACGTTTCGGCAAAAACGCACGCGCACGCGCGTAATAAGACCTCGACGACCTCGACCTAAACCGCCGGCTTTTTAGAGCTTCCCGCCGATCGTGCGCCCAAACCCGATAAATTCATTAGCGTTGAGCTTTGTATATAGCTCCGTGTGCTTCAGATTCTTGTGACCGAGAAACAACTGCACCTGCCTGGTCGAGGCGCCACCATTTATAAGTTGGTAGCCAGCACCATGACGCAACTGGTGAGGGTGGATCGATTCACTGAACCCTGCAGCCTCGCCTAAGCGATTCAGCAATCTAAGGAAGTTGTCGCTAGTCATCGGTGTACCACGCTCGCTGAGAAACACATACGCATTATCTGGCGAGTTTTTCTTCAACCGTTTGAGCAATCGGAGTTCATCAGACTCGAGCGCCTGGACAGAATTGTCCGATCCCTTCCTTCTTACGACATCAATTCGAGCTGACTCGAGATGAATCTGACTCCATTGAAGATCGACGGCTTCGCTAGCGCGTAGACCGTGGCGGAAAGTCAGTAAAATTAGAGCCCTGTCGCGATCGGGATAACGAGTTTCCTTAGCTGCATCAAGCAATCTGCTCACGTCTTGAGCCGTCAGATATTTGATGTTTGAGACTTTCCGTTTTTCGTCCGTTTGTATGGTATGTGGTGGCATATCGCAAACCCTCATTGCATATACAAATCATACAACAGACTTTCCGTAAAATGTATCAGAAACCGGAAAGTTGAAGATGAAGTTTTAAGGCGCGAAACCGGCGCCGAAAGGACCGGTAGGGGGTGCTCCCTAATATTGGCAGATTTTAAAAACCTGCGTGTTTGCCCGCAGACATAAGCCCTATAAAAACGGGTTACCTTTTTTATTTTTGGCCATAAAAAGGGGGGGGGTGCCCTTCGACAAAAGCTCGATGCCTCCAAATTTTTTTTTGGGGAAAATCGCCATACGGGTTTCCCATTCTTGCGCCGCAGGCGAAATTTTAATTACAGGTGAAACGAATTGGCGAGAATAACCGGCGTTCTGACTCCGCGCTGGCACGCCCAAAACTACTAGAAATTCATTCGAGGAAAAGTATGAGCACGAGTAATGCATCGATTGGAATGCCGCTTTTCAACGCGAGAGCGACTGATGGTAGCCAGCTAACCAGCCAGCCAAAGCCTGGTTCGTTTCAATTGCTGCCAACACCAGCCGGCGGTTTTGCGCTAATAAGCGAACCAGCGGCAGGAACGGGTTTTATCGTCACAGACACGGTGATTTTACCCGTCGTGGTGCCTTCGAATTACGTTGCTGGTGCGAACGCTCTATCCCTGAATCTGAATGTTGCAGCAGTCTCGCAAAACAAGTCAGCGAATGTACCAAGAAGCATTCTTCTAAATTCGACAGTTTCGGTGAGCGTTGGAAGACCGAATGCCGATGGCTCAGTGACAGCGATTCCAGTTACGACCCCAGCGCAAAACATGCCGGCGGCAGGACCCGTGGCCGATTATTCGGAGCTGACATTTGATATCAACGGAAGTTCTATAAACCCGGGCGATTTGCTGCTCGTTTCAGTTCAGGCACAGTTTAGCGAGGCCGGCACCGTGCAGACACAGGCCATGATTTGCGCGGCGCAGCTGGTTGCGGCGGTGCAGAACTACCAGGCGGCGTAGTTCGAGACTGCGAAATTTTGTTAGCGCATTCGCGCTTCTCCGAGGTTATTGAGTTTGAACGTCTTTGAAACTGGTATCGAAATTCAGCTTGTCGGGGTTGATCGGGTCTGCGCCGGTTTAACGAAAATCGCATTAGGTTTAGGGCAAGCGCAGGGTGCTGCCGACAAAATGCAATCGCACCTGAATAGGATCCAAAACACCTTCCGCACAGGCATGACCATGATAAACGGCGGGATGGCTCTCGCATCTCCGCTGATACACGCAACTCACGCGGCCATGGACTTACAGACGGCGCTGGGACGAGTGCAAATTGCTACACATGCTAGCGATGCGCAGATGCGCACGTTGAACGATACTTTGACGCAGACAGCAAATGCGACCGGAATTTTCTCAAAGCCGACGTTGGCTGGATTTGCAGCTGATATGTACGCAGCCGGTATCACTCAGATGGATCAATTGAACAAAATGCTACCGCTCTTTGCGAAGGGCGCTGACTTGATGAAGATCATGAGTCACGGGACAATCGCGCCTAAAGACGCTGCGCACACGTTTAGTGCTCTAGCGCACCAGTTTGGCCGCTATGACGAAAAGTCGATGAGACCGATCGTTGAGGCTGCTGTAGCCATGGCTCCAGCTCTTCCAGGTGGATTGAAAACTCTGAGTGGAATGGGCTCATACGTGAACGTTATGGGCAATCGATTGATGGGCGTCGATCCCGTGCAGTTGATGTCGTTGCAAGCAGCAATCGCTCAAACATCTGGCGGTCAAGGTACTGGTCGTGGTGCAATGTCTGGGGCAAACTTAATCAATGCTCTCAAACGGTCGATGCCTGGTGTCTTTGGCTCCGGATTACTCAAAGGTCAATCGGCTTTCAGCGCTGAAGTTTTGGGGCTGGCTAAAGGTGGGGTCTCGACAATTTTCAAAAATGGAAAACTGGACTTAAACTCATTCATTGACAAGATGTCAGCTTTTGAGTCTCAGAGCGGAAAACAAATCGCGCAGGTGATGCTCAAACATGTGTCGATGCTTGGCAAAAAAGCGCCAGAGTGGACTAAGTTTTTGCATAATTTCGAATCGAATCCGCAGGCACCGAAAGCACAATTAATCACTCGATTACTTCAATCGCAATTCGGCTCTGCAAGTACTATTGCGCAGCTTTTCGGAGATGAAAAGTTCAAGAATCTCCTTAAGTCTATTCAGGATCGGATCAAAGCGAGCAAGGGAATTGAGGCAATGCAGGAGCAGGCAATGCAAATGCTTGAACCGCAACTTATGCGCATGCAGACGAACTGGATAACTTTGTCGTCAACGATTGGACAGCACATGATTCCGGTTTTGACAAAGGTAACGCGGTCAATTGCGGATGTTCTCGATTCGGCGAATAAGTTTGCCGAGCAAAATCCCAAAGTTGTTCAAACCTTAGTTAGTTTGACTGCAGTCGCTTCTGGACTGCTCATGATTGGAGGGGTAGGAAACATACTCAAATCAGCCTTCATGGGGTTGCAATTTATGGCTATGCCATTGCTACAGGTCGTCACCAAGCTCAATCCTGTTACCGCCGCGCTGTCCGTCGGGATTTTGCTTTTATGTGGCGGTCTTATCAAATGGGAGAAAGTCTCCGCATGGGTTAAGTCACAAATATATAATCACGCCGATCTGATCAAGATGGGGATCGCGCTCGTCATCGTCGGAGCGAAAAAGATGGAACAGGTCCTCAAAAGCCTGGCGGCTGCAATTGGCGGATTTATTGCTCAAGTATCGGAAAAAATTGGTGAGGCCTTAAGCAAGATGAATGTCAAAGTTCCACTCTTCGATAAGTTGGCCGAATTTGGCAAAAACATCGAGGCTTTTGCTAAATCAAAACAAGGTAAAGACTGGAGCCATTCGGTATGGGCACAAAATATTCCTGAAGCCGAAAAGCTATCGAATGAGTGGCTTGGAAAGCAGAAAAAACAATATGAAGCCCAAAAGTCCTTTCCCAAAGTGCCCCTAATGCTAAAGGGGCCAGCAATGGTTGGTCCAACAGATTTCAAAACCTTTGCCGATGCAGCCAAGAGTTACGCGGCAGCCGCTAAAGCAAATCCCGTGGTCGGTCGACCTGCAATGGCTCCATGGGGACGACACTCGACAGTGCAGCCCGGGGTCGTAAAACAAGAAATCAACATTCATCCAGGCGCGATTCAAGTGAATGGCAGCGGTGATCCAAAGAAAACCGCTCATGAAACTTTCAGGGTGCTTGACGATCACTTGCGTCATGCCGCTTCAGCCATTGTCACTGCTGGTGGTGTTAATGTCAGCCGACATCAATACGGAACTTAGTCAGGAAGGAATGCTGAGTACTGCTTGCTTTTTAAGCCTTCCGCCCCGGGGTTGTTTTTATTGAAGCAGCCCAAAACAATTTGCTGATTTCTCTGAGCTAATTTGAAAATATAGTCATCGATTTCAAAATAAGCATCAAGCTCAGTGGAACTCAGATCTAATTGTTCTAGATTAAGTCCGTCGGCAATTTCAGCGCCTTTAGGGCTGCAGCATTGCAGGAATTGCTTCAAAAGTAGCTTGTTTCGCTCGGTCCCGGGGCTGGTCGACGCGGGAGTCAAAAGAATGTCTGTCGATATCAGTTCATCCCTGAGGACAATACCGATGACAATAGCGGCTGTGTCAACTATTGAGATAAAGCTCTCGCCTTCAAATAAGCGCTGTTTGCTGGGCTTTTTCATAAAAGCCTGAATTTTATTCTGCTCAGACAGCTTGTTGAAGTTGTGCCGAAACTCAGAAAGCTTGAGCTTAAGTGTATGTCCCAAAACTCCGCACCTCTCTTTATGTGTGCATATTCTACAGCAGTCCTCAGTTTCCGGTTAAACTGATTGGCTGACTAACTCGGCTTCGCATACATCTTCAAGGAGTGCAACCCTGAATGAATTCAATTCGAGGTTTGAAACTTGGTCATTGACGACTTCGAAACGATCTGGCTGAAGGTGATATAAAAGTGCCTGACATATGCGCTCCATCGGCTCTCGAAGATCGTCGACATGTGTAAGGCTGTAGCAATTAAAAGTCACATCCTCTCGACCAACGTGATTCAAAATGTGCTTGATCGTGTAGATGTCGATTTTTATCTGATGGGCGACTCCAACGAAGCAACGCCGCAACGAGTGCGGTGAAAAGTCGATATCGCAGTTAGCAGCAATCAACTTGTAACTGTTGTTATCACAGGTAGTCGGTCCAGTACCATGCTTATTCGGAAACACCCACGCAGATTTACCCGTCCGGCGGTGTCTTTTCTTAAGTAGATCAAAAACAAAGGACGACAGAGGCAGCGTCAGATCGCGTCCATTTTTTGGATCAACAATCGTGAGTGTGCGTTCGGCGAAATTAACGCTGCTCCATCCGAGCCGATAGGCCTCATTTTTGCGAAGTCCGGTGAAAAGAATTAGCATCAGGCTATCTCTCACATCCTCGCTTGAACAACGCATTACCGCTTCATACCATCGCGCAAGCTCTACGGGGCGAATGGTCGTCCGTTTTGGTCTGAGCCTATTCCAGATCCGCAACCGCGAGAGAATTAAGACCGGGCTTTCAGCGATGAGCGGCTGACCGTCAGCCTTGCGGTACCGAAATTGGGAGTAGGTGAATATGCTCGAGAGAACCCTCATCGCCACGTTCGCTGCACACGGACCGCAACTTTGAGTGATGAACGCGTGTCGCAGTCGCACGTCATCGCGCGTAATAGATGTAATCGGCTTGTCTAGCCACTCTTTAAGGTAGATATGCAGAAGCTTATCGTAATAGGCCAGTGTGCCGGCTTTCAGTTTTTTGTATTCACGAAGATCGCAGAAAGCATCACTCAGTGTAGGAATGGGAGAAAGAGCGGGTCTCCACACTTCAGGCATTGGAGAAGGGGTTTTGTTAGGACGACGCGCCGCTCGGATAGCTTCAATGCTGTTTTCGTTGATGGTTTCGAGTTCCAAGTTCACCCACTGCTTGAATGTACCGTGTGTCGACGGAAGAGAGACATAGGCAATAGCTTTATTTCCTCCATGAGCAACTGCCGAAGCTTTGATGTCACGCCACTTCTGGTCCAGGTTGAGCAGCGGAACTCTTCGGCCAAACTCAGGAAACAGGTAATGATTGGAAAGCGTTCGATACAACAGCAGGCAGTCGACAATTACTTTTAGCTTGCCTGACAGTAGAACACGCTCGTTATCAATTTGCAGGAATTCTCCTCTGATGTCACTCCATCGCGCTTCAAGCAAACTCTTGAAAGGAAGACCACTGAAGACATGGAACCAGATGACCAGCCGTACGATATCGTTTCCGCAGCTATCGATCGCACGAGCCAAAACGGTCAGGTCGTCGTTTGACAGCGAATACGAGTTGGGCTTTTTTAGCCGCCGAAGATTGTCGGTCGGATTTAGGTGTCCGACGTCAACGTAATTTTTTGCTCTCGCAAATTCGAAAATGGATCGAATCTCCTCAAGGATCATGTTTGCCGTACAAACTTTGCCGTCTGATATACCCACGTTATTCACCAGGCGGTTTACGTCGGCTTCAGTGATTTTTTTCACATTTTTATGACCAAGTGCAGGCAGAATGTGACAACGAATGATGGCTTGTGCCCGAGGACGAGCAACCTCATCTTGATATTCGCGGCAGACGCGAGAAAGTGTCATGTCACGAGAGAAAGTTCGGCGTTCGCTAAGCGGATCAGCGGCCTCATTGATTCGTGCTTGCCACTGTAATGCGAGCGCTCGCGCATCTTGCACAGACAGCGTGCCGTAACGCCCTGTTTGTCCATATGTGCCAAGCACCGATGTTCGTTGCACTCCACCGATTTTATAGCGGTACACGAAAGACTTGCGCCCAGTCTGAGAGACTCGAACGCCGAAACCAGGAATCGCATCGTCCCAGAAGACCTGACTGGGGTGAGCTTCTGTTCCATCGGGCTTTTTTCTTGTCTTGGTGTAAACAAGGCTTTTAATGTATTCTCCAGTCAATCGCATCAAGAGACCCTCCAGTTAGCGACAGCCTCGAGCAGCTCAGCGTGCTTGCCGACTGTCTCGTTTATCAATTCATATTCTTTCGCGCCTGGCGTCGCCATCGCTTGCCCCAAGCGACGCTCAGCCTCTCCGTAAGCATCGATAGCTTTGGCGAGTTTTTCTAAATCGGTCATGACCCTGCCCTCCGTAACTTCGCACAGAGCTCATATCCGAAAAACGAATACGCCCATCTCGCAACAGTCAGCGCGAAACAGGCGACAAAAAACACAGATCTGTCTAAGATCATGGAAGCACCTCCGGTAGTGACCTATCGGTCGTGTCAGGAGTAATCCGGGTGCTCGTAACACCCGATTACTCCGCCCTTGCCGTCGCAAGGAAACTTACGTTATTCATCTAAGCACGAGCAGATCTGTGCGTCAATAGCGAAAACACCGCGCACCACATATGAAACTGTCGAAACATGGATACCCGGCCGATATACAGCAAATATAAAATCTTCACGCAAAGCAAGATCGGCTAAAACAGTGAATTTCCGAAGGACGCCACCACGGATAATGCCCGAAATCGGCCAGGGATCTGGGTTTTCAGATCTTGACATTCATTAGGGTAGGTTTCAAACTCGCTCTAGTTAGGTCGCCAATTAGGAATGTTATATGGATTCAAGTGAACGAGCTGTCGAGCAAAAGATATTAATCGTGTCGGGCACGCGAGAAACCGAGGTAACACTTGGTGTAGGGATTCCACGAAATGGTCGATGCTACGCCTACCTCGACGGCTGGGAGGAACCCAAGCGCACGCTTGGCATGAACGACTGGCAGGCGTTCTGTCTGGCCCTTACTTGGATTGTCCGAAGGTTGGAGCATCTCGAAAAAGATTGGGAATACAAGTTCTATGTGCCCGACTGCGAACCACCACGCAGGGAATCGGCGCTGTCGCTTATGCACGGAATGATGTTTCAACGCGATTACGCGAAGCCAGAGAATGAGGATCAAAAATGAGAACGCTCTCCCGGCGAAAGGAGAGCGCTCGATTTACCCAGGACAAGGTAAGCACTGAGGTATCGTGGCAGGCAATATTTCTGCCTGAAAGTTTTTCCGGTAGCATTTTCGGTTCCACCAAGGACAGGAATTTTAAGTATGCACGCAGTACTAACCGACGAACTCACCAACAAACTGACAAATGCAGACTCTTCAACTGAAGGAGCGCATCCGGAAACCTTCATAAGAGACATGTCTAGGCGAGCAATCGAAACTGCTGCCAACGAAGCTATTGCCTCAGGAAAAACACTTCTCGAGATTAGATACGCGATGAGGCGGGCGTATCCATGGTCGCTGCCGAGGGGTGGCACGAGAGAATACAAAATCTGGCGTCGCGAATTACTATTGCAAGAGGCTGCTCTTGGTCTCGATCCGAAGACTCACAAGAATAGAACAGAACGTGCTGTCGTGGAGACAGTGAAGCGTACATGCCCGCTGTTAACCAAGGAGGAGATCAAAGCTCTTGAGCCGAAAAATTCTGAGAGCGCAGGCCGATTCCTCCGAGAATATTGCGACTCAATGATCAGAATGCGTAAAGATCACGACAGACTACGAATTGTTCTCAAAAACCACAATTCGGAAGACCACGCGATTAAATTCGAATACACAGCTGAAATCGCGACTAATGACCCCGCCGTTTACGCTGAAACGTACCTCATAGCGGCGCAAGAAGCATACAAAATCTGGGCCGACCTGGAGCAACAAAAACAATAATGACTAGTATCCAAACCCTCCAGTTGCTGGAGTTGCACGCCCGCCTTCTCTTCGCCTTAGGTGAACTCAATGCTCGAATTGCATGCACCATTTGCGGTGCTTCTATTACTGGTCCTGATCAGACCGATCACGCTGAAGGGTGCCCTCTATCCACGCGTGGAAAATTAGAGCCACCTGTGACCGCAGAGAAGCCAAAGAAACGCAAGCCTTATGCACTGGTGACCGGGGATAAGTACAGACGCCCAGACGGATCCTTTGATCGCTCGGCATGGGCGAAAGCAGAGTGGAAACCAGAGAATCGCAAATCATCAACAGCCGGCAAGAAAAAGCAACCCAAGACACTTGGATTGCCAGCCGCTTTAGGCGGACTCAGCCAGTAGGGGTTACCGCGACCAGCGGTCTAAGTATTCTTGCTCGAGTTTTATATGCTCAGCGCTGCCAGGCTTGATGCCTCTAGTTTGAATTCGTTCTTCAAGGTTTTCTATACGCGCTGGTGCGTTCGCCTGTCGCGTCGGAGCAGCTTTACCGAAGAGATGCGGCTTGCTCGTCTTGTACTTCTCTACAAACTCTCGAGCACCACTTATAGAACCGTTGGCACTAATTGAAACTCCGTCCAGTGGAAGATGATCAAGGTCGGTCACGTCGATCATTCCATGCTTGGATGCTTCGGTCCTTACGGCGTCTCTAAGCCTTCCGCTCTCAAGAGCAGCTATCCTGGCTTGTGCCTGCTGGAGTTGTTGTCCGTCGTCTGTCATGCGTTTTACCTTTTCTGTATAAATCCTGACCACGCAGAAAATTAGCAGATAATTTCGCTCGACCACAAAAAAGGAAACTGATCATGACAGATACGCTTCTAACCAACGCCCTTCTCGCTTGGGAATGGCTTGCCAATCCAAGCAATTCGGAACCATTGGAGCCATTGAAGAGTGACGTCAGTTCAACTGAACCAATCACGGGTGAAGCGCTGGTAGGCGACGCATTCGTTCCGATGGACGCGAGGCGCTTTAGTCCAAACGCTCTTCACAAACAAAAGTTCGGCAGGCTAACCAAGACAGAAGTGCACAAAGCGTTGCATCTGCTCGAAGAGTCAGGCGTTGTTGGAATTCTTTTCACCAAAGCTACCGGAGGTCGTCCAAAATCATTTCGGCATATTAGTGGCGATTGGCTGTGTGCCGACAATATCGACGCCTTCGAGAAAAAGAAAACAAAGCTAACCGAGTTGCTGACAGAAGTCCTTTATATGAATCAGTCGAATGACCATGTTGCTAACAAAACGGAAAACGCCGCGACAGAAGATCAGCCCGCCGTTGAAAACGTTGATGAGAAGCCGTCGACAAATCAAATAGTCGAACTCGCCATCCAAATCTTCGACTGGTTCGCAGATCTAGAAAATCACGAAATGGATAACCGAGGTCAACGCTTCTTCAGCGTCGAGCGTTTGCGTCGCGCAATAGAAGTCGACCAAGCCGAACTTGACCAGGCGTTGAATGTTTTAGAGCACCGCGTCTCTGTTATTAGCGCTCGACAGCAAGACCTGAGAGGGCGCCAAATTCGCTATATCAGACCGGAGTGGCTCGGCAGAGGATTTGGGCGAAAACGACTTCTAGAAATCTTGAAGCCACAGCCACCAAAACCATACGTGCCCTTTGGACCGGCCAGAGTTCTACGGACCGCCCATGTTTATGTGGGAGGCCAACTCATGACCTTCAGCGAAGGCGACATTGTGCGCGATGAATTTCAGGTATCTGCGCTTTTGAAAGCCGAAGGGATGATAGCCAAGCTCGACGAAGTCGATGCCAGGGCATGTGCGAAATGTCGACATCGTTTTACCCTTACTGAATCGGCACCAATTGACTATCCGATTCTAGAAGCAATTCGCCGCGACATAATCACCTATCCCGATTCTACGACCCTAACATTGAAGCCAGGAGATGTGCTCACTGATCGAAGTCAGTGCCTGAGGCTCACGACGACTATGCCGGATAGAATCAAAGACACGCTTCGTGTACTGCCACCAGATACCTACATGTGCTGCCCGAAATGCAAACACGTTTCTAAAAACAACGCGGATTTGCAGCTGAAAAAATTGGCATAGCGAATCAACGAACGGCGTACTATTAATCTGGATCTGTCATGGAGAGAGGCATCAGGAACTGAAAAACCTGGTGCCTTCTTTTTTTTTTGTTTCCGAATTCGCGATCACAATATTGGCACAACCGAATGGTCTTCTTTCCAAAGAAAGTGAAACTCTTCCGGATCCCATTCTATCTCTCTGGAAATAAGTATCAACTGAAGCAATCCATGACCACGGACATTCGGAAGGTAGCCGAATCCTTTGCAAGAATAGAAGTCCAGTTCTTCGTCTATTTTTTTCTCGATGAGTTGCCCGAGTTTCTTTCATCCATCTACGAGTCCTCGCAAATCAGGTGCAGATCGTTTGTACCCAGATCTCATCGCGAAAGTATGCGGACACTAGTTTGACTATGCGCTGAAAAACAAAAGCGCCCCTTTCGGAGCGCCGTTGCTGATTTTTGATTTTGATTTGATTCGGTCGAGGATAGCTTTATGTCTTTGGCAGACGCTTCAAGCCCGAAGCGTGCTTCTTGTTGAGTTCAGTGAGCCCTTTTTCAAACTTTTTCTTGTTCTCGCCACCATCAGAGATCGGCGTCACAATCAATCTGTGCCCGTCAGTGGTGACTTCCAGCATGGTGTTATCGTCGATATTCAGCAAGTCCAAAATGGGCTTTTCTATAACCAGAGCTTGGCTGTTGCCGTGTTTGGTCATTCTCTTAATCATTTAGATTCATCCTCTCAGGCGGATTGACGTCCCTAGGTGTTTGTAGGCAGACGGATGTCTGTATAGCTGTGTGGCGTGACAGATATCGCGATCATGGTAGCAGAAATCTGCCCGGTTCTACAAATGTTATAACATTGAGGTTACAAGGACGTTTTATCACACGAAAGAGTTTCCCGTCTTTAGGGGAAATACGAAGCTCTGATTATGAGGCGTAGTCTAATTTAAAGCTGGACTGGCAGCGGATCAGAGTAATCCGCAAAGTAGTTCGCAAGCTGTTCAACGGTGAGCTCACCGCCGACGAGAAGCATCATCTTGTCGACGAATTGTTGTTCTTGAACGTTGAGGAGAACATCGTTCATGAAGAGGAATTGATGAGCGACCGCGAAAGCTGTGACGACATTTCCTTCAGCGAATGGCTGTAGCTGAACGAGCGAAACTGCGTAGTGAGCAGCAATGAGCGGAAGATCTTCATGATGAATTTGGGCGGTTTGCGCCATGTCAAACGGTCTCAAGGCCGCTTGACGAAGAATTGCCTGTGAGCGAACTCCACGGTTCATACCGTAGGTTTCGCACAAATGCACCTGCGTTTGAAAAACTTGGTCAACTGAAAGGAAACGTGCCATGGGCTAAATGCCTCACTGTGAGGGGAATACCGATATCAAGAATCAAAAATCAAAATCTCCAAAATTATAAGGCCGTTGTTACAATGTTGCACGTTCGTTATAACGATCAATTTACAGTTGCGATTGACTTCCTTACAATCCCCCTGATACGCAAGTATCTCCAGACGCAAGAGCGACAAGAGATACCTATCCGATATACAAAAAGGCGCTCTGGGTGAGCGTCCTCAGGGATTGTCAATTATCGCAAGAACTACGAAAGAAAGTAAAGCGGCGAACAAATACTTTACTATCAAGTTTGAATTGCGAACCAAATTTGGTGACTTATTGGTGACTCGGCGCTTTACGACTTCGCGACCCGATCCCAGAAACCCTTGTTAAATCTACACCCTCGGAGAGACTCGAACTCCCGACACCCTCCTTAGGACGGAGGTGTTCTATCCAACTGAACTACGAGGGCACAAATGGCCTAATTGGCTCAGAAATTAGTCTAACATCCCGGTTACTGTCCGGCGGTCGATTTTACGAATCTCCACAAAGACGGACCAACGAAACAGAAGAAAAAATAGCCAATGATGGCTAGAGCGCCTGCGGCAATCTCCAGCCCCAACTTCAAGCTCTCGCTCGCAAACTCGAATTGAACCAGGTGACTACCAGCAGGAACATAGACCGCGCGCATCTCCATATTTGCCTTGTAAAGGCGTGCCTGAACGCTGTCGACATAAACCGTCCAGCCAGGATAAAAGTGATCGCAAAGGATAACCCACCCCGGTCGCCTATTTGCAACGCTGATAGACACGTGTTCAGGCTTATCGACCATGAGGATCACACTAGAATCGGGCGCCTGCTGCGCGAAGGGGCGCGGAATATCGGCGGAACAAACGCGCCCAGCCCTGTCAAGATGATCTACAAAAACATCACCCTGCAGGGACGTTGGCAAGGGCGGCGCGGTGTCTGGTGGCGGCGGAATTGGCGGAGCCAAAACGTTCTCTGAACGCGGCACTTCCTTAGCGCTACTCTTTTCAATGATAGGCACCGAAAGTGGTGCACCACGAAAACATGTCTCAATGTCACTTTTATTGACCCACTTCCAATTTTCAGCGAAATAACAACGAGGTGTTGCCGCCTTCACTCGGTATAAGCGCAAATTCGCCTTGGAATCTTCCCGTACAAGATCGAAATACCTTTCGTTCAGTTTTCTAAGATGAACACCGACGCGATCGATTTGACTCGATAGTAGCGGTGTTGCAGTGTTCTGGCAGAATCGCAACAAAGGCAAGTCCTGAACCGACTTGTCTTGTTTGAATATTGCTGCAGTCTCTTCCGGTTTACCATCGACCAGGGAAGCACGAATTGCACGCAAAGCAATTTTGCGATAAGGGCCAGTCTCTGCGGCCTCGTATCCGAAAGCGCTTGCACGATGACTATCGATATTGGTATTGCAGATCATGATGTCGCGACTGTAGGCGAAATAATTCGAAGTCGTTCGATCGTCTCCTGCAAAATGAAAATTGGCAGGCACTTCAACCGGGTCAAAAACCAACGAAAGAAAGCGCCCCTTCCCACCAACGTTGTCAGCCCCCGCAGCGTCCTTCAACCAACTTTCCAGAAGTTGAGGACGCTTGTAGAAATCTCCAACTGTATGGAACTGTCTATTGCAGATCGCGACAGTCGTGAGATTAGTAGCTATCGCTAGCAATAAAACAAGTGAAAGAGTGTCAGCTTTTAATCTGCCACGCATGTACAACACTTCGCCAAGGCAGCAAAGCAACCCGATCACAGCCGCCCCAGCAAGACACGACCCTAATGGCATTTCCGCCACCACCGGCAGGGGATCTTTCCCTGGCAAAACGAGGTTTGCTTTAGCCAAGCCAAAGAGTAGCCCACCGAAGACCAAAGCAACTGACCAGACAACCAAATTTAAAACACGCGGAACTCGAGTAATCTCTTTCGAAAGAAGTACCTTAGCACCACGAGCCGCGGCGACGGACAAAAAGAAAATCGGAAAGATCATCACCTTTACGGGATAGCGCATGATTGAAAGTCCGCGAAACGTTCGCACCAGATAAGGTACCACCGGCGTGTAAGTTCCAACGGCTAACAACGTGAAAAGCAATATTGCCAATAAGAGCCACTTGCGCCACTGCCACTGGCGATCGAAAAATCCCCATATTGCAAGAGCGAAGCAAATTGGTCCTACAAAAAGGGATGCAACATACGGATAGTAGCTACTTCTTGCAGTGACCAGTTTCAAAAATTTGTTGCCCAAAACAAAAAGATCACCATACGGTGGCGGACAGACCATGCAGGTCAAGTCGTACCAATTGGCACTCCACTGTAGGGCGTTTTCTGCGGCTAATCCTTTGGCTCTGGGCGAGAGGCTCATCCATTCGGCCACTGGTAAAAGAATTGGGGCTGCCAACGCCAAACCAAGAAACAGCGCCAAAATCTGCCACGACAGTCCGCGAAAAATAAGACTAAGACTAACTCCACGCTTGAAATTGTGAACGGCTTCCAGTCCGGAATAAAGCACAAGAAGTGCCAAGGTGGGAGCGAATATCTCTGGACGTCCAGCCGCTATGAGCATGTAAACGCAGACGGGAGCGCCGACCATAAGTCCAGCTATGACTAACTTCTCTTCTTTATAGACTGAGATTGCGATACTTCTGAAGAACCACAAGAGAAGTGGCAAAAAAGCGACGGTGAATGCGAGAGTGCAATTGGTAGTTAACGAGAACATATAGCCCGTCAGCGCGACAATCAGGGATGCCACCGCTGCCGGTACTGCCCCCCAGCCAAAACTAGAGACGAGCATAAACATTCCAAAGCCAGCGACCAACTGATGCATAAGCATCTCGAGAGCAACGCCTTGTGAATAAGAACAGAAGGAAAATAGCCAGCTGGGCGGATAGAAGACGCCTGGAGACGGCACTGCCACTTGGCTCATTCCACAAAACATATAAGGATTCCAAAGTGGAAAGTGCAGATTCCGAATAGATTCACCGATAAAGCGCGAAAACGGTTCGAAATAAAAGCTATGGTCTGAAACGCAAAATGCACGGCTTCCGGACAAAAACGGAAACCAATATATAAGTAGGAGTACTGCAACGGCCGCAGCAAAAATGCAGGCGTAGCGAAACATGCCCAGATAGGTTCTGTCGGGAACGGCTCCAACTGCGGCGTTACTGGGCGCAACGTCATCAGTGCTCATACGACTTCGTCTTATTCGACTTTGTTGACATCGATGCCGAATTGCGGCGTTGCATGCTCAGCTGTAGCAGAGACCAATGGTTGCACAGCCCATTCGGACATGCGAATGACTGGTGAAACACCGGTCGTACCACAAGCGAATAACGCTAGAACGCTGACGGCCAGAGCAGCTGTAATTGGCTCTTGAGGACTAGCGAGATACGCGGGACGCTCCGGCAATGCCGCCACCACAGGTGATGGTTCGCGCACGATCATTTTGATGACTACTCTTGTGTAGTAGTACACCGCCGGAATAGAAGTTAATAGTGCGATTCCGACCAAAAGCCAGCCCAAGCTTAGTCCATTAAAGTTGGTGGTAATACCAAGTCCGGCACCGAATATGAGCAACTTACCGATGAATCCGGCCGGCGGAATAGGCAAACCTGCCAAGTTGATCAGGCACAACGACAGCAAAAGCGCTTTGTAGGGACGCTTACGTATGTAACCATCGAAATCGTCGATATTGTCGCTGCCCGTTTCGTTGCTGAAGAGCACTGCACCAGCGAAGGCTCCGAGGTTCATAAAACCGTAGACGATGATGTAGAAGACCATGGTCGACAAGCCAACGTTGTTTGCGGCGATCAAGCCGATCAGCATGTAGCCGACATGTGCGATGGATGAATAGGCGAGCATGCGTTTGAAAGACTTTTGCGACAGCGCAATCAGGTTGCCCATGATCATCGACAAAATGGCCAGGGCAGCTAAAACAACAGACCAATCAGCGGTTGCCTTACCGAACACAACTAACAGTAATCTCAGTGCAACGACAAAGCCACCGGCTTTAGAACCGATACTGAGGAAAGCTGTAACAGGAGTTGGTGCACCTTCATAAACGTCTGGTGTCCACATGTGGAAGGGCACCATCGAGAGCTTGAAACCGATAGCGCTCATGACCAGAATCAGTACGAACACCTTTATGAGCGCATAGGGAGGCAAGTAGATCATGCCAAGCTTTTCAGCGATCATCGAGTACATCGTAGAACCGGTCAAACCGTAAAGGAAGGAAAGACCGTATAGAAGAGTCGCTGTGACGGCAGCAGTCGACAAGAGATATTTGAGCGAAGCCTCACCACTCTTGACGTCAAATTTCGAGAATCCAGCGAGCAAAACGCAACAGATACTGAGTGTTTCAAGCGCTACGAACAGCAAAATCAAGTTGGTGGCACCAGACAACAACATGGTGCTGACCGTCGCCGTAAGAAGCACTGCATAAAACTCGCCCCTGTGCTTACCGAAGTGATGCTCATAGCCCATCGATATCATGACTACCATCATGCCGACAAAAACTGCGATGAGCGAGAACGTAAGTGTCAGTGAATCGACAGTAAACAGACCTTCGAACATGACAGCGCGCGGGCGATAGAACTGCGACAGCGTCAAACCGAACGCCATAACCAGGCCCATTATGCTGAGAATGGGCGTCCATTCTTTCAGCTTCGGAAAGAAAAGGTTCCACAAGCAGGTAACCAGAATCGTTGCACACAAGAGCAACTCCGGTAGCAAATAGTACAAAGCTTGTTGGTAACTTTGAATGGGGCTCATCTAGTAAATGTATCTCCGCGAATATTCGAGACTATTAGGCCTCACGACAGGTCTCTAATTCTACTTATGTTGGTCGTTTTCTGGGGGCATTTGGCAATTGCTCAAATAAACAAAATAAACATCTACCTCTTTGAGTCTCGGCAAAATGACCACTCTCTGGCTGTTCTAGACGAAAGCTCGAGCAACCGAAATAACTTAAACCTCTCCAATGCCAGATTGATATCCGTTACGGTCGAGCCGAAACGGTTAAGTTTAGATGCACTTCTTGCGATTTTTCGGTAAGATAGTTTTACAAGAGGAAACAGTTTTTGAGCACACACGACGCATCCCAGCATTCATCCACGTCCAATCGATCCGTCCTTGACCCATCTGGACCGCCTTGTTTATTAGCGCTAGAAGATGGCAAGTGTTTTACCGGCATGCTTTTTGGAGCCCCTGGAACCGTAAAAGGTGAACTGGTTTTCAATACAAGCCTTATTGGCTACCAGGAAATTCTTACCGACCCGAGTTACGCCGGACAGGTTGTAACACTGACCTATCCGGAAATCGGCAACTATGGAACGAACAACGAAGACATAGAGTCGACCGGCGGCGGCGTTCATGCTCGCGGGCTGGTGATTCGCCACCTCAGCCGCCAGTTCAGCTCCTGGCGTGGTGAAGGACACCTGACAGAGTTCATGGTGAAGCACAATGTCATAGGCATCAGTGGAGTTGATACCAGAGCGGTAACCAGACACATCCGCGACAAAGGGGCGATGCGCTGCGCTATTTCATCTGAAATACTCGACCCAAAAGAACTAATAAAAGTGGCTGTAGGCGAAGCCGCCATGGAGGGAGCAGACTTTACAGGCGAAGTAACTACCGACAAGATTTACAAAATCGGTTCCGGTAAGAACCAAGTTGCGGTAATGGACTTCGGCATCAAGAAAAACATTTTGAACCAGCTGTCGCGTGGCGATAACACACTCACTGTTTACCCTGCTGATACCAAAGCCGATGTCATTCTCGCGAATCGTCCTGCTGCACTTTTCCTGTCGAACGGTCCAGGCGACCCCGCTGCCTGCAAAGACATAATTGTGGAGCTGGCAAAATTGATTGAGGCGCGTTTGCCTATTTTCGGCATCTGCCTGGGGCATCAATTGCTGGCGATAGCGCTCGGAGCGAGCACCTACAAGTTGAAGTTTGGACACCGTGGTGGCAATCAACCGGTTAAAGATCTGGTCACTGGAAAGATCGAAATCACCTGTCAGAATCATGGGTTTGCAGTCGATGTCCAATCACTGCCTGCGACTATGGAGCTGACACACATCAATCTGAACGATCAAAGCGTGGAAGGTTTCAGACACAAAGAGCTTCCAATCTTTGGCATTCAGTACCATCCAGAGTCCAGCCCTGGTCCGCATGATTCAAACTATTTGTTCGATCGTTTCTTCGAGATGATCGAATCTCAGAGAAAAGTGAGCGTCTAATTTGTATAACCTTGCCATCTTCGATTTCGACGGCACCCTTGTCGATTCCGCTCCCGGAATCATCGATGTAATGAAAGATGTTGTTGAAGAAAATAATCTTCCGCCTCGCATACTGGAAGAATGGCGTGTGCTGATCGGCGTCCCTCTCATGCGTCAAATGGAGATTGTTTTCCCGGATGAAAGCGAAGAGTACTGGCTACGCTTAGCGACAAGATATCGCGAGATCTACGACAGCAAAACAATCGAGATTTGCCCCTTGTTTCCTGGGTTGAAAAATATGCTCGACCGTCTGAAAAATGCGGGCGTAAATATTACTATTGCGTCATCGAAACGCAGACCACTTGTGCAGATCGTTCTAGATCATCACGACCTGGCGAAATATTTCAGCCTCCTCATAGGGGCCCAAGATGTTGCAAATCACAAACCTCATCCCGAGTCGGTCTTCAAAACACTCGAAAAACTGCAAATGAAGCCCGATGAAGCCGTCGTTATCGGAGACAGCTCTTACGACTTGGACATGGCGAAAAATGCAGGCGTAGAAGCGATCGGAGTCACAACAGGTGTGCACTCGGCCGATGTTTTGGCCAGGTCTGAGCCGAAATATATCGTTAACGGATTAGATGAAGTCTTACCAATAATTCTGAACGGACGCAACGGAAAGCTAGCCTCCTGCGCTCATTAGCTCAATATCAGATACAGAAAAATCTCATACTGCTCTTGCTCCAGTTGGCAACCCCTAAACGTCTGTTATGATAGGGCGGTTTTCTCGCAGCCATGTTTGATTAGCAGTCGAAAATCTGACACGACTAAATATCAGACACGTCAAAACAATCTGACGGAATCGGCACCGCGAATAAACGATGAAGAGGTAAGGTCAGTGAATTTCACTCCAGGGAAAGGCAAAGCAGTAGTTCTTGCGCTTTGCTCGACAGTCTCACTAACACAAATATTGCCGGTCTTGGCTGACTCACCAGCAACGGCGACTGGCACCACTACCGGTGCCAGTAACAAGCAGATTGCAGCTGTCGCACCTGAATCAAAGAGTACAGACAAATCGCAGCAAGCACCGGCAGCCACCACTACCGGAGCACAAGCAGCCACAACGACCGGGACTCCTGCAACCACTGCCGGTGCCATGCAAGGAACTCCCCAGGCAGTACCGACTGCTTCTGGAGCCGATACTGCAGACGGTGACGCACTGCCCGCCGCTCCCAAACTGATGTTAAAGCCAGGTCAACCATTAGTCCTTGGCAGTGAAACCGAAGACGTACAGCCAACAGATGACGTCAACCTGGCCAGAGAACAAGCTTTGCATTTTCCCGACAATGCAGAAGCTTCTTTTATTCTCGCGGTAGCCTTGACTCGCACCAGCCGCGTCGAAGAGGCTCTGCAAGAAGTACGCAGAGCAAGAAGGCTTGCTCAAGCAGCTGGCGGACCAGCGTACTTCGACAAGATGATCAAAAGTTATGAGGAAATGCTGCAGAGTGTGGACGACCCTCGTGTGCGGTACAGCCTCGCCTGGGCCTATTACATGAAGGCCTACTTGCTCGCGCAAGATTCTCGCCGCGCACAGATGAGCCCGGTTCCACCAATCATGCCTGCTGCACCAACCGCGGCAGCGATACCCGCAGCGATACCCGCAGCGACACCCGCACCTTCCATCAGCGCAGCTCCTACAGCAACTCCAGCAGTACCACAACCAGCCGTCGTTCCCCAAAACACGACAGTTCCAAATACAGTTTCAGCAAAAGCCGAAAAGAAAAAGATCGATCCAACGCTTGCGATCGGGCTGCTCAACAGCTTAAATCCTGGAATTACTGCGAAGATGGTTGCTGATGGTGGCAAGATACCGGCAGCGCAGTTGCCCTCAATCCCGACAGCAATCCAGAAAGCTGCACCAGCCGCAGTGCCTCAGATACACCAGTACTATGCCGAAGCTTTAAAAAACCTAGATGCCGTTCTCGCCAAAAAGCCTGACGACGTATGGGCTCTTCTGTATCGCTGGCACTTATATGCGGAAGATACCGGCAATCTCGGCGAAGCTATGAGAGCCTGGAAGGAAGCAGAGCATCGCTTCCCGAATAACCCTGGCGTTCATCTGTTCCTGGCGGAAGGCTACGTCAAAGAAGGGAACCTGAAAGAAGGCGTGGTTCACGCCAGCAAGGCAGTATTTTTACGAGGATTGGGGAATTAGTGCAGCTACATGTTTGACAAGATCTATCGTTCGATTTTCAACCAAGGCGTTTACAAATTCCTACTCGCCATTTCCATTCCCGCGGGCATCATGGGGTTTTGGTTCTATTCCGTTCACGAATCTGGCGTGATGATCAAGGAAAACGATAAAGAAAGAAGCGCGCATCCCATGACGGAAAATACAACCGTCGACAATTATGAGCTAAAAGAAATCAACGAGTCTGGAAAGACAAAATGGCACCTGATGGCTAAACAGGGGGTCATGAAAGCCGATGGCTCAGCTGATGTATTGTTAGACCGGGTGGAAATGAAAATCTATGACGGTGATGTGATGAAAATGTGCATCACTGCTCCTAGTGGAATCGCCAACGAGAAAACACATATCGTTAAACTTAGCAGCGCGGCGAACCAACGCGTAGTCGCAGAAAACGGCGTCAACCACGCCCGTCTTGATGCAAGCAAAGTGGAATTAAACAAAAAAAATCAGTTTGTCGCTACCGGCGGTGTTAACATCAACATGCCCGGGGTAGCCAAGGTGACAGGCGACACGTGTACCGGTGCTTTAGAGAAGGATTCATCGCTGAAAAACTTCAAAATCATCGGCAATACGCACGCCATTATCGGCAGTTAATTTTGTTAGGTCACGCACCTGGGAGTCGCGCTTAAAGTGTTCTTTAGAAGTAAAAACAAGTCATCCAGCTCAGTCGGACTAGTGGCAATCGCATTGACTGCCTTCAGTTTCAATTCGACTTGTGTCGTTTTTGCACAGACAAAGACTGCCGCACTTCCACCTGCTGGTGCGCCCGGAGCTCCTGCTGCTCCGACAAATACGACTCCCGTCGACATCACAGCCGAACAGCAAGACTTCGCCGGTGACGTTGTGATCGCCAGGGGCAATGTGCGAGTCAAATTTAAAGACAGCATCATTACTGGTCCTGAAGCGCAGTTATTCAAAGATTCGAGCGGACAAGCTCAGATGGCGATCTTCACTGGTCACCCGCATCTCGTTCAAAGCAAAAACAAAATTGAAGCAGACAAACTTACCTTCCAGATGGCGATAAATAAGATCATCGCCGACGGACATGCACACTCTGAAGTTTCCGAAGAAGCGAATACCCCACCACCTGAGACAAATGCAGGTGGACCGGGAGCCGCAACCGGCGGTGGTTCACGTCCGGCTCTATCTTCAAAAGACGTAGCACCTGCGGGCGTAGGCTCGATGCCAAACATTCGCTTCCCGATGGATACAGATCCGCAGCCGGCAGCAAAGAAGACCGCCAGTGCGCCAGCGCCAGCACCAGCACCAGCGGCTCCAAAACCGGCACCGAAAAAAGCTGATGCTAATGCCTGGAATGACGAAGAAGAAACCCCACCAACGGCACCCGCGACTGCCGCAGGTGCAGCTGCTAGTACAGGCGCAACTGCTGGCAAACCGGCAGAAGCAAACAAACCGCCGGGCAAGATCATCGTAGATTCAGAACATCAAGAATATGACCAGGACACCGGCCACTTCGTCGCCGTCGGACACTGCAAAGTGAACCACGGAGACATGAAAGTCACTTCCAACGCACTCAATCTTGTTTACGGTGCGGACGGCAAACCGGAAACAGCACTTTTCAGTGGCTCGGTGGACGCAACGCAAAACGGCAATAACACAAGGTCCGACCACATGACCTACTCGCTCTCCACGCAAAGGTTACAAGCGTCAGGAAATGTCCGATCGAAAGTGCTTCAACAAAGGCCCGCGACAAGCGAGCCAAAAAAGGGGGCCCAGCCAAGCCAGAATCAGAAGAAGATTGACGACAATAGTCTCGTAAAAGTCAAGTCTACTGACGGCACAATTAAAGAGATGACACTGGCTGAAGCTAAGAAGTTTGGCTACAAGACAGAAGAAGCCAAAAAGCAGTCAAAGACATTTGAATTGACCGTAGACAACGACGAGCCGATTTACATCATTTCGGATTCGCAAGACTACACCAAAGAAGATGGACGCATGAGTGCTCTGGGCAATGTCCACGTCTACTACAACGACAACAAAGGACTCGGTCACAAGGTTCTTCTTATTCGCAACGCAGAAGGTAAGGCTGAAAAGATGATCTTCACCGGACGCTCACAAGTGATTCAACCGGGCAAACGTTGGATCGGAGACAAAATTATCTTCCTCGTCCCCACTTCGCACGTAATTGCGGAGGGAAATACTAGAGCGATCATCCTCAATACCAATGCACAGGTGCAGAAACCTCTCGAGACTAGCGCCGATGAAAATGCTGAACCAGACAGCACATCAAATAGTGCAGTCGATGCGAAATTGGCCACACCAGACAACGGCGATATGAACTCTGGACCTGATGCACCTTCACCTTCAGGCAATGCAAATCCAGAGATAGGCACCACCCCCGGCGGAGTTCCACAATGATAGAACCAAGAAGACGCACTGGCGGACATGCCGTAGCTGCACCTGAAGTCGCCAACCGCAAAGCACCGGTCAAAAAGACACTGGTTATCGAAAAGCTCCAAAAGAGCTACAACGGAAGACGGGTTGTAGACGGTGTCAGCTTCACAGTTGACCGTGGTGAAGTTGTTGGACTTTTGGGAAGAAACGGTGCTGGCAAAACGACATCTTTCGATATGGTGTTGGGCCTGGTTAAACCAGAAAAGGGCAGCATCAAACTAGCCGGCGTGGAACTCTCACGCATGGCTATTCATGGGCGCAGCCGACTGGGCATCGCCTATCTGCCACAAGAAGCTTCCATCTTCAGAAAGCTGACCGTATGGGACAACATGCGTCTCATTCTCGAAATGCAAGGCGTATCAAAAGCCGAGCAAGACAGGCGCAGTAATACTTTGCTAGATCAGTTCGGTCTATCACACCTGAAGCAAGTCGTATCGGCGGCACTGTCTGGCGGTGAAAGAAGAAGACTGGAGCTTGCCCGCTGTCTGGCTACAGAACCAGAATTCATCTTACTGGACGAACCGTTTACCGGGGTTGACCCGATTTCAATTTCCGAAATTCAAGGTCTGATCAGACGTCTGCGCGATGAATGGAATCTGGGCGTGCTGCTGACTGACCACAACCCTCGAGCCACGCTCAGAATTACAGACAGAGCTTATTTGATTGACTACGGCAAGATTCTGGTAGCCGGCACATCGCAAGAAGTCGCAGACAGCCCGGTCGCCCGCAAACAGTACCTTGGTGAGGACTTCACTCTATGATCGGAACCAAACTACTCGACCGCTATATCGCCAACGAATTCTGGCAGCCGTTGATGTTCGGTATAGGCATCGTTACCGGCGTGTGGTTCGGTGCTGACCAGTTGAAGACGATCTTCAACTTAATCATGCGTTCCGGCGTACCGTGGAACATGGCGTTCATGATTATCGGTTTGCACTTGCCTTCAGTTATCGTGATGACGATTCCAATCGGCGTGTTGCTTGGAACTCTGCTCGTTTTCAACCGACTCTCCGGTGACTCAGAAATTATCGCGCTGCGTACAAGCGGTATCAGTTTTTATCGCATCATGGTGGCGCCATTGGTGTTTGGTTTATTCACAAGTTTCGTCAGTTTTGGCATCAATGAAGCTATTGTGCCAGTCGCAAACCGCAACTCCAAAAAGCTCGAGTTCCTGGCAATGTATAAGAGTACGCTGCCGGAAGGTCAGGCAAACTTTACCTATATGGAAAAAGGTAAGGACATGACCTTGAGTCGGGTGTTCTACATTGGATTCTATGACAAGAACGTGGTCCGAAACATCATCATTATGGACTTCACGCGCGACAAACTCGTTCAGATTGTTTGCGGCGCATTTGGCTATTACAACCATGGCGAGTGGGAACTGCATAAAGGCAGAACCTATGTGCTCTCTGGTGACAGCGATATAACTCGAGTTCTTCAGTTTGAAAAACTGGTTATCCCTGGTATCAGAAACGTTCAAGAAGCGCTCGACGACGGCAAGGTGCCGCCCAAAGACATGAACATGCTTGAACTGACGACCTATATCAATACCTTGCAAAAGTCTAATTCTGTAGGCAACGACCTGCTCGTGATGCTTTATCAGAAATTCTCGCAGCCGTTGGCTTGTTTGATCGTTGCTCTAGCCGGAGCCCCCCTGGGGCTCTTGGCGAGAAGGTCACGTAGCAGCATTGGTCTGGTGTACTCAGCGGCAATCGTGTTCCTCTATTATGTGCTGCAATCAAGCTCCGGCGCATTGGGTGAAGCCGGTCGACTAAACCCTATCGTTGCTGCCTGGTTGCCGAATTCAGTTATCGGCACACTCGGGCTCATCATCTTGTACTTCAAGGCGCAATAGCAGCTTAGTGCAAGTTAATTTGGAACAAACCGGCCAGTTAGCAGTCTCAAATCCGACCAGTTGTCATTAGGCAGTGTTTTCGGGCTTTTTGAAGGATTGTGACCGAGGCGTGATCATTCGTGTATTCCGTATTGACTGCGTAGTCTCCCGACCTTAACCTGAGCAAACATATATTTGTTTGTCCAATTTGTTTAGGCGTTGGTCTTTGACAAGCAGCACTTCCACAGCTACCGTGCCCACCAATAGGCGTCCCAGCCTCAAGTTAGTCGTTGTTTTGATCGCAGCCCTGGTTCTTGTGACCATTCCTGTGATTCCGATGCGGCTCTACGGCGTAGGACTCCTACCACTCAAGCAATTGAGTCAGCTTTGGCCGGGAGCAGATCAGCCTAAACCCAGCGAAACGTCGGCTCCTGTCGCGACGGATGCGCAGGCCTCACGTTCTGATCAATCGCTGAAGACGGACGAAGAGTTGAGTTCGCTCGATGGAGCAGCACAGAAGCTGGTCATAAGCATCAGCCAAAATCCCGCCGATCCGTCACTGCATAATCAGCTGGGTCTTATATATGAAGGTTTAGGCGACAGCGAAAAAGCCATTCCTCAATTCCAATCGGCTGTCGATCTGTGCCGAGCAGAGCTTCTAAATCTCGCCTCACAGCAAAGAACGCTGAAGCAACAAGTTGCAAACGACAAACTATCACTCTCAATGATTCAGAGCGCCCGACTCAGCACCGAATTGTCGGCCGCACATAGTGCTCTTGCGCGCATCTACGACCAGTTAGGAATGCGCGACAAGGTCGTCGCGGAACTCGACATGCTCAACAGAGACCGCGCATTTGGCTCAGGACAAAAAACGCAAGAGCGTGCCACAGTCGCTCAGGGACAGATAGCAGTTGTCCACAGGCTCAGCCCGGCATGCTTGCAGCTACTCGCTCGCGCTCAGGCCCTCACGCAGTCTGGACGCAACAACGAAGCGGTGCAATTGTACAAGCAAGTCTTATCCATGGACCCTCAAGCGGCCATCGCACATCAACAGTTAGGTCAAACCGCTCTGGCAAACGGAAACTCGTATCTAGCAAAAGAAGAATTATCGAAGGCGGCTGAACTCGATCCTAGCAACGCAGCCACGCATGTCTCCCTAGCGATGGCGTACCGGCAACTTTCCCAATTCGAACCGGCCAGGAATGAACTGCAAAAAGCAGTTCAAGTCGATCCGAAAAATTATGGTGCACTATTTCAGCTTGGCTCTTTGTATGCATCTGGTGGCAAGAATGCACTTGCGGCGCAAACTTTCCAGCGTGCAGTCGACTTAAATCCGCGCTCTGCAGCGGCACACAACAATCTTGGTTCTTCGCTTTCAATGGCTGGAAAATATCGAGACGCGATCGGAGAATTTGAAAAAGCCCTAGCTCTGTCACCAACTTTGGCATCGTCCCACTATGGTATGGGAGTCGCCCTGTACAATATGAGACAGTACCCGGCAGCCGTCAGCGAACTCAAACGAGCCGTTTCGCTGAACCCTAACTATGCAGACGCCAAGACAAAAATTCAACTGTGCTACCGACACACAAATAGTGTTGCAGGTGGTGCCGGAATCAATTGAGGCCGCAGCATGACGTCTTCAGTTGTGCTGACAGGACTATCTGGTGCCGGCAAAACTTCGGTTGGTCAGGCGCTTTCTGAACTGCTGGGATGGCCATTCATCGACACTGATTTACTAATCGAAGCAGATTACGGCAAAACCGTCGCAGAGATTTTTTCGCAAAATGGAGAGAGTTTCTTTCGAGAGTTGGAGACAAAGGCATTAGAAAAGCTAGCGGGAGAAAAGACAAAAAATCTTGTCATTTCAACCGGCGGTGGTGCTGTCATCAGCAAACACAACAGGAACGTGATGAAATCGCTAGGAAAGGTCGTGTTCCTAACGGCTCCGGTTAAGGTCTTGGCTGCCCGCTTGTCAGGTGATGCCTCGAGACCGTTACTCAATGCAAATGACAATCGACTTAATAACCATACAGAAAATAACGACCATAATTCGCAGGCAAGCGAGCACCAAAGAAGTGATCAGGTGCGCCTGGCAGAGCGCCTTGAAAACTTGTTCAGAAGCCGCAGAGACGCCTATATGGAAGCCGACATTGTTATCGATACCAGCGATCTAGCCTCTCATGACATTGCTGTCAAGATCCGAAAGCTCTTGCTGTTAGAAACAAAAAGCGATTGATGCATAGTGCGGTAAAGTGAGACAATTAGAGGCGTTAGTCTTTGCTGCCGCCAGAGACCTCAAGAGCAACACAACCGAGCAGAAGTAAGGAGAGAGCCCGTTGTCAGTTTCGCAAGATGAATTGATGTATTTGCAATCTCAACTTGAGGGTCTGGAATCGATATTTCTAGAACTCATGCCGTTTGGCGTAGAGTTAAAGCGGCAGCAGGTTCAAGACTATTACGACAAGCGTTTCGACTCAGCAACCAAACCAGTTGCTTCGGTCGCAGAAAACGAGCTGCGAAGACAGTTCAATACAAAAGCCAATCAAGTTCGCAATTTGGTTGATAGCGCAGAGTCACTAGGCGACGCAGGCAATCGCTTAAACTTGATCAGGGCAGCAGCATCTTTGCCTGCAGAACGCACAAAACCTCTCAAAGGTAACGTGCAACAGTTTTGCAAAGACCTGATTTTTTCAAACAAAGTAGTCGGAGACTCGTTGAACGAAATTATGGCCAACACAGAAATTGGCCAGGTAGAAGCGCGAGTACTGCTCGCCTCCACCATGTTCATAATTGCAGAAGAAGTCGATCACGACGGAGCACCAATGCCGGTGAAAGATCTGCTAACACAGTTTATTGGTTACATCAGATCAGAGCGCCTTCTCGCTCGCAACGATCCATTTCTCGGGGAAGCCCTTTGCGCGCTGGAGGCGATGAAGGACGAAAGCGACGAAGAGGAATAAGGGCAGTTGTTCATTCAAGTTATCACCGGTCCCAATCTCAACATGTTGGGAAAACGCGAACCTGGAATTTATGGTTCGGAAACCCTCGATTCGATAATCGGCAGATGCAAAACTCTAGCGGCCGAACTCGATTGCAAGCTGGAAGCATTTCAGTCGAATCACGAAGGTGCACTTGTCGATAAGATCCAGGAATGTGCTGCCATCAAATGCGATGGCATATTAATAAATCCGGCAGCCTATGGACACACTTCCATCGCCATGCGCGATGCCCTTTTGACAGTAGGAATTCCTTTTGTTGAAGTGCACCTTTCTAACATTCACGCTCGTGAAGAGTTTCGTCGACGCTCGATGATTTCGGATTTAGCTGCAGGAATCGTGCTCGGTTTTGGCGCAGAAAGCTACCTCATCGGTTTGCGCGGTCTGGTTGAGAAGCTGAGGCGAGCCTAGGCTAAGTAGATTTCATTCGGAAGACTGGTCCTTGTTGGGCAACGGCAGCCGAAAGCTAAATGTTCACTCACACGACAGCAGCGCAAAACAGGTCGCCTGCTTGAATAGCGCCCATACGGCAACACGCGTTACAAAAGAATCATCAACATCTTTAGCTCTGAATAAGCTTCTTTGCCAAAGATAAAGAGCTTTTCCATAGTGGATTGGTCTTTGGCAGGCACCGGCTATAATATTGCGAATCAAGACCTTGAGCTACTTCCGACATGATGTTCAAAAAAGACTCCAGCAGAACTTTACTTAAACACCTCAGAGTTAAAACGGTGTCCCGCGCTATTTTGAGCGTGGTGGCAGCTGTCCTTCTGGTGCAAACATTGCTCCCCGTTCCAGCGATAGCCCAGGACCAGCCGCAGAGCGCGCCTTCGGCTGCACAAAAGAGCGCCTATTCTGAAGAGTCAATCAAACACTACAACAAAGGCGTCGAGTTGCAGATGGGTGGCTTCTTCAATCAAGCCATCAAAGAGTATCAAGAAGCGCTCCAGTCTGAGGAAAGAATGGAAGAGGCCTTGAGCAATCTCGGCGCTATTTATGCAGCACAACGCAGCTACACCAAGGCCCTTGATGCTTTCCAGAAAGCTTTAGCACTCAAGCCAGACAGACCAACGACGCTTAACGGTCTGGGTACTGTTCTTTATGCCAAAGGTAAAATCGAAGAAGCAAAGCAACGTTGGGCGCAAGCCATTCAGGCTGATCCAAAGTTTGCCTCCGCCTACTACAACATCGGCAATGCCCTCGAAGGCGAGAAAAAGATAAACGAAGCTATTCAGCAGTATGTAAAAGCGATCAACGTCAATCCCAATATGGGAGACGCCTTCTATCGAATCGGTTCTCTCTATTTGAAAGAGCAACATCCAGCCCAAGCACGCGTGATGTTTGCAAAATCTGTTGCGCTGGTTCCTGATGCTGAATATATTCGTGACGCAAAGAAACAGCTGGCGTCTCTTGATGCCAGTTTCTTCGCAGATGGCGGCGAACGGCGAGAAGGGAAAGATGCAAAAGTGGAGCCGCCACCGTATCGACCATCCGAAAGCGGCACATCGGCCAAGGCACAACCAAAGCCAGACAATACTCCCACTCAGAAAACAACAGACGCAAGTAACTCAACCCCAGCCAAAGGTCGTAAGCCTGCTAAGGACTCATCAGTTGTTAGCCCAAAAGAGACCGCTAATGACACCACCGCATCTCCGACCAAACCCGCTGGCATAAACATCAAAACCGATGACAACGGCCGCGGTACGGTCGTTGAAGCAGCGCCTCAAGAAGAGCCTAAGAAAAAGAAGGGAAGAGAGAGAGCAAAGCGTGGTTCTGACGTAGCGAAGACAGCACCAGCAACCCCAGCACCAGACACCACCGCCGCCGGGGCTGCGGCACCCGATACTACATCCAATACCGCAACCACTCCAGCCTTGCCAGAGGCTCCGGCCAGCGCTGCATCTGATGCTCCCACAACAAACGTGGCTTCAGAAAAGCCGAAGAGAAAGCGAAGAACGAAAATGAAGCTTGAAGATGTAGCTAAGGCGGCACCGCAAGCGGAAGAACAACAATCAAGCGATAACACTGCGGCTGCAGCTCCCGCAACCGGCGAGCCACCTGCAGCCACTACCGCTGACCAGGCTTCGCCAAAGAACAGTGACGCAATGACTGGTCAAGACACGGCACCAAATGCCGACGCAAATGCCACAACCGCTGCCGGCACCACGCCACCTAGAAACGAGGCGAATAAAACAGATCTGACCGGCATGACAGATGACACGCCGAAGAAAAAAGGCAAGAAGACAAAGAAGAGTCATGAAGACTTGGCGAATACTTTTGTTGTGCCACCAGCTGATACGTCTCAGGATACAGACGCCAATCCAACTCCTCCTGAGAATTCTCAGGCACAGGAAAAATCGCCGGAGCAACCAGAAAGCACCACCAGCGGTGCCAGTTCCGCACCGACAGAGAACGACAAATCCGCGATTAAGAAGCGCAAATCACACGTGCGCAGGAAGAAGGACGAACCCAACACAATATTCAAGACGATCGAGCCTGATGCACAGGAGCCTGCCGACTTGAAAGAAAAACCAGTTGACGGAACTTCGAGCGTAGCGCCGACATCTTCGGATCTAAAGTCGGACTCAGAGTCAAAACCTGACGCCTCACCGGATCAGAAATCAGACGTGACGCCTATCCCGACGCCGGACAATGTAGAGCCCATGCAACAAAACTAGATGAGTTTCCAACGATGGTAAGCCAGGCGAAGATCGAAACTGTTTGCCGAATGCTTGAAGGGAGACACGATCCGGACAGCCCCTGTCAAGTGTTCATTAAAGGGACCGTTCTAGGGTTTCCAGCCATCCTGCAGGCCATCGTTGCCCACTGGCCATTCGGCGTCACGTACATTATCGAAACCAAGGTCATAGATGACCCAACATCCAATCCGGATGCAAACGCGCTGGACATGTCTATAGTGCCAAGACTGGCTCGAGGACCGTTTCACAATATCACTCGATTTGCATTTTTCGAGCCAAGCGGTTTGCGGATTGGAGACAAACGGGTGCAGAACCATTTCGTCATTACGGCCAACAATAAATCCGAGGCTGAGCGATTCGTAGGCTATCCCGAAGTATTCGACAAGTTACTGAAGCTAGAAAAGCTATCACACTTTACAGAACTTACCGTTCGAGCTAATGCCGGACTGGCAGTCAATCAAGCCAAGTCGTTCAACAGTTTAGATCTTGATACGGCACGGGAAGTCTTCAAAGTCATGGGTGAGCTTGGGCAGATTATGTTTGAGGCCTTTTAGCCTCAAATTTGCGCCCTGTGGTCGACTTTCAGCCTCTGTACTAAATATTCCTTTACTCCCGGTTGCCAGACCGAGCATTGTGCTAAATTAAGCATTGAAACGGTTGGCGGAAGCCGGAATTTACTGTTTCTTAGCGAGGGAATACCAAATGACTGAAACAATCACTCCGACCCAAACTGCAATCGTCAATATCACTGAAGCTGCGGCTGATCATGTGAAGAAGCTGCTTACCGAAGAACCAGGGAAAGCTGGTCTCAGACTGGAAGTACGCGGCGGTGGCTGCTCAGGCATGTCGTACGGTTTGAGCTTTGACAATGCTCAAGAAAACGACCACGTATTAGAAGCGCATGGAGTAAAGGTCTTTATCGATCCAAAGAGCGCAATTTACATGAAGGGTACGACGCTCGATTTTCAAGGCGGGCTCGATGGAAAAGGATTCGTCATCAAGAATCCGCAAGCGAAGGGTTCCTGCGGCTGTGGAAATTCTTTTTCAGTCTAGAACTCAGTGAATTGATTTGAAAGGTCTGCCTGTCTCAACGATCAAGGTAGACCTTTTGCTTTGCAAGAAATCGCTCAGGAAGATTCAACGCATGAACGCAGCACTAAAAGAAGGTTTCTACACCAGAGCAGACGAATACGGACTGCTGGAAGTCTACGGCGTTGATGCCACCAGATTTTTGCAAGCGCAAACGACCAATGACATTCATCAGCTAGCGGAATATTCAAGCCAAACATCTTGCCTGCTAGACCGAAAGGCGCATATTGAAGCCTATTTCCAAATCTACCGTAAACATCACTCCTACCGAATAATTGCCGAGCGGCCGCAAGTAACGCACATCCTGGAACATCTTGAACAATATCGTTTTGCAGATAAAGTGGAGTTCGTTGACCTTACCAGTGGTGGCACATTTTTTGCAGTGGAGGGTCCACGCGCTCGCTCAGTTATAGATGCTGGCATGCAAGATGCATTGAGACCAGAGACTTTCGTTCACTACTTGGCTGATATCAGCTTGTTCCATTGTCCGGTGCATCTGTTTAAGCGCCCATTGGTTGGTGCGGATGGTTATTTCCTTTGGGTTCCAAATTCCGACCGCGACAAGTTGGAAGCTGCTCTCGAAAAGACGTGCAAAGAATTTGGGCTAATCCGGCTTGATGAAAAAGAACTCGAGCAAGCGAGGATCGAGATCGGTGTGCCCAAATACAACATCGAATTCGATTCCACTAATTTCCTGCCAGAAACCGGGCTCGAACACCAGTGCGTCAGTTATACAAAAGGATGTTTCCTTGGTCAGGAGGTTCTCGCGCGAGTGCGCAGTCAAGGCGCACCAAACAAAGGACTCGTCGGTTTACTCTTTCCCAAGGGCAAGGAATTCAAGATCGACGGTCATCGCGAAGTCGTCGCACACGACAAGACAATTGCCTGGATCAAAAGCAGCTGCTTTTCCAATGCCATGAACAGAACTGTCGCAATGGCTTACGTAGCAAGAGACTATCGCGTTCCGGATACGATGATCACTGGCATCCTTGATGGTGTTGAGGTTCGGCTTGAAGTCACCTCATTGCCTTTTTACCATCCGGAGACAGCCAAGACAAAGGCGCGAAAATTATACGAAGAGGCGCTGCTTCAATTCGCAAAAGAAGATGAGCGCAGCCATCAAAACAATGGCGCTGAATCGAGTTCTGTCAAACTTCTCCGAGATGCACTTGAACTCGATCCGTTTTTGGAAGATGCGTATGAATCACTGGGCGTCATATTGTCGAAACGTGGTCACCTCGAGGAAGCCATAGGTTTGATGAAAAAGCTGGCAGAGATGAACCCTGAGTCAGTGATGGCCCATACAAACCTTTCGATTTTCTATCTTGAAAAAGGTTTGAAAGAAGAAGCGGAAGAAGAAAAAGCAATTTCTCTCAGTATTCGCATGAAGATTGCTGCACAGCAGGCTATGACTGAGACTCAGGCGAAGCAAAAGCAAGAAGATGAAAAAGCGGAGCAACTCGAACGATTGAAGATGTTTGAACAAGTACTACAGATCGACCCAGAAGATCTATTGGCCAACTACGGTGCAGGGAGTTGCTATACGACATTGGGAGAATTTGACAAAGCCATCCCATACCTCAAACGAGCGATTACACTCAAGGCCACGCACACAGTTGCCTACCTCAGTCTTGGCGTCGCTTACGAAGGACTAGGTGAGTGGTCGTCTGCAGCCCGTATATATAAAGATGGTATCTCTGTCGCGTCAAAACGAGGAGATATGCAGCCAATGCAGGATATGCAAAATCGCCTGGCCAAGATTCAGGCAGGGAAACCAGAATGAAAGTCCGAAATTCAGAACAAATATCGGAATTTAACACAGGAACCGGGCGCACGAACTCCCGTCGTGTAAGCTGACCAATCTCTCTGAAGCCGATGGAAATACAACATCCAATTAAACTGCTCCTGGTGGAAGACCAGACGATTCTGCGAACAGGCCTGACTCTGGTCCTTAGAAGATTTAGCGACTTGGAAATAATCGGTGAGAGCGATGACGGAATGGACGCTGTCGACAAGGCAATCAGGCTCAAACCTGACGTAATCCTCATGGACATCAGTCTGCGAGGGATGAACGGCATAGATGCCACAAAAGAGATCAAGAAACTGCAGCCACAAATTAAGATTCTCGCTTTCACGTCACATGAGGACGAGAAGTCAGTTCTAAATGCGTTTTCGGCTGGCATTGACGGATATTGCCCGAAAGACATCCGGGAGGCACAACTCTACGACGCCATCAAGACGGTATACGCTGGACAATATTGGCTTGAACCGTCACTGGCAAAAAAACTTTTGCGTTCGAATCGCTCCAAGCAAAAGTCGGACCCCAAACGAGAATCGCTGACAGACAGTGAACTCGGGTTTTTCGATTTAATCATGCAAGGTCTAGATAGCCGACAAGTCGCAGGGCGATTAAACATAAGCCCAGAATCGACTCGCACACTACTGCGTTCGATTTTGGACAAAATGAGGGTGATGGCCCTGTAACCTAAGGGCAGTTCCAACGACCAAGTTGACTGAACGCCGACAGGGTGATGGAATCACTAGGGTGACACGAAATTTCACCATACTCGCGGGCGAACATAGCCATGTCGAGGGATGCCCTTTCAATACTTGGTTTGCCAAGATAGAAAAGCAAGCGTGTTTTCAAGCACGTCAACTTCCCTGAACAGAGATTATCAATGGACCCAAAACAACTGACCGATGATCAATACACAACTCCGCAGGTTGATTTGACCACTACGGAGCTCAAACGAATTGGTCAAGCTTATCGTGACGGTTTGCCCGTAAGGCTGGAAATGTTGGAAAGATTGGTACCAGCAGCTGCCGCTGGCTCGAATGACGCGCTCTGGGAGATTATTACTGAGGCACATAAACTCAGAGGTACAGCCAAACTATTTGAGATGAATCGCTTTGGCGACGCCATGGTAGACATCGAAGATCTTTTGCTTCGAGTCTCGAACGACAATTTCCGTGATTCTGCAGCCTGGCTGCGGGTAGATAAGGCCCTTTGTCTAGCAAAATGTACGTTAACCCAAGAGAGTGAGACAGATCATCAAAAAACAGAGGAACAATGAACATAACAAATGTACTTTTGGTTGACGATGATCCTGCCATCCGTATGGTTGCCGAGATTTGTCTGGCGAAAGTGGGCAACTGGAATGTGTCGCTCGCAGATTGCGGGCCAAAAGGCCTGGAAATTGCACTTCGTGAGAAACCTGATTTGATCTTGCTGGACGTTATGATGCCAGGAATGGACGGGCCAACAATGCTCGGTCTTTTACGGCAGCAGTTGGATACGCCGGTGATTTTCGTAACTGCAAAAGTGCAGCCATCGGAAGTGGATCGTTATTTAAAGCTTGGAGCAGTTGGGGTTATCGCCAAACCGTTCGATCCGATGGAGCTCCCGACAATCATCTGCAACATCATCAAGGGTGAAAAGACCAGCGTGATATACGACGGAGCCACCGTAACTAGCATTGAGAGGGAAGCGTTAGACAGAACTCTAGTACCCTTGGCTGGGTGACCGATCGGTTTTCAACCACACGAAGAGTCATCAATTGCAAACTGACAGCAACAACCCATCTCTGGAAACGCCACTCAACTAGTAGCTAAATAATCCAACCGTCTTACAGCATAAGCAAAACGAGCCAATGACGACAATACAAACAGTTAGTAGAACCGAATCCGAAGTACAAGTCTTAAAACTGCTTTTGGTTGAAGACGATGATTTTTATTTCCAGTATCTTAACTGTCTCTTGCGTGACTATCCGGAGGCTAAATTTTCTGTCTGTCGTGCTAGCAATCTCGCCGAAGCGATTACCTATCTATCGCGAGAGACGCCGGTCGCGATCTTGCTTGATCTAAATTTGCCAGACAGTCGTGGTCTAGATACTCTTATCAGGTTGCAAAAGTTAGGAGAACGATGCCCAATCGTCATTCTTACTGGAAGCGATGAACGCAGCTTAGGCTCTGAAGCAATCGCCCGAGGTGCAGCCGATTTTCTCGTAAAACAGAAAACCGACATCGATACACTCACACGTTGCATTCGTTATTCGATGCTGAAAAAGGCAGACGAAGCTCGCACGCGGCTGCTTGCAATACAGGATTTTATGGCCACTCTTGCACATGATATGCAAGTGCCAATGGTTGGTGCTAAGAATGTCGTCGAAGCCATGCTGCAGGGTGTTCTCGGCGATCTGAATCCGCTTCAGACGCAAGCTTTGCAAGAATTGCAATTGAGCAACGAACACCAACTGCACCTCATACAGAAGCTCATTCAGATTTACCGCTATGAATCAGCTGTCTCACTTACAGACTGCAGAGACGTTGACATGCGCGAGCTATTGATCGACAGAGTCGAAGGTCTCAAGGAGCGCTGCGAGGCTATGTACCTAGAGATGGATTTAAGTCTGCCATCCCGCCAGTTGATGGTCCATGGCGACAGTGACGCAATATCTCAGATGTTCCACGGGTTGTTGGACAACGCAATCAAGTACAGCCATCCGTTGAGAACAATTGCAGTTGAGGCATCCGAACACAAGGGGTATATCTCGGTCGCAATCAAGAACTTTGGGGAACCGATACCGCCAGACCAGTCCGATACCTTATTTCAAAGGTTCTGGACTGGCAGGCCGGGTAAACGTTATGTAGCTAACACTGGATTCGGCTTGTATTTGTGCCATCACATCGCTACTTTGCATGGGGGAAAAATAAACTACACGAGCGATTCGATTAACGGCACAAGCTTTATTGTTACGCTTCCATCCTGCTGAGGCAGGCTAGAGACAGACCTTCAATCAGAATTAGCTAAAATATACCGAACCAAGGGTAACTCTGGGAGTCCGGTATATGCTTTTGCGCAGAATATTCGACGATTTGCTGAACAGCGATGCAAGAGCAAATCGAATTTCGCACCGCGTAGGTGGCGGATTGTACGTCATACTGCTCTCGCTCATTTTTTCGATTGGGACGAACGCTCAAGGCCGCGGGCTCTACGACAAGATGTTATTCCATCCGCGAAAAGGCTATCGAGCGATGCCCAATGCGGTGGATGGAGTTGAGACAAAAGCGATAAGCTTTACGGTCCCGCGTGGGGAGCATTTAAAGGGTTGGTACTACAATCTTCCTGGCAGCAACAAAATTGCACTCATCAGCGAGGGCAACGGCGGCAACATGATCTATCTCACGCATTTAGCCGAGATTTTGCTCAAGTGCAACACAAGCGTGATGCTATACGACTATGAGGG
The DNA here is from genome assembly GCA_036702975.1 of Oculatellaceae cyanobacterium. GTDB lineage: Bacteria > Cyanobacteriota > Vampirovibrionia > Obscuribacterales > Obscuribacteraceae > DATNPX01. The sequence continues at coordinate 278,259 of DATNPX010000012.1, forward strand.
ATATGGTGAAAGTGAAGGCAACCCCTCTATGCGCCGGGTAGTTGACGATGCGCTAGCAGCCTACGACTACATGTCAAAAAATCTAGCCGAGAAGCGCAAAACTGTCCTCGTTGGCGTTTCACTTGGCACTGGTGTCACCTGTCAGGTTGCCACCAAACGACCGGCTGATGCCATAATTCTCTCGTCGCCTTTCACTTCGCTTCTAAATATGGCTAAACAAAAGAGTAGTTTGGTTCACTACATGCCGACATTCGCGCTTCCTCGGCAACACTTCGACAATGTCGCAGTCTTAAAGAAGAAGCATCCGCCCGTTCTTATCTTGCATGGCGACCTCGATTCAATCATCCCAATCAGCGAATCAGAAAAGCTGTACGCGGAAGCGAGCGAACCAAAGACATTGGTGAAACTTGCAAATGCCGGGCACAACGATACCTTCACTACCACGCACGATGAATACCAGACCGCAGTGCAGGAGTTTTTCGACAAGCTCCAGTAGTCGCACCGTATCCATGCTTTCGCCTTTCAATTTAATGCAGCTATTGTGGTTATTAGCGTGTCCGTACCAGTCTGAGCAGATCGTCTTTCATCTGCAATACTGATTGATAGCGGTCTTGCGGGTTCTTTGCCAGAGCCTTAAAAACAATCTGTTCGAGGAAAAATGGAATCGAACGATTCGGGCAGGCTGTTGCGAACCTTTCCGGCAAGGACCGCAATTGCTTAGCAAATACTTCAAAAGGCGTCTTGCCGGTGAATACAGGACTACCTACGATCGACTCATACATAGCACAGCCCACCGCGTATACGTCCGAGCGAGCGTCGAGTTTAGAGCCTGCGCACTGCTCAGGACTCATATAGCATGGGCTGCCATAAACTTCAAAACTGTCCGTCAGTTGTGACTGTACATTAGTGTCACGTGGGATAACGACCGAGAGACCGAAGTCGACGATCTTCACCACTTCACGGTCGAGCCCATCTTTTACCAACATGATATTGCTCGGCTTCAGGTCACAGTGAATGATGTCTTTGGCGTGCGCAGCAGCAAGACCATCACACACTTGCAGATAGATACTGAGGAAGCGATTGAGATCCAAAAAACCATCTTTTTCAAGAACAGTATTGAGTCCACATCCGTCCAGGTAATCCATGATCAAAAACGGTTGACCCTGCTGGCTGATACCAAAATCAAAAATCGTTACCACATTAGGGTGATTTAGCGTACTGGCAGTCATAGACTCTTGTTTGAAACGACGCACTAGATGGCGTTCAGAGAGCAGACTTGAATGCAGCACTTTGATAGCAACCCGTCGATTCATGTGCAGGTGCTTGGCGCGATAAACAAGCCCCATACCGCCTTCGCCGACAAACGACTCGACTGCATATCTGTCGGCAAACACGCTGCCAACTACAAGCCCTTCAGGTGCTACGCTGCCCTTCGATTGTCGAACTGGCTCCGCTGCAACCTCAGCCTCAACCTGAGCGGGAAGTTCTACGACCGGCGGTTGGAAGTCTTGTTGCAGTGGGCGAGTGGCTGGAATTGCTTCAGAACCACCGCTTGCAAGACCGCGACTGCTCTTATTGAAGAGTTTTTCCATAATGTTGACTTTGTACATATCGACGACTTCGACGTCGACACCAAGTCTTTGAGCAATGCCTTGATTGTCTGTGCCTTGTTCGAGCAGGCGCAAGATATCTCGCTCTCTTGCGCAGAGAATTCGCACCACGTCGCCGCGTTTCTCTTCTTTGATTGGCAGCCGCTGTGTTCTGTGCACTATGCGAGGATCGAGCCACGATGAGCCAGTCGCTACCTGTTTGATACCATCAATCAGATCGGGAGCGGAGATATCTTTCAAGCAATAGCCATCAGCGCCAACACCTAGAGCCGCCAATATATCGTCGTCTCCGTCATGTGAGGTGATGACGATCACTCTTGTGAGTGGTAATTGTTTCTTGATGCGCCAAGTGGCCTCCAAGCCGTCCATGAGCGGCAATCCGATATCCATCAAAATAACTGACGGTCGAAGTTGCATCGCACGTTCGACGGCGGCGCGCCCATCGAGCGCATCCCCGACAACTTCGAACTGATGCTCTTGTTGCAATGCGAGTCTCAACCCGGCGCGGGTGATATGGTGATCGTCAACGATCAGTACGGAAACAGTTGGTTCTGCGGCAATCATCATGTGTCTACCTGGTCAATTGGAGGGGGAATGAGGAAAATCAGGCCCCAGAACGATGCCTGGAACCGAGAGCTGAAGGCAGTTAGCGAAAAATCGCTGATGATCATTTGTTGACCACTTAGGACAGTGGATAATCCTAATTTACTCCGTCACTCGGAATCTGCAATCGATCTGCGGAGTGATCGATCAAAAGCTCTTTCCATGACGCACTCACCCGGGCTCACTCCAAATAGGTGATGGTGGAGTAACCCGGCAGATCAAATAGGCACTCGAAACTGAATGGATTCAGTAGTCAAGAAATTATTCTAGTGCCGGACGCTTGGTGACCAGACTCTCAATGGACTAGTCCAGCCTCCACTGGGTGAGGAGAACGCTATGCTCGGCAAATCAAAGTGGTTGAATATTCTGGCCCTTGCTGTGTATGCCTTTCTCTATGCACCGATTTTGGTACTTATTATCTTCAGCTTCGAACAATCAAAAATTGCCGTCCACTGGACCGGATTCAGCCTGCACTGGTACCAAGCTCTTTTTGGCGATGAAACGCTTGGAATAGCGCTGTTTAACAGCATAATTGTCGCTCTTGTTTCGGTGTTTTTCTCGGCCAGCATGGGGACGTTAGCAGCAGTTGGACTGACCCGTCTACATTTTGCCGGCAAGAACCTTTATAGAGCAATAGTCACCCTGCCGATCATCATTCCGGAAATCGCCATGGCAGTATCGGCCCTGACACTATTTTTGTTCATGGGGATACGACTGAGTCTAGCAACAGTAATCGTCTCGCACATAGTCTTCTGTGTAGCCTATGTAGTACTGACGGTCATGGGGCGCATGGAAGGAATCAACAAGAGTCTGGAGGAAGCCGCCCAAGATTTAGGAGCATCACCCATCATGGCATTCTTTCGGGTGACACTTCCGTTGCTCATGCCGGGGGTTATAGCAGGCTCTCTGCTCGCCTTTGTGCTCTCACTCGATGACTTCATCATTACCCAGTTCAATGCCGGAGTCGGCGCAACCACTTTGCCACTGAGAATTTATAGCATGGTCAAATTCGGCGTCTCACCGGAGATCAACGCGCTCAGTACGTTGATGATATTAGGTACGGTCTCGCTCACCTTGGCGGCTGAATTAATTCGCAATGGCGGGTCACGCAAAACAAAGATTTCGCTGGCGATGCCCGAAGACTCTCTAATTGTTAAGACAGGTCAGTAGCACAGCGTGTTTGGCGGACAAGTCGCAAGTATCTCACTTAGATTCTACAAAGCTATCATGCAAGCTTGTTCAGACATCTGGGTCTGCAGGCTTCATGCTGATGCTTTTGGGAACTTATCAACTTAGAGACAAACGCTCAATAACATTAATCGTCGACCGCCCCTTTTTGGCAGGCAGCGGGCTTTGTAGGGCTTGTGCCAAACCACTGTCCGCCAAAAAAAGTTGAGGTCGAAATTTCTATCCGGCACTGCGCGAGCAGATAGCCGCATAGACACCGTCCCACAATGCAATTCTTCGCTCGATTGCGGACTCCGCAGAAACAACTACCTCCTGCCACTTTCGCTCATCATCTTGGCACAAGAATTGCACCAAACGAAGTGCTAGTGGCATATGTTCGTGTTCATCGGTGACTATGTGTAAATCGAGGTATTTGCGAAAAATGGAAGTGCCGGTACCGAGGCCGGTTGAACTATGCTCGAGATCAAAATTTCTGAACATATCAGGAATAATCTCTTCCCGTCCAAATGTAAAAGCGGAAGCAACCTCCCAAGTATTTTTGCTAGCTATTACTGCAAAGGTTCCAGCAATAAATGTCTGAACTGATTCCGGAATTTCATTGCTGGTAAGCGCCTCCTCAACCGTGAAGCCCTGGTAGAGGCAATCGATAAAATGATCGATAAGTTGAGTATTGGCACCACATTCTTTCATAGCCTCCAGATAAAGAGAAAAATGACTGATGTAACGCCCATCCCCGAGACTGTCACTCTCTTCCACCAGAACGATTTCATTGATTAGACGCGAGGCGTTGGCGTATTGAGGAGGCAACCATGGTATCGTAACGCAAGTCAACTCAACCTGCAAAGACTTGAGTAACGACATAAAATCCCAGACCGCGAAAACATGATGGCTCATGAATATGCGCAAATCTTCGATTGAGTAAAGAGACTTATAGATCGGATGGTTCATGAGCCGCCGTCTGATCGGTGCTAGTTTGTTAACTACACTCGACAAATGGCCAGAAAACTCAACATCTCTGCAAGGTGTGTGCATTACATCATGTTGTGAATTGTGAAAGGTAAGACGTCACTTCAGTTCCTCAAGCATCTGCTGATTTGCTTTTATCTCCGAAAGTGGGGAACTGCCAATTGCTGGCAGCCAAGCCGTCCTCATCGTGAAAGCCAATAATAGCGGACAAAAAGATTGCCGACAACTGACTGATACTTTGCAGTGCTCAAACTATGCTCTGGTGTACCACCCATAGCGCCGTCAAACAGAACCGGGTAGCCCCGAGCCATCTGCACGCACCATTCAGAACACTGATATGGCAGACACTTAGATACGCAGGCGAACCTATCGCTCCGCCACTACTCTGTGATGAAACGCTCGTCCAGAGGCAATCGCAGCAGCATCAAAGTCCTGAACCATATTACCGCGCGCTGTGAAGCTGCGCCTCCCACCGACGGCCATATTCGGATTTCGATACCCTTGCTGGGCCGACTGCATCTGAGCTGGCTGCATTTGTATCGGTGTAGCACCTATAGCATGCGCATTTAAGAGTTCGTCGCTCTGAGCCAGAGACCGCAAATTAGGCGCGCTCTGAGCTTGCATCGCCGATTGCGCTTGCGGTACGTAACCTGCCGCCACCGTCTGATTGTTAGCTTGCGCAGGCATAGACACCTGGGATGCATCTTCAAATCCGGCCCGGGGAGCACCAAACAAAGAGCCCCCAGCAAACCCGCCTTGAGCCACCTCTTCGGATGCTGCGTCCGGAGCGCCGGCAGCTTCCGGCGCATGACTATCACCAACCAGCTCCTGACGCCACTCTTGCTGCGTAGCCATTGGAGACCGGGCGGTATGCTCGCCATCTCCATGTCTGAGCATTCCTAAAAACAACAGCCAGCCGGCGATGACAAGAAAAACACCGATCACCTGAATCCCAGGGATTTTGGTCACCTTTTGCCAGACACTACTTTTTTCTACCTGCAAAGCTGCAGATGCCCACTGTGCATCACCTATATGATTCTGCCCGTTGCTTGCATGATGCATGACGGAGTGATGCTGTCCCGTGAGCCAGCCGGCAATGTGACCGAGAACACCGTGACCGTTGGTAACCAAGCTGGTCATGTGCCCAATTATCGATTGATTCCCTCCACCCCCAAGGTTGTGGACAGCTATGGGCTGGCTATGGCTATGTCCGGTTTGGTGCCCGCTGCCGCTGTGATGACCGCCGCTGCTGTGATGACCACCGCCGCCATGACCGAAACCGCCGCCACCCCCACCGTGACCACCGCCAAAACCACCATGCATAGTTAGAGAAACCCCTCGAAATGAAGCTGGCTCCATTCTAGTGAAGTGCAGCGAGCGGCGGTGAGTTTAAGTGGGAAGTCCACGAAGGGAAATTCCACTAATTATTTGCATCTACGGCTAAACCAATCAATTAATTTAATTGGTAATCGGCTAGTTTTTCGAATCACTGCTCGCCCCAGCGCAACAACCACTCGCGCCGACGCTGGTTAAGGCCTCCGCACAATTGTCACACAGCTCAGCGAAAGCAGGGTCGGCACCAATCTTGGTGGAGAACTTCCAGCAGCGCGGGCACTTCTGCCCGTCAGCCGGCATAACCGTTACCGAGATGCCGCTTTCATCGATCTTAGAAAGTGCACCATCTTTCTCGTTACCATTGGTGGAAGCTGTGGCTTGGGACGTGATGAAGAAAGCCGGCAGTTCTTTTCCGAGAGCCGCAAGCTGTGCGCCAAGGTCGGAGTCCTGCATCCTAATGAAGACTTGAGCTTCAAGCGAGCTGCCGATCTTTTTTGCAGCCCGGGCTTGCTCAAGCGCCTTCAAGACGACGGTACGCACGAGCGCCATGTCACTCCAATACTTTTCGATTTTGGCATCATCGGCGGTATCAGCCTCCTTCTTTCCCGCCGGGAAGTCTGTCAAAAGGACACTATTCGGATTGTCTCCATGCTCCAGAATCTTAGCGGGGATATGTTGCCAGATGTCTTCAGCAAGGTGCGGCGTAACAGGAACAAGTAACCGAACGAGCACAAGCAGCACTTCCTCGAGAACCGTTTGAGCGGCTCTGCGGCTCAACGATTTAGGAGCCGAAGTATATAGTCTATCTTTGACGATATCAAAGTAGAAGCTAGAGAGGTCGACAACGCAGAAATTTTGCAAGAGTTGGTAGAACTTGAAGAACTCAAAACGGTCGAAGTTCTGATTGATCTCGGTGACTATCTTATTCAAACGATGAAGGATGAATTTATCCAGCTCCATAAGTTGATCGTGCGGCACTCGGTCTTGCTTGGGATCGAAATCGTGCAAATTACCCAACAAGAAACGAGCGGTGTTCCTCAGTTTCTTGTAGACCTCAGCCAATTGAGTAAGCATGTTTTTGCCGATCGGAATATCGTCTGTGTAGTTGACCGATGCCACCCACAGGCGAAGAACGTCTGCGCCATATTGTTTAATGACGTCGTCCGGTTCGACACCGTTGCCTAGAGATTTCGAGAGTTTGCGCCCAGTTTCATCTACAACGAAGCCATGTGTTACCACAGATTTATATGGTGCTCGGCCGTGAACAGCCACCGAGGTGAGGAGCGACGACTGGAACCATCCGCGGTGTTGATCGCTTCCTTCAAGGTAGAGTTCGCAAGGTGTGCCGCGCAACTCTGGTCGCTGCTCGAGAACCGCTGTGTGCGTGACGCCTGAATCAAACCAAACATCCATGATGTCGGTCTCTTTTGTCCATTCGTTAGATCCACAATCAGCACACTTAAAATCTGAACCAAGGAAGAATTCAGGTTCTTTCTCCCACCACAAATCAGATCCTTCCTTTTCGAAGGCATCGGCAACTTTGTTTATAGACTCAGTGGTCATCAACGGCTTACCGCACTTCGAATAGAAGACCGGAATCGGTACGCCCCAGGCGCGCTGACGACTGATGCACCAGTCAGAGCGGTTTTCTACCATCGTGTAGATGCGGTTTCTGCCTGATGCCGGTACCCACTCGACCGTGTCGATCGCTTCTAGCGCTTGCTTACGGAATCCATCAACGGATGCAAACCACTGTTCGGTCGCCCGGTAAATGAGCGGCTTTTTGCACCGCCAGCAGTGCGGATAGCTGTGTTTGAATTCGGAGTGTTTGAGTAGCTTTCCTAGCTCCTGCAAATGCTCGAGAATTGGAGTCTGAGCTTTATCGTAACGAAGACCTTCGAAACGCCCAGCTTCAGCAGTGAAAAATCCCTTTCCATCCACAGGCGAAAGCACAGGCAGCTTGTATTTGAGACCCAACTCAAAGTCTTCAGGACCATGTCCGGGTGCCGTGTGAACGACACCAGTACCGGCTTCGGCAGTGACATGCTCTCCCAGGACGACCACACTTATACGACCGGCGAAAGGATGCTTTGTGAGCAAGCCCTCAAGACTGCTTCCGAGAGCTTCTCCAACCACTTTCACATCGCTTGATTCGAGCCCAACCTCTTTCAAGAACGCTTCGCGCAGGTCTTCGGCAACGACGAACACGCCTTTGTCTTTGGTCTGCAAGAACTGATAGTTGAACTTGGGATGCAGAGCAAGCGCGACGTTAGCAGGAAGTGTCCAGGGAGTCGTCGTCCAGATTACGAACGAGACGTCTTCTAGCTTCCTGGCAAATTCCGGCAGCTTGTCGCGACTGCCCGCATCTACGTCGAATTTGACGTAAATAGAGTGCGAGGTGTGGTCAGCGTATTCAACTTCCGCTTCGGCGAGAGCGGTTTCGCAATTGGCGCACCAGTAAACGGATTTCAGCCCTTTATAAAGATAACCGGCACTAGCCATCTTACCGAAAACTCGAATCTGCACGGCTTCGAAACGCTTATCAAGTGTAACGTAAGGGTGAGCCCAGTCGCCCCAGATGCCAAGACGGCGAAAGTTCATCTCCTGACCCTTGAGATTGCCGAGTGCAAAGTCACGACAACGACGGCGCAGCTCGACAGGGGTCAACGCCGCTCGCCCACCTTTGACGTCTTTGATGACGGCAGTTTCAATCGGCAGTCCATGACTGTCATACCCTGGCACGTAAGGCGAATAAAAACCGCGTTGCGTTTTGTACTTGGTGACAATGTCCTTGAGAATCTTGTTAAGTGCAGTGCCGATGTGAATCTTACTCGAGCTCAAGTAGGGCGGTCCGTCATGCAAAACAAACTTGGGGTTTTGCGAGCGTCGTTCAATGCTTTGTTCGTAAATCCTCTTTTCGTCCCAAACCTTCTGAATCTCAACTTCGCGAACAGCACTGTTCGCTTTCATCGGAAAGTTAGTCTGCGGAAGATTGACGCTGTAAGCCTTCTCACCCATGCTCTGTCCCCTTTTCTACTCACACGGTTTCTAAATTGCAGCGGGCGCTTGGTCCGCCGGCAAAGGTATTTGCCGGACCAGGCAGAAAATTCGGGGGCTTCTTTGCTCGGGCTATGCGTCCGTGCCGTTGGAAGGGGTTCGAATTCTTGCTAGATCATGCCAAGTTAAAGATTAATGCTATTTGCGGAGAGAGGTCAACGTTTCGCCAGGAAGCGTTAATGATTCTTAGTTCCCGGGTCGAAAGACAGCCTTTGCCCGTTGGTTGTATGCTATCGCTGAAAGGTGTGCGAGTGTTGCAAAATCACTAGCTCCGCCGCCATTTTATTACCAGCGGGGTATCTCAAGATGGATTGGGTTAAGGAGAAGGAAGTAGCGCTGCAGGCTGCACTAGAAGCAGGACGTTACATAAAACAGCGCCTTGGACGCATCGACCGAATCGATTACAAGAGCGCCTTCAACATTGTCACAGACGTCGACAAGTCGTCCGAAGCATTGATAGTCGAGCACATCAAGAGAGCCTTTCCGACCGATTCGATTGTCGCTGAAGAAGGAAGCGGCGCCGGTGAGAAGCCATCGAACCGCTGCTGGTTTATTGATCCGCTTGACGGTACCACAAACTTTACGCACTCTTATCCATTCTTCGCTGTTTCCATAGGCTTTGCAAGCGACAATGCGATGGTTGTCGGAGTGGTTTATAACCCGGTTAGCGATGAGAAATTCATCGCTGTGAAAGGGCAGGGTGCCTATCTGAACGACGAGCGGATAGCGGTTTCCACAGTCTCAGAGATTGAGACGAGTTTGCTAGCTACGGGTTTTCCAGCCGATACGTCTACAGCAACGTTCAACAATCTTGAGATATTTCAGGAACTGACAAACAAGACTCACGGTGTTCGGCGTGACGGTTCCGCTGCACTCGATCTTTGCTTCGTAGCAGCAGGCAGGCTGGATGCATTCTGGGAACTGAAGCTTAGTCCTTGGGATGTAGCAGCCGGCAGCTTAATCGTAGAAGAAGCTGGTGGCAAAGTGACGAATCTTGTTTCAGGTGAATTTGACATATACAGCGGTCACATACTTGCGTCCAACGGACTGATTCACCAAGATATCGTACAGATTCTGAAAACCTTCCGGGCCGTGAGAACAACGCATCATGTCAAAGCCTGAATTGATTTATAAAAGTCATGGCTACAGTTGCTTATTGCAAAAAGCCATCTCGACCGCTCCCTCATAACCTGGCGAGCGAAAGAAATGCCGACGCCAGACAAATTTGAGAAGACGCTTGAGGTTTTGACAAACAGGTCGTCGCGTGCTGCCGACAATCTGAAGGAACTTGCGCAGCTCGAAACATACAAAAGGCTTATCGGACAAGAGGGAATGGCGGCATCCACTCTGTCGGGAGAGACAGAGTGCAAAATGGCACCGATTATAGTGGCGCTCAAACGGCACATTCATCAAGTAGGCCTAATAGTGCAGGTGGTGAGCAAAGCGCAAGCGTTGATCGCCGAAGAGCCCAGACCAGGAAAAAGTGCCGAGCTCGATAATTTACTCTATGCGAACTCACTGAATCCTCTGCCACCTGAAGAATTTACTTCGCAAGCTAAAGACGCTTCAATACTGATTAGCCCAAAAGAATTGCTCGACCACATAGTCGAGAATTTCGAGGAGATCAAAAAATCAGTAATGGCGCTTGATGCGCTATGGAATTATTTGCCGCTGGCCCTTGCACGAACCAACGACGAGGTGAAGCATGCAATTCAGCAAAGCGAAGCGTTCGGCGAAGACGATAAAGAACTGCTGGATATAAACTACACGCTGAAAACCCTACAACTAAAAGTTCAAGTCGATCCCTTTGGCGTCAAGGAGATTCTCGACCGACAGGTAAGTCCACCGCTGAGCAAGATACTCAAACATCTAAATGACATTGAGAGTCAAAGGCAACAAGTGGTATCGGAGCTGAGAAAGGCTCGACAAAAGTTGGACCAGCTCATACAAATTCGCACCCTGGCAAACCAGGCTTTTATGAAAGCAAAAATTAAGATAGCCAATCCGCAGGGTCTGCGCGAAGCGATACCTCATGAGGTAATGGATGATCTTGAAGGTTGGTTGCATACGCTTGATACAACTCTCAATTCCGGACGATGGCAAGCAAGCGCGGTAGGACTACAGAGATTTCTGACTACCGTCGAAGATCATTTCATTGAAGAGTCGAAAATTCTCAAAAGCAATGAGACACCGCTGGTGATACTGACTGAACTGCGAGGACGACTCTCAGCGCTGCAGGCAAAAGCGGAAAAGTTGAAAGCTGAGGGTTTGGACCTTTCACCGGAATTGGATGAATGTGGAGCAGATGGGCAGCGAATTTTGTATTCAAAACCTGTTCCGCTAGACCTCGGTGAGGAATTTGTCACTCGATATGCCACTATCCTCGGTTCGTATTTGACCTCGGAATTCGAGGCCAATCCCAGCTAATTGCCCGATACAGTCATCGCAGTTATAATGCGAGCTTGTATGGCGGACAAAATAGACACGGTGGAGTGAAACAAAAATGGAAGCCACTTGCCCCGTCGACAGCAAACACAAATCGACCGACCCGCTCTACTGCTCGGTATGCGGAGCACGCATACTACCGGCAACGAGTGCTCACATGACAACATGCCCAGACTGCCAAACAGAGCGAAAAAATCTCTCAGTCAACCACTGCGAAGTCTGTCGTTATAATTTCGAGACCAAATCTTATAACCGGTTCAAAACGACGGTAGATCTTCGCTCGAAAAGTGGCGCCCAAAGATTAGTGGAATCAGCGAATCCTGTTGGCGGCTGGGTAAACAAAGAGCCCGTCGAGTCGCCGGTTGAAGCTGGCATCGCAGCAAATAAACAATGGGCTATAAGCATTAGAGTAGATCCGTCTTTGTACATATATCCAGACCCTCAAGTTCCATGTCCCAAAGATGACCCGGAAAGGATCTGCCGGTTAGACGTACAAGAGACGTTGATAGGGCGAAAGAGCGAAAGCCGACGTGTCTATCCCGATATCTGCCTAACTGATCCTGGCGTTTCGCATAGACACTTCAAATTGCTCAAAGATCCACAAGAGAATCTGTACATGCTCGATGTCGGTTCAGCCAACGGCACACAGCTTAACGGCTCGCACGTCGATGCCGGCATGAAGAGACTTCTGCACAATGGAGACGAAATTACTCTTGGATGCTGGACTCGAATCGTCATCTCCCAGCAAAACAAAGACTAGCTTCAAGAGTCAAAGCGCAAGCCGTTTATCATCGCAAACGAACATCCTCAGAGGGAAAATACGTGCCGGTTGTTGAAGAAAAGCCAGTCATCTATCAACTTGTGGTGCGCTATTTCAGCAACACAAATCAGACAAACAAGAGGGATGGGACCTTATTGGAAAATGGCTGCGGAAAATTCAACGAGATAAATGACTCAGCGATCGCCCAAATTAAGAGTCTAGGTTGCACGCACATATTTCTAACCGGCTGCTTGCGCCAGGCAACCTTGACCGACTATGCAGAGTTGGGTTTGCCGGCAGACGATCCTGATATTGTAAAAGGACGCGCTGGCTCGATGTACGCAATCCGCGATTACTTTGATGTGTGTCCTGACTATGCGATGAAACCACAAAATCGCATGCAGGAATTCGAAGCGTTGGTCGAGCGAATACACAAAGCGCAAATGAAGGTGTTAATTGACTTCGTACCAAACCATGTGGCGCGCTCCTACTTGACCATTAATGGTCAGAATTCGTTTGGTGAAAGTGACGATCAAAGTCAATTCTTTTCCGCACAAAACAACTTTTTCTATCTTGTTTCACCACCGAATCAAAAGCTGAGATTGACGCGTCCATCTCATTGGTCGCCGGCTGATCTTCGCTTCGACGGATTATTTGCAGAAGAGTCGGGTGAGGCAGGCAAGACCGTAAAGGCAACTGGCAACAACGTAGCGAACTCCGATCCGCCGGTGGATGCCTGGTATGAAGTAATCAAATTGAACTATGGTTTCAATTTTATAGATGGCAGCACTGCATACGATCCGCCACCTAAGACATGGTTGGACATGGACGAAATTTTACGATTCTGGCAGGAAAAAGGTGTCGACGGTTTTCGTTGCGACTTCGCTCACTATGTTCCGCAAGAAGCCTGGCAATTTTTGATAGAGCGCGCGCGAGATCAGTCTCGCAATCCACAGACCTACTTTATTGCCGAAGCCTATCCATGGGCTGGCAGCGGCGATCCAATAACAGACAAAAAACAATTGGTCGCTTCCGGCTTCAACGCCATCTACAGCGGCGAGTCTTATCGCTTATTGAAAAACATTTACCGGCAATGGTCCTCCATTGACGATTACGACAATGAAATGAAGAATGCCAGCGAGGACGAAAGACTGCATTCAATCAACTACATCGAAAACCACGATGAAGTGAGGGTAGCGGCCCCTGTGGATAAATCTGGTTTCGGCTCTCTGCGTGCAAACTACCAGCTTGCACCACTGCAGTATCTTTACAGCTCAGGAGCGATTATGCTGCTCAACGGGCAAGAGGTGGGCGAGCCCGGAGACGGTGACAAAGGCTTCAGCACCAACGACGGACGCACTACAATTTTCGACTACTGGTGCATGCCGGAATTTGCTAAATGGGTCAATAATCACGAATACAACGATCAGAATCTTTCGCAAGAACAAATCGCCCTGAAGAGGTTTTTGACCGACTTACTCAACCTCAGCCAGGACCGCTCTATACGCGGAAGCGGTTATTGGAGCTTGCACTATTTCAATCGACCAGGAAACTTCTCAGATTGTCCGGATGGTCTCTATAGCTTCGCAAGATTTGAACCTGGCGACCGACGGCTGCTGTTAGTGGTGGCAAATATGAAAGGAGATGGAAACGCCAGTGGTACGGTTCGCGTGCCTTTTGAACTGTCTAAATTAGCGGGTCTCAAGTCTGTACTCAGAGTCAGTCTGATTCTCGATAACCAAGGAGCTTTCGAACGCAAAGTGTGCGATACCACAATCGATGGCATCGAGAAAAACGGATTTTTAGTGGACATCGCCGAACAGGCAACTTATGTCTATTCTGTAGAGTAGCGAGTCGGCGCTAGCTCTATGCCTTAAGTGTGTAAAGCGCGGTTCCGACAAAAATGACAAAAACAATCGCCATCATGGCTTTCGCCATAATCCACAGCCCTGCCGCCAGTTGAGGCCACAAGAACGGCTGCAAAACTGAAATCAACAAAGGCATGACCAAAAAGGCCAGGGGAGCGCCTGTAATCGAAGCCAGCCACAACCAGCGGCGTATTACCTCATCATCGGTGGCAAAGTTGATTTCATTGATACGAGCGATGTTGTCTTTCGCTTGCCACTCATCAATACGTCGCAAGCGACTGGCAAGATATTCTTTAAACTCGCTGGTTGCTTGCTGGAGCACAGATGACTCTAGACCTCTGAGACCGATGTTCCCAGTATACAGCCGTTGTCAATAAGTCCACAAAATCATGCGGACGCTACTCATCTGCTGTTCGATAGATCCATCTCTAGCGAGACCGTAGTACCTTTGCTCACTTTAGAGTCGACCATTAGCTTGCAAGAATGAAAGCAGCGAATCAGGTCAGCTCGCTGATTCATGGAGCGCAGGCCGAAACCGCTTTCCCTCAACTCATTCTGGTTATCGCTAAAACCCTTGCCATTGTCCGTGAGCACAATGGTCAATTTGTCCGGCGTCACTACACAGTCGATTGTTACCTTCGATGCGCGTGCATATTTCTCTACATTGTTCAAACATTCTTGAAAGATGCGATATGTGTTCAATTCGACAACTTCTTCCAGAGCTGGTACGGCACCTTTCCAGGTGAAATTACAAATCGCTCCGGTGCGTTGGTTGAGCCTTTGCAAGAGTGTCTCGAGAGAGACTTTGAGACCCCATTCTTGCAAGGCTTTCGGAGTACACTCATTGCAGATATCGCGCACCTGTTTGGTAATGTCATCGACAATTTCAATCATTTCCCTTTGCGAGAGCTCTTTATCTCCAGACAGATAACGCCGAAACATCATTAGGTCGGCGAGCACCGTATCGTGAAGTTCACGCGCAATCTCGTTCTTGGTCACTTCCTGCTCGTTAACCAGCTTAAAAAGCAGATTTTGGTTGGCCAGCAATAAACCGTCGACTGTACGATTATGAGTGGCTTGCAGTCTCGCTATGCGAGCATCATGTTTTTCATCCATCACAGCATCGGCACTGACGCTCGACACAAGGTCGCTCAGTCTTTGGTTGATGAACGCTTCAGCCGTCTCAGAAGTAGCTTTATCGTTATTCAGAAGCCAAACATAGCCTTTGGCAGTCGATTTGAGTTGCAACCTTCCAGCCAGCCGAGACCCGAATTCAGCGATGGACAAAAAGTTCACCGACTGATTTGGAACGACAAAAAATTCAATCTCATTTTGAGAAGCGCGAACCGAAAGAGTCTTGTCTTTAGCCGTCGCTCGCCAACGGTAATAGCTGCGCATTTCTTGCCACGCCATTGCGGGCGATACCGACTTCTGAAACTGATTAGGCTCAGCCACCTCTCGTGGGCGCGTGAACATGATCGAGCCAACCTGTTTATCGCGTGATACCTTGACCAACTGCAAAGAGAAGTCAAAGAGGCTATTGCACAGGTCGATGCATCGTTTATGGACGTCGTCGGTAATGGTAGATGTAAAAGCAGCATCATACTTTGTGTGGTCGCTTTCCGACTGATCGTCGGAAGCGGAGAAAAACTTAGTCAGATACTTCGATATCAATCTCTACATCGCTCCAAGTTGTATTGGCAACATGTGCCACCATTCAGACTTTCGCTCCGAGGGTGCCGTAGCCATTTCGAACAGCCCAGGCAATGAGCTGCTCGCGCGAATCTAATCCTAGTTTCAAGATCAAAGTATCGCACTGTTTACGAACGGTCGCAGGCGAAGTAAATCTCTTGTCTCCTATCTCCTGATACCGCAATCCGTTCGCCAACATTGAGAGAATCTCTTCTTCGGCTTTTGTCACTTTGGACGATTCAGTGCCCAATGTTTGCGACATAATTCCGGTAGCGCCACCATAAACCTGCTTTATGACTTCAGCGAGCATAGTAACGCGCTCAGATTTGAGCAGGTAAGCCGCAACACCCATGTGCAATGCCGACTGAACTAGCGCCAGACGACTTTCGGCTGAGTAGATTATCAGCTTTGCTGCACTTTTCTGGGCATACGTCTCAACCATCGTCTTGGGACTCATAGCACCAGGCAGATGTAAGTCGAGCACGATTACGTCCGGTTTCAAATCAGCAGCCAAGCTCAGCCCTTCATCACTGTTTTCAGATGTGCCCACAACTTGAAGCGCTGGATCACGGCTGAGCCCGATGGAGAGTCCTTCCAGCGTGGCGCTGTGGTCTTCGACAATAAGTACTCGAATGTTCGACATAGACATATATGAAGTTATTCCCGAAAGCTTTCTGAGATCGAAAAACTGCCACTAGGCCATTTTATGCCCGATTGGAACAAACGAATCAGTGAAAACACGCACTTGTCAATAGGCGCTACACCGGTTTTATTCATTTAGAGGCGGGAACAATGAATACAGACAACACGCTCTAAACGACTGAGCAACCTACCTGAGGACCCCAGGTGACGCCTTCTCGCATACTCAAGGTTTATTATGCCGTCACGTTCGCAATAGGCATCATATTTACGGTGCCGCTGGCATTTTTGGTGCAAACGACCGAAGTAGGAGCCCGTGGCGCGGCGATTATGACCCTCTCATGGAATGTTCTCTTCGTTATGCTGTTGCCGATAATAATGGACATTGGCGAACGCATGTATTACAAGGCACGCTTCGTTCAACTTGAAGAGATAGCAGCCAACAATCCTGAATTAGCAGCCGTGATAGAAGACCGCTGCAAGTCGCTGCATATCGCCGGTTGTCGTTTCGCTGTTATTGACTCGGTGGATACGGAAGTATTCAGTTACGGGCTTTGGCGTAACAACCCAAGGCTTGTGGTGCCGGAGCTTTTGCTGACCAACGAGCAGACTAATGTCATTCCAAGTATCGAGAAAGAGCTCCTGCGCTTCTCAAGGACAGAGCCCACCCTTATATTTCTAGGGTTTGCAGTTGCTCAGATCGCTCTTCAGCACATGCTGATGTTCTTCCTTCACTAAACTGAGCGCTTAGCGGTTCTGGTAACCACATTTTTTAACGGCTTTCCAGTTCAGAAAAGGAAGTCGACTGGAAAACATCGAATCTAGCGCCATTTTGCCAGCCGTCAGCGCCACAGCCTGCTTTCAGCGAAAGCTGGCTAAGCATTTCCTCTAGGGTCCAACCAAACTCAGTGGCAACTGAAGGCAGAAAGACGCTTTGCTTGCCATCTTTGTACATGATGACTCCGTCACGCCCAACCACTATATCCTTGTAGGCGCCGATCGGATGTGGTGGCGTCAACACATTTATGTCTATCTCCAAGCCATCTATCTCTTCAGAGCTGACGGGTTGAAAGCGTGGGTCGCGTGAAGCTGCACCAATGGTATTATCTATTACCGCTTGAGCCAGAGACTTGATTGGCCATATGTAGCCTATGCAACCACGCAGCTCTTTGTGTTCCGATTTGACAGAAATACCTGAATTTTTCTTATATAGAGTGACAAAAACTCCCCCGGGCAAACCTAGCACCGGATGTTCATCTACTGTCGAGACGGCATCGGGGACTTTTCGCCTATTCACATAGTCGATCAAGGTCTGGCGCGCCAACTTGAGTAATGCTTGTTTCTCAGCGCCGCAGAGAACCGTTGAGCCATCGGAATCGACTTTCCATGCAGGTTTCTGGCTATCGTTCGAAAAGACTATCGCCATATAGGACACCGAATTCTCATCTGAATTTTGCAAGACATCACGCGAAGTCTGATAGCGAAGTAGTGTAGCGTGACACCCTGGTGGCAGCATCGACAAGAGTACTGTGCATGGATAGTAACCACATATAGTATCAAGTGTTTGATCTTTGAAATCAATGAAGCCCTTTAGGTCGCACACACTCAGCTTCTGAAATGCTGTTTCGTCCAGCTCTTTCAGTTGCTTTGGCACATCATGCGCGAACGGCGTATAGTCGTAGCGAGGACCATAGTGTGTGAAGTCTGAACTGACAAGCACAATATCACCATCAGTAAGATAACGCTTCAGGATCTGCCCTACCAATCTCATCTCTTCTTCATCACGCAACGTGCCGACGATTATAGGCACTATGGAGACGCTTCCCAGCGCTTGCTTTATGAACGGCAGCTGCATTTCAAGCGAGTGCTCTTGTTTGTGAATTTCCGGCGCCAACTTAAAAAGCGGCAGGTCTTTCAGTTCACTGACAACTTTGGTATCTATGGCAAGGTCCCCAAGCGGCGTGCCAAAGGACTTTTCCACAGGCAAGGCACATCCATGCAATGCAACGTAATGACTGGGGCCAAGTAAAAAGACACGGTTTATTTTGCGGTGCCGAAGTGCTTCATATACGTAGCCAGCTGTTGGTCCGGAAAACATGTAACCAGCATGTGGTGCAATTCCGGCGAAAATTGCGCTACCCGGCGGCAGGTTTCCAGCGAAAGACGAATCACAGAGCTTTGCTTTTGAAACTTCAGCAGCATGGTTCAAGTAGTCGCAAAGCTGCGGTTTCAACTTCCGAGCATCGGCTTCATACCAGCTGCCGGCGAAATTCGGCTTTCGTCTATCAGAAGGGGTAATAATAACTTTGCCAAAAATGTTAGACATCGCTGTTGCAAACAAAAAACCAGCTAGCAATAATACAGTGACTACAAATGCTTTTGGCGATAACTTTAGCTTCAAGAGATGCATAAAAATAGCTCTCTTTCTAGGATACCGCGTTTTCCAGCTGCCGACGATCGCCTACGGCTATTGTTGAGCCGGGGTTTGAGCCGGAGTTTGAGCCGGAGTTTGCGCAGGGGCTTGAGTTCCGGCCGCACCCGCGTCTGTAGCCGCTGGTGCAGATTCGGACTTCGGCGGAGCCGCTTGCTTGACAGGGTCAAGACGCAAATTAATATTCGAACGGCTGTCACCATGAGGATCTGCCGTCGATGTGAAATCTACAGTTAGTTTGGCGCCATTAAAACCTATCGGCATCGCTTCTAGCGGCATGCATTTGTTGAATGCTTGCATAGCCGCATCTTCTGCAGAACTGCTCTTTGGCGAACTCGCGGTCTGAATGTTGTCGGAGAGACCATCCTGATTGAAGTTGCCAGTGAGAGTTACGTGATTGCTGCCATCGGGAAGCAGCCAATTGTTTACTAGTTTTCCACGCAGCCTATTCAAATAAGCAGTCACTTGAGCATTGGAGGCAGCATTGGAAGCGGCAGCCCGAGCTTGTGCACCGCGTGCTGAGGCAGGTGGAGCACCATGTTTATGTACAGCTTGCGAATTTGCTGGTTGGACTGAAAGCGGCAAAAACATACACATCAAAAGTGCCTGGTGCAAACGTGCTTGAAACATTGCTTCTCCTTTTTTTCAGGCGATAAATTTTGCTAGTTGGTGGCTGAGACTTTTTCACGAAAGATTCCAAACGAAGACGTGTAACCATGCAAGAATGTTGTACCTCCGACCGGGCCTATCTCTCCATTGCAGAAGAAACCACCCAGTGGAACGTCACCAATAAACTGCCGGAAACAATTGCTGTCGTGATTTGGCTCACCATAAAGATGCCTACCTCTGCCAAGACAGGAGAACAACAAAGCACCGCTTACAGGTGCAGCGGATTGTTCATCTTTGTAGTCGCTGAGAAGATGTTTTAAATCATCAGAGGAAGTGGTGGCATCGCGCAAATGAAATTGCACGGTGCGCCCGACTTTTAGCACTTCTCCTACGGCCAGCGCACCAGTTCGTGGTTCTATACCAATAATATTGCGGATAAGGAAATCGCCAGCTTTTACCTCTTCCTTGAATTCGTTCATCACAACTCCGAGGAAAAGCGAATTGCGAGCGAGAGATTGATCTCTGTCGTCGAGTCCGTTAAGAACTTCTTTCAGTGCGTGAACCGCCGGCTTTCCATCAAGCTCCAGCAAAAAGTTATCCTTGCAGCGAGTGATCGTCATTGGCTTGCCGATGGGACGACATCCCTGAGCGACTAAAGAGTCGACGATTATATTGCCGCTGAGCGCAAGACCGACACAACCGTCACGATATAGCTTATCGTTGATCAAAAGAGCATTCATGCCCGGTTGCGAGGCACCACTAGCCAGACCGCCAATCTTGATGGAACGAGGGAAAGCGAAATCGAGACCCTGCACCAGGGAGTCAACCTTGAAGCTGAATGGGTCAGGCATCAAAATAAAAGCAGGTTCTGTCTCATTTTGTACACCAACCAACTTCTCCCATTTATCGGGACCGGCGTCCATATCAGGCAGATCATCGTCGGTGCAATGGAAGGTGGTCAATTCCGTATCAGGCATCACGGCGGCAGTAATAACAATCGCTTTTTCGCGCTCGACTTCCAATCCGCCGCCAATAAGCCCACCAGCAGAGCAGCCAATGATATTGCGAGGTTCAAGGTCTTTCGCTAGAAAGTCCGGGAGGAACTCATACTCAGACTGAAAATGCGGCGAGAAAAAGGCAATCAATAGATCTGGACGCTCGCCTTCCAGCTGAAAACTGATCTTCTCGACACACTCCCGCAAAGCTTCTTTGACGTGGCCTTGTCCCTGAAAGCGTCCGCCCAGGAAGTCATTTCCCGCAAGCGCTGAAGCCCACTTCATGTCTTTGTCCTCAAAATATCATGCATCCTAAATACTAGCAGCTTATACACGGGAGCCGGCCTTCAACCGCCCAGTATTATGGATTTGCGCGCTAAACGCCACATAACCTGCACTATATCGGTTGCTTTTGTCTCTTGCGAACAAGCGCCTGCAACAACAGAAGCGCCGGAATGCAAAGAACAATCGCCCCATCACGCAAAAACAGATTCAAATACTTTGCTTTTCTGATGCCACGAACGAGTGTCACATGAGAAACGTTCTTGGGATCATAGTAAGCCGTAATTGGGTGTTCAACAGCCACGCTCTCTAGTAACTTGTGTAGATTTTTCTCCGTCGCCGGTAGTCCGTCTGGGTAAGAGATCCGGCGCCCGCGCCGCGGTTCATCAGCTACGTGATAGGAATAGACGATAGTCGGAATATAGACCATGCGATTGTTGACTCTGTCTGAGCGCACAGAATTGTTCAAGATTTTGCCCTTAGCTTCGGTCCAGCTCAAGCTTTGAATTCCCTCTTGCATTTCCAAAAAATCGCAAATAAGCATTCCCAAGCCGATCAAGGACGGCAGTAGCATGACTGCGATATTCAATTGACGGCTGTGAGTCTTGATGAATGCGAGCAATACGTTAAGCCTTGTAGTTACCAAAATGTTTTACGAGATCGACAACAGCATCTTTGTAATCTTTCCCATCAGCGATTTTCGCCGCCTGCCCTTCCGGATCGAGAACTTTCAAAGCCTCCTGTGCACGCTCACGCAGAAAGGCGCTCGGATGAGCCTTTGCTACAACATACAACGGCGGTATTGAGAGAGGATTTTTCTCCTTCGCCAATTGAGTAATGGCCAAACGCACGGACTCTGGATCATCACTTTTCAGGTAATTGACGGTCATGCGAAAAGTAACTCTGTCGAAAGATTGCCTCAATCCCGAAGCAGCTGTTTTCAGGAAATCATCGAACGCTTGCAGTTGGGTGCGAAAATCAGTCAACGTTTGGCTCTGTCATTTTGAAGGGATCGAGCAAACGCTCGAGGTCTTTATCTGTCAGCTTGGTTTTGCGTTTCGCTACTTCTCTTATGGTCTCACCAGAAACGAAGGCTTCGTGCGAAATCTGAGCAGCCATATCATAGCCTATCTCAGGAACAAGAGCGGTGCACAGCGAGAGTCCTCGTTCGACCAGATAAGGTCCATTTTCGGTAGCTTTCAAGCCATCAACCAACTTCTCGCGGAAGTTATCACTGACCGTAGCCAGCAAATTAATAGATTGCAGAAGATTGTATGCAGCAACTGGCTGCATGACATTCAACTCAAAATTACCAGATTGTCCGGCGATTGTAATAGTGGCATCGTTCCCGATTACCTGTGCAGCCACCATACAAACAGCTTCCGCGATAACAGGATTGACTTTTCCTGGCATAATCGAGCTTCCAGGCTGAACCTCAGGCAGAGCGATTTCGGCAATTCCAGCGCGCGGGCCACAGCCCAACCAGCGCACATCGTTTGCGATCTTCATCAAGCTCACGGCGATCGTTTTCAAAATGCCAGAGACTTCGACAACCTCGTCGAGAGTGCTCTGAGCCTGAAAGTGATTGGTCGACTCAGCCAATTGCTGGTAAATCTCTTTGCTGATAAGCGAAAGAACTTTCTTGGCGAAGTGCTGACGTGTATTGATACCGGTACCAACCGCGGTGCCGCCCAAGGCCACTTGCGAGAGCCTCTCAATGGCATAATCTAAGCGCTCCAGTGCTCGCTCAATCTGTCCGGCATAGCCTGTAAATTCTTGCCCTAAGCGAACTGGTGTCGCATCTTGCAGGTGAGTACGACCTGTTTTAATTACCGGCATAAACTCCTTGGCACGAGCTGAAAGACTTGTTTCCAGCTTTTGCAGTGCCGGTATCAGTTTCTCTTTTATGTCCAGGATGGCAGCAATATGAATCGCAGTCGGAATGGCATCATTGGACGACATGCCGTTGTTTACATGGTCGTTTGGGTGCACTAGATTGCGGTCGCCTCTTTTACCGCCAAGAAGCTCAATCGCTCGATTGGCGATCACTTCGTTAGCATTCATGTTTGTGGATGTGCCAGAACCAGTCTGGAATATATCGACAACGAACTGGTCATCAAACTTTCCACCGATTACTTCTTTGGCGGCTTCAGCGATTGCATCGGCAACTTTTCCATCGACATCACCAAACGATTTGTTGACCTGAGCCGCCGCACACTTAATCAGGCCAAGAGCTCGAATAAATGAGCGCGAAAATCTCAAGTCACTAATTGGGAAGTTTATGACGGCGCGCTGGGTGCTGGCACCATAATAGGCCGTGGCAGGAACCTCCATCGTTCCCATCGAATCGCGCTCAACTCTGTTAGCTTCTTTCACAATGCCAAAGACTCGTCAACTTGACAGCCGGGGCGGATTGCGTCCACCGCTACTGCTCAACGCAGTCATTATAAGCCCGCTGTAAACCATTTTTGGATATTCAGATATTCGGATATGTGAAATGCTGAACAAGACTCAACTATTTCGACTCAAAGACTTCAGATAATAAGACTTGAGTTTGTGAGACAGGGCGATCGCACTACCATCAATATATTTTGTCAAAGCACAACAGCAGGACAGGCAGAGAGCATAATAGGCAAAAGTAAGCATCAAGCAAATGCGCGTGTCTGGGAAAGAGTGCTGCAACCAAAGAAAAGCCCAGGAAACTGTTGTGCCCAAAACAATGAAATGTGCAAGATAGACCACATAAGTAAATTTTCCTAGCGGTGCAAGAAAGTCGAGCAATCGCAAATCGTCATACCAGAGTTTGGTAATCACGAAAAGGCCCGACGCGGAAGGAATCGCTGTCCCTGGCAAATCTAGTGCGCTATCGCAAATCTGTTTGAAACGGTTCAAAGGCTCAAAAATGGTGCCTTCCAGATCTTGCACAGGCACTTGCTGCCCGGGATAGGCAGCAAGATAAAGGGCACCAGACAAAAGAAACAGTCCCACAACATGGAAAAGAGGAGACGATTTTATTTTCTGCCATCGCGCTCTCAGGCGGACTGGAGCATGCTTCTCCGCATAGGCACATAGAACACCCACAGCGAAACATTTATAGTATGCGGGCGCAAGATAGATTGCCGCAATTCCCATAAGCCACGCCAGCGGCGAGGAATGCATCATACCGACTAGCCCATAAGACAGGTAGCTGCCGATCAGTTCGACATTGATCGTCCAAGTCGGAGGAAGGAAATCCAGCCCATAGGCAAACGGTTGGCTTAGCGAGCGCCAGATCATCTGCTTACCGAAGGCCGGATCATGGAAAAAGCCAATCGCCCAACCTGAACCAGAAAAAGGAGCCACGGACTGTCCATAGTTTTGAAACCAGCCAAATTCCATACACAAAAAGCATATAAAAATGGCAATCACCAGTGGCATTCCCAAACGCACTATGCGCTTGAACGCATCGCCACTCAAAGAAGTCCACTGCAGTTCGGACTGAGCAAAATACGGTTTGACCAGAATGTAACCGGAAAGAATGAAAAAGAGGCAGACGGCAAAAGAGCCGGCGTTAAATAGATCGAATATAAACGAACGAGATAGATCACGCCCTACGGCATAACCAGGGTGGTCGGCCAGGACGAAAGACGTAGAGCTGCCAAATTCAGCTTTGGGAAAAAATTCGCAAGCGAAATGGTGGCAAGCCACAATGGCACACGCCCAAAACCGTAAAACCTCCACCAAATGATCACGGCGCGGTTTTTCATTGGCGGTGCTTTGCATAATGAGGCTTACTCGGTTTCAACCCGACGACTTCAGCCGCCAGGCAAAACTATATTAGCAAGCTTAAAGCGCCGACCTGGCATAGCCGGCTGTGGCATCTTCCGGTGAAGGAAATCGAGCAGGGCGCCTGACCTGGGTGGAAGTCGGTTTCTAGACTAAACCCGAACGCATAGCCTTTACTGCAGCCTGAGTACGGTCTGAGACCGCCAGCTTTTCCATGATGTGCCGCATGTGCGTTTTGATAGTCTCGACACTCAAAAACAGGCGCCCGGCAATTTCTTGATTGCTCAACCCCTCGACCACCAATTTCAGGACGTCCAACTCTCTCTGAGAAAGTGTAGTAGGGGGGAGCCCCGTTTTGGCTATCTTTGCTTGATCGTCAACAAATGGGTTGTTCGAAGCGCAAGCTCTAAGCACTCGGCTCGCGACACCCGGATCCAGCCAGGCCACTCCGTCGGCGACAGCACGTATAGCGCTAACTAGCTGACTCCCAGAAACCTCTTTTAAGCAATAGCCGTCAGCTCCGGCACCCAAAGCGGCAAATACGTCACGGTCGCTGTCATGCGAAGTGAGCATGATTACTCGCGTCTCGGGCACTTCGTCTTTAATCTTGCCAGTGGCATCGATGCCGTCAATAAGCGGCAGTCCTATATCCATAAGAACCACGTCAGGCTTCAGCTCTTTCACTAGACGGACTGTCTCGCTGCCGTCTTCGGCTTCGCCGGTGACTTTGAAATCGTGCACCCCCTGAAGGGTTAGCTTCAGACCAACCCGGGTGATTTCGTGGTCATCGGCGATGAAAATTTTAATCGGGCTCGTTGTGCCGCTTTCCATCAACTCACTCGTCCAAAGGATCCCCCATCTCATACTATCAGGAAACTCTTCCCAAAATATAGAGTAATTTCCCGTCACCATTTTGAGGGGTGACATCCCTCGATCGGGGTATTTCCAGGCAGGACCGTTTGCATATCGCTGTTTTCTTCCTAAATTCATTTGCCTGATGAGTTTATTAAATGGTCACTTTTAGTCGAAAACAGTCAGGATGAAACTTTTTTTCAACAGAAAAATTATTTTCATAACAGCCATCACATACGGTGGCAGATAAAGCTGGCTATGCGGACACCAAGATCCGGCTTGACTGTCAATCTTTCCGATCTTTATTGCTCGCAGCCGAATTTTTCGTCATGGCAGAAAACAGACGACGTCGTACAATGGAAACTGGACAAAAAACGAGATGGGGCAATAAATCAGCGAACTCCCCCGGTTGGGAAGCAAAGACGATCGGTCGCCAGTTCAAGAGGTGGACAGCATGAGAGATCATGACCGTTTGGTTAAGCACAATTCATCGACAATCGCCCTTGAAAATCTTGCATTCGGCTCACCGAGGGCTTCACTTGCAAGACCTGCAACAAAGACCAGCAAAAACTCCCTTTGGCATCAGTTGGCACTTTTAGCCCTGTTCTCTTCAATCGCTCTGAGTCCCAGCCTAGAAGCCTGGGCTGGTAATTCGCAAGATTTGCCTGGTGCAGCGATTATAAAGACAACAAAGCCGATTCCATTCGAAGCGATTAACGCCGTCGAAAACAATGAATGGAAGAGCGCAGCCCCTGCCCTCGAAGCTTTCGTAAAAAGTGAACCGGCAAGCGCAGAAGGGCATTACCTCCTCGGCAAATCACTTTTCAACTTGAAGCGCTACCCGGAGGCGAAGGAAGCGCTCCGCAAAGCGCTCAAGCTTGGTCAGGGTGACAATTTTTCCAAGCAGGCGAACGAGATGCTTCTAAAAATGCCCAAAGCGGTAATCGCACCGAGACAAGTGGATCTGCATCTGGGGACTAGTCGGGCGACAATCAAAGGTCGGAGAGTGGCAGCTGCCGGTATTGCACGGCCCAGAGTCCTGAGCTTCACTGCGAAGTGGGCGGAACCATGCAAACAGCTTCAATCAGACCTCGACAAGGCGAAAACTGAGTTTGGCGAACAGATCGAAATCAGCACGGTGGACGTCGATGACCCGAAGAATGAAGAACTGATGAATCAGTATGAAGTGAGTCCAATTCCGACCGTAGTATTCTTAGATGCTCAAGGTAAGGTAGTAAATTTCCTTATCGGGTATTCTGATCCAGCAGAACTGGAACGCAGCATCAAGAAGGTTTTAAACAAAAGCTAGTGATATTAGTAACAGGCGGTGCCGGATATATCGGCAGTCACTTTGTATACCGCGCCATCAAGCGCGATACCAATGTAAACGTCGTCATCCTTGACAATTTTTCGGAAGGATGCGAAGAGGCAGTGCGCGGCTGGGAACGCATTCATGTCGTTCATGGCGACATGGGAGACAAAGACATCGTCAATTCCACCCTCAAGAAATATCCGATCGAAGCGGTGGTGCACTTCGCCGCACACTGCTATGTCGGCGAATCACAAAGTCAACCTTTCAAATACTTCCACAATAACGTTTCGAGCAGCCTTGTTCTCTTCGAAGCCATGGAACAACACGGTCTGCGCAAGATTGTCTTTTCATCGTCATGTGCCACTTATGGCATTCCTCAATATTCTCCAATTGATGAAAAGCATCCGCAGAATCCAATCAACAACTACGGCATGACTAAATTGCTCGCTGAGCAGATTCTCTTCAGATTGGCAGCCACAGCCGGTTGGTCGACTGTCTGCTTGCGATATTTCAATGCATCAGGGGCGGAGCCTGAGGCTAAAATCGGCGAAAGTCACAATCCTGAAACTCACCTTCTCCCTCGCATTTTGCAAGCGGCAACGGGCAAATTGGAGAGCATAGATATTCTCGGCACCGATTACCCAACCAGAGATGGGACTTGCATTCGAGACTACATACACGTTAACGATCTGGCAGACGCTCACATCGCTAGCCTTGACCTCATAAAGAGCGCAGGTAACAGCACTGTAGCTGAGGCTATCAACTTAGGCACTGCCACCGGTTACAGCGTTCGTGAAGTGATCGAAAAATGCAAAGAGATATCGGGTCGTAACATCACTGTAAGAGAAGAAGCGCGCCGCCCAGGCGACCCGCCGGAGCTCGTAGCCAATGCGGCAAAGGCAAAGTCGCTTCTAAACTGGCACCCTCAATATACGCTTGACGACATCATCAATTCGGCCTGGCAATGGGAACTGAACCGACGATACTGAAACTCTGGTAATCTTGATACTGGCTCGAACGTTAAAAGAGCTGCCAGGCGGATATCCTCTTGGGCAGCGGATTACCAGGTAGACAAGACAATGGCAGACAAAGTCGCAGTAATCATCGGCGCCGGGCCGGCTGGATTAACAGCAGCTTTTGAGCTCTTAGAGAGAACCGATTTCAAACCGGTAATTCTAGAAAAGAGCCCGTTTATTGGTGGTCTTTCACGCACTATTGAATACAAAGGTAATCGCATCGATATTGGCCCGCACCGCTTCTTTTCTAAGTCAGACCGAGTCATGGACTGGTGGATGCGATTGCTGCCGTTGCAAGCGAGCGAAGACCGACTGCATGAAATCACCTATCAGCAAAAGACGCGCACTATTGCCGGGAATCCACAAGGTCCAGATCCTGCCAACGAAGACAAGGTAATGCTCACCTTGCAGAGGCAGACGAGAATTTATTATCTGCGCAAGTTCTTCGATTACCCAGTTAGTTTAAAGCCGCAGACCCTCTCGAACCTGGGACTATGGCGCACGATGAAAATAGGGGTCAGTTACCTGAAAGCAGCAGCTTTTCCGATAAGGCCAGAGGAGAATCTAGAACAATTCTTTATCAATCGCTTCGGTAAAGAGCTCTATCTCACATTTTTCAAAGACTATACCGAAAAGGTCTGGGGAATCCAATGCGAGCAGATAAGCGCTGATTGGGGAGCGCAGCGCGTCAAAGGGCTCTCCATTATGAAGACTATTGGCCATGCGCTAAAGAAAATAATTGGTGGCGTAAGCGGTATCAGGCAAAAAGAGACCGAAACTTCGCTGGTCGAAAAGTTTCTCTTCCCAAAACTCGGAACCGGTCAAATGTGGGAAGAGGTTGCACGCATCATCCGTGCAAAAGGCGGAGAAATACTGGTTGAGAGAGATGTAACCGGCGTCGTAGTGGAAGGAAAGACTGTCAAGGCGATTGAAGTCCAAAATCAAAACTCAGGACAAAAAGAGACGTTCGGTGGAGATGTATTCTTTTCCACAATGCCAATGCAAGAGCTTGTTCGCAGCTTATCGGTTCCAGCTCCGGCAAACATACGGGAGATAAGTGATGGTCTTGTCTATCGCGACTTTATTGAAGTAGGCTTGCTTGTCAAGAAACTGAAAGTTAGCGAAGACAGTCCTACCGGGAAGCGACTGATCGCCGACAACTGGATCTATATTCAAGAGTCGGATGTGCTTGTCGGCCGCATGCAGATCTGGAATAACTGGGGTCCTTGCATGGTGGCAGATCCGAGCAAAGTCTGGCTAGGACTTGAATATTTCTGCTACCAAAGCGATGCGATTTGGAAGTTGAGCGATGAAGAGATGATCAAGTTAGCGAAAGAAGAACTTGAAAAAATCGGTATCGCCGATCAACGCGAAGTGCTTGATGCAATGGTCATTCGCGTCGAGAAAACCTATCCTGGTTATTTTGGAACGTATGATCGCTTCGACACTTTGCGGGAATATTTGGACAAATTCGAAAATCTCTTCCTGATTGGGCGCAATGGACAGCACCGTTATAACAATCAAGACCACTCTATGTTGGCAGCAATGACAGCGGTAGACAACGTGGCTGCAGGTAACTACGCCAAAGACAACATCTGGGCAGTAAACACCGAAATGGAATACCACGAAGAAAAATCTTCGTAGTGCTCATTTAGTTCGCCTTAGCCTTAGCCTCAGCTAGGCCACTGGCTATTCAACACCAGGTTCAGACGAATCGCTTGTTGCAGCGTTAGAGCCCCAGTAGAGTCGAGCGACTTGTTTGACTATTTTAAATACTGACTTTTTCCGTAAATTGGCCAGCGATATAAATGCAGTTCGCTCTTTTGGGAAAATTATCACGCATGCAGATATTCCAGGAATGCTGCCATTCATGCTGACTGTTGGGCGATTGCCATAGTCAGTGCCTGGTGCCAGACCCCAGCCGAAAGCCCAGTTACTAGACTGCCCTGTGGTGAGCGGCGGTCTTTCATGCCACATGGTTTGATATCCAGCAGGCGATAGTAGTTTGTGGTCCATCAGCGCCTGAACATACGTGATCATGTCATCGAGATTCGAAAACAGCATGCCTGCAGAATAGGGAATTGCAGGATCTCGGTAAGGTGGCAACTTTCTGGCAGTGCCTGCGGCAGTTGGCACATATGGCGAAGCGAGTTGCGATGCCGGAACATTTAGTTGCGTTCCGGTGGAGTTTAATCCCAGCGGCTTAGCAATAAGTTCTTGCACGATATCTAGATAAGACTTGCCTGTAACCGCTTCCATGACGCTTCCAAGTGTCCGATAGCTGAGGTTCGAATACTCGTAACTCGATCCAGGAGTAAATAGCAGCGGTTCTTGCTGTGCAAGTTTGAATTCGTCAGACCACTTAGTCTCTTGTGGAAGAGCCTTTGGAATTCCAGCAGTCATACTCGCTAATTGTCGAATAGTGAGTGCTTGCCAGGCTGGTGCCAGGTTACTTAGATACTTCTTTAATGGATCGTCGAGTTGGATCTTTCCCTGATCTACCAGCAGAAGCAAGGCCAGAGCCGTGAACGTTTTCGTCACTGATGCCAGACCAAAAACTGTTTGAGAATCAACAGGTGTAGGTTTCTCTAGGTCGGTAAGTCCATAACCATTTTTAAAAATCACTGTGCCGCTTTGAATGACTGCAATCGCATACCCCGGAACATTTTCGTTGTGCACAAGCTGTTTTACGAGTGCATCCGCTCGCGAGACAAAGTTCGTTCCTTGCCCTGTCGGAGCACCAATATTTTCTGCTGCAACCGCACCACCATCAGCTAGACACAAAGTGGGAGCGCAGGCGATGAAAATACTTACTAGAGCCACCGCCCAGCGACTAGCGAAATTCTCCGCACGGTCAAACCTCACTCCTCCTCGCTTGCGCATGCGAAACATTCCTCCTTCGTCTTCAGCGCTGACAATAAGCAGCGGCAGTAGAAATCAAATGCAGTCAATGAGCTAGCATTTAGAGCTTGCCGTCGCTTATTTCCCGCCTAGCGAGGATAGCTTAACACGGGCGGCACCAGCGCGAAGGTCGTTATTAGGACAGATGTCGAGAAACTTTTGCAGCGCCTGTACCGCTTCTGCGCGTTTACCATCTTTTTCAAGCGCGGAGCTCAGTAGGTAGTAAACATCTGCGTTATCCGGAGCCAATTTTGCCGCATTTTGATAGGTAGCTACAGCTTCAGTCGATTGTCCTTTCAGAAGTTGCACCGAACCTAAATTGAGCAAAGCAGGCACAGACTTCTCATCATCTTTTACTGCTGCATTGGCATGCTGCAATGCCAGTTCGAGCACCCAATCGTCGCCTGGTTGCTGCGATTCTTGGGCGAGCACGTAACTAAGGCGGTTATGAAGATTGGTAGATGACGGATACAGCTGCAACGCCTCCTTTAAATAGAGCGAAGCACCAGCAAGATCGTTTTGCTTTAGGCGAACATCCGCTAGAGCAGATAAAACATTCTTGTCTTTGGGATTGAGTTCATAGGCACGCAAAAGCTCGTTTTGCGCCTCTTTCGTTTTACCGGTTTTAACCAACGCTCGAGCATAGTTAGCATGGAACAAGGCATCATCGGGTTTGAGTGAGACCGCTTTTTCATAAGCGGTTGCCGCATCGTCCCAATTTCCCTTCAATGCAACCGCAGTCGCATAGTCGTTTTGAGCATCCGCGTATTTAGGATCTGTGGCGATTGCAGCTTGATAAGCGGCAATCGCACCATCGAGGTCACCAGACTGCATGCAAACATTTCCTTGCGCATAAGACGATTCTGCGGTGAGATAATTTGCGACTGACGCTGGCACTCCTGTCGTGTGCTCCGCCGGCGGTGCACCGAGCACAAGGTCATTGCCGGTCCAATCAGCCTTCATCACAGGCGTCTGCTCCTTGCAGCCCTGGCAATCGTGAGTCGTGTCATGCTGCGTTTGCGCTTGGGCAAATTTGAATGCATCGTTCAAAGTCACCAATCCATCGTGTTCGCGCAGACCCTTGATGAGATTTTGCGAAAAGATGTCGCCCCAGGTCACTTGATTGGGCTGACTGGAAGAGAGAATTACGTACCCTTTTCCGAGGACGAACTTTCCCAGATCCACATTGTAGAAATGGAAAAGGGCTTTTGCGCCGGAAGCAAGCTGCGCTGCACCGCTGTAACACGCTTGCAAAACGATAACGATACGATCGGACTTGATCTGAGACTTCATATTTTGCATGAGGTCATTCATTGAAATGCCCGTCGTGTAGACGTTATCCAACACAGTGTTTTGGGCGCAAAGATACGTATTGCCGTCGGCTGCTGGAAAGCCATGTGTGCCTATAAAGACAACGATCAGATCGTCAGGGCCAGCGACTTGCCCCAACCACTTGTCTCCGAGTGCATTTAAAATGCCCTGCCGGCTGGCATTTTGATTGGTGAGGAGGCGTACATGATCTTTTTCGAAACGCCCAGCTTTAGGATCCACCAGGTAATCGTAAAAATCTTGCGCCGCTTTATCCATTTTGAGCCCATTATTCAAAGGCTTTTCAGCGAACTTATCTATTCCGATTACTACAGCCCACTTATTTCTGACGGGGCGATTCTCCGCTCGCTTGGAGGTCGATAAGTCTTGCACTTTCGTGAACGTAACTCCAGAATGACCAGCCGGCTTCGGCTGCGCCTCGCTGGCGAAGCATGGCACCGGCAGCACTGTGGTAAGTGCAATCGGCAATACCAAAGAAGCACGAACCAGACTCCAGACCATCAAGCTAAAATTGCCACTGGTGATTCTACTCATGTTGCAACGCAACCTCCACAGCTAAGATGCTGTCAGGTTTCTCATTGACTACATAGACTGAGCTTTTGTCTTTTAAAACAGTAGCCTTCAACTCGGTACCACTTTGATCCACATTGAATTTGACATTCGTTGCTCCGCTAAAGCTCACCACTTGCGGTGCACCAGTCTTGAGCATATCTTGCGGAATAATGACAGGATCAGGGTCGTCCCAGGACAACTGCATTCGAGTCGGCACCAAATCCTTTGCTCCATCTTGTCTGCTCGAGACATAGCAGGTGAGTAGTTTTGAGTCGAAGTATTCTTTGGCATTGAGCCTTGTGCGCGAGAATATCAGCGCGATGTCTTCCGTTCCAGGCTTCGCATCAAATTCAAGTGCAGTTTTACTGGGGATGGCATAATCGTGGCCAGCTTTTAACTCGTTGTCCACGCCGGTATCTTCGCTAGGGAACAGCAGATTCTGAGCGCCGCTGGTGCCCTTTTTCATGACTATATACATAAAGCCATCAGTATTGGCGAGGACGTGGAAACGAATCATGTCACCAGTTTTGAATTTGTACTTGTTGTTGCTGCGAAAAGACTTGCCGTCTCGAGTCAACTCGATCCAGTAGCTTAGGCCGGTGTTCATCTTGGCACTGGGATTATTCAACTGCTCGGCAAATGCCTTACGAGCCTTCGCTTTTAAGAGAAGGTTTGGCTCAGCATCTTCAGCCGCAATGGCAGGCAAAACAGACAGAAGAACAAATGAAATCCGCAAAACTTGCGCGGTTAAGAAACTGAAAGCTTTTTTCTGAGTCGAACAAATCATCTTAACTACTAATCTCCGGAAGTTTTTTCATAAACCTTAAAACAGAAGGACAGATGAACTTTGAAATTTAGGAGGAGTTTCAGTTTCTTACTTGGTGGTTGACGCGACGCTAACTTTAATTCGGTGATTTTTGTCTGGCTTGGTAAGCAAGTATATGCAAGTCGAGCCAATTGGTCAGCGAATCTAACGCGGCATCACTGGCTTGATTCTCTTCGAAAATCAGATGCTCGCCATTTTGCACCAATTGAATACGCCTGTCGTTGGTTCCTAACTCGTTGAACAATTGCACCGTGCCTTCAGGTTTGACGAGTTTATCCTTGCAACCTTGCACCATGAGTACCGGGGTGCTCTTGATCAGTGGCGCGACATCGTGATTGTGGTCCATAAAGCTCTGGAAAAGCATCAGTTCGCGAGGACTCAAGTTGAGACGATTCAATGGATCGTTCCCCCACGCCTCACGCAATTCGGGCTTTTCTGTCGCTTGCTTGATTACGCCGCTACCGACATCAAACTCTTTGTTCAAACCGCCTTCAATAGCGTGCAGAGCCACTTTCACCGTAGTAGTTCCTTGCCTGAAGCGAGTTCCAGCCGGTACCGACGAAATTGTCCCGTCTACCAGCTCCGGATAGGCTGCAGTGGCATGCATGACGATCGCACCGCCCATGCTCTCGCCCAGGAGAAACACAGGCAAACCAGAATGGGCACGGTGCAATACTTTGAGCGTCGCTTTGATGTCTGATAGACATCCATCAAAGTCGACATGCTCTTTACCCTCGACATCTTTGTACGAACCAAATCCGCGCATATCGACCGCGTATACGATAAATCCAAGTTTAGCCATCCGCTTACCGAAATCGGCATAGCTTCCGTTGTGTAAGCCCAGACCATGCACGCATAGAATCACAGCTTTGGCAGTACTAGGGTCTTGCGTCCAGCGTAAAGTTGGAGCCGTCGGACGGGACGGCTTCTTCGCCGATGCCACGTCCTTGCTACCGGCTACAGAAGCAGCATCAGTTGCTTCTGAGTTGTTTGCACTATTTGGTTTGGCGGCGGACGTCGTCAACGAATCGTTCGTACTTTTGTTGGCATCATTCGCCGAAACCGGCACCATCAAGCCAACATCCAGGCACAGACACAAAAAACAGCAAACAAATACAGGGACGAAATCAGCTCGCAACATGAGAAAAATATTCCCGGGGAGATGGAACTGCAGGATTCTGGCGAAAGCTAATCAAGGGCTAGAATTGAGATCGTATTCTACGGCATTTCGATGATATCGCTTAAAAAGCGCGAACATACGGCGACAGCAGCCGTTACAAACGCAATTGACAATCGGCAAGAAAAAACTACCGCGGCTCTCCCGGCAGCAATACTTGGCTCAGTGACCGTGGCTCTGTTTTGTTGCCTGCGGCTTGCCCAGGCATCGCTTGCGCGTAGCTTGCAACTAGACTCACCCGACGGCTTTCATTTCGGTCAATTGAGTCTGCTTCTTCTACCAATGGTTCTTTTGCCTGTGCCCATAAGTGCGCTTTTGAGACGGCACACGAAATCGAGACTTATAGCCACTTTGGCGCTGCTTTCGTGTGCGACGGCCGCAGGTAATCTCATTCTCCTTAATCAGTGCGCCTCTACCTTTGTTTTAAGCACGATGCTCATTGTCTTTGGTGCCAGCTATGAATGTGCACGTGTCGGTCTGTTGCAATTTCTCCGACAAGCTAAGGAGAGCTCAACGCACAGAGTCGTGTCGAACCTCTATGTTTTGGATATAAGTGCCACTGCACTCGCCGTCTTTCTTTTTCGCGAACCTGGAGCACTGGTGGCACCGGTGGCGGCAGTGCGCGTGGTTGCTCTTGCTGAACTTCTCTACGCACTGGGCTTGACGTTAATAAAAGACAGCGAACATAGGATATTCACAGCAAATATATTTGAGAAAAAAGGTTTGTTCGGAAGCGATTTTTTAGCACGCATGAGTGCCACGGTAGTCGCAGCACCAGCATTTGTTTTGGTGGCGCTAGCTCTTGGTGGACGTTTTCTTTGGCCATACGCTACGACAAAGTTATTTTTGATATTGGCGGCAGGTAGCCTCGCGTTCACTTTTTTGCCGAAATCAAAAGGACAAAAAG
Organism: Oculatellaceae cyanobacterium; assembly: GCA_036702975.1. Taxonomy (GTDB): domain Bacteria; phylum Cyanobacteriota; class Vampirovibrionia; order Obscuribacterales; family Obscuribacteraceae; genus DATNPX01. The sequence goes on from DATNPX010000012.1 coordinate 313,376, forward strand.
CGTTTCTGCTCGCGAAGGTGTCTTCAGCACTCGGAGCGGCAATCTGCTTGTGGAGACCCGAGGGTCTGCCCCTCTTTATCAACATATTTCTATGTGGCGGTCTTGCTACTGTCGTTTGCTCCCAGCTTGCCGGAGACGACGATTTCGGCAGTGATTTTTGCATGGAGTCGAAAACAAAACAGATAGCCATCTTGAGCAACATTGCGCTCGTCGCCTTGATCAGCTTCGGCAGTTGCTGCTGGCTCGAGCCCCGCCTGGACGGAATGTCTGGCACAGCCATTGTGCGTACCGCCTGTTTAGGACAGATGGCTTTGCTCATGCTCTCCTCTATCGGATCCTGGTTGGCTGCTGAAGCTGTAAAATGGCGTCAAAGTTACACTTCGAGCGATTCAAGTAGCGAATTTTAAGGTTGTATCGGCATTAATAATTTCTTTTCCAAATCGATATTGGCAACTGCAACAGTCGATTGAGCACCGTATAATTTGATAGACGACACAGCTAGACAGGCTCACCATGACAAACAAAAAAGACTGCAGTCAACTGACAATCTGGTTCGCGGCCTCACTGCTCTCTTTATTTGCAATTTCTGGATGTTCTGAAGAGAGTTCAACAAGCACCAGCTCTCAAAGTGGTGGTCCGCCGAAGTGGAAACAAAACTACGAAAAATCACTTGAATACTACAAGTCTGGCGACTACGCAAAGATGATTCCGTTGCTCGAAGAAGCAAAAGATGAGGCTAAGCAAGCGACAGGTTCCAGTTCGGTTGACTGGGGCGACTATGAAACCAGATTAGCCAGAGCCTACTATTTCACTGGAAATTATGCCAAGGCATACGCTGCAGCCGCAGATGCAACCACTGTTCTGGAAGCGGCAAGAGCCGGAACCAGCAACCGCTACAGAGCTAATTGGTTTGCTGGTTGCGCCGCTGCTGACGATCACAAATTAGATGAGGCGCTGCCCTATCTAATTCGAGCACTGAATCTTACCAAAGAAACAGATAGTGAATGGAACATGAAAAACGCACTTTCAACGCTGTATGACAAATTGATTCTTTGCTATATGGCTAAAAACGATCACCACAAAGTTGACGAACTAAAAAAAGAGAAGGAAGCGGCATTAAAAGCAAAAGGCTTGAAATAGTCTCAGCTCCTGCAGCTTGCACCTAATGCGCAAAAAAAGCAAAGATTGGAATGGCAAGCATCTCGCTATTTCAGTGTTTATTCTCGCGCAGTCAGCAATGGTGCTCTCATTTACGTTTCCGGTAACTTCGTGGCTCCGTAACGTCAACGACGCGGTTAGTCGATACTTGATGTTTTTCGGCTTCGACCAGACATACGCTGTCTTCGTAAAACCGCGCAAAATCAACAAGCATCTTTCCGGCTTTATCGTCTATAAGAGTGGACTGACTGAACTGTACGACTACCCGAGAGTCGAGCAATATGGGTTTTTAGAAAAGATCCGATTCGAGCGTTACCGCAAGTTCTTCAGCGACAACCTCGACACCCGCTATCTGGAAGATGGAAAGGCAGACCTGGCAAGATACATTGCCAGAACGCACAACGTCGGAGAAGACCCACCCTGCGCCATATCACTTTGGCTTGTAACAATTCCGATCCCCCCACCAGATGGTAGCGAATGCAAACCGAGAACGATTGCACCATTCATTGATTACACTGTGCAGGAGACCGACCTGCAATGAACATCTGGTCAAAGCCTATCGCGCTATGGAACGAGTTTTTCTTTGCTCCAAAATCTGTGTTGCCCGTTGCTATATATAGAATCTTTCTAGGTGGACTGGCACTGCAAACAGCGCTCTTTCTGTTGCCAGATGCCGCAACATGGTTTGGTCCACACGCGATCTTGAGTCTGAAAACAATTCTGAACCACTTTGGCTATCCGGTCTTCAGCCTGCTCTATTTCTTACCAGACAAAGAATGGTCGGTGCAGGCAGTCTTCGTACTTTTGATCGCGTCGTCTGTATTCGTGATACTCGGATATCGCACACGCTTATCAACAGTGTTGACACTTCTTTGCCTTCTCACGCTGTATCATCGCAATCCTTATCTATTGCACAGCGGTGACTCTTACCTCAGACAACAATTTTTCTGGCTCATCTGGTCACCTGCCGGCAAAACACTCTCACTAGATAGAAAACTGAAAAAGGACGCCCCTAACAATCTTTGTCCGATTGAAGAGCCATGGGCAATGCGCATGATGCAACTGCAGTTTTGTCTTGTATATGCGCACTCTTGCTACAGCAAGATTCAAGACAAAAGTTGGTTTGACGGCAGCGCTGTTTATTACTCCCTGCACCTGACCGAGTTTCAAAAGTTGACCATTCCTGGCATGTTCGACAACATTTTCTTGTGCAAATTGCTTACCTGGGCTGCCTTAGGATTGGAGTTTGCGCTTTTTACTCTGATCTGGATCAAACCAATTCGCGGACTGGTTCTCTTGTTGGGACTACTTTTTCATCTGACGATTGATTGTTTCATGAACATCCCTCTTTTCGAATGGATGATGATTCTATCAATGGTGCTTTTTATAGATCCGCAACTGCTGCACAGGATTGACCAAAAGCTTTGCAAATTCAGGAGGAAAGAAAAAACACAGCTTCTTAAAGGTCCAACTTAAGTTGTAAGTCAACAGACTGAGCATTATGCTTTAAAACATCAAGAATTCGGGTTTTCGGCAATCCGCAACCCGGGGAGCCTCGCCAAAACGACGCTTTCTTCAGATCTTCATCAATGTATCTGGAAGCCTTTTGAAGGTGTATTTTTCGTTGTTCAGCAATTTGGGTACCCTGAGCAATCATGCTTTCCAACGTGGCTTTGTTATTGGTCGCAATCAAATAGGCTGGGTTAGCAGTTGCACTGAATTCATTTCCCGATGTATCCATCGAAAAATAGGTTAGACCTGCATCGTTATATCCTAGCCTGGCACAATTCAGACCTTGCTGATTCGGCTCCTGTTCTGCCCGACCTTTTATTTTTGCAGCGGCAGGCGGGCTGGGTCCTTGTACAGTAGACTTACGCACGCAAACCGCACACACATACGTCGAAAGCCAGATGAGGCCAACAGTCATCACAGCAGCGCGCCACTTCGATTTGAGCAGAATATTCAAGTTTTTGTTCATTCCTGGCACCGGCGTACGATCAGCTTTACTATCCTCCCAGCGTATGAAAAGATTCCGGGATACTGCATTTGATACCACCGTCGAGATTACGGGCATCAACATATTCAAAGCCCGGGAATCGTCTAGATGTCAACCAGCCGAGGAATGGACTTTGTCGAGGATTTGCGGATAATCTAACAAGGGGATTACCAACTACACGCAAAAGACTGACCTTTAATCTATATTAGGTCATAATTTTGTAGACGTACTACACGGAAAGAATATGAAACTGAAGCGAATTTTGGTGTTATCGATCGTCGCAACCGGCCTAAGCCTCGCTGGCTTCCAAACAAGCCGAGCCGGGCAGGTCGTAATCCTCAAAGATACTGACGACGCACAAGCAGACGACATTCCACAACCCGCCGCTGAATCACAGACTGTCGTAACCCTGTGTAAAGAAAGTCTTGCCCAAATGCGAGCCAAAAATATGGCAGAAGCTTTCAAGACTGTGGCAAGAGCCAAGGCAGAGTCACCAAATAGTGCTGAAGTGGCTCGAACCTATGCGTATTTATATATAGAAGAGAACCAGCCAAAATATGCAATCAGAGTCCTGGATGATTTAGCTAAAACCACAAAGCTCACGACCAATGATCTCCTTGTGTTAGGAACGGCAAAATGGAAGGACGGCAATATTGCAGGAGCAACCACCTCGTTCAAATCAGCGACAACGCTCGATCCGGACTCGACTGAAGCTGTAATCGACTATATTAGAGGTCTTCTCGCAGTCAAAGACTGGCCAGAAGCCATGAGCGAATGCGACAAGGCGCTCCTGAGGTTCAAAAATCAGGAAATGCAGACGGCATTAATAAAGATGAAAGCTCGGGCAGCTACGGCATTAAAGGCACAGAAGGCTGCCGCAGAAGAACATGTGGCACCGGTCCGAATAGAGGACGGAAATAATGCACCTAAGCATGGTGGCGGTTAACGCCGGCTCCCCCAGAGTTTCGTCCAGAAGCAAGCAGGGAATGGTGTTTTGGGTGCGCCAACGTGACGTAAGTCATGTTGACATGCAAAAAATCAGCATGATAACTTGAAGATAGGCTCGTTAGTAGCGGGCAAAGTGATTAGGTGTGCGAAACGATGAAGATGCGAAACAAAATCACCACAAGGAAGCTTGGGCGATCATCAACGCGCAAGAGTAAGGGTGCATTGCAAGCTGAATGGGCTATGACGATGTACGTTTTATTCTTGTTCTTTATGTTTCCGATGCTCGACTTTGCTGTACTCGGTTTACGCGCGTTTTTCTTATGGTTTGCCTGTAACCAAGCGGTTATGGTCGGCTGTAAGGCGCATACATTGGTGCAGTCAGTCACGATCGGTACAGTTACTTACTTGGGAGCTCTGAACCTGTCTACAAACAGAGCCGCAAATGTGAGGGCAGCATTCCCAGGGACGAACTGGTCAACAAATTACCCTCAGATGTATGTGACATTCTGTCCACTGAATACATCAAGCAGCTACATTTACTACGGTCAATCCGGTCCCAGCAGTTCACCAGTCAGTCAAGGCATGCAATATTCAACTGCTGCGTCGCCTATTTCGACGTTGCCTGACATGAGCCAATATGTGGCCGAATATCAATGCGTGATTCTTGGACAGATCAGTCCATTCATTCCAGTGCCGCTGATCGGTAACGTACCTGGACTATCGGCTCCGGCTCAAATACAGGTCAAATCGACCGCCCAATTTGAAAACCCACCAGGGTTGACGCTTTAAGCGTACTTACAAAACGAAACCCATTTTTGAAGCTTGCATTACTAAATCCGGAGGACAGGCAGAATGGTCACGAAACGGCCGAGGTTAAGGAACAAACGAGGAGCAGCCATGATTGGCTTGGTTTTATCGTTGATGTTCTTTATTTTTTTCCTGGGTCTATTCGCGTTTGACGCCAATAGAGCGCAGATGTGCCAACGTGAGTTGATTGCGGCTTGCGATGCTTCCAGTATCGCCGGAACTGCCATGTTGACCAGTTTCGATACTAGTCCTGGCAATACCTTCAATATGAGTCTATCAACTGCTCAACAGTCGGCAGGAGCGTATGCTCATAACATGTTTACCAAGCAAGTAGTATTGGGTAAGGCACTGAGCAATGCCACTCTTACCACTTCTTCGACCGCCCTTTATAGTGTTTCCACTCCCGGTCAATGCAATGACCTTGTAGCTCTCGGTGATCCATCGAACGGATTCTCGGCTGTGAACGTTGGAGACCCCAAAGGCAGAACTGTTATGGTTTTCTGCTGTTATGGATACCAACCAAGTTTCTTGGCAGCGATTCCTTTCCTTCAGAACTTCATTCCATTGAACGCTAGCTCATTTGCAGGCATTCCACAAGTAGATGCGGTGGTTGTCTTTGACTACTCTGGCTCGATGGATGACTTTACCTCTGTCCTCTTCGTCCGCCGAGAATGGTTCTGGCCGAACGGACCTTTAACCAATACAATTGCCGACATCGGATGTCCGATGTACACGGTTGTTATCGGGCAGACTCAAGCCGGCCAAAATTACTTATCCTCTTATATAGGATGGAACTGGACAAACAACCAAGCGGGTACCGACTGTAACGTCTTGCCCCCTCAGAACTTAGAAGATGTAGCATCACCAACTGCATTGAATGGTGCGATTACAAATCCACTCTATTTTGCACCTCAGTTGAGATCTAATCCGATTTTCTGTCCATTTTTCCTTGGCACAAACCTGTCTCCGGTACAGAGCATGAACGCCGCTACCCAGGCGCCGTCGGCACAGATCGTGGCAGGCGTCAACCTACCTGCGCAAACAACCACCGCCTACCAACTCACAACCAGCTCATGGTTCAAGCACTATTATTCACCTGGTGGCGCGAACTTGGATGGTAAGTTGGCACCAACTGACTACGCCAGCCCACCCGGAAATTACAAACCTGTATTTGTATCCGGGGATGGCATTACCTCACTTACACCCGTTCAGTTCTGTAACCAGTACGATTTCCGCAACGCTTCCGGCAGCTCCATGGCCGCAACGGTGCCAACTGAAGTCGCTACTCGTGGAAGCAACAACGTTTGGACCTATGGTTATCCACCCCTCTCGAATAGTTGCAATAGATATGCTCAGACTTCAGCTGGCGGACCATCTGCCTCCAACAGTCAGTATGCGTATCACCTAGACCAAACCACTTGGCTACCAACTGGTGTTGACAGGCAAAACTTTACTGACCTTGTTGTCAACCTGGTCAATCCCGTAAATTCAGGCGAATACTTTACAGAGCCCATACCAAGCACAGGCAATTCAGTCCTCAACCAGTTCTATTTCACTGGATTCACCTTCACTTTCCCAGCGGACGAACAAAATCCGTCTTTAAAAAGCCAGGCATTCAATTTCGATAGTTTGGCAACATTGGTCGAAGCTTCACGTGGCAACCTTGATTCGACTACGAATCAACAGTTAGCCTGTTGTGACGGACACGTGATCATTAATGAACCGCCAGGTTGGAGTGGTGTAGGTAATCCCCCCACGGTGACCTACAAGACGATCGCCGCACCTGCTACAGCTAACTTCCAACTCGCCTATCAACGCCTGGCTATGATCGAGACCCAACCCTACGCCACGGCTTGCGATGGAGCAGTGAACGCCTTCTTCTACAAAATGGCGACCCTCTGCGATGCCCGGTTTGGATTCGTTGGATTCTCAGCAACTGCTGACAGTAATGCGTCCGATAATGTCGACGGCGCTTCAGTGAACGGTGGCTGCGCCGTATATAGCGGCTCAGACAAAAACTTCGAAAGCGTCGGCACTTCTCCTGGTGACTCGTTTTATCGTTCCGGTCTCTGCATGTTGCCCACAAGTTCACTCGGTTTAGGAACTTCAGTGTTTTCATCGAATACCGGCAAAGTCATGGACTTGAGTGTGGTGCAAAGTTCCGGTAGCGCAACAAACAACGCTGTACACGGATATAACGGAGGTAGCGGTGGTCAAGATACATCTGGGGGGCAGAACCAGACAGGCTTCAAGATTCCAAGAACTTGTTTGACTGCCAGCTCCAGTGGCGCACAGCCTAGTGACCAGCGGTTGGATATGGTAAGCAGCGCTACCAGCGCTGGCGCGCCTATGAACAACAGCACGCTAAATGCAACTCAATCACCATATCCCAACGGACTGCCTTATGGAGACGTGTGGTCAGCGCCTGCAAATAGCAACATCGGCAACGGTGTATGGAACGGCAGACCACTAGGTGGCACCTACTGCGATGAAGCCTTGTCCACAGCCTACAATAGCTTCATAAACAACACCAAGTACGCCTCGAGCACGCGCAAAGCTGCACGTAAAGCGATCGTTTTCTTTACGGACGGTGAACCAACTGGAGGTATAGCCGGACCCGTAGGGACCAATGCCAATACAGTAGCCGGTCTTTGCCAACCCAAGTCCATCGTTATGTACACCATCGGTCTGAATGCAGCAGGTAATACCACGCTAGCCGCCGACCAGAAGGCCTTCCTTGGTGACAATGTCACCAATAGCAGTGGACCAGGACTTGCATATTTAGCCGGCAATGGAGGCAGATTCTTCCCTTGCGGAACCGGTTCAGACGTGCGTAATGCATTTGCCAGCATTGCCCGGCGCCTGTCACAAAGCCAGAACTAATCTCTACATCGAAACCCAACAACTACATTGCCCAACAAAGAGCAAATAACCATGAAAAAGAAACTGAAAAGGAAAAGAGGGATTACGGCGATTGAGTTTGCCTCAATCATCGGTATCCTCATAGTGATAGCGGGATTGATGTTAAACATCTGCTGCATGCTTTTCGCTGCTGACCTTTGCGACAGAGTTTGCAGAGACTGCGCTAGAGCTGCTGGTCAACAAGGTACAGAGCAAGGTGCATATAATGCCATGCAAGCTGTAATCACCAACCAGAATGCCATTGATGGCGTGGTAATAAAAAGCTTGACCGCACACCTCTATGCGTTTGAAGACTACAGCGGTGCCGGTTTACCTCAAGTTGATGGTGCTTTGACTACTACAGGTACATCTCCGGTCGGTATTCCGCAGCCTAACACTCCAGCACTATCGCCTGGACCATATGTGATTGTTACGACTAAATGCACATGCTTAATTCCAGTCTCTTTGTTCTTTTTCGGTCTGGACTTCGGCAATGCGGCTCAAGTTGGCAGCGGTTCAACCACGGCGGACACAATGCTCTTCCAGAGTGTTTACACTTTCCCAATCACCAACATCGTTGGCACGGCACAATTTGCCAATATGTCGAACGGCGTACCCACTACAACTGCAACGCCCACTTGGCCGACTACGACCATCGCGACTGGCTTCACACCGTCAATGGTGCAACAAAGCAACTCGTCTATCGTAGCATCGCAATGCCAAAGCTCGATTTCTGCTTCGCAGGCTTCGTCGCAAGCTTCTTCACAAGCTTCTTCGCAGGCTTCCTCACAGGCTTCCTCCCAGGCTTCCTCGCAAGCTTCGTCCTCAGCGTCTAAGTCGGCTTCGAACTCAAACTCCCAGTCGGCCTCCCAAGCGTCTTCTTTATCATCGTCGATTTCGAAGTCTCAATCGATATCCGCATCGATCTCGAACAATCCCACTTATTCGCAATCGGTATCTCAGTCCGCTTCACAAGCTTCTTCGCAGGCTTCTTCACAAGCTTCTTCGCAGGCTTCGTCGATAGCATCTTCACAGTCAGGTTCAATCGGCAAGTCCGCTTCCCAAGCTTCGTCGCAATCTGCCTCGCAAGCATCATCGGCATCATCGGCGTCGCAAGCTTCTTCGCAAGCTTCTTCGCAGGCATCCTCATTATCTAGCTCAATTTCGAAATCCATCTCAAACAACCCAACCTACTCACAATCGGTATCACAATCGGCGTCGCAAGCTTCATCGCAAGCTTCATCAGCGGCTTCCTCGAAAGCTTCGTCACAATCCGCTTCGCAAGCTTCGTCGGCAGCATCGGCGTCGACGTCGAAGTCGGTATCTGCGTCGCAAGCCTCATCCGCAGCTTCATCGTCACAATCTGCCTCGACTTCTACTTCAATCTCGAATTCAATCTCCGCATCGCAATCTGCATCAACCGTACGTGCAGGTGGTGGTGGAACTGGATCCGGTGGCGGAAGCTCGGGCGGCAGCGGCGGCGGCTAAAGAGACGCAAACGCAAAACATCAGAAAACCACCGGTCATCCGGTGGTTTTTTGCTAATAGGTTTCCTCAGTGAAATCGTCTCTTCAATACGACCATCTGGTTCTTGAATCGAGATTTACGTTCGTCAATTGAGAGCGCGGCAAGATGGAGACCTAATGGTTTGCTGTACCAGATCAGAAAAGCGACGGCCGAAAGTGACACTAACACCCCGACCCAGTAGTAAAGAGAATGCACCTGATTGTAGTTCAGGCGAACGGCAGCGGCTCTGGGCAAAACATACATCTGAGCATTCGTACCCTGATAAATTTCGGCCTGACTTGAATGCCAGAGGGGGAGATAACTATAGTCGACCTTAACCAGCTTCCCAGGCTCAAGGTTCTTCAAGATGATCGATTGATATGAATCCGCCCAATCAAAGGTCGGAACACCGTTATATGACTGAACTTTTCTCAGCTTTTCAGGCACGCTTTCGCGCAGCGTTTGCAAACGCTTACCAAGGCGAAAACGCTTCATATAGTCACTAACTGAAACAAAATAGTCCAATTCTGGGGACTCCTGATACCAAACATGCCGGTCGTCAATTAGATCGTATTGCGCGAAATTTATCTGTAACGACTTGGTTGTGACTAGTTTGCGAGCATCATTGACCTTTAAGGGCTCGGCGTTCTCACCAGTGTTTGTTATCAGTATCGGCACATCCGGTGTAATTTTCCGTTTGGTCAAATCGATAAACTCAAACTTTGAAGAGATGTCGTTGTTAGTGAAGACATAAAACTGCAAATATTCAAAAGGGAGCGTTCCGGCTTTATCTACGTAGCCAACCAACGTCTTATTGGAATCAAGCGGAGCTACCTTCCAGAGTGGCAGCGGTGCAATCTGACAGATGGCGAACGGCCCGATTAGATCAGGCGGATTTATAACATGATTCTTGATTTTGGCAAAAGCCTTGGAGTCCTTGCCACAAACAATATGCGTCACCCCACACTCTTTTAACTGCCGAATTTGTTGCTCTTCCGATTTACTGTCGGGATTAGAGAAAACCAGACACGTTACCCATACATGAGCGTCAAGGTTAGACATGGCAGTTCCAGGCAATCGATAAGCATTGGAACTTTCCATAAAAAGCCCGCTCATCGATTCGAAGCCGGTCTCTTTGAATAGGCGAGACTCCAAATAGTGCGCAGCCCATGAACCAAATTTGCCATCATCATCGAAAAATTCGAAAAAGACTCGTCCTTTAAGAGACAGGTTCCGGAAGTAATTGAGTACATCATCCTGGCTGGGCGGAGTCTTGTTATAGAGGTCGATTATTTTTTGACGATTTGGATTTGCAAATGAGACTGTGGAATATATGCCAACGCAATTGACCAACACTAAAGTAACAAGAACTACTTTCTTGCTCAGAAGCACATGCCACTTATGCTGGTTTTCATTGTCATAAAATGGCTGCAGTAATGCGAACGGTACCAGCGCCATAAGTGCAACAAATATCAGGAGTTCGTCACCTACAAATCGGTAATAGTGGATCGTAAGATAGAAGCACTTCGCCACGAATGCACTGCCCGTAATGATGTAAGCAACAATGTCCGCACAACAATACGTGACAAAGACAGAGGAGCGTCGCAACTGGGGCAAGACGAACATCAGCATGAAATAGAGAGGTACTAGAAGAAAACCGGCGTCTATGGGTCCACCGCGTCCAGCCATACAACTTTCGATGTGCCGAAGAATTAGATTGGTCGGATAGCGGACGATGATCTCCAGCAAGTCTCCAGAGCCTTTAATTGTGGAGACGACCGCAAGCTGTTTTCCATAAGCAATTGCCGGCAACAACCAGTAGGCAGTAAGGGCCAAACCGACCAAATGAAACCGCCACAATTGCCACGCTTGCTTCCGGTACCACAAAGAAAAAAGCAGTACGAATCCAAACGAGAGCAGACCCGTTAAGGTATGCGTAAGAACCAGTGCGGCAAAAAGGGTAGCACACAAAACCTCATATCGTCGTCTGCTGGTATCGATCAAGCGGACAAGAGCACCTCCATGCAAGAGAAACAGGTGCCAGGCAAATAGCTGCGTGTACAAACCAATTCCCATGACGGCACCTAAGCCGACGTTGTTGTTCTCTTTATCATTATTGAGGAACCAGAAAGTTAGAAAACAGACTGAAAGAGCAAGTATTGTTGCTTCTGCGGCAGTGAATTCTCTTCCACGTTTTATCGAGCGAGCCAAGCCTGTAGAGAAATACCAGACCGACAACGGGAGGAGGGCTGCTGCAAATCCAAGACACAAATGAGTCGCATATTGAGCTGGGTCCTTGCTTATTAGCGCCAGCGGATAGGCCATGATTGCCGTCACGATGTGAGCAAGGGGCGCATAAAAACTTCCGAACGCCCATCCCGCGAACCACCCTGGATCAAAAAAAACGGTACGGAAATGCGGTATCTGCTCCATCAGCTTTTCTACCGCCGCAATGTGGCCCGGGAGATCCCAGCCAGCGACGTAAACATCGGCAAAATAAATGTAGTTCCAGCAGCACAGAAAAAGAACAAACGTGCCCATTATGATACGCGGACAAAACGTCTCAAGTCGCAACGAGACAATACGCTTGCCAGCACGAATATCATTGTCTCTATAAAAGATGTCCAGGGTTGTCATCTTGCGACAACCTCTTTAACTCTCTTACCAGCAGCCGCACTAACACCGGACTTAGGCCACCGAACAAAATACAGGCTGAAGGCACCAAGCCCAGTAAAGCTGATCAAAACGCCAATCCAGTAATAAGGCCAGTTCCACAAACTGTAATCGACTTGCACCTGCGTGGAAGCTGGGAAGACGAAAATTTGGCCATAAGTACCTTCAAATATACGGGCGTTTTTAGACGCCCAGAAGGGGAGGTAGGAATAGTTGACTTTTAGTATCTGTCCTGGTTCACAGTTGCTGATCGTAAACGTCTGGAATTCGTTCGACCACTTTAACTCTGGTTTGTTCGAGCTACCAACCCATTTTGACTGCGTATTGACAACATCTTTTTTGAGTGTCATCAACTTACCCATAACTTCTTGCTGATTCAAGTAATCGCAGATACGACGATATGTATCATACTCAGGGTTATCTTGGTACCACACACTATGGTGATCGATAACATCATAACGTGTGTATGCAAGTCCAACAATTTTCGCTTTAATCGCGTCGTTTATATCTTCGAACGGAGGAGACTTCACAACATCAGTAGTTTGAATTGTATTCTCTAATATTAGTGTCACTCCTGGTGGCACTTTTTTATTAGTAAAATCAACCAGCTCAAAGTTCTGATAGAGCGTTGCGTTTGTATAGAAATAAGCTTCTACATACTCAAAAGGCAAGTTACCAACGGTGTCGATATAACCAACCAGCAGTTTCTTTGCATCGATCTTCTTAACTCGCTCTGTAGGCAGTTTCGCAATCTGGCAAATCGCATAAGGACCTATGTATTCGATCGGTGCTATAACTCTATTTTTCAAATGCTTATAGAGATCATCATCTCCGCCGCAAACCATATGGGTGACACCAAAATCTCTCAACTGTTCAAGAGCCCTCTCGGGGGAACTATCTTTGTCATTACCGAAGATCTGACTTGTAGCCCACGTATGGGAACCCAAGTTGTTCGCTGCCGTAACCGGCAACCTGTAAGAGTTCACGCTTTCCAGAAAAAGTCCGTTAACCGGTTCGAATCCAGTTTGCTCGAAAAGATTCGACTCCAAATAATGCGCGGGAAGAAAATCATAGGTGTTCTCGTTTTCGAACATTTCAAAGAAAACTCGTCCTTTTTGCGCCAACGGTTTGAAGTAATCGATGACGTTTTGTTGGTGATCAGGTGTCAAACCTAAGCGATCAATGGTCTTCTTTCGCTCTTCAAACGGAAACCGAGTCGTCGAAACGATACAACTCAAGAAAAGCAGAACAAAAAAAGCAGTGCTGATTCTCTTGGCCGTGCCAGCGGTTTTCTCAGGGAAGGACAGTACAACTCCGACTGGAACAAGAGAGACTAGGCCAGCAAGCAATAGGAATATATCACCAAGGAATCTATAGAAGTGAATCGTAGCTTGAATGCACTTTGCTAAAAACGGGCTCAAACCAAAGAACATAGCGATGAAGACAGCCAGGTAATAGACAACGCAAATCGGCGTTCGCCTGATCGTTTTGAGAGATACGTACGCAATCATGCAAATGGAGAAGGTGATGGGATTTAGATCAACGAGTTTGAAATGCCCATGTAAACAACCATCTATATGTCGCCAGAGCAGAAACAGGGGATAACGAAAAACCAGTTCGAAAATATCGCCTCTGCCACCGATTTCTGAGAGCACTCCGTAAGTTTTCGTAAGTGCAGTTGCAGGCAACGTCCAAAAGGCCGTGATCGCAAGTGCAATGACATGGACTCGTAGCATTCTCCAAGCAAATTTCTGATACCAGAGAGTAACGAGTATGGTCAAGCCAAGTGAAAAAAGGGCCGTTAGTGAGTGCGTTAGAAAGAGAGAGAAATAAAACACAGTTGCCCAGATCTCGTACTTACGTTTACCGGTCAGAATTAATCGAGCAACTGCTCCAGAGTGCCAAAACAGCAGATGCCAACCCGCGCATTGCGTGTAGAGTCCGATTCCCATTACCGAACCATACCCGATACCAAAGAAGTGGCTATCGTGGTTCAAAAACCAGAAAGAACTCGCGCTTATCGCTAAAGCTAAAACAGTGGCTTCGGAAGTCGATAATCTTCGCCCCTGCTTCATCTCTTGAGCGAGCGGACGAAGGAAATACCACATGGAAAACGGCAGCGCGGAACAGCCCAAAACCAAGCCCAAATGACAAGCCAACAATGCTGGGTCTTTGCTCACCGACGCCAAGAGATTTGCAATAATTGCGGTAAGAATGTGGAATCCTGGAGCATAGAAGAGATCAACACCATAACCCAGAAAAAAACCAGGATCGTAAAAAGAATAATGCAAGTGACCAAGCTGTGGCATCATTCGCATGACGGTTACAACCTGCCCTGGTAAATCCCAACCCGGCAGATAACGGTCAGTGAAGTAGACCCTCATCCAATAGCAGAGAAAACCGAACATACCGGTCAAGATCAGACCAGCGGCAATAAAGTCCTGTCGCATGAGCGACTTTGGCCAATAAGCAGTCGATTTTTCTCGATTAGGACTCGTAGTCATGGTTCTACAGTCAGATTGTGAGACTTTGACAAGCTCTCAATGCTTATACGTTTAGCATCTGCGGCTCTTATCAAATCTCCAAGCTCCCTCAAGGTCACATACTTTATAGTCATCAAGTTGCCAACTGCACGCTCTGAGCCGCAAGTGATAAGCAACTGCTCACTGCCTGAACACAAAGATAGCGCCTTTTCGAGCAATTTTCGCCTCTCAGATGCATCGTTTGTAGATTCTGCTTGTAAATATGAAACCAGTGCGAGATTGGACAAGTCGCGCGCTTTTGTCAACCGAATATGTTCCGGAGTTCCATCCTTCAGAAACTGCTCGTCGTAGATTTTGAGCATTGCAAAGTAATGTTCCGCGGCAACGAGATCATGTTTGTCTCTGTAAAAGACTGCTAGATTGAGTAATGAACGAGCATAATCGGAATTAAAGCCACCTGAACATTTTGCCTTGGCGTCCAAAAAAATTCCTAGAAATTCAGACTCGGCTTCAGACATACGCTGTTCTTGAAAATCAATCCAAGCCAACTCGAGCAGCACAGAGGATCTATCTTCGGCTGGATAACTTTTTAGTGTTCTCAACAATTTCAGCCTCTCCCCATCAAGAACCTCGATGCGCCTGACTCTCTGTTCTGATTCGAAAATTTGCCGGGGCAAACCGACTAGACAGATAAGCCCAACAAAGAGAAAGAGCAAAATCAGACGCTGGTAAATGCTGTTGTATCGAGGTTTTGATAGATTATCGATAAGAAAATTCCGCTCTTCGCTCGCGGCACAGTACCAGTTGCTGACAATGGAGAAGATAAACTTGCCAACGTCTGCAATGAGAGGCATGAAGATAAACGGTGTCAAAAGCCACCCCATCGGCAACAGAAGGCAGATATGGCGGGCTGCTTCAAATCCCGTCAAGTGATCGTTGTTCCAAACTAACACGAGGGAAGATCTAACCGTAACTCTGTTTTCACGGTTGGAGTCTTCTCGAATATCAAGCCGTGAAAACAGATCAAGCCTATGTAAAAAACCAACTAAACAAACATTAGCGATAACATCGCTGTCAAATAGGACGACATAACGCTGTAAGGCAAGCCTAGAGCAGGAGCGCTTCAACCAGCTGGAAAAACGTTGCCAGTCCTCGACTGGGATAAAGACTACGTAACTAGCGATCATCGCCAACTCGAACAACGGTATGTTGCAAACCCACTCGATTCCGAGATGGAAAAGAGCACCACACAAAAGCACCAAGTTCCGGCATGCGGGAATCCACACCAAAACCGGAAAAGCACCTTCGAGAATTAGAGCAAACCAGGCCAAGATTTTGAGAGACCAAATATGGTCGAAAACAAATGGCAGATCGAAACGTGCAAGGTCAGGACTTCTCGTTACATAGTAGACTGTCAGCCCATTCAACCATTGCGGACTGTGCAATTTATTCAAAAATGTAATAGCATAAACGAAGCAAACCTGCAGCTGCAGTACTCGCATGGCCCACTGCGGTTTGTTTACAGGACTGAAGCCACTTTTTCTCCAGTCAAAACGCAATGACCGCAAAAGATTGTCGACAGAAAACGCCTCACCTGCATTGGAGACAGATATAATTAGCAAACCGATCTTGAGAAAAACGTCTGCACCGCTGTTGTTCAACGGAAAGTGATTGTTCATCGACAGGTAAAGAAGAAAAGCTAATACCGAACTTCTTCTTGTACTCAATCCGAACATCACAAAAATAATCAATACGATGTACAAATAAAGAAACGCAAGGCGCAAACCATCCGACGGCAAAAGATCGATCAGGTCAAAACGCAGATCCGCCCCCCACCACAAACGTATCATCGTGCTTGCTGGTATAAGCGCGTGGCGCGAATAAAATAATCGCCAATCCAAAAGGCGCATACACACCGCATCTTGCAAAAGAAGCGCCGCAGCTAAAATACGAAATAAAGCCATCGGCACTGGTGAGCTAGGCTCAAACCAGAATCTGTTCCAGGCATCACCCAGTCTCGAAAACTTCATGGCTGCAGGAGATCGCTCTCCTTAACTTTATAAACAATCAAAATATCAGTATGCAGGCGATGCGGAAGATCATGCCGACCTACAATTGGGCCGTTGGGAGCTGGAATTTCGCCTACTTTCAAAAACAGTGTAACCAGCATTGGTTCGTTTTCTGCGTCAGCATTTGCTCGTGCAAGGGTTCGGCAAATGTCAGGTAAATATTCGGCGAAGTCGGTCGAAGGGAGAGCATCGACGAAAAGTTTCCGCATTTTCTCGCGCATGTATCTCTCACTCAGGCTCATCAACTCCATTCGCGGAAATTCATAGATTTTCGTCGAACCATCGGCGAACGTAATATTAGCCACCATCCGCTGGTGCCATGGTCGGGCGCCTGTGCCAAACATGTTCCAAACTTGAGAGATGGAGAACAGATTTACGAGAGCACGCAGACGGCTCATAATTCTATCTTTGGTATCAGAACTTGGAAGATTGCAAACGGTGACGGTGCCAAAATATAAGAGCACCACAATGGAGATTAATAGTTTGTGCCAGCGAGGGAACTGAATTGTTTCAACGCTTCGAGGTATCTGAGCGTCATAGTCGTTGACCAGGTGGCTCATTTGCGTGCCTCAGCTCAGCTTGATTCGGCTTGTAGCCTTCAATTCACCTGAAGTGACTCTTCCTCAAGGTCACTTGATTGTTCTAAAAACCGTTATGAGTTTCCTATCGTCTTGAATAATATATCGGTAATTCGCAAAAAAATTATCGCCGAGAAGAGGATAATCGCGAGGATTTCCGGCACTTGATTGCGTGCGCAGGTTCCCCCAGCCTTCTATATGGCAAGGAACTTGATATTGAACCAGAGGACCAATTGCAACAGATCTGAAAACAACGTCACCCGAACTTCTCACGGCATTATTTACAGTCTCGACTTTCACGTCGGGCACAAGGCCCGGGTCGATTCCCCTCAGCTGATCGAGGCCCATGAGCATGCCGCCGGACTCCAAGATGATCATGTCCGTGCTTGCTCCATTAACTTGTACAGTGACCAGCTTATGACCATCCGGGGTCATGCGATATGGAATCTCGATCTTCTCTTCACCTGGACGAGGAGCATCGTCGGCCAGCTGATCTCCACCCGAGCGGGTCGGCGTTGGACCTTTAATCGGACTTGCCTTAGGCGTGTGCAAAGCCAGATATCGGTGAGCAGTGGTTTCATTGGCCATTGCGACTTCTTGCTCATAGCGAGCTCTAAAATCGTTGCAAAGCTTGATTGGTGTGGGTGTATAGTTGCACACAGCAAAATCGAATGCCACCACTCTCGTTCGCTCGATCTTTACTTCAGCCCGGTAAATTTTGGCTTGTGGGTTGAAGTTAAGCCTTGATGCCCGCAACCAATTAAGCCCTATCATAGATTGTTTGCCAGGCGCAAATTTAAAGCTCGTCCAAATACCGTTGATTTTGCCCCTGAGCGGCTCAACTTGATTGATCAAGCTAAGTTGATAATGCTGCTGTTCTGGCGTCAATACTTCTGTGCCGAAAGAAAAGTCAGGAGCTACACCTGGACCTTCAAGTGGCGCGATGCCTTGAATCCCACCAGCAGGAGCGGCCGTAGTCCGATTGTTCTGCCAGTGCCGCAAATAGACCGGATCAAGCTTTTGGAGAGCACTTTGGGCTCTCACACATGCGGCAGAATCGGGAAATCTTTCACAGCAAATTTTGTACAATTGAGTCGCATTTGCTGAGTGTCCGAGCTGTTGCTGGCAAAGTGCATCCATGTACATGGCATTGGCATTATCCGGCTCGCTGCGCATCAAAGAAGCAAAAATAAGTTCGGCATTCCTATAGTCACCGGCAGAGAATGCTTTCATCGCCTTGTCGTATGGCGAGTTGCTCCCAGCAAGGGCAAGCTGCGGCGCCATCGAAAAGAGGAGGCCGACAAGGATTGTTAAAATGCTATATCGCTTCATTTACGTCCCCATATCCGCAGCCAATAACGATTTTTTTTGGTATGCACTAAATATTCCGCATTGAAGATCTCTACAGTGTTCGGATGCCGATACAATTTCCAGGCTTGAATATTTCCCAAATCATTGACGAATTCACTTTGAGCCAGATGGTTCTCAGTCCACCAGGTTGCAATCCGATGGATGCTATCTTGGTCCCGAGACCATTCTGGCGAGCGCAACCGAATCACATCCGGACTCTCAAAATAGATCCAGATGTCAAAATAGCCGCCAAGTTGTCCACCACCGGTCAAATTCTGTACGCGGTCAGGTTGATTAGTGAAATATTCTTCGAATACTTGTTTGGGATCGACCGTATAGGCCTTCTGAAAAGCCATGACTCCGTAAATGATCGCACCGATAGCCAAAATAACTCCAATCCCAATCAAGAGAGGCATCGGCGAACTGTTTTTCTCTGAGATTCTCTGCATCTACCGCTCAAAATTTCTGTATGAGGTTAAGTAAGGCTCTGTCTTGTAGAGGCGGCACGCCAGACCATAAAACCGTATCACTCAGTGGTCGGTCCTGATTTTGATTGGTACCATAAGTTGGAATGTTGCTTCCCGGCTTTGGCTCACCGAGAATAACCATGTAAGGATGTTTCTTGTAAACCTTATACTCTTCGATACGCGGATCACCGTTTTCAATGAAAATCGGCTGCCACGATGTCGGTCTTAGCTTCACGACCTTATTCCAGGCGTTGCCCGCCTCCTGACATTGCTTACATCTGTCTCGATCGACGAACAACAACACCATTTTGATGTTGCCTTTGTTCTCATAGCTAATAGCTTGTTGTTGGCTATTGGTCAACGTTTTTGCATGCTGCAAACGATCCAAGCCAGCCTGGGCTTTCCATTTCAAGTCTCCTGTGTCGTGAAGCACGACAAACTGAAATTCCTCACGCGCTTGGTCCAAGGCATTCAAGCCTTGAAAGCACAAACCCTGGTAATACCGCACCAGAAGATTATTGGGATTGACGTCCCGAAACTTTTGAAACTTAATGAGCGCCTTCTGATATTGCCCGGCGTTATAGTCCTTCACGGCTTCATCAAAGGTAGGTGGGGCCGAAGTCGTACCAGCGCTCGCCACCATTGGAACAAAGACGATAAGACAGGCTATGAATATCGCCGAAAACAGGCTTTTACGCATATGGACACCTCCGAGCCCAGACGAACGTCTGTGCATAAACCAATTTTATACCGATCACAGCGATTTTCGCAGCATTCAATCCAGGCCGGCCTGAAAAAGAAACCGCCAACTCTGACGCGGTTAGCCTAGATACCCACTCGACCTTAAGCAAATCTCAGCAGTCAGCTCGCGGCAGTCGGATAGAGCCACCGCATGTGGAGGCATAAACACTAACGACTTTTTCTCTCGTGCCGCAAAATCAAGCGGACACTCAACTGGCGCGCTCTCTCTCAGTTATTAGCTACTTCACGAGCGCAACTTGCTTCTTTTTCACCTGACCGAGATAGTAGGGCGCCGTGCGGCACACTGTCTCTTCAAAAGAAGTCTGTTTGAAATCTAGCTCCTGCACAGCTTTCTCCGAGCTGAAAAAGATCTCTTGCTGACTGAGCCAGGCATTTTGTTTCGTCAGTGGCGCATTCATTCCAAGAACCGGGAAGACTGTCTCACTGATGGAGCCAAGAAAAGTGAGGACTCCGCCCGGAATAATAAACAACGGCGGACGCGCGTTGTTTATACGAGCAAAGATAAGAGCGGCTGCCCAGTATGAAAGATTGGCGCTGACGAGCGCATATCTTTCACCAACTCGGCCCATGGCGCCGGCATTTACGTGCGCGTCGACTACATCATTGATGTCTGAAAAAGCAACACCGCCTGCTGGTACGCCGATCATAGAACCGCGCGACATAGCGGCAAAGATGGCATGGTGATGGGGGTGCGTGTCACCCTCGCCAAAGATGATTCCAGGATTCAAAACAATCGTGTCCAGACCGGCTTTATAAGCGTGATGGATCTCGAGCTCCGCTTCGTATTTGGTATCACAATAAGTGAGACTACGGCCGCCGAGATTATATTCAATCGATTCATTCCCAATAGTGCCGGCCGGAGGAATGCCCATCGCAGCCACTGAACTTGTATGAATCAGTCTTTTCACTTTGTGCTGCAAACAAGCATTGACAATGTTTTGCGTCCCTATGACATTAACGCCGTATTGTCGTTGAAAGTCTTTCTTGTTATAGGAGACAAGACCGGCAAGATGGTAAACGTAATTGCAACCTTCCATAGCCGAAACAACTTGCTCGAAATTGGTGATATCGCCGCCTCGATGTTCGATCGGCAAATCTTGCAAGGTTTTAGGCGCAGAACTGGAACGTCCGAATGTGCGCACGTCACAGTTTTTCTCGCACAGCTTTCGCACAAGTTTAGAGCCGATGAATCCTCCGGCACCCGTGACAAAAATTTTTCCAGAAAGTGGTGCGTCCACGAGAATCCCTAGTCAAGACAAAGATTTAGACCAGACAGCATGCTATCAGGAAACTTCTTGCCGTGCTCCTTTTTCCGAGACAATTCTCTCTTCCGTCTCTCGCTTGTAGGAAGCAAAGGCATCAGCCAAACATGTTGGCTTGATCTGCAGCACGGGCTCCAGCGCATTATCAGAGCAGCCATTATTTTCGAGGGCCAATTTGATTTGGTCTTTACTCACCATGGGCACGTCCTGAAAAAGTTCGCAAAACACTGCACCAATTGAAGCGATGCCGGGAGGGATATTCTTAAAATCTCGCTTCTCTCCCGCAACTTCGAGTGCCAACCGCTCGACAAACTGCCTCATGGTCAGTTGCTCCGGACCGGCTATGTTCAAACATTGCCCATAAACTGTAGTATCGCTAACGGGTCTGGCAAGCGCCTCCGTAACAGCCTTGACCACATCTTGAATAAAGATCGGCTGAATTATGTTGGCACCGCCAGCGATGAGCGGCACAGTGGTCTTTTCGCTGATAAGCTTGAGGTATCTAGCGACGAGTTTACTGTTACGTCGCCCAAAGGTTTGGCCCAATATCAAGGCTGGACGAAAAATTACTGACGGCAAGCCGCTATCACGTAACACCTTCTCAGCTAGCCACTTCGTTTTGTGATACTCAGCATTTGCATTTTCGCGTGTGCCCAAACTGCTGATCATAATTACTTTGTCGACGCCGTTCCGTTTGCAACAATCAACGAAAGATGCTGTTTGATGGATGTGCAAATCGGTCAGCGTCTCGCCCCGCTTGGGCGCCACACTGCCAATTGTGTGGATGGCGGAAGCAGCGCCTGAAAAAGCTTCATTGAGCGTTGCCTGAGAATCTGGCGCGCCAAGCATCCCGCGATAAACCTGAGCCCCGGTTGACTGCAAAAGCTTCACGTCTTCTTCGGTTGATTGAGGACGAACCAAACAACGAACCTTATAACCAAGATTGCGCAGAGCAGCGGTAATGTGAGAGCCGACATATCCTGTAGCACCATCCACAACAACGGTGCCGTTGCGCTCAATGGAGCTGCCTTGATTGACTCCGGATTGGGAGGGCTTATTCGTCACCGCTCGAGTGTCCTCCTGCTGCCATTGAAGCGTTTCCACAAGTGTTTAAGCAGGGTAACCTCACCGACTTCATTCCCTTGAGCTCGGTGGCCAAGATATTGAAAAAGATATCCGACAAAGATGAGCACAAGAGAACGCATGATCCGTCCTGTGAACAAATCATAGAGTCCAATAAAAACTGCTGGCACGCCGAATATATGCAACACAGCATTAACTGGATGAGCGTGTCTCTGGCAATAGTCAACTATAAAATTTACGACCGCCTTCACTGCTCATTCCTCTTTTTTCTTTTTTCTTTTTTCTTTGCAAAGTTTTCAATCTGCATCAACCCTCATAGCCTTCAATTGAGGCTACTGCGACTTATTTCCGGCTCCCGCTAGACCTGTAGCACCGTTGGCAATTACACCGGAGTTGGCACTGAATGTGGATAGTGCATCTTTCATCCCCTGAACGAAAGGCACTCTATCAGTGTAGCCTAGTTCTTTCTCCGCTTTGGCGATACTAAATCCTTGATTGACTCCAACCAGGCGGTAGGCGGCGCGCGAATAGCGTGCCAACTTTCTCTGCGTCTCCACCGGCAACATCGGCGCAACGAGCGAGACTAGATTGAAAAAAGGCTTTGCTACTGCCGATGGTACCACTCTGGTTACGCGAGGCAACTTCAGTGCTTCAGATATCGTGTCGAATAGCATCTTCTTGGAGATCTTTTGACCGTCAGTCAGGTTATATCTCTGTCCGAATGCAGCCGGGTTGTTCATAGCACCTTCAATTGCCCGACAAAGATTTTCAACGTTGATGACATTTGTCTCTTTCTTGCCACCATCTATGAGGGCAGCCTTGCCGGTGCGAA
Source organism: Oculatellaceae cyanobacterium (assembly GCA_036702975.1). Classification (GTDB taxonomy): domain Bacteria; phylum Cyanobacteriota; class Vampirovibrionia; order Obscuribacterales; family Obscuribacteraceae; genus DATNPX01. Next base: position 336,251 of record DATNPX010000012.1, read on the forward strand.
TCGATTCGATCAGACGTGGCATCCAGGTTTTCTCGTAAGGTCCATAAATAAATCCAGGTCTCACGATCGTAATATTGATACCGGGTGTTTTAATTTCAATATCCAAAGCTTCCTCAGCAGCCACTTTCGAATCGGCATAGTTTTCGCCGCAGTAACACAACGGCGCTGATTCGTTTACATCAAATTGATCACCTTGTCCGGTTATGACTGACAGACTGCTCAAGTGGATAAACTGCTTGCAGCCTGCCGCGCGCGCAGCCGATAGCGTAGTTTTGGTGCCTTCGACATTGGTTTTGAATATCGCATCGCGGCTGCCGTATGGATCTACATTTCCAGCGGCATGCACAACTACCTGGCACTCTCTAAAAGTATCGAGTAGCGATGCTGAATCATTCACGTCACCGATTTTCAAATCAACGTCTTTTTTTGCTCGGCTTGCGGCCTCGATACAAGCAATTAAGTGCTCAGGGCGTCCGGGCGCACGAACGATGGCTCGAACCGAATAGCCACGCGCAGAGAGATATTTGACAAGATAGCTGCCTACTAGCCCGCCGGCACCTGTAACTGCAACACGAGGCAAATCTGGGTTTCCGGAATTTTCAGTCGCTTGCATCTAATCACATCCTGCAAATATCACAGTTGCATCAAGCCGCACCGCCAAATTTACTAATTGACAAGCCAGAATCTGCGGCCTCAACAAACTATCACACTTCCAGCAGCGCCAATCTATTTGAGAAAGAATTTGCCGAACTGAGAAGCGGAATCTTCACCTGAGCTTCAGGAGCCCCTTCTGTTACTCGCTGTTGGCGCAAGCGAGTATAAGTACCAGGCGGCAACACCTTCAGAATTGGCACTCCCAACCTTTTACTGTCCCGCTTGTCCTGGTATTCAGGATTCTGATTCTTCAGTGAGTGGTCGAACATGCGAACAAATTCATTCTTGACTGAGTCGGTCATATGCTCGTTTAGCTCAGCATAACAAACGTAATGCGGAGGCAAGCCGAGTTCCACCTCCGCCGTAAAGTGACTGACTTGCAATAGATTTAACTGCCTCGTGGCTTGCGTTAAAGCAACAAGCACCTGTTCTTCGGTAATTTTTTCACCGGTGATTGAACTTACACCAAGACCTTTTCGCACAAAACGAATAACCGGCGTCTGCTCATGGAAATCAACTACCTCTACTAAGTCGTTGATGTTGTATCGATACAGGCCAGCTCCGGTCGTAAAGTGGATGTAGTAGCGACCATGGAGTTTAAGCTCGTCGGCCAGATAAAACTTAGCACCAGGTGTATCAACATCATCTTCATGCACGAATTCGAAGAAGTGGCTGGTTACAGCCAGCACGCCACCGGCTCCATCGTTGACCAATGGAATCGTGCCTCGTCCTTCGCTCGCCATATAGCCGAAGTCTCTAATCGAACATTTGCCGTAGTGCTCCCTTAACTTCTCAAGATAGAAAGACATGGGTCCGCCTTTCCAGCAAGAGAGCGCACTCAATCGCGGCCACAAAAGCTCGGGCGTCAGCGTGCCGTGCTTTGACAACAGCAGGTCGAGTTCACGGGCACGTTGCCTTTGCGGTCTCAAAAACGGCTCGAACGCCGCAGCCAGAGCCGGCGGCGGAGCAAAACGTCGGCGAATGGAACCGTCACTCACATCGGCAAGGAGATCCGCCGCATGCTCCTTCAGTTGCTCCACAAGTAGCAACAAGCTAGATGGATTACAGCACAAGATCGCCGTAACATCCTGGGCCATCGCCACTCTCAACATCAAATAGTATTTCTGGTCGACATCTTTAATTTTGCACAGTTCATAAGGAATGGCAAAGTGCCGGCGAATAATCGGTGATTGCCTTTTGTTCAGTAGACCGGAAACAGCACCATATGGCAAGCCACCAGGGGTAATGCCTTCTTGATCGTTGCTCGTAATGATCAAAAAGCGCCCGGCAGCAGCTTGCGGCCAATCGCTTATCATCTGATAATTGTGAATCTGAAAGGCGTGCGTGTAATCACGCAAATGACCTTCCGTGATCGGAATAAATTTTGGGCTGGCAGTAGTACCACTCGTAGTGGCAAACATAAAAGGGTCTTCAGCCGTTAGCTGATTTTTTGCTCCGCGCGTCAACCGATCTATGTACGGTTGCAAATCTTCATACTTGGAAGGTGGAACGTATGATTGATAATCTTCCACCGAATTTATGCGGGAAAAATGATGTTTCTTGCCAAACTCAGTCTCTGCATTAGCTCGCACGAAACTGAGCAGCTTGGCTTCTTGATAATGGCGTGGATTGCGAACACCCTTATTGAAGTGCCGCACATGAGTCACAGCACGATAAAGTTGGCCGAGGGCGATGTCGGGTTGATGCCACATTAGATCTACCAGTTTGAGCCTACCAAATTCCTATTGTCAACTTCAGAAACGTTCATGAGGAATTTGGACAAGTGCCCAGATCTTACCGTGACACCTAAACCATTGCCTTTCAAAACACTTCCCCATCCACCTGGTCCGACGTTGAGATTCTCGAGCGTCACATCCTGATTGAGCAGGAACAGATTATTAGACCCTTCACAATTGTCAAAAGTTTCATTGACCGAAGAGAAAGCACGACCAGCAGCACTCAAGATACCGCTCTCTCCAACTTGAGCACCCATTTGCACGATTAACCCGTAACTGCGCGCGATATCTACGATAGCCTGCGCAGATAGGAAGCCGCCTACTTTAGATATACGGACATTGAAAGCCTTGCATGCTTTTCGCGCTGCTAAATCTTTCGCCTGAGCGATCGTGCACAAGGATTCATCGACCATGACCGGAGTCTCAATTGATTGCGAAATGCGAATCAACCCTTCGATATCATCAGCGGGAACCGGTTGCTCTATTGAGGCAACAGCAAATGGCTTCATCTTTTCGGACATCTGCATAGTTTGGTCTGCAGTCCAGGCACAGTTGGCATCGATTCGTAAGATTGCATCAGGGCCGAGTATCCGCCGGGCGATTGAAACAAGTTCGAGGTCCGCATCCTCAGTCTTTCCCACTTTGAGTTTGACTGTTTGGAATCCAAAAAGTTTATAAAACCACAACAAGGCGGTCACAGCTCTCTTGCTACCAAAAGGAATGACGCCACCATAGCGAATACCACGTGCAGGATGGCATTGCCTGACGCCACCAAAGAATGCAGACAGGGGTTGATTTGTAGCATGACCACAAGCATCCAGCAGCGCTAGCTCTAACGCGCACCAAGCCGATCCCGCCGGGACCGATGTTAGCCCGAGGTCGGCAAACTCGTTTTGCAGGATCTCTACAAGCGATTTTGGGTCATCGAACTGCTTTTGAAGAAAACGCGGTGCGAACTCATTTTCCAAACGCGCAAGCGCCGCTTGAACAGTTTCACCCGTCACATAGTCTCGAGGAATGCTCTCACCGAACCCTATGTGATTGCGCGAACCATCACTGAGCGCCACTCTTACGATCAAATTTTCAGAAAAATTGCGACTGGCGAGACTGTGCTTGAACGAAAATCGAAAAGGCAGTTTTATCACTCGGGCTTCGAGACTGACGATTTTCATGCTTTTTATCCTAACCGCCCGAGTTCGCTTGGCCCTGGCGTCGACTCTCGCGCCCGAAGCCACTGAACGAGCAATTCGGTGTAGTCATTGAACCAAGTTGCGTCGAAATCAAGACTGTGCGCCGAACGAGCAAATAGTTTCCACTGTTTATCCTTCGAACCGACCGCTTGAAACCAAGCACTGAGTCTTTCGATATCGACAATTTGATCGTTCTCGGCCTGCAAAACAAGAAGAGGTATTTCAATCGAGCGCGCTACCAATTGAGCCAGAAGTCCCAATATGAAAGTTTCTCGGAAGAATCGTGCAGTGGCATATTTCAAACGCAGAGGATCTTCTTCCAAATATTGTTTGTAGACAGGATTGTCGGTGAGCATTTCAGTAGTTAACGGAATCGGCCACAAGCGTTGTTTCAAGCGCTCCGAAGCGAAAGTGCAGAAGGCGATCTTGAGTTTCGTGAACGGATCGAAATCGGCCTTAGTAACAATAGCTGGACAAGTCATTATCAAACCAGCCAACTTCACAGGTGGCTTTTTGTCTGAATAGCGGTGAGCTCGATTTGCAAGCACAGCGGCCGCTTTGGCGCTCCAACAATTAGCAAACAAAACAATCGGTTTACCTGGGTGCATGAGGTCGATTTTTCGCAACATCATTTCGACGTCACAAAGAAAAGTTTTCAAATCCGGAATATCGCCCCGATGCGCTGTGTTTAACCCAGCGCCTCTGCGATCCGTGGCATAAATAGTCACACCGCTTTCGCGCAACACTTTGGCCGTCGGCTCGAACCATTGACTGTGTCCTTCTATACCGTGTAGATAAAGGATTACGCAACGGGACTCAGGACTGCGCCATATCCTGCACGCCAATTCGGTTTCACCGCTTCCTTTCATCCAAGCCAGCTCCGCTTCTGCACCCGATAGAGGGTCAGAAGCTAAAGGCAAAGGAATCGAATGCAAATTCAAAGTCGTTCCAAAAAAACAGAATCAGAACAAATCAGTACAAGTGAAAACAAACAAAAATCAGAACAAAATCAGAAAGAATAGCGACACAGAAAAAAAAGTCGACACAAATCCAGCACAAAATCCAAAACAACGGCTGCGACACATTTCGAAATCGAAAGCGAAGAGATCTTCACCAGAACGCATCGCCTGATATCGCTCATCGTTTGAGTTTATCACCCCTTTGCTTCGTACCGAAGTGCCGTAAAGAACGCAGCGTGCAGATTAAGAGTTTTCTGATTAAAGCTGAGCGACGTGGAGTGAGACTCGACCCCGTAGTAAAGTATTTGATGGAAATTGGGCGTTATTAAGGATTTTTTACATGTCGCAGTTGCCTGGCTGGTTGCCGCCCCTGCTAAGCCTTCTCAATCAGGGCTGTGCAGAAAGTCCGATGTTCACGGTCGCTGACGACGAAAAGGTTTTTCATACTGGAAAAGATGTATGCATGACTTTGTGGCCATTCATCCGCGAGTTGCCTGAGTATGTAGCAGCAGTGAGGAAAAAAACCCCTCCTCACATGGATGCAGCCGTCAAGCTTTTCAATCAATTAGCCGACGAAGAGCGAGTCTACCAGCAGCTCTATTTGAAGCAGTGCGAACTGGCCGGCATCACAGACGAGCAACTCAAAAATGTTGTCTCCAGCGACGGCGCTACCATGCTGACTCAAGCCATGCGTCGATATTGCTTTTCGGATAGTTATGTGGACGGAGTCTTAGCTATCATCACGGCTGAACTCGGTGCCACGGCTTGGGCTCGCAGCGCCCAACCGGTTTTTGAATCCTTCTTCACCAGACATGCCCAAGACTTTGCGCCTGAAGCCGTAGAGCAGGGGCTCAGCTGGCTCAGATTGCATGCAAAGCCAAATCTGAAACATGCACTCTGGCTCCGTAAAATGCTTGGCGATCTGGCACAGTTTCAGGGACCAGAGATGCCGGCTCCGGTGTTGGAAGTTTTGCAAGCTGTGTATGCTGTTTTACAAGTTGAGAAACAAATTGCGGCCGTGCCAGTCGAACAACTTACCGTGTCGATTGGTTAGTAATTTTGAGATGGACGGAACAGGCATGCAAAACATTTTCGACAGTACGAGAAAGACACGAAAGCGTTATCCGTTTAGGATTATGGCCAGAATTAGGGTCGTCGCTCTTGTGCTTCTGATCAACCTCCAAGTGATAGGGTCGGGTATGGAAATGGTAGAGGCACACAATGATGCGGCTGAAGACAAGCAGACTATTGCCGCGGTATCACCTACGGTACTAAGCAAATCATCGAACACTACCGATGGGGTCGCTTTCATCGACAAATGTTTGAAGGCAGCCGAAGACTACAAAGACTACACCTTCGACTACAAACAAACAGTCTACAAGGACAAAACCGTCGTTGAGACCGGAACGGTTATGGTAAAAAAGCCGCAATTGAAAGTACTTGTAAAATCGGGCTCTAAGGCCGGTTCTGTCGCTGTGCTCCTACCTAACGGGCAGGTCCGTGCTCACGGCGGTGGCGCTTTTAAGTTCATTACCGTTACGCTTTCAGCTGACAACGACATGCTCAGGTCTGCTAATGGCTGGCCGATGGTTCAGTCTGATTTCGGCGGCATCTGGAAAGCGATGCAAGGTTATGCTCGGCAAGACAAATGTCCAGTCAAGGTAACTGAAGAACCTGTCAGTGAACCAACTCAAAAGGAAAAAGTCTTGGTGTTGGAGATGACCAAGCCCAGTGGTGAAATGTACAAACGTGCACTCATCGATCCGAAAACTGACCTGCCCGTCGAATGGTGGGACTATCAACGAGGTAAGGTTTATGCCCATAGTGTCTGGACGGACTTCAAAGGCAATCAAGGACTATCAGACAAAGTGTTTTCAACCACTAAAGTCGAAAAGGGAGATAAATAGTGCAACTTAACGGTCCAACTCTAGCCACCCTCTTTCTGACAAGCGTCGGAGCTGTGGTATCGGCTCCGGTGCTAGCAAAAGGCTTTAGCAGAAGGGGAAAAGGCGTCAAATACGAAAAAGATTTTCTGATCCAGAGAGCACCGCAATTCTGCTCATTGCTCAACATCGCGCTAGTGGCGCTGTCCTTTCTTGTCTACAGCAATCTAATCAATGTGCCCTTCTTGGTTCCCTTCTTCGCATTAACCACAGGGCATCCTCACGGCATTCTTCGTGTAGTTTCATGGCTGGGTGTCTTGATTCTAGTCAGCGGGCTGATATTCATGATCGGCGGCTGGTACTCTCTTGGAGAGGCTTTCTCTACCGACGCTGAGATTTTGGAAGGACAACAGGTTCGCAGCGGTGGGCTGTTAGCCTTCGTCATGCATCCTGCCTACTCTGGCATTATTCAATCGCTGCTCGGTGCATCGATCGCCGCGACCTCACCGGTAGCTACACTCTTTGTTCTCGGCGTTGTAACTCCGCTGTGGCTGAATAGAGCGAAATACGAAGAGAAGATCCTACTTGAAACCTTAGGCCCCAGTTACAAGGAATATGCCGAAAACATGCGCTGGCGCAGGCTCGTACCAAAATTCTTCCCAATCGGCGTCTAGTTAGCGGTTGTGCGAGTAGCGTGGGCCGCTTGCCTAAAAAAAGTCCGCTTCAATTCGAAATAGTCTTATAAACCGAAAGTGAAACTACGATTTGCATGCGGGTTTCACCACGGAGGCGTTTGCACCCGGAAACGAATTAGATCGTTATAACAAAAAACCAAGATCACTAAAACTAGCTTCTGCTCAGCCTTCTCAGAGGTCGAGGCTTCCAAATTTCGAGCAATCTGACGAAGACATGAGATAGTCGACAGTTCTCTTGACTATCAAATTTTCAGCTTTGGTTCGGCGGTAGTCATGATACTCTTATTGCCATCTTAGTCTGTTCTGCTGAGCGACGCTGGGCGTCCACAGCACTGGAGGGTCAATTGACCGCAAAACGCAAAGGCATCGGACTCATAAACATTGTTGCCGTTGCGGCATTTGTTTTGGCAGCTCCACAAGTGCAGGCCAAATCACTGGAATCAGAACTAGGACCGGAAACCTGCAAAGAGTTGCAGAGAGAAGTAGCTACAGGCATTGCACCAACCGACTTGAAAAAGAGTAGCGGCAAAGGTGCGACATGGTGCACCGCACGTACAAAGATCAAGGCTCCGCCGGAAGTTGTTTGGCGGGCCGTTCATGAAGAACGTCAAAACGATCCGGATATCGCCTACAGCAAAGTTATCGAACAAACAGAAAATCAGCTCAAATTGGAGCAAAAGTTCTGCTTTATTCCTTTTCTCGGCACGAGCACTTGTGTAACTGACCAGGTAGAAGTTCCCAATCAACGCATCGATTACAAATTGGTGAAGTCTGATCACTTCAAAGCTATGGAAGGCAGTTGGGTTCTTAACTCGGCAGACAATGGAAAATCTACCGAACTCGTATTCTCATCGCACCTAGATCTTGGCCTTCCCGTACCAAAGATGCTTATGGACGGTGTAACGTCCAAGAAGATGGAAAAGCGTCTCGCTCACATCAAGCAGATTGCAGAGAAGAATCACGCGGCAATCGCAGCAGCTTCCACCGTGCAATAACACCAACTCAAACTATTTGAGTGGCTCGAAGATGTCTGTCGGTGTCTTGCTTTTGGGCTCACCTGTAAACTTGCAATTAGGCATTGCATCGCGCAGCATTATCATCGCCTGCGGTGACTGGTGGTGAATATCCAGCATGATATGCTCGATCTGCGTCCCCTTCAATTTCAACAATCCAGTGGCAGTGATTTTAGTGTCAGTAACTTCCAACCGTTTGAGTTTCGGCAGCTTACGCAAGTCGAGAAGGCACTCGTCTGTCAAATTCAAGTTGTGACAGAGATTGATCTTTCGCAGATTTTCGAATCCGGAAAGGCCCCGCAGAGATAAATCAGTCAACCCTGCTGATTGGATATCAAACTCGCCAAGATTTTTCAGCGATGACAGTTTGGACAGTGAGGCGTGTTGAAAATTGTTATTCGCCAGACACAAAGACCTTAACTTTGTATAGGAGCTGATGATAGGTAGACTCTTCTCGTCCACAAGAGTACGAGCCAAGGAGAGTCTCTCTAGATCTTTCATATTGACTAGATGCTGAAGCCCCTTGGTAGTGACGTCTGTCTCATCGAGAGTAAGAACGCGTACTGAACTGAAGTGCGCCAGATACTTCAGTGTTTCATCGGTCAAGTTATCGAGGCTCCGGCAATCCATGCTAACGACTGACTCCGGAGCTATGTTGAGCAGAGTATTTGTTTTTTCGACAGCGGCATAGCTCAACTTCAAGCGCACTTGAGTGCCAGCAGGCAGATGTATATCTCCTTTTGCATCCATGGCAGAGGTTTTGTCGAAGTCACCAAGTTCGTTCGTCTTTTTCACTATTTTGAATATGCGCCCACAAGAGAAATTCACGGGAAAGCACAAAATAACATCTTTTGCACGTCCATCAATTGTGATAGCAGGTTTGGGTTCGGCAACAGCATTAGAGGAAAAATTGATTGCAAACCCGGCAGGGAAAATGAGGAATAAGAGCAATCGGCGCTGAAACTTCATTGGCGCAAAACTGGTGCCGATTGCAAATTGGTGGCATCAACACAGAGGTTCAAGCGAACTGCAAACTGCTCTTCAAAAAACTCTTTCTTTTCACTCAACGCCCAACTCTCAGATTCAAAATTCTCTCCTGGCTTGACTGTGACGTTAAATGTCAAAGGTTGACGGTCATAAGTCAGGCGTGGAGCCTTGTCCCATGTAACTTTGAGCGTGCGCACCGCTTGCCTGTGGCCACGGTCGAGTGCTTCAGCGAGACGCAAGATGCTACTCATATCAGAAACCACCTTGCGATTTTCTGGCGTCAATGTATAGAAAGCTTCATGCGCGTCTTTAGGTTGGCTACCTCTGTGATACCTGGCAATACTAGCTATGACAGCCACTTCTTCTTCAGAGTGGCCGAGTAGTCCACCATTTTTAATAAGGTAGTAGGAGTGCTTATGATGCCCGTTTCGACTTATGTACATCCCTACGTCGTGCAACATAGCCGCCGACCAAAGTAGATGTCCAACATCTTCAGGATAGTCGTGCAGCAGTCCTTTAGTTTGCAGAAAAATCTCAGAAGCAAGCCGCGCGACTTGCTCGGCGTGTTCAAAACTGGCTTGGTATTTCTCTAAAAGATTGTGCACAGATGACGACCTTGGATCGCGATGTTGCGCAAGTCCACCATTGAGCCAACCAGTTTGTAAAAAGCGGTCGACAACAGCGCCTTCACGCAAAGCCGCAGAACAAACAGTAATTTCATCTATCTCGAGTGCATTCATCGTCTCAAGGAGAACCACAGACCCCGCCAAGATGGTCTGCGTGCGGTCGGCGCTTACACCTTTTATCTTTTCACGGCTTAGAGAAGCCTCTTCTATATACGCCACAATCTCGCGCAAGTTCTTTAGCGACATTTTGTACCCCTGCAATTCAGCATTGTGGTTGCCACTGCGAACGCGGTCTATCTTGGCCAGGGTCTGAATCGTGCCACTGGTTCCTATCAGTTGATCAATGTTTCCGCACTCTCTTATACGAGCGGCGGCAGGCTGCAAAACACCTAACACCTCACTATGGAGCTCTCGCAGTCCTTGAAACGTCGGTTCGCCTTTGCGAAAAAATCTCTGAGTTAGGCGAGCAGCACCTAGTTTGTAAGACTCAGCGAAGTTGATGTGGTCACGGTTGGCCAGAATTATCTCGGTACTGCCTCCACCAATGTCGACAATGGCAAAATCATTTTCCAGATTGGGCATACTCCAAAGAACGCCTAGATAAATCAGACGTGCTTCCTCTTTACCAGAGATCATGCGAGCATCAAGTTTGAGTTCGTCGCGAATTCTTTGCAAGGCCTCTTCGCCGTTTTTTGACTCTCTAACAGCAGAAGTGGCGACCGCCAAAATGGTAGTCGCTCGCCTCTCGACAGCTCTAGCACTCATATTCTGCAAGATCTTCAAAGCCGACCGCATAGCGGCTTCGTCGATATAATGCGCGGTAAGCGCACCACGGAAAAATGGCACTGCATCCTTCACCTTCGTAATCACTTCAAAGCTGTCTCGATCGGACGAAGCCTGGCAAACAATCATATGGAACGAGTTGGTACCCATATCTATACATGCAAGGACTGGTCCGCCCTGGACTTTTACCCAAGAGCCGGTCGTTGAACTCTTACGCGAATGTCGCCTATCTGCCATGAATTACCACCGAGGATTCCACTTCTTAGATTCTAGCTTCTTTGATAACCGTCCGTTTTTTCAATCAAGCTTTATCAAGCGCAAAAGAGCAGCATTGGCAGGGGAAACCACCCCTTCAATCGACCGAAATAGCAACAGGTTCAAGCAGCGCAGACTTCGCCGCGGCTTCCCCACTAGCGATGCAATCAGGTAATCCGACACCACGTAAGCCGGCTCCAGCCAGAAATATCCCTTCATGGCGAGCAAGGTCTGCTTCAATAGCACTAACTCTCTCGAGATGGCCAAGGCTATACTGAGGCATACCCTTGACCAAGCGCTTTATCCAGTGCCTTTCAGGTTCGCCCTCTAAGCCCACATAGAAACGCAAATCTTCTAACGCCATCTTTAGCAGTTGGACGTCTGAATTTTGCCAATGGTCTGGTGCCGTAGCTCCGCCTATGAAAACTCGCACGAGCAGTTTATCTTCTGGACAGCGACCAGCAAATTTCACACTGGCAAATGCTACAGCTATGGAGGATCTTTTTTCGGTGGCGGGAATGACGAAACCAAAACCATCCGGTATTCGCTTAAATTGTTCTCTCTTGAATAGAAAACACGCCACCGCCGACGATGCATACTCTATTTGGTCGAGTCGCGCCGACACCCTGTTGTCGATAGTTTCAAGCAACCTGGCAGCCTTAAACGATGGCACAGCCAAGATTACACGGTCTGCGATGAAGGCTTCGCCTGATTGTCCCAGAAGGCGCCAGCAAGCGCTTGAGGCTCGTTCAATTTTTACGATGGGATGATTCAAATGCAGGTGTTTCTGCCCGACAACGCTCACCAAACGGTCAACGATTACGTTGGAACCTCTATCGAAACTTACGAAGGCACCATATCGAGCCCCGCTTTCGTTGTGATTATTCTTCTGGCGCATCAGACCAGCCGTCACACTTCCATAGCGAGCTTCATATTCGATATATTGAGGCATGGTTGCCTTCAGCGACAAAGTTTCAATATTGGCAGTGTAGATCCCCCCGATCATTGGCTGAGCAATTCGTTCTACGGCTTCGGGTCCAAATCGGCGGCGAACAAACGAAGCTACGCTTTCGTCTTCCGACGACGGCGCCGGTGCGATGAACGGCTCCATGGCGAGGCGGAGCTTGCCCAGAGGGCTGAGTAGTCGTGAGCGGAAAAACGTGTCAAAGCGTGTAGTCGCAATGAGAACAAATCCTGCCGGTATCGGATTGAGCACACCTCTGTGAGCAATGAAAGCGCGGCGATTTTCTTTGCGAGTTGGCACTATATGATCGGTTAAGCCGAGTTCGCCGCAAAAAGAGATAGCATCGTGCTTCAAAGTAGTGAACGCATCCGGACCCAACTCGACGATAAGTTCGTCTTCGACAAGTGTTTCAATGATTCCACCAAACCTGGAGGAGGCTTCAAATAAGTCGACTTCGACCTGCTTCTTGCTGGACGCGCTCTCTTTCAGAATGCGATATGCCGCTGTCAATCCGGCGATGCCACCACCGATAATCGCGATTTTCATTGCAGGTCCCGACTGATTTCGTGCACGAGTTCAACTAAATATTTGACATTGTCGAGCGGAGTTTCAGGCAAAATTCCATGCCCTAAATTGAAGATGTGACCGGGTCGGCCTTGGGCCAACATGAGAATCTTTTGTACGCGCTCCTTGATTACGTGTCGGTCAGCGAAGAGAACTGCTGGGTCTAGATTCCCCTGTACGGCAAACCTTTCGTGACCACCGACCATCGCCCAACCCTGGTCGAGCTCGACCCGCCAATCGAGCCCTATCACATGGCCGCCGCAGTCAGCCATCTGAGACAAAAGATGCGTGGTGTTCGTTCCAAAATGAATAGTAGGAGCCAGGTCGCTGACGCTGTCGAGCAGGCGCACCATATGTGGTGCCACATATAAGCGGTAATCATTTTGTGACAAACAACCAATCCAGCTGTCAAAGATTTGCAGAACCGAGGCACCATGGCTAACTTGAGCTCGCAAGTATTCGACAGACAAGTCCGTCAACAGTGCCATCAGTTCATGCCAGGAATGAGAATGCCGATACATGAAGGTTTTAGTCTTATCAAAGTTTCTGGATGCTCCACCCTCGATGAGATATGAAGCCAGCGTAAACGGTGCACCAGCGAATCCGATCAGCGGCACATGCAAAGGCAATGCGCTTCTTGTCATGCGCAAAGCATCTAGCACATATTGCAGGTGCTCGCTTATTCTAAATCTCGTTAATAGCTCGACATCATTTTCATCTCTCACAGGGCGATGAATAACAGGTCCCTCGCCTTTGGCAAACTCCAGCCCTACGCCTAGCGGTTCCAGAATCAAAAGAATGTCAGCAAAGATTATGGCTGCATCGACGCCTAAGTCCTCCACCGCCATGAGGGTAACTTGAGAAGCAAGCTCCGGCGATTTACATAACTCTAGAAATCCGACTTTGCTTCTTAATTCTCTATACTTTGGCATATAGCGCCCGGCTTGCCGCATGAGCCAGACGGGCGTGAATGAATTTTCTTGACGCAAACAGGCACGGACAAACGGAGACTTCTCGTAGTCTTTTAAATCTGCTTTTTTCAGCGAAGCAGGAACTATGTCGGCTGGACGTGAATAAGCCATCGATTGAGTTTCCAAGGCACTTAATCCTATCACGAGTGTGCCTTATGCGAGGTATATAATAAAACCGCGTGCTTTACACTAAAGCGAATGCCCACGGCAATCGCTTACGGCCTGGTCGAGTTGAGCGTATCGTGTACGAAATAGGCAAAGATCTATACTTCAGTTACGGGCATCGCCTGATGAATCACGCTGGCAAATGCAAGTTGCTACACGGTCATAACGCAAAGGTGACTATAAAAGTGGCTTCTGAATACCTCGACCAAGACGGTATGGTCATGGATTTCTCTGCTCTGAAAACACTAGTAAAGTCTTTTCTGGACGAGCAGTTCGACCATCAAATGCTGTTACACAAAGACGATCCAGCGGTGCCTGTGCTGCAATCAATTGGAGAGCCGTTGCGTTTGCTAGATGTACATCCAACCGCCGAGTGCCTGGCCAAGCTAATATTCGACCACATCTTAGAAAACAATATAAGACCACTCGAAGTAATTCTCTGGGAAACTGAATCTTGTTTCGCCAGTTATCGCGCAGACCCATAAGGAGAGCGCTTCATGGACGATGAAAGAGACAACAGCGCAGGCTCTCTGCGTCATGACCGTATCGCAGCACTTGCAGATGGAGTCTTTGCCATTGTTCTTACTTTACTGATTATCGAGATCAAAGCACCGGAAGCGGAGAGCAGCCGGCTGCTCGGTCAAGCTCTTATCGCTTTGACACCTAAGTTTTTCGCATACGCCCTCACTTTTGCCATTACTGGAATATTTTGGTTTGGCCACTACATGGAGTTTCACTACATTAAGCGCTCTGACCGCATGCATCTGTGGTTGAACCTTCTGTTTTTGCTGCCCATAAGTTTCCTTCCCTTCTCAGCGTCTCTTCTTGGTGCCAATCTATCTGCTCCATTGGCTGCCGCTTTCTACGGGGTGCATCTATCAATTCTTGGTTTTATCCGGTACTGGCACTGGCGATATGCAACTGACCATCACAGACTCGTCGACGCCACCATGCATCAGGATCTGATAGACGAAGTGAGCGGCACCTTTTTATGGGTAGCAGCAGGTTATTTGATAGCCGCTGCAGCAGCCTACCTTACGGTTTATGCCAGTCTTATTCTCTTCATAGCACTGGCTCTGCGATATGTTATCTCAGCCAAGCAAGACAAACACCTTACGTCGATCGGTCCCAAAAAGACTGCTAACGCGGAAAAACAAAAGGCGCAAAGCGAAGACTCTTCACATGCAGAAGGTTGAATAAAAGCTTGCAAGCCAGTTTATTCGCGAGTAACCACAAGGTCTTCGATGTCATCATCATTGGTGGCGGTCCTGCCGGTATCAGTTGCGCCCTGGAGTTGAGCTTCTGCAATGTTGAGTCTGTTTTAGTCGACCGCTCCGAGCGTTGGGGAGGGCAACTCTTTGACATTTACAACCCACTAGATAACTTCGCGGCTGGCTGCCTGAGCGATGGAGAGATGCTTGCCAAAAAGCTCCAGGAACAGCTTGCTGCCCCTCAAAATGCAAAGATCTTACCTTTGCAAGGTCGAAACGTGCAAAGCATTGAAGCAGAAAAGTTGCATGTATCTGTTGATGGAGAAATATACAAAGCTCGCGCACTCGTACTCTGTACTGGCTATCGCGTTAGAAAGCTATCCGTACCAGGAGTCTCACAGTTTCAGACAGACATCGTCTACAGGCAACGGACCAAAGCTAATTCCGGAGAGAAATCTTCCAGTTCAGCACCAGTAAAGCTGACACGCGTAGCGGTTCTTGGAAGTGGAGACAACGCAGTCACTACAGCTCTTGAATTGTCAGGAACAGCAGATCAGGTCTATTTGATCAATCGGGCCAAAGGTTGGCGCTCACGCTCGGAACATCTGGAACTTGCACGCAGCAACTCAAAGATAGAAATTATCGAAAATGCGGATTTGATTAGTCTCACCGGCGCAACGAAACTAACCGGAGCACATCTGGTTGATAAAGCCAGCGGGCGCATTCGTAATCTCTCGTTCGACAAACTCTATGTAAGGATAGGCTATCAGCCGAACACCGAGATGTTCAAAAATCAGGTCGAAATGAACGAAACTGGTCACATCATTGCCGACCGGCTGGGTGCAACCAGTGCCAACGGAGTCTTTGCGGCAGGAGACATAGTCGCAGGCAGCGTGGCGCGAGTAGCCACCGCGTGTGGCTCTGGAGCTACTGCGGCGGAGTCAGTGATGCTGTATCTCGGTAAGAGACTCGGTTGACTAATTATTTCTACAAAATTGAGAACTTTCACTTCCACGATTGCGCCATAGGTGCATAATCGTTCTATCTATAGTTGTATTATGAGACGGCTCAGGAGAAATACAGATGTTTGAGGAAATCGGCGAGCTTTTACTTGGTCCATGGGGTATAGCGGCAGCGCTTTTGATCGGAGCCGGTGCCACTGAAGACGGACGCAAAGCCGCCCGCAAAGTAGCAAAAGGAGCAATCAAGGCTGGCTACATTTGCGTCACGAAAAGTCAGGATTTCCTGGCCGAAGCAAAAGAGCGTGTGTCAGATCTCGTCGCCGAAGCCAAAAACGGCAACGAGGAACCAGCTCAGACAAAACGCGGCAAGAAAAGTAGCTAATTTTCTAGGCCAAAGTAGTCTCAATAGATTGGGCAATGGAGAAAGTTTTCTCCAATACTTCAGACACGACCATGTCTGGAGTTGACGCCCCGGCAGTAACACCTATCGTCACTTTCCCAGGCGACAACCAGTTGTTAGTCGTCTGATATTCGTTGCTGTGCAAGCGTTTGTGGCGTATCTGATTACCGGGTCCAAGACAATCTGGTCCGTCTATGTGATAGGAGACGAGCCCACGAGACTCTGCAATCTCCTGCAGGTGGCCAGTATTCGAGGAGTTGAAACCGCCTATGACAAGGATCAAGTCTAGCTTCCCACTTTCACTGTGGCTGTTGTCTACCAGCTCCAGCATGGCGTCTTGCCGCTCTTGCGTAGCATCACATATGGTGTCACCCGGGCTAAGAAAGTGTTGGTCGAGCTTTTCCGGACCGAATTTCTTGACCATTGTTTGCTCGAAAAGCTTGCCTATTTGCTGAGTCTCGCCCTTCAACATAGTAGTTTGATTGGCGACACCCACTCGCTCAAGATGAACATCCGGATCAAATCCTTCAGAACAGGCAGAGATGAACTTTTCAATGAATTTGTGCTTGTCACCGCCGTTGAGAATATAGTCGCAGACGATATTAGCCTCGGGCAAATTCTGCACGATCAGATAGTTTTTCGAGCGAGACGACGTAGCGATCGTCTCTTCATGGTTGTATTTGCCATGAACGATGGCAGTGAAGTCGATCTGTTCATACTTCGCTACTCGATTCCAGACACGTGATACCCAGGGACAGGTGGTATCGACGATTTGGCAATGCTTACTCTCTAACCGCGCCATTTCTTGCACGCTTGCTCCAAATGCCGGCAGAATCACAACTTCACCGTTGCCTATGCCACTGAAATCTTTTTCGCCGGATGTGGTCACAGGTAGAAACTCGATCTGCATCTCGCGCAAATTTCTGTTAACGACTGGGTTGTGAATGATCTCGTTGGTGATCCAGATGCGCTGGTTGGGGAAGTGCTTGCGTGCTTCGTATGCCATTGACACAGCCCGGTCTACGCCCCAGCAAAAGCCAAAGGCTTGCGCCAGGCGTATCGTGATGTTGCCGCGCACCAGAGCATTGCCATTTTGCCTGAGCATGGCGATCAAGTCGGACTGATATTCCCCTTTGAGCTCTTGTTCGACCTCGTCCTTAAGACCAAAACCTTTTCGAAAATATTGAGCGCCCTTGTCTGCCAATTCCGCTCCCTCTCTTTGAACAGCCACCGCTGTCGGTCATTATCCTCGAAAATATGAATGCCTGCGGATGTTATGGACCAACACTGCAAACTCCGCAACAAATCGGGACTGCGCAATTCGCCAATCTAGTTGCGAATGGTCTCAGTCAGCATGGCAGACTGATAATCAAAATGCGCGCCTTTGCTCTATCTAAATAGGTTGCAGGCGGTATCAAGTTCACTAATAAGCTGATATAAAATTGGAATCACTTTTCGTTGCACCAATCAAACAGGTTGCAAACAGGGCATCTACAATAAGATTAGGCACCCTTAATATTACCAGAACCCTCTTGGCATCAATGCACCGCTGCAGAGTGGGTGAGGAGAAAGATAGCTGGGTATAAGAATTTGGAAGAACGCAAAAATTTAGTGGAAAGGTACCTATATGAAGAGCATTCCAAAGGAGCAGGTATTACGCGTAAACTGCCCCGGCTTTGGCGAAGAAAATTATTTCACCGTCGGCAAAGCTAAAACACTGGATGCATACAAAGCGATCATCGTAAATCCGGTCAGCGTATTCCATTTATTCGACAAAGATTTGGCTCTACAGAAGGAGATCGACGTTAAACTCGCCGATGGTCTAACGAGTTTGACTATTCCTTCCGACGCTGTCTTACAGAGCATTCAAGAAGACCTCAAGTCAAAACGAATACTGGAACTCGTCAGTTTTCTCGAAAAAGGCGGCTTGCTCATTTACTACCTGTGTAGACCTTTTCTGGTACAGGGCGACAACATTGCTATAGACAATTATTCTTGGCTCGAGAGCCTGGCTCCAGACTCTTCTCCAGACGATAACATCAGACACATGAGCGCTGTCTCGCACGGACGCATCGTCGAGCAAACTGAACACACAGTAGAATCAGGCTTCAGCAAATATTTCAACCAGTCTGGCATCGAATGGAATACCATCATTCGCACAGACTTTCTCACGGAAGGCTATACCGCGCTGGCTACGGCGGGTCCTCGCAAGTGCATCGCCGGGCAGCTACCGGCAGGTGACCAGGGCGGCAAGATCATTTTCTTGCCAGCACCATATTCGCCTGACTTCGACAAAGTTTTGATGGAATGTGTGAACATCTGGTACAACCAGGTGGACGCTGAAACAGCCGCAGCGCCAACATCGCCGCCAACGCCCCCGGCGCGCACGACTTCCACCAGCAATCCACAGATTGATTCACCTCGCACATCGACCACCAGAGCTCAGGCGATAACGGTCCCACCATCGCCAAGGACCTCTACCACTTCGGCACCAGCGATAGCGCAGCCCTCTTCACCACGCACATCAACTACCAACGCACCACCAGTAACACCACCTGCGGCAGCAACGGCAGCCGGTCAAGAGCGAGTCTCTTCTCAGTTCACAGCGAGAGGGCAGGAAACGCCATCGTCGGCGGCAACATCGCACACACTGCCCGCGATGCAGCAAGGTACGTTACACGAACCGACTCTCTCCAAAGACCCGTCCTCCAGCCAGGCTACCGCAGAATTCGATGCTGAGTCGGTGCGCGCGTTCCTCGCAGGAGACCAACCACCGGTTCCAAAAGCAGCTGAGCCGAGCGCAGACAAACCGGCAGAAGCGAAACCGAGTGCGGCAGACATTCTTAAGGAGCTGGAAGCACTTTCAATGGGTGCACCACCGTTGGCCCCTACCACGACAGATTCGAAGCCTGCAGAGCCAGCAGCCGCTCTCAAGAAGAATCTTTTTGATGACGATGACGAAGACATAATGGCGACACCGCCAAAGGCAGAGGCCAACCCTGCTGAGATCAAGGCTGCCGCACCGGCACCAGCTCCGGCTTCTGCCACTACGGCAGCACCAGCAGCGCCGCCAGTAGCCGCAACTCCTACGGAGCCAGAAGAACCAAACGTAGAAGCATCCAAACCAGAGCCAACTACAGAAGCAAAGGGCTTGAATGCTCATCTCAACCAAATGGCTGAATCCTTAGCGGCACAGGCCGAAGCAAAGAGATCAGAACCGGTCAAGCCTACAGCTCCCGAAACCGAAGCAGCGCAAGCTCCGGAAGCAACTACGCCCCTCGCACCGAAAGCAGAGGAGTTCGCACCGGACACCAAGTTCGAATCAAACTTCCAGTTTGAGTCTGATTTCAACTTTAACGACTTGGAAAAAGAGTTAGCAAAGCGTCCACCAAAAGAACCTGAAGCCCCGCCAGAAATTCGTCCCGAAGTTCAGCCGGAGAGTCGCCCAGCGAGTCTCCGCGAAAATCACCAAGAGAATCATAAGGAAGAGTCCCCCTCCGCGCCACCAACTCCAGAAGCAAAGGATCTAATCAAGAAGATGGAAGAAATATCAAAAACTATGGCTTCTCCCGATTGGGCAGTCGATGTCACCTTCCCTGATGTCGAAGAATTGAAGAAAGAGCGCCTTGCCCTGACGGAATCGATTAAGCAAGCACAATCGAAAATAGCTTCCATTGACAACAAAATCGCGCAGATAGAGGCTTTGAAAGCAGCGCTACTTGGTGCCGAAGGTGAAGACCTTGTTAACGCCAGTGTCCGAGTCTTCAACAGACTGGGCTGGAATGCAGCACCCGCCGGCGGCAAGAACTCGGACGAGTTTCATCTCAGCGGTGGCAGCAAAACAGAGTTTATCGCCAAAGTTGTCAAATCCGCCGGACAGGCTCAGCGGTCAGATCTGTCATCACTGGCATCATCTGTCGTCGAGTTCTGGGACAGAACTGAAATCGAGCCAAAGGGTATCTTGGTTGCCTGCACCTGGTCTACAAGGCCACCTTCTGAACGCACCGAGCCCGATTTCGCCGAGGGCCTGGCAGAATTTGCGCAAAAGAAAGGTCTGTGTCTAATGACAACGACCCAACTTCTCTCTATGTATCGCGATATCGAAATGGGCAAACAATCGAGCGACGACCTCCGCAAAAAGATCGAAGAGACAAACGGACGCCTGCCAGGTTTTCAACTGTTGCCTGCGGCGGTCAAAGTCTAACTTCCAAAAGCTCGAATCAAGTATCATGATCTGAATCTGAATCTGAAGATTTGAAAGAGGCTAAGGTCTGTGAATTTACCGATGATTGTCGTCTGTGACGAGGCAGCGAAGCTGCGTCAAATTGACACGCTTATCAAGTCCCAACCGGAATTGGTTTTACTCGGAACGCTGGAGCCGGATACAGCTCATCAGCAGAGTATTCCGGAAGGAATAAAGATTACCTGGATTGAGTTGGCGCCTGAGCCACAGAAGGCACTGGCTCTGCTCGGTGAGCTAAAAGAAAAGTATCCGAACATGCATTTTCTTGTCAGCCATGACACTTTGCAGGCCGACCTGGTTAAAACTGCGATGCAGTTAGGAGCGATAGAGTATCTAGATTCTCAGAGCGCCCCTACTCTTTTGCCAGAAGCAATTAAGCGAATCGCCGTTAAGGAGCAAAACGCCCCCCACACGCCGTCCGGCCCGCCGCCACCCTTACCGCCGCCGAGCGACAAAGCCGCCCAAATTCACCGCCAAACTGGCAAGATGCGCTCAAAAGTGTCTGAAATCGATGGCACGCCTACAGGGCTCCCAGCGTGGCTCTTGCCATCGGTAGTGCTGATACTGCTTTGCGTGTTCGTTACTCTTTACTTCAAACTCGGACACTAATTATCTAAAGTCAGTTGAAAGAGCGATCCTTAATGAAAGGACCGCTCGATGTAACACAACATGTTGACACTATTTTTAGACTCTTCTCGATTCTTGTCGCTCAATTCTCTTAACAGCGGCTAAAGAGCTGCAATCGTAGTGAACCTTAGAGAGTAGCGCCGTATTCTCTTTGGCACTTGTCGTACTTTGCCGCTAATACAAAATCGGCCTCGCTCAATCCGTTAATTGCGTGTGTCCATATCTCCACCACTAACTCTCCCCACCGAATCGTCAAGTCAGGGTGATGTTGCTGTTGTTCGGCTATGTCGGCAAATGCCTTCGCCAATCGCATCGGTTTCAAAAAGTTGTCAAATTTAAATGTCCGCTGCAACTTCGTTCCTTGCACTTTCCAGTCTGCATCTAACTGCTCGATTAGAGGTGCAATCTCGTCACCCTTGAGAGCTGGTGTAGAGCCACTGCACGGGACACATTTTTTCTCTGCTAAAGCCATGGTCCAGACCTCCAAACCCTAAAATGCAAAATGAGCTTAAAGAACTAGAATAGTCTTTAAGCTCAAATGGCGCATTAGAAGCAGTCAGTCAGTGACAAATGTTACGACGACTACATTTGTTTAGTTAACCGAGGGCTAGCGCATTGCGTAGCTCTCAGCGCCAGCACTGACAGGATTAACTGGTGAAGGAGCTGATGCTTTCTTCATGTTTTGTCCGCGCTTGCGTCCTGCTGCTGCAGCCTCTTCACTAGTGAATTGGTGGGCAGTCCCCTTTTCATGTGCGGCTTTTCCGCCCATGCTGGCAATTTTCTTGCGCTGTTCTGCATCTAACGCAGCGAAACCGCGTCGAGAAATGTTGCTCGCAGAAGTTTTATCTTCAGTAGTCGCCATTCGGAAAGTCTCCTTATCAAAGTCGTACAAATTAAGACCGAACCAAAACTATCCAACTCAATAAACGAGTCGATAATTAAACAGACACCCAGAGTCTGCAAAGGTTCCAACAATGCACAGTCTTTTTTGCACGATTAACAACCTTAAATCAGATGTGGTCAAAGACCAGTATCCATGTGGTTCGTAAATTCCCAAGTGAGGGCGGGAGTCAATGAGACCACGTTACTATTCTTACCGTGTAAATGTGTTTTTCTTGTGATCCGTTTGTAAGCGAAAGGCACAAAAAGTCTGACATTTTTGCCCGAAACCCTGATTTTACGCGAGCTCGGGCATCACTGGGGAAATCCCGAGCTTAGCTATGGTTTACACCTATATACAGCGCACACCATATCTGGTGCGGATTTCAGTGCATTCTAAATTCGACCAAAGGTGTGCAAAGGAAGTCCGTATTTAAGTGTACCAACTCCGCAAATGACCAAGTCTAGCGGTCAAAACCGGTAGAAGGCGTGCTCGGATACTTGCCCACAACGACCTTGCGCGTCTGCGTTGTACCTCGCCGCCAGAATTCCACCTCAAATTCGTCGCCTGGCTTTTTGTCCCGCGTGATTCGGCGGATCTCACCGACCGAGCCGACTGGCTTGCCATCGATCTGTTGAATGACGTCTCCCCGCCCCAATCCAGCTTTATCAGAGGGACCAGACGCCATGACCTGAGAGACAAGAACTCCTTTAAGCGATTCAGGAATTCCTTGATGCGGCACATCCGGATTCAGATCCTGCATAAAAATGCCCAGGTAGGGGCGTGGAATCTCTCCGTGTTCGATAAGTTCAAGAGCCACTTTGCGAGCTTCGTCGACCGGGATGGCAAAACTAATGTTTTGCGCGTCGCCGCGTATTGCTGTATTTATCCCAATCACATCCCCTTTGATGTTAAGGAGTGGTCCACCAGAATTGCCCATATTGATGGCAGCGTCTGTTTGAATCAAGTCGACACGATTGCGAAAAGTATCATCATTAATTGAGCGTCCGACTGCGCTGATAATACCTAAAGTGACCGTGTGCTCGAATCCGAGTGGACTGCCAATGGCTATGGCCCAGTCGCCTGCGCGCAGATTTTTGGTTGTGCCAAAGCGAGCAACCGGCAAATCGTCGGCGGCGACTTTGACTACGGCAAGGTCGCTAAAATGGTCACGTCCTACGATTTCGGCCGGCAGCTTGCGACCATCGTCCAGAGCCACTTTAATCGTAGAATTTCGATGCAGCACGTGTGCCGAAGTCAAAATGTATCCGTCCGCTCGCAAAATAACGCCTGTACCCAAAGACTTCCTCGGTGGGGGAGCCAACCCAATCTCAGGCGCTTCGCTCTGCGGGCTCTGTGGAAGATTAAGCATTGGATTGCCGTTAGGAAACACACTCCCGAGCAATCCGTTTTGTTCTTGGTTATGTTGGCGAATCGGTGTCAATTCAATTGTCACTACAGATGGTGCGACTTCAGCTACTATGTCGGAGATAGCACTTGGTAGTCCAGTCACAGCAGCGGACTTGGCATCGTCCTTTCGAACAGTCTCGCTGTCCCGAGCCAGACCGGGGTCGGCGGCATGCAGCTGGGGTGTCTTCTGACCTACCAGCAAACCAGCGGAAAAGATAAATCCTGCTGCTAGGACTAGGCAAGCGGTCTTCCAAGCGGGCGAAACGCCGCCCTTCCCTTGAGTCACTGCCACTGGCTCAGCCGGCGATTCTTCGGCTGAATCAGTCGCGGGTAGAGGCGAAACCGGCACATCCAACGGTGTCGTTCCCCCCGTTGCAACCCCTGTAGTCTCGCAGTCGCCTTCAGGAATAGCTTGTGCTTCCTGAATAGTGCCTGCAAGGGCTGAATCACCATCGGTTTGGCACGTATCGGATGGCTCCCCACCACCCAGATGAGAGTCTGTTTCCAACGGAATAGCTTCATCCGCGTCAGGTTTAGAAGGTTCGGTCATATCTTGCAATTGCCCCCAAAAACATCCTACCCCCTGTAGCCAGCAAAAATTCGGCTCTTGGCTTGTGGCGGACGATTTTAGTCTTGCTTTATCAGATTCCTGCGGGTTGAGACGAGATAGATAAGCCCTACTAGAATCCGATAAACGAACAGACCATCACCGTATGCGGTGCGCCAAAGCGTTTAGCTGCACACCCCAGTGCTAGACTTCCCACCGGATTCACGCTGAGCATAAGAATCATATAGATGCTCGAACTCTTTTCTTGGCCAACCTTCAATTAGACTGCAAGTTCGATAAGCCGCCGGAAGCGGGAAGGCGACTCGAGCAAAACCTGAAGAACTGACGATGACTCCCTTGTGTGCTGAAAGGCTGTCAACTTTCGCTCTAGACTGCGGACGATTTCAGCCACGTGAAAAGCGTCCGGTCGCTTGCCCAACCACTGCAAACACTTGATCTTGAGCCGCACGAGAACCAGAAGCAAGACAAGATGGTGGTATCCACTGACGAGACTGAAATGTCCCAGACCAGGACCGAAATAAAGTTTGGAAAATACGCGCGAATAAAGGTATCGTGCTAACAAGTGCTCAGAATCTCGCCCCAGCATACCTAAAGACTGCGCGAACGCTTCCGCCAAATCGACATCCTGTCCATCAATTTCGAATGAAAGCTGCGAGTCTCCTGAAACCATGCCCTCAAGAAACTCTCGAACAGCTGGAATATCATTTGTGCTCTCGAATACATTGTCCGGAAGATACAGCGCCATCAAATAACGCACAAATTGAAGATCCGATGACTGATTGTTAGGAATAAGTTCTTTGCGTTCCAGGTCAGTTCGGGCGGTTTGCTCAGGCAAGTGCGACAGAATATATTCGGACAAATTCAGCAGTTGCGCGGACCAGAGATATTTGTCTTGACTCAATGCATCACGCATATTTTCAGCGAGGGCCCTGCAAATATCCCTCTCCATCAGCAGATATTGAGACCAACGCATCGAGACTCCATCTACAAGTTGAATCCCACTCCAATCAAGTTTTAGTTTCGGAAATAGTTTTTTGAAAAGGGCCAACCGACTTGTCAAATGCTCTCTTTGTTCAGACAATAGTCTGCCCTGATTAAAGAGAGCACCAGTGCTTGCGAAACTGACAGATGCATAGAAACCGTCAGGAGCTTCAGTGAACGTGTACGGAAATAGTTGGCACATAGACGGTTTTGCTTCCGCCCCAAACTGTTCGTGCAGAGCGCAGCGGTTTTGCTCGCTCAAAAAAATGCAGCGACCATCAGCACGCTTCTCCAGCGTGAATTGAAATGTTTGCGATTTAGCTTTAATGATATCGAAATCAACGCTGCGGAAGAGGCGAACAGGCAGCTCCACAAGGCCAGAATGTGTCCCAGAATGTTTCATAGAATGACTGAGGTCGATAATTCTCTGTCTGTCATCCGCCGTCGAAGGTACAGGCCACTGCAGACAACAGTTTCCGCAACCGGTACATTCGAACCTCAGCTCCTCAGGAATATGAAGCGTTTCCGAATCGTCAAACAGTGATCTTTCTCCTAGGATGCCGCGAACCGCTTCTCAGGCAGCGTACTCTAAGACTAACAGCTTTTGATTAGTCCGCGGAAAAAGAGGTGCTACACTTACAGGCATGGACAAAGTCAATATCGACATGCCCGCGCTTATAGCCGCCTGGGCAGACGATTCACCAGACAATCTCTATTACCTAGATACGCGCAGCGGTGCTGTCAAACTCGTTCACAAGCATTTGTTCGATTTGCGCGACTTAACAGACGAAATCGAAAAAAATCGCGAGCGGTTTCTCTACATTCCAAAACCTGAAGCAGGACAGATTCGCAAGGACTTGCGCGTATATCTAGACAAAATTGAAACCAAAAGCATTCTGCCCGTATTAGAGATGGCTTTCGAGAGCCCGCATGTCTATTCATCCTTTTGCAAAATTCTCGAGAAAGAACCCCGAGAACGAGACCGATTTCTCGAATCACGACAACAACTTATTCGCGAGCGCATCAATGAATGGCTTGAGGCAAACAACTACGAGTATGATGCCAATTACACGAATCCTTACTTCGTGCAAGAAGACGACGAGGAGTTCGATGATCTTGAAGCCTTTGACAGCGACGAAACTAATGACTCAGACTTTTCACCAGTTGATTAAAGTCGGCCTGATGTGAGTCGCGTCAGCTCATTGTCGGTTTCGGACCGAACTGCGCACCACCCATGGTGCGTTCAGGCAAAGCGGGTCCCCGCACGCATTTGATCGCTGACCAGGGCAAGTACAAGGTTTCGTTCTCTCTACGCAAGCACAGATAGGTATTTTGGTCGGCCATTGCCACCTCACCTTCAACCTGCTCCCCACTCATGAGCAGCACTTTTACCGGCGTATTCATCGGAATTGCCAAGAACAAAACCTCCATCCACTAGCTGGAAACAGTTTACCCGCGCTAGTCAGTGATTAGAACTGCAAGAGACTGTAAAGCGCTCTTGTGTTTATAAATTTTCTTGCAGTTCTCTGCACTCGATAGTGCTCAAGCAGTGGCGCGTTGATCATCATGCGCGACTACTTTAGCTGCAACAACTGCACCACCACCACCGTTTTCAAAGTAGTCACGAAGTTCTTGCTCGGTGCCTGTGCCGCCAACAGAGGTGATGCTGTCTCTGGCAGTTGCCTGGTTAGCTGCACGGCTTTCGAGTCCGGACAATGCATTCACAGCCCATGCCATTGATGATGAACCAAACTTGACGGAAGCATCGGCAATTTTATCCTTCGCGTCTTCCAGAGCCGAGATGTCGCCGGCTGTAACATGACCAGTCATCACATCGCCTATTGCGCCTAGCACGGCGCCTCGGTCGATGCCGGCTAACATGCCTTTGAGCTTCCAGGCTTCTGGCAACTCAATGAGTTTGCCATTGCGGGCATTCTCTCTGGCTTTGGTTATTGCATCTTGTCGCTGTTCACCGAGAGCCTCTTTGCCCTTCGTATCGTCTTCTCTAAATTCGCCCTTTTCGATTTTCTCACGCCAATGCTCCCATCTCTCACTGGCAGTCAGCTCTTTGTTGAAGGCTGCATTGCTGTCATCAGGATTTTGACTCTGGTCTGGGTTGGCATCAGCGGTCTGAGAACCATCGGGGTTATCACCATTTTGTCCTGCCTGCGCTGCATCAGTAGATCCATCGGTAGATCCATCTGTTGATCCGTTTGTTGCTGTATCATCGGAACCACCGTCGCTCAAATCACCGGTCGTCTCTGATGGCGAGATACCAGCAGCTGCATTTTGCGCTCTCCACTCCGCAGCACTCTCACGCTCTCCGCCTGTACGAATAGCGAAGTCTGTGCCGGCAATATGGCTGCCTTCGGGCGTGAAGGTGATGCCTTCGGAATTCATTACAGACTTGTTGAAGTCGTAGTTGAATTCCGGTCTGCCATCCCAATCCGTCTGATTGTAGGTACTTTCATGGGTCTGGGCATTGAAAACGCTGTGCGATTTGAATTCGCCTTGCGAAGACAAGTCTTGAGTACCGTGAGCTACATCAACTGCGCCTTTTACCTTGCCTTGTTCGGCGGTGAATTTAACTGCTTTATCGGCAAAAGTTAAGTCGTGCTTGTCTTCATGAATCGTGTCGTTCTTGCTGATCTTAATGTCGCCGAACTGAAGCGTGCCATCTTGATTTCGCTTGAGGAAATCGGGCAGTTTGTCTAGCTT
Source organism: Oculatellaceae cyanobacterium (assembly GCA_036702975.1). Lineage (GTDB taxonomy): Bacteria > Cyanobacteriota > Vampirovibrionia > Obscuribacterales > Obscuribacteraceae > DATNPX01. The sequence goes on from DATNPX010000012.1 coordinate 363,696, forward strand.
GGTCTCTTTACCGCTACCGTCAACGCTGTACACTTGCCCATCATGCACGCGGTATTCACTTTGCGCTTTGCCGTCGGGGCCTGTATGCACGATGAGTTCACCGTGCTGCATGCTGTCCTTGGCTAAAAAGTTCCCTTGATGGTCACTCTTGATGTACGCCATGCCGTTGGCATGCATCGTCACGCCTTCACCCAACTTAGGAATCTCTTGCGCGGTCAGTCGATTTCGCAGTTGGTTGTACTGAGTGACTTGCAGGTCGTGAATGTTGTGGAAGACCTCAGCCTTCTTTCCATCCAGCTCGGTCGTCTTCCCTTGTGCATCTGTGTAAGTATAATTTTTGTCACCAATGGACTTGATCTCGCGTCCATCGTTGCGCCAGGTCTCAACATCGCCGCGCTTTTCGTATGACTTACCGTTTTGCCCGACCCAAGTTATGTCATTGGCATTTTTGTAAACAAGCAGGTCGTTATTCTTGTCGAGTGAATAGACCGTGCCGCTCTTGTCAGTCCAATTATCACCCGGTTTGTGGCCTTGTACCAGCTGATTACGCTCCTGGTCTAATGCCTGGAACTGCTTGTCTGGAGCTGCTCCCGGTGTGGACGGTCCAAAGGCCTCGCCAATTTTCTTGCCCATGGTGGCGTAAGTGTCAGCGGTGGCTTGAGCACCAACAATGTTTTTGGCGAGGTCCATATTAACTGTGTTTACGCCGTCAGTCTTGGTGATTGCTTGACTGCCCAGGGAATCCCAAATGCTCGTTCCTAGTTGGCCAACAACGCTTCCGGCGGTATCAATAGCAGAGGCGGCAGCGTCCGCTGCGGGCTTACCAACCAAGGCGGTCGTTGCGTCATAAGTAGCAGTTTTGACACCGTTCCAAATTCCACTGACGGTAGACATCAGGCTGTTGTCTTTCGGAGTCTGGTTCGGCTCTGTCTTGTCCAAAGTTTTCGGTGCTTCGGGAGTGGTCGGGCCGGTAACCGTTTTCTCGCCCGTTGCTGGATTTTCTGTTTGGGTTGCAGGCGTAGCTGGCTTATCAGTCGAAACGGCTGCCTCAACAGGCTTCCCGTCGGGACCTAAAGGTGGAATGACGAGCTTGCCATCTTCAATCTTTACTGTAGCTTGGTCTTTCGACTGCAAGCCGCGCACTTCAGACAAGCTTTTATCCGCTAGATTGTGCCCAGTTAAGCCAGTGGCTTCTGTCGAACCATGTGGATGCTCGACATGATCCGACCCAGGAGGAGGCGAAGCCTTCGTTGCATCGGGCTTTTTTGCGTGTTGCTCGGTGGCGCTTTCTAACGTCGACATCAAATGTGGCTGATACGCAAGTTAACTGGGGTGCTAACGCACTTGATTAGTAAGGCGACAGTGATGAGAGAAAACTCCCTTTTAACGGCCGCGTAGTCAAGATACGTCATTAAGTCTCTTCGGTCAGTGGGGAAAATACGTAGTCCAAGATTAAATGTGAATCGAGTCTCATATAAGCCTGGCTACTCTTATTTGTTGTACCCTTCCGCGGTGGATCTTTCACCGTTTTGAAGCCGAAACCTACTTATTTGGCGGAATTTTAAGCCCCACAGTTGGCATTTTTCGGGGTTGCACTTCCGGGTAATTGCTCTAATCTTTTACTTGCAAAGACTTTAAAATGGCGGAAAGACCAATTACTAGGAAGTTGAGCCCGATTGAGCAACATAGATTCTGCAAACGATTTGCTGTCTTTAAATTTGCCTGGAAAGCCCGAAAGATTGAAGAAAGGGAGCACTCAAGTCGCAAAAAGTTCCTCCATAGTCGCTGTGTTCAGCGGCGTACTTTTGGTAGTTTGGGTAGTTTGGGTAGTTTTGCTCCTTTCATCTTGCGCTCAAGTGAAGGTGCCGACCGGAGCTAAGGGTGGTAATGACTCGCAGGCTTCTTCGTCAAAACCAGCTGGCAATTCGAATCCCGAGGAAGCCGGCAAAAATGGCATGCTCAATGGCGAATGGCGTCTCGGTTACAAATACAACGGTCAAACATTCAACGCCTCAATGACTCTCAAACAAAAGGGAAATTCCTTCACGGGCACAGGCAAAGAGGACGAAACAGGAAACGAATTTGAAATCAAAGAAGGTATCGTTCGCGGAGATCAACTTCAATTCCTAAAGCGATACATAGGCAAGAATGCCACTATGGCGCCAATTCAGTATGCAGGCACCATCACCACAGCTAACGAACAAAACTATCAAGGTCCATATCTGAGCGGAGATTATTCGTTCACGCAAAAGGATGGACAACAAGTAAACAGCGAATGGGACGCCGTTCAGGACAATGGCGCTGCACAGGCAGCCCAAGCGCCTAAGCAAGAAGAGCAGGCGCCACCGCCACAACCACAAGCCCCTGTCGAGCCAAGTCAAAATACAATCAAACCTGACCATCCACCCGATCTATCTGGCAAATGGAATGTCGGCTTCGAGTATCAATTCAAGACGATTCACTCGGTTATGTTCTTAGAGCAAGATCACAACAAGATCGTTGGTCACGGTGTCGACGACACGAAAGAGAAATTTGTAATCGAAAAGGGCTGGTACAACTTTCCCAAACTAACGCTCATTCGCAAATATCAAAAAGGCGAAGCCGTAAAAGTTAAGGGAAAAACTCATGAAGGAAAACCAGAGCGAAGCATGACTTTTAAAGCTGATGTCTCCATTTTGAACGACAAAGACTATCAAGGAGCTTATCTCAGTGGTAAAACCGATGGCGGTGGCAACTGGGAAGCAGAGCTAATCAAATAAATAAAGCCTGTCTTCTATTGAATGACGCCGAGTTGCTTGCCTACCTTTTTGAAAGCAGCCAAAGCCAGGTCTAGGTCAGCGATTTCGTGAGCAGCCGAGATCTGAACGCGCAATCTTGCTTCGCCTTTTGGCACAACCGGGTACCACAGTCCGCGAACATAAACACCTTCATTTAAAAGTTCAGTGCTCATCTTCATAGCCGTGGCAGCCTCACCGACCATAACAGGAACAATGGGATGAACTCCATCCAGGATCGTGAATCCAAGTCGTTTTATCTCGTCACGGAAGTATTTGGTATTCGTTTGCGACTTGAGCACGAGACTGTTGTCCTCCTCGAGCATCTTGATCGCTTCCAGCGCTGCGCACACTACTGATGGTGGCAATGTATTGGAGAATGTATAGGGTCTGGATTTCTGGCGCAAGAAGTCAATCAGCGATCTCTTACCAGCGATAAATCCGCCCATGGCGCCGCCAAGTGCTTTACCGAGCGTGCCAGAAATAACATCGACTTGTCCGTGCACGCCACACTGCTCTGGTGTGCCGCGTCCGGTCTTGCCTAGTACGCCTGTTGAATGCGACTCGTCCACGTAAAGAAGAGCACTGCTTTGCTTGGCGGCCTGCACAAAGTCTTGCAGTGGAGCATAGTCCCCTTCCATGCTAAATACACCGTCGGTGGCGATTATGCTGATGCGGTAATCATTCCCTTCCGCCAGCCAATCCGTCAATTGTTTAAAATCGCCATGTTTGTAGGCTTTGAGATCGGTTGTTTTAGCAGCAATACGAGCCACTCTGATACCGTCAATGATACTAGCGTGGTTCAATTGATCGCTGTATATAATATCTCGATAGTTTGTCGAGCCAAATTCATTGCCGACGACAGCCAAGAAAAAAGCTTCGTTCGCTGCATAGCATGAAGAGTGCAAAATCGCAGCCTCAGTGCCGAGAAAGCGAGCGATGGCTTCTTCCAATTCAATGTGAATCGGTTGCGTACCGCAAAGAAAACGAACTGACGCCATACCGAAACCGTATTTTTCCAAACCGTAAAGAGCGGCTTCACGAATACGCGGGTGATTCGCCAAACCGAGATAATTGTTGGAAGCAAGCATAACGCAGGTTTTTCCGCCAACCTTAACCAGCCCGTTTTGCTGGCTTTCGATCGGTACCTCTACCTTATATGTGCTGTTCTCGCGAGCGGATTGCAGCTCTTTTTCGATGGCTCCATAGAGATCGACTGGCGTTAGCTTCTTTGCTGTAGCTTGCGTACTCGAGGTCGTCATTTCTACCTTCCTGCTCTGATTAGTCGCTTATCTACTTACACTGTCAGTACTATCGCTGCGGCTCAAACACAAGCTTCATCTCAGCGCCGCTGACCAGGCGCTCAAATGCTACTTCATATTCATCAAGCGAGTAATCTTTCGCGCCGATAATTCGGCTGAGATTTTCAGTGGTGTTGAATCTCTCCGACTTAAGTAGCCTGAGCATGGTCTCCCAAGTTTCAAACATTTTGCGCCCGAAGATACCTTTCACATTGACACCTTTCCAGATCACATAGTTGGCGATGTCGAAGTCGCGCAACGGCTTGCGTGTAATACCCAAAAGCAGCACAGTGCCGCCGTTACGGACGATACGGAAAGCATCATCATAAGCAGCAGGTGAACCAGACATCTCGAGAACGACATCGACTCCGTTGGCACCGGTTTCAAACTTTCGGACCGTATCGTGCAGTACTGTCGATCCTTTGGAAACATCGATGCAGGAGCTTGCACCGAAGCCTTCGCCTAGCTGGAAACGCCTTTCAACATCGGCCGCTTCAGTCAAATAGATTCTAGAGGCACCAAAATCGCGACACAAGAATGTCGCCATTAGGCCAAGCGGACCTGCACCAAGAATGGCAACAGACTTGCCGCGAACGTCAGCCTCTTGCACAGTGTGGACTGCGTTGCCAAAAGCGTCAAGAAGCGCACCCAGACGGGGCGGTACTAACTTAGTATTGCCTTGCTTACCGAGCAAAATGACATTTTTATACGGCACCACCACCGACTCGGCGAAACAGCCATCCATATGAACGCCTTTCACTTTCACGTTAATACAGATATGTTCGTTTCCAGTGCGGCACAACATGCAATGCCCACAGGAGAGATGCATCTCAGCCGTGACATAATCGCCCTTTTCTATGATCAAATGCTCAGGAACGTTATGCCAATGTTCCTTCTGTACACCTTCGCCTAGTTCCTCAACTACACCGCAAAATTCGTGACCGACGATTATCGGCTTATAAGAATCGCCCCCTAGATAGCGTTGCATCTCGGTGCGAATACCTTCGCTATTGGCACTTTGATAAATGCTCTTATCCGTACCACATACCGAAGTCGCAAGAACCTTAATCTTCACCTCATCAACAGCCAATGTCGGTTGAGCTATGTCTTTTCTAAGGGTCAATCCGTTCGTCATCAAATCGTCTTTTACTAAGCACTTCATTTGATTTTTGCCAGTCACTTTGGTCTTTAGTTCCTGCGTTAGAGTCATGGTCATGTCGGCGCTCCGTGGATACGAGCAGTGGATCTTACGAATTGCTAACTGTACTTCACTTAAGCCAGCGTAACAAGAGCAATCATGAGTACTGGCGGGGCGAATCGGACACGGCAAAAAATTTTCGGAACTTAGTCAAACTTTTTGATAACAAACTTGAAGCAATTATAAATGCGATTTCGCCATTCACCGAAAAACGACTGTATATGCGGTCTTTCGAAGTTAAGAATGACACAAAAAAGACCACTTCATATCTTTTCTATATGGTGTCTTAGCGATTGTTTAGTTGCCAAGGCAAGTCGGGCTGCTAGATTACTGGAACAACCGCAACAATTTCTTTAGATTTAAAAAGGGTCGCCAATGAATTTCGAGCCAACGCCTTCAGAAGAAGACATGACTTTTGAACCCCAGTTTTCCACAACCGCCTCAGAGCACATAGCCAGCTTTCTTGCCGAAGCTTCCATAGTACGCACTATTGTGCAGGGAAGTGGCGGTCCGGAGAACTGCGAAACTACAGAAACAGGATTGCGCTTCGTTCGCCACATTCTTTGCACATCGAAAGCGATTCGTTTTGGCTTTATGCCTAACTTAAAGGACATGAATACCATTCGCGAAGTAGCACGCGAATTTATACGCAAGTGTGGTGGCACCACCTCGGCACTGCAGACGATGCAGTCAGTAGTTCAACAACCTGCACAGTAACACTTAAGGACTAGCGCAAAGGCGAGAGCAAGGACCCTAAGGCTTGCTCTCGTTTTGTAATCCGTATTTAGCAAGAAGCTCAGCTTTCACAATTTTCAGAGGCGGAGCACCTAAAGACAAGAAAGTGTCATGGAACTTCTGCAGGTCAAAGGCGTCTCCCTGCGCTTTCTTCACTTGATCACGCAAGGCGAGGATTTCGAGCTTGCCCAAAGTGTAGACGAGGTAGGTCGGATCTTCCGTGCCACGCTTTGCTTCAACCTCTGCATTCGCTTTTTCTTGCTGGCCTTCTTTCATGAAGAAATCGGTAGCCTGTTGCACGTTCATGCCTTGCGTGTGCATCTTAATAGCAACGATATAACGGCAGCAACGTAAAAGAGCATCATGAATCTGAACGAGCCTTTGCTCTTTATCATCATTTCCAAAGCCTTGATCGAGCATCATCTGCTCGCAGTAGTGAGCCCATCCTTCGACATTGGAACCGCAGGAAAATGTCCGCCGTAGATTTGTTGCCAAAAGTTTATTCCATAACCCCTGAACATAATGCCCGGGATAGGCCTCGTGCACGCTTGTGTTTAGTATGTCCGGATAGCTATACGCTCTGAGATGTTCTTCTATACGTTTTGCATCCCAGTTTTTTTCTGGCAGCGTAACAAAATAAAATGCCTCAGTAGCCTTTTGTTCGAAGGGTCCCGGAGCTTCCATGGCCGCTATAGTTGTAGCCTTCATATAAGGGGGCGTATCTTCGACTATCAAATGATCCGCACCAGGGATAGTGACTATCTTTTTCTCGACGAGGTAAGTTCGAATTCGAGCAAGCACATCCTTTACCGAATGCAACAGCGTGTCCGGTGTGGGGTGCTTTTTGGCAATAGATTCAAAAAGCTCAGCCGGTTTTGCTTTTGCATCGATGGCTTCGGCTGTCGCTCGAAATTCCGACTGTAGTCGAGCTAGTTCCTTTTCCCCACGTGTAAGCAAAGTCTCGAGCGAATCATCGACCATCTCACGCAACTCGAGGAGTTTGCGGTAGCGCTCCGCCCCTAAGGCGTATTCGCCTTTGCACGCAGACTTATCAGCAATAAGGTCTTTGACAAACTTCTGGTAGTCAGTCAGTGCAACCACTACGTCCTTATTGGACTTATCAAACGCCTCTTTCAGCTTTGCGTCTTTGGCGTCTTTGATAGCAGAGGGTACCTCAGACTTAAAGAAGTCGATAATGCCAGGCAGCTGTTCATCGGCTATCTCGGCAAAGATTTTGGGAACAGCAGTCGGCTCGAGGTTCTTGCGCGCATCGGCAAGAAGTTGTGGTATCTGCTTTTCACGAGCAATTACAGACTTGAGCCTCTCATCGAGTGGCGCGAAATCTCGTTTTATGAGGGGAAAGAGAGTAGCAGCACAGAAACTGCTGTACTGATCAGGATTCTTCTTCCAGTTCTGCAGAACCTCTTCATCGAACAACACGCTTGCTATCACATGCTTTAGCATGTCGAGATCATTTCTTGCTTGCAGAGACAACTTTCCGACATCGATCTCGTCAAAAACCTTTTGCGATAACTTGTTGAATTCAACCTTTTTCTTGCGAGCGCTCTGTGAAAAATCTTCCAGCTCGTTATCAAAGTCATGAATTCCGGCGGCTGTGGCTCCACTCGGCTCAAATTTGAAGAAATTCTGAAGGTATTGATCGGAGAGAGCATAGAATCTCTTCTCCTCTTCGTTCGTGGCAGTGTTGGTACCGAGTCCTGCACTCACATGAGAGGTGGCTCCGATAGCAAGACTGTAGTATTCAGATGCATTTTGAGTACGAAGCGGGGCGTAAGCGACAGGCTTTGCACCATCACCTAAGCGCTCCGAAACAGAATCAGCAAACGCGAAAGACTGAGCCAAGCCCAAGCCCAAGCTTACAGCCAAGCAAAGCACCGCAAATGTACCTATTGAAATCACCCGAGAACCAAACCCAGCAAGTCTTCCGCCATTCTTGCCAGTTGTTTGCCACTGCTGATTCATTAGCATTTCTCTCCAAAGTCATCCCGCTAATCGTTTCACATTTGTTTGAAAATTAGCGCAGAAATTGAGAACAAGAGGACTTTAACCAGAGCAACAAAACGGACACGACCAGAGATTTCTCAGACTACGGCAAATCTCTGCCAATGACATCCACTTTCTTCCACCGGTGCAGGCGGCTCTTGCTTAGCCGAAAACAGCAATCTTGGGGACTTTGCAGCCGGATTTTGTAAGTAGAAAGCAAAGAAAAGCAAAGAAAGGATTACAGTATTTGGAATGGTGTGATGAACACGACGATTGTGCGTGACAATATTGGATTGAATACGTGAACCTCAATCAAAGGTAAACAGAAGTTACCTTGAGAGGTTCAGGGGGTGTCATGGCAGGTTACAACATATTCGTGCTGGTAAAACAGGTGCCCGACCAGGGCTCTAAAGCCGGCATAAATCCGGACGGTACAATCGACCGCGCAAAGGCCAAACGCATGCTCAATCCGTTTGACCGTTACGCTTTGCAAGCAGCTCTTCACGTGAAGAAGACCTACGGCGGCACAGTTACCGCCATTTCAATGGGTCCGCCGCCAGCCGTCGAAATTCTAATGGAAGCGCTGGAGCACGGCGTCGACCGCGGCTTACTCTTATCCGACCGCCGTTTGGCGGCCTCAGACACGCTGGCTACGGCTTATGCGCTATACAAAACCGTTCTTTACGCCGGCAAGTTCGACATGATTTTCTGCGGATTGCAGACGACCGACGGCGATACGGCTCAAGTAGGTCCGCAGCTGGCAGAGCGCTTGAATCTACCGCAAGTCACCTATTGCGAAGATTTCAAGATCGAGAACGGCAAAGCGCATGCACGGCGCATCATCGAGGGCGGTACACAGCAACTCGTTTGTGATTTGCCGCTACTCTTCACAGTCGCTAACTCCTATCATCCGCTTGAATACAAGTCGTTCCGCGGCGCTTACCGCGTGCAAAGACTAGCTAAAAACCCGGAAGAGATGAAGAAATACGTGCAGACTATCGACCTGGATATCATCGGTGCTGACATTGAGCGCTGTGGATTGAAAGGCTCGCCGACCATCGTCGCCTGGACTGAAAAGGTTGGCGACATCGGCGGCAACTGCTGCATGCATGAAGGTCACTCCGCAGACGTAATGGTCAGTGAAGTGTTTAATTCGACTAATGTCAAAGACTTTTTGGTGGCTAAGAAATAGGTATGAGCGACAATCCTCCCAAACCCGAAAAACAAGAACCAGACAGCTCGGTGCTTCAATACTGTCCTAAAGGCGAAGTGCTGGTGGTGGCTGAATTAATCATGGGCGAGCTGCAGCCCGTCACGCTCGAGCTTCTCGGAGCCGGACGCATACTTGCCGACAAAATGGAACGCGAGTTGCGTTGCATAGTGCTCGGTCACAACTTAGGTGATGTTCCACGGACACTGATTGAATACGGCGCTGACGTTGTTTACGTTGCCGATCATCCAGACCTCTATCTATACCGTACGCTGCCTTACCGTCGCGTCGTATGCGACTTCCTCGAGTCTCTGCCCGAGCCACCACATACGACACTACTCGGCAGCACAACGACTGGACGCGACCTAGCACCACGCATAGCGGCACACTTCGATACCGGTTTGACCGCAGATTGCACAGAGCTGGACATCGGTCCCTACGAACACAAAGCTAAGATGGACCCGACCAAAATCGGTCTCTATCCAAACTGCCTGTACGCCATTCGTCCCAGCTTCGGCGAAAGTTTGAAAGCTCGAATTCTTGGACCGTGGAAGAACCCGCAGATGGCCACAACTCGCCCTGGCGTCATGATTCCTAATCACAGAGATCCAAACCGCCAGGGAAAGATCATCCAAATTCCAGTCAATCTGAAACCAGAAGACAATCGCTTGATAGTAGCCGAAACGCTGCGTGAAGTTTCAAAAGGCGTCAAGCTCACTGAAGCAGACGTAATCATCGCCGGTGGCTATGGACTGGGCAGTAAGGAAGGTTTCGATCTTTTGATTGAACTCTCTAAATGCTTCGAAAATTCTGCCATCGCGGCTTCGAGAAAAGTGGTCGACCTCGGTTGGATTCCCTACAACCACCAGGTCGGTCAAACCGGCAAAACAGTAAGACCTAAGGTATACATGGCATTCGGCATTTCCGGTGCGATTCAGCACCGCGTTGGTATGTCGAAGTCTGGCTTGATCATCGCAGTGAACAAAGACCCAGACGCGCCGATATTCAAGTTCGCCCATCACGGAATCGTCGGTGACCTCTACCAGATCATTCCGGAGATGACCAAACAGTTAAAGGAATCGCAAGCAGGACGGGGGGTAGCAGCAGTTGTCTGAACGCATTGAGTACGATCTTTTGCTGGTTGGAGGCAGTCCTTCCAACCTCACGCTCGCTTATCATTTCATCGAGTTAGCCAAGCAAAGCAGAAAGCAGTTCTCGATCGCCATTATCGAGAAGGGCAAGGAGTTTGGTGCCCACATTATGAGTGGTGCTGTCTCCAACCCCCATGTTTTGAAAAAGATCTGGCCGAACTATGAAGAGCTCAAGTTTCCAATTGAAGCAGTCTGCAATGACAGCAACTTTTCAGTTCTCGGCAGCGAGCGAAAATGGGATGTTCCGCGCAAGCTGTATCCTAAGTCGCTCGACAAAACCGGTTACTTCGTGATGACTTTGAGTCACGTCGCAAACTGGATGGCCAACCAGGTAGAAGAGAGAGCAAAAGACGCACCGAACGTGTCGATAGATATGTTCACAGGCTTCTCCGCCCATGGTGTCGTATTTGAAGACGGTCGCGTTGCCGGGGTGCAGGTCAGCGAAGAAGCAAAGTCAGAAGATGACTATGTCTACGCGAAATTCACTTGCTTCGGAGACAAGGGTTTCATTTCCAGAGACGTAATCGACCACTACAAGCTGAGAGAATGCCCTCAGATCTGGTCTGTAGGCGTAAAAGAAGTTTGGCAAACTAATGAGAACTATGCCGGTAAGGTCTGGCATACGCTCGGTTGGCCGTTGCTTGATGGCACATTTGGTGGCGGCTTCGTCTACGGAATGAAAGACAACAAGCTGACTATCGGTCTGGTCATAAGCTTGGATAGCGCCGATCCCAACATGAATCCGCAGCACAAGCTGCAGGAGTACAAGAAGCACCCCTGGATTCAGGAGATGATCAAAGGCGGCAAATTACTCAAGTACGGAGCAGCACTTCTGCCCGAAGGCGGCTATTACAGCCTGCCGAAGAAGTTCGCAGTACCGGGAGCCTTGCTGTTAGGCGATGCCCTCGGCGTCTTAGACGTGAAGAATCTCGCCGGTATCGACCGCGCCATGGAGTGTGGTTACGTTGCCGCTGAAGTGCTCCATGACGCTCTCATCAAAGGCGACTTTAGCGAAGCAGCTCTTGCTCCATATCAGGAGAGACTGAGCAACAGCTTCGTAGTACAAGACTCCTATAAGAATCGCTACTTCCGCTGGGCTTTCATCGAAAATCCCAAGCTTCTCGGCGAATATTTGCCAACTGTGGCGAAGAGCATCGACCGTACAAATCCTTGGATGGGCATGCTGAAAGTCGGTATCACTCACCCTTTGGGTGCACCAATCGACGGAGTACGTTCTCTCGGTCTCATTGAGGGCAAGCTCAATATCGGTCCGATCAAATATCAAGCCGACTACAAACACATCGTACCCACGTTCGTCGCGCCGAAGTACGACGAACCGCCTGCCGACAAGTCAACGATCTATACTCGCGCCGACGCAGTTTTTTACGCTGGGCCGAAGTATCACGAAGGCAACAAGCACATCGACGAGTTCAATGCGCAGACCTGCGTTCAATGCATAAGCAAATACGAAGGCTTGAAGAAAACAACGCCCTGCGTATCTGATTGCACAGCCGAAGTTCACCGCATCGATATTCTCGATGGCGTGCACAAGCACGGCATGTCGTTGGAGAACTGCATCCAGTGCCGCACCTGTGAAATCGTCTGCCCGGAAGTAAACTTGCGTGTGAAGCCGACAGCTCAGGGAAGTGGTCCCGATTTCATCGGACTCTAAATCTAGAGCACGTGTTAGTCGTCAAATAGCCCGTTGCCTTGATGCGCAACGGGCTATTGAGTTCCACTAGGATCGGGGGATCGGGGAAGACCTGGGCAACTTTTGAACAAACTAGTCACTTGAGCTTCTTAAGCAGTTCAGACTGCATATCGTGTAGAGAACTATGCAGCAACGAGCCTTCGGTCTGGGCATGTTTTAAACTTTCGCTTTGCGAATCAAGCTGAGCCAAACGCAAGTAATATTTTTCGGCTTCTTCGCTGCTAATACGATGGTTGGCGAGTGCCTTAGCCACTAGCCCATCGATAGCAGAGTGGTCGATGCCTTGAACGACAGAGACTACGTTAGGTCCTTCTCTCTTAGTCGGACCGATCTGAGCTTCTAACTCATGCAGCATCTTCTCGTCTGCTTCCAAAACCGATACCGGTATGCCGTCGTTTTGAGCGCGGTACCAGGTCTCATTGTCGTTGATTTTGTTGAGGCGTTTTTTGAACTCACTCGCTTGCGCTGGTGTCAGCCAATCGCTCACAAGACCATCGTTTATGCGTGACAGAATGTGTTCTTGCAGTTCAGTTGTGCCAGGCTGCACATCCACACGCATAGGCTTGATTACACTGTCAGTCTGTTTTGGTTCTGCTGCAATACGGTTCGCTTCGCTTGTTTTGTACTCGAATAATCCGTCGACCGAAGTCTTCCAGTGAGGGTAATCGGGATACTTGAGATAGCCCTGAGCGAACACAAGGCTACCGTTGAGTAAAGCAGATGTGGTTAGGGCTATTGATAGTTTGAAAATATTTGCGTTCATGACGGTACGACGCTTCATTAGTGAGTGTGTTACAAGTTAGCTTTTGCGATCTTAACTTCGACCTTGCTGCCATCGGACAAACCGTCTGGCGGGTCGAGTGCCACCACATCATTTGCTTTCAGGCCTTGGCTGATTGCGATTGAGTTTCCATAGTCACGCGCGACTTCCACTTTGTGGTAGGCAACTTTACCGTCATTCACAACTGCAACGTAGAGACCGTCGTTTTTAGTGACAGCAGCGTTGCTGGGAATGATTACTGGCGGATTGGGATTATTGAAGTGGAAGCGGACATCAGCATAAGAGCCGGGTTTGAGGATGTGATTTTTATTGTCTATGCGAATCTCTGTTTGCAGAGTTCTCGTTTGCGAATTCAAACTGCCGGCAATGTTCGTCACAATGCCGGTAAAGGATTGGCCTGGGTATTCTTGCAACAAGAGTTCAGCCTTGTCACCATTGTGGATGTACCTGTAGTCGCTCTGTGGGACATCGACATAAATGCGCAGAGTATCAGTTTTTGCCATTGAGAGAATCTGTGTCGTGCCCTGAGCGCCGCCAGCAGCAACGAGTGCACCGGCGTCCACCAGGCGATTAGTAATGACACCATCGGCAGGGGCAATCACCTTTTGGAAATTCTGTAGGGCCTTCAGCTGGGAGAGGCTGGCTTGGTTTGATTCCACCGTCTGTTTGGCAGCAGCAATACGAGCATTGGCAGATGCCACTTGGGCTAGCTGTGCTTGGCGATTATGCTGCGCCACTTCAATGGCAGCGGTATCAGAGTTGTACTGACGCAACGCTTGGTCGCGTTGTTCGTAAGAGACAGCACCCTCACCTGCCAACATTTTGTATCTTTGAACTTCAGTCGTGCTGTATTCGAGATTGGTGCGGTTTTGCTTGATGGTGGCGTCAGCTGCAAATAGCTGCGCTGAATAGTTTTCGCGGTCAGAGATGGCAGAAGCCAGATTAGCTTCAGCTGCCCTTAAATTAGCCATCGCCTGCTGAACCTGTTGATCCAGCTCAGGCGTGTCGATTATTGCAAGAAGTTCGCCAGCTTTCACGTTGTCGCCGATGTCAACGAAGCGCTTCAAGAGGTAGCCGTTCGCGCGCGCATAAACGGGGATATTCTGAATCGGTTGCAGGTCGCCAGGCAAGGAGAGCGATTGTTGCTCAGAGCCAGACTTAGCAACGACTGCAGCCACCTCGGTCACCTGCTTTTGCAACTGCTCGTGCGTTTTATTCAGTTCAGTTTGGTTCTGGAGCCGGGGCACAACACCTACGGCGGCTAGAGCGATGATGCCGACCAAAACCGGCAGCACAGGACTGGTAACACCATGAGCCTTTCTTTTGGCGGAGGCAGTATCGGCATGCACCGGAGCTTCGTGAGACGCTTTCTTTTCTGAACTCTCGGTTGAAACTTCCATGGATGACCTCGCTATCGATTTGAGCCGATAACTCCAATCTACTCGTTACTAGACGAGCGGTCCAATACTGGTATTTTATCCAACCGATTAGTGTGCGTAATGCTTATTAATGGTTGCCAGCAGGTGTGCCCTCCTGCGGATGAGCATGCGTCGCAGCGAAGCGATCGCTAGACTTCTTAAGTAACGAGAACACAACCGGTACAAAAAAGAGAGTGGCAAACGTCGCCACTATGAGACCACCAATAACCGCGCGTCCAAGCGGCGCATTCGCTGAACCACCTTCTCCTAGACCTGTAGCCATGGGCAACATACCGATGATCATGGCTAAGGCTGTCATCACAACTGGACGGAAGCGCGTAAACCCGGCTTCTGATGAGGATCTGACAGGGTCAAGTCCCTCCTGCCTTCTCTCTTCCGCGAAAGTAACCATAAGAATACTGTTTGCGGATGCGACCCCGATACTCATGATCGCCCCCATCAGCGCAGGAACGCTGAAAGTTGTCTGCGTCAAGAAAAGCATAAGCACGATGCCAGACAATGTACCTGGGCTGGCCATAAGAATAATCAACGGGTCTAACCATGATTGGAAGTTGATGACGAGAAGCATGTAAACCAAGGCCAGAGCGAAAACCAGACCACCGAGGAGCCCGCTGAAAGCGGCATTCATACTGTCAGCCTGACCACGAATATTGATGAAGGTGCCGCGTGGAAGTGTCTTGCGCATTTCGGCTACGATTTTTCTTGTATCCTCCGAAACGCCGCCGAGGTCACGCCCTTCAGTGTTCATATAGATGTCGAACACTGGCATAATCTGATAGTGAGACGAGATGGCGGCAGTGGTGCCACGCCCGATATCAGCCACAGTCTTGAGCAAAACCGGTGGTCTATTTGGCAGCGAGCTAATCGGCAAAGTCGAAATATCGTCTAAATTATTCAACTGATAGGTCGGCGTCTGTACCGCCACGCTGTAGTTGACGCCATTTTTCGGATTCACCCAATAGTTAGGCAAAGTCTGAAAACTCGAACTTAAAGAGACGAGTACAGAGTTGGCAATATCGCGTTGAGTCAGTCCTAGTTCTAGAGATTTCGACCGATTCACATCCACAGTCAATTGCGCTTCATCAGGTATTTGCAAGAGAGTGACATCAACTGCGCCTGGCACCAATTCCAGTTTCTTTTGTAACTTCAAAGCGATATCGTAGACTTGAGGAATGTTGCGACCGGAGACCTGCACATCGACAGGAGCCGGTAAACCAGCATTCAATATTTGGCTTGTGATATCGGCCGGCTGGAAGAAGAACGACAACTGTGGCATCTCAGTGCGCAAGTACTTGCGGATTCTTTTTTCATACTCGAAAACAGAAGTCTTGTGTTCAGGCGTGAGTGAAACAAGCATTTCCCCATCGAAATCACTAAAGGTGACATTGTCTCCGTAAGAGAGGTTGATACCACTTGCCGGAAGCCCGATGTTATGGGTTATCACCTTGATTTCATCGGCCGGGATAATTTGTCTGATGCCATATTCAACCTTTTTGAAAACTCGCTCTGTCTCTTCCAGGCGAGATCCTTTCGGAGCGATGATATGCAAACGTAATTGCCCACCATCGACTTTGGGAAAGAAGTCTTGACCGACAAATGGAATAAGCGACCAACAGCAACTATAGAAAAGCAAAAAAGCCGCGACCACTAGTTTGGCATGCGCAAGCGCTCTGTCCAAAAGCCCGTGATAGCTGTCACGGAGTGAATTGAAGTGCCCATCGATCCATTCATAAATGCGCCCAAAAAAGCTCTTCGGTTTCAAGTGGTCGTCTTCGTGATGCTCCTGCAAAAGATAGCGAGCCATAACGGGCACAAGAGTACGCGAAAGAAAATATGATGCCATCATGGCGAAGACAACTGCCATAGCTAGTGGCACAAACAGAGAGCGTGCGGGCTCTGTTAAAAGGACCACGGGAACAAAGACGATACAAATAGCAAGTGTCGAAACGAAAGCGGGTGTTGCAATTTGGGCGGCACCATCCAAAATAGCCTGCACAATCGGTTTGTGCATACCAAGATTGCGGTGAATATTTTCCACCTCTACGGTGGCATCGTCGACGAGCATACCGACCGCCAGAGACAATCCGCCTAAGGTCATCGTATTCAACGTTTGGTGGCAAGCATTCAAACAGATAATCGATGCCAGAATGCTTAGCGGAATAGATGTCACCACGATAAACGTGCTGCGCCAGCTGCCGAGAATAGCCAGCATCAAAAGACCGGTGAGAACAGCTGCTGTTGTAGCTTCGCTAACGACCTGTTTGATGGCTGCTTTAACGAATACTGATTGATCTGTGAGAATTTCTATATTCAACTCTTTAGGCAACGTCTCCAGAAGAGCCGGCAACGCCTTTCTCACATTCTCAACAACATTCAAAGTCGAGGCTCCCCCTGAACGGAGAATATTGAGCATAGTTGAGCGGTGCCCATCCTGGTTGACGATGTTGGTTTGGGTGGCAAATCCATCGTGAACGTTGCCTATGTCTTTAAAATAAATGGTGGCGCCGTTCACCTGCTTGATCGGATACATATTCAGCTCTTCAAGCGCCAACGGACTACTGTTCATCTTGACTGGGTACTCTTTAGTGCCGATTTTCACGGTACCCGAGGGCAAGATCAAGTTTTGCAAATTGAGTGCATTAGTTACGTCTGCGGGAGTGAGACCTTTTGCATTCAACTGATTGGTGTTTATGTCGACCATCACCTGGCGCTGTTTGCCGCCGTAAGGAATGGGAATCGAGCAACCGCCGGCTGTCGCCAGTCGAGGGCGAAGGAAGCTCAAACCTGTGTCATAGAGCTCAGCTTCAGACATCTTCTTACTTCCGACACCTAGTTGCATAACTGGCACGTCCGATGTGCTGAAGGCAGTCACCAGAGGTGGTGTGATTCCAGGTGGAAGAATTCTCAAAACGGTTTGATTAACTGCGGACATTAAAGCGACAGCTTTACCGACGTCTGCTCCCTGCCGCAAATAGACTTTAATGATACCGATACCGTTGACAGAGTTTGATTCCAGATGCTCGATTTCACTCGTAACTGTCGTCATCGCGCGCTCGGAGATGGTGATGATTCTATTCTGCATCTCCTCCGGCGGCAGGCCGGTGTAGCCCCAAATGACGCTGACGACGGGCAAGTCGATAACAGGGAAAATATCGATCGCCATTCTGGTAATGGAAAGGATACCCAGCAAAGCGATAAGAGCGGAGACCACAACGAAGGTGTACGGTCGCCTAATGGCAAGTTCAACAATCCACATGTGAGTTACCCGTTAAGTCTTTGCAGCTAAGTGTTTTCGGCAAAAATATTATATTTTGGGCGCACGGCTGCGATAATCCTACATTAGCGAGTGCATGTACGACCATCCAATACACAGTCGTAATAGATACGATTAACTTAGAGAATGACTGCGCAACCACGTTCGAAAACGCACTGAAAAGCGCTCAGGAAAACACTCAAGCAAAGACTCAAGCAAAGACTCAAGCAAAGACTGACGTTCAAAAACAAGCAGATGGAACTTCGACACCTTCGATATTTTATACGCGCGGCTGAGCTCTTGCATTTCACAAGGGCGGCAGAATCGCTCTATATATCACAGCCGAGCTTAAGTATCCACATTCAACAACTGGAAGAAGAGCTGAAGACGAAACTCTTCTCTAGAGTTGGCCGTAGTGTTCACCTGACCGAATCGGGACAAGTATTGTTGGCGCGGGCAAAAAATGCACTCAATGAACTCGAAGAAGCCGGAAAAGAGATCGAGGCCATGACCGGTCTTCTCGGCGGAACTCTCTCCGTTGCGACGGTGCCTCTCTATGGCAGCAGGTTGATGCCAAAATGGCTGGACACATTCTCTAATCTGCACCCACAGGTGCACGTCAATATCAGAGCGATGCGAGCTGAAGATATCGAGGCGGGACTTTTGGCTGGAGTCTTCGACCTCGGCATTTCACTTGCGCCTCCTGAGCATACTGAGCTTCTGACCACACATATTCTCAGCGACAATATCGTGTTAGTAGCAGCGAATAACCATCCTTTAGCCAAGAAGAAAACTCTGATCATAGACGATCTTATCGGCATCGCGATGGCTCTTCCCAGCCACAAAATCTCTTCTACCAGATACATAGGGGCTTACTTTGAAGCAGTGAATATCCGCCCGAACTGCGTAATAGAGCAAGACGACGGGCACGCGCTGCTCGAACTGGTCAAACTTGGTGGATTCATCACTTTCTTGCCACGAAGGGCAATAGGAGATGACGCCAACCTTTGCATAAAAGATTTGCCACCGCCGGGAATACCAATGAGCGTTGCGGCGATGTATACGCAGCTCAACCCGGCCAGCACGGCATTCTTGGATGTAGCTCTCGCCGAGCAAGCGGCCGCTTTAGTTAAGCTCGAGAGCTGAACTCTTACTTTCCTTCCGATTTGGCGACCGCGCTTGGCATCACGACAGGGCTGCAACTCTGTCCTTCCCGCAGTTCATCAGATGGATTGACGATAACCTTGTCACCAGAATTGATACCGTTGGCAATTTCGAATTGACCACCAAGATCGCGAGCGACACTCACCTTGTGCATGTGTATTTTGTTGTCCTGGTCAACCGTATACATGAACAAACCATCAGCTCGGGTCTGCAACGTTGTTGCCGGAACAATCGGCAGCCGAATCTTTGACGGTGCTTGAAAGCGGACTTTTGCATACATGCCGGGTAATAATTTGTGGTCAGCATTCGGGACGTGAATTTCCACTTGCAATGTTTTGGAGGCCGGGTCTATTCCTCCAGACACATTTGATACCACGCCGTCAAATTCACGCGTCGGATATTCCTGAAAGGAGAGTTTCGCATGCTCGTTTAGTGCGATGAAAGAGACATACTGTTCCGGAACATAAACGAAAACTCGTAGCACATCTGTCTTGGCAATCTCGAACAAAAGGTTATTGCTCGAATTACTGCCGGCGGAGATCAAAGCGCCAGCATCCACATTACGCTTGGTGACAATTCCATCGAAGAGCGCTGTTACTTTGCGGAAGGAACGCATTGCTGCATACTGATCGTGCTGCGCGTTTGCTGCGTCCAATGCGGCTTGCGCAACGTGAACGGCCGCTCTTGCCGAATTGACACTGGCTTTAGCGCTACGCTCTGCTGCTTCCATGGCGTCTAAGGTTGCCTGACCAGAATTGAAAGCTTGTGTGCGAGTATCAGTGTCCTCTTGGCTAACGGCACCTTGCTGCACCAACTGTTTATAACGAACAAGCTCTCTTGTGTAGAACTGCAAATCGGTCTTCGCCTTCTGCACATTAGCTGCTGCAGTCTTCGCATCCGCTTGAGATTTTTCATATGCTTCGCGGGCGTTATCCAGGTTTGCTCCAGCCTGTTCAGCTGAACTTGCGGCCGCTTGCACCTGCTGATCCAATTCAGGCGTATCTATCTCGGCCAGAAGTTGCCCGGTCTTAACTTTGTCACCGATATTCACATAACGTTTCGCCAAATATCCATCGACGCGAGCATATATAGGAGCGTCTTGAATCGGCTGAGTTGCGCCAGGCAGAGTAAATTCTTGTATTGCAGCACCAGGTTGAGCTTCTACTACCGAAACAGGCGTTGCCTGCGCCAGCTGCTCCCGGCTGTGTTCGTTCAGCTCCTTCTTTTGAATATATCGAGGCAGCCCGCCGTAGATGGTCAGTCCCGCAATCGCCACTATGCACAGTATCACCAAGGTAACCGGCAGAAGTGGAGACTTTTTTCCGGCAGCTGCGCGCTTACCGTTGTACTTTAGCTCTTGCTCTTCCGCTCGCTGCGCGCTTGGGCTGTCCATAAATTTCAGTTCCTTTAATCGCGTTTTAGTATAATCGTACTCGGTCGCAGGCTCGAAGTCGTGCTTGTTATCTTACTTGCCGACGAAGCAGACAAAAAACTTTCACATCCTCTTATCCTAAAAATCAGTGTCAACCAACATTGAATCGCT
>DATNPX010000013.1:0-10700 GCA_036702975.1 Oculatellaceae cyanobacterium
TAATTTACGCTGGTGTCATTTAATTTGGGTTCGGTGTCAATCAATTTGAGTTCGGCACCACTTTTAGTGGCGGTTAATTCGAGCCAGAAACAGCGGATGATGTCGCGCCGAACGATTTATGATGTCACGCCGCTACAGATATCGAGCGCGAAGCTCAAAGTCTGACCGACCTTCGCCACCGCAACGCCGCCGAACGCCTTCACGCCCTTCTGCCGAGCAGCGTTGCGCACCGCATCGACAAGAGGGCGATAACGCGACATCGTGCTTTCGGCATAACCGTTGCCGACTTTGCGACCGCATTTATTGCACATGATAGTCTCCTGACACGTTGAAGAAACAGTCGAAGGTCGTCACTCAAACAGACATCGGCTCAGTTCAGGCAATGAAAATTGCGAAGTAAATGCCTGAACTAAAGCTTGAGTGCTTGTTTGAGTGACGACCTTCGAACTGCAAGGAAAGTGAAGAAACACCTCTTTCCTACATCAAGTACAAGCGCGATAGAAGTATCTATCCGTGGGACTAGCCTTCGCTTTAATCTCAAATAACTGTCACTACTAGTATTTATACGAAATACAAAGCTAGCTGGGTTAGCGGAGACTTCCTCCAAAACCTAGTACAGCGGCATGAAGCAGTCGGATTCTCTGAACGTTCCAAAGCCGCTAGCGCTAATCAAAACGAAGTTAATACAAGCTCAAATTCGCAGCATATATTCTGCAAAATCGCCAAAAACAAAAACGCGCGTTTCAATCAGCTACCCGACTGAAACGCGCGCTTTAAGCCTCCACCTGAAAGACGATAGCCGGCCGTCAGTCGTTCAGCGAGCTGAATTTGTCGGTGGCAGCGATCAGGGCTCGACGAGTACCGACTTCGCTCATCGAATGACCGGCGTCGGGCACGATGACCAGCTCCGAATCAGGCAGCGCCTTATGCAGAGCATAGGCAGCGCTGATCGGGCAGACCATGTCGTAACGCCCGTTGACGATCACGCACGGAATGTGGCTGATGCGACGGACATTGCGAAGCAGTTGATTCCTGCCGCGCATGAAGCAGTTGTTCAGGAAGTAGTGGCATTCGATGCGGGCGATAGCGACGGCGAAATGGTCTGCCGCGAATCGACTGCGCAACTTCTCGTCGACGAACAGCTTGCTCGAGCTGCCTTCCCAGATGCTCCACGCCTTCGCCGCCCGCAGGCGTATGGTCGGGTTGGGACTGGTGAGCAGCTTGTAGTAGGCAGCGACCATGTTGCCGCGGTCGGCGACGCGAATCGGCTTCAGGAAAGCTTCCCAATATTCCGGGAAGACATTGCTGGCGCCGCCTTGATAGAGCCAGTCGCACTCCTCTTTGGTGCCGAAGAAGATGCCTCGCAAAATCAGGGCGCTGGCGCGCTCCGGATGCGTCTCCGCATAGGCGAGTGCCAGCGTGCTGCCCCAGGAGCCTCCGAAAACTACCCAGCTCTCGATGCCGAGATGTTGGCGAATGCGTTCCATGTCGGCGACCAAATCCCAGGTCGTGTTGTTGTCGAGCGAGGCGTAAGGCAAGCTTTTGCCGCAACCGCGCTGGTCAAAGAGGACGATGCGATACTTCTCCGGGTTGAACATGCGGCGATAGGACGGCTCCGTGCCACCGCCAGGACCACCATGACAGAAGACCACGGCGACTCCGTTCGGGTTGCCGGACTGCTCGTAATAGATCTGATGTCCGCCCGAGACGGGCAGCATGCCGGAATCGAACGGTTCGATTTCGGGATAGAAATCGCCGTCCTGACGCGGTTGAGCTGCTGGCTCACCGGTCAATGCTGAAACTGTGTTCATAACTTGCTCCTTTTTGTTTCGCCAAGTTTGGAATTCGGAGCCTGTTTTCAAGTACTGTCGGTTTCAACCAGCCCCTTCGGGATCGACATAATTACGCTGTCTTTTCTTTATTTGGACAATCGAAACCGGACTCAGTAATCGAAAACAAGCACGCTTTCCTTTTTATCAAGTTTGGGTGCTTCAATTCCAATGACCAAATGAAACGATAGGTTGTCATTTAAACTTAACAACTAGCTAGCGCTAATGCATGCCGGAGAAAATAGCACCTGACTACACTGACTGGATGCTACTTCCAGTTTCTTTCAACGGACTTAAGCTTACGCTGCTCCCAAACATTTTGATAGACAACCGCTACCGTTGCGACACTAGCACCTATAAGCACACTCAAACCCGGAGTCTCTCCGAGAAAAACGAACGGCCAGACGGCGGTCAATACTGGATCGAGCAAGCCTAGAATCAAGGCCCGCAAGATTGGAACCCGTTTGATGCCAATGCTGTAAAGCACATCCGGCACCGCCCACGGCACTACACCCAAAAGAAGCAAAAACGCAAAATCCCACCGAGACAACGCAAGCGAAGCCGGCTGGAACATGAACGGTGCACCCAAAACAAACATCATGAAATTAGCGAGAAAGATCGTTTCTAGTGCTTCGCGACCACTCTGTTGTCTTTGGCTCCGCAAACCCAAACATATCTGACACAACGCCAAGCTGATACCACATACAACACCAAGGCAGGTGCCAATCACACTCTTCGCATCCAGCGCATCAACAGCGATCAGAAGCATGCCTATCAAACCCGCTGCCACAGACCACCAATCCTCTTTGGTAGGTACTTGCTTGAGAATTGGTCCGCTAAAAACTGCGACCAGAACAAGCCCGGCGTAGTGCAGAAATACAGCATTTGCCGCCTTGGTTATCTGAAACGCAGCCACCAGTGCGATCATGTTGACGACAAAGCATGCGGCGCCAAGCCAGTGCGCCTTGTCTGCACAGACGAAAATCTCGCGCAAAAGGTTGGCAAAACCGAGTCTCGTGCCCGCACCAGCGCGGGCACAATAGTAGAGAAACCCAAGCTGACATGTACCCCCAATAAGGCTGCGGGCAGCCGCTATAGCCCATGCGTTCCAGTGAATCTCTTTGATCAGAATTCCACTGAAGCTCCACAGCACCCCAGCGGTCAAAACCAACGTTGTCGGCAAGAAATTTGCATTTCGGACGGATTCGCTGCTCATGGACTTTCAGTCATTTTGTGAGTTTGGAAGCGTAAGTCTGGAAATTCGCTGAACATGATGACCTTACTAGGCGCAGATGAACCGCAACTTCAGGTTAAAAGCTTACCTGTAACAGCAACTTTTGTCGTAAGATGTGTGTCTTATGAAACAAGCACTCCTTGAAAAGCTGCCATTCGGAACCCTGCCAGACGGCAGCGAAGTTACGCTGTTTGTTCTGCAAAACGAGAATGGCGCTCAAGCTAAAGTCACCACATATGGTGCAATCCTCACCGAATTCGTCATCCCTGACAAACAGGGACAATTGGCCAATGTAGTTCTCGGCCACGACAATCTGGCAGACTATATTAAGAATAAAGGATATTTCGGCGCGACGGTCGGGCGCATCGCCAACCGAATCGCTGCTGGTGAATTCACACTGGAAGGCACAACGTATAAACTCGCCCAAAACGACGATCGTCATAACTCTCTGCACGGCGGGCTCAAAGGTTTCAACAAACACAATTGGAACGCCACCACTCACGAAGGCGCCGGGCAGTCATCTGTGACATTTGCGCTTGTTAGTAAAGACGGCGATGAAGGCTTTCCTGGCGAAGTCCATGTCAAAGCCAGCTACACGCTTACTGACGACAACAGGTTGATCATCGATTACGAAGCGAGCACCGACAGAACAACCATCATCAACCTCACCAATCACTCGTATTTCAATCTCGATGGCGCCGGAGCCGGTGATATCCTCGACCACGAACTGACGATAGCAGCAGAAGAGTTTACTCTTGTCGACGACAACCTGATTCCGACTGGCAAACTTGGCAAAGTAGAAGGCACACCGCTGGATTTCCGCAAACCAAAAAACATCGGCGCTCAGATAAAAGAGCTACCAGAGAGCCTGGGTGGATACGACCACAACTTCGTTCTGCAGAAGGTTCCAGAAGGTAGCTACAACGTACAAGTGTTTTCTGCAAAGTCGGGACGAAGGCTCAGAGTAACGACCACTCAGCCTGGCATGCAACTTTATTGTGGCAATTTCTTAGACGGTACCGACGTAGGCAATGGTGGTCCATACTATCGCTACTACGGTTTTTGCCTTGAAACTCAGGGTTTTCCTGATGCCATCAACCATGCGGGTTTCCCTTCAACCGTGTTGAAAAAAGGGGAAACTTATAAACAGCAAACGGTCTTTGACTTCAATCCTTAGCCAAAGGAGCGAGCAGCTTCTGCGCAGTCCGTAAACGGCACCGCCCACTATTTTGATTTGCGCTGTCCTGCACTCTCAATGAAATCGAGCATGTCTTTTTGCACTTCGACGCTCGTCGTTAAAGCCGAATCTTCATCAACCTTCTGAAACCCCCTCGGAAGTGTCAATTGCTCAGGACTGAGGGTGCATGGTATCGCATCAGATGTCCCCAGGTACTTTAGAATCTTGCGGTCGAAAGGCATGCAAGTCATCTCAACAGGCACGCCATGAAGATTTGGCAAGCCATTCAAGATCGACAAAATTCGGGCTTCTTCGGCAGGAAACGCATCAGGAGACAAGACCTTGCATGTAAAAGTCTCTGGGTAACTTGCGCTAACAATTTTTGTTTTGTAGTACATTTCGTGCGCATTTTTGGTGTAAGCCTCATCTGATTTGTACAAATCGACAGGCAACTCAAACATTTTGGCACTGCCAGTTTTGGCACAAGTTGCCTTTGTCATATTGATTCCGGCTGCAAATATCTGAGCTTGCACGATCGGATTGGAATATGACTGAAAGGGCAACACGCGATACTTTTTAGTCTCCTGGCTGACCTTGTAGACCGTCCATTCTGGTGGCTTCGCAAACATGGTGATGTGAGAACGTGGGTTTTCAATGCGCAGACCAGACTGTGACAGATAGACAACCATGTCGCCATTCAATTTGCTGCGCTGCAGCAGTTTGATTGAAGTGCTCTCTTTAGATACCGCCGGCAACGACTGAACCGAAAACAAAGAGAGCAAGATAGCACCAAGCCAGAGCCTGCGCCACGGTTGCCTGCAGTTAATAGCATGCATATTTGTCATCGTAGATTTGGGCTAAAGCTCGTGCGAATCAAGTATCAAAAGCGCCATTCTAACACCGCATTGCTGACTTGAAGACCTCGCCAAGCCTACTGGCAACCAACCCGCAACAGTTAATGCTCCCATCGCAGTTAATAGCCCTCATCGCAAGTGATGATAGGATCAGAGTCCATTCGCCTTTATATCTCGGTAGGAAAAGAAGATGTCAGACAATCGCTGTGACAGACCTTGGGGGAGTTTCTTCGTTCTGATCGACCAGGACAATACGAAGGTAAAAAAACTTGTAGTCAACCCCGGGCATAGACTCAGCTACCAGAGCCATAAACTGCGTGACGAACACTGGGTGGTGGTGCAAGGAGAAGCCACCGTTACCCTCGATGACGTGACAAAAAAATACCATTACGGCGACCACCTGTTCATCAAACGCGGCACGAAACACCGTCTCGCCTGTGAAGGCAAAGATCCAGTCGAAATCATAGAAGTTCAAACCGGCGAAGATTTCCCCGAGGAAGACATCATCAGATATTCAGATGACTACCAACGGGCCGACAAAATCTAAAGAAATTTCGCCGTAGCGAAGCATCGCCAAATGTAGTCACGAACACGCCTTGCCAAGATGCATTTTTTTGCACGTTTTTAGACTTATCAAGATTGTTGGACACCCGGCAAGCGCAATAACTTAGTTCTGTCGCACTAGTTCTTTTCAATCCAGAGATCGTCCAACTCTCTTAGATTCCGCAACCGTCTGTAGTCGCTACCGCTGTTCATTCGTGAACGTGGGGGTGGATTGCTCGTTGCAAATCATGGGTGTTGCACGTTCTGGCATGGTCGAACGGCGTTTCTCCGGATGGTCCAGTGAAACGCTCTTAACATTTACGCACCACCAATGGTGAAGCAAAGGAGTCTCTTATGAACGTTGAAACCAAAAACACAACAACAGACGGAAGCCTCACTCGCGGCAAGACCAGCGCGAGCTATGGCATCACCGTCAGAGCCAAGCTCCTCAAGACAGGCGGAGTTCCCGCCAGAGTTCTGACAGCAATCGCTGAAATCGGAGGCGAAGTCGAAGGCATCTACATGGTGTCGAGCGAACTCACCTTCACGATTCAGGACATCAAGTTCAACTGCGTCAATGCCCAACATGGCGAAGACATCGTAGCAGCGGTCGCTCGCATCAAAGACGTCGAAGTCATGCACGTCTCCGATGCGACCTTCCTCGACCACCTGCGCGGAAAAATCGAAGTGACACCACGTCGAACCATCAAAAGCGCCGACGATCTGTCACGTGCCTACACTCCAGGAGTTGCTCGCGTCTGCCTCGAGATCGCCGCCGATCCAAGCAAGGTCTACTCTCTCACGAGTAAGGGCAACATGGTGGCGATCGTCACCGACGGTTCTCGCATTCTAGGACTCGGCAATATCGGGCCCCAGGCTGGTTTGCCGGTGATGGAAGGCAAGGCAATGTTGTTCAAACAGTTCGGCGGTGTTGACGCATTTCCGCTCGCGCTGGGAACGCAAGACACCGACGAAATTGTGCGGACGGTCAAGGCGATTTCTCCCGGGTTTGGAGCCATTAACCTGGAAGATATCGCCTCTCCACGCTGCTACGAAGTGGAACAACGCCTCTCCGAAGAGCTGGACATCCCTGTCTTCCACGACGACCAGCACGGCACAGCTATCGCCACTGTGGCAGCGGCGATCAATTCGGCCAAACTGGTGAAGAAACAGCTACGCAATCTGCGGGTTGTCGGCGCCGGCGTCGGCGCTGCCGGTCTCGCCTGCGCCAAGCTGCTCATGGCCGCCGGTGTTCGGCACTACGTCGGCTTCAATGTTGGGGGGGCCATTCACAAAGGCCGCACCGACCTGACGCCGCAGGAACGCTGGCTTGCCGAAAACTCCAATCCGGACAACTTCGACGGCACCCTCCAGGAAGCACTGGAAGGCGCAGACATGTTCCTGGGTCTGGCAGCAGCCGGCATCATAAAGGCGGAGGATCTAGCGGTCATGCGCCGTGATCCGATCGTCTTCGCACTGGCCAACCCGATTCCCGAGGTCATGCCTCTGGAAGCGAAGCGCTACGCACGAGTGGTCGCCACTGGTGGTTCGGACTATCCGAACCAGATCAACAACGCACTCGTCTTCCCCGGCTTCTTCAAGGGGTTGCTCGAGTCGCGCGCACAGCGGGTGACCGACGAGATGAAGTTGGCAGCGGCTCGCGCGTTGGCGGCCGTTGTGAGCAAGGACGAACTCGACGAAGACCACGTCATTCCGAGCATCTTCGACAGTCGTGTCGCCAAAGCGGTGGCTTCGGCAGTGATCGAAGAGGCACAGAAAAGTGGAGTGGCGAGGCGCAATGTAGCTAAGCGGCCGCGTTGAGCGAAGGCATATTAATGGAGGCAGGAAGAGCCATACTTCCTGCCTCCTTATTTCTTCGCCATTTTTCTTGCCAGTGAGGTGCTGAAAATAGTTATTTTCCGCACATTGTAGACCAGATTATTCAGATTACCAGATTCAGCGGGTCGGGGATGAGGTTATGTTCCTGACCTCAGCAGCCCAAAAGAGGTCAGGAACACACCCTCATCCCCTTTCTTTTTCCGGGCCGCCTTGAAGCATTGGACGGAAAAATTGGCATCCGCCTCAACTTTCACGATTTATGCACAAACTGAAGGGTACAGTCAAAATATGACCCGCTGCTAGTGATGTTATGAAAGACGCCCAGCTCGCCAAGACTGTCAGTTTGCCCTCGCTCGCATCCATCATACTGCTCATGGGCAACGCCGGATTGGCAGATAACAGCCGTCGAATTCCCAGACCCGGACAAGCATCTCCCTCCAGTGCGGTGCAGTTCCCGGCGTCTTCGTTGCCCGTTGTGCCAGCCTCTGATCCGCCTGTCGGAACGACTGTGGGCTCAATCCCCGCAGCCGCTCTGACACCGCCAATTGCATCAACGCCGATGTTACCTTCGACACCGCCGACCATCTCGGTTCCTGCAACACCAGCAAAAACATCAGGGACTGCCGCGCCGGATTCAACTTCTTCCCATATCCATCAAGTGAAAGCCACGCTCGATGTGGAGAATGATCCCCAACAGTTGTCCATGCGAGCGATAATGGACTGGCAAAATAGAAATCTTCCCGATCTGCACGCGAACAACGGTGCCACTATAAATAGTGCGCAATTCAAGCATAAAGGACTGAAAGCGCACATTGGTGGGGCACTTGTTTCGACGGTCGGAACGGTCGCGAATGCATATGTGCCAGTGGCAGCGGTGCCTTTCCGGACCGCACCAAACCGTCCACCGAGCATCAGCTTGAGTACCGCCCACTGCCCGGCGGCAGTCGACCCGGCTTTCCAGGTGCCTAAGAATTGGTGGAGCGATCTGTCGACAGAAGAAGGAAGCAAGGACTTAGGTCCTGAGTGGAAAGCATGGTTGCGAGCCGTGCAATATGTCTTTCAATCACGTGCAGATCAATTGTTAGCGACTCCTGGTGTTGCGGCCCTGCATGTGATAATCAACCAGGATGGCTCCATTTACAACGCAACACCCTATACGGGATTTGAACGAGCAAATGCCGGCTATCCCACAAATCAGAAGACTATGGCAAATCTTCGCGGCATCATTCTCTCTGTCGGGAAGTTTCCGCCGTTTCCTTTGGGCTCGAAAGTGCCTTGCTATCACCTGGTCGTAGATGGGGCGGCGCATTGACGTAGTTTGCTACTTTCAATTTTTTACGGCATAGCTTAGCAAAAGCGGTAAGTATTCGGCGAACCCCTGTCGTGGTAAGGGAAATTTCATTTCCAAGGTGTTCAAAAAGGGCTGGCCTTTTGGATAGGGGTGGAGCATGATTGAGGTGTGAAGAAGAGCCAGTCCGAGCCAAAAAAGCCAGAAAAGGGACCGTCGATCTTTGGACTGCAAAGAACGATACGGGAGCAACAACGGCGTGCGGACAGAGACGACAAGAAAATAGAGGCGCTGAATAGGACAGTTGCGAAACTGACAGAGGAGCGAGACTCGTTTAAGCAGCGCTATTCTGCGGCAATGGTTTCGTTGCGGCGTAAGGAGCGCGAGAACGAAGCCCTAATTGTCAAAATAGATGGACTGGAAAAGCACATTGCGACGCTGACTAAAGCGCGGTTTGGCGAAAGTACAGAGAAGGGCGAAGCCTGCGTCGTCGAAGAAGAAGCAAGCACGGAAGCGCGCAAACGGGGGCAGCAACCGGGTGCTAAGGGGCATGGTCGAACGAAAAGAGACGGCTTGTTCGAAGAGCACGTCGAGCTTTTTCTGGAGCAAAACTGTTGTTCGACATGTCAGACACCGTTCAAGATGCTGCCTGGAACTGACGATTCTACGATAGTAGAATACGAAACAATGCTCTCGCTGATGAAGTTTCACCGAGCGCGGTATGTGCGGCAATGCAAATGTCCGGGACCGAAAGTTATTACGGCCGAGCCGCCACCGCGCTTGTATCCGCGGACCACAATTGGCAATTCACTGTGGATTCACCTGGTAGTGCAAAAGTTTCTTTTTGGAGTGCCGACGAACCGGACGTTGAAAGACCTTGCCTTGAAAGGGCTGGGATTGGCAGCCGGGACCGTAACCGGCGGGCTGCACGTGATCAACAATTTAGTGGAGCCCCTTTTTGAACAAATTGTTCAGTTCTGCCGAAACGCCGATGAATGGCACGCAGACGAGACCAGCTGGCGAGTATTTGGCGAGAACACAGCCGACAAAAAGACCAACAACTGGTGGCTGTGGGTTATGTCTTGCAAACAAGCAGTTGTTTATCTTGTTGACCCAAGCCGTTCGAGCCGCGTCCCCAACGCATTTTTTGAGCACTCAAATGGGTTGTTGATGAGTGATCGTTTCAGCGCCTACAAGTCGCTGCCGAAAGCCATTCAGAAGGCCTGGTGCTGGATTCATGTTCGCCGAGACTTTCTCAACATGTTTCGGTTGAAAAAATTCAGCGCCTGGGCGAAGGGCTGGCTAATGCGTATAGCCAATCTTTTCGTTCTCAACGAACAACGGTTCAAGCTGTGGAAAGACCAACTTAATTTTGGTTCTGAGTGGGAACTGGCATGCAAGCGGCTTTCAAGCCACGTCGAGATGATGAAACTTGAGTGGCAAAGTGAATTACTGAAGCCGTTGCACAAGCAGCAAAAGACAGTACTGAACAGTCTGAAGCGACACTGGGACGGGCTAACACTATTTCTTACCGACCCACGCATTCCGTTGCACAATAACCTCGCCGAACGATTGCTTCGAAACTGTGTCGTACTGCGAAAGAACAGTTATGGCAGCGGGTCAGATTGGGCCGGCAAACTAGCGTCCAAAATTTTTACTCTCTTCCAAACCTGGCTCATTAACGGTCTGGATCCGCAATCTCTACTCCTCGATTACTTCAATGAATGCTCTTCAAATCCGGGCAAGCCCCCTCCATCTATTGATAAGTTTCTTCCTTGGAAAATGTCCGATGAACGGAAGCGCGAATTTACCCTTCCCCCATCTTTCAAACGCCCCGCCTGAAGCTCGCTTTGTGGTGCTGTTACCGCTTACAAACAATTATGGCAGAGCAGCCTCCACGCGATAAAGACTGGAGATGGGTAGGCGGAATACTTAC
>DATNPX010000018.1:0-25185 GCA_036702975.1 Oculatellaceae cyanobacterium
ACCAAGCGGGCGCCTATTTGCGCCTTGCTGTCAGATATCAATTTGTGATATCATTGCTTGCAGTGCAATCGATTCTAGAGAGGTGCAATCATGGCATCAATAACGGTTAGAAATCTACCTGAAGAGACACACCGGGCGCTACGTGTGAGAGCTGCCCAGAATGGGCGCAGCACCGAAGCGGAAGTGCGCGAAATTTTGGAAACGGCAGTAAGACCGAAGGAGCGGATCAAGGTCGGCTCTGAGCTGGCGGCGTTCGGCGATAAGTACAAATTGGATGACCTGAAGATCGAGCGCGAGCAGGAGCCCCCACGCATAGCGAGTTTTGAATGATCGTCCTCGATACAAACGTAGTTTCCGAAGCTTTAAAGCCTGGCAGGGACCCGGCTGTCATTGCATGGCTCGATCAACAGTCTGTTGAAACGCTGTTTCTATCCGCGACCAGCTTGGCAGAACTTCTGATCGGTATTGCAATAATGCCTGACGGCAAGCGGAAATCTACCATCAGCGCCGCGCTTGATTCGCTCATAACGCGGCTGTTTGACACAAGAATTCTGCCATTCGATGAAGGCGCGGCAATGGCTTACAGCCAGTTAGTTAGCGCCGCGCGAGCCCAAGGCAAAGCAATCTCGATGCCGGATGGGCAAATTGGCGCTATCGCCAGTGTGCATAATTTCAGCGTGGCAACGCGCGACGTTGCACCGTTTCAAGCTCTTGGGGTGCCCGTTATCGACCCATGGACAGCACCTTAAATTTAGGAGGGGCGCCGGATGCCCGATTTAAAAATCACTGAAGATAGCGAGCGTTCATTAGTGCTAAGTGCGCTTATTAGCCACGTCTACAAGTGCAAAAGCATCATCAACTTGCACAACGAAACGAAAGACGCGCTGAAAGGTAATGCAATTGTTCTCACTGCCGAGAAAGCAAATGTCGAGATGCACGAGGCTTTGACGATGATCGCCAAATATTTTGGCGTCCATTTAAGCAATTCAAAATTCTATTGCTTGGATTGCGCACCAAGCGAGGGCGCGGAGCACGACCGCATGACACAAGCCGAATTTGCCTGGTGGAACGAGTGTTCCAAGTGCGGAAATGGTGCTTACTACTTCGTCGAACCGAAGCTATAGCCGCTCTGTGTGCGGGTCTAGTCGCGGCTGCTCCATTCTTTAGCATCAGCTAAATATTTGTCCATTTCGTCAAAAAGCTCATCGAACGAGCCTTTTAAGACATGGAACGTTCCGCCTTTTGAGACGCCATCCACGACCACATATGGAGTTTTTATGACAGGGGGCGCCTTTTCAAATGGCGTGTCTCCGTCGAGATTGCATAGCTGCACCCGGCAGGCTGATAACTGCTTGATTTGATTGATTTGCTCGTTGAAAAAATTTCGTTCTTCCAGCTCCGGCAGCTCTGAATTTGTGAAACAGAGCGAAAAAACAACTTCATTCATAGCTGTTTTTCCTCCTGTGCTCGATGTCTGTTGACCACATTATAGAGCGCTAGAACGTCGCCTATACCGCTTCGCCCGGCTGCGCCGGACTGCGCTATGTGATGGGGCACCTCCCCGGCTTTCTTGAAGGTACCACCAAAACTTTTGCCATCAAGACCAAGCCCTGGCGGGTGGCTGCGCCAGTCCTGACAGCAAAACTTTGGGCGGTATTCCAGGGGAAGCCGGTGAAGGCGCCGGAACATGAGGGTTTAGACAATGAGATATCACGCAATGCTTTCGCTTTTGTTCAATGTCAAAGTTCCTGCAAGCGCTGTGATTACAATCTCGCGCGGTGTTGGCAATCTGAGAACCGCTGATAGAGCCAGCTTTAGAAGAGTCGATGATATGCACTCGCAATTCATCCATGACATGGCCGAACAAGACATGTATGAAGTCTATTGCGACCAGATGCGAGATTCAGGAGCCTGGGAGCCGTAAGGCTCCCCCAAGGGCTTTTCGCCCTTAGACTTGTTTTGGTTTGCTGCCCTATGGGCAGTGGCTACCCGCCCGCCGCCCCGAGCCGGTTTCGTCAAGCAAGCTACTTAACTGGATTCTCTACCTGAAAAGAGCGAAGATAGAAAGTGAATTCAGGCGCAGGCTTGCGACATGGACGACGATATCTGGCACCTATTCTGCATTTTTTTCATTGTAGGATTTTTTGGATTGCTTGGTAAAAGCAATTACTTTCTGCTTTCCGTGCTTCGAAATATCACGCGATTACTGTTCAAAGTCTGGGATTTGGGAGAGGACGGAATTCGAATTCTGCTGAAGAAACCAAAGCGCATCCGTAAGCCCCGAAGGGGGAAATATTTCTGATGGATTTACTCTATTCGCTCGGTCTTCTCGTCGTGATTTTAATCGCCTTCTGCCTCATGGCCGGCGGTCGTGCTTCGAATGTTCTTAGACCGGCGACCGGCATACTGAACAGACTAATCGCCCTGGTCGTCCGCCTGGTTCTGTCTGCTTGCGGTGCCGTCCTCAAGCTCGGGGGCGGACTGCTCAAATTGCCGAAGCCGGGACCGCTTCCGCCGAAGAACGATAACAGGGGACCTGGACCACCGCCGCCTCGTTGGGAGTGACGGTGCAAAAGGCAAAAGCCGCCCCACGTGGGAACGGCTCTGCAAAAAGGCTCCGAGACCTCAGACGTCTCCATTATACCGGGCTTGAAGTTTGACCTCGGCTATAAAACACAAGGGCCGCCCGCAACCGCAGACGACCCCCGCCGAGAATTCAGACCTCTCATGCCATTATAGCGGGTCCGGCAGGTAGTTTGATGGGGAGATAGACCCCGTGCCGCCCCCACCCTGTCTAGCGGTAGGGGTTAATGGCGGATATGTAGACCTCGGGGAACCGAACCCGCAGCATAGGCTATCGTCCCGGAGCCGAGGCGGCGCATCCCCGTGGTGGATGGTATCGCAAGCTGGCTTGGTGGCTGCTTGCGATTTTGAGGTGATCGCTGGGGATGCGCCATGGTTGGCTCCGGGAATTCAGACCTCTCGGGCGCGGGTTCGATTCCCGTCATCTCCAGTGGTCGCCGCCATTAACCCAATTGCCCCACCCATGCGGCAGATTTTTATGGTTTGGGAGCCGCTTCGCGGCAAAATTTGAGATTCGCGCGATAGAGCGCTACGTCATTTGCCTTCGGTCCGGAGCAACCT
The DNA here is from genome assembly GCA_036702975.1 of Oculatellaceae cyanobacterium. Lineage (GTDB taxonomy): Bacteria > Cyanobacteriota > Vampirovibrionia > Obscuribacterales > Obscuribacteraceae > DATNPX01. The sequence goes on from DATNPX010000018.1 coordinate 3,145, forward strand.
TGTCACAATTTTGCTGTAGTTTTTTGCTGCGGATGCAGCGCGCGGAAGAGGCACTGACGCGCAACATTTAGGCTGCTTTCGGAGCGAAGCGGAGCCTTAGCGGACGGTCCGACCGGAGGGAGGGTGGCTTTACCGTTCGGTAAGGCAAGATACAGTGGGGACGGTTGCCCCACTAAAAAGCCCACCATACGAGCGCTTTGCGCCTTGGTGGGTTAGGGAAAATCCGGTATCGGACCTTGGTCGATTTTGCTATTGTTTATATTGTATAGGTTAACGGGTTGGTAAGGCTATGGCAACCAAAAAACAGTACCAGGAGACGAGCGTAGGGCTGAACGAAAAGGACCGGGTGAGACTGGCCGAATTATCGCGCTTACAGGGGCGTACAAAGACCGAGGTTGCCCGTGAAGCTATCCGCTGGTACATGGACAACTACGAGAACATAAAAAACCAATCTAGGGACTCAGAGGTGGCTCAGGCGATCCGGTATGCCACCGACCAGATCGTCAAGGCGATTAATGGCGGCGTCGAGCGAATTTGCCGGATGCTGGCCAGACAAGGGGCACAAATCGGAACGCTATACGAATTTTCGTATATGGTGCTGCCCGATGACCCTAACGCCGTGGCAGTTTTTGAGGCTGCCAGCTCTAAGGCCAAACAGAATCAGCGCAAACATGTCGAGCGTGACGAGGCCGAGCTGGCTGAGGCTATGAAGAAGGTTCTGACCAAGTGATAGTCATCAAGCATAGCTATATTTCCGCCAGAGACAGGCAGAGCCGGAAGGGCGGGCGACCGTCGAAGGCGGCAGCAGTCGGGCGGGCGCTAGCTCATTTGAAGTACATCCAACACCGGCCAGGCGAAGATCGAGGCGACGGCGGCCGGGAATTTTTTGGCGAAAGTGACGACGAACTAAGTGCACGAAGGCTCAGAAAAGCCGTGCGGGAGATGCGGGACAGCAAAGTGGTTGTGCACAAACTGACCCTTGCCCCTGAGATAAACCCGGCAGACAAGAAGGCTTTCACGCGCCAGGTGATGCAAAAGCTAGGTGAGGAAAAGGGACAGGACTTGCAGTGGGTTGGGGTTGAGCATAACAACACCGACCACCATCACATCCATGTGGTCGTCCTGGGTAAGGACAAAAACGGCAAGGACGTGCGGATTGACAAAAAAGACTATGACAAACTCAAAGACTATGGGGACAAGTTTTTAGAGAGAGCCCACCCGCTAGAGTTTGAGCGGGCGCGCGTTGAGCGTGAGAAGAAAGAGCGCGAACGAATAGAAGCAAGAAAGCGTGACCGCGAAGCGGAGCGTCAGGAGCGCATCCGGGAAGGTTTGGAATTGCCCTGGCTGCACAGAAAAATCGTTCAGGAACAGCTAGAGCCTTACGCAAAGTGGAAGGAGAAGCAAGCAGAAAAGGAGCGCGATAAGGTCAGTAAGGACAAAACGTCAGACTCAGAGCCCGAGAAGCCATACTTTCAAGACACGATTGAAGCAGCCGGAAAGGATTGGAGTAAGCAAAACTCGCTATCTGAGCTGCGGGAGCTGAATCAGTATCTTTGGGATAACCTCGATGAACGAATAGACAAGCCGGAATACAAGAAGCTCGTCGCCTGGATTAAAGAGAAAGAACGGCAGAATGAGCGCGACCCCGAGCAGAAAGGGGAAAAAGCGAATGATCAAGACAAGCCAAACGCGCCAGAAAAGCAAAAAGACCACTTTGAGTATGGCGGCAAAAAATACAGCAAAGGCAGTCCTTATGAGAAGTTGAGCGCTCTTGCCCAGCATTTGAGAGACAAAGAAGCTGAGCGTCTGCCAATTGAGGACTATCAGCGCTTAAGGCAGTGGATAGAGAATGCCGACCGCGCGAGATGGGCAGGCGTTATCGAAAAGCAAATGGCGTTGACCGACAAAAAGTTTTATCGCAGCAAAACTATGGAAGACCTGAAATCCCAAGAAGGTGGCAGGGTTATAGAACCGGAGCTATCGAAGCTAATGGGCAATCCGTTTGTGAAGCTGGTTATGTTTGAGGGGCAGATCGCCGCAGAGATTTTGAAATCTATCCCACTGGATGATCGCAACCGGGATTATCTGAAAGAAGGTCGCGAAGCTTTAGACGCAGCAAAACGCGACAAACTACAGGAGCACAACACGCCAGGGCGATCAGAAGAGCACAAAGCGAAAGACCGCGAGACAATAGAAAAAATAGACGAAGCTCTCGACCAAAATCAGACTGCGCGGGACAAGGCAAAGGAAAAGAAAAAACGCAAGCAAGAAGAGCGCGACAAAGAGGAACCTTGGGACCGCTATGACCCGTGGGGACAATACTAATGGCTGTGCACATCAGAGACACGGGCATCGTTAAAACCGAAGCCAAAGACTTTCCGATCCTCGCGGTTAACGTACTGGACCGGCTTGGCTATCAGGTGAATAGGGCCAGCAAACAACTCGATCAGATCCTGGCAACTGAGCGCCTGGACGAGCAGGTCGGCAAAGATTGGTGGCGTCATGAATACCGGGTGGTAATTCGGTGGAGAATCGCCAGCTCGGGCGGGATGTTTGTTGATGCAGAGATGGAAGAGCGCAAAGGCGGCGCCAGTCAAGCCGAGTGCCAGCGCCGTCTTGATCGAATATTTTTAGAGCTTCAGCGCGACGCTGAACGCGCGGAAGCGGCTAAGGCGCAGCGTGTTCCAAGCACCGTGCACGGCGCGGCGCGATGGGGAACTGAAGAAGAACTGAGACAGCAAGGCTATTTTCAAACAAAGCCCGATCCCAAAAGACTTATCATAGGACGCAATGGCGCAAACGAATACATCCAGGTGCCTGAGTTCTGGACCCACGCTCACGCAATTGTCTGCGGTAGAACAGGCGTTGGAAAGTCGCGCGGGTTCTTCTTTCCTCAGCTCATAGAGCGCATTGGCACAAGCATGATCGTGACGGAGGCCACACCCGGTTATGAAGACGGCGAGCTGTATAAGCTCACTTCAGGATGGCGCAAAATGGCAGGCCACGAGATATTTTGCTTCAATCCGTCGGACATGAGCTCGCACCGAATAAATCCAATCGACACCATTCGAAACGCACCTGAAGAAAAGAAAGCAGCATACGCCGAGCGGCTTGCTGACTTGATTATCATGAACGGTCAACCAGCCGAACAGCGCGGCGACAGTAAGACATGGAACGACTCAGAGAAACTTTTGCTTACACCCCTGCTACTTCATGCAGCCGCTTCAGAGCCACAGTTTGGGCACTTCGGCGCGATGCGATGGCTACTTTTGCAAGGACCGGATCGGCTGCAAAAAATTCTGTACCGCAGTCCTTCAGAAGTTGCGCAAATGGAATTCGAAGGCTGGATGCGACTTTCGGGTGAGACCAATTTTAAATACGGTGTTTTCTCGGGCCTAATTACAAAGCTGAATCCCTGGATGACAGACCAAATGGTGACGCTTACAGAAAAGACTGACATCGACCTGGACGCTTTGAAAAACCGTCTCTTTACCTTCTATCTGGCTGTGCCAAGCCGTTCTAGAGACAGCAAGCTAATTGGATCGCTCATGGTCAATTTCTTGCTTGACCACGTGCTCGAGATACGCGAGCAAATGAAATATCCGCTAGCCATGCTGCTTGATGAATTCACCAATTTTGGCAAGATCTCGGGAATCGGTGACACGCTGTCGATTATTCGTAAGAATAAAATCGGCTTGGTGCTTGGTTTTCAGAACTATTTTCAGCTTGAGCAGGTGTACAGCAAGCGCGAGGCTCAAATCATCATCGACATGCCAGCGACTCAGATCTACTTCAAGCAAAAGACCTTCCAGGAAGCACGAGACCTGAGTGAGGCGATAGGCAGGACAACCATCGAAGAAGCCACCGTGAGCGATAGCGGCCGTGTTCAGGAAATCATCCAGGGGCGGCATTTAATCACTCCGGACGAACTAATTAGTCTGAACAAGGAAGTGATAGTTTTCACCGCCGACGTAAAGCCCTTGAGACTTCCGCTTACTTCGCCGACTGCTTATGACCATGCCCTCAGCTACCCAGCTCCTATTCGTGAGAAGCACGAAGTAAGTGAATTTGTGCGCAAGCGCGGGCGTACCGCAAGAGACCAGTCGCGCAATGATGGGCAAGATCAATACCAGAACGGCAAAAAGAACGAGCAACCAAAACCGAATAACAACAAAAAGAACAACAACAAGCAACAGCGAAACAACCAGCGTTTCGACCGTGGCCGCGCTCCGAAAGTAGAAAATGAGAAAGAAGAAGTTGAGCGCAAGCCATTCAGGAAGCCCGATAACTCCCCCGATTCATACATCTAGGAGCAAAAGTAACCATGATACAAAAGGCTGGAAACTCATGATAGGCGGTATTATCGCTGGTTTAATTGCCTTCTTTGTTGTCGGAGCTGTGACCGGCGAACTCGTTTTGCATCAGCCGAAAACTGGCGTGACTGAAGGGCTTATAGCCGCTGTTTGGGCAGCGTGGCCTTTTATTCATACCGGCGGAGTCAATCGCTACAACTTTTTGCATCCGGTGCCGAGGCGCTATTCAAGCAGTTTGAAGCAAGCCTATGCCAAAATCAGGCAGATTATCGATGACAAAACATACAATTTCGGCGACAAGTGGCACATATCAACTTCCGACACTATAGCCCAGCGAATGACCGCCACGCTGCGCTTTACCGAAGAAGAATCGCGCGGGTTTGACGGCACAAACATTGGCAATATTCAACACCGAACCCAAAGAGTACAACGGCTTTTGGAACTAGATGTACAGGTCAAAGAAGAGCCGAATGATAATACTGTTGTGCAGTTTGACTTCCGCCCGAAAGTCGAAGGCATGAACTTTAGCGCCTGCGATTCAATAATCAGAGAACTGGTTAATGACGTAGAAGTGGCTCTTGGACCGGGAAGTAATGCCGGTAATCCTGCTGATACCACTCTGCCGGCGCCGCCCTGGTGGCTGATAGGACTGGGCGCCCTTGGGGTTCTTACATTGTTCGGCGATGTAATGAAGGCGGTATTTGGATCATGACTGAAGCGCAAAAATTGCAAGACGCCTACTTTGTCCTCGGCTGTAAGCCGGGTGATCCGCTCGAAAAGATCATCCGCCGACACAAGCGGCTCATTATGGTTTGGCATCCAGACAGGTTTCCGACCGCTGACGGCAAGGCCGAAGCGGAAGAAGAGCTGAAACAAATCAACAATGCCAAGGACGTTTTGAAAAAGCACTTTGAGCAGGACCACAAGGAAAGCGGTCCCTGTCCGTGCAGAAGTGCTGCAAACGCCACTCAGGGAGAAACAAGGACCGGACCGAGCCCTGGACCTGGACCAGGCAAACGCAAAACTACCCAGGAAACGAACCGAGAAGACGCAGACGCCGAACGCCGAACCAGGGAGAGAGAGGCAGCAGCGGCAGCGGAAGCCGCCGAAAAGGAGCGCCAGCGCAGAGGTGCGGAGCAGCAGCAACAACAGGAATTTACAGAGAAGCAAGCGCAAGACCAAATGAAAGCCCAAGAGGATGCGCGTCTGCGCTGGAAGCTTTCCGCCTGTATCGGCATAGCGTGGGTTGCTTTGAGCCTCTTTGGATGGCTGGGCACGAGCCTAAAAGCCTGGTGGCATGACTTCTCATGGAAGTGGGAGCGCGATCACGCCCCTCAACAATCGACACAGCCCACGCAAGCGCCAAGCAATAACAGCTACGTCCCGCCTTATCAAGTCTCACCGTTCCAGAACCAAAATACAAATAGCACGCCGTTCGGACCTGTCGGGCCGCCGCCTTCCGAGCAGTCGGGAAGCCAATCGCCGTTGATAAACAATCTCAACAAGCCCAACAATTTTGATGCATTGTCGCCGCTTACTACGCCGACGACCACTCAACAGACGCCGATACCATCTGGCTTTCATCAATTAAATCCGAGCCTTTTCCCACAGACCGATTCCCAGGCACTGCGCACAAAGGCGAGCAATTTTCTGAAATCGAATAGCTCGACATCGTTTCCGACGACCTTGCAAAACCCGCTGAGCAGCCCTCTTGCCCCGGCTACCAGTGGTGATGGTTCATTCAAGCAAACGATAGAAGATATAACGAAGCAGTCAGAAAAGTGAGGCCAACAATGATGCCAAAAACACGCTGGAAAAAATTGGTCTCTCTGCAAGTGGCTCTGGTGGCAGGTTTTCTATTCACTCTGACTGCAGTCAGTTCGCCTGCAGTCGGTCAAGGTGATAGCACCACGACTAGTACCACGACATTTGAATATCCGGTCCGTGACACTTCCGTTTACAACGGAATGGGGGAGCCTGTGCCGGTCCGAAAGGACGCCTGGACGTGGTACTGGGATGAAAAAGCCCATATCGAAACGAACAATAGTTCTGGTTTTTGGGGAGACGATGCTATTAGCAATCTTTTTAAGAACGTCTGTAATTCAGTGCTCGTGCCGATATGGAACGGAGCAATGGAATATGACTTTGTAAGAGCTGGACTGCTATTAGTTGTCGCCGGAATGTTGCTTGGGCTCGGAGCCTCGTTTTTTCTCAAAAAAGAACCGGCAAGCAAAACAGAAAGCCCCAACCAAAACTAATCAGGGCTTTGCCTAGCGGACTTTCGAGCTGTGCGATCATGACGAGGGAAGGGCATGCGTAACCTTTGATCGCGGGTCTTGCGCGCAATTTGTTGCTAGCCTAATCTAAACGCACTTGTATTGCCAGTAGCTGAAACGCTGTACTGCTGGCGTTTTTTATGTTGAATGTATGTCCTTCACCCAGCTCACTATAAAAGACGCCAGGTTTCAAAATTACCTTTTTCTCGCCATCGACTGTCAGCACGGCCTCGCCTTTTTGAGGCAGAAGCATGATCTCCACTCCAGCATGAGAATGGGTTGGCACTTCCTGACCAGGCATCAAATGCAAAAGGGCCACCGTAGAACGAGCGCCTTTGTGCACTTCCTTCTTCAAAAACTTGTCTGGGTCGTATTCTTCAAGTGTACTTAACGTACATACTGGCATAACAATTCCTCAGTAACCAAGCCACTTTTCAAGCCTATTTGCTTTTTTGAGTGCAGGTGTTTTCGTGTGTATGCTCTTTGCTTTCGACACTCACTGATACACAAGAGCAAGGCTGGTACTTGTCTTTGCCCGCGCCGCATTCGCACTGCCAATTTTCGGGAAGCGAATCGAAAGCCGGTTTCTTATCGTCGACTTGTTCTTTCGGTTCTTCATAAATGGCATTGCAGGCTGTACAGATATGTCTTCCGGGTTTCATGGCTTTTCTCCTAGGCTGTAGTCTTTGCATCAATAAACTTTTGCAGATCGCGCATGAGTCCGTCGAGGTCATCGACGTGGCACATGCTGTCGCAAATGGCCAGTTCAGTGTCGAGGATACTTTCATCACACTCGGAGGGCACATCTACGCCGTGCTGCAAAAATATCTCCACCGCATCCGGGTGGGCATCCAGGATTGATTTGACAGTTGTGTTTTCTGTTATTTGCATACTTCCTCCTTTGGTTGAAGCGGCTTACTGACTGCGTTATGGCAGTTTCAAGTTTGGGAAAAGGCAGAGTCTTGCATCTGCCGGGCCTTGCAGTAGCTCGGTAATAGTCGTTTTTGAAAAGGCTTCTTCAATCAGTCCCACAGCGTCATCAAGCCTCTTGTGAAGAGGGCAAAGGCTGCTCGTGTGCTCTTCCAATCCGAGCGGACAAACCTCAATTCGCTCAATAGGATCAACGGCATTTATGACTTGCAGAATGGTGATATCAGAAGGTTTTTTATCGAGTGAAAAGCCACCTCCTAAACCTCTTTGCGATTGAACCAGGCGAGCCTTAATGAGAGGTTGCAATACCTTGGAAAGGTATGGAGCTGGCACCTGCGTGGCTTTCGCGATTTGGTCGGCCGTATAAGCACTACCTGCGTTCTTTGCTAGAAAAACAACTGCCCTTAATGCATATTCGGCCGTCTGGGAAATCATTGCCAAGCACCCGTCCTCCATTGACATGTAACGATGAGATTACAGCGAATGGAGTTCCTGTGGCTGAGCCCGATATCGAGATCTTGATATCGTTTGTAACATCTGGTAGCATCCCTGTCAAGCAAAACACTGGCCCGTGGAGGTTTCTATGTCCTGGAGATGGAAGCTAGCAGTACTTTTTGTTCTGATAGCCGGATTTTCGACCTTGATATTTATGGGTCACGAAACCAGTAATCAAGCGCCACCCGTACCCGAGCAGGTAGTTGGTACAGATGGCAAGGTGATCTTCACCGGTAAAGACATCATTGCCGGCCAGGGCGTGTTCCAAAAATATGGACTCATGGACGTGGGCTCTTTTTTTGGCCACGGAGCCTACAACGGTCCTGATTTTTCTGCTGACTATCTGCACCGCCAGGCGGTGATCGCCCTCGGCCGTATGGCCCTAGCGCGCTATGGTAAAACCTTTGCCCAACTGGAACCCGGTGCCCAAGGGGATCTAACTAGCAGTCTCACGAAAGAATTGAAAGAGAATAGATACGATCCAAAGACGCAGACGCTTACCTGGACAAACAATCAGGTGGAGGCCTACCGGCAACTAGCTCCATACTATGACACCGAATTTGGTGTCGGCCGCAAGCTGCCGTTGCCTGCCGACTATATTAGCGATCCGCAGGAACGCCTACAGCTAAGCCGTTTCTTCGCCTGGGGTGCCTGGGTTTGTTCGACCAACCGCCCTGACAAAGACTACACATACACGAATAATTGGCCTCCGGAGCAGTTAGTGGGGAACGGTCCAAACTGGCATATCTTCTTCTGGAGCGCTATGAGCTTAATCATGCTCATTGGTGGCATTGGTCTGACACAGTTTTTGCTCAGTGCATTTCCTGGACTGGGCTGGATGCCCGACGGTACCGGCATGGTCGATAACGTCAAAGAATACAAGCCCTACCGCTCTCAAACGTCGCTGTATCCCTACTTTGCTGTCGTGGTTCTACTCTTTCTTTTTCAGACTGCCTTCGGCGTCGTAACTGCGCACTACATTGTCGAGCAAGGGTTTTACGGGTTCGATATCCGCAGTATCTTCCCTTATAGCATCACGAGAAGCTGGCACTTGCAACTTTCGATCTTTTGGATTGCTACGGCCTGGCTTGCAGCGGGCATGTTCATGGCGCCGATGCTCTCCAAACATGAACCAAAAGGACAGCACTGGTTGGTCAAGATTTTGTTTGTCGCTATTTTGATCGTCGCGGTTGGCAGTATAGGCGGCGAATGGATGGGCATCAAAAATATGCTCGGCAATTTATGGTTCTGGTTTGGACATCAGGGCTGGGAATACCTTGAGCTGGGACGCTTCTGGCAAGCCCTTCTCACCATAGGCATGGTGCTTTGGGCCGTAATTGTTTTTCGCACAATTGCTCCGCTACTAAAAGGAAAAGACCACGGAAGTCTGCCTTATATGCTGCTTTACGGCGTAATGGCGATTCCACTGTTTTTCAGTTTTGGCATGATGTACCATCCCGGCACAAATTTTGCAGTAGCGGATTTCTGGCGCTGGTGGGTCGTTCACCTTTGGGTAGAAGGCATTTTCGAACTGTACACAACGATCATCGTTGCCTACTTTTTCTGTAGCTTGGGCATGGTTTCGGAAAAATCCGCTCTCTCTGTCATTTACGTCGATATTCTCTTGTATCTGGGCAGCGGTATCGTTGGCATTGGACACCACTACTACTGGACCGCGCAACCGGCAATCAATATGGCGCTAGGTTCAATGATTTCAGCCTGGGAAGTTGTACCTCTCACACTGCTGACCATGGAAGCCTGGAAATTTGTTGAATTGGCCAAAGTGGAAGGATCGATCAAAAACTTCTCGCATTACTGGGCAATGATGTTCCTTATCGCGGTTGGATTCTGGAACTTTTTAGGAGCTGGCGTCTTTGGTTTCTTGGTCAACACGCCGATTGTAAGCTACTACGAGCATGCTACCTATCTGACTTCAAATCACGGACATGCAGCTCTTATGGGCGTTTATGGCATGCTTGCCGTTGCCGCGGTTCTGTTTTGCACTCGTTACCTAATGGTTGAAGATGCCTGGAGCAATCGCCTGGCCGCAACTTCCTTTTGGGGGCTGAACATCGGTCTTTTGCTCATGCTGGTGCTAAATATTTTTCCTGCTGGCGTTATTCAAATGGTAGAAAGCTATCAAAATGGCTTCTGGTCAGCACGCAGCCCCGAATTTATTCACACACAACTTTTTCAGATGTTTACTTGGTTGCGCGTAGCCGGTGACCTGACTTTCGTAATCGCAGGCGTGCTGCCACTTGTCTATTTGGTAATTAGGGGGTTGTTTAAATTGCGACCAGCACGCGAAATTGACAGTCACGCTCAAACCCAGGCGGCGAGCTAGCATGTATGTACATTTTATTTTGTACGTCAAGAACCAAGAAGCTAGTGCCAAATTTTATCGCTCTGTTCTCGCCCTAGACCCAGTTTTGGATGTTCCGGGAATGACCGAGTTTCAATTAAACGAATCATCGGTCTTGGGGCTAATGCCCGAAACCGGCATCAAGAAGCTGCTTGGACCTTCGCTACCAGACCCGGAAGAAGCGCAGGGAATTCCTCGCGCTGAAATCTATCTCGTTCTCAGCAACGCAAATGCCTGCTACGACCGCGCTTTGGCAAATGGTGCAAAATCTTTGAGTGAATTTGCCATGCGAGATTGGGGACAGCAGGTTGCTTATTGTCTCGATTTAGATGGGCATGTAGTGGCGTTTGCCGAAAGAGAAAAGTCTGAATCTGGCAATGACTAAGCAGCCTTACCAATGTGTACGAAAGGACTAATGTTGCGCAATTATTTGCCGGTCTCGCGGGATTGAGGCACCTTCGTCTCAATCTGTATTGTAATGGTGGTGGGACCTTGCAGCTTTTTTGCTTTGTTGATGCCATCGGTGACGCGTTTGCCGATCTCGATTAGACCGAGCGCGGTATTGTCCCCATCGGGCGAATACATATCGTTCGGAATCTTTGCGTGGTATTCTTCGGTTTTGGCACCAGCCGAAGACACGGTAAGCACGACACATTGACCGATTGTGCCGAGCGAGCTGTTTATAATTTCGGTCGACTTGTTTTTTTGCTCGTCGGCTGAGGCCGCAAATGCCGAGCTAATCAGGCATAGTAACAAAATAAGGGGCAGTTGTTTGATACGCATTTCTGGGCCTGCAAGAAGAGAAGCTAATTATATTCGCTCAGCGCAGAAGGACTCCATTCAAGCAAACCCGCCGTCTTTGATGAAACGTATCCCACAGTCCAAAGGTTCCAAAAATGACTCAGGAAGAAGCCGTACCCGTCCTGGTTGTTGAAGACAACATGCATTTGAGGCACGCCCTGGTCATGCAACTGCATTCATTAGGAATCAAGGCCGACTCGGCGGCAAATGGCATGGAGGCGCTAAGACGCGTCTATGACTCTGAGTACGATTTGATTTTGATGGACGTACAAATGCCGATCATGAACGGCCTTGAAGCAACGGCCGCAATCAGAAGTTTCGAGCAAACACATGGCCGAAGACCAACTCCAATAGTTGCTGTCACCGGCGGTGGCTCGAATAGAGAGCAGTGTCTGAAGTTTGGAATGACTGACTACTTTGAGAAACCCCTTATGCTGGAAGGGATTCGTAACCTTGTCGAACAGACCGCGCCAGCGTTGCTCGAAAGAAACCATGATTGAGGCGGTTCTAAAATGAGCTGCACATGTCTGTATACACGGCTGATAAATCATCAGGGCAGTGAAATCACCCGGTTTTAGCCTACCCCAAAAATATTTATTGCGAATTGGGTGCTTGGCAAGCCTGGAAATTCAAACCTTGAAAGTGGCGCGTAGTGGCGCTTTCGGGGTTTGAAGGGCAGGCAATGATACATAATCATTCATTATCAGACTCGCCTTTCTTGCTGTCTGATTCAAGCGGTGACAGCACTATTTCGTCTGCGCCGGAACTAGGCAATGGCCGTTTTGGAACAGGCGCTCTCAATGGTGGGTCGTCGCCCGGTAGCTCGTTTAAGCGTCTTTTGTATCGGCGCTTTTCCTTCAAGGCACTGCGAACAAGATCGCAATCACCCTGTTTGTGCGCGGCTCGCGCTCTATTTTGCCACTTGCTGATTTCTTGTTTTAGCTCTTCGGCTTGCTGGAAGCTCATTAGAATGGTCCCCATTTAACCAGCTTTATGCTGCCTATAGATGGCTCTGTGAGCCCTTTTGCAAAGAGAAAGGAAAGGGCCGATAGAAACTAAAGAAGCTACCAAAAACGACCCAGCGTTGACTTAACAAGGCAATAGCATGCACTTTCTCAGGGCTGTCCGCATCTCTTCAGTGGAATCATAGTTCCCCAGGTTGAAATAAAGAGCGCCTGTGGCCTCGCATCCCAGTGCTAACAATTTATCTTGAAGAGGCGTTTGGCAGATCGTGATAACAATAAATGGCATGGTTATTAGCTTTTGTGCTTTTGCCGCAGCCAGCAGATCAAACGCCGTTGCGTCGTAAAGGCTTAACGTAGACAGAACAGCAACGATCTCTTTATCTTTTAAAATGCGCAACGCGTCCTCAGGATCACGCGCTACTACTTCGTTGCAGCCAAAAGAATTGATGGCTTCTTTTAGCAGCGACAGCCCCGTGACCGTCAGCTTGTCGGGTTTTATATCGATTACTACTAGGACGTTTGAAATCACTCTTGGACTTTTTGTTTGCGGAAACAACTGGAGCAATAAACCGGTCTCGACCCATTCGGTCTGAATGGAACTCGCGTAAGAGTACCGCATTCATGACAAGGAATTTCCGTAATCTGTTTATCGGGATCGCCACCATCTCGCTTGATGCGTGAAGCCATCCGGCAGTCGGCACAACGTTTAGGTTCATTAGTCAGTTTTTTGAGCGCATAGAATTCCTGTTCACCAGCCGTGAAAATGAACGGCTGCTGACAGTCTCGACAGGAAAGTGTCTTGTCTTCGAACATGCAGAGATTCCAGGCCGCCTTTTTCTATCATGCATGCCTCGATGATTTCTGCCTAGAGCTGAAGACTGCGGCAAAGTCAAACGCCTTCGCAAAGTTCCGAGATGGTTATTTCGAGCGCTTCTGCAATTCTGCCGACGATCCAAAGAGATGGATTTTGCTCGCCGCGCTCGATAGCTCCCATATACGAACGATCAAGTCCGGCAACCGCTGCAAATTCCTCCTGGGACCAGCTACTAAGACGCCGCAACTCGCGGACTCGCTTTCCAAACCTTTTATTGAGCGCTTTTTTAGATTTCACGCCCTAACTGTCAGGCTTTCGCGGGCGATTTATCCACGGGTGATTACCCGCAAGACATTGCCTTTCTTTGCTAAATATTGAGCTTTGGATAAAAAAATCATCCTTCCGGTTCCCCCGAGAGGATGATTTGTCAATATGTCAATTCAGCCGATAATTTGGCTATGGCGCCGATTCAGACCCCCGGACCGATCCCCGAAAACAACTCGGAGAGTGTAATTCCGAACGCTTCCGCGATCATCGCCGCCCGTCGAACTGATGGACCATACTCGCCCCGTTCGATGCTGCTTACGTAAGCCTGCTCTACATCCAGGAGAGAAGCCAGATGCTGTTGACTCCATCCTCTGCCAAGTCGCAGCTCGCGCACTCGCTTGCCAAATTGTCTAACTGTCTTATTTCCGATTTTCACGTCCAAACTGTCCGCCGTTCAAGGCTAAGCGGACAAATAGGACTACCGTTATTAACGGCGATAACTAATCATAGGTGCCTGCTTTGCGGGAATAACTTTTATAAAAGGATGGAGGAAATTTAGGATGTATCGCTTGTTGCACCAACGTGTCATCGAATCACGCACCGAAAGTGCTGGTTTCGCTTTCCGATGCGGTGACTACGCAGAGTCCGAACGCCTTTACACTCACGCATTGCTCCAAGCTGAGGACTGTGATGGGTTTTACAGCCCATTGGCCGGCTCCGTTTTGCTCGGACTCCATGACCTTTATGAGGCACAAGGACGGGAGCAAGAAGCAGAAAGAGCATGGGAACGAATTCGCATGATCCTCCTCTGGGGCTTGCTTGCACAACCATCAATAAATCAATGCGAAAAATCCTGATTGTTGACGATACGCCAATAGTCCTAGAAGGCACCGCTCTTTCGGTCGAATCTTTTGGATTTTCAGTAGAGAAATCCTCAAATGGTGCCGCCGCTATTGAGATTTATAAATCCGGTTGTTGTGCCGCTGTCCTTCTGGATTGCAACATGCCAGAAATGAACGGATTTGAATGTGCTAGGCAAATACGCCTCCTAGAAATTGAGTCTGGAAGCCACATTCCAATAATTGGCTTTAGTTCAAGCTCGGATAGTAACATCCGTGAACAGTGCCTGGCAGCAGGAATGGACGACTTCATTACCAAGGATTGCAGTCAAACTGCTTTATCGAACATTCTGGCCAACTGGGCGGGCACCCCAGACAAGACCAACATGCGAAATCAAAGCCTTGTCCACGCCCCGACAGGAGACCTGGTTTTAACGCTTGGACAGATTGACGCTATCAGCGATTATTTCGAAGGTAATGAACACCCAAATCTCGAAATAACCGTTGTGCACAGCGGAACTGAAGATGGGACGATCTATTTTTCTGTCGGAACGGACTTTTACAAATGCCAACCAATTACACCTACTGTATGGCGTGTTGAAAATTGCGACTCCAAGCGTCTTCCAGGCTGACACTACTTGAGCAAATCCCTCAGCTCTTTCCTGCTCTATCGAGACTGCTTACCCGTCGTCAGCGCCGGACCATGCCACGGATGATTCACGCCTTTACGCCCACCGACACTCGCCTCTCCAGCTAGCGGTCCGTTCCAATTTTCTAAAAGGTGCATGCACTCTGCGACTTTGTCGGCCGGGAAAACACTCTTTCTGCCAGTCAGAACCGGCACGCTAATGCCAAGTCTCTCCGCGAAAGACACTTGTGAAATTTTGCGTTTCTTCAGCTCATCGAGCAGCCACCAGATCTGAAGGGGCTGCTGGCCCTTGTTCGCCGAAACTCTTAAACCGGACATGCCACCATCCCCGCTACGTTCCTGAGCCGCTTCCTGAACCACTCAACCAACCCCAGAATCTTTGCCAACCGGACCGATTCTGGCTTTCCATAAGCTGCTTAAGTTCTTGATCTCTCGTCTGCAAGTCTGTTTCGCGCTTATGCTGACTATCGGTAAGTAGTTTGATTTCCCGGTCACGGTGCGCCAGTTCAGCTTCCAGATAACCATTGCGATATGTCGCTGCCTGCAAAAGTTGGTCCTTTTCCCGGATAACACTGAGCAGACTTTCCAGTTCTTGAAGTCGCAAAGACGGTCCTGAAGGCTGTTCGCGAAGGTTTTGCGCGTGCTCCAGAGCGCCTTCCTGATCTGTTCCGTAGCTGCTCCGGATCTCGCCGTCATCTTCCAGAGCTACTTCAATACCTGGTATTGAGGTTTCAACAGGTTCGATTCGCCATTCAACGCGATATTTGCCCTGAACGCGAATACCCTTAATGATGCCCTCTTTCAGGCGTTTGAACACGGTCCTTTGGCTGACACCTAAATGCTTGGCGGCTTCTTCCGTTGTCCAATATCCTTCAGGAGCCTCGGCTAGCACCTCTTGAGCCGATTCGATGTCTTCAGGAGCGCTTTCTTGAACAATCATGGCACTTTCCTGAACTGCTTCTTGAGCGAGTTCAATACCCGTATCGCTCTGTTCTAGAAGGTTTTCGAATCCTTCAAGAGCGACCGGATCTTTTTTTACTTCGCGTGCTGCTTCGGACATCACCACCCCCGCGCCAGAATACATGGGCATTATGGGACACTGAGAGGGTCTATGTAAAGGCGTGGTATATCCGATTGCCTACAGCTTGTATATCTCGAAATTGCCACCAGTTGCTTGATTCCAGGATTTAAGGATCGTACTATGAGGATGCGTTATAGAAAGCCGTGCCACTTGGCATGGTGGCACAAAGAAAGTGAGTTCGCACCCAAAACTAAATAACCCTGTAAAGCAAAAATCAGCCTTGGCGGGCTGATTTCAAAGACTTTACGGACCCACAAATTGGCCGTCATTCGAAGCTGGTAACTTGAATGATAGGTGATTGGGTCCGTTAGGTCAACACGTCCTTAGAACATTTAAGGAAGAAGTTCGAAGACCTTGGCCCAACCTGCTTTTACGCGTCTCTCAGAGGCGCCCATTTGCGATGATCCGCGACAAGTTTTTTTGTCGCTATATCCTAATCGCCTCAAAAGCATATTGAAATGGCCCGGGCGTGACTGGGTAACAGTGAGTCGCCATGGGTATCTCAGTGACGCGACTATTCTTAAAGCCATTTCCTTGCAGGAAAAAACTTTCTGGGGCTGCCGTTGGGGCCAGCGAACCCGGTTCGTCGTGCTGGATGTGGACAGTGAAAGCCAGTATCACAATCAAATAGGACTGGCTCGCCTACAGCATTTGCTGGCTTCGGTCGGTCTTACAAAATCCGTTCTTTATCAATCAAGCAACAGTGGTGGCTGGCATATCTACATCCCGTTCAGCGAAACTGTTGATCGGTTCGTTGCTGAAAGCACGCTTAAACAGTGGCTTCTTGCAGAAGAAATAGAAATAGAAAAAGGTCAATTGGAGCTTTTCCCCTCCAATAATGGCTTACGGCTGCCATTACAGCGTGAATTCGCTTGGCTCGACAACACAGCCAAAGTCAAATTTAAAAGAGAAGAGCTGTCCACCGATCAGGCAATAGCTATTTTCTTGAAGGACCTGGACGAAAACTCTAACGATTGGAATTATTTTGAATCATGCGTGAAACTCCGTCTGGATGCCCTTCAAGCAGCGCCCGCGGCGAGTCATCTTCCGCCGGCGACGGAAAATAGAAACCTGCATGAGGACGGCTTTTCGGACTTCTTCACTTTCGCCGGCATGCTTCCAGAAGTCTATAACGCGGGCCGCGAATTCTGGCTAAACGGGCTGTCAGCTCCGTCGCAGAGACATCAGGCTGTCTTGTGTATTGGGCATTATCTTTGGTACGGGGACATAGCTGAAGGTGTAAGAGCGCTTCCTGGCGTCGCCCGTGCGGAGCAGCGGGCTCAACTAATAGAAGCCTGGCTGCGAAAAAAGCACAATGGCTTCTCAAAATCGGTCTTAAAAGACGATTGGAATCAAATAGGTCGGGATATACAGTCAGCTTGTAATTGGACGGCTTCTGAAGGCGCTGAAGCGCCTCAGCAGAGTGAAGACAGCTATTCCAACCTTGGCGATCGCGCGATCGATCGCTTGATCGGTTTGTCGAAACAGACTGGCCGCACCTGGACGCCCGCTGATTTTAAGAAAGGCAATATAGGAAGAGAGGAAGGCGCCCGCGAACAAATCCGCATAGGGGTGCTCCAATTGCTGGAAAGCGGCAGGCGCATCACTGTTCGTGGCTTGGAACGGGTCAGCGGATGCGACCGCAAGACCATCAGACGCCATGTCGATATCTGGGGGATATTTCGGTTGTCAAACGGGGGAGGCGATCTTAGGCCGCCCCTGGTGGACTCTCCGGCTGTTCATGATCCTGTTCCGGAGCTACCTGAAGTTCTTGAACGCGAAGAAATTGCTGTTCTTGAAGTTGAGCCTGCGGCTTCTGAACCAGATTGCTTGGCGGAGCCTTCAAGTCAACCTGTGCTTTTTCTGCCTGTTTATTATCGGCAGCTTGTTTGTTCTGATTCGTGTTTTGTTATTACTGGGCGGTCCACCGTACATAAAAGTCTCCCAAAGACAAGGGGGCCGCCCGCTTGCTGAGTCCTGAAGTCTGGAATAAGCCCGAGAGAGTTTTATACTTGAACGATGGGCGATCAAGCAGGACGAAAAAAATTCCTTTCGAAAGGGTGGTTAGTTGCCTTCCTGGTGCCATTCTTTGTTATCGGCGGGCTGTCCGTTTGGCATTGGTATGACTACGGACTCAAAGATATCCACACAGCACGGTCCCGATTTGCAGGCTGGGAGATCAAGCAGCCTGGCGACGAGACGGAGTCGCTAAAGTTTGCTCTGATGATTGGGACTGCATGCGGCATAGCTGCCGGTGCGTTGGGACTCGGCGCTTATGGCATTGTCAAATTCGTCAAGAAAAAAACTTAGCCGCCTAACTTCTTGAGCCATTTTTCAATGTTGTGGGCGTGCTCTGACTTTTCCAAAACCTTAGCAGAAGGCAAAGCTGTAACCGTATCGATTCCCATTCGATCAGCTTCTTTCTTGGTCAACACGTTCTTGTGTTCTGTATCGCTGGCTGCATAAACACAATCTGGATTGTAGTGATAGCCCAGTGTGAGCGGGTTTATTTCCACTTCGTTTGGATGTCTTTTGAACATTTCCAGGTTGTGTGAAATATTTGCAGCTACTAAAAGCGGCACGTTCTCTGGCTTTAGCATTGCTTTTGCCAGTTCGTCATCGCTGAGGGCGGCTAGTTTTGCCAGGGGATTTGCGTCGCGCTTGCCATTTTTAACTTCTGCGTCGAATTCGGCGGATACTTTGCGCACGCCTTCAGGCGCTATTTGTGCGAATCCCACTGTTTTCCCCATAATAAAGCGTCCTTGTCCGGCGTCGCAAATTGCATCCTGTGCCTTGTCTTCGGGTCCGTAAAAAGTCAATTCATTACCGACAATCGCTTTCATGAGCCTAACAGTCTCATCTTCCGAGAGTCCGCCGTCTTTTTTCAGATCTGGGAAAGCTTTGTACGCTTCGCTCCAACTTGTTTTCGGCATCAAGGCTAGCGTCTCTTTCTCATGTCCGCGAAATGGGTGCTCGATAGGATTGACGACCGCTTTCTTGACAGACTCAAGGGTTTCTTGAAATTTAGCGGCGGTTACATGAAAGGCGATGCTGCTTAAAGTGCCAAACATATCGGCGCCAGCCTTCACCATCCATGGCTCTGGGAGCAGCGTTCCGGACATCGGCAATCCGCCCCGGGTCATGTCGGATACAACGTCTTTCGATTCAGGAACGTTCGCAAGCAACGTTGGTTTTTCCTTCGGCGGTTCCTGTAAAGCCGCTAGGGCGCCTTCTGCCGTACTGTCGAAAAACTCAAGTTTGCTTGCTTGACCTTTCGCCTGCATCTCGGCTATTACCTCCGGGGTCAAGCCAATGTGCGTAGCTGACTCGTGTTTGCCCAGTTTATGTGGTTTCTGCATCTCATCCCAAATAGCCTCGTCTTCCTTCGTCCGGATCACGCTCGGGCGAGCCAGGGCATCAGACGGAGCCTGAATCTTTGAAGCATCCAGTTTTTGTTCTGTTTCGTCAGACATAAAAGCACTCGCTGAAGATCGGCTGTCACCAGTATATGCGGCCGACAGGTAGAGTTCTGACCCTGTCCCAAAATCTAATAGTTCTGGCAACGCGTTTTGGTTACTGAAACCAGATGTTGCCTCAAACAAATTTTGAACGGACTGCGAGAGCATAAGGGCGTTTCTTCCCTCGATCCCTTGTGATTCGCGGATTTGAAAGTCTTCTACTCTTGCCATTTTCCGCTCGCCTTGCTCACTGAAACAACTCTAGTGAGAACTTTTGGCTAGATTATGGCAACGGGATCTGAAACTTTCCTGAGTGTAATTAGCATGGCAAAGGACGGCTGTGTGAGGCTTCCACCACCATTACAGGCTTTGAATCCGCTTTCTTCTGGGTTTTGATTCAACCAGCGATGCGGCTGTGTGGTTTACGTATTGTGTTCGGTGGCTGTTCAAGAATGGCTTGGACTGTCCGTCAGTATCGACTCTATGAGGACATTCAATCGCTAACCTGCTTAGTTGTTGTCGTCGTCTCTTGGGCTTGTCTTGTGAAACCTAGCTATTAATGCGCCCAAACATCGATATCAATGTGTTTTTCCTTCGTCAGTTCAGGAAGGACTTTCACCGCTAAGCGTTTAACGATTCGTAGATGTCACTGTCAGGGAGCTGGTTTCATGCCTTCTCGCCGTTTTGGTATTTGGTTGTTCATGCCTTTGCGACCTCCATACGTGATTCAACGGTGCGAACACTGACACAACTTTGCACCGCTTCCAAAGGCAACCCCTGTGGGGCGCTACGCGACCTTTGGGCAGTGAAAAGCCGCGTCTTTTTGGTGGCACCTAACACACGCACGGAGGTGCAACTTCTATGAACAACCAAATCACCTTAATCGGACATGTCGGCAAAGACCCAGTCTCCAAGACCTTCGGTGACAATCACAATCGAGTCGTAAAGTTCTCGGTTGCGGTGAAAGAATACACACCTAATTCTGACGAAGAAAAAACAATGTGGGTTGATGTCGATGCCTGGAACGGCTTGGGCGACCGGGTTCTCCAGACAATAACCAGTGGTCGTGAAGTGGTCATCTTCGGCAGGTTAGCGATCAACACCTATCCCAAAGAAGTCGATGGCGTCACCGTTCAAATGTCCAAGCCAGTCGTGAAACTGACTCACTTTCACCTTTGTGGACCTAAGCCCAAAGCCGATTCTTCTGAAGAATCTAAATCTGAACCGAAGAAAAAGCTGGCTGCAGTCAAAGCCTGAAATAAAGGCGGGGGCTCACGCCCCCGCCTAATTCCTTATCCTAATTCCAGCCACTAAAGCTGTGAATCTGGCTTGGTGGGAAATTGTAGCACTTGCGCCGGACCGCAAGGCAATTGCTTTTGTCCTGTTTCGGTCAAGTTCGCTATCAAGGCCGGCGCCTGGTCGTAAAACTCTTCAGCCAGTCCCCAGCCTTCCAGCGGGTCGCCATTGCATAACTCAGTGCATGCCATGAGCAATGCCGCTCTTAGCCGCATTGTGTCAAGCATGGCGTTTTCGACTGCTTCGCGGTCGATCTTTTGTGATTGCTTGCGGCTATTTGATTTCTTCATACGTGAACCTCGAAGGCTGAAACAGACGGCGGGGTGATGGATTGGGTTTTCTTACAACATCATTGGGCAAAGCTACCGATTTAGGAAAGGTGGAATTCCCTGGTTGTTTTTTTGCCCATTTTTTCTAAGTTCTGGCGCCACTGCAAAACCTGGACCACTGCCGGAGCCTGCCCCGCAGGCAAATTTTTTCCAGACCTGGCGGGATACACGGGCTTGCTCGCTTCCTTCCATGCCCGGCACATCAGCCTAGCCCCCGCCACCCGGTATCAATGCCCGAGCCTTCGGTCCTCCCTGCGGTCGGAGGCATTGACATCGGGTCCCATGGCTGGGGGCTTACCGGCATGTGCTGCATGGGGTGCGCTGCGCAGCCCTGCACCTAGCTAAATTGGAGGAAAACAGCATGAACAGCCGGACCCTGAAGAAGCATCTAAAATACATCGTGCCTGAAATGCGGCTTGCGCTTATCAAAGAGCCGGGCGCTAAGCCCGTTCCGATTGGTTGCCCTGACGACCTGGACAAGTTTGTTGAACCGCTCAAACACTACTCGGAAGAGCACTTTGTAGCTTTTCACCTGGACGCAAAGAATCAGGTTATTGGCTATCACATCGTCTCTCACGGCACGGTTAGCGCGTCTCTCGTTCACCCGCGCGAAGTTTTTAAGGCGGCGCTGCTCGCCAATTCTTACGCCATCATCGTGGCTCACAACCATCCAGCCGGATCGCTAAGCCCCAGCCCTGAAGACATCGAAACTACTGAAACCCTTATCAAAGCTGGCAAGCTGTTAGGCGTCTCGGTTATCGATCACTTGATCGTCAGCTCAAATGGCTCATGCAGCCTGAGAGAAACACGGCCGCACTTGTGGCCGGTGTCCTGATTCGCTCATCCTGACAGACGGCGCCCGCTGGAAAATCGGGCGTTGTCTGTTTTGTTCTACTCTGTACGTTTGTGAAATAACAAACAGGCCAGCCAGGGCCGCGCCGGTCTGAAATAATGACTAGAGCGGGGTATCAATTGTGTTTGCTGACCATTGATACCCCGCACCAATCTTAAAGCCGCGCCGAAGAACCAAGCGGGCGCCTATTTGCGCCTTGCTGTCAGATATCAATTTGTGATATCATTGCTTGCAGTGCAATCGATTCTAGAGAGGTGCAATCATGGCATCAATAACGGTTAGAAATCTACCTGAAGAGACACACCGGGCGCTA
>DATNPX010000019.1:0-84817 GCA_036702975.1 Oculatellaceae cyanobacterium
GATGCGGATCTCGCATTCGTGCCATTGCTGCTCCGCTACCATGTTGCTCCAAACGGCACTTATTTCAACAACAAAGACTCATCCGACCAGCCCATAATCATGCTCTTGGATGAATGGGTCGAATTTTGCGACTCGAAACCCTATTACAGCAAGGCTTTTGAGCTTAGAGTATATTTTCGCACGGTTACTGCTGGTACGCCCATTCCTGCCAAAGAATAGATCAAAAGAATTTTCTGAAAATCCAGCATGTGAGGTATCCCCTGGAGATTTTGTCAATCACAAAAATGCTTGGAACACCGGATGACCAGCGTCGTCCCTGAATATAAAGATGAGCAAATCTGTGGAGGCGGCATGAACCGAAAATCGTTTGGCTTACTAGTTGTCTCTACGATGCTGCTGCAATTTCACTGTCTTGCAGGCAATTGCGAAGAACAGGAAGCGTCATCTAGTATTGTTGTGAATGCGCCACCAAAAGCCGTATGGCAAGCGCTTCATGCAGATCGATTCAATAACCAAAAACGCAAAGTGGTAGCACACAATGGATGTGACTACACTTTTACTGAAGTATTCAAGAAACTTCCGCTTATAGGGGAAACTACCTGTACATGGGTGGAACACGAAACTCCCGAGACGAGCATTCAGTACCATATGATTTCATCAGACAAACTGAAAGCGTTTCAAGGCTGTTGGAGATTGGCACCAGCAAACAACGGACAGCAGACTATTTTGACATTGAGCTCTTTGACTGACTGCGGCCTGGATATTCCCTTCCACCAAAAGATGACCCATTGCACGACTTTGAGTTACATCAATCGGCGCCTCGAAAGCGTAAAATCTCGCGTTGATGAAAATAGAGTCGATGTTGCCGAACAGCTTTAGTAAGCGCTGCCATCTCATTCTGCGGTGAAAACATCTGTGACTGGTTTGCCATCCATGTTCTCCGGGAGTGGCACGTCAAGCAGCCACAGCGCAGTCGCGGCAGTATCGTATGTGGTGACGGTATGCTGCGGGTGAGAACCTGGCTTGACTCCTTTCCCCCAGACTATCCAGGGAATGACCATATCATCAGGAGTATTTGTACCATGTGTTCTCTTATGTCCACCATGGTCGGCGCTGATGATGACCGCACTATCGTGATCTATTCCTGCTTCTTCGAGGCTTTTCATCACGATCTTTAGGGCTTTGTCTTGTGTTTCTAATGCTTCTTTCTGTTGATCGGAACCCCATCCGAACATATGGCCTGCACTATCGGAATCAGCAAAATGAATGAAACAGAGATTTGGTTTGTTCGATTTGATATAGCGGGCAGCTGCATAGGCTACATCCATAGCATGATGTGATGGCAATGAGAAATCATCGAGGCTTCCTTCTTGGAAGAGATGGATGAATTTGGGCTTGCCGACGAACATTGCAGTGGTTAAATTTTGCGCTTTGGCGAGTTTGAAGATTGTAGGACTTGCGATGATCCCCTTTTCCGGCTCCCAATCGTTCCAATTCACTTTGTGTTTTTCGGGACTCAAGCCAGTAAGCATTGATGTGTGTGCGACAAGCGTTAGGCTTGGAAATACAGTTTGAGCTTCCCAGCTAGATGCACCCTCTTTCACCAATGTCGTCAGCTCCGGCATTTTGCATTGCTGCATGACTGCCGGCTTTCCACCGTCATAGCTGATTATGAACACGTGATCGACGTGGCGAGCAGCCCAGACCGGGCAGCAAGTGAGAAAAAGAATAGTTAGAGCGATGAGGATACGGTTCAGGCGATGCATGGGAATCCTGGTTCTTGGGGCTGTCATAGTGCGTGATTTGCGATTGATAAAAGTACCATCAGTCTGGCTTGAAAGTATGAAAGAAAGTGCTTACCGATCTCTTGACGAGCTTTTGCGTCTTCACTGCAGGCAGATACAAGCGCTGGGCCGCTCATTGTTAGTTGGAACCTTTTCTCGTTTGCGGCTTCCTCAAACGTATGTGATCGGCAGTGTATAAGCCAGTTGATGTCCGAGCGCGAAGATGACTCTAGTCTAGAGAATGAGGAACAGGAAGATGAAAGGTTTATTTGCATTTTGTGCCGGTGCGGTCGCCGGATTTTTGGTCGGTTCTACTAAGCAAGGTTTGGCCTGGCGCAGTGACCTTGAAGAACGGATGAATTCATTGCTCGGCAAGTGCTGCGATGCAAACGGCGGAGGCGAATTTAACTCCCAGGCCGATGAACGATTTACAGGGTCTTCTGGGTCCGAAAAATCGACAGCCTCGAACAAATCCCAAGCGCAAACAAACACAAACACAAAAACAAAAACAAACACAAAACCAGAGTCAAACACAAAACCAGAGTCAAATGCAGAAAGTGAGCCCATGGCCGAGGAAAGCTCATCGGAGTTGAACGAAGCGTCGAGTGAGGAGTTGAAGCCGAACAGCAAGGAAGCTCTCAGCATGGATAAGGCTCAGGAACTGGTTCAGAAACTTGGCGCCAAGGTTTCTGAACCTGAAGGCGAAGAGGCTATGCCCTTCGCACATCCGATTGAAACTTCGACCAGTAAGTTAAGTGCCTGACGCTGTCTGTGTGCCCAGTCTGTGTTGGCTTGAAAGTAAGGTGGCGCTGTTGATTGCCAGGAAGCTCTGATAGTGAGATAGCGGAAACTTTGCTCGCCTAGATCGCGGGCGCAAGGCATGCACGAGTTTCGAGCAAGCTGACTCCCTTCGATTGAATTGTCTAGATTGTCTAGATTATCTAGATTGAATAGTTTTGATCCAAGGATTGACATGTGACCATTTGGTCACGTATTATATTTGCACGATGGATGACGTTTTTCGAGCTTTGGCTGACCCGACTCGGCGTGAGCTGCTGGACGAACTCTTCAAAAGTGATGGGCAAACGCTCACTGCGCTTGAAGAAAAGCTTCCAATGACGCGCTTTGGTGTGATGAAACACCTAAAGGTCCTGGAGGAGGCTGGACTCGTCGTTACCAAACGGCGAGGGCGCGAGAAACTGCATTTTTTAAATCCTGTTCCTATTCGACTCGTTCACGACCGCTGGGTGAGCAAATACGCCGAGCCGTGGGCGGCTGCATTGAGTGACTTGAAACAAGACCTTGAGGAGAAATCACAGAAAATGATGGAAAAAGTTTTTGAAATCTACATAAAAACAACACCTGAGCGTTTGTGGGAAGCGATTACGAACACAGAACTGAGAGCGAAGTACAATTTTGGATTGATGGTATCTTCTGATTTCACTGCTGGTTCGCCGTTCCAGGGTGTTGTACCTAAGACTGCAAGCGGCGAACCATGCACCAGTGGCAATGGTGGTGCCGATGCTTCTGGTGCTGGCGTCAGCGAGATGCCAAAGCCAATTGCAGCTGGCACCAAAATTCTTGAAGGCGAAAATCTGGAAGTGGTGCGCCCCTGCAAACTAGTGCAAAGCTTCAGAGCGCTGTGGGGCGAAGACGTAAAGAAAGAGGGCACTTCTCGTGTTACTTGGGAGATTGAGCAGATTGGAGATTCCTGCCGTCTCACTGTTACACACGACCAGTTGAGAGAAGGAGCCAACGCTCAATTATACGGCGGATGGCCGATGATTCTTTCTGGTCTTAAAACGCTTTTGGAGACGGGAGAGCTATTAACTACTCCTGGCTCATTGCGTTTTGTTTCTAGATAGTTGGCTCGATTCCTAAGTACGGCAATCTCAGCCTTCGGAACATTGTCGACAATGATACGACATCGAACTATGCGTCGCGCGCAGGGTTTTCATCATTTCACCTGCAAATTGTCGTCCGAAGCGGAATGGTGGCAGGCGACAGGACGACGTAGAGGTTGAGTGATTTCTCAACTTCTCTTACTACTGCTACTGAAGGAGACCGGCAAGAAGACTTGTCGGTCTCTTGACTCTCTGCATAGGCTCAAGCTGAAGTTTAGGCATCGTATATGATGCCACCTCAGCCTTGACACGTGCTTGGCAGGCGCCTCATAAGAATGTTTCTCGTTTAGGAACTTTGTTAGGTGTGGGCAGTCACACGACTCGAAGCTGCCACGAAAAAACGGCGCAGATGTAGCGTCAGTTCACGGAGGTAAAGGAGGACATATGAAGAGGCTGGCCCTAATTGTTGCCTGTATGTCGGGACTAAATGTCAGCGTACAAGCACAAGAAGCTAATAATACTGCGGAAAATAAAGAATCTGCTCGACCAAATGCAATCACTGCAGAAAAACAACCAAACAAGAAGCACGATGTTCGTGCTTTGGCTAGAATTCGCAGAAACATTGTTCGAGAAAAAGGCCTGTCCATGGATGCAAAGAACGTCAAGATCTTGTACTCCGATGGTGCAGTTACCTTGAAGGGTCCTGTCGATAGCAATGCAGAGAGAGCGCGTGTAGAGGACATAGCTAGAAATTGCGGTGGGGTTACGAGTGTCCAAAACCTTATGACTATTGCGCCAGGCAAACAGTAGTGGCACTAGTCAACGTTTTCCTAACAACTGGAGATAAATCATGAATCAATCAGTAGTCGGAATTGTACATAGCCTTTTAGAGGCTGAGAGCCTTGTAAATGCTTTGAAAGCATCTGGGCATCCTGAGAGTGATGTATCCGTCATTTTGCCGGACAAGGCTGGCGGCAAGGACTTTGCCCATGAAAATACGACCAAAGCTCCTGAAGGTGCCGTTGCTGGTGCAAGTGCGGGTGGAGTCGTTGGCGGAACATTAGGTCTTCTCGCCGGTATCGGCACACTGGCTGTGCCTGGTGTTGGTCCCTTGATCGCTGCCGGACCAATCATGGCGACATTAAGTGGTGTCGCTGTTGGTGCCACTGCCGGTGGGCTGTGCGGTGGATTGATTGGCATGGGAGTGCCTGAGTACGAAGCCAAAATCTATGAAGGCAAAGTTCAAGATGGGAATATTTTGTTGGCAGTCAACTGCTCTAACAACACTGAGCTGAAGGAAGCTGAAGAAACGTTCAAAAGATATGATGCTTCGGACATACACCGCGTAGGTGAAGAGAAAATTCGAGGCAACTAGCACTTCTTAAGAACAGGGCGGAAGAGGCAGGAGTGTTTATACAGTCCTGTCTTTTTGCTGAGTCATTGATGATCTGACCGTTTTTCGGTTGTAGATTTTTAGTTACGCATGATCTCTTTGGAACTTTAGCCCTTTCATAGAAGTCGAAACTAGAGGTTGAGAAATCTCAATATTCGTAAAATGCTTATAAATCTCTGGAGCGATGATGATTATGCGAAGACTTTTCGCACTGGCTGTGACTAATTTTTCTGTCTTTTTGAACGCTTATTGCGGAGCTTTTGCTGAACCTCTCCATGACTCACTGGCAGTAGCGCGCGAAGGCGGTGCTGGACTGCCGCGCTCCACGCACACTCATGCTGTTCCGGACAACCTGGACAAGGTAAAAGCTCCTGCGGAAATCGATAACGAGCAATCGGGACAGGCGGGCAAGGAGCTATCACCAACTGAAGTTGTAAAACGCGCAGCCAAAGAGCAGTTGGAAAATTCTCCCAAGTCTTTGCCTGATGAAACCATTGCACCTCGCACGGCGGGGCGAATCTACGCGACAACTAAGTCAAGAATGGATGTTGTGAATGAAGCCACGAAGATCGAGGAGCACAGCTCTGAGGCGATCCCGCCGATTGCAACCAAAGAGGAGTTAAAGCGCCCGACTATTGCGCTGGCACTGGGCGGTGGTGGCGCGCGTGGTGCAGCACACATAGGCGTGTTGCGTGTGCTCGAACAAGCGGGAATTCCGGTCGACTATGTAGTTGGTAATTCGATGGGAGCCCTTGTCGGCGGTCTTTATTGTGCCGGCGTACCGCTCGACAAAATAACGGAGATTATGGAGGATGGCTCCCTTCGGAAGGCCTATTTAGGTAAGATTCCACCTAAGCTCTTGATCAGCCCGCTTGAAAAACTGGCGCATCCAATGAGTAAGCACTATGCAGGTCTTTTTACTGGAAAGAAATATGGCGAGTATCTGGAAAAACTACTTCCGCCCGATGTGAAGACGGTGCAAGATACGAAGATTCCATTTTCAGCTGTTGCGCTCAATCTCTTGGACGGAAAGGCGTATCGTATCGATGACGGCGATCTGTCTACTGCGATTCGTGCCAGTTCGTCGATTTCGCCGCTTCTCCAACCGGTTGCCATCGGAGACAAAGTCTATTGTGATGGTGGCGTGCGCGCTAATTTGCCAGCATCTGCAGCGAAAGACACTGGAGCTGACATAGTCATCGCCGTTCTGGTCGACGAACCTTTGCGCCAGATGCCACCTGATCGCTTTCGGCATTTGAAGGGGATCGGCAATCGCCTTGCCGATGTAGTGTTGGCAATTTCTGATGAACGGCAGCTTCAGTTTGCCGACATAGTTATAAATCCTGATTGCAGCGGTATTCCTGTTATCGCTAATCATCCTGAAGATGCTCAGACAGCGATAAAAGCTGGTGAAGACGCCGCCAAGAACGCCCTTCCTGAAATTAGAAAGCGGCTCGGCCGCTTTGTGGATTCAACAGGCAAAGTTGCCACGCAGAAAACAATTCAACCGCACTTAGCAAATTAGACTTTGGTGCAAATAGGCGCAGCTAAGCATTGTGGGCTGCAGGTTTCGTATCAGTGCTGGCCATTGCTGGAGGCGTTGCTACTTGATGGAAAATATGTTCCGCATTCGCCATGCGTTGACCTCTAGCTTCACCTGAGCTGCGTTCGAAATATTTATCGAATAACGCTGCTGCTTGCTGCGGAGTCTGCGCGTGTTCTAGTTTTTCCAATGCTCCATGTTCGCGTCCATGCAATTCATGCATCATAAAGTCTACTTGCACGTGCCAATCGGTGACAGGCTTACCGTGTGCTGCTGCGAAGTGTTCGAGTTCTGTTCGTCGACCGCCTTCCCATTGGCATAATCCGATTGCACCTTCACCGTGATTGTATGCGTTTGTCTTGAAGCTTGATTCAGTCATCATGTTGCCGAGAATTCCAGAAGCAACTGCCGGACTGAGTCCGTACTGCGAAGTCATGTAATCGTAAATCTCTTTCGCCTTGACTGTTTCACCCTGACTCATGGGCTGGCCTTTACCGTCGTAAGCACCTGCATAGAGTGAACCATCGCCGTCGCTGCCGTTTCCGCGGAACATGCCGGCGCCGTCGAAACCGCCGTTTCCGGCAAAACCACCAGTATTACCGCTTCGATAGTCACCACCATGAACGCCGCGGTTTACGAATCCATTCTCAGGTGCGGCAGAAGGCGTCTCATTTGCCTGAGGAGCAAACGGTACGAAATCCGGCAAGTTCGGCTTGGCGCTTGCGAGGTCTTGCATCCAGCTTGGCACAGGTTGTCCAGGATTGTTCTTCTGGAACAATCTGATCATATCTTTTGCTGCTTGTCGTTGCATCTCTGATTCATGTGTAATTGCATCGCGCAGCGATTTGTTTGCCTGCGCCTGACTGTTTTGCAGTTCGACATTTATGCTGCCATCGGTGCTCTTGGTCGCTTTAGGATTCGGCACAAATTGTCCATCTGCGGTCAAGAAAAAGTCTGGTTCTCGGCTCGCCGCTTGATTCTCTGCTGTACTGCTAAATCTTATCGCCGTACCTGTGTTGAGTGCACTTTGGATAGCTGGTGGCACATCTGTCGATGGTGCGGTTGTGGCACCAACTGGCGTTGCACTTGCTATCTCTGGTGTTGCACTTGCGACATCTGGTGCGGCTGATGCAGGAGCTGCCTGGGTAAACTGTGCGTCCCCTACAGGATTGGCTGTCGCCGTCGCCTTTGGTGTTGCTGGAGTATCCGATACCAATTGTAGTGATGGTGCAGTAACATCGGTTGATGTTGCTGAGGACTGCTGCAATCCAGCTCTGTCAATCTTCGCCGATTTCATGTATTCGGCGCTGAGCGCAGCAGATGCGTCACCTGCAGGCGCGTGTTTAGTGAATGATTCAAGTCTGGCCACAACTCCCCCAAGCTTTACGCGATTCAGACTGTTCTAAAGGTACATCCGTTGAGCATTTCGGTCTATCGTAAAAACCCCCATACCGCTGCGAGGATCACGTTTTCTGCGCACACTTGTAGTTCTTTGTCCCTTGAAAATCCCTTGAAAACTGGCAAGACGTGCAGCCTGCCCTGTGTTGGAGTCTCCAATTCCTCGTCGGGAAAGCGTCTTCGGAGTGCTTGCGGAAAAGTTTTTTCAAATGTTTTGCGATCGAGGTGTAACTGACCCGAAATTTTCATGGGAGTCCTCCCATGGTTTTGAACGAAGATTAGCCGAAAATCATCAATGTTCTTAACTTAGGTAGCCAGCCGCTAAAAGATGTGCGAAAGAAATCAGTTTTGGGATCTGTGGATGCGGGGCGTCCTGATTTTGATGAGATGCTTTCAGCCCTTGAGTTTGAAGTGAAGATTCCAGTACCGGAATAAGAGAAGGCCTGGATTCAGAGTAATAGTGCGCAGTGCGCAGGAATGTTAAGCCTCGCTCAAAAATGCTTGCCTGATATTACACTCGTGCATTCAGGATTGTAGGATGCTGAAACAGCAAAAGGCATGAAGAAGAAATGTTCTGTGTTATGTCGAGGTGCTAAGCAAAAATATCAGCGAGGAAATCGTTTGCTGTCCTACGTGCTCTTTTTGCAGTTACTTCATTGTAAACCGTGCCAAAGCTAGGATTGTTCGCCTCTCTATTCATAAAGGCATGCATTGTTTGTCCGTACGCGTGCAGTTGCCAATCAACTTTTGCTTTGGTCATTTCTTCTTCGAACTGTTGCACCTGTGCCGGTGGCACCATTGGATCGTCATGTCCATGCAACACCAAAATTTTCGCTTTGATTTGTTCGTTTGCCAGTTTTTCTGGTGCGCCGAGAAGTCCATGAAAACTAATCGCGCCCTTGATGTCTGCACCGCTGCGTGCCAGGTCTAGAGCGCAAAGCCCGCCGAAGCAAAATCCGAGGATGGCTATCTTGGATGTATCAACACCCTCGAGTTTCTTGGCGGCTTCCAAACCAGCTTGCAGTCTCTTTCTCAATTTTGCGCGGTCTTCCACCAGAGGCATCATCATTTTCTGATTCTCGTCGTTATCTTTACCGACGCGAGCATCGCCATAATTGTCTAATGCAACGCCAACGTATCCAAGCGATGCCATCAATTTTGCTTCATCGAGCATCGCTTGTCCTCGTCCGTCCCAGGCATGGCTGATCAGTACCACTGGTAATTTGGTCTCTTTGCCCTCCGGTCTTGCGACAAAGGCTTTAAGTTTCAAGTCACCATCTTGATAAACCAGTTCTTCCGTTTCGATACCTTTTTGCAGAGTTTGATTGTCGGCCATTTATAAGCCTCCCACTAAAGTGATTTGCTGCTTGCTAGTCGCAGTTTCTAACGCAGGATCTTCTCCCCTTGACGCGCGATCTTCAAGTTCCAAAGCGGATTTTGAAGAGAAGTAATTTTGTGATACTCAACTGGAAAGCGTTGGCTCGTCACTTCAGTGAACGTTAGGGCAAGCTAATTGTTTTCGGCCGCATGGAGGTATTCGGTCTCCATGCGCTCTTCGTAACCAACGAAGATGTATGGCACCGGAGAGTCTGTGTGCTCGCACCCGCATTTGAGGCAGTGGATTCTTTTATATACTGGCCTGTCGTGCAGATTTTCAGCGATCATGTAGAGCGGTAGGTGTGAAGGACCTTCGGTTACGGAGCCATCTAGTGGCCCGCCAAGTAGCGAGATTGTCATCTGTTCTCCTATGCAACCTGAGTGCCAAGGGCTGCTCGAATTTGGCCTTCCCATTGTTTGATTCTTTCCTTGGATAACTCTGGCTCGTTTACTTCATCGACCACCAGTCCGATGAATTTGCCATTTAGAACGGCTTCTGAATGCTCGAAGTCAAAACCCTCGGTTGGGATTTGTGTGGCGATTATTTCCGCGCCTCGTGAGACTAATTTGTCGTACAGGATCTTCATCGCACTGACAAAGTTGTATGAATAGCCAATTTGATCGCCAAGACCGAAGAGTGCAACTTTCTTTCCTGCAAAGTTGATCCGGTCCAGCTGGGGCAGGAAATCGTTCCAATCGTCGGTAAGTTCGCCGTCTCCCCATGTTGAACCGCCCAGAACCAGAAAGTCGGCTGCTTCCAGATCTGCGGCTTTGGCGCCGTAAATGTTCTTGCATTCCTGGACCAAATCCGGCATTTGAGCGTGAATTGCATCGGCCACAAGTGCAGCGGTGCCCGTTTGTGTTCCGTAAAAAAGTAACCCCATGATTCCTCCAAAATTTTTTGCCAAAGACGGAGGAATTATTGCGAATAACTCTCAATAAGATCAAGGTGTAATAAATGAGTTTTTGATTAGAAATCCTCATGTTGCTGAAATAGCACTGCTTTGAATTAAAGAGAATTGAATAATTCTCAATAAAATGGAAGTTAGAAGAACTAGTTCTCAACAACTTCTGGCGGCGGTTGACTTAAGCGGCCTTACCTTTTTTGCCTTTTTTGTCTGTTTTGCCAGTATCTGCGGAGATTTTTCTTCGCGAAAGTGCCTGAACCCGCCTGCGAAGGGCGTTAGCAATCTTATTGGGTGCTGTATCTCCGTCGCCCTCGTCCAAAAGCTGTTCCGGCAAAACTGGTTCTCCGAAGATGACTGTGATTTCTTGTTCGAGGTGAGGGAACCACTTGCCCGGTGCTAATGCTTGGCGGGTTCCGTTCAAATAGACCGGCACCACCGGCACCTTCGAGTCTTCCAAAATCATGCCTATTCCTGATTTGAATTTGAGAAGTCTCCCGTCGAGCGTACGTTCTCCCTCGGGAAACCAGATTAGGCTCCTTCCTTTTTTGAGGACACTGGCTCCCATAGCCAAACTTGAAAGGAGCGATTTTTCCGCTTCAATCGGGAAAGCAAAAGATAGTCTGCTTAGATAAGATGAAAACCAATCATGGAAGGCTATACCAGCCCAACCTGCAGTTTGTGTGTTTTTCATGCGTTTCATCGGCAATACTGATACAAGTGCGAAAACATCCAGATAGCTGGCATGGTTTGGAATGAATACGACTTGACCGTCGGGCACTTTATCTAATCCGGATGTATGCATGCGAAACAGCCCGTGCATCAGACATAAGTTGATGAAATACAAAATATGAGAGAACATCAGTTCGACTTTGCTGAGTGGTGCCAGCCAGCGCTTGTCTTTCTTGTCCAAATACTCTTCCGGCTTTTGTACCGGTGAACCCAACCGCCGTTGCCCGGACTGGCTTGCTGCGCTGACTTCGCTCAAAAGATCGCGGACGGTACTGATCTTTCCAATCGACTCTTGAGTCAGCTCGACACCGGTCTGCTGCAGAAGCTCCATGGTCAAATTCATCCACTCCATAGAATCTACGTTCAGATCTAGCTGGATATTAGTGTCTGGCGATATATATTGGTCGGGAAACCGTTTTGCTAGCCACTCCCAAGCTTGAGTGGTGGCGGCGTTTTCCATCAGCGCACGATCTTCGGCAGAAAACTGTTCGAGCGGCATGGTGCCAGGAGCTTTCTTCTTACCCGAGGCTTCTTCTGATTTCGCCTCGTCGAATTTCTCCTCCAGTTCATGTCGCTTCAGCTTTCCAAGATTTGTTCGGGGCAGCGGTTGATTTGTAATTGCGAAATCAGAAATACGCATATAAGATGGCAGGCTCGTGGACTTGCTCGAGAGTTCATCGCCGATTACTTTCTTCAAATCACCCTTGCCACCCGATTTGGGATTTGGAACTACTAAAGCTACCAACTTGTGATCTTTCTGTAAGAGGGCAATCTCTTTGATAGGACCTTCGCCCATCAATTTCTCCTCTATGTGGTCCGGTTGAAACTTCTTGCCGCCCTCCATAACCATGAGTGTCGCAACGCGCCCGGTCACATGCAGATTGTTGCCATTCAAGTAACCGAGGTCGCCAGTTTTAAACCAGCCGTCATCGGTAAACGTTTCGTTTGTTTTCTCTTCTAGATTTAGATAGCCTGAGAAAATATTCTTGCCCTTCGCCTGAATTTCGCCTTCGTTAGGATTCGCTCGCTCTTCCGTATTGTCTTTGTTTTCAGTTTTTGCGATACGCACATCATCGCCAGGGATTGGCGTGCCGACGCTGTCTAAATCTCTATTGTCGGGACCTCTAAGGGTTATGAGCGGCGCCGTTTCTGTCAGTCCGTAGCCAACGGCAATCTCCCAGCCCAGCGCTTTCAACTTGCGAGTCATATCCCCATCAAGTGGAGCGCCACCACATAGGAATAACCGTAATGTTGGTGCAAGTTCGCGTTTTACTTGGCGAAATAAAAGTTTTCCAAGCGGCAGAAATAGGAACTGTTCGCTAAATTCACAAAGCGCAATGAGCGCGTCGAAAGCTTTTCCGAGTTTAGCGCGTGCTTTTTTCTCTATTCCTGAGTAGAGTGCACGCAGCAGCCGTGGTACTGCAAGCAGTGCTGTTGCTTTACCTTCTTTCATTGCTCGCATCATTTCAGGGCCTGTGATCGATCGAGGCAGGATCATAGTCATTCCCAGCGTTAAGCAACTGAATACCCCGATATTGAGGGGATATACGTGGAAGAGTGGAAGTGGCATAAGCATTCGGTCTTTGCCCGATATGAATTCCAACTTTTGCACCACAACGTTCATCTGCATCATGATGTTCGCGTTCGTGAGCGGGACACCTTTGGGCATACCCGTGGTTCCTGATGTATAAAATAAAATCGCCACGTCATCCTCTTGCGCTTCTGACGCCTTGAGTTGACTTCTTGATAGAAGCGCGCGAACACTGCGGGCATTAGACTCGTCATCGAGACGTATTATTTTCAAATGGCGTCTTGGAAGTAGTCGCCTGATTTTCTCGGCACCTTTTTCGTCTGTGGCATACCAGTGAGTCACGCTGTCTTCGAATATGTGTGAAAGGGCTTCGTCTAGATGCTGCGGATCTGTCGGTACCGCAATACCGCCCGCATAAATCACGGCTAAACAAGTGGTGATCCATTCTGGCGAATTGGGAGCAAGGAGCACCACGCGATCACCTTTCTGGAGCCCATCGTCGAGAAGCCCTTGAGCAAGCCGGCGTACCTGTCTCAGCAGCTTGGAATACGGAAGATGCGTAGGTTTGTCGGCAGCAAAATCGACTATTCCTGCCGTTTCCGGGTGCCTCTCGAGACCGTCGATAAGATCGGCAATTGTTTTGAAAGTAGCAGTATTGTCATCCATGGTATCGCTCTCACTTTGTCGACGAAGTCGATGAAATTCTTCGTGCGGCACTATATGATGCCAATCTGTCGCCTGCTTTTGCCAGAGCCTCATCTGCCGCAGACTCTCCTGCGGCGATTCCGTCGAGTAATTTTGCTCGCGACTTTGTCATCATCGGGATTTTATCTGTGTTTGGATAAATTACGACATCTGATTTTCTGGCTTCCTTGAAGTCGGCGTCGGCTAACATGATGTCTGTTGTCCTGGCGACAACGCCTTTTATTGAATTGAAGTTTTTGTTGGATTCAGGCTTGATTGGTTTATCGCAAACAACTGCCACCACTATATCGGCGCCGAGTCTGCGTGCGGCCTTCGTGGGCAAATTGGCGCGCAAGCCCCCATCGACGAAAAGGTTGCCGTCGATAAGAACTGGTCGCAACGCTCCGGGCAGCGTGCTGCTGGCTTGAACAGCTTTTGGTAAATTGCCAGCTGTCAGAACTGATGTGACACCAGATGTGATATCTGTGGCAACGGCTGCGAAGCGGATTTTCAATTTGTCAAAACTCGCAGGCAAATAACGAGCCATGAAACGCCCGAACTTGTCACCGGTTGTAATACCAGCGCCGGGATAGCCTTTGCATCGCCAGACTACTTTTCTAATGGGCAGAGCTAGTGTGTCCAAAAGAATGATCGAGTTTTCGGCATTTTGAATTTTGCCTTTTAGAAATAGCTCCTCAATTTGATCTGGTGTATAGCCGGCGCAGTAGAGCGAGCCTATGGTGGCGCCCATGCTAGTGCCTACGATGTAGTCGATTGGAACGTGGTGCTTCTCTAAACTTCTCAGGACACCGATTTGGGCTATGGATTTGCAGGCTCCGCCGCCAAGTGCTAATACTACTCTTGGGTGTGAGCTGTCCGTTTTACCTCGAGGTGCGCCTTTGAGAATCTTCGTTGGTGGAGATAGAAGTTCAAGGGGGCATGAGCCTGCACACCGGTTTTGACCCTGATTCTGAACTTGAACTTGATCTTGAGCTTCATTTGCGACGCTCAGTGGGCTTCGCAAGAAGCTGATCATGGAGCTAATTATTAAAGCCGTAAAAATCAAGCGCCGTTTTCGACTCTTGTAGTGCATAGCTAGAGTCACCTGAAACTGATACTGTTTCGGTTAAAGACTACATTGCTTGTAGCTTAGTTCCGCTTGCCTCTGAGAAGACCGTAAGCTCAATGAGCTAAATGTCGCGACTAAAACAAACGAATTTTGTCGAAGGTTACTTTGATCGTTCCATCGGAAATCCGGTTTGCCAACCATCTCGGATAGCTTGCTATTTCCATACCCTCATAGACTGGTAAACCTGTCTCGCCAAATTTCTCAAGAACAATGAGGAGTGCCTGTTCTATGTATTCGAACACCCCATAAGCTTCGAATCCGATCGTCCACCAGATCTTATCGACGCCAATGTCTATTCGCGTGAGTTCAACATCGCAGCCCACTGTTGGCATCACTAAATCTATTGGAAGCTGTTTCTCGTTCAACGCCATCTCGGTCGCCTCCATTGTGCTCATGTCGAATCGACGCATCCAGCGGTGCTTTTTCAAATCAACTGGCGTGCACTCATCAGTAGGTTTTAGAAGATCGGTTCGCAGCTTCGACCACAATTCGATCGCTGCGTCGAATGGGTCCGACAACTCCAATCCATCGCCGAGATAGCTTTTAATTTCGACAAAGCGATGATTCTTTTTCTCATCAGCATCACGCACCTTGATGCCTAATTCGGCATTGGGTTCAGCTTGCAGATAGTAGATGTCGCGCCGGAAGACACTGTTTCCAACTTCTGTGCCATGAAGACTCTTGTTGTTAAACCACTCTTGCACGCCTGCCGCAGCTGTTAGCGTCGCAGGCCAGAACCAACGTATTTCGGCAGTTGTCTGCACGTCAAACTCCTCAGCTAGCCGTCACTTTTTTGATTCACCTATTTTAGGCGCTAAGTGACTTGCTTTCCAGTCCCTGGGACAGATTTATCGCTCGAAATAGGCGCAAATCACGTGGCAGATCACGCTTTGCCATAAGTTTTGACGCAATTTCCATTACGATCCCCATTTCGCCCTGTTTCGCGTGCTCGGGTAAGCTCACGAGCATGGTTTTGCGGGAAGTTATCACATTTGGTAATATTGAGCGTGGGCTTGTGGGTGAGTTTGGAGCGACATGACCCAATCAACACCGTGGGAGTTGGTGCGAGGACAGCCATACATTGACGATGGTCAATTGCGGTCTGCGATAGAAGGGACTGTGCTAAACGAAGGCTCTCTGGACTTTCGTACACGATTGTTGATTCGTGATTCCGTTCACGCCTTGAGATCTTTCCAGGGGCGAGAATTTGATCTGTGGTTGGCTGCCAGTCCCGCGAAGAATAAAATTGAGAAGATACTGAGTGAAAAATTCGACGAACCTGGTTACCCGACGATTAGGAAAAGATTAGTGTCGCGAATTCCACGGAGCCAAATCGAACAGATTTTTGAACTTCTCGGTAAGAACATTCGCCACAAGATTGATGTATACATCGCCGGTTCCGTTCCGTCGTTGCTCTCTGGTTCGTCGGTGCGCCCTACTGATGACATAGATTTTGTTGATGAAGTGCCAGCTGAAATTAGAGAGCAGAGAAAAGTTCTCGAGCGAATTGAGGAAAAATACGGATTTACGTTGGGTCACGTCCAATCTCACTTTTTACCGAAGAATTGGCGTCAGCGATGCACGTCTATGGGAGTGTTTGCCGGCCTGAGAGTTTTTCTTGTTGACGAATATGACGTCTTTGTTAGTAAGTTGGCAAGTCGAAAGGAAAAGCATTTGGACGACCTTCGAGTGTTGGCTGAAAAGTTAGATAAAGAGCGCGCGAGAAACTTGCTTCTGACCGATGGTGCGACTTTTCTGGAAAATTCTGTTGACGGTTCCGTCATAAGAGAGAATTGGCGTTTTCTATATCGAGAAGACTTGCAGGCTTGAGCTCGTTCGGACCCTCGTTTGTTGAGCATATAGTGCCTTGCGACTTCACAAGAGTTCTCTCAAAGCTTTGGCATTTCTAACCGCATGTCCTTTAGCATCATTGTTGAAGTATACGAAGACTTTATCTACATGAGCGGAGAGCGTTTGGATCTTCATTGCTTCGTGTTTAAGTTGAGCCGCCGTATAGTTTGGTGCATCGTGTGGGGTGCGTCCGTGATATCGGAAATAAGTGAAGTCGGCTGTGAGTCGATCATGACGCTCGAGCTTGTATGAATCTGCAATGCATAGTGCGGCATCGTATTTTTCAAGCAAACTATAGACTGTACTGTCGTGCCAAGACTCATCTCGAAACTCGATGACCCATCTCACGCCTTCGATCATCCGGGCAGATGCAAGAAATTTTTCCAATCGCTGCAGATTTTTATGCCATCTTGGGGGAAGCTGAACAAGTATCGGGCCTAGCTTCGATTCCAAATGACTTGCCGAGTTGTAGATGTTTTCCAATGCTGCTTCTGACTCTTTCAATCTTTTGATGTGAGTCAGGTATCGACTCGCTTTTACGGCAAAAGTGAATTCCTCCGGAACTTGCGCGGCCCAATTCGAAAAAGTTTTTGGTGACGGCAGCTTATAAAACGAGTTATTGATTTCTACAGTACAAAACTCTCGGGCGTAGTAGTGTAGCTCATCGGCGGACCTCAATCCGTCTGGATAGAAATCGCGCTCCCAGCTCTTATACATCCAACCGGACGTACCAATCAATATCTTATTCATTTCCGATGTCGCCTGTGATTGATCTGAGACTTTTTCGAGAAAGCTGTAGATTTGTTGACAGGAACGTGAACCGTTTGTTTCCCGTTCTTTCGGCAATTGTCGGGAGCCGCGAGTTAGTTCTCGTTCAGCTTCGTTCACGTAGCCGCGAAGCGCTCTGCTAACTTGCCGGCTTCTTATTGCGAAGGGCAAACTTGCTCTGTCTGTGCTTGGGAACGACCTGGTACCGTATCAGTCATACATTCATTGCGCGACCGCTTGTTTTATTGGATTTATTTAGCTAATTCGAGCAATTGAAGTCTGAGAAATTAGGTCAAGCACATACGCTGTAAAAGGAGATGCCACCATGACAGATACCACAATAAAGAAAATCGATAGCAGTTTTTCTCCCAAAGGCCATAAAGGACAAAAGTATCTCGTTAGCGGAAAAAGCCTTTCAATGCGTTTGTGGGAGTCAGAAAAAGTCGGCGAAAAAGAAAGCACCACGCGCGACTATGAGACGGTTGGTTACGTCATCGCCGGCAAAGCCGAGCTCAATGTTGCAGGGCAAATCGTAAGCTTAGCACCGGGAGATTCGTGGCTGGTACCTGCAGGTGCAACCCATTCGTACCGAATACTTCAAGCGTTTACGGCTATCGAGGCAACTTCGCCGCCGGCGGAAGTGCATGGACGTGATGACTAGAGCTCGTGTTTATGGTCCGTCCATATGCGATAAAGCGCTGCTCTTCGAAGTTTTAAAACCCCAACTGCTGCTGTGAGCGGAACTAAGAACAAAGGCCGCCGTCAAAAACTATTCCGGATCTCGCAGCAGAAGAATAGTTACACTGCTGTTGCCGAGGGCGCTGTTCTGGCTGGCGAAAGTGCGTTCGCTCTTGCGTACGTTGCATTTGACATCTACTGGAAGTTCCAACAGGAAAATGTGATTCGCAAGATTGAGACAGGACTCTCGCAAAAGCAGAAAGATAATGTCGACCGGATGGATTCTTGAAATATAGAAAAACTGCCACCGGATCCGATGGCAGTTAGCCTAAGTAGTTGCGACATTTAGCTCGTCTTTTTGCTCCAGCGCTGGATACACTAACTTCTCTTCGACCGTGGTGTGCAGACTTAGTTCCTGACCCATGGTGCAACCGTTCGGCTAAGTATCTTGGCTGAGCAGTTCTTCCTTGAAGTGGTCAATGATTAGTTTGGCGCAAATGGAAAATAGAACATATTCAGGTGAGTCGTCTGATTTGTAAAGTATCTCTGCAGCCTTGAACTTGGTTCCGTGAGCGGCATTGGCACGCTTGATGCCTTCGAAGACAGCATTCTGCAACTTGATCGTATCGAGACTGTCATGATTGCATTGACCTAGCGCGGGTTGTGCGAAAAGTTTTAGTTCTCTTGAGTGCTTGTTTGTGTCTAACTTGAGTCCCAAATGAACATGACGGGGGCCCGTCACGTAGCTCACGAAGTAGTGCTCACCCTGTTTATGAAATCGCGGCATGCTCGATGCTGTCACTGTGGCGATGGTTGGCCCAGATTGTATCAAACATAACAAGGCGATGACCAGACAAATGAATACGCGCTGCTATATTCCATTAGAGTTTTCAGGAACTTCCTTTACAACGTTGATTTTATTCTGCTGGCTGATCCGCACACCCAAAAGTGCCACCTCAAAAAGGTGGCACTCACTTCACACTTCACTTATAGTTACTTCTCATTGAGGGGGGACTTAACTGGCCTTCTTCTTAAACTCTTTTGCTTTACTGTTTGCCTGCCCTGGTTTTGGCGGCTTCATTTTCAAGCTTTCTTTTCCCGCCCTGAACTCTTCTCCCATTTCTTCTAGATCAATACCACTCTTTTTCATCTCTGGCAAAAGTTTTGTTTCTTCTTCTTTCACATGATGTTTCACCAGTTCCGATAAGACTTTTACTTTTGCGTCTACCTGTTCATCTATTTCGCCCACAGACATCAGTTCCTGAAGAACGTTTTCAACAATATGGTGCTCTTCGAATGCTTCCAGTGCTCCCTCTTTATCTTCTTTTTCTAAAGCAGGATAAACAAGCTTTTCTTCCGCCGTTGTGTGGACGTTCAGTTCTTCAATTATTCGCTCAAGCAAAGCCCTTTTGTGCACACTAGCCGATGTCTTTTCATATTCCGCAAAAAGCAGCTCGACATTTCTATGATCAGCCTTAAGCAAGCTAATAATGTCACCTTTAGTCTCGGCAGCTTTTGTCTCAATTTCAGTGAGTAACTTCTTTACGCCAGTCATAGTTTGCCCCCATCTTGGATGTTTGTTAGGAGAAGTTGACTCAAATTACTATACAAAGTTCCGGCGATAATGTAACGTAAAGTCGACAATGCTGGTTGTGTTCTCTCTCTCGATGAATGCATTTATGAATGCATCTCTTCTCACGGTAATGTCTTGTAGCTGACTAAGGAACTTCTTGCCAAAATGATCAGCTGTCATGGCTAAGAAAAATGGATGCAGAGGTTGAGGTTCCCGAACCTGGTTGTTGTGGTACGGCGGGAGCATTTGGATATGAGTCGGAGAAGGGACACTACGAGGAACCTTATCCGGAACGAACCATTATCAAGCCGCCACCGAAAAGTTTAAGCCGTGCTGAGTATTTTTTGTTGGCCCTAACTGGTTTTAGCTTGGCATGCGGATTTCTGGCATTCTTGTTTCGTCTTGCAAAGATGGAAAAGAGCTAGCCATGACATGCAGAAAGCGACATAAAGAAATGATGCGGTCGACTCGAATTTAGGGCGAATTTTGATTCATTTGGAAACAAACTGCTCGCATTCTGGTCAGACCACGAGAGTCGTGAAGGGAGAATGATGTGGTATGAGCAAGACTGCCTCGGATGTTTTAGTTGACACGCTTATTGGATGGGGTGTCGATACAATTTTTGGATTGCCTGGCGATGGCATAAACGGAGTCATCGAGGCTCTGCGGCAACGCCAGGATAAAGTGAGATTTATACAAGTACGGCATGAAGAGTCTGCTGCTTTTATGGCATGTGCATACGCCAAATACACGGGCAAGCTCGGCTGTTGTCTCGCCACGTCAGGTCCCGGTGCGATTCATCTACTGAATGGCCTATATGACGCGAAGATGGACCAAGCACCAGTTCTAGCTTTAACAGGACAAACATTTTCCGATCTTAAAGGGAGCAATTTTCAACAAGAGGTCAATCTCACGCTGCTCTTTGAAGATGTAACCGTATACAACCAAGAAGTAATCAATCCTGATCAGGTTGAAATGCTTGCAAATGAAGCCTGCCGGCATGCGCTCAATCAAAGAGGAGTGGCTCACATCACTTTCCCAATCGATTACCAAATAAAAAAAGTGACGCAGAAGCACACAATGCATAAAGAGCCCGGACATACAACCAATTTCTGGGTGCAGCCCAGACTGTTACCTGATCCCGATTCATTGCAACAGGCGGCTGACATCATAAATGCTGCAAAAAAGCCGGCTTTACTTGTAGGTCAGGGTGCGTTGCATGCTCGAGATGAGGTTATTGAGCTAGCAGACAAAATTGGGGCGCCCATTATAAAAGCGCTACTTGGAAAAGGCGTTGTCGCTGACGATCATCCGTTGACGACAGGAGGACTTGGTTTACTCGGTACGACGCCTTCTCAAAATGCAATTGAGGAGTGCGACTTTCTTATGATGATTGGCAGCTCTTTTCCTTACATGGAATATCTTCCTAAGCATGGACAGGCCAAAGCTGTTCAGATAGATGATAAGCCAAATCGAATTGGATTGCGTTTCCCTGTTGACGTAGGTCTTATCGGCGATAGCAAAAGTACGTTGAAATCATTGATGCCGTTAATTGTTCGCAACGACGA
Source organism: Oculatellaceae cyanobacterium (assembly GCA_036702975.1). Taxonomy (GTDB): domain Bacteria; phylum Cyanobacteriota; class Vampirovibrionia; order Obscuribacterales; family Obscuribacteraceae; genus DATNPX01. The sequence continues at coordinate 20,759 of DATNPX010000019.1, forward strand.
TCGATCATTCCTTGAAAAGCGGCAAGAAGAAATGAATCAATGGTGGCAGCTGATGGAAACACGTGCCACTTCACAGGCAAATAAAAATGGTAATTGCGGATTACTTAAACCCCAAGCTGTGGCCTGGGCTCTTACAGATCTGGTAGAAGATACTGCAATCATATCGGGAGATTCAGGTACGAACACGAGTTGGATTGCTCAATATTTCAAGTTGCGGGGTCAACAAAAATTTAGTTGCTCAGGCAATTTGGCAACGATGGCTCCTGGTCTACCGTATGCAATTGCGGCAAAAGTCGCATTTCCTGAGCGTCAATCCATTGCTTTTGTTGGTGACGGAGCATTCACGATGCTAATGGGAGATTTTGCAACGGCGGTCAAACACAATCTGCCGATCATTGTAATAGTCGTAAAGAATAACGTCCTGGGCCAGATTAAGTGGGAGCAGATCGTGTTCCTGGGTAATCCGGAATACGTTGTCGAATTGCATGACATCGATTTTGCAAAGTTTGCAGATGCTTGCGGCGGTGTCGGCTATCGTGTGGAAAAATATGATGAGATCAAACCTACTTTTGAGCGGGCCATTGCTTCCGGAAAAGCGTGTCTTATTGAAGCGATAGTTGATCCGTTTGAGCCACCTCTACCACCAAAGGTGGAACCAAAGCAAGCTCTGAAGTTTGCTGAGGCGTTGGCAAAAGGTCAACCTGAACGAGGAAATATTGCCTTAACCCTGTTTCGAGACAAAGTCAGTGAACTATTCCCTAGAACAACGACCTGAAGCGCCATTTATTAAGATGGATACATTTGCGTGATTGAGTCTCTCAAAACGTTATGAAAACTAATGGGGTTACTGGAACCATCAGGCTCGCGAACAGTCTACTGGTCAAACAGATCTTTATAGAGATCAGAGAACTGACTAGGAGAGAATATGAGATTACTAACATACTTGTTCGCGGTCGCTGTTGGCTATTCGATTGGAATATTGTCGGCTCCTAAGAAAGGGACTGCCTTAAGAGAAGACATTTTGAATCGCTTCAATGGTATGACTGAAGAAGGAGCAGTGGCCGCAAGAGGAGTTTTGGACAAGGGCAAAGAGCTAAAAAGCGCGGCAAATGCAAAGTTGCAACAAGCCTCGCAATCGATAAACCAGGTAAAGGATACTGCTGTTGAAAAAAGCAAAGAGCTAAAGGTGATAGCAGGCGAGGGTATCAACAGGGCTTCTGAATCTATTGGTCACGTTCGCAGTGTGGCTGTTGAGACAGGTCAAGACTTGAAGTCGATAGCAGGCGATACTTTGAACAAGGCCGCTGAATCGATCAGTCAAGCCAAGTCAGCAGCATCGGAAACCGTTTCAGAGCTGAGCAAAAATGTTAAGGAGCTGGCAAATGATACCAAAAGGGCGCTCAACCAAAGCTAGCGATTTCTCAATAGATGCGTTGAAACGAATCAAGGCGTGTGTTTTTTCAATTGTTGTAATGGTATCTTCGAGGACTCGATCAGCTCAGCTTTGAGCGTTTTCGACATCAACTCAAGCGCGTGCTCATTTTCTTCCTTTGTGTTGGAGGCGATACAATCCGGTGGCACGACAAGCCGAAGGTCTCGCATATAGGCATCATTGGCTGTAAAAAGTACACAGATGTTGCCCGCGATTCCGGTGAGAATGACGATTTCTGTTTTTAGATATTTTAAAAGAATATCGAGGGTCGTAGAAAAAAAACCAGAATGTTTGGGTTTAAGCACGAAGTAATCATCATCCGAAGGCTTTAGTATCTGAGCCAATTTCTGCCCTTTGGACTTTTCGTCCAGGCAGTGCATTAGGACATGCTTGAAGTCTGATCGCCAAATGCCGAAGTTATCATTTACGTAAATGGTCGGAATTCTCTCTTCCCGACACCGTTCTTTTAATGCTGCAATTTTCTTCGCCATTGGTTCGGCGTATTTGATCAGTTGATCTGCCTCTGGAAAGTTGAAGGAATTAATGACGTCTATGAGTAACAATGCTACTCTGCTTTTATCCGGCACATTGCCGTGCAAATCTAGGTTTTGCGCTTCCATAAAATTTTGAACTTTGAACGCAAGGTAGTTCGAAGAAAGTATAGCAGCTTAATCTTTCTCAGGCCTTTTTCCCATAGTTTCAGTTGGTGCGGACAAAGAGAGACATCGATGCCGCTTATTACGCGATACGGTTGATTTGGCGCAAAGCGATCAGGACTTCAATTGACGTCATGGGCGGCGGAGTTGTCGGTGTTAATCCGAATTTCTGGAATCTGCTGCTTAATCTTGCTTGCATAAATAATGAATTTGAATGGGTCGGTGTCTTGATACTTTTGCATCAACTTAAGGTAGATTGTTTTTTTGATCGTCGTGAAGCTAGATTTGCCTGAATTTTTCTGGTCTTCAACAAGGTCGATTAAATCGGCTGCTTGCTCATACTTGCCGTCATTCACCAGTTGATTTAACGCACGCTGCACCTGGTGGGGTGAAATCCGCAAATACGCCAACAGCGTTTCTGCCTTCTGTCTTCGACTGATATGGTTCACGTCGGTCAAGTCAGCATGCCAGTAGCCGGTGTTTTGGTTATAAATTCGATCGATCAAATGTTCCCGCATAATCAAAAACTGAAGCTGTGTACTCTGCCGACCGGCAAGCAGCTCGGGGGGAATTAAATTCGCGTTATGGATGTCGGCAAGCGCATCTCCCTTTTTTATCGCAGTGAGCACTTGCTCTCTTAGCCATGTTATCTGTCCTTTCAATTGAGTTAACAGCTCCGTGGAGGAGAAATTGGCCGTTAATGGCTCATGACCATGCAATAGAATTCTGGGTTTTAGCTCGGTGACTACATCGATTGCGTCTAGTAGTCCTTGAATGTTTCCCTCTTGTACAAATGGCGCGCCAATATAAGGCATGATAAAGTCGCCGACAAACAGCACGCCTAGATCGGGCAGATTAATGAGCATCGCATCTTCGGTCTCACCGCCGCTAACGGGGATAAGATGCAAGCGGGTTCCGCCGACAGTTAATTCTGTTTTCGACTTCACGAGCTGGTCTGCCTTAAACGATTCCACATCTTCACTTTTGAAGCGTTCTCCGAAAAAGTATCGTTCAAACGTTGCTGGCGTGTTCAGTTCTTTGGCAAGTTCCACTGCGCCGTTGTCGCGAGCGTAAAACGTTACCGCCGGGTTTATTGCGCGGAAAGCTTCGTGACCGCCTATGTGGTCCCAATGTGAATGAGTAATGAAAACGCTAGTCAAAGGAGGCAAGCCCGGAGCATAAGCTAGTAGTGCTTCGTAGGCTGCCTTTGCTGAGTCAGGACGCGTTCCGGCATCGATAGCAATGAGTTGCTTGCCGTCTTCTGAAACGACAAAATAATACTCGGTAAACTCAAAGCCAGACAAAACGTAGACCTTGCCAGGAACAGCCTCTCGGATTCGACGAGAGCCGAATTTGTGCCCCTGCATGCTATCTTCGGAAAATGCGGTGATGAAAGACACAGGACGGTCGAGTGTTTTATAGCCACTGAGCTCAAGATAATGACTTGCTGAACTTTCTTGTCCCTTCTTCGTGGAGAGTCTTGCGAGATTGTAGTAGAGCTCCCGCAACCATCCAGGATGCGGAGCTTCGCTGGTATGCAACAGACACCAATTCAACAGTTCTTCAGCCTTGTCGCTCTGGTGAAAGAATCCTGGAAGTTGCGCAAGAACCACTCCCGATATGTAATTGATAGGAAAAGATTTGTTGGCGGATAGATCGCGAGATTCCTGCAGCATCTCTATAGTTTTGTTCACATGCGCGATGCGCTCAAGCAAACCAATAGAGGAGGCTGCCTGAGCCCTCAAAGTTGCAATACAGCAAAGGTACATCGCCTTTTGTGAATTGTTCAAACTGGGCTGGTAACGGTCAAACAGGCTCGATAAATACTCCGCCCCTTCCCTTTGTAAGTTGGCGTTCGAGTACTGTGCCATTAAAAGGAAAAGCAATTGTGGATTTGCCACCGGAGCTGTGCCATTTACAGCTTTGAGATACGCTAGTTCAGGCCGGTTGTTCGAAGAGATTTTTTGAGTAGGCGAATTTGCGAGTAATGCTTGCGGGGATAGAACTTGACTGACCAATACGGTCAATCCAATTACAAGGGAGAGGTAGGCGGTTTTATTCATGAGCGTTGTTTACCATAATTTTTTTTACTGGCACCGTAGGATGGTGTATATACTCTCATGTATGTTCTAAAATGTGTATATACACCTATTTAAAAAAATAATCGTCGTCGACTTTTAACTTATGCGAGCAATTTAGCATGTAACTTCGGTCCGTGATTTATGTACGATTACGTTTTGACTTCCAGCCGTGGCTTTTAGCATTTTTCTCGATATAGTATATTTGCTCTGCTATACGGCTGGTCCATAGGTATTGCATATGGTGGCAGCGGCCATTTTCTCGTGGTCTTTGATATGCGTGTATATACACAGGAAGCTTGCCTGAGTAACGCCAGCGTTGTGATAGTAGAAAGCTTGTGAGATAAATCTTTCCAGTTGCTCTTCCCTAAACGATCTCGAGTAAAATATTCTGCTCTTTAAAATGGTTGAACACCATACTCTTGCCCACTTTGATCTATAGCTGGCGCGTATAGGGGGTCGGCTTTTAGTACACCTTTTGTTAACGATGCACCAACACCAGAGCCACTCTTCATGATTAAGAACGGTGATGCCGCAAGCGCAACACAAGACTAATACTTTGTTGCTGACAAGCAAGTTTTAGCTTTTGCTTGCTATTAGTTCAGTAGAAGGATGCATGCAAATAGCGCTCTGCTACTCTCTTTGTAGAGGAGGTTCTATGTCTGAAAAGGAAAAACACGGAGGTGCTGTTCACATACAGCTAGAGTTACAAGACGATCTTGCCGCTCGACTTGAACGCCGTGCGCGAGAGCTAAATGTGAGCGTAGAAGAGATTCTCAAGAAATTCATAGAGGAAGGGTTGAGAAAAGATCTTCGCACAAAAGGGCGGGGATGCTAACTGTATTTGTTGACTGGTGTCCACCGAGCAGCCGTCGATTTTCTCTATGACGTCTTCCCTGGGCGACTCCCTTTTCTGAGGCAGAGTGTCATTCTCGAAGACGGTCAGAAAACGCCAGTTTGAGAACAAATGCACTAAATCCGTATGAAGAATCAGAGAGGTGGTCCCTGAAAGGCCTGCCTGGTAACTAATAGCGGGATTACAAAGAAAACATTAACACTCTCGCCGTGCAGAAATTTTTTTGCTATTTTTGGATCGGAAGGTTCATTTTCCTTCGTTTCGATAGCACAAATTTCTGCCATAAGGAGGGGTTTGGAGCAGTTTAAACGGTGAAAAATTTGAATAATTCCGATCATAACGACGCCGATCCGCCAGGTCGGCAAACAAGCGAAGAAAGGCAGCCTCAGACTCTCTGAGGCTGCCAAGCTAAATCATTCAATTAAGTAACGCCGAAGAGATCCTTGGTTCTAAGACCAGTATTTCTCGATGGCTATTTCCCTTCAATCGGCTTAACAGCCGGCTCTAGCTAAATAGACTGACGGAGGTATTTGTCTATGTTGAGAGCACGTTCTTATGCAGACAAATGGACTAACTATATAAAAGCTGGCAGCCAAAATTGTTATCCGCATCTACTCGCGGAGTTGGCTCACAGCGATGTCGACCAGATTCGGATTAGAGTGGCAGAAAATCCGCGCACACCGATCGAGATTCTGGAAATTCTTGCAAAAGATAAAAATGCTGATGTAAGAGTGGCTGTGGGCATCAACCCATCAACGCCAGCGCATATAAGCGGCAGCCTCGCTTTCGATGAGGATCCGAACGTGAGGTTAGGTTTGGCCGACGATTTGAATACTCCAATCGAGCTGCTCGAGAAATTGCGGGAAGACGGAAATCCGTATGTGAGCTGCCGAGCAGTGCAAACCTTGGAATACATTGCATTGCAAGAGCAACCGAAGAGAATTGGCCGCGATCGCTTCTTCCGCTGGGCCAATATCGACGCGGATCAGCCCGAACTTAAATACGCCTGAATCCAAACGCGATTTGCGAGGAGGTGGTCAATATGGCTCGGTTTACCGGTCTTATATGCTGCCTATCGGTAGCCGTAAGTTTCGTTCTTGGAGCGCAAAGCGCTTGCGGAAAAGAAGGACTACCGGTCAGCAAGATAACCACTTCAGTTGTTAAAGGGTTGCAATTACAGCCTTCAAACACAAAGGTCGACGATGTATCTATTCCGGAAAAAATTCTGTCCCCGAGGCTACAGAAGCACCTCAAGCTTAGCTCTGATATTGAGGGGCTGGCTGACAGAGTAGTCAGCCAGCCCGGGGCGGGAGCGGGCTAGTTTCAATGGAGTGAAACGTTCGGTACTGTCGTTCTTGCTGTCTCCAGCCCCAACGATGCGGACATGGATTATTGAGAAGGTCGCAGCGCCAGTGCTTTGACTTTCATAAATTTGACCCCTCCATCGCAAAAGCGCAGAATTGACGGGAGCAACAAACCCGTCTTTCTGCATGTGTAGCGGCTTTGCGATACCTTTAACTGTTCATAAATTTTCCGGTGTTGCTCTGATTGCATGACTATTAGGCATGGTCAAGCCATTGCCGGGCTTGATGCAATTGCTTCAATCGGCCGAAAGTGAAAAACAAAATGTGGCACCTTGATTTTTGTCCGAACGGGCCCAAATTTTGCCAGAGTGCCTGTCGATGATTCGCTTACAGAGAGCCAAGCCCAGCCCGGTTCCAGGATAACGCGCTTTGGCATGGAGCCGCTGGAAGCGATGGAACAGCTTCTCGATATACTGCATATCGAAACCCACTCCGTTGTCTTGGACGGAAAATACCCATTCATTTGCCGCTCGTGCAGCGTCAATTCGAATTTTAGGACGAGTGTCGCAAAATTTCATGCTGTTCCCAACCAGATTTTGGAAGACCATGGTGAGCAGTGTAGGATTAGCGCGAATCACAGGTAGGTCACCGATGATAATCTCCGCATTCTTCGCCTCTATGGCGGTTTTTAGATTGTTCAGAGCGTCATCAAGGCAATGCCGGCTATTGACCATCTCGAAAACAATCTCTTGCGACTCGACGCGCGAAAGAGTTAGCAAAGCCTGAGTGAGCAGGCACATTCTGTTGGCTGCGCTCAGTGCTTCAGTCAGCAGATCAGTAGCTTCAGGCGAAAGCTCAGACTCATGTCTTTCTTTAAGCAAAGACAAGAACCCGGTGATTGCGCGCAAGGGCTCCTGCAGGTCATGTGCTGCCAGATAAGCAAAATGCGACAGATCATCGTTCGATCTTGTGAGTTGGTCAATCTGGTCATTTAGTTGTTGGTTGTCGCCCATATTGAAACCTTAAAGAAGTCGGGCGCCACTTCTATCTGCAGTGGCGCCCATCGGGCCTTCAAGGCGGAATCTCTGAATCCCAGCCGAACGGTTAGTCCATAAAGAATGGGCGCTATAAGAAGCCATCCCCTTAATGCCATTTTTTGGCTCCGTCAGAGATTCGCGCCGTCCGGGCTTTTATTTTTTATTTTCTAACGCTCAACGTTTCCATCATTATTATGGTGACTCCGACTGGCTTCATGGTGTCATTTAATCGATTTTTTTACATTTTTTAAAACGGCCGAAACGCTGAATTGCTAAGGCTCTCGAGTATTTTGGCTATCAAGGCGGTGGTCTCGGTTTCGCATCACATATGGTGGCGGATTGACTGTATTACCGAAGGAACTTTCTGGCTTGCGGTCAGTTTGCTCGGGCGTCAGCTTTTGGGGAGTGTAACTGTTAAGACCCCATCTTTAACGCTTGCCTGTACTTTATCGGCGTTTACTTTGCACGGTAGATGCACGGACTGCTCGAAAGATTCATCGAAAGTTTCGAAATGCCCGTTATTTTTCTCTTCCTGTTTTTTGTGCGCTTTGATCGTAACTGCATGTTCGCTCGCTTTTACCTGAACGTCTTTCTCGTCCATTCCTGGAACCTGAGCGAGCACTCGCAATTCTTTATCACCGTCAATAGTCTGCACCTTAGGCGTTGTGTTGGGGAACGATACGAGGGGCACCAAAGGTAGTGGCTTGAGTGCCAAATCCACCGGCACAAAGAAAGGATCCACATAAATATCCCAAAGATGCGGTGCTATCAAGCGATTTGACTTTGCAATTGCATCATCCGGCACCTTCTGAACGGACACGCTCGCTGCTTCATTGGCGCGCGCTGCATCTTTCTTGTCACACATATTTTTGGTGGCGAAGCCGCCAGCAAAGCCAATTGCCAATGATAAAGCCAGAGCCAAGCCTCTTTTTATTCTTTCGTTATTCAATTTCATTTGACACCTCCACAACGAATTAGTAAGTGGGACCACACGGTCCCTGGCGCCTCAACGCCTAGCTGTTGCTGTTGCCATCTGGCTTGCTCGTCGTTACGGGAATCTTCTTTACGGTCTCTTTGTATTCCGCTGCTTTCGGCAGTTTTATTGTCAGCACCCCATTTTTGAAGGATGCTTCGGCTTTTTCTGTATCGACACAGTTTTCAGGCAACGGAATGGAGCGAGTAAAGGAGCCATAGCGCCTTTCCATACGGTATACGCCTTTGGCATTTTCTTCTTTCTCTTCTCTTTTTTCACCGCTTATGGTGAGCGTGTCTCGCGACATGGAGATGTCGATGTCTTTTTCGTTCATGCCCGGCACTTCAACGTTTATCTGGAATTCCTTATCTGTTTCGTGAACATCAAGCGAAGGGCTAAACTCCTGACCCAATCCCCTACTCAATAGCGGCGATAAATTGAGAAAACGCTCAAACATTCGATCCAAGTCATTCAACGGATCACCGAAATCTGACCATAACGACGGAGGGTTATATTCATCTGTCCGCCTGATTGGCACCTGCTTGCGTCCCCATGGTACTATTTTGTTTAACGTCATAACGAAAGCACCTCCTCTGTTTCGACGATAGTAAAGGCAAGCGCCGCCAAAACTCGCAGTTGTTCGGGATTGGCCCTCCCACAACCAGCTTGAATATATTGGTCTAGCAGTTCTTCGTTAAGCTTCGCAGCTTTCATGATGCACCACCTCTGAATCTAGTAGCAAAGGGAATGTAAAATGATGAGTTGTTTTTGCTTAGGGTGAGTTGGTTCCGTCTGTTCTGCACCCAATATCTTTGATACCAAATTTCATCTTTTTAGGCCAGAAATTGAACGGAATTTTTATCTTCTTGTATCGCCAGCATCCAGGCACTGCTCTAGTTCTTCGACATTTCTGGTCTGCTCAACTTGAGACTTTTCTCGTTGCTGTAAATCCACTTCGCCGGGCTTAGTTGGCCGCCCAAAGATCAAATCTGAGTGAGCTTGTGTCTGGTAAATTGCAGGCCATAGGTCTACAAAAGACTACCAGGCGAAATTCCTAATTCGCAAGCGAGTCTGTAAAGCGTAAGCATGTCGATATCGTAACGGCCTGCTTCAATCAACGCCAGTCTGGTCAATGAAATATTGGCCGCTCGGCATAGCGCTAGCCGTGTCATATTTCTCGATTTGCGGGCGGTCATTACTCGTCGGGCTAAAACAGACAAACAAACAAAACTCAGGTTGGCTTCATGCAGATCGCTGTTTAGTGTTTTTTGAATATTGCTCATGAGCTATTTCTCGACGATTTTGCGCCGCATAATTTTTAGCCGTTTCTCTGAAGGCAAAGGCACCATTTTCGGTGGCATCTCTGCATTCGCTAGTGTTGTTTGTATTGTTTCCTGGACCAGTCTATAAAGTCGTTTCGAGTCAAAATCTGACATCGCGAAATAATGTGTTGCACCCAGCATCTGACAAGTCACTTCCAGCGAATCATTCAGGGCTTTTGCAAAACTGGTCTGATGGAGGTCTACGAGAATGATCGGCAGCTGGCTGAGATGTGGATGTTTGCGAATGATGCGAACGAAGTCCAGCGCGTTTTCTAGCTCTAGGTGAACGCCACTAATGATCAGATCGAAGTTGCTCTTTTCTAACGCGGCGAGCGCTTTTGAAATTGTGTTGCAAACACGTAGCCTGTAGCCGAACGAGTGCAGGCACTTTTTGACTTCGGCAATTTTGTCCTTACGGTCTTCAAGATAAAGGATAGGCATTGTTTTCCCTTTATCGCGATATATGACTAGTTGTATAACACGACGGGGCTGTCCTGAAAAGGATTCTAAATTGGCGGTTTGGTTAATTTGCCTTGTTGAATAAATCTATGGTACTGGGTTTGCGGCGTTTTTGTAATATACTTAAAGTTTCGGGACTTTACAGATGGTTTCAAGGAAAAAGAGCAGCAAGCGCGAACGTGTGCGGGGTGACAATTTCTCCGCTAATTTCATCGCTCGGGGCGAATTGCTGCAGGCCATTCAGGAAGCCGTTCGCACTCGGCAGTGGACTCAAACTGAGACGGCCGAGTTTTTAGGCGTGACACAGCCTCGGATTTCGCACCTTATGCAAGGCCGTGTGGATCAATTCACGGTAGATATGCTCATGCTCTGGCTTGAGAAGTTGGGCAAAGATGTAACGGTGCAAGTACGCAACAACGTATTTGCCAGTAAGGAAAAAGTCAAACTGACATTGTATGTACTTGGTGCCCAGAAAGAGAATGCGATAGAACTTATCGCCAGGCTGTTTGGTGGCGACGTAAGCAAATTCGAGCTGAAAGTGATAGACGTTTTGGAGGATCCTGAATCGGCCAGGCAAGCGAGAATTATAGCGACGCCTTCTCTTGTGAAGGAATGGCCGGAGCCGCGCACTGTTTTTGTCGGTGACCTTAGTGCGGCTTCAATCCGCTGGCAGCTTGCAACAGCTGACGAGCGTACTCGAAACGAAAGAGATATCGCGCAGGAACTTAAGCAGGCCAGTACAAGATGCTCGTGACGAATCACAGAATGCGTGAGAAAAGCGCCAGGACGAAAGACAGCTCCGCCACGAGAAGCGATACGATTAGACTTCTCTTAAATCATACATAATGCACGGAACCTTCCGTGTCGATTCCTGTCGATGAGTAGACTCAGCCATCTAAAAAAAGGAATCGCGATGCTTGTTGATAATCACTTACGCTCTTTTTTAGTAGTCCTTACTCTAACCATAGTCACTGTTCAATCAACTGCAGCAGCGGCTGCTGCTAACAAATCTCAGGGCGATCACTACGATGACAAAGGCACTACTATATCCGGTCAGCCTTATACCAACCCAGCTGCTAGTGGTGAATTGCATCAGACTGGCGAAGGGACCCTCCCATCAATGACGACAAGCTTGGGAGTGCCGGTTTCAGATGACCAAAATTCGCTCAAGGCCGGTCCGCGAGGACCAATTCTAATGGAAGATTTTGTTGCCAGAGACAAGATCTTTCACTTCGACCATGAACGCATTCCCGAACGAGTTGTTCATGCTCGTGGTTTCGGTGCACATGGTTACTTCGAAAATTACGGTTCTCTCGGCGAAATTACAAAGGCTGATCTTTTTCAGCGACCCGGCGAGCGCACACCTGTATTTGTGCGCTTCTCTACGGTAGCAGGAAACAAGGGTTCGTGCGACCTAGCGCGTGACGTGAGAGGATTTGCCACTAAATTCTATACAAAGCAGGGCAATTGGGATCTAGTCGGCAACAACATTCCGGTGTTTTTCATCCAGGACGGTATGAAATTTCCTGATCTCATTCATGCTGCCAAACAGGAACCGGACCGGGGCTTTCCGCAGGCTCAAACGGCCCACACAAATTTCTGGGATTTCATTTCACTTACTCCTGAATCCATGCACATGGTCATGTGGATTATGTCTGATCGTGCAATTCCTCGTTCCTTCAGATTTATGGAGGGCTTTGGAGTAAATACTTACCGGCTTGTAAATGCTTCCGGACAGAGCAAATTTGTCAAATTTCTTTGGAAACCAAAGCAAGGCTTGCAATCTGTGTTGTGGGCGGAAGCTGTGAAAATAAATGGAGCCGATCCTGACTTTCATCGTCGCGACCTATGGAATGCGATCAATGAAGGACATTATCCAGAGTACGAATTATGTTTCCAGGTTTTCGATGAGGACTTCGCGCGCAAATTCGATTTCGACGTGCTTGATGACACGAAGCTTATTCCCGAGGAGCTTGTGCCTCTTCAACGGGTGGGTCGAATGGTTTTGAACAAAAATGTGGATAATTTCTTTGAAGAGACAGAGCAAGCTGCTTTCTGCACTCAAAACATTGTGCCCGGCATCGATTTCTCTAACGATCCAATGTTGCAACTGAGAAATTTTTCGTATCTTGACACGCAGTTAAAGCGGCTTGGTTCGCCAAACTTTACACAGCTTCCAATCAATGCTCCGCACTGTCCAGTCTTCAATTTCCAACAAGATGGGCATATGTCCATGCAAAATCCCAAAGGGCGTGTCAACTATGAACCAAACAGTGCAGGTGTGGGTCCGCGAGAAAATCCGCATACGGGATACACCACTTTTTCAGAAGCGGTCCAAGGTTCAAAGATTAGACCACGTTCTGAAACCTTTGCCGATCACTATAGCCAAGCTCGCCAATTTTATATAAGCCAAACACCAGCCGAGCAGGAGCATATAGCAGATGCTCTGGTGTTTGAACTATCTAAAGTCGATAAAGTGGCGGTGCGCGAACGCATGGTCGCTCATATGGAAAATATCGACAAAGTGCTAGCAGAGAGGATAGCTAAGGGCCTTGGACTACGAAATATGCCTCCGGCTGCTATTGCCGCTCGCCCAACCAAAATGGATTTGCCCCCTTCCGATGCGCTCAGTATTATCAAGAATGGACCAAAGAGTTTTAAGAACCGACGGCTCGGTATACTTGTATCTGATGGTGTTGATGCTTCGATATTCGATTCTTTGAAAGCTGCGGCGAAGAATGCAGGTGCGGACGTGTCGGTAATTGCACCAACTATCGCCGGAGTTGACACCCGTGAAGGCACGCATATTGATGCTGACTATAGAATCAACGGTGGTCCGTCGGTTCTGTTCGATGCAGTTGCCGTGCTTTTGTCACCTCAGGGGGCAGCGCAGCTTTCGACGGAAGCGACTGCTCGCGATTTTGTCGCTGACGCCTTTGCTCATCTCAAATTCATCGCATTCAATAATGATGCAAAAGAATTATTAGCAAAAGCAGGCTTAGCATCAGATGCCGATGAAGGATTGATACCACTGAGTAGTGCCCTTGATGCAAAACGGTTTATTGACGCCTGTGGAAAACTTCGCTTGTGGAGCCGAGAACCGTATTTGAAGATGGCACCACACAAATAGAGATTTCGCAGAAGTCATGATATGAAAAGGCACTGTACGGATCAAGGCAAGCCGGTCCTTCGAACCGGCTTGCCTATTTTCGATGTTTGCTAAGACTAGGCGGCTTTATGTTTCCGCGCGGCTGCTCCTTTCTTTCCCGCTGCCGACAGTTTCTGTCTAGTCGAGGCACTTATTTTGCGGCTAGAGCTGACTTTCTTTGCGGAGCTGGTCTTTTTTGTAGCAGACTTAGCGGTTTCGCGCTTGATATTGGAGCCTGCCTTGGAAGCACCTTTTTGTCCGGCTTTGGACAATTTCGCGTGTGTAGAGCCTTTCGTTTTAGCCGGGCCCGTTCTCTTCGTGGTGCTTTTTTTGGCAGTAGATTTTTTCGAACTTCGGCTTGGGCTTGTTTTCTTTGCAGCCGATTTTTTCCGTCCGCCGCCTGTGTATTTGTTCACCGTAGCCCACCCAATTCGTTCTGCTTGTTCTTCGCTGCCGCCGCGTTTTTCGACGCTCTCTTCGATGTGTTCGGCCATCCTTTTTTGCTTATCGGTATAACTCGATTTATCACCTCTAGGCATGTCAATTCCCTCCTCTCAATTTCTTACGGCCGCTGACGAGGTTTGAGTCAAATGGTTCCATTGCATCTAATTTGGAACTTTTCGGTGGAAAGTTACACGATTATACGTCAGCGTCGTGAAGAGGAAATCAGCATGAGAACACTATTAGCGCTCGTCGCTTGCAATCTGTTGTTCGCTGCCGTTGCGCAAGCACAGAATACGAGCACACCGCAACAAACAACAAATACAAATAATTCCAGGTCCACAAGTCGGAGCCAATTCCCTCAGTCACCTCAATCCACACAGGATTACAGGAACGGCCAGAGTACTTCGACAGTGACTAATCCAGCAACAGGAGCGCGTCCACGAACCATTAACGGGACCGGAAGTGTTACAGCTAAATGAAGCAATTGTTTCAGACTGCTTTTTGCTAACCCAAAATATGACATTGCTGAGGGAACAACTAACACAAGAAAATGTCTAAACAACTCAAAAGAACAACATGTTCAACTTCTACGTTGAATGGAGGTTCTTTAAAAGAATGGTGAAACGTTCTCCAGTGCCTCTGCCGAATTCGCAGAGGCATTGGTTCAAGCGGAGCTGGAGGTGAAGTCATATGAAAGCTGTAGTGTTCAAGAGTGTTGGCGATATTAGAGTGGAGGATGTACCTGAACCTACAATTCAGGATGCTACCGATGCCATTATTCGTATAACGGCAAGCTCCATTTGTGGTACTGATTTGCACATGGTGCGTGGGACGATGCCCGGTATGAAAGCGGGCACCATCTTAGGTCATGAGGCTGTAGGAATAGTTGAATCGGTCGGAGTTCAGGTGACGAATTTTTCGGTAGGCGACAGAGTCGTTGTTTGCTCCACGATAGCTTGCGGAGCCTGCCGCTTTTGTCAGTGCGGAGAATTCTCCAGCTGCGATAATGCCAATCCCAACGGTCCTGATGCGGGAACTGCGTTTTTTGGCGGTCCAGCAAGTACAGGCCCCATTAATGGATTGCAGGCTGAGCGTGCAAGGATCCCTTTCGCGGATACGACTCTTGTGCGCCTAAGCGATTCCATATCAGACGAAGATGCGCTATTGACCAGTGATATCTTCCCCACCGGCTTTATGGCTGCTGAATTTGCGGATATAAATGCTGGCGATAGTGTTGCGGTTTTCGGCTGTGGACCGGTTGGGCAAATGGCAATTGCCAGTGCCAAGTTGCTTGGCGCGAGCGAGATTTTTGCGGTTGATTGCATTCCTGAACGATTGAAACTGGCACAGCATCAAGGAGCTGTTCCTATAGACTACGCATCGGTTGATCCAGTGAAAACTCTCAAGGGATACACAAATGAGGTTGGCCCCGATGCGTGCATAGATGCGGTCGGCGTTGATGCGCAGTCGGCGCCGAGTGGACCAGCGAAAGCAGATTTGCAGGCAAAACTGTTGAATACCATTGATCAGAGAATAGTGGCTCCGCATGCGGTGCCATTCGGTGACCAATGGCGCCAAGGCGACGCACCAACACAGGTTTTGCGTTGGTGTACCGAAGCGGTGCGGAAGGTAGGAAGGATATCGATAGTGGGCGTCTATCCTCCCCAAGTTCAACTTTATCCCATTGGTGGTGCTCTCGAAAAATCGTTGACTATTAGAGGGGCCAACTGCAGCCACCGCCGATATGTCGAGCGCTTGCTAAAGCTTATTGAACAGGGCGCTTTTAAGCCATCTCAGGTGCTAGCACAGCAAAAGTCACTTACTGCAGCCGTCGACTGTTATAAGAATTTCGACCATCGCCAGGAAGGATGGTTTAAGGTGGAGCTACTGCCTGGGACGGAAGCAGCAGCATAGGAACACAACATACCAGGAATGCAAAGAATGTTCCTGAATGTCTTGAAGAATAACTCAAACGAGTGTGAAAGCGCGTGACCACGGAAGGCAGTACGATTTTGCCTTCATCGATGTGCACCAGAACGCTCATAGCTTCCAACCTGGTCGGTCGTTAAAGAACATCGCCAGTCCCGATACCAGCAATATCAAAGCAGCCCAGACGAGGACATTAATCATGAATACTGGCATTTAGCCTTGTGTTGAGCACTTGCCTTTTGCAATTCCCCGAGCTCAAGGACCTTTCCTTGTGCAGCTATGTCGAGCTTGAGTTGCATTTTAGCGGCAATCATTTTGACTACGTGTTCTTGAATCTCCGCAATCGACCAAGTCGGATTAATTTGCTGTTTTGGGATAGATTGAGTCATACACACCTCTTACCGATAAGCAGTTGTTGTCGACGATCTCAGACACCGAAAATAACGAGTGGTTCCCAATTTGAGTTGAGCGAAAGTTGAATTATTTTATGATTTTGGGGAACCATTCGCATCTGCAGGTGTCTAATCTAACCCTGTGCGTGAACAACAACGACAGATTTTCGTGTCCAGTGCTTTTTTAAGGAATAGTGATATGCGATATAACAATACTCTTTTGTTGGGGCTAATTATCCCTGCTTGTATCAATCTTCCGGCTCAGGCAGACACTAGCAAGGCCGAAAGCGATCTCCTGTCCGGCATCGCGAAGGACGGAATGTTGGAAGTGAAACTGGGTAAGCTTGCCGAAGAAAAAGCAGCAGATGCCGGTGTCAAATCTTTCGCCGCTCATATGGTCAGAGACCACTCGCAAGCCAACGACAAGTTAGCCAATGCAGCCGCTAAGGATCACGTTACATTGCCCTCCGGCCTCTCCTCCGATCAGCAGCGCATGTTCGACTCGCTCGCCAAACTAAGTGGCGCCGACTTCGATAAGAAGTATGTGGCCGAAATGGTTGCCGGGCACGATAAAGCCGTTAGTGCGATTCGAAAAGAGAAAGAAACCGGTACGGGGAACTCAAAGGCTTGGGCTATCGAAACGCTGCCTACTGTTGAGGAGCATCGTAAGGAAGCGGTTAGTCTGAGCTCAAAGGTCGGGCGCCCTATTTAGCAAGTTTATCTCGCTAGGCATAGTTGAGAGCTGTCGACTAAATTAGGCGTGTATTTTCATTTGCAGTGAAAAAATTTTGGAACTTACTGGGCATGGGGTAGGTCTTATCAACATATTGTAATAATAGGTGTCTTTGGTATGAACACGATGGTCGATATAGAGCAACCCAACTCTTCGCCAAAGTGGTCTGTGAACGTTGGTGTGGAGATTTTGCCGTTTCCTGACTTCGTTACTGCGTTGACCTATGCCGATGCCTACACTCGTAGGGAAAAGCTTATTAAGTATATAGATTTGCTGGCGCACAAAATTGTTGTGATTGAGCCTGCGGTCACTCAGATTGAACCCGTGCCAAGTTGAGCTGCCGCTAATTCCAGTTTGCTAGAGCGTGAGCTCTGGTTTGCCCATATGAGATATATGGGAAACGCAAGTTGGTGCCGTGATAGTCTTGTCGCCTAAATAAGACATTCATGATGGACTGATTACTGATCTCTCTGAAATTGTTTGCACTCGATATACTACATGCGAATTGCTGAGTCGTCTCTCACTAACGGAGGTTCGATGGTCTACATTCACAAAATGCTGCCATGCTCCCATTGCAATTGCATATTCATCTTTTCAGAAGGAGAGCAGGAGTTCTTCGCACAATGAAATCTGCTGAACTTACCAAAAAATGTCCTAACTGCCGTGTATTGGCCCGCATCAAAAGAGCCGGAGGCGAGGTTCAATCGTCCACGGTAGAGTGTGACGATTGTGGTGCGGTAACTATTGTGCCATTCAAGCCAAAGGGATACAAACCTGTTTATTGCACTGTCTGTTATCGCAAGGCGAGCGCATCGAAGTGTGACGTTCTAGTAGCTTCTCTTTCAAAATGTGTCGTCGATTTCATACATCTCATAACATCGAACAATTTTTAGTGCCTAACCGACCCTGCGCTGAAAACTTGCTGACTTTGCTTTGCGGTCTGCTGTTTTAAGTAGGTCAAACGCTTCAATCTTAAGAGCGGCAGCCAGGCGCTTCATCGTCGTAAGTGTGATGTTGCGCCTTCCTCGCTCGATATCGCTGATATAGGTTCGATTGACTCCGGACAAGTCAGCAAGCTCTTGTTGAGTCATGCCCAGCGACTCACGGAGATCGGAAACCGAGTCTCCAAAAGCTATTAACCAGAGGTCTTCGATATGCCGGTTGTCCTGTTTACTCATAAGCCTTTTTGGAACCAAACACTATGTACATAAGCCTACATCAGCGAAAAGACTAAAATCAATAATGAATTAGATTTTTGGAGTCGTCTATGCCCAAGCGCGACATCATTGTAATCGGGGCTTCCGCTGGTGGTATAGAGACGTGTCGTAATCTCTTAAGGCTCTTCCTGCGAGTTTTAAGGCCTCAATTTTTATTGTGATTCACCTGTCTGCAAGTGCGCCAAGCGTCCTTCCTCGAATACTTTCGCGCGACTCTTTACTTCCCGTAAAGAATCCTCAGAACGGTGAGATTCCTCTAGCCAGAGTAGTTTATGTGGCTCCTGCTAATCACCATATGATCCTCAAACCCAACTTTATTCAATTGGGAAGAGGTCCGAAGGAAAATGGCTGCCGTCCTTCTGTTAACGCATTGTTCCGAACAGCGGCTTTCTCATATGGGGAACGAGTGGTAGGAGTCATCCTCAGTGGCGCTCTCAATGACGGGGCCGCTGGTTTATGAACATCAAGGGACAGGGTGGTTTAGCGACTGTGCAAAAGCCCGAGGAAGCTTTATTTCCAGGGATGCCTTTGAGCGCACTCGAATTCGTTGATGTCGACTATGTTTTAAGCGTTAATGAGATTGCCGAGCAGTTGGTGCGCATCGTAGATGAACCTGCGCAGCCAGTCGAAAACATGTGCCAAAATTCCAAATCTCACGTCTACGAGTCTGGCGCTGCAGGCTTGAGATAAGGGATGGAAGGAAGCCCATCATCTTTTTCCTGCCCTAGTTGCGGTGGTGTTCTTTGGCAAAGTGCACTGGAAGACTTTTGCGAATATAAGTGTCATATCGGGCATTTTTTTACTACTGACGCTCTGCTCCAAGAACAGTCTGATCTTATCGACACGACATTTTGGCGGACGCTGCGCCAGCTGGATGAAAATATTGCGCTGCGAAAAAAACTTTTAAAATCTGTTAGAGCACGCCATAAAGAAGCTGATGCCCTTGCCCTTGAGCGACAACTGCAGTTTGCTGAACGGCAAGCCGAGGCAATACGCACCGCTCTACTATCCGACGTGGCTCGACTGAATGATCCGGATATGACTATTGAAAATAACTAGCCTGGCGAATGCAACAGAAACTGCGCAGAGTCCGGAGCAAAAAGCGCTCGCTTTCTTCAGATGCTTTGCGAAGCCTGGTTAGTCTTTGGGTCGCTTCCTGAGAAGTCAGTTTTTGGTTGTCTAGTAAGTGCGCCAATCGCTCCGCACCGGCTACGTTGACATTCTTTTTTTGCATCGATTCGAGCTGCCATATCATACGAAGTCGTTGACTAGCGAGAGAGAGTAATTGTTGTTCGATTTTATACCGCTGCTTCTGGGTTTGCAGAGTCTGAACCACAAGCCTCTTTTCTCTGGGTGTCATTCCATACTCAAGAGATTCAGCCTGATGCATGAGCTTACCTGATTCACTTCCTAGTGCCCTTGAAAGTGAGGAGAATAGGCGTAGATCCATCTCTACATTGCCCGCTTCAAATGCCGCCAGGTGAGACGATGATACATCTACCTCATCGCTAAGTTCCTGGAGAGATATTCCCATTGAGAGACGACGTGCTCGAAGTACGTTAATCTCAGTAAGGAATGTAATGTCTATGGCCATTAAGCCTGGGTTTTATTACTAAAACTCACCCGAACATTTTGTCTCAGCTACTGTCGCAATTAAATCGAATTGAAACAGTTTGTCAATTCCAGAGCCATCAAATGGAGGTCATTCTAAAGATATGTGACCATGCCAGTTTTGGTGCGAGCTGCTTCAAAAGCTTTGACCGGTTATATATCTATGAAGCGAGATAGTTTTGAAGCTTTACCTGAACCTTTCGCCTGGCACGACTCAAGCGAGACTTAGTGGTTCCCAATTCTAAACCGATGGTAGCTGCTATCTCTCCATATGGGCGTCCTTCGAATTCCCGCATGATAAGTATGTTTTTGAAATCGTTTGGCAGATCTTCAATGATATTGATGATTTTTTTCATCAGCTCTCGTCTGTGAGTAATCTCATCCGGCAGCTGCCGAGTATCGGGAAGTTGGGATAATCTCGAATATCCCTCATCTTCATCGATGGGCTCATCGAGAGAGAAGTATTTCGTTTTCGTGCGGTAATCGAGTTCGTCAAAAAAAAGATGCTTTATCAGTTGGTTAAGCCATCGATGAAACGCATGTGGGTTTCGTAGCGTCGTGATTGACCGCCAAATTCGGATTGTGATCTCTTGGGTCATGTCACTGTGATCCTTCCAGTCTGGCGCTAACTTAAAGAGTGCGGCTGAGATATTTTTCCTGTTGCGTTCGAGCAAGACCTCAAATGCTAGATGATTATTTTGTTGACATGCGACAACCAAGTCAAAGTCAGACATTTTTTCGAGTTGTTTTCGAGTATTTAGAGCGACGCGGGTATGCAAGGTAGTTCCAACCTCCGGAGCTGCAACAGCGCATTTGAGAATATCTGAGAATGTATGAATTATCCGACAGCAAGATATGGATGCATAGATGGGTAACCCCCAGGCAGAACCGCTAATGATAAGAGCCTGAACTGGCGGTACCTGCCTTAATGGGAAGGAAAAGGTGCCGCTATTGATTGCCATATATTGTTTCGATTGCAATTTCGGTGGCGATGTGCATCATCAGTCAAATTTTGTTTCAGTTCTTACGTAATATTCTTGGCACAGCGCCTGACATGAGGTCAGTCAAGTAAATATGCCTGCCAGTGCTTCAGATGTGGGTCAGGACGGACTTTTCTTTAGACCGACTCTGCAAGCCTTTGCGCATTATGAAACCGAATATCTTGCTGTGGCTATCCTTACTGTATCGTAAGAGCAGCTTGTCGGATAATTCATACATAAGAAGCAGTCAACGCTAAGTTGAAGTTTTCATCGGAGGCACACCCCATGCCCAGTAATTCCCCCAGGCAATCCATGCTCTCGATTCGAAGCCATTTTGAAAAGATGACTGAAGTAGAGCTAGTCAAAGCCTGTCAAGAAAATAATTCATTTGCGTTTGAAGAGCTAGTCCGACGAAATCAGAAGATAATCTCTGCTGTATTGTTCAAGGTGGCTCCTGATTTCAATGACCGCAGCGATTTAGTACAGGAGACTCTCATTCGCATATGGCGCTCGCTGCCCTCCCTGCGCAATCCATATGCGTTTCGCCGCTGGCTCAATCAACTGGTTAAGAATCTGTTCTATGATGAACTCCGCAACCGCGCAAAAAATAGACAGTGCTCTCTGGATGAACCGATTTACGAAGACGGGACCTCTCGCCTGAATGAATTAGCAGACAGCGAGGGTATTCCAGACGAACTCAGCCAGAGAAGAGAATTGATGCAGCACATTGTTCGTGCGGTAAATGAATTGCCACAAGATTTTAAAAATGCATTGGTTCTTAGAGAGTTTGAAGGTAGAGCTTACGAGGAGATTGCGGCTATAACCAAGTCTGAGCTCGGCACAATTAAATCGCGTATATCTCGTGCTCGTCAAAGAGTGCAGCGCAAACTGAAGGGCTATTTAGCATCATAGTGAAAATTCATAGCCCGCATGTTGAACAAAACCATCAGGATGGAACCGCGAGGTATCGAAGCCGTCAAATTCCTAGACATCACTAACCTATACGGTTGGACCGGGAAATGATTTTTGCGTTTATTGTTCTGATAACCGTTCTATCAATCGTTTTTACCTGGTCGAATGGTTTTCAGCACGCCAGCGCGGTGGCTGCAACCGCATTGGGCAGTCACAGCATGACGAGGCCAAAGGCGGTCCTGCTGATTTTTCTGTTCGAGATAGCCGGTGCCATGTTTGGTGGATCTGCGGTAGCAGATGTGGTGCGTTCATTGTCGAAATGGCCAGAGGAACCTTCGCTGTTACCGATATTGTCTTCGGCGCTGGTGGCCGCTATCTTGTGGAACTTTATCGCGCGTAAAGTGAAGATGCCTGCCAGCTCAACGCATGCTTTGCTCGGCGGCATGATTGGTGCTCTCATGGCTGCGGCTAATGGTTTGAGATGTGTTGAACTTGGTTCGCTCGATCTTTTGCATCCGACGGGCGTTTTAGGGGCAGTAGTGAGTCTGTTTCTATCGCCTTTGTTAGGTTTTGCGGTTGCTTACATTCTATACAATTTGTCCATACTGCTTTCTTTGCAAGCTGATAACGGTATCAATCGTGCTTTTAAAGAACTTCAGTTCTGCACTACGGCGATGCTGGCGTTTGGCGACGGACAGAATGATACTCAGAAAACAATGGGACTGATGGTGCTTGCCCTGGATGCATCTGGTTACTCTGTTGGCAGTGATATCCCGCTCTGGGTGCGTGCAATGATTGCAGTGGCAATGGGAACTGGGGCATTCTTCATATCTCCTGGTGTGGTGACTGAATTGGCGCGGCACGTTTATAAACTGAGTAAACTCCATGCTTTCGTTGCAGAAACTTCGGGGGCGGCCGTGTTAATCCTTAACTCTCTAATCGGTGGTCCGGTCTCTTCGTCTCAAGTCATTGCTGCTTCCATCGTTGGTGGTGCCGTGCCTCAAAGACTGAGAGGTGTTCATTGGCAAGTGGTTCGAAATATATTGCTGTCATGGTTGGTTACCATTCCTACAGTCGGTTTATTAGCTGCCATCATATACGGAGGCATCTTTCGTTGGTTTGGCAGTCCCAGTTGAGCAAACTGCCAATACTAAGCGATTTTAATTGCCAGATGCAGAAGTTTTTCGCCTACTTTGGAGGTGCGAAAAGCGATGGTGGCCATGCTCTCGTATAGTTGCTTCTTGCGAATCAGTTTTTTGATGTCCGATTCTTCGTATGCGGCCTTCATTGCTGGACGCAAGACCTTCGCGAATTCCGTCTGAGTTTTTCTTACCTGATTCGCTAATGGTTCTGCTGCGCCTACATCGCTTTGGAGTGTTTCTATAGTTTTGGCAAGATCATGCACCGATAGTGCCAGAACCTCCGACATCTTGATCAAAAAGTCATCAGACTCGTTCGCATCAAAATACTCCATGTCCTTAACGAGGAGTTTGGTGCAGGTCAAGATGAGGTCCATTCTTTCTACGAGGTCGTAAATCTCTTCACGATCGAATGGTGTGACGAATGTGTCACGAAGAGCGTCTTCAATTTGTTTTTTTATATCATCGGCAGCGTGCTCACACTGGTGCACGGTTTCGCATGCATCGTGAGTATCTTTTCGCAACCACTGGTTGAATCCGACAAAGGCTTGGTGCACAAGCGTCGCATGCTGCACGAGCAACTGGAAAAAGTCGTGCTTCTGGTTTACGAATTTAAGCCAATGAGGCGTGTGGATTGTTTTGGGCATGACGCAACTGTAGATAAGCGATCTGTCTCGAGTGAGTTGGTATGATCAACTCCATATTGTATGCCAATGCACATGACGCACCAAAATTACTAGGGTTCCAGTCTCATCGCCTGAATCGATCGTGTCGGCATAATCTCGAACGAATCCGCCTCAGTCCTCTCAATGCTCAATGCTCAATGCTCAACGCTGATTGTCTATTCCAGCTCGGTTCGAACTCGGCAACTGGACAGGTTCAACAGCGTCGTAACGTTTCCATTCTGACAAACTAAAGCGCGAATAGATCTTGATCGAATGTTTCGAGGATAAGGCGCGACGGTGTGCGTATTCAATTGCTTCTTTTCTCGACACATAGCAACCAATCAACTGTCCGCCTTTTAGTACATGCCAGCGCCCATCGCCATGCTTTACTTCGATTAGATTAATGCCGTCACTCTTTCGCATGCAGTACCTCTCCGGTTTGCACCAGGTAAATCTCTGTCATACACGAAATTCCATACCTCATATTCTTAATGCTCACACTTGGAGAATTTTTGTCGCCAGAGCTCTTTGCTGGACGTAGCAGCGCAATGAAGTGAACCGCGATTATTGTTTTTATGAAGCATTATTACTGCGGAGTGTGTTTGACTAAAATGTCGACTATGTCTTACTGAATTAAAGATAGCCTTGGATATTTTGATTCTGGAAGTTGTTGGAATCGTGGATTATAGTTGAGGTTTGCATCATTTATTATTTGGTTGACGGGAACTTTTGTGTCCAAAAATGTTGACAGTTATATTGTAACTCTATGAAAGCAGCTGGTGGCGCGGAGAAATTCGTCCCAGTTGTCATTTTTAGCCCCGCCTAGAGTATCCGTTATGAAGATCGCCCAAGTTGCTCCTCTTTACGTAAGTGTCCCCCCTGCAGACTATGGTGGCACAGAGCGTGTTATTGGTTGGCTCATTGATGAGCTGGCTCAGCGTGGTCACAGTTTGACATTATTTTCTACAGCAGATTCCAGAACATCGGCCGAACTTCAGGCCGTTTGCAAGCAGCCGCTAGGAATTGGGCGAACCAGACTCTCTGAACTGGCGCACCTCATGGAAGTGCAAGAGGTAAGCCGCCTTTCTCATAATTTCGATGTCATTCATTCACACGTGGAGCACTGGCTTTATCCTCTTGTCGGAAAGGCAAAGGTACCAATTGTGTCTACCTGTCACGGTCCGATGGGAAGACCATTAATGCACGAAGTTCATCGCCAATTCCCTAACGCACCTCTTGTATCCATCTCGTTTTCGCAAAGAACTCCTCTTCCAGAGGCGAACTGGGTTGCAAACGTATATCATGGAATGCCGCGTGATCTTTTTTTCCCGAGTTTTAAAAAGGGCCAATATTTAGTTTTTCTGGGACGCCTTAGCCCTACCAAGGGAGTAGTGGAAGCTATCGAGATAGCTAGAAGATCTTCTACCAACCTAAAAATCGCCGGGAACATACAGGCAGTAGATCAAGACTATTTTCGGCATGAAATAAAAACCGCGGCTCGGCAATGGTGTTGAATATGTCGGTGAGGTAAACGATGCACAGAAGAACGAGCTGCTCGCGAGTGCAATTGCATTGCTTTTTCCAATTCTTTCGCCTGAAGCATTCGGCCTCGTGTTAATTGAATCACTTGCTTGTGGTACGCCAGTGATCGGGTTTGATAAATATTCCGTGCCGGAGATCATTTGTGAAGGAACAAGTGGCTTCCTTTGCTCTTCCGTCGAGGTTGCAGCGAAAAAAGTAGAAAAAATAGACTCAATAAGCCGTCAATTGTGCCGAAAAGTCTTTGAAGAACGCTTTTCTGTGGAGCGCATGGCGACTGACTATTTGGAACTTTTCGAAAGCATTGTATTGTGTCGAAGACAGTCAGTCAATACTGAGGAGCGAGTGCATGAAACAATATGATTTGCTGTTTTTGTCGCCTCATTTTGATGATGTCGTACTTAGCTGCGCTGCGCGGTTGATACGAGAACGGAAAGCTGGCAGGACTATTTTAATAGCAACTCTTTTTAGTGAAGCGGACCGCACTGAAATGGTATCGAATGAGGTGCGCAAGAAAGAAGATAACGAGGCAATGAAGATTTTCGGAACGGATCATATATGGCTTGGGTTTACTGATGCGCCTTGGAGATCTTTGTCGTACAGTAATTTTTCGAAACTAGTTTCCGTCCCTGCACCTGGGGACTTTGAATTTCAAGCAGCAGTAGCGGCAGGCGTGCGCAGATTGTGGGACAAGATACGACCGGCTAAGGTATTTTTGCCTTTGGCGGTCGGCGAGCATATTGACCATCGTCTGACATACCAGTCGAGGCACATACTACAGCCGGAAAATTGTATTGAGTTTTACGAGGATCGTCCTTATTGTTTTTTGAACGGTATAGTCGAAGCTCGTCTAGCTCTTGCCGGAGCAAGAATTAGACACGCCGGTTTCCACCATCGACTTCCGCATGATTTGAAGGTGCTCGGGCAAATGATTAGAGATTTTGAGAATGTGACTATCTTCAAAAACGCCTTGAATAATCCACGTGTCAGATTTTTCTGGGCGCTTGAGATGGCAAGGCGTCTAAAAAACACTGATGTAGATGGCCCGACTCTAGAGTCGCATTTGATAACTGCTGATGACGATGAACTAAATACCATAATTGCTGGAGTGGCAGCTTACCGGTCTCAAATAGGGGGACTGTATGGAGATATGCAGAATTTCCAGAATGAATCGAACGAGTATATGCGTAAACTCAATACCACAGCCCCATATACTGAGCGATTTTGGAAAACAATCAAGGTAAGCTCAAAAAAGTAAGCTGAAAAAACAATCAAGGTAGCTGAAAAAATCGTGTCTAGCGAATAGGCTCTAAGGTGGATGACCTTGCATTGTTGCTCCCTCGGCTCCGATTTTCAGCCCTTGCGTACCTGTGGACGGGCTTCCATTTAAATTGGTGGCGTGTTGCTGACTGAAAAAAACAATGCTCATAAGTATGAGGACTACAGCAACGATCAACAAACGTGCCGCGCGTGACCTTTCAAGATTTTCTATCTCGACAGGCTCAGTCGGTTTTCGAGTTGCCATTTTCACAATGATGTCACCTGAATACTTTTTTTCTTATGACGTCTTTTTAGGATGTTGTTTTATGACCTTCTTTTATAGACTCCTCGGGTTTATGGACCGGCCTCGAATCCTTGGCTAAGCTGCATGCACGGCTCTTGCAAGTTCGGCGCGCCCCATCTTGGAACGACCTTTGATTCCTTTTCTTTTGGCGATCTCGTAGAGCTCTTTTCTAGTTTTCGGCTCACTACCACCTTCGCGATTTCTTTTGGCGACTGCGGCTGCTTGTTTCCCTAAGGCAGTTCTGGTTGCCTTTGGCAAGTGAGCGATTGTTCGTTTTTTCTTCGCCGCTGCAATCGCCTTCTTTATTCCTGGATTTTGGCTTCCCATCTGTGGCACCTCATGTTGCGCTAAGACGTACATGACGCCCTGATCTTCATCGGAGTTCCTCTGTTCTGTGCTTGAATATGTAAATGTTACTCTCGGCGAATCGTGAGCTTCTTGCCTTCATTTTGAGCTGCCTGATTCTTCGGAACAATAATTGTAAGCACTCCGTTTTTCAGACTGGCCTGCGCATTTTCACTCTGCACTTTGCACGGCAGCGAGATTGTTCGTTCGAAGGTACCATAACAGCGCTCGCTTACGCGGAGGGATTTGTCAGTTTTTGACTGACTAACTTCGTTCTTCTTTTCACCTTTAATGGTCACCGAATCGTCATTTACAGTCACATCCAGGTTGTTCTCGTCGATGCCTGGAACCTCGGCCGATATCCTTATTTCGCTGCCCTGATCGCTTGTATCCAGGCGCGGAATATATGCTGCCATACCCGCCGGAATGTCCCAATTCCTATCAAGGTCCGGCACCAAACCGTTGAAGTTTCTCAGCATCCAATTTACATCAGGAGCGTTTTGCGCTTCAAATATGTCTGAGGGAAAACCTAAACGAGACGCGGATGCGCGCATTCTATTTATTGCAGTCTCAAGATCCGAAAAGTTTTGAGCGTTTTTGCTCGTTCCGGCGTGCACATGAATTCGCATCTCAGAGTCGGCCTTGCGAGAGTCGACCTTGGGTGCGCTTTGCGCTTGTGCGCGCAGCATTTGTCCACCGGTGAATCCAAGTGCTAAGCCGAGTAAGAGTGTCAGAAGCACTGTCTTACGTTTGGCAAAGCGTGATAAATCAAGAGTCGGTTTCATAGACATTCTCCTTTCAGGTTAAATGACCGGACCAGATATGCTTGACTGGTTACTTTTTTCAACGTGGCAACTTATCGTGCCGGAGCTATTCCGCCTGTACTGTGATTTTTCTCGGTAAGGCTCGCTTGCTTTTCGGCAGTACTAATTTGAGTACGCCGTTTTTTACGGATGCTTGGATACCTTCTCGATCAATTTCATTCGATAGCGCAAAAACACGTTTGTAGCTGCCAACACCATATTCGGCATAACTCAAACTGTAGCCGGGAAATTGAGGCTGCTCGGCATGACCGTAGATGGTTAAGATGTTCTGCTCTAGGGTGATATCGACTGCATCCTGCTTTACACCAGGCATATCCGCCAATAAGACGAGTTGTTCCTTTGATTCATAGATATCCGTAATCGGAGTGTAAAGCTTATTTGGCCTTGTCTGCTCAGCAGCAGACTCCTGAGTTGAGACTTCCTGCTTGTTCATTTCAATTAGATCGCTTGCCATGACAAACCTCCTTTATTGTTCGAGAAACTAAGATTCTGACACCACGCTTATCCGGCGTGGCTTTGCGGCTTCAGAGCGCGGCAGTGTGATCTGCAGAACACCGTTGCTGAACTTTGCCTGCACCTGATCTGCGTGCACAGCAAAGGGAAGCTGCAATGAGCGACTAAACTGTCCGACACTCCGTTCTTGCCGATGACATGATTCTCCTTCTTGCAGTGCTTCTCGCTTTCGAGAACCTCTTATAGTGAGTGTGTCGTTAACTAATGAAATGTCGACATCGCTTGGATCGATGCCCGGGATTTCGGTGCGCACGATAGCACCGTTTTCGGAAGTCCAAACATTGATAAGAGGAAATTCGGCCGGTGTCTCAATCGGGGCACTGGTTGAGAGCAGTCGATTGAGCGAGTTCTGAAGCCGCTGCATGTCCTTCAGCGAGCCAAATAAATCGTTGTCAGCAAGTCTCTGAATCAACATAATCTACGCCTCCTTAATACGAGCCAAACGTTGGAAGGGAGATCAGGTTTAATGGTCGATATAGACCTGATCCACTCTGAATCTGAGGTCCATGATGAGTGGTATCACTCATCAGTCTACAGCTTGAGTAACACACACTGAATAATCTACTTAGAGCAGTGAGGTTGGTTGTCACTTTGCACGATTTTTTAAACTTTTATTGGTGCGCTACCGAAGTATATGCCGCTGATTTGTTTCGCGAAACCCATGCAATGGATGCTCGAGAAGTCATCCCTGTTAACTATACGGGGATTCTAAGTGAAATGTTAAAACGTTGCGCTTGGGAAAAATTTTTGCTATAAAAGGTTACGGAAGGTTCAATTTCCCTTTCGTTATGTTTAGCCCAAATTCTGCTGTATGGAGGGTTTGCGCGGTTGACGATAACAAAAGTCGAATAGTCCTATGAATGTAAAATCCCCGGCACGCCACGCCGGCAAAATAAGCAAAAAGGCAGCCTCAGGCGCTCTGAGGCTGCCTGGCTGAATGATCACCGTCAAAGATGTCTTCAATCTTTGACATTGTCATTTTGATGGATATTTCCCTTAACTGGCTTGATAGCCGGCTCTCAGCTATTTACGATTACACCACCATTTGGGTGAATTATTTGCCCGGAGATATATGAAGCATCGTCTGATGCGAGAAACACATAAGCTGGCGCCACTTCATTGGGTTGCCCCGGGCGTTTCATGGGCACATTTTTGCCAAACTCTTGCACGTGTTTTTCGTCAAAAGTCGCGGGTATGAGCGGCGTCCAAATCGGCCCGGGTGCTACTGCATTGACACGAATCTCTTTTTCAATCAGCTGTTGAGAGAGAGATCTTGTGAAGGCTACAATCGCGCCCTTCGTGGACGAGTAATCCAACAGATGATCGTTGCCTTTGTACGCAGTAACCGAGGTGGTGTTAATTATGGTGCTGCCAGATTTCATGTGGGCCACTGCTGCTTTTACAAAATAAAACATCGAGAAGATATTGGTGCGAAAAGTCTTTTCGAGTTGTTCGGTGGGAATTTCCTCTATAGATTCCTTTTGATGCTGCTCGGCTGTATTGTTAACGAGGATGTCAAAACGTCCAAATTTCTCGACCACCTTATCTACGCATTCTTTACAAAAGCTTTCATCACCGACATCGCCTTGCAAACTTAGACACTTACGCCCCTCATTCTCTATCAGCGCTTGAGTCTTTCGTGCATCCTCGTTCTCTTCTAAATAGACGATTGCTATGTGCGCTCCTTCGCGCGCAAAGGCAATTGCCACGGCGCGGCCGATACCACTGTCTCCACCAGTGATTAAGGCAATTTTGTTGTGCAGTCTGTTCGCACCCGCGAACTTTGGCATAAACTCTGGTTCGGGAGTCATTTTGTGTTCGATACCAGGCTGCTTAGATTGCTTCTGTGGTGGCATTGATTTTGGAGCTTCGTTTTTTTCCGTATGTCCTGTAGTCATTTTTATTCTCACAAATATTTGTATTAAGTTCATTCGAGTCGGGCTTATCCTAAGCCGCTTTCGGGGTGATCACACACTTTATGCAACCATTCCTTTTCTCCGCAAACATTTTGTAGGCTTCAGCAGTCTGGTCTAAAGTAATGTCGTGTGAAATGACAAACTCTGGATCGATTTCTCCATGCTCAATGAGCTCAAGCAGAGGCTTCAGATATTTCTGCACATGCGTTTGTCCCATCTTGAAAGTCAAACCTTTGGCAAACGCTACTCCCAGTGGAAAGCGGTCGACGAATCCTAAATAAACGCCAGGGATGGAAACGACACCACCGTTTTTGCACAGTTTAATCATTTGACGCAATGCATGAGTGCGATCTAGTTCAACACGGATCATTTGTAGTGCATTGTCAAACATAGCATCGGCAGTATGACCATGGGCTTCAAGCCCAACGGCATCAATACAAGCGTCTGGTCCGTGTCCTTGGGTTAACTTTGGCAATTCTAGATCAATGTCAACCGTTTCGTAATTGAGCGGTATGGCACCCCAGCGCTCAGCCATTGCTAACCGTTCTGGAAAGCGGTCGATAGCGATGACTTTTCCAGCCCCTAGCATAAGTGCACTCTTTATAGCGAACTGTCCTACCGGCCCGCATCCCCAGACTGCGACTGTTTGACCGTTTTTGATCGAGCAATTTTCAGCAGCCATATATCCTGTAGGGAATATGTCGGACAGAAAAAGAGCATGACGTTCTGTTATTCCATCCGGCAATACGAGAGCGCCGACGTCGGCGAAAGGTACTCGCACGTACTCCGCTTGCCCACCAGCGTAACCGCCGTAGAGATGCGAATAGCCGAACAAACCTGCGGAGCTGTAGCCTGTCAATTTGGACAGCTCCTCTGCATCAGGATTAGTTGTTTCGCACAACGAGAACTTCTCTTGCTGACAGAAAAGGCACTTACCACATGCGATCACAAACGGAATCACCACGCGGTCATGTTTTTTAACACGCTTAACTTCCGGCCCTACATCGACAACCACTCCCGCGAACTCATGCCCAAGTACATCGCCTGGTTTCATCATCGGCGCATAACCGTCGTACAAATGAAGATCGGAGCCGCAAATAGCGGAGCTTGTGATTTCAACTATGATATCGGTAGGCTCCGTCAATTTAGGATCTGGGACCGATTCCACTCTTACGTCTTTTTTGCCGTGCCATACTAGCGCTTTCATGTCTTTCCTCCTCTGACTTCCGAAGAGATGACAGCGCAGCGTAATCGAAGTTCCTCTCAGCAGCATTTTTTTGTTATCGCATGGCTATCGTACATTTGCGAAACGCGAACGGTCAGATGGCATAAGCCTCAGTCATTTAGTTGGCACGCCGCGAGAGCCCGGGAACCACTAAGCTTTTGACTCGTCGGCTATTTAGGTCATAAAACTATTCGTATACAGAGGGGCGAGTCGAGTCGAGTATAGATCTGAGCTGCT
The DNA here is from genome assembly GCA_036702975.1 of Oculatellaceae cyanobacterium. Classification (GTDB taxonomy): domain Bacteria; phylum Cyanobacteriota; class Vampirovibrionia; order Obscuribacterales; family Obscuribacteraceae; genus DATNPX01. The sequence goes on from DATNPX010000019.1 coordinate 52,209, forward strand.
CTTTTGAATCAACATAGGCAGCATGAAATATGTGACATTGAGGAAGTTATGCTGAATGAATATAGGCGGAAGCGCGACTTCAAGATAACCCCTGAGCCGTCTGGTAGTAAAATTGGCAAGCGCCGCACTACAGAGCTCAGCTTTGTTATCCAAAAACATGCGGCACGACGCTTGCATTACGATTTCCGGCTGGAGGTCAATGGAGTGATGGTGTCATGGGCGGTGCCAAAGGGACCGTCACTTGATCCCGCTGATAAACGATTAGCAGTCATGACCGAAGATCATCCGATGGAGTATGCCTCGTTCGAGGGTCTCATTCCTGAAGGCCAATACGGCGCAGGTGAGGTAATCATCTGGGATAAAGGAACTTATGCACCCCGCATCGATGACCAAACAATCTTATGGTCTGATCTCAATGCTGCCAATAAAAAGATGCTCGATGGTTTGAAGAAGGGGAAGATCACTTTCTATCTCAAAGGCACTAAGTTAGAAGGAGAATGGACTCTTGCTCGTTTGCACGGCAAGGAGAAAGACTGGCTTTTGATTAAAAAGAAAGACCGGTTTGCCAGAACCGGTGAAGATGTCACCGTCCTAAATGAATCCGTCGTCTCTGGATTGACAATCGAACAGATGCAAGAGGATGGGGCTGAGCATATTTGGACAAGCCGTGGGGCCAAAAAGGTAGAGAAGGCTAAGCTGAGTCGGTCTGTGGCACGCACGAAAGCCAAGCCTGAGGTTGCAGTGAAAGTGCCTAAATCTGCCGCAAAAACAATATTGGGGCTTAAAGCGAAAGAACACGCTCGTACAGTGGAATTGATGGAGCCCGATCTGGGAACTCTAACAAACAGCATAAAGAAATCAACGTTTCCCAGGAGCATTTCGCCGATGCTCTCAACACTAGTAGATAAGCCATTCACGAAAGAAGATTGGTTCTTCGAGCCCAAGTTGGATGGCATTCGCATGATTGCTTTCATTAAGAATGGTGACGTCTCTCTTAAATCCAGAAACGGTTTGGATTTGACCGCAAAGTTCCCAGATATTTGCCAGAGCCTGAAGTCGTACACCGGCAATTTCATTTTAGACGGCGAAGCTGTTGTCCTCGACGATAGCGGCAAGCCATCGTTTCAACAACTGCAACAAAGTGCTGCGGACCTGAGATATTACGTGTTCGATATTCTCTATGCTGCCGATAAAGTACTTTATGATCTACCACTACTGCAGCGCAAGAAAGTGCTGGAGGCAGTAGTTCGTCCCGATAGAATCGTCAAATTGGTGCAATCTTTAGGACAAGATGGTGATATTGCCTTTGAGGCTTGTTTCAAAAACGGTCTAGAAGGCATCGTTGGAAAACAAGTAAACAGCGTCTATGAACCGGGAAAGCGTACCAGGCAATGGTTGAAAGTAAAAACTGCCCAATCGTCCGAATTTCTGATATGTGGATACACGAAAGGGACCGGCGCGCGTGCGCACACATTTGGTTCCTTGCTTCTTGGTGAACATGATGCTAACGGCGTGCTGAGATATGTAGGTGGCGTGGGCACCGGATTTAGTACCGCCAAATTAAAAGCACTGATTGCTCGAATGAGGAAACTCAAAACACGTAAATGCCCATTTGAAAAAAGACCGAGAGGAAAAACAAATCTGACATGGATTCATCCAGAGCTTGTTGCCGAGGTTAAATACATGGAACGCACCGCAGATAGACAACTGCGAGCACCTGTATTTATGCGGCTGAGAGAAGATATTGAACCTGCCGATGTCGCTCCCCCGAAGGTTCTTCATGTCGAATCGATTCTAGAGAGGGATTCTTCAGAAAGAGATAACAACAAAAGTAGAGAAACGAGGCGTGAAAAGCGCAAATTGAGTAGTCAGCTTTCTCTTGATGTCAATTCGGTATTAGAGCAGCTGAAACAAAAACGAAAGGATCTGACGCTCGAGGTGGGCAATGCCAAATTGCCGGTGACGAACCTCGACAGAATATATTGGCCGGCAAGTAACGGCGAAGAAGCTGTTACTAAGCGCGATTATATCGGTTATTTGGCTCGGGTATCTCAATACATAATTCCGCACCTAAGCGATCGGTTGCTCACTCTCGTGCGCTTTCCCAATGGCATATATGGTGGCCGTTTTTATCAAAAGCACTGGGAACACAAGTTGCCACCAGGAGTGATGACAGCGAAGGTATATACAGAGAGCGAAAACAAAAATCAAGACTTCATTGTGTGCAACAACCTGCTGACGCTGCTCTGGCTAGGGCAAATAGCGGATCTGGAGATACATACTTCTCACACACGAGTTGTAAATACTCCTGATTCGCCAAAATTGCCGGAAGACATGGCGGGCTCGGTGAAAAAGTTGGAAGAATCGGTTGCAAACTATCCCGACTTTATGGTGCTCGATCTAGATCCTTATCTATACAGCGGCAAGGAGAAAGAAGGTGCAGAGCCCGAGTTGCACAGGCACGGCTTTGAGCTGTGTCGCGAAGTCGCATTGTCATTGAAAGAACACCTTGACCGGCTGAGACTCCGCAGTTTTGTCAAAACGTCGGGCAAAACCGGTCTTCATATTTACATACCGCTTGTACGTAATACCGATTATGATACCGTGCGTAAACTTTCCGGCATCATCTGTCATGAGATCAACCAGGAACGTCCAACCGACACAACAATGGAATGGGCCGTCAAAAACCGCACGGGCAAAGTTTTCTTGGATCACAATATGAATGCCCGAAGTAAGAGTTTGGCGTCAGTTTACTCTTTGCGCGTGGCACCGAATGCGCCTGTTTCGACCCCCATCCGCTGGGAAGAGCTGCAGCATATCTTTCCGTCTGACTTTGACATTCGCACCATTCCGGAACGACTGCAAACGCAAGGAGATATTTGGAAGGACATTTTGGAGCAGAGAAACGATCTCACCGAATTGTTTAAACGACCAAAGATAGCGTTGTAAAAGCGTCGCCGCACCGACCACCAAACTATCGGGTATCACTACCACGGGAGCGGTCCTTCTGTATTCGAGAATGTGCCGGTCGGCCCGTCTTTGCCGAGAAGCGCCATGCGCACAGGTTCGCGTGCACCTTCTTCAACAGTCTGCGGACCCGAGTAGTTGTTTAGATTCGTTTTGGTGTGGCCGGGGCAGACGGCATTAACTTTGATACCACTGGGCTCCAGCTCGATTGCCAGGGCGAGCGTAATCGCATTCAGGGCTGTTTTAGACGCAGGATATACAGGACCAAAGATAGAACGGTAGGGGTAGCTCAAATCGGAGTTCCGTGTCAGTGATCCGAGTCCACTCGATACGTTGACGATGCGTGGCTCTTTTGATTCTCGCAAAAGTGGCAGCATAGCTTGCGTGACGGCGACCACGCCGAAAACGTTAGTCTCGAAAACAGCGCGCATTTCATCAAGCGATACGACGCTCGTACGGGTTGACTTGACGTATTCTTCAATGGACATGCCTGGCGCCAATCCTGTATTTGAGATCGCGGCATTGTTGATGAGAACATCAAGGCGTCCAAATTCTTTGCGTATGCGTTCTGCTGCGGCGGTAATGGATGTTTTGTCTGTCACATCGAGCTGAATTGCGTGCGCGTCTCCTTTGATCGTCTTCGCTGCTTCCTCTCCGCGCGCCAGGTTTCTTGAACCGACAAGCACTGTGAAATTCTTGGCGGCGAGATCCTTGGCTATTTGGAGCCCGATTCCTTGATTAGCCCCGGTAATCAGGGCGATGAGTTTGTCTGGCATAACGACCTTCCTTACACTACGGATGAATGATTGCTAGCACAGTGTTGCTGTGCTACTTTGGAGAAACGGAACATCGTTCCATAATATAACGGAACATTGTTCCGTTTGTCAAAAGGGTTTCTATGACTGCCAAAAAGAAAGAGACCAGCAAGCTTCCAGGTGAAGACCGCTCGGTTAGAGTCGACAAGTTACGTAATCTTAAGGCATTGATCGAAACGGCGAAGGAGGTCTTTGCCACCTCAGGTGTGGATGCGCCAGTGCGAGAGATTGCAGAGAAAGCCGGCGTCGGTCTTGGCACTGTTTATCGCCACTTCCCCCAACGGGCGGATCTGATTGCAGCTGTTTTTCGCCATGAAGTAGATGCATGTTCTGATGCAGCAGCTGCACTTGTTGCGGAGCATGAGTCGGCCGAAGCGCTAGCACTGTGGATTCAACACTATGCCGATTTCCTTGCTACCAAAAAAGGACTTGCACCAGCTTTACGATCAGGCGATCCAGCATATGAAAATTTGCGTAGTTATTTCGATGAGCGCGTCCGACCGGCGCTGGAGATGCTTCTTGAGCGATCGGTTAAAGCCGGCAAGATTCGTAGCGATGCGAATGCTGACGATATTCTCTCTGCTGTCGCTGGTTTATGCATGTCAGCTTATTCGGGCGACCGCGAAAAGACGAGGCGAATGATCGGATTTTTCGTAGATGGCTTGCGTTATGGCGCAAAACGCTAGTGAATAGGCTGTGCGAAATGATTCAGGCTTTCAGCAATGTTAAAAAGTTGGTTCAGATCATTCACAAAATTAGTTAAATCTGGTATCAAAATAGTTGAGTGACTTTGATGAAAGAACGGCGAAACCTCAAGCATTCCGCTGGAAACAACCGCTCGATTATCGCTCGATTATGAAGAATCCGAAAATTGGCAAGCTAGTCGCACTTCAGCAAAAGTGCCACCACATCGAGATGCATAGCATGCGTGTTTTTGCCGGAATATTTCGTTTGATATTCCTATCCACTTGTTTGTGTTCATATGTTGCTTGTTTAGCGAGTCTAGCTGAGAATCGGCCCGTAGCTGCAAGCTCTGTCAAAGGTCCAGATAAGAAGGTGTCTGCTGCCGGTCACCTCATGCAGAATTCAGATTGGGGAGTATGGAGTCAAGCTATCGATAAAGTGGTTCAACGCAAATTTGCTGACTTTTGTGCACAGAACAATTTACACGCCGATCCCCCGGCAATTTGCGAAGTTAAATATGATATTTCGCCGACTGGCCACATTCTGAACATAGAGCTGTCGAGAAAAACAAAGAGCCCTGCTTGCAATGCCGCCGCCGAAACTATCATTCGCTCGCTAGACAACAATGCAATTCTCAAACTGCCAGCTGGTTCGACCGAAAGCGCGGTCACCAAATACAGCAGTTTCAACTTTCTTACTAAACCGGAGAATTCGAAGCGGACGCCAGCCCAACCATAAACGCTCGGTTATCCGACAAGTTTCTCTAGCAAAAGTGATACTATAATCGGTGCAAGATTTTCTATTGAACCTTGCTTTGGGATATGTTAACTACGCCGGTAGCTGTGCGACTTTAAACCAAAATTCTTCCAGACATTTTGCCATTCTGATTAGCTGGAACATATCGCCCGGCTTGCTTACATAGCAATTTGCATGCATTCCGTAAGCTGTTAAAACGTCTTCTTCTGCTTCCGAAGTCGAAAGAACTACAACTGGGATTTTTCGAAGTACCGGATCAGCTTTCATTTCAGCCAATACTTCGCGACCGTCTTTGCGCGGCATGTTCAAATCCAGCAGTACCAATGATGGACTTTGTGCCGCCGCGAAATCGGCTTCATGCCTCAGGTATTGCATAGCTTCAATGCCATCTTTGGCGATAACAACCTTTTCAGCGAGCGTAGTTGTCGCTAAAGCAGCCAAGGTTAGTTCGACATCGTCCGGATTGTCGTCGACAACTAGCAATGTATTATTCACTTTATGCACCTTGACCCCCTTGTGCTTGTAAGGACTTGTAAGGAGCAGTGTTGAACGGGTCAAAATATTATTGAGAACAATAGTTTGCTCGACCGCATAAATGAATTGATCTACGCGGACATTACGCCTAAGCTAGATCTGCCCATTAGCTCTGCAATAATAACCGGAACTGTATTTTTCACTACTGTGGGGGAGGTCTATCGCTCATTTGTAGTGGTCTGATTCTGTAAAAGCGGCACAGGTTCTGCAAATAACTTTGCTACTGTGCATGTATGAAAATTGTCGCCGTATCTCTCCTGCGGGAAGAGCGTTGTTTTAGCGGTGTTTCTCAATACGAGCTTTCAAAAAATCGCTGTAATGATAGAAAGGTTCATTTTCTGGCGAAGGATCTCTTATCTCTCCTTCTGATTTGCATCGAAATGCGTTCTGAACGTCGGACGCAAGCATCGTTAGAAACTGAGCCCAGTTGTCGGCTACGACGAAACGTAGGTCTTCATCGCGGCCGAATGTGATGACTTGTCCACGCTTGCCCTTTGGACCGGGCATCAAATCGACGCCGATGTGATTTCCTCCAAAATCATGTACGAGAGGAATGTGTCCTTTGCAGCAATATTTGGTGGAGATCGATTCGGCTGGTTCGCTTTCGTACTCGTCATCCGTGTCGTCCCAATCTTGCTCAACTGAACGCCAGGCTGTCCACTGTTCGAGGATCTCTCTAACACTAAGCAATTGCAATCCACAGACTATGCCTTCTCGGTCAAGGGTAACGGGCTCTTTGCCAGCTTGTATCTCTTGGCGCCGTTTCCGTGCGTCTTCATTGGTGGTGTCACCGTCATGTATCGACAGCGATTGCACAAGATCTTCAGGAAGCTTCAACTCAATTGTGTCTTCTAACTCTTGTAGTGCTGTGCTAGAGGCACCCGGCCTCAGAGATGAGATTGAGGTGCTGTTTTTAGCTTGCCACTGCTCAAGGGATGTCCAGGCTTTTTGCACTTGTTCAAAACTCGACATTTGAAAATCCTGCGAAGAAAAACATGGGGATTATACCTTGGTTAGAAGTCAACAAAATCACGAAACGATCTTGGTATCGGAGTGCTTGGTATTCGCAGCACTGCCCATTGATGGAGTTCGTCGGCGGGCGACACTTCCTCAAACGCCCAACCGAGGTTTTTCACGCAAAACGATACGGCTCGTGCGATGGCTGGAAGTTGGTAGTCATCGACAAAAATGACACCACCATATTGGACCAATCGTCCAAGATAGATCAGGTCTAAAAACACGCGCTCAAAAAGATGGCTTCCATCAACGAAAGCAAACTCGAAACTTCGCCCTTCGCTTAGAAATCTTGGCAGCAAGATTTGCGACTCTTCCTCGTGAATTTCGATGAGCTCACCAACTCCTGCTTCTTCTAGCAGCTGCATTCCACAGTTCTTAAATCCTTTTGATTGATATGGATCGATTGCAACATGGTGCGCATTTTCGCGTTGGTTGGCAATCAGTCCTTCGCAGATAAAGAGTGCGGACATACCGTAGGCGAGACCAATCTCGATAGTGCGCGCAACTTTCTCTTTGCGCACCCAGTCGCGTAAAGCTTCTCCTTCAGTTGCACTCACTGCTATTGGAAAAATCTCGTGGTCAGAGCTATCCAATTGCGCGACGGTCCGACCGTCACGGACTAGACGGTCGGTCACCGCGCGCAAGCGTTTCAATCGGTCTTCGCCAGCACTGGCTGGTTTGTTTGCCGAACTCATTGAGCCTTACCCTACAGGAATGGCTCTCATATAACCGAATTTAAGTCTTGGCGTCAACAAATTTCTGCAGATCGCCAATGAGAGAGCCTAAATCGTCGATATGGCACATGCTGTCGCAAATGGCTAGCTCCGTATCCAGAACGCTCTCGTCACACTCTAGCGGAACATCCACGCCGTGCTTTTGAAAGACATCGACTGCATCGGGGTAGGTGTCTAGAATCGATTTGACTGTAGTTTCAGTAGTTATTTGCATGATTGCCTCCTTTCATTGGCGGGCCTGATGTCGGGCTCAGCGCTGCTCGAAGACCGAGGGCGGCAGTCATTAGGCTCGCCAGCGGTGTACGATCTGCGCAATCTCATCTGTCTTATATCTAGCGATTCACCCAAACTTTGGTTATTGATAAATATTGTGTATTGACGATCAGCTCGGTTGTTCATTTGCTTGGACCTGGAAATTTTGTCATGACTGACTCTTTTTTGAGGGCGGCGGCTCCTCGATCGTTTTTTGAGTAGAAAATGTAAATATGTTGCTCGACTTAGGATCAGCAACGAGTTCTGAAATTGTTGTACTTGCAAATGCGCGCTCAACCAGCGCGTTTGCTTCGTCAAGCCGTCTGTGCAATGGGCACAACTTTATGGCGTGTGCATCGAGCCCGAGTGGACATTCTTTTATTCGCTCGATTGGATCGACCGCGTTGACAACAGCGAGGACTGTGAGTTTGTTCGGTTTGGGTTTTAACGAAAAACCGCCACGTAAACCTCTTTGTGATTGAACGACAGATGCTTTCGACAGTTGCTGCAGAACCTTTGATAGATAAGCAGGAGGGATTTGAGTGGCCCTGGCAATTTGCTCTGTTGTTTGCCCTCCCTGGCTTGCTTCAGCTAGGTAGACGACTGCTCTTAATGCGTATTCGGCTGTTTGGGAAATCATAGTTGTTTACAAATTGGATAATTGGATCTTGTTATCCAATTTAACTCTTGCTAGGATAATTGTCAATCTCGACGAGGGGTGTGCTTGATATGAGATATAGAAAACTGTGGCTTTCTTTGACGGCAGTTGTCGTGCTTTCGTTTGCGGTGCTCGGTTATTTCGGCTACGAAATATACATGCAGGCGCCACCCATTCCGGAGCGCGTAGTGTCAACTGACGGCAACGTGCTCTTTACCGGCGATGATATAAGAACAGGGCAAAACGTTTGGCAATCAATTGGCGGGCAAGAGGTCGGCACTGTTTGGGGTCATGGTGCTTACGTCGCGCCTGACTGGTCTGCGGACTTTTTGCATCATGAACTCACATTCATTCTCGACAGCTGGGCTAAGAAAGACTCTGGTAAGACTTATTCTGGTCTAGATCCAGAAAAACAGGCGGCTTTCCGCGAACGCCTGAAGCTCTTGGTTCGGAAAAATACTTACGATCCAGCGACCAAACAATTGACACTTCAACCGGTGCAAGCTGAAGCGATTGAATCCGTTGCTAAACACTACAGTGGGCTGTTCATGGGCGATCCTTCGCTCGCAGATTTGAGAAATGCCTATGCGCTGCAGCCAAAGGCCGTTACCAATGCAGGAGCAATGCATCAACTGCTTGCCTTCTTTTATTGGGCAGCATGGGCTTGTTCAACCGATCGTCCCGGTGCAGACATAACTTATACGAACAACTGGCCCTCAGAATCTTTGATAGCCAATGCACCTACCGGAGCAATTGTCGTGTGGTCCGTTTTTAGCTTTGTATTTCTCTTGGCGGGAATTGGTACTCTTGCCTGGTATTTTGCTAGCGAACGCGCGAAAGAGGCTTCGCACAGTCACGATGTACCGACTGCCGATCCGTTGCTTGGACTGAAACCGACACCATCGATGGAAGCAACGGTGAAATACTTTTGGGTGGCGGGAGCATTGTTGGTGGCACAAGTTGGGCTGGGTGCAATTACCGCACACTATGGGGTTGAAGGTTCAGGATTCTACGGCATTCCTTTGGCTCAGTGGCTCCCATATGCGGTGACACGTACCTGGCATACACAACTTGGCATATTCTGGATTGCAACAACATGGCTTGCCACTGGTCTTTTCATGGCACCTGCAGTATCCGGATTTGAACCGAAATTTCAGCGGGCTGGTGTCAACTTCCTATTTCTGTGCCTACTTGTGATTGTCGTTGGTTCTATGACTGGGGAATGGCTCGGTATTCAACAAAAGCTCGAACTCGGTACTAATTTTTGGTTCGGACATCAAGGATATGAGTATGTAGATCTCGGACGATTTTGGCAGATCTTTCTTTTCATCGGACTCTTTGTGTGGCTGACTCTGATGAGCCGTGCCTTGTGGCCTGCGTTCAAGAATCCGCAAGAAAACCGAAGTTTGCTTTCACTCTTTCTGATTTCATCGCTTGCAATAGCCGCCTTTTATGGTGCAGGCCTCATGTATGGGCAGCATACAAATTTGGCGATTGCAGAATATTGGCGTTGGTGGGTCGTTCACCTCTGGGTGGAAGGATTCTTCGAGGTTTTTGCAACAGTCGTTATCGCATTCCTGTTCACGCGCATGGGCTTGCTGTCAACCGGTACTGCTACGGCTAGCGTTCTATTTTCGACGGCAATTTTTCTTGCTGGTGGCATTATCGGCACCATGCACCACCTCTACTTCTCTGGGACTCCGACCCCAGTCTTGGCGTGGGGGGCTACTTTTAGCGCTCTTGAAGTTGTGCCATTGACGCTGATTGGATTCGAAGGATACGGCAATCTGACCTTGAGTAAGGCGCAACCATGGGTGAAGAGTTATAAGTGGCCAATTTACTTTTTCGTTGCAGTGGCATTCTGGAATCTGGTCGGCGCGGGATTGTTCGGTTTCTTGATCAATGCACCCATTGCTTTGTATTACATGCAAGGTCTTAACACCACAGCGGTTCACGGCCACACTGCCTTGTTCGGTGTCTATGGGATGTTGGCAATAGGTTTGATGTTATTTTGTTTGAAAGGATTGGGCACACGAAACATATGGAAAACTGGCGTAGTTCAATTCGCGTTTTGGTCTATCAATGTAGGACTTGCGCTGATGGTTCTAATTAGCTTGCTGCCGGTGGGACTGATGCAAACTTGGGCCAGTGTCGAGTATGGTTTGTGGTATGCAAGATCGGCTGAATTTATGCAAACTGGTGTTATGAATATCCTTCGCTGGCTTCGTGTTGTTGGTGACACCATATTCGCTGTTGGCGTTGTTGCACTCGGCTGGTTTGTCCTTGGTTTAAAGACCGGCTGGTCAGTATCCGGAGAGATAGATCCGGATATGCCCGCTCGACAGCCGGTAGGTTCAGTCCGCGCCGAATAAATGCAGCGCGGGCTATCACGATGGTGAAAGATTCTACTGTGACCACTCTACTGCGACCACCGTCACTCGGTGACTGTTTACGATCTGGTTCCGGGAACTCCGGCGGAGGCAGGAACCGGAACAACAACAGAAGCGGCAACGGTGGCGTGGGAAAATTTGGGCATAGCCGGCAGATCGATCATTCCCCCAACCTTGGCTGTATTTCGGTTGTGTTCTTCTATTAACTTCGAATAGACCTTGTCTTTGGCAACATCATTTACTCGACTTACTAAGCCCAGGCGCCGCATGAAGCTTATAACCTGCCACGATAAGTCAAATTCGTGAGGACGAAGGCCGTTGCGTGCAGAACCTGGATAGACGTGATGATTGTTGTGCCAGCCCTCACCAAGCGCAAGGATTGCAACCCACCAGACATTTACGCTGTCGTCTGCGCACTGGAAGTTTTTGTAGCCCAATTTCGGAATGTGGCAAACGACATTGAGCATGAGTGGTATCTGCAAAAGGAGCAGACCCGCACAAAGGCTCGCCAGAGCTGGTACCCAACCAAATGCCAGCAAAATAATCACTCGTAGTGCCAGGCTGAGAGTAAGACACAGCCAGAATCCACGCCTCCAATTGCCACCTTGTTCCAGAAATTGATAGATACGATCTTTGATCAGATCCTTAGACTGCAAAGCCGGATCGATGTGTGCAGGGTAACTGTCATGTTGAAACCATCCAAAGTAAGCGTTTTTCAGACCATGTCGAGGAGAATGCGGATCGAGCGGCGTGTCGACATAACGGTGGTGCGCGCGGTGCATGGTCGCCCACCAGATTGGCGGACCTTCAAACGCTAGATAGCCAAGAAACACCCAAAAGTACTCGACAAGCTTATTGCTGGCGAACGAACGATGTGAGAGCAGGCGGTGATAACCGATAGTTATTCCCATTCCATGCAGCACATAGAAAAAAGTGAAAAGCAGAACGAATTCAAACATGTGTAATCCTCTCGGATGGATTCTTTGGCCACTGCGAAACTGGAGGGCACGTATCCTCATCAAAACGGAGTTCGCAAGCCGCTTTTGGTGGGCTACCTATATAAAGCTGATTCCGGCCGCCCTCTGCGGATGTCTTGACTGCGTTCATCCTGGCTGACAAATTTGTCTGTCCATTTGTCAGCCGCTAATAGGTCAAGAAACTCTGTGAAAGTCTCAGGAACCTCGGCCACTTGCAGCACTCGGCGGCCATCGTTATCCGGACCTGGATACTGGTTCCAGGTCAATCTATCTATCTCCAATCCTTTGCGATTGTAGTAAGCGAGCAATGCCAATCCAACTTCTTTTGACACCGTGGATTTGTCGGTGACTTGCCAATCTCTAAGAATGGTGCGACCAATTCCGATCAGGTAATAAGCTCTTTCCTTTTCGTACTTTGGCTCGTCGATGAAAAATGCCCAGGTCGTTTCGTCGACATTGTCCAGGTATGGCTCGCACCTGATTTGAAAGAGCCGGCCGGAGACCGATGTGACTGAAGTGGGACCAAATCCGCAACTCATTAAATGTATTTCCAATACGCGCAATATATGCGCATTGAAGCTAACCGCCTTTTTGTCGGCTTGCACCTGGAGACGCTTTCGATATTCGTCTGGGATGCGAATGCTAATATTGGTGGTCTTTTCGCCCATTTTGTAGTTGCTTGGTTGCGGGTTTGTAGTCGTGTGACTACAAAATGTATTGAGACCACTATAGCACGAGAGTTCTAAGTTGTCATTTCTCCCGCAAGGTTCTTGAAGGCTTGTTTCGACGATAGCGCTTTTCGATTAAGCGAACGCTAAGGTGCCCTTTTCGGGCGCCTTAGATGCTGTTAGAGCTGTTAATTCGGATATCTGATGGACGGCAGGGTTACTGGTTACTGCGGACAACCGATCGGTATCGCTGTCCAGCCGTCATACTCTACTCCTGAGGATTGCGGCACGTAATTTATTTGCGCCCACACCTGATGCCCCTGGTTTGTGGCTGCTTCAAGCTGCGCGTTCTGTTGACTGGCGGCGATTTGTTTTCGTTGAGTTCTTGCGTCAATGCGATCCTGGTGGCTGTTCCAGGCAATGTTTTGACTTTGCGCGCGCCAGTGCTTTATCCACCCATCAAGGTTGTTTATATTAGTGGCATCTTGTTGTTCAGTGACCTTCGTTTGCGCCAGCATTTTTCGCAGCAGCGTGAGTTGCGCAGTGCTTGGATTTGATTTGAACGTTGGCGCTGTCGTTTTCTCTAGTTGCGAAATCTCTGTTTCCAGGGACTTTTCTTTGGCGAGCGCTTGTTGTTCAGAGAGCGCATATTGATTTACTTCTTGTTGCGCCTGGTTGATACTATTTTCCAGCATCACTTGTTCTGGCGTAAATGCGTTTTGCTGTGGCTGTCCGCGAACTGCTGACGCGCCTGAATTGTAGTAACCTTGCGCCAGAACTGGCGATGCACTGCCTGCTACGCATGACACGATGAGCGCGGCAGTTAGTGCTTCTAAGATGCGATAACCTTTGGGGAACGACATGATCTTACCCTCCGTAAGCAGGATGGTCTCGTCTGATTGATTTTAGAGACGCTCGCTTTGAGGTCGTGTTCCTGGGGATGGGAAGTTGAATGGGTTTTTGATGCCGGCTGAGGCGCTGCTCACCGATTTCTGAATGGCGGACATTCGGAAAAGGTTACTATTGAATTGAAAATCTTCTCTGCCTGCGGCATGTATTTGTTAAACAGGTTTGGTGGTGCTAGATATGTTATGGGCTCGAGAAATCTTGTGGTTCCATCCACATCAACAAGGAAGCATCGAAGACTGCGGTTTTTTCCATCCCGAAAGTTATAGCGACCCACAAAATCGATCACTCGTTCGCTACAACTCATGTCGTGAACTCGCGCGCTTTTAACAATGATCGGCATAGTGCTTCCGTAATTGATTGCTTGCTGAAGAAATGCTACGTCCGAGCTGCTCAGTGTCAGGTTCTTGCTGTCAAAAAGTTTCTTCATGCGAGACAGGTCACCCGGCGCTACCGGAAGCCCTATGTCGCCAATCTGCAACTCAACATCACCGTCATTCTCCAATCGACATTTGGAAAAAGTTCGACTGAGAACACGCAGCTTCTCCCAACCAGGAGGTACCTCAAACTGTGCGACAAGCCCCCCACTCTTTAGCGACAATGCTTTCGGCTTTTTCAATCCTTCAATAGTTTCTCGCTCAATTAAATTGTAGTCTTTAGGTAAAGACTGATTGACGTCTACTCGCCGTATTTCGACGGTTTTTGGTTTGTCTGGAATATCGCTCATTCGCCGGCTTTCTCTTTATCGTCAACTATTTTTTTGATGAGCTCCATAATTGGTTCCCTGCGAGCTGCGGGTAACTCTTTTAACGCGTCCTTAAGTCTATCCTGCTCATCGGCGTGCCGCAGCAGATCCCAGGAATGCTTTTTGAAGGTCACGATCAAAGTCGACGACCGTGAGGATGTTGCGTGAAAAAGGAATGGAAAGCAACGCTAAAGGATTTGGGATTCTGTTTTTAGTAGAAGTGGGCACTGCGTTGTGGATGGCACGAATGGACTCGGGCGCTCTACGCAAATACTGAAGCTCCGCTGCTCCAGACTTCTTGCATGGCCTTTGACAAACCACGATCTTCTTTCAGCTGCTCCCAATAGTTTTCGGACTGCGAATCGGAGTGAACGTGGTCTAGCTCCTTTTCGATTCCTTCAAGCGTCTTTTCGGCCACTTGCAGCGGGGTCGTTTTCGGAGCATTGGCTTTTGCCGCCATGTCAGTGTCTACAAAACCGGCATATACCGCGGTTACGTGAGTACCCTGCGAGCGGAGCTGTGTGCGCAAGCCTTCGGAGATACCGAGGGCTGCAAATTTTGAAGCGCAATAGGTGGCGTTAAATGGATAGACGAACCAGCTAACGACCGAAAGCATGTTGGCGATTGCACCACCACCGTTTTTCTTTAAAATGGGAGCGAATGCCTGCGACATGCGTAACAAGCCAAATGCATTGACCTCGAGCTCGGCGCGGAAGTGATCGATGGCGTCGCTGTCTAGAGGCTTTGTTTCGTACATGACACCAGCGTTGTTGATTAATAGTGTTACGTCGGTGCACTGAGCGGCTGCGGCGTCTACGTCGGACTGGTTGGTTACGTCTAGCTTTATTGGGATGACTCTTTTATCCGTTGTTTCGACGTCTGTGGAATTGCGAGTGCCTGCATAGACTTTTGCGGCTCCAGCTGCAAGCAAGGCTTCTACATAGGATTTACCGATTCCACGATTGGCTCCGGTTACTAGAGCGACGCAATTTTTGATCTGCATGGGGTGACCTCGAATCAAGGGATTTGATAGTGTAGCACTTGACGCGGGTTTTAAATTTACCGTTGCCAGTTAGCAGAGCTGCAGCAAATAGAGGGGTTGCAATCACTGGGTTATTGTCTAGAGACAATTAGGGTTTTTCCTCTTATTTGTATCCGCCGACTGATTTGATAATACAGATCGATTGCTTCGTTCTTTGTCTAGAACAAAGTAAGGCTCGCCCTTAATCAGCATAGGAAGTTCACTCAATGATTGACTTTCGACGCCAGCCATACCTGCGCCCTAAACTTCCGCACCTGACGTTAACGTGTGCTCTGTTGGCTATTTACCTGGTCTATCCGCTAGCGGTGCCGGCTCAAATGGCTGACAAAGAAACTCTTTTGCGCACTCCGGCAAAAGCAGACCTGGGCAAAGGAGTTATAGAAGCACCAACCAAGCGCATAACATCTTCGCAGTTATCGGGCATCGTGAAAGACGGCAATAGTATGCACGATGTTTTGAGTTCGCCTGCGGGCATTGCAGCTGGTGGCAATGCGAAGTCTGAAAGCGTAGTTGGGTCACCCAGCCTGCGAGTGGCGCCAGGAAAAGTTCGCTGGCACGCCACGCTATCGGAGGCGATGGTCGCCTCGAAGCTGTCGGGCAAACCGGTGCTTCTCTTCCAGATGATGGGTAAGCTAGACGATGCTTTCTGCTGAACGAATGCACGACTGGCGAGAACCGTGCTGTTCTCCAATGACTTAATTGCAGAAAAAATCAACCGGTGCTTCGAACCAGTCTGGCAAATGGTACGTCCGGTGCCGACGATCAAGATCGACTTCGGTAATGGTCACGTGCTCACACGCACTTTGCACGGCAATATCGCTACTTACTTATGCAACGCCGACGGCAATGTGCTCGACATATTGCCAGGTATTTACGATCCGCACGCTTATGCAGAGGCGCTTGACCAATTTTCGCTTCTGGCGAATTACGCGCGAAGGGAGGATATAGTCTACTATCACCAACACATGTATAGCATTTTCTCGATGAATAAATCTCGACCGCTTTTGGTTCAAAGTAGCGAGTTACCTAAAGACGTGGGAAAACAGCGGCTTGATGTAAGTAAGATGACTATTGAAAGTCCGCTCAAAACGGTTTTGAGAACTGCAAGCGTATCCACGCCGGTTGCATCCGGAGGCGTAGCTGTCACCAACGAGGCTTCGTTACCAGAGTGGGGGAAACTGGCGGAAGATACGAGAATAAATGAACATGAAAGGCGGAAGCTGATTCATAAAAAGCTGGCAACTGTGGGCATGGTGCGGCCGGAAAATATAATGAAGTGGCTGTATAAAGATGTTTTGCATGCTGATTTAGATGATCCATATCTGGGGTTGGCGCCTTATCTCTTTTCTAATTATCCGTTTAAGGACGAGCAGCGGTATTGAGGAGTTTTTGCTGTAGTTCATTGAACTGGTACCAAAAAAGCTCACATCACGAGATATAGATCACCGAATGGCTACATCCAGATTTCCAGCATAGCTTTCGACAAACCGCAATCCAATTTGAGGATGATTAGTGATGTTTCTCTGTCTAAACTTTGGAAACTATTATAAATTGGGCGAGATGGAACTTGAACCCTGACCCTAGTCGAAAAGCACTGTTAGAGACTCGAGAATCTCTTCGTCGCTGCTCACGTCAGGGGACTTCTAGTGGCGCTGGAGTGCCACGGTTTTCTGGTGGGTGTCTTTCCGGCGGCGACAGTCATAGAATATTGCATACGCTGCATACGAACGACCGCACGCAGCTTACTTTCAAATGGTTCTTGCGCACGCTTTTTTCGGTAGTTTGCTTTGGATTTGTAGATATCTTCTATGGACAACGGCTGTTCATAGGCTTTCATCGCTAGTCCTCCGTTTCCATCTCTCAACGAGATTATACTTTTCAAGAATCGGCATCAGCTTTGTTTCATCTGGTTCCGCCGATTCAATAGCCGAGATGATGTGTATCCAGTCTTTTGATCGGTTGGCTTGAGCCTTCACTGCGAGAGCGTACTCATACTGGAAAACTCTTGTCGGTACACCCTCAACCCTAATCTCAATAGAATTATTCAGAGCCTCCTGCGACAATGCTTCTAATGGACCAGGGACCAAGAACTGCACATCCACACCCTCGATGTTGATATACAAGTCTTTTGTCTCGTACTTAAGCTCTTCCAAGCGCTTGTAGATGGGGGCAAGACTAACAAAATCTCCTTGTCCAACTATGTAGCAGAATATGTCCAAATCATCTGTCTTGGCGGGCTGTGAATAATACATCAGGGCAATGGAGCCGCCGATAGTAGGTCTTCTAATTATCCCTTCATCCTCTAGCTGGTTGATGACCTTCAACGTCGGACCTAGAATCGATACCGGATCATCCACTCGCTTCCTTGCCTCTTTTCTCGGACGCCCACCCTTCATCCCATTAAGCCGATTGGCCTCATTCTTTGCAGCGCTTCTTACGCTGCCACCGCGCCGTCCCAAAATTTTGGCTGCTTCTGATTCTCTATTCATATGGCTAAATGTCTTGTAAAGGTTCACCTGTGCTTATTATAACCCAAGCGATTGGATTATAATAAGCACATCCAACTCTTACATTTTCGTCCATCTGTCTTTTGTCAATTGGTTTTCTTCTTCGGTCCACAGTTTTGCTCCGTCAAGGTTCTTTTATCGTTGAAAACACGTTGATTAATACTGATCACAAAACAACCCATAGGGGACAATAAAGTCAACGTTAGCGGCTGGTCAGCAGCACCGCCCCCGATGGCAAGCGTTGGAGAGGCTTTAAGACCTCTTCTTTTTAAGTCATTCAATGCTTCAAGCCACGATTGCTCGCTTTCGCGATAGCCATCGACGATGGTCAAGAGTTCCTTCTCTCCGCGTTTCGTCGCACCAATGACGACGAGCATTTTTCAGCTCAACGACTGTATCTTCCTTCATTAGGCGTATTTCCTTCTCTTTAGCGATTGAAAGAATACGCACTTATTTCAATTTTTCAAAACACAACTTCTGGCAAAAGCTCCGATTCGTCTGCCTTGGAGCGAATTAACCCCCTTGGCGAATTGGTTCTTGACATAATGTGGTTTTGGCGCCACCGAAGACGCGGTCCACTTTATGACAGCTTTTTTAAGGTCTGGAATCTCTGTTGTAATTCCTGTCTACAACTCCGCTGGTATGCTCAAGACTCTCGTTGAGTCAATCAAGTCTGAATTGGTACTATTTTGTGCAGATTTTGAAGTCATCCTTGTAAACGACGGCAGCATAGATGCAAGCTGGAATGTCATCTCAAGCTTAGTACAAGAGCACAAATGGCTTCGAGCAATGAATCTGATGCGTAACTATGGGCAGAATAACGCCCTGTTGTGTGGCATTCGAGCTGCGAGATTTGATGTGACGGTCACGATGGATGACGATCTACAACATCCGCCTGCAGCCATAAAGTTAATGGTAGCGAAGTTGCTTAGCGAAGGGCTAGATGTTGTCTACGGCCGGCCAATAAAAGAGGAGCACGGTCTATTACGAGATAGTGCTTCGGTTATGACAAAAGTAGTAATAAAGCATGCTCTAGGCGTCGGAAATGCTCCTGACGTTTGCTCGTTCCGCGCATTCAAAACCAAGCTTCGCAAGGCTTTCGATAAATTCCATTCGCCCTTTATAAATACGGATGTTCTGTTGTCGTGGGGAGCTTCTAAGCTCGGGGTCGTTTTCGTTGAACATCAAGCGCGCACTTTCAATACCTCAAACTATACCTTTCGAAAGTTGGTCAATCATGCGGTCAACTTACTGACGGGATTCAGCACGCTACCGCTTCAATTTGCTAGCGTGTATGGCATTTTCCTGATTGGATTTGGCATTCTTCTTCTTGCTTATGTCGTAGTCAAGTTTCTTGTCTATCCCATTAACGTCCCGGGCTTTCCATTTCTAGCCTCCATCATAATTATCTTCTCTGGCGCGCAATTAATGGCTCTGGGCATCATTGGTGAATATGTTGGACGAATCTACACTCGCACAATGGACCGTCCACCGTACATACTTGATGAAACGCTGGATAATTCTTCCAACTATTCAAACTATGAATTGCAAAGTATTGTTCAAGACTGAAGGACAATTTCGTTGGCAAAAACACAATCAACTTTGCACCAGCGTCCGCTTCGGTGCTTCTAATGATGACTAGTCTGGATTCGATTGATCATTCAGACCAATCCAGCGTTGGAGTCAAGCCTCCACCACTAGGGCTGATCGAGAAAATTTGGTCGGTTGTCGCGTGCAATCCCAAATTACACACGGTAATTCTCGTGGTGTTGCCTTGTTGCTGTTTTTTCCGGACCCTCGGAAGCTACTTCATTGCAGATGACTTTCCCGAAATTGCCTATATTTCAGGCGTTTTTCACGGACGGACTGATCTGTTTTTTAGCAATTTTACAGGCAACTACATGCAAGTGTCCGGCATGAAGGTCTACAGACCAGGCATGTTCCTGACAATGGTGATTGATTTCCTTTGTTACGGTGCCAAGGCATGGGGCTACCTTCTTACTAATTCCCTTTACTTTACTGGTGATGTTGTTGCACTGTATTTTCTATGTAGATCTCTCACCAAGAATTGGCCGCTCAAGAACTCCGCTCTATTTGCCTTGTTCTCAGCAGCTTTTTTTGCCGTCAATCCGCTTCACTGTGAGACCATCTCGTGGATGGTGGGAAGGGGTGATCCCATTTCCGCGTTCTTCTATTTGCTGTCACTGGTATTTTTTGTTCATTCTTTATCCAAACCAGGCATTGCCCTAAAAACTGCTAGCCTTGCCCTATTCGCGATAGCGCTTTCTATTAAGGAAATGCCTGTGGCGTTACCCGTTGTCACTTCGGTTTTGCCTGTCTTTTGGTTAAACGACACCACTACTCGGAAGCGACTAGCAGCTGCCTTTCGGTTTAGTCTTCCATTTTGGATTACTGTTGCAGTCTATTTCGTCATTCGCTATCTGTGTCTTGGCACTATAGGCGGTGGCTACGTCGGTGGGGTTGGAGCTCAGCAATTATCCGCGATGCTTCGCCATTGGGCTGATCTAGATACCATCCAGCGCATGTTCATTCCTGTTACACAAGAACTGGCAACTCAGTCGGTACTTTCCTTGTCAGCCCTTCGCGCGCTTAACATCGTGGCGGTTTCATTAGCCTGTCTTCGACTGCTGTCGGGGTGTTGGAGCTGGCGTTGGACATGTCTTATGGCGGTGTTGCTTTTTACAACCGCTGTGCCGATCTTTCAGCTTTGGGGAATAGGACCCAACTTAGAAGGCGGAAGATTCTATTTTTATCTTTCGTTGCCACTGAGCATGTTGTTACCGCTCATGCTCTTTCACCCGCAAGAAAACCAATCCCCAATTTTTGGAATCTTAAAGGCCGCCATTAATCCAGGCAAGTATGGTTTAGCGCTCACAGTTTTCAGCATTTTTATTCAAATAGCGCTGGTTGCACTGCTTGGTCGAACTACGTCGAAAACGAACATGTTGTGGGTGCACGCAGGCAAAGAAGACTTTCATCTCGCGCAGGAATGCCAAAAGCTTGCGAGCCAGACAAACAAGGAGAAACGAATTCTAGTTCTTGGAATTCCTGACGATTATCATGGAGCGCATTTGATCCTCAATTCCACAATGTTTAATGAAATGCTCAGACCGCCGTTTGTTCAAAACGCAGTGGCCGACCGCTTTTTAACAACGATGCCTTTCATGTACGGACCAGAACAATACGTGAACGGTACCAGGCTAAAGGAGTTGTTGTCGGCCCCTAATGTTGTTGGACCATACGTGTGGCTGCGAGACAAAGAGAAGTTTCAGAAAGTAGACTTACTATGTACGGCGCACCATGCTGACTGTATTCTCGTGCCGCCGGCCATCTATTCCACTCCATATGTGCGAAAGGACCGTCACGCCTCGCAGCTTTATTCGGTATTTCTCGACAATTTAGACATAGATCCGTTAGCAATAGATTCTATTGAGCTTGAACTTGATACCAAACAGTCATCGGACGAACCTCTGAAGGTCTACTGGAATGGGGAGCTACCAATCTCAGACGAAGCGAAAGATGATTTTCATGCCGAGCAATTTCTTAAAAGTGCTCGTGCAAAAAGTATTACGGTGCGCCTGGGCCATTATTGGCGATGGTATGCGTGCGGTCGAATAAAGTCGATCGAACTTGTCTTTCCGCACGCAGAAGAATACCAAATACGAAGCATTCGACTTCTTCCGCCTTCGGTCAGTGCCCCGGTTTTGACGCTTAAATCTGGCAACAAATACACGACTGAAATCTCCTCGAAACCAATTGAACTCTCTCTGGACGCAGGTCATGTTCCAGGTGTGGCTTCCTTGCAATTGGAGATTGGTAAAGGTAATTACTTTTTCGATAATTTCCAGGGCAAGGACGAGCAAGAAGCCGTAGCTTTCAAATTACCACTGTCAGCGAGCTCCAAGTCCTTCTCTTTAGATAGCTCAAGCAAGTACTTCCCATATCCCGGCTACTACCAAGTCCGGCTTCGCTGTCTTGATCAACACGGCATTCCCGTCGGCGAGTACTCGGATCCAGTCTCTCTTTGGCGTTAGGATCTATCTAGCAGTCATTTGGTATCGTCTTCAAAAAAGCTCACATCACAAGATGTGGTCGCCGAATGGGTACATACAGATTTCCAGCATAGCTTTCGACCAAACGCCATCTTGTTTGCAGAAGAACTAGCTTTGGCAAGCTCGATTGAGATTTTCGAGACCCTTTTCGAAATCTTTGCCAATCATCTTGTCCATATCGATGAACGTGCTCATAGCCTTGGACATCAGGTTCGCTTCTCCTGTCATCGTCCAGCTTAAACGCGTGTTGGCGCCTTCCGGAGTGAGTTTGAATTCAGTTGTGTTGTGCCCTTCAAAAGGTTTGATGAAATCCAATTTGAGGATGATTAGAGTGTTTTGATCAGCAGTCAAAATTTCCATTTTGCCTTCACCTACGTTCTTATCGCCAAACCATTCATAGATGGCGCCGACTCCGCTCTCTGCACCGCTGTATACGCGCTTCATTTGTGGATCTTTGTCTTCCCAGGGGGACCAGCGAGTCCATTGGTGGAAATCTTCAAGTAGTGGGAAGATGACGTCTGGTGCGGCGTTGATGACGGACTCTCGATGAATTTTTAGGGTGTTTGGCTTCGTGGAAGCGTATGCTAGGAAGCCAGCGATGAGTAATATGGGGGCTAGGAAGTAGAACATGAGCTAGTCCTCGTGGATTTGCCGTCAGTATACTCTTATTCGGTACACCGTTTGATACTTTGCGCTGGTGTCGGACGCGCGCTTGCAGATCTAAAATGCTTCAGTGTGAGAAAAATTTGCACGCTTGAATCCGATGCCGTTTTTGATTTGGAGCTTTATACTTTGCCGCGCCGCTTTGACTATTGGCAGCGAGCTATAGACAAACTTGCAAACTTGTAAGTATCTATCCTAAGGTTCTTCGAATTTCATCACGGTAAATTGTCTGACTATTTCTTCATGATTAGCGATTGAGGAGTATAGGCGTTTTAAGCTAGGCAAATCAGGCGCGAGTTGCTGTACGCGATCGGCGTATTCTTTCGCGAGAGATATGTCGGACATATTGGCTTGGTAGGCGGCACTAAGAAGCACATTGATATTGGATGGATCTTCAGCGACCTTGTTTCGCCACAAGTCGGTTATCTGTTCATATGGGCTTCCCGGAGCCCGAGAAACGCGGAAAAAACCACGTCTTAAGAATTCCAAATCGGGATATCTGTCAATAAACCAAAAAATGAGTTCATGGTATCGATGGCGACTGTCAATGCTTACAGTATGAGCAACATAGTAGCCTAGTAGTTGAAGTCGCTCTTTGTAGCTGTCATCTTTCAACAAACACTCTAGCTCGAGAGCGTCTTTGTTCGACATTGAATGACCAGAACGAACCCAGTTGTCTAGCTCCTCTGGGTCCCTTTCGTAGATCGGATTCATTGTCTCTAACACCTCCTAATCAATACTACCGTGGCCTTGGACCCTTTTCGAAATCTTGCCAATCATCTTGTCCATGTCGGTGAACGTGCTCATGACCTTGGACATCCGGTTCGCTTCTCCGGTCATCGTCCAGCCTAAGCGCGTGTCGGCGCCTTTTGGAGTGAGTTTGAATTCAGTTGCGGTGGCCTTCAAAAGGTTTGATGAAATCCAATTTGAGAATGATTAGAGTGTTTTGGTCAGCAGTCAAAATTTCCATTTTGCCTTCACCTACGTTCTTATCGCCAAACCATTCATTCATAGATCACCTTTCTCCGCACCGCTATAGACGCGCTTCATTTGTGGATCTTTGTCTTCCCATGGCGGCCAGCGAGTCCATTGGTGGAAATCCCAAATGCTTCAGCGGGCGCTTAGGGATGCCGGAGCTGAATCGTATTCAGGCTATAGACTATAGAAACTTACTGTCTCGAGTACGTGATAGCAGCGCCTTCTATACTGTTGTTTGCTTCAACAAAAATTCAGGCACAACCTTTGCAACTCTTGAATTACTCTACCGCCTAAGTCTTCATCACGGATTAGCACAATGCCCCTGTGCCACACGCTTGCACACTCACGCAGAGGTATACAAGGACCAAGGAATGAACGGCTTTGTAGGAGGCGCGGTAGGAGAGGCTGGCCGGATTTACAGCAATGCTCGACAGACTTTATGTCTCTAGCGAATACATTGGAATAAGACACTCGTTGCAAAATTGTGACTTGCCGAATTCATGCTCGATAAGGTATAGAGGTCATTAGTGACATTTGTGCAAGGAATCGGAAGAAGCTGGTTTGAAAAGATTTGATTTACTCTACATTTCGGAACACGATATGTAGAGTACTTCTTTGGGCCATGAACAAATTTAGGAATCGTGTCTAGAATCAGCAATATCGGTCCACAACGGAGAGACGATCTTGGAGCGATTCACAAACGACTTCGATAGTTGTGTTCAACAGGCAGTGGATGAGTTCACCAATCATGGTACGGACACCACAGTTACTGAAACCAAAATCAACAGTTATCTGGCAGCGACTGATGGGAAGTCTCCTTTGGATCGGGTCTGCAGGTTGAATCTGTTGGCCATGGGATGCGCAGATTATGGTTGGGATGCTATGTCTTCGGTGTATAAGCATATAACTCGAACAGAGCCACCTGAAGATCAACTTCCTGCGTTGATAGTCTGGCAATCTGCTGGCTTTCAGTATCTTGTATCCAAACGCCTCACGTTTGAAGAGCGGTACCGTGTAGCAATTGAACTGCAGCATGTTCTCGACCTCGCGCTCGAGGTTTCTCCCAGAAATGGTGGATTGGCAAGCTCGTACGGTGAGCTCTATCTGGAGCATCCCTTGCGAATGGGCGATGAGCGTTCACATCTGGAAAAGGCTTTAGAGTGGTTCAAGAAAGCTGATGAATGGAGTCACGAAGTTCCTGACCAAGCACACTCAGCCCTGTCACTGCTAGCTGAAACGCACGCTCACCTGCATCAGTGGCAAGACGCGCTTACCGCGTATAAAAGGCTGCGCGATTTGCATCTGATTCTTGCAGACGGAGAGACGTGCGCTGATATTGATCGACATATAAAAGAGTGCGAGAAAAATTTGCGTGCTTGAATCCGACGCGCCTTTGAACTTTGGGGCTTTGCAGCTTGCCGCGCAGTTCCACAAATTGGCAGCTCAGTATCGACAAATCTTGTTTACGGCTTCGTGGAGCGTTATATTGGAACTCCGGCTGCACCTTTTGTAAGAAGGAGCCAAAGGACGATTCCTGCGCCTACCAACCAAGGAGTCAAAGAGTCATCAGACTTTGTTCTGCTACCACCTGGTTCCGTCCCTGGTTGTGTATCTGGTTTAGTGTTGTTGCACTTTGCCCACGTTTTGGAGCCCGGGAATGATCCATAAAAGGGTCCACGCGTAGGGTTCTTCACAGCCGATCGACATGCGTTATAGATCGTAGCGCAACAGGAGCTCGAGTGATATTGTGTGCACTTCTCCTCCATTTCCTTGCAACAATCGTCATCGGTGCAGCAGCGATAGACTTTGTTGCAATCGTGTCCTGTCGGGTTGTCAGCGGTGATCAGAAAGCGCGCAAAATTGCGGTGTTTAATGCGCACCGGCGAGCAACGTTGCGCAGCCGTTGCCGAAGATTTGCCGGTGCCGGGCGTCATAGATTTCTCGTGCCTGTAAAACACTTATTGGCTACCACAGCAGACTGGAACGTGAATGCGGCATAGCTGGATGAAGAATCACAGACCTGGCAACAAAAAACGGCGATGAAATCAATCACCGCCGCCTTTGGATTTAAGTTGAACTTACTAGGTCGCTTTCCTGGAGTGCTTTTGCGCTCGCCGCTCTTTAGCTTTTAATGCCGCGCAGTTGCTGTGTGTAAACAATGTAGTGGCACCCGAACGTCGGACCAAAATGTTAGTTATTTAAGAGACTAACTGCTTGAATAGCTTCTGTTTGTAGTGGTACTTGATATGATACCGTCGCGTCAATAGCTTTTTGTTGGTTTTCCTCCCAAATAGTGCCTTGCGATACACCTTTCAAGAATCGTTCAAGATCAAAGTAGAACGGCAATCCGACATGAAGGATCCCAATTTTAGACTTTTAGACTCACTAATTAGATTACTCTTAGAACGGACATCAATCAGTGCCCATGTTTCACGAGTTTCACGTTTTTGATCAAGAACAGCGCTGGGTCATGAGGCTCGCTGGGTTGCACAGACTCTGTTTCCGCAAACAAGGGAATTTTAAAGACAGTGTCACCACCTTGGTCAGAGCCAGCTACTTCAATTAGCCTGCGAGAACCTTTGAGTAGAAGACTTCGAAGACGATGAGACTTTCTCGATGTGAGCATTACGGTAGAACCTAAAAGGCTTTTGTCGGAACGGAGCGTACAGCCGCTCATCACCCACCCGTCATCAACACAACCAATACTTAACGGCGGTGAATCGCCGACCAAGAGCGCAATCCAACCAATCTCATAGTCGGGTTTTTGAAAATTTCGAATTCGCTTGGAAAATTGAAATACCGGTTTCAAATCCAATTGACCCATCCAGCGAATCCAGTCACTCCAACTCTTCTCAAACATAGGTTCGCCTCTAATAGTCAGTAACGAGTGCGATGCATTGCCGAATGGAACTAAAAGCAGATCCCCACTTTTTATGGGACTAATACGCCAAGAGTTTTCCAACAACTCACATTTTTCCAAACCAGGATGACCGGCATACCCAGCAATGTATTTCTCATCAGAAGTTAAAGGAACATCGGGTTCAAACACATGCAATCTGTTGGCGAAATGCAAATGCGGTGCCGACTGTCGTTTTTCTGAGTTGTGATAGGCGTATGCCAAACGAAGAGTATTCCCGAGTTCAAAGGAATTCTTGTCCGTAAACGGCAGAACAACTGCCGCTCCATCATAATCAGCCGATGCGAGCTCCGACAATTTCTGGCAAATCTTGTAGAACATCGAATCCATTGCCAGTTGCATTTGTCCGTCAGTCACTCTGCCAGGGATGGCACATAGGAAAGTCAAAATCACACAGGCAAGAACAATTTTCTTAAGCTTGTCTTCGAGAGCAACGCAAGCCATCGCGAAAGCAGGGCAAAGCAGGACAATCAACGGATAGAAGGTGTAGCAAATCTCCGCTGGCCATCCACACAGGCCAAGAGTTCCAACCACGACTGCCACTGTTAGGCTAAGGCTCAGCCTCAGACCGCTCCCAAATGGCTTCTCTCTATCTAGCAAAAAAACAAGTGCGAGAATACTGACAGCAAGTGCAATAGTAAACTCCGGCATGCCAACTAGATAATGAGCCAAGCGCACAACCATGGACCCTAAACTATAGTCCATCACGTTATATCGCTTGAATTGCGGACCTCCAAATGCAAAATAGAAAATCTGATACAACAGCAACGCAACAACAGCTACGGTTAGGATGATAGAACTGATTCGGCGATAGCCATCTTCATTGCTATGGCGAATAAAAGATATCCCCCAAAGACAGGTGGCATAGACAACGAGAAGTTGGCCAGTTTGCTTGGTGAACATTGCACCTACTATCGAAGCAGCATACACGCTTATCGCAACAAATATCTGCCGCCGTTTATACTGCATATGAAATGCTGAGGCTGTCACGTAAACCGTGATTGCAAAGAAAAGCCCGACAAGCAGTTCGGCTTTGTCCAATGTATAAACAACCTCTAACGTGGGCTTGCAGACGAAGAGGAGAAAAACAGCAAGCGCAGCAGCAAAAGGCTTGCTGCTTAGTTTGACACTTGAGTAATAAGAGACGATTGCGGTACATGCGAATAGAAACCACCTAAAAAGGAAAAAATCTCTCGGTTGTTCTAAGCCACAGGCCCACAGGGCAAAATCTGTAACGTGAGCTCCAGGCCGTAGGTCTGCACATGCGAGTTGCCACCAATTCCTAAACCCTGTAGACATTAGGAATGAACTGGTATCAACAATTTGCAAGTAATCACTAAACATTCCCCAATACGGATGCGCAAGTACCGGCAGCATAATCAGAGATGCAACAAAGATCAGAACTGCGGCAGGAGCAATTCGACTTACTTTGTTTGACATTCCTGTCATCTGGAATTGGGCATGCGCAACTGGTTGATTCGGAGACTCGCTCATCTAAACTTGGAAGCCAGCATCGGCTCGACAACAATCATTCATTGACTGAGACCCCGAAGTCAACCCAAGTGGCTTCAGGCGAGTCCAACTTTTTTGAGTCAACGTTAAAAGCATGAATACCATTGTCAAGATCTGGTCACGTGCAACTATCTAATTATCCTGCCCGTGCGCCCTGTCGCTTCTTGCTTCAACGAACCGCGAATCGTCCGAGTTGCGGTGATGTCATTGTGCGTTTTCTTTGCACGATATGCGTTTCGCGCTGACCGCATAGCGATCTGAAAAATATCAAGCAGCATTTTTGGCGAATCAACCAACAGACTTACCTTCGAACCGTCGCAGTGCGACCAATTGATTGGAACCTCGAAAACAGAATAGCCTCGCAACTTAGCCACGTGAAGAATCTCAACATCAAAAGCAAATCCGTCGGACTGCGCTACCGAAAATAGCTCATGCGCTTGTTCACGCTTGAAAAGTTTAAAACCGCACTGAGTATCAAATATTCCGCGCACTAACAGCGAACGAACTAAGACGTTAAAGCAGATCCCAGCAAATCGTCTAGATAAGGACGACTCTACCTTCTTATCGCAGGCAAACTTTGCACGTGATCCAATTGCAATGTCTGCGCCTTCGTCTAGAACCGCTAGAAGATTTGCAACCTCATCTATTGGGGAGCTTCTGTCCGCATCAGTTATTAAAACGAAGTCACCTTGAGCGGCGATAACCCCAAGTCGGACAGCGTATCCTTTTCCCCGATTGCCTCCATAGGATAACAACCGTACGTTCGGATACACGCTTGCATGAGACTGTACAACCTGACTAGTTCTATCTGTACTGCCATCATCAACGACTAAAACTTCAAACGAATCGTAGTGATCCGTGAGGTAGTCATTTATGGATGAAAGCGTGGCAGGTAGCCTTGACTCTTCGTTAAATGCTGGAATTACAACAGACAATTGCACCATAGCTGTCAGTATACGTAATCAAGTTGATAGTTTTGTTAATCCTGAATCACTTGGAGAAGACCACCATTGTTTGGGTTAGTGTTGTTCTTCTTCGGCAACATGGACACACACGGGGCTAGATGTCATGAAATTGGTCGATTCTCACAAATCATCAATCGGTTTCCGCATCGCTCTCCTCGCACTGACGACTTTAGTCATGATGCCTGTCTTGCTAAGACCACACTGGGGTATGTTCAGCGATCCCGGACAGATTGTCGATACTTGTCACACTCTTTTCAGCCACAAGACGACGTTCGCAGAACTTGTTGGTGTTGCATGTGGAGACTTCAGGCCAGTATTCCATCTGGCGAACTTTGCAGTCTGGGCAATTTGTCCCGATAATCCATTGCCGTATTTTCTCTTGAAGTGGGCTTGCTTTGCCTTGACTGTCGATCTGACATTTCAAAACGCTTTCCTTTTGAGTGATTCGCGAAAGGCAGCATTTATCTCAGCAATCGTATGGTTCCTCGCATATCCAACATATGAAGTCATATACACACTCGACAAAGGAGAGATCTATTTAGGCATGCTGTTCGCCATAGTGATAGCGGCACATCTGCAGTCGCTCCGAGCAGCACGACAAGGTGTATTCACGACCCGGAATCTGTTTTTTGGCGCCATTGTTTTGATCGGTTGCCTGACTCTTACATTCACCAAGCTGCCGGGTAATTTGGTTCTAGCATACTCAAGTCTGCCTTTGGTAGTAACTATTCTCACCCCCCTTTGCACTTCCGAACGTAGGGCGTTCTCTCTAAAGGCTCTCTTCAGAGAACCAACTCAAAAATGGCGGCTCTATTTTTTTGGAACGTGCGTATTAGCATCCATTTCTTTTGTCTGCTTTTACATAGCAGGCGAGGGCTATAAACATCCATACGGAGAAACAAGTTTAAGCCTCTCGTATCTTTGGTCCCAGCTGATTGCATACGTGCAAGGCATCCCAGAGTTTTTTGCCTGTGTATCTTTAACAGGCGGATGTTTTGCTGCTTCGAGAAATCGTCTTGTCAGTGACGACAATTGGCAAACATTCGAAGCCGTCATGTTGCTTCTAGTCTCCTTTGTAGGAGCACTAGCTCTTCTCTCCTGGAAATCTCAAATTGCATACAGCTACTATCCCCTCTACTCGTTCTTGCTGCCGGCATTTGCTTGTGCAATTAGCAGCGGTGAATCACGATTTAGATTCTTTCCTGCAGTCATTGCAACAACCTTTCTAGCATTGCTATTGCCAGCTCGATTTGTTGATGCCCAGCAGCAATTCCAGATGGATTCCTTGTTTTTAAATCTCTCAAAAACAATTGCATCAAAGAGTCTGCCTTTTATCAACAGCGTGATCGTCCCTATGAATCATCAAGCCTCGGCTGAACTTGGTGAGGAACTGGAATTTATGACTTATAGTTTTGCAGGCAAACAACCGCCTCCTTACGATGCTGTTTTTCGAGGAGTAGCGGCACAAAAATCAACGGCTCCGCCAAGAATCAGCAATGTGCTCTTAAACTCTAGCGGTGATTCGCATGAAGATTTGCACCAATTGCCTGAACCATTCTTTTTCGCAAGCAACTTTGTAGAGACTCCGGGATTTTACAAGCTCAGCTATATTCGAGAGAAAAAACAACACTGGTTGGTAGAAAATGTTCTGCACGACGATGTAATTTTGATCCCCTACGGCGACCTTCGCCTTAGCAAAATCCCGTACAGAGGGCTTAGCCTATTCATAAAACCCGAGTCGGCCAAACTTCAATCCTATCCAAGTCTTGAACTTGAACCAATGTTTCGTGTTGAGAAGTCAGTTCATGATCTATTTGGGCGAGTGCAAAAGATTGGCTGGCTCGGCATGCAAGTGACGAATGATTGCAAATATTCTTTAAACCTCACGGATAATGGTTGGCTTAGGAATCCCTCCACAGTTAATTTCGCCGCTGCACTACAAGGTCGATGCCTTGCCGTGGAGACTCAACAGTCCTGCGTCGCCGAAATTTTACTATCCACACAACATCACCACTGCGTAGTCCTAGCCAAACCGGCCTTCCCTGGGGCGTTTCGTTTTGATATTCCCCTATTGGAGTCTGGACAAATGTTAGAGTCAACAGCGCGAGCGAGAAAAGCACCGTTCCTAATGCAAGTCAACTCCAGCCACCTCACGACAAAACTCTGATATTCAGCCATGCCGTTCGGCTTCATGCAAAATTTTGTTCAGCTCCACCGTTCGAATTGACCACAGATGCATTAAACCTTGTGAGCAAATGATCAATGCAAAAGTAAAGACAAGTTCGGGCGCCTAGCGATTTACAATAATCATCATTTGGTAAGAGTCTTCATGTCCTTTACTATCTGAACGCGGCAATTCCAGGCATCCAGATAGTTATGCATTGCGACATCAACCTTCATGAGACTGCTTCTAATACGGACTTCAACATCTGTTCTGAAGCCCTGCCAATTCTCGATTGTAACAAGAGCACTTTCTAAAGATTGTTTAGCAGCTGGTAAGTCTCCCAGGCTAGCTTTCGCCTGACCAATTTTTGCCAAAGAAATTGCAGAATTGTAAACTGCAAAATCTCCAGCAGCAGCGAGCATAGCCGCCAATTTTTCCCTGTGTGTATTAATTCCGACCTCACGAGGAGTTGCATGCTCAACAAACTTAGGCTTGTTTGCGATTTTTGTTCGGTCATAGCGACTTGGATCGATAAGCTTCTCCCAGAGCGTATTTGCCTTCTCATAAGCAGCTATCGCCTTCTCCCATTGGCCGACTTGGCCATAGCTGTCGCCAATTTCGGCAAAAGACAATGCCAACTCAGATGCTCTTTCCGTTCCGAACCCTTTTTCGTCAATAAACTTACTGAATTTGTCCAAATAATCATTAGTTTGAGGTGTAGCTCGGCCAGCTAAATGCAGAGAAGCAACGCCAATCACATCAGCAAAATAGATTTGATACCTAAGATCCTTTTCGGTATCAAAAAAACCCGCCTGTCGTCCGACCTGTGCCTCAGCAAGCGCTGCCTTGTAACTACCAAGATGCAACAGACAACGCGAATACCGCGAAAGGGCATATGCACTCTTGTGCATATGAGACATTTGGGCAACAGAATTCGGAACATCCTTTGTTAGTAAACCTGACGCCAACACCGCCAGCTGAGAGTATCGAACTGAAGCTTGCTGGTACTCTGCGTCATCAAACAACATATCCCCTATCTGCTCCAGCACAGAACACTTTTCGTCCGGATCAATAGAGGGCTGCCGGAGTTGTTCCATCAGTCCACGATATCGTGTAGCGTAGCTTGCCATTGTCTCTGCGCTACAGTTAGACCACCTTGGGCTACGTTTCCAACTCAGTCTTGTCGCTGCCTCCTCAGGCAACTTCACAAAAACATACGGGGCAATCAAATAGGAAAATGGAATCGCAAAGCAAAGCGTGAGCGCGACCAGAAGAAACACCGTATTTCTTGAAGAGCCAAGGATGTTGGAAGTTTGCTGCTTTAGAGAACGAACATAGAGGTCAAGCTCGGAAAGAATCTTCGAACGTGCTTTGGCTTTCTTGGAGGCGTTGACGAGGTCCTGCGCAAGGTCCCGAACAGTTTGATATCGACGTCCAGAATCTTTGCTTATTGCCACTTGAACGATAGCATCGAGCTCCCTGACCAACCTTACATCATCATGTTCGAGCCCCCTGAGAGGAAGCGGTTGCTCATTCAGATGTTTATACAGAAGTGGGCCCGGTTGTTTGGGCCAGCTTCTTTAGGAACTAAGTGTTAATGACTTCCTGCTCTTGTTCAGGTATTGAATACGGTATCATATCCAAATTATATACTTCAATAGCATTTTGCTTAACCTTCATGTCTC
>DATNPX010000028.1:0-6537 GCA_036702975.1 Oculatellaceae cyanobacterium
AGGCTGGCATGTTTACAGATTGACCAGGCACGGCATAGCAGTGATGTAAGCGAAAGCCTCGAATATAGCGAAAGCTGCAAACAGCAGTACCGGAGCGTCAGTGACGCCCTGGAGCGGAGGAGAGAAACGACTTCGCGTAAGATATCGTATAAAAAGTCAACTACTGATTGAGAACTAGAGTGTATCAGGGTTTGGCGCAAATGGGCCATCAAGCTTGCTAATTGCTAGTTCTGTGGGACTTTGCCAGCCACAGATGCTGCTAGCAGCAGAGCAACCGACAGCAAGGAAGACCGAGGCTAGCAAACAGACTGTTGAAAAAACTACAGACAAACGCAAAGCAATAGTGTCCGAAGCTGTAAGCACTTTGCGCGAAACGCAAGATGCCTTGAAGGCGTTGGATGAGGGCAAGAACAAGGACGCCTTAGCAGCCCTGGAAAGAGCGACAGGAAAGCTAGAAATTGTTTTAGCTCGTGATCCAAAAGCGGCGCTGGTTCCACTTGATGTAAAGGTTGCTACCAGCAACCTGTACGCTTCCCTGGACGCGATCAAAAATGCACGACAAGAAGCGCAAAGATTGTTAAACGCGGGGCGCGTGCAAGAAGCGCGGGCACTTCTGATGCACTTGGGCAGCGAATCTGTGATTAGCACAACCAATCTGCCGCTGGCTACTTATCCGGGTGCCATCAAACGAGCCGCCAAACTAATCGACGAAAACAAACCCGCTGAAGCAAAAGAAGTCTTGCAGACTGCTTTAAATACGCTGGTCATAACTGATGTTGTCGTTCCTTTGCCGGTCGTGGACGCGAAGCTATCGCTGCAAAGAGCCGAAGAACTGGCAAAAATAAAAAATCGCACTGCCGCACAAAACAAGGAATTATCTGATCTTGTTGGTAGCGCGGATAGTGACATCCAGCGTGCCGAGGCTCTCGGGTATGGCACTAAGAGCGATTTTGATTCGTTCCACAAGCAAATTGCCGAAATTCGACAGAAGACCAGTAACGGCAAATTCGGTATCGGGTTCTTCGATCAAATCAAGAACTATTTAGAGTCAATGAATAGAAATAGCCAGCATAAAGTCGTGGCGCAGAACAAGTAGCTGTGCGGATGGGACGAGGGACTTGGTGGGAGCGAAGCTGCTTCCGACCGACTGGCCGACTGATCGCAAGCGCTATGACCTAGGCGGTATTAGTTGCCTCTTCATTGTTGTTGGAGGCGCCAAGCCATTTTTGGATAAGCGATTTAAGTGTACCGAGAGTTAATGGTTTGAGTACAAAATCATTGAAACCGAGGGAAAGGCAGGTGGAGGAATCAACGCCTGGCGCGCCAGCGGTCATAGCAATGATAGGAATGGGCGCATGCTGCTTTTGTTTTTCATGCGACCTGATGGCAACAGCCGCTTCGAGTCCGTTCATATCAGGCATTTGAATGTCCATCAGAATCAAGTCATAGTCGAAATTGTGGACGCGTCTGAGCGCTTCAATGCCATTGGCGGCGCTATCAGCCCTGATGCCGAGCTTATCCAGTTGAAGAATGAGGACGTGCCGCAAGGTGATGTCGTCTTCAACCACAAGGATAGTATGGGTACGTGGGGTATTAGGCATTGCCGGACCTTAGCAGAAAATAGACAGCAAGTGGTAACTGCTGGGTTAGACGCACTGAAGCCAAGAGTAGTTGCCGAGAATGAAATGCTGGAAGGGGCAATGATTTTCAGACGGACTACCCCAAAAGGGGCGGCGGGATCAGGATTTATCGGATGCCGGGTCGAAATGCGATCCTTGAAAGCCTGAACCTGTGGGCGTTTGAGGCATCAATGAAACATAATATGTATTATATGGCGCAGGCTAAACCGCTGTAGTTCCGCCTCGCTGCCTGCTCGCCGGTGGCTCCCCCCCCAGCCCGCCCCCCGCTGCCGCGTGGCCCGTGGCGGTTCCGCCGCCACGCTAAAAAGCCAAAACTTTGACAAAAGATCAGCGTTGAATAGTTACTCAGGACTTCTTCATTTCTTCCCCGCTAATATTCCGAAACTGGGCGTAGGCTTGCTTATCATGGCTTTTGAAAATTCTGCCGAGCAATACAAACCAAGCGAAGTGCATCAACGACCAGGCACGGCCGCACTGCTTCCAAGCAATCACGAGTATCAGCAATTTTTTAAGCCCGCATCTCAAACTGGCTCACAACCTGGCTTTTTAGACTTTGGACAGACCGATATCTATAGCGATAAAACAGTCAAATTGGCTCAGGACATACAAGTTCCAATGATGCCAAATCTGGTACCAGGTCCTGAACAGCTCGGAATAACAAAAGAGACCACAATTGTAGCCGCAGAAATAGCTTGGAAGCTTGGAACAGCTCTTAGTAAAGAACATCCGATTGAGGGACAGGAAGAGGGTTTGATGGCTGCCACTACAGCCAGCGATCCCAAAGCCTGGGAGCATGCAGCTTCCAACTTCCCGCAATTAGCCGATGTATCGCCAAGCCTGATGAAAGCTTACGTTCGCAACGAGCTTGCATTTTATGGACGCGAAGATCTCGCACAAGACATCGCAGCTTCTGCGGGAGAATCTCTGGGTATCACTCCGCCTACGCTTGGAATGGCTCAGATTACAGTTAAGGGCATTGACGAATTTGAAAAGAAATATCCGCAATTTCGGGCATTCCTAGAATCTAAAGGCTACTCAGGACCCGGGCATGAAATGCGGGCGCTGCTCGATCCAGAATGCGTGCCGATGATCGTGGCAGCTAAAACCGCTTCTCTCGTTGACGACTTGCATAAGCAGGGCATTGAACATCCGACGCTTGAGCAGCTCGCCTATGCATATAATCCTGATGTCTATTCGTACTCGGACGGGCATGGCGGACATGAGTACAAGACCCTCTACCAAGGCGCCATTTACGCTTCAAAAGCCCAACACTGGGATCAGCAAAAGGAATACTACGCGAAAGATCGTAATGTCTGGGACAATTCGGACGAGGTAAGGAACGTCCTTTCATGGCTCAACAAAGTCTAAAACGCAAAAAAATTCCCGTATGGGCTTGTGTGCTCATTGTTTTGGGCTCTACCGTTCTGGCGTTCTGGATCTTTGGAGGGCAGCATTACCTAGCTAACCGCGCCAATATCGACTATGGCCATTTTCATCATGTAGAAGACGAAACCGATCCGTTGAACTGGTTTTTCTATTTACTTGAGACAGGCGTGTTGGCTGGTGGGTCAGCGTTTTTGCTCTCTAGCCTGACGGTGGGGCTGATCAACTACAGAGCTGGCAAGGACTCGAAATAGTCAAGCGTTGTGACAAAGATCCATGCCGCATATAATCCGCTTGATGACTGACCCCGCGCAAAATTATCAGACGATTCAACCGGTCTCGACTGAAGGACTGGAAGACTTATTTCAGCCGAGTGAGAATCACTTTGAGACGGTTGATTCTCACTTGGTTCTCAGTGATTCTCATTTGGTTCTCACTGTGGCAGAGGCCAGCGTTCACCTGAGAATGCCGGTAAGTACGCTCTATAGGCGCATTAGGGCTGGGAAGTTCAAAACGATTACCGGACCGGATGGAGCACTGAGAATCATTTTGTCGAATGAGAATCAAGTGATTCTCACCGATTCTCACAGTGAGAATCAAAACGTCGAAGTGATTCTCACTGATTCTCACTGTGAGAATCAGTCTGAGCAGTCGGAACTAGCTAGGTTTTTAGAGCTATTAGCCGAGAAAGACCGAAGGCTTGAGGCCGCCACATACCGGGTCGGTTTTCTTGAATCTCAACTTTCAGAACGTCAAAAAGAAATTGAAGAACGCGACGTTGCGATCAAACTACTAACCGACAGCCAGCACAAACCCAGTCGTTGGGCGCAGTTCAAGAAATGGTTTCTCGGGCAGTAGCCGTAATTCAAAATTCGGTTTATAGTTAGCGGCAGTATTCGTGCCACCACGGACGATACTATCCATTAGATATCTCTTGGAGATGCGCCGCTAAAAACAAAAAACACCGCCCAGGGGGCGATGCCAATGCCAGACACCCTTTCGGGTCTATCTGATGTATTCAATTGAATAAGTGGCGGTTTTACCGTAGGAAGTTTTCCCGCGCTTATCGAAGAAGATACCACCAGACAGATCCGGTCGTCAACACACCTGTAAGGTAGACAGTGACCGGAGTTTTTGCTTTAAGCGCGATCCCATCAGGGATTGCGATCAAAAATAAATTTTCAGCGTTCCCACCGGATGTGGTGGCGGCTGGTTTTTTTGCGTTGTATCCGAATCGTGTACAAGCGATATTGTGCCCACGCGGATGCCGCTCCTGGACAACGATAAGCAAGCACTGGCCAATGTCGAACGAGACAATCTTATCGGCCGTAGCAGGAAATGAACCGAGCATCTACGGACTACGCTGGGGAGAGCAAACGCGCTTTGCTGTGCTGGACATAGACAAAAACAGCAAGTACCGATCTGATCTCGAGCTCGCAAAACTGCAGGAGCGATTAGCTGCAGTCGGATTGACCGTGACGGTGTACCGGAGCAGCAATAGCGGCGGATGGCACCTGTATATATTTTTGGATGACTGGGCAGACTCTCGCGAAGTAAACGAGTATCTAAACACCTGGCTGAGAGCCCGCGATTACGAAGTTCGCGGCGGGTTGCTGGAAGTCTTCCCCAGTGGCATGGGCTTGCGGCTGCCGTTACAGCCTGGCTTTGCTTGGCTCGATGAAAAAGGCAACCTGATTCTGACGAGAGAAGAACTGACAAGAGACGAGGCGCTAGCCTCATTCCTCACCGACCTAGAAGAAAACAAAAAAAATTGGACCGAAGCGAAAAACAGCATAAGAACTGAGCTAGAAGCTATCGATCGCGCAAAAGGTGGCAGCGTCCAGGCGCGAAAAGAACGGCTTGATACTGAGGGTTTCGAGAAGCTCTTTAGTTATCGGTTAATTCCTGAGAAATACCAAGACGGGCGTAGATACTGGCAAACTGGCTTGACGGCCTGCGGTCAGCGGCATGATGCCATCCTTGGGATCGAGCATTACTTATGGCATGGCGACCCGTCCGCTGATGTGCCAGCCCTGCCAGGCGAATGGAATGACGAGCAGCGCTACCGGTTGATTCTGGCGTGGCTGCAAGAGAATCACAACGGTTTTTGCAATCACATAAACCGGGGTAACTGGCGCAAAGTCGAGGCGCAGATCAGGCGGGCCGTGAAGTGGCGGCGCCCCTCCGGAGGCGTTCAGGTAAGAACACCCTACCTGCTCACAGAACGTTCAATAGAGAGGCTTATAGGGCGGTCCAAAGCGACAGGGAGGACCTGGACCCCGGAAGACTTCAAAAAAGGCAACGACGGTCGGGAAGCACAAGCCAGAGAAAAAATCCGCGAAGCGACACAACTTTTGACCGGGTTAGGCCGGCGATTAACTGTCAAGGGTTTGGCGCTGGCCTCGGGCTGTTCGCGGACAACTGTTAGGCGTCATTTGGATATTTGGAAGATATCGCCGGTGGCGGCGTTGTCAAAGTGTACAGGCGATCAGAACCCTTTTTTAGATCTAGATCTCTTAGGCGGCGCGGGTACTGTGCCCTGTGGTCCTAGTGGTTCTGAAGAAAAAAGCTTTTTACCCGTTCTCGTAGATGCAGTCTCAGGGGATCTCGAACTGGATCTGGTTGAAAATGCCGAGATTGCCGCTCTGGTTCTAGACGATTTAAATCCTGATCCGGTGTTGGAGTTGGTTGGTCCTGGTTCGGAGGGATCGGGTGCTTGCTCTCCTGTGCTTTTAGGCCGGTGGCGAAGGCGAGGGAAAGCGACGGGATGGAGACATTGGGGGTCCCTTGCCTCGCCCTCGCACACGCAGCCTAGCACAGGGAGCAAGCACTGGCTTTGGGGGTCTGAGAGTACCTGCGGCTTAAACGGCTTCCTCCCCAGCTGCGCAGAGCCTCCGCTGGGTCCCCTCCATTTAAATCCTCGGGAGATTTTTTCTCCGGGCTCAGGCTTGGTCCTGCTCCAGGATGATGGAGGAATCGAGGCCGGCAGCGGGGGCAATGCGATAATTGCCAGCCAGGCGGGGCAGGTGAGTGAGACTGGTCCTTGTCCCCCCGTCGACCTGTTCTCTCTTAGTGGTGTTATCGGTCTACAGACTGACGTTTCCGGGCTTTTGCGCTATCAGTCGGCTGGAAGCGATAGCGCCTGTTTACAGTTCTGGGTAAGTGTTTTCGGGTTTTCACGCCATGGAGTGATGCGTGATCGGCGACGTGACATACATGTAAACAGTCCGCAGGACAAACCTTTACGGATTTTGGTATACAGCGATGTAAGAGGACCGCCTTCTGTAAACAGCGCTCTAATAGCCACTCCTGCATGTTGGGCACCAAATAAGGTGCAACCGATCAGAAAGTGTGCCATGCCAATAAATGCCACAGGCTGGCATGTTTACAGATTGACCAGGCACGGCATAGCAGTGATGTAAGCGAAAGCCTCGAATATAGCGAAAGCTGCAAACAGCAGTACCGGAGCGTCAGTGACGCCCTGGAGCGGAGGAGAGAAACGACTTCGCGTAAG
>DATNPX010000047.1:0-35466 GCA_036702975.1 Oculatellaceae cyanobacterium
GGCGCATGACTGCGAACAGATGCTTCTGGACGAGGGATTCAACAAAGGAGAC
Source organism: Oculatellaceae cyanobacterium (assembly GCA_036702975.1). GTDB lineage: Bacteria > Cyanobacteriota > Vampirovibrionia > Obscuribacterales > Obscuribacteraceae > DATNPX01. Next base: position 53 of record DATNPX010000047.1, read on the forward strand.
AAGAAGCTGAAACTGGTGCAGCTTCACGATGCCTTGCTGCGCAACTGCCGTTTCATAGTCGGCATCAAAATGCACACCCGTGGCATGTCTTTGCAAGACGGCACGAAATTTTTTGTCGAGCAGGGATATCAAGAAAAGGCGAATGCTGAGCGCGAAGCCAAGCGCGGTACATCCGACCCGACCTATCTTGTTTACACTCTCGGAAAGCTGGATATTCTTGCGCTCAGGGACGACTACAAAAAATTAAAAGGAGCCCAGTTCAACCTGCGCGATTTCCATGATCGCTTCTTAAGCGGCGGCTATCCACCGGTCAAAATCATCAGGGAAGAGATGATCGTTACACCTGAAAAATAGCTCAATCGGTTCACTTGTATTAGAATGACGGGTGTGCATTTTGATGCCGACTATGAAACGGCAGTTGCGCAGCAAGGCATCGTGAAGCTGCACCAGTTTCAGCTTCTTGTCTCCTTTGTTGAATCCCTCGTCCAGAAGCATCTGTTCGCAGTAATGCGCCCAGCCTTCCTCAGTCAACGTGGAGCCAATCAGCTTGCGCACTTTAGTCGGCGCTGTCTGTTTGACATGAAGATACATGACGAAATGACCGGGGTACGCCTCATGAATACTGGTGCAAAGCAAATCCGAATTGCTGAAAGCGCGCATGTGCTCTTCTACGTGAGCTGGCGTCCAGTTCGGTTCAGGTGGCGTCACGTAATAAAATGATTGCACTGCCTTCTTTTCGTAAGGTCCCGGTACGTCCAGCGAGGCAAAAGTCAAAGCACGCATGAAAGACGGAGTATCAGCCACGATCGGACGCTCGGGCGAAGCTATGCTGACAATTTTTTGTTCAACGCAGAACTTTCGAATTCGCTCAAGCAAATTACGGATATCGGTAAGCAACTGAGCCGGTTTCGGATGCTCTTTTGCCACATCTTCATAGCATTGCTGCGGGGTTTTACTCGGCTCAATCTCTTTGGCCAGACTGACAAATTCCGTCTGCAGACGCTTCAGCTCTTTGTCTGCGCGCTCCAGCAAAGAATCTAACGGCTCATCGACCATTTCCTGGTAAAGAAGTTTTTTCTTGTACGCATCTTCGCCGTAAGCGAAATTACCTTTGCAGGAATTTTTGGCAATCATCTCCTCCAGGAAAGTCTGATAGTCTTTCAGCGCCACTACACAGTCTTTTGTGGATTCAGCGAGTTCGTTCTGCAGGTGCTGATCTTTGACGCCTTTAAAGGCTGCGGGAACGGAAGTTTTGAAGAAATCGACCGCGCCGGGCAGCTGCTCAACTGCAATCTCTGCATAGATTTTTGGCACCAGCCTGGCGTCGAGATTTTGCCTGGCAAATTCAAGCGCCTGGGGCATCAATTTTTCCCTTGCGATCACGGCCTTCATACGCGCCTGCAAAGGCGCAAAATCTCGCTTGACCAGGTTGAAGATGCTGGAGCTGATACTGCTGGAATAAGTGTCAGGGTCTTTTTGCCAGAGTTTCAATTCGTCATAACTGAGTAGGTCGTTATTGATGTGACCGAGCAAAATTTCACGGTCGTGCCGGATGTTTCGAGATAAAGTAGCGGGATCTAAGGCTTGCAGTACGTCTCTGTAGCTTTTCAAACCAGCAATCCGCGCCGCAATAAACTCAGCAGAGTAGTTCTCCAGCTCGCTATCGTGCTCATGAAAGCCTGATTGCGTAGCCCAGCTCGGCTCGAGCTTGAACATGTCATCGAAAAATGAATCAGCAATGATGCTGAAATTTTGATCACCGGTGATACCCGCTTTAGGTTGCGGAGCAAGAATTACAGGCGGTTTAGTTTTAAAGGCGGCAGCTTCAACTTGGGCTCCTGCGGCTTTCGATTTCACCGCCTTTGAGTCAGAATTCTCAATCGTTCTTTGACTTGCTTCAACCGCACCGACCGAGTGCCAGTTCACGAAAAGCGGGCAAGAGGCAAGCACAATCGTAAACGACAATGCCTTTACAACGCCCTGAATTCGCCACTTCGTCATGGTCACTTTCCTCTTAGCTGAATTTCATCCCGAGTTGAGAAATCATACGCTCCTGACGATGTTGAAATCCTTATGACATCAAAAACAAAGAAACCATTACGGAATTAGCTCAAGCGCCGATTAGCGCGTCAAATAGCAAAATTCTCAGAGCTGTGATCTCGCGTAACAATCCGAGTTTCGGCGAACAATATATGTAATATTGATCTGGGAGCTCAGGAGAGTTATGTCAGGCTACAATATTTTCGTGCTCGTCAAGCAGGTTCCAGACCAGGGATCGAAGGCGGGCATAAATCCAGACGGTACGATTGATCGGGCGAAAGCCAAGCGGATGTTAAATCCATTTGACAGATACGCCCTGCAAGCAGCTTTACACACGAAGAAAGCCTACGGTGGAACGGTAACCGCCATTTCGATGGGACCGCCGCCCGCTGTTGAAATTCTCATGGAAGCGCTTGAGCACGGAGTAGATCGCGGTTTTCTTCTATCAGACCGCAGATTAGCTGCCTCCGACACATTGGCAACAGCCTATGCGCTGTACAAAACAGTTTTATATGCAGGCAAATTCGATCTCATCTTTTGTGGTCTGCAAACCACCGACGGTGACACAGCACAGGTCGGTCCACAATTGGCTGAGCGTCTGAATCTGCCGCAAATCACTTATTGCGAAGACTTCGCCATAGAAAACGGCCGAGTGCAAGCAAGAAGAATTATTGAGGGCGGCATCCAGAGAGTGAGTACCGGCACGCCAGTACTCGTCACCGTCGCCAACTCGTATCATCCACTTGAATACAAATCATTCAGAGGCGCCTGGCGAGTGCAACAACTGGCCAGACGACAGGAAGAACTGAAGCAATTCATTCAGACAATCGACCTGGATATGATCGGCGCAGACATCGAAAGATGCGGACTGAAAGGCTCGCCAACGATCGTTGCTGCAACCGAGAAAGTGGGTGAAATCGGCGGCAGTTGCACCATGCACGAGGGTCACTCACCAGAAGAAATGGTGCTCGAAATCATCAAAAACACAGGCATCCGCGAATACTTGGTGGCAAAATAATGAGCGAAGAAACTAAACCGCAACAAGCACCAGAAACTGCACCAGAACCAACACCAGATGTCTCGCAATTTTGTCCCAAAGGCGACGTTCTGGTCGTAGCTGAGCACATCCTCGGTGAGTTGCAGCCGGTCACCCTCGAATTACTGGGTGCCGGTCGCATTCTCGCAGACAAGATGGAACGCAAGCTTCTCTGCATCGTCATGGGTCACGAGATCGGCGACATCCCGCAGAAGATGATCGAGTACGGCGCAGACAAGGTCTATGTAGCAGATCACGAAGAACTGAAGTGTTACCGAACTTTGCCTTATCGTCGTGCACTCGTTGATTTTCTCGAGTCACTGCCTGAGCCACCACATACGACACTGCTCGGTTCGACCACGACCGGTCGCGACCTTGCACCACGCATCGCCGCTCACTTCGACACAGGTTTGACTGCTGACTGCACAGAGTTGGACATCGGACCCTACGAGCACAAGAGCAAAGTAGACCCAACGAAAATCGGCTTGTATCCAAACTGCTTGTACGCAATTCGTCCAAGCTTCGGCGAAAGCTTGAAGGCAAGAATTCTTGGACCGTGGAAAAATCCACAGATGGCTACCACTCGACCTGGCGTCATGATTCCGAACAAACCGGATGCTGGCAGAAAAGGCGAGATCATCAAAGTTCCAGTAAATTTGAAGGACGAAGACGTAAGACTGGTGGTTGAAGAAACCATTCGAGAAGTGTCTAAGGGAATCAAGCTGTCTGATGCAGACGTGATCGTCGCCGGTGGCTATGGACTGGGCACTGCCGACGGCTTCGAACTGATAAAGAAATTGGCCGCTTGTTTCGAGAATTCTGCTGTCGGAGCTTCGCGTAAGGTTGTTGACCTTGGCTGGATTCCATACGCCAATCAGGTAGGTCAAACAGGCAAAACCGTTCGGCCAAAACTCTACATCGCATGCGGCATCTCAGGCGCCATCCAGCACCGAGTCGGCATGTCGAAATCAAACATCATCATTGCAATCAACAAAGATCCAGATGCCGCGATTTTCAAGTTCGCGCACCATGGTATCGTCGGCGATTGCTATCAGATCATCCCTGAGATGATCAAACAACTACAGGAAAACAAAGTGAAGCGGGAGGTTCAGGCAGTTGTCGGAACGCATTGAATATGACCTATTGCTCGTCGGTGGCAGCCCATCGAATCTGACACTCGCGTATCACTTCCTTGAACTGGCGAAAGCCAGCGGCAAGGAATTCACGATCGCCGTTCTGGAAAAGAGCAAAGAATTCGGCGCCCACATCATGAGTGGTGCTGTCTCTAATCCTCACGTACTGCAGAAAGTCTGGCCGAACTACAAAGAGTTAGGTTTCCCTATCGAAGCCACTTGCACGGAAAGCAATCTCTCTGTGCTTGGTATCGAAAAGAAGTGGGACATGCCCAACGCCATGGTGCCAAAAACCATGGACAAAACTGGTTACCTCGTTCTCAGCTTGAGCTTCGTTACTAACTGGATGGCCCGCCAACTTCAAGAGAAGGCAAAAGAAGTTCCAAACGTTTCGATAGACCTTTTCACAGGCTTCGCCGCGCACGGTGTGGTGTTCGAAGACGGACGCGTAGCTGGTGTTAGCGTCAGCGAAGATCCCAAAGGCGAAGATGATTACGTCTACGGAAAGTTCACCTGTTTCGGAGACAAAGGTTTCATCTCGAGAGATGTAATTGACCACTTCAAACTACGCGATTGCCCGCAGATCTGGTCAGTTGGCGTCAAAGAAGTGTGGCAGTGCAACGAGTCTTATGAAGGTAAGGTCTGGCACACACTTGGATGGCCATTGCTCGAAGGCACCTTCGGTGGTGGCTTCGTATATGGCATGAAAGACAACAAACTGACAATCGGCATGGTTATCAGTTTAGACAGCCACGATCCAAACATGAACCCGCAGCAGAAACTGCAAGACTATAAGAAGCACCCCTGGATTCAAAAAATGATCACTGGTGGCAAGCTCTTGAAGTACGGCGCCGCCCTGCTTCCAGAAGGCGGCTACTACGCACTGCCAACCAAGTTCGCAGTACCCGGTGGTGTTCTTCTGGGCGATGCTCTCGGCGTTCTGGACGTCAAAAATCTCGCTGGTATCGACCGCGCCATGGAATGTGGTTACGTGGCTGCAGAAGTCTTGCACGACGCTCTCGTCAAACAAGATTACTCAGAAGCGGCACTGGCACCATATCAGGAACGTCTGAAAAACAGCTTCGTGATCAAAGAATCTTACGACAACAGATATTTCCGCTGGGCCTTCATCGAAAATCCAAAATTACTCGGTGAATACTTACCTGAAGTTGCACGCAGCATCGACAAATCCTCGGCCATGTTCGGCATGTGGAAAGTATGGTTCAAACATCCTTTCGGCGCGCCAAAGGACGGCGTCAGATCGCTCGGTTTGATCAACGGCAAATTCAATATCGGTCCGATCAAGTACGAAGCCGACTACAAACACATCATTCCTTCGTTTGTAGCTCCGAAGTACGAAGAGCCTCAGTACGACAAAGCGACGATTTATTCACGAGCAGATGCAGTCTTCTACTCGTCGACTAAATACCATGAAGGCAACAATCACATCGACGAATTCAACGCCCAGGTTTGCGTGGAATGCATCAAGCGCTACGAAGGCGTCGACAAAACGACTCCATGCGTCGCCGACTGTACAGCCGAAGTGCACAGAATCGATATCGTCGATCAGATCAGAAAACACGGCATGTCTCTGGAAAATTGCGTCCATTGCCGCACCTGCGAAGACGTTTGCCCAGAAGTTAATCTGAGAGTCAAACCGACATCGCAAGGCAGTGGTCCAGATTTCTTAGGCTTGTAGAGCCGGGTCGCCTGAATGGCGCCTTGTTTCAGAGCGTCGAAGACGTCTCCAATTGGTTTTTAACCGATATCGGTTAAAAGTCCGATTTATCTTTCTAAAACCAGGGGAGAGAACGCCGTGAAGCTGGCGCTATCTTTAGGTCCGCCGTTTTGCACCTATCATTTTATGGGGTATGGGAATCTCCCTATTGAGATCGGACCCTGGCGCCCGTACATTGACCATGTACCTTCAGCGGACCCAATATCCTGTTTGATTCAGCATTAACTGCGAATCCGTCGGCGCCGACCAAGCCATCAGAAGCTTTAGAGCTTCTCAGGCAAGACATCGCCGCCCACCAGGACCAGATGGCTCAGAAAAGCTATCTCGGTCGCGCTATTTCAGCGGTGACAAGTTTAGGCAGAGCCGATACTTTGACGCCAGTCGAGCAGCTCGACGGTCAGATTAAAGAGGCAGTGCGAAAAGGCGATACCAACTCGGCCAATGAATTGGCTAGCAGAGCCAGAGGTCTGGTTGATGCCGACAAAACTTCGCTGAAAATGGACTTTCAAATCGACAAATACGGCGCCGGAATGGTAAAGACGGCAGGTTTGTTCCTACCAGGCAGAGCCGGCTATGCAGTTGCAGGAGCAGCGCACGCCCTCGACCAGGCAAAACCCGGTGACTCGATCGCAAACCAGTTTATCGACGCAGGGCTCGGTCTCACAAAAGGTCTGGCGCTGAAAGGCAGCTTCGATTATGTCGGAGCCAAAGATATGAGCATTGCTCTCAAAGCCGTGAGCCTTGGAACGTCGTATCGTGTGCTGGACGGAGCACTGACCAGACAGACTTATCTCAATGCAGACGGCAAGTTCGACCTGGGCGATGGTTTAGCCAAAACATTCGATCAATCATTCAATAAAACTGCGCTCGCTTCGGACGTACTTATTTTCGGTTTATCACATGGCGCTCTCAGCGGCATTAATGGCATCACCAGTGGTGCCCTTAAAGGCAGTCCATTCTGGTCAACAGTCACAACCGGGGCAGTCTTCGGTGCAGCCTCAGGAAGTGCTCAAGAAATTAACCGACAGCAAACGGCGGGAGAAAAATTTGATGTCGAAAAAATTCTTACAGCCGCGGCATTGACCGGTGTGACAGACATGGTCGCGGCTGCACCAGGCGCTAAATTAATCAGCATGGCGCAGAGACCATCCACTTTCGAGCAAAACAGGGTCGAATCCGGGCATACCGGGTCAGGCGACTCAGCGACAGCACATGAATCTACGTTCGGGAAAGAATCTAGTTTGGGCAACCTCACCGGGTTGGGTAGAGAATCCGGATCAGGCAACGAATTTGCCAGCCGAGGCTACCGCCCCGAAAGTCTGACAGGCGAAGGTTCGGAGCTCAGGATCAATCCGGTTATCCAGAGAAATTTATCCGACTCGCATTCTCGAGAATTTCAGCTGGTAAACGGCGATCAACGTGTAATTGATCAACTTAGATCTGCACCAAGAGACCCAGTATTTGCAGCGGTTCGCGAAGTGACACCATCTGGAGTGCTTGGACCAACTGAGAGTCTGATTATTCAGCACTTAGAAGCACACCCTACATCCTTTAACACGATTAACAAACAAGCGTTCGGGGGCGCAGACCTTATCGCCACATGCAATCCCCGCTCACTGTCTTCAGAACTACTAGCTAAACACATCTTGCCGGAGGCCGAAGGGGTCTACGTAACTCAGGATCAAAGCGGACGCCTTCGATTCACGGATGCTGCTCCGGCGCAATTGAAACCTGGTGAATCAGAGCCAATCAAATTGGACAACACAGTCAGTGATGTTTTGCTCAGCGCAAGAACTCCCCAATATGTTGAAAACACTCACGATAAATCCGCTATAGCAAAAGCGATGAGGCACTTCAAAACACCTGTTAGATTTTTCCAGAGCGGAGTTGATAGCATCGCCTTCGAATTGCCTGACAAAAGCATTCTCAAAATAACAGATCACGGTTGGGATGAAACTTGGGGTAACCGGGAGATCTGGACGAAGAAAGGTCTCAAACTGATAGACGCACCCATATTAGTGAGACCTCAAACGATCGACTTGCCAGATTCGTCCCTCACATATTTCGTTCAAAAACGTTTGCAAAGCCCGGTAATGATGCCGGAATTGCGCGCCTTCGATCGCCAAATAGTCGAAGATGGTAAGTATGTTTTCTGGGATAACGACTTTGGACTCCACGGTCGAAAGCAGCTAGGCGTGGATCCAGACAACGGCGAAATATATTTGATCGATTACGACGCCATGCGCCTTCCTCATTTAGTTCCAAAAGAGGAACCACGCTCCATTGACGACATAGATAGAATCCTTGAAAGATACGACGATTGACCTGTCGCGAGCAATTTAAAGATGGATTGGGAAGAGAACTCGAAACTCTGGAATGAAAATGCGGAAGCATGGACCTTCCTTGCCAGGAAAGGTCGTGACATTACCAGAGACAACTTGAACACGCCCGCATTTCTCTCCATGCTGCCTGACGTAAAAGGATTGCGCGGACTCGACATCGGCTGCGGTGAAGCAAATAACACCCGTCTTGTCGCCAGACGAGGTGCCACCATGCACGGTATCGACGCCTCGGAAATTTTTATCAAGCATTCAATAGAAGCAGAGAACGAGTCTCCACTCGGAATAAAATTTCAGGTTGCCAGCGCCCAAAAATTGCCCTTTGCTGACGACAGTTTCGATTTTGTCATGGCAACGATGTTCTTAATGGATGTGCCCGAGCCATGGGTCTGCATTCAGGAGTCCTTCAGGGTGCTCAAACCGGGCGGTTTTCTGCAATTCTCCATAACCCATCCATGTTTTCAAACCCGCCGCTGGGAATGGATAAAAGAAAGTGACAAAAAAATAGGTGTAATCTGCGGAGATTATTTTCAGGGTTCGCAGGGCAACATCGAACGCTGGACATTTACCCAGTCTTCCGAAACGGAAAAGTCTCAATTCGAGCCGTTTAAAGTACCGACCTTCTACTGGACGCTCAGCGAATGGCTAAATTGGCTGGTCGAAAGCGGTTTTTATCTTGAAAAATTTTGCGAGCCCCGTGTCACACCCGAAATCATTGCTCAACATCCAGGTTTAGCGGGCTGGGACAAAATTGCGGGCTATCTCCATATACGCTGCCGCAAGCCGTAGCAATCATTGGAAAGTTATCGCGCCAATCTGCTGGGCGAAATCGAATTGCAGAGTTTGACATTTAACTCAATGCTTGAATGGCAAGCTCTTTGAACTTTTCATCAAGTTCTCCCGCCACCTTGGAAATTTCGCTTGAGTTCAACCGACCAAACGTAGTCGAAGGTTTTTCATAGCTAATACAGGTCTGACCGTCACGAGTAAAAAGCAAGACGCGAGGCGGAGCAAAAAGAGTTGCAAGAGTGTTGAACTTTGCCATTTTGTCAGCGATGAGCGGATTACCGATCAGATACTGCCGGGAGCGAATATTAGACCTTGCAAGCTCCGGTAATAACCGATCCATTTCCAGAACCGAGATAATCATTAAGCCGCTAGCGCCCTCCATTCGCTTCACGGAATCCTGCAAGCTTTCGGCACCGGAAAGCGCGGCATTTTGGTCCAAATGGCCTAACTGACTTTCCAGATCTGAAGCTACTTGTTCAAATGCCTTGTTCGCACAATACGTTATGAGGTTTGTTTCGGAAGATTGATGTGTTACAGAAACACTGGCTGCATTAGCGACCATGAAACTCCTGCTCCTTTGAAGATGGAAAGTCTATTTACGCTTGGGAACGACAAGTCTTGAGATCATGATTTGCAAAGTTTCATTATTTTGATTTTTAGTGATACTGCGGATAGTGACTATGCCTCGGTCGGGACGACTGCGAGAAAGTTTTATTTCCGTAATTTCCGTCTCGACTTGCAAAACATCGTTAGCCCTCGTCGGTCTTGGCCAGGTAATTTCGGCACCGGCTCCAATCAGTCCTCCGGAGATGTTGGCGCTGGACACAAGCAATTTCATCGAAATAGAAGCAGTGTGCCACCCGCTAGCGGCTAAACCTCCAAAGAAAGTGTCCTTTGCAGAAACCGGGTCGGTATGGAAAGGTTGAGGGTCAAAATCGCGAGCAAAAGCTACAATCTGCGCTTCATCCAGCTGATGAGTGCCGCTAAGAAAAGTCTGCCCAATCTTGAGATCGTCAAGCATCAGACCCGTATTGCCTTTTTCATCCACCAAATTCATGTGCACTCCAATTTTTTTGATACGCTTGCAATCTTTTCCAAAACTTTTTGAAAGACATTCCATTCTTCATCGGACAACGATGATTTAAATTGCTCTTGCACATGCTGCCAGTGTTCAAAGGCAATCTGTCTTTTTCGTTTTCCGTCAGCAGTCAACTTCAATAATTTCACTCGCGGATCGTGATGGGGCACGCGCATTACAAAGCCAGCTTCCTCTAAAACTCGGACGTTACGCGTCGTTGTTGTCTGGTCAAGATCCAACAACTCGCTCAACTCACTTATCGTCGCCACATTTTGCCGCTGCAGCACACTTAAAAGCGTGTACTGCGTTGTGCGCAAACCGCTAGGAGCCAGAGCCCGGTCGTACGCATTGGTGAGCGCTCGGTCGGCACACCTTATTGATCGTGAGATGCAATCGCTTCCGCTCGTTATTGGAGATCTCATTTCCACCAACCATTTATGAACATTGGCTGCAGGTTGCATGTATATACATATAAATTACCATCATTCGGCTCTGTTTGTCAACGAATAGAGGGCAATAAACATGCACATACATAAGAAGAGAAGGCACCAGAAGAAAAGCAAACTAGAACGATAACAATAAAGATGCTTTGTCGACCAGCGCGCTGGAGTGGTAATAAATTGGAAATCTGATTCACCTATATTGAGGATTAAATCTGCAAGAAAATTGCCATATGAGTGGAGCGCACCAGAAAAATGGGAAAACTTGATTCTTAAATCTCGGAAGTTCAGCATTTACAAAAAACCAGCGACCAGGTAGGTTCGCATCTAGACATGTCGAACTTGACCACAGCCGAAAACGCCATTGCTGCGAACAAACATACATCGCCTCTTGTCCATCACCTCGAAATAGGCGGGCTCACTACTGCTGCCGGTGGTGCAGTTGGCGGTGCGCTCGGTGGTACATTTGGTCTGGTCGCAGAGGGAGCAGTTCAAGCCTTCACTGCCCCGCTAGCTTCATTTTATGACTTCGCAGGACAATACAAAACGGCGAACAATTTACTGCGAATGGAATCGAATTATATGTCCGGTGCTTCTCACTATGGTGCTAGAGGTGTAGCAATCGGGCTTGTTGTTGGCGCAGCGGCTTACGCTGCTTACGAAGTGAAGAATTACTTCGATAAATAATTCGCTGACCATGAAAAGCCTATTTGCCGCGAACATCGCGACATCACTTACTCGCGGCAACCATTTTTGCGCTTTCCTTTACGCGTCCTGCAGCTTTCAAAACAGTTCCGTAATCCTTTAAGATCGGCTTCCAGTAACTGGCAGGTAAGGCGATTCGGTCGACAGACCACGCTTCAATCCAGGTTGCAGGCGCAGTTTTCTTTTCGCCTTCCAGCCCTTCGAGATAGCAAAGCTCCATGCTCGCATCAAGACAAAGTTGCATGCGCTGCGCGGCTTGCTGTGGCTTGTGAGCAGCAAGAAGAGCTAGAGCTTGTTTGCGTCCGCCGTCAAGAATAGACTTCACGTTATCGACTGTAATGTAGTTGTCTGGATAAAAGATTGCATGGTCTTGATCGGAGAAATCATCAAGTTGTGCTTGCGTTCCGGATAAAGCTATTTTTTTCAATTGGTCGACTTGTTCTTGCGATGCGTCTCCATCAATCTTCGACACGAAGGCAACCTTGCTGCCATCCCAGGTAAAAGTCTGTTTAGTGTAAGCCGCGCTTCCGGGATCTTGAGAAATTATTTCCAGGCGACCACTTCTGCCAATCACGTCTGTTTTAGCAGTGTTAACTGCTACTTTCAAAGGAATATTTTTCTTCCAGACCACCTTTTCTCCCGTCATTCCTTCCAGGAATGTTTTTTGTGGTTTATCGTCAGAGCTATCAGAAAAGCATACGCACAATTTTCGAGCACCATTTTTCTTTAGTGCACCGGGCGTAATGACATCACTGGTGGTATCAGCAAACGTTGCCGTGGTACTGAGCGAAGAAATTGCTACCAGAAGTGAAAGAACTGCTTTCTTTGCGTTCATTTTTCGGACCTCGAAATCTCCAACTGAACATCTAACGCGGCACCGTCAAAAAATAGTCGGATCGTTCAACAAGTGTAAACACTTGTCCAACTGTTTTCTATACACACCATAATGAGTGCTTGCGAGGACTAATGACCGGTTGCCTTGCGAAGTCTTATGGGACCACGCGCTTCCACTGCACTCTTGATTACTTTACCTTTCTGTGTAGCCTGAATGTAACCGCGGTCGATCAACTCCTGAGCGACCTCACGCACTGTATCCATTTCTTCGCGCCATTTGTCTTCCGAAAAAACTTGACGCGCCACTTCAGACGGACAAATGGTCTTACCTTCGCCTCGTTCGGCGATCAGTTCCAACGTCGCGTTGGCAATCTTTTCGCGCTTGCTGTCTGACACAAACTTACTTGCTTTCCTGTTTCTGCTTACTTGCCGACTTACTTGTTTGCTGAATGATCACTTCTTACTTAGTAATCGCGGCAGCATTTTTGGAAAGAATCGAATCGGCGCACTGACGAATGTGATTTGCAGATTCTTCCCGATGCGTCTCTTCCAGCAGATTTGCATAACATTCGAGCATCTGCCCTACCACAGTTGCTTCTGCTCCGAGCGCTTTTGTTTGACCATCGATTGCGCGCAAATAATAAATCTCAGCTTCATCATATTTTTGCTTACGCCGTAAAATTTCAGCAAGGTAGAAGAAACAAGTAGCGATATCCGTATCGATAGCAACATGCGCCGGTTCAAGCAATCCAATCAAACGCCTGAGAAGCAGTTCTGCGGCAGAGAATTTATTTTCTAAATAGCGAGACTGCGCCAAATTCTTCAAACAAATCAGCAAATCTTCGTTGTTCTGAGGCGTTTCACTCTGGCGTATCGACAACAATCGCTCCCAGAGCACCGACGCATGCTCATACTGACTCGAGGCCGAATAATGATGAGCCAGTTTCTGCAATGCCAGCGCGTTATCTGGATGCGATGGTGGCAATCTCTTTTCGTAAATATCGAGAGCGTCTTTAAAGAGTTCTTCCGCTTTGTCCTTCTCTCCATCCGCTTCGCAAACATCCGCCAGGTCGACCATCGTTGCGGCAACGAGAGGATGACGTTCACCAAGAATTCGCGTCTTAATTGACAGAATACGCTTGTACAGATTCTTCGCTTCAGAATATTTTTCACGTGCGGCATTGAATTTCGCCAAACTGGACATGCGCTGGAGAACTTCCGCGTCGCTCGCCTCCAGCGATTTCTCTTCCAACTCGAGTAAGCGCAACTCCAACATGGCGACCGCGTTCTTGTCGTTCAACTCGTTGAGAACTTGCATCAAATTGCGAATTACTTCGCTCAGTTCAGCGCTGTTTTTACCCAGGCTGCTTTCCAAAATTGACAGCGCTTGCTCCCAGAGAAAACGCGATTGCTGGAATTTGCCCTGGTCTTGATAAAGCTTGGCGAGATTGCTCAAGCCAATTCCAACTTCTGAATGTTTGAATCCAAAAGCCTTTTCGAGAATTATCAAAGAACGCTTGTAAGCTTTCTCGGCTTCCTCGTACTGCTTCTGGCCGGCATGAACCAGCCCCAGGTTGGCTAAACTGTTGGCCACCTCGGGATGTTCAGCCCCCAGCGCATACATATAGACATTGTGCAGCCTCTTGCAAAGCGGTTCCGCTTCAGCGTAACGCTCCTGGAAGAAATAAAGCGCCGATAAATTATTCAAACTGGCGACGATATCTTCGTGCAAGCTAGGCAGAAGCCGCTCACGAATCGTCAATGAGCGGTCATAAAGAGGCTCGGCTTTGTCGTATTTGCCCTGCTCGAAGTAAATTTCAGCCAGATTGTCGAGCACGTTTGCGATTTCAAGCTCGTCGCCTGAGTCTTCGACCTCTCTCAAAGCAGCATGCACAAAGTTTTCGGCCTCACTGTAGCGTCCCTCTTGGAACGCTTCAGCGCCTAGTTCCGCAAAACTTTTCTGGCTGTCATTCATTGTTGTCGTTCAAATGGCGGAAAGATAATTGAATACTGCCCATTTACCAGGTCCAAGTATCTTAATTTTGGGGGTTCCAGGAAGAGTTATTTTAAGGCAAATTCGGGGCATGAGCATTGTGACGCGCAACAATATCATGAAGAATCGATAGATTCTGCCAGGCTTACTATCTGAACGCACAATCATACACTTCGTTTCGGGTGCTCCGGCACCTTCCCTTTTCCTTCGAACGAAGAGATGAGTGAGACCAGCGACCGATGAGCACCGACATCAACGTACTAATCATCGACCACAACACCGATGACGCGCGACTGCTTCAACAGCTGCTGACCAACAGCGAAGTCGGTCAATTTGCTGTGGAGTGTATAGAAAACCTGCAAGACGGGCTCCAGCGCCTGAAGACGGGCGGCATCGACGTGCTTTTGCTCGATTTATCGATGCCTGAAAGTCAGGGCATCAAAACGTTTTTGACCGTGCGCAAAGAGACCGATAATATTCCAATCGTCGTTTTGACGGGGCTTGATGAGCATGCCATTGCCCTTGAAGCAGTCAGGCTGGGAGCTCAGGACTACCTGGTCAAACGAGATCTCAACTCGAACTGGTTGAGCCGGACACTCCTTTATTCAATCGAGCGATTCACGGCCAACAAAGAAATCAAAAATCTGAACGAAGAACTCGTCAAAGCCAGGGATGAGGCTCTGGCTGCAGCCAGATTCAAGGCGGAATTTCTGGCCAATATGAGCCATGAGATTCGCACGCCCATGAACGCCGTCATCGGCATGAGTGACTTGTTGCGTCGCACAAGTTTGAATGCCGAGCAAAGCAAATTCGTCGAAGTTATAAAAAGTGCAGGCGGCGCATTACTAAATGTCGTCAACGACATCTTGCTCTTTTCGAAGATGGAAGCCGGGAGATTTCCTCTCGAAAACACAGAAGTCAATGTGCTGGAACTGGTTGAGGGAGTGGCCGAGATTCTGGGCGGACCAGCTCGGCTGAAGGACCTCTCGCTAGTGGCTTTCGTCGAGCCGACAGTGCCCAGAGTGGTAATGGGCGACCCGACGAGATTGCGCCAGATCTTGCTCAACCTGGGAAGTAACGCCGTTAAATTCACGGACAAAGGTTTCGTGCAACTGACCGTGCGCAACGAACCCGGTCAAAAGAATACGCTTCGATTCGCTATTGAAGATAGTGGCTCTGGGCTCTCGCCAGACACCATGCAAAGACTATTCAAGCCGTTTTCCCAAGGCATGGAGAAAGCCGCCACTACGAATGGTGGCACAGGGCTGGGGTTGGCAATTTCAAAACTGATGGTTGAATTGATGGGCGGCGAAATCGGAGTCGACAGCACGCAAGGTCAAGGTTCGACGTTCTGGTTCAAACTGCCTGTGGTGCTGAGCGAAAAACAGCCCGACGAAACGGCGAACCCGACTGGGAGACTACTTGCAGTCAACTTCACCCCACGCGAACTTGAACAGTTGCGGACCTTCACGACACATTACGGCGTAGGGTTCGGCAGTGCAGCAGATGCGAAAGAAGCAATTCTGGAAGTGGAACGTGCGCGCAAGAATGGCAGCATCTATGATTTTGCTTTGATAAACGTCGATCCACAAATTCTCGACCACACGACAGTACCTAAAGACCTGGCAAAGCTAGTCAATCAACTGGAATTGTTTGGTATCTTGCTGACAAATTTCGATCAGGCAGCGCTGGGAGAAGATGCGCTGAAAGCTGGATTTTCAGCCTACCTCACACGCCCGCTCAAGCAAACGCAACTACTGCAATGCCTCGATGATTTATCGAACGGCAAAAAACTTGCGCCGTTTAGCAGAGGACCAAATGACGGCAACAAAGAAAAATCGCTTGACCCGACCTTGCGTGTTTTAATTGTTGAAGATAATCCAATCAATCAAGAAGTGGCTAATTTACAGCTGAAAAAACTGGGTTTGTCCGCATTGATTTGCAGCAACGGACTGGAAGCCGTAAATCTTGTCAAACAACAAGAGTTCGACGTCATCTTGATGGACTGTCAGATGCCCGTCATGGATGGCTTCGAAGCAACAAGACAGATAAGAGCGCTCGGCCCGCAGCTGAAAACGTCACCTATTATTCTGGCGATGACTGCAAACGCTATGGAAGGCGACCGAGAAGAATGCCTGGCCATCGGCATGGACGAATATGTCGCTAAGCCAGTTACGATTGATGGTTTACTTTTCCTGCTCAGCAAACTGTTGCCAGACCGGTTAGTAGATTTCAAAACGCATGACATTCGTTTTCAATTGGAGCGATCCTCGAGAAGCGCCACGGTCGTTGCAGAAGAAGCTAAAGCACCGGCTCCCGCCACAACTCAGCCGACGCTGTCAACGCTGTCGACGCAGCCGAGCGACCGCACCATCGACACCGAAATGCTCACAGCAAATTTCGGATGGGAGAGCGCATGCCGCCTGCTTACTATGTTTGCCGATGGAACCCCGGCAATCCTTGAAAAACTCGATAAGGCGATAACAAATACAGATTCAGCGCAGGCGAAGGCCAATTCGCATGAACTGAAAGGCTACTGTTCTACAATTTCTATGCACGAAATGGCCGCATTGAGCAAGCAGATAGGCGACGCCACCCGTAGCGATGACTGGACACAAGCTCGACAGCTTTTCGCCCAACTGGTAACCGCTTTCGAAAAAGCACGCAAAGAAATAGAATCGACTATTATGTCTTCCACCACCTTCACCACATGAGGCGCAAATGTCTGACGACACAATTTCAATTTACCTGGTCGAAGACAACGAACTGATCCGTTCGGCTGTATCGGTGGCTTTGAACGGTATCGAGGGATTCAAAGTAATCGGACAAGCGGCTGATGGTGCTGCAGCGATAGACGAGATTTTAGCCAGCCGCCCCAGTTTAGCCCTGGTTGATATCGGTTTGCCGAAGGTAGATGGCATCGAAGTCACCAAGACGGTAAAACAAGAATTGCCCGGACTGAAAGCAATCATGCTCACCTCACACGATTCAGACGAAGACATGTTCGCCTCGTTTCAAGCTGGTGCAAACGGATACATCATCAAAGACGGATTTAGCAAAGCTAAACTGGAAGTAGCCATTCGCACTGTCTACTCAGGCAGCTCCTGGCTTGATCCATTGATCGCACAACGGGTGCTGCAGGTGGCTGCCAATGCCGACAAGCTGAACCTGACTCGCAACGAAAAATCATATCTGGAAAAAGTTGCCAACGGAGTTTCCAAAGAAAGCCGCGCCGCCACAGACCAGGCGCAGGCGCTCAAGGAGCTGGCAGACGATCATATGGATGAAGCCTGGGACTCATTCATGCATCGCCTCATGGGCTTCAAACAAAACAGCAACGAAGAAAACAACTAGACTTATCGCGAGCTGACGAAACTCCACCTGCAGTCCATAGGATGGACCTTGCAGGCAACTGCGCTTTCGGCAAACGCAAACGGAAGGTACACAAAGGCCACAAAACGAAATTACTCTCGATTCATGTTCGAAACGAAGGCGCTCGCTGGAGGATTCTTAAATGACAGAGCCGAGAGACAATCAAGTTCCCCAAGCTGTTGATCGTGTGATCACGCAACTGAGGCAAGATAATACCGAAGGTGCACTGAAGCAGATCCACGACGAGATGAACAAGCCTGGTGGTGCGACAGAGTCCAACAAAGAATTTCTAATGGCTCTCACCCAGCGATGCCAGGAACAAGGGTATTTGCCCAAGCTGGCTGTGGATTTCGGTCAGAAAAATTTCAAAGCCCTCGACTTGAACGGCAATGGAAATATTTCCAGCAACGAGTTGCAGCACGTTTTGAACGACAAAAAAATGATGTCTCAGCTCGATCCATTCCAGCGTGAAATGGCTGCGTATTTGCTCGCAAATTCCAAAGAAATCGGCGACCTCAACATGAACTCCAGAGGCGCACAAGCAGGGATCACGGCTTGGAAGTTAAACACTTACGCAAAACAAGCCGATACCAAATACGAAACCTACCAAAATGGTCAAAATGTGCTCAAGCAATTCGGAACAGCAGAAAAATTCAATGCCGTTGACAGCGACAAAGATGGATTTATAAGCCCAGCCGAAATCGACAAGCAGTTAGACTTCGCCGATCGGGCGCTGTCCACTCCTGGTCTGGTCACACCTGAAGCTGCTAAAAATTTGAAAGAGCAGAAAGAAGCGCTCGAATATATGAAGGCGCATCGCGGCGAAATTGCAGCGGCTGCAAACGATACATATTTCTCTAACGACGCAAGCTTGAAAGACATTCAAGAATACGCGGCAAAGAACGCCAACCCGAGAGAGAAAGAGCACATTCCTCAAATCGACGACAAAATTGCCGACGCGACGACGCAGCAGAAAGGACGCGTCGATATGTCTCGCGGCGAGCACATGTCAGAAGTAATGCTCAAGTATCATCTCGACCACCAGAAAGAGTTAGACCTTGACGGAAACGGCAAAGTATCGCGCGCTGAGTTGAGCAAAATTCTCGACACACCAAAGTGGAAAGATTCGCTGTCCAATGACGAACGACGTGTCATTGAAGAAATGCGCAACCGCTTCGATCAGATTTCTTCCAGCGGCAGCGGTCGCGGCGCATCGCGAGAAATAACATACGCCAGCATGGCAGAATATCTTCGAAAAGAAGAATCTGGTCGTGACGAAGAAGCTAAATCTGCTGCTGCGGCAAAGTACGCTCGCGACAATTTCGCCGCCCTGGACTCCAGCAAAAACGGCTGGCTCTCGCAAGATGAACTCGACAAAACCAAAGACTTCTACGCGAAAGCACTGGCTACAGGCTTGATTCCGCAGGAATCTAAAGCAAAGGTAGAAGAGAGTCTGGCCGCGCTCAAATATCTGGAGGACAACAAAAAAGACATCTCCAGTGCTTACACAAACAATGACATGACACTGGCCGACATCGAAAAGTTTGCCAAAAGCAAAGCAGGAAAAATAAACGATATCTTCAAGCCTACCTCGGTGGAGGCAACAAAAGAAGCCGAAAAAAAGCAGTCATTGATAAATGAAACACAGGCTCAGACACCGCGAGCCGTAGACGATAGCGGCGCAAAAGCTCGGAAGGAGGAGAATCCCGCCGTCGGTGAAAGACCAGTAACCAACGATAAATCGCAATCGGCAGACAAACCAGTGGTGGCAGAAAAACCGCTAACCAATGAGGAGCCTGTAGTTAAACTACCGCCATTGCTTGATACCACAAGTGGTGCCAAAGCGCCAAAAGACAGCTCTCAGCCGGAAGAAAATTGCAAAGATGGAGTATGCAAAGTCCCAACATCAAAATATCCACATCTGGAAGCGGGAAAGCCTGAAGCCAGTCCACTTGCGAATCCGAACTTCAGCATACCGCAACTGGAAGTGCCTGAAACAAAGATGGAACCCGAGACTCCAAAGTTAGACGGACCGATAACGGAGCCGAAGTTGGAGGGTCCAAAAACTGAACCCAAGCTGGACAGACCACAGACGTTGGTCGAAGAATCGGAGTTGAGACAGGAGTCGCCTGAGGAATTGAGAGCCAGAACCAATCTCGATCTCCCAGCAGAACCGACAGAAGCAAAAGTTGAAAAAACTGAAGCTGAAAAGCCTGCCGAAAAGCCGTTCCAATACTCCCAGCAGAACTATGCCGACGCTCTGAATGCTGCTGCGGAACAGAACAAACCGGTGGTTCTGGTGGTCGCCGCCAGTAAAGATACAGAGGCTATTCGGGCAGCCGAGGACGCGAACAAAGATGGCAAAGCTGTTGTAGTTTTTGTCGACAAAGATACCGTAGACCCGAAATCACAGCTAGGCGCCTACGCCGCCTCTGTTCTGGAAAATTACAACAAGCAAAACAGCACCAACGATGAAAGCATGATGACTGTGTTTCACGTAAACAAGGATGCAAACGGCAAACTGGTTCCAGAGGCACCAAAATTTGCCAATTATGGAAATCCGGGCGACATCGTCCAGTTACTCTCTAATCAAATCGTTGATGCTATGAATCGTCGAACCGCCGAGCAAACCAAGCCTGCAGAAACAACACCGATAGCAACAAGATCCAATGAAACACCGATAGTAACGAGAACCATTGAAACACCGATAGTAGCAAGACCCAATGAAACGACACAAACGACCGAGGTCTACCGGCCAGTTCAATCGCAGACCTGTACACCCGGAACCGCTTGTAACAACAGCGTTGCGAACTATCAGCAATACTACTATCAACACAGACGCGGACTGTTTCGTAGAAGGTGAAAAACACTCAATAACCAACTGGCAGGCTGATAGTGCTAAACTATCAGCCTATGCCGTTAGAAGAACCAGACGAAATTTTGACGATTCTTTCCCGCGACGCGCGTACTTCTCCTGAAAAGATCGCCAAAATGCTTGGCCGGTCTGTGGAAGAAGTAAAACTCGCGATTGCCGAATACGAACGCCTGGGAGTGATCAAGCACTACAAAACCATCATCGACTGGGAAAAAACAGGTGTTGAAAAGGTAATCGCTTTTATCGACGTGAAAGTGCACCCAGCCAGGGAAGTTGGTTTCGATAAAGTAGCCGAGCGCATTTACCGTTATCCAGAAGTTCAGAGTCTGTGGCTCGTCTCTGGCGGCTACGATCTGCGCGTTGCGGTCGAGGGAGCCAACATTCGAGAAGTTGGTCGCTTCGTCGCGGAGAAGCTGGCGCCAATCGAAGGCGTTATGGCGACCGAGACACATTTCTTATTGCGCAAATACAAGGAAGATCAGGTCGTTTTTGTAGACAACGAAGAAGATACGAGACTTGTTGTCACCCCGTAGCTGCCGACTGAGAATGAGCGTCTTCAGCGCTCCACCGGTGCTGGCGCGAACAACCTGAAACGATACTATTCAAAAACGCAACTGCTCTATTCACCAATCATGACTGACGAAAATTCAAAAAAAGCGCCACCACTTTCAAAAATAGCGCGCGAATTAGCTCCGAGCGGTATCCGAAAATTTTTCGATATCGCAGCAAAAATGCACGATGTCATATCACTTGGAGTTGGCGAGCCAGACTTCGTGACGCCGTGGGGCATTCGCGAAGCAGGCATTTACTCCATTGAAAAGGGACAGACGACCTACACTTCGAATTACGGTCTACTGGAACTACGTCAGGAAATCAGCAAGCATCTTGCAAATAAGTATGGTGCAAAGTATTCACCGGAAAACGAAATTCTTGTGACGGTCGGTGTTTCGGAGGGGATGGATCTGGTCATGCGTGCCATTCTCGACCCGGGAGACCAGGTGCTTGTGCCTGAGCCTTGTTATGTCTCGTACCGGCCGTGCGTGTCACTGGCAGGCGGAGAGCCCGTCGGTGTGGCAACCAGGAGCGAGGATGATTTCCGAGTTTCAGTCGCTCAACTGGAAAAGAAGCTAACAGCACGCACTAAGGCAATTATTCTGGGATTTCCTTCCAACCCCACCGGTGCCACAATGCCGCGTCAGGCGTTGCAAGAAATCGTCGACTTTGCCCACACCCATAACCTTTTCATCGTCAGCGATGAAATCTACGACCGGCTCACTTACGAGGGCGAGCATACCTGCATCGCATCTCTGAAAAATGCCATGTCGCGCACCATTACATTGAACGGTTTCTCAAAATCTTATGCCATGACCGGCTGGCGCATTGGCTATGCCTGTGCACCACCAGAGGTGCTGACTGCGATGATGAAAATTCATTCTTACACTGCACTTTGCGCACCTATCAACGCACAGAAAGCTGCTCTGGAAGCTCTCAAACACGGGGAGAGCGCCGTCGAAGATATGATTTCCCAGTACAACCAGCGGCGTCGATTAATCGTTGAAGGGTTAAACGGAATTGGTCTGAAATGCCATTTACCGTCAGGTGCTTTTTATGCATTCCCGAGTGTAAAGGCAACTGGCTTATCGAGCGAAGAGTTTGCTGAAAGGCTGCTTTACGAAGAACGGGTCGCAGTAGTTCCAGGCACAGCATTTGGTGAAGGTGGTGAAGGGCACATTCGCTGTTCGTATGCCACCAGCATAGAGAAGATAGAAATCGCGTTGAGCCGCATCGGGCAGTTCGTTGAAAAGGTTGCACCAGAAGTGGCAAAACAAGCCAGATCGGAAAGCAAGAGTTACAGCGCTCCCAAAAGTGCAGCTCATTTATAAGGGTTGAACAGCATGTCTCCTGAATGGAAAAACTTCGCTCTGGCGTTTATCGCAGTGTGTCTGAGTGCAGGCTGTTCGAACCACGCAGGCCAAATAGGTCATTCTGACCATGCTGGTCATCCGGCCGATGTCGGTAAAGCCGCAACGAGTGACGCACAGAAGACTGACGAATCACCCTTGAAAGGCGATCTAGCCAGTGATTTGAAACGTTATTCAGCGAACATCAAAAAGAATCCTGACGATGCAAAATCTTATGTTGGACGCGGATTGAGCTATGAAAAGCTGGGTCGCTTCGACGAGTCGCTGGCTGATTTTAATAAGGCGCTGAAAATCGATGCGGAAGTGAGAGGCGCGCATTCCGGCAAAGCGCAAACACTTCTCTGGCAGGGCAAACTCGACGAAGCTATCGCGGAATCAAACCTGGCTATCAAACAAGATGCGAAAGACCTGAGTGCCTGGGAAGTGCGCGCCAATGCTTACATCATCACAAACAAACCCGACAAAGCTCTGGCTGACATTGAACAAGCGATCAAGATCAACGACAAGCAAGCCTCTGCCTACGAATTGCAAAGCCAGGCCTTGCGCAAATTGAAGCGGGAAAAAGAGGCTCTGGCAGCGGTAGATAAAGCAATTGAAGTCGACCCGAATTTCGCTCAGTCTTACAACAGCCGCGCCATCATATACAGTGGCATGGGCAAAAACAAAGAAGCAATCGCAGATTTCAACAAAGCCGCCTCGCTGCGCCCGGAAATTCCAGACATATACTTAAATCGTGCCCTGTCCGAGATCGCACTCAAGCAGTACAACGAAGCTCTGACCGATTGCAACAAAGCGGTAGAAATGTCTCCTCGGGCTGGCGACGCCTATTTCTTGCGAGCCAGAGTCTATCGCGAACTTAAGAACGTTGCAGCAGCCGAAAAAGACGAGAAAATGGTGGCAGCTCTTGGTTATAAGCCACCAAAAACTCTCAGGCTTTAATACTGGATTTCGCCAGGCGTCCATATTGGTCTAAGAATCGCAAGCTCCAACGCTGGATCAGCAGGCGCTTTTAATTGGTTTAGGATTCTCAAGCTCTAATCTCGATTACAAGGCCTTATTTGTGCCGAGGCGGCATGGATGGTGAGGCAAAAAGCTGGGACGGTGATTCAAGTTTGGTGACTGTTACCGTGGTTTTAGTTACGGCTTTTCCCGTTTTCGAAACTGGCTTTTTGCCACCAGGTGGCAGCGAGGGCTGAGCAAAAAGCAGTGAGGGTAGCTTAATTGGAGCAGTCGGAGCATTGGCTTTAGGCGGTGCAGGCTGAGCAAACAAGCTGGAATGCGAAGAACCGCTTGCAACTCCATCATCAGAGGGGCTGCTGTGGTCCCCTGGTGGCAAAGGAGGCTGCGCAAAAAATGATTGAGGGATGGGCGGATAGCGCAACGCTCCGGGTGGCAACGAGGGTTGCGCGAAGCATTCGGGAGGCAGACTCGTGGTGCCGGTAACCAGGGTAACAACAGGGTAATCCTGATAAAGCCTGGAGGCGGTGGCGCGGTCTCGTGGCGAAAGCGAGAAGAGCTGGCGGGGAGTGAGTTTGAAATACATAATATCTTTGACGTAGGGTGAGTGACCGACCCCGATCGCGTGACCAATCTCGTGCAAACAAGCACTCTTGATTTTGCTATCGGCAGCTTGCGCGCTGCGCTCGAAATCATACGTTTCTATTTGAATCAGGGCGTGCGATATCACCTGCTTATCGTCAGCATCCGTAGTCGTCAGACCGGCAGCATCCCTTTTGCGGTCTTTCTGTACAGTACTGATAGCCTGCCCCACCCATTCAACAACGACGTTAGCCTGTGTTTTGTCGTTAATCAGCTTGTAAGAAAGCTTATTGCCGGAGGCACTGCACCAGGCATCAAGAGCTTCCAGGATCAACCTGCGATAACTCGGTCTGTAATTTTTCACGCCCTTGCCGGAGTCAATATACAACTTGAGCGGCAAAAGCGACTGTTTCCACTTCTGCGCTTCTTTGTTCTCGACGATGTCGTCGAAATAATCTCGTTTTTTTGCCTGACCGGCTTTTACCTTATGACTGTCGTCGATCAAGTCTCTGATAATGTCTTTCGCTTGCTGCCTGAACTGGTTATCTGGACTTTCTATAATAAATCGTTGAAAGTTGTCCTCCGCCTTTTGGAACTCACCCATGTCGGAATAGCAAAGACCCATCGTGTAGAAAATGCCGGGAGAGCCGCCATAGTTCTGGGCGATCCTGGCATGGGAAAGTCCCTTCTCTGGATAACCAAGTTCTCGATAAATGATGGCCAGGTTTTCATGCAACGAACCGGAGTAGCGGCTGGGATCGTGCCTGGCGGCAGATTCGAGCAATGGCTTCGCTTCGTTGTAGCGGTCAGCGGAAATTAAGCCGTGTGCTTTCTCCAGTGCGTCAAAAATGCGCGACTCGGTTTGATAATCTAGTGGAGTTAGAGCCGAAGCTACTGAAGAGAAGCTCAGCACAGTAACTAGACAGCCCAAAATCGATTTGAAAAAAATTCGACTGATTCGCACCGTTTCAACCATTCCTTTCCCTCAATTTTCCCGCCAACGAGTGGGTCTTAACAGAATAAATAGTTAAGAACGGGCAGGTGACGGAGGAACAGACGCATATTTCGCCAGAATCCTGGGCATGATGGTCTGGTCCCAGAGTCGCCACCACCAGGTGCGCGCTCCCAGCCGACTAGCGGCGCTAATCGAGCACTACGCGCGGTGCTAACGAAAGGCAGTGAATGAACTTACGCATCTGGCAAAAGATTTTTGCGCTCATGTTGATTCCGCTTTCCTTCGAAATAGCGGCAACAGCGGTTCTCATGAACGTTCTAATTTCCACAGAAAACAGTGCGACGCGTTTTTACAACTCGCGCAAGATTCTGTCTGAGTATCACACGATGCAGAACCACCTCAACGAGGCTGGTATCGACATCGCGACAATGGGTGTTTACAGGGAAGACCACAGCCCGCCCAACTTCGAAGAAGACAAAATGAGAGTGGAGCAAGCCAAGGAAGGCGTGCTGAAAGCAGCTGACGTTCATCCAAATGTCCGAGAGGCGCTAAATCTGGCACCAGCTCTATTTGACCACGCACTGGAACTAATAGAAAAAGCAAAAAAGAACTACAACGACCCGACCATTCCTGCTCGAAAGAAAGGCTCGCTCCTTAAAAACGATGTCTTCAATCTGCTCATGGACAGCGACCCTCTGGTCAGACGCATTGTTGATGTGCAAACCTCGATAGACTCGTTGGAATCCTCCGAGTTAGACAAATCGAGATGGCTGCTGGTTAGTTCTGCGATCGGCGCGTTTCTGCTCAGCTTGCTGGTCACATTCCTCGCGGCGGTGACGTTTTACAGAAGTTTTGGTAAGCGCCTGCAATTAATTGAAAGCAACGCCGAGAAAGTAGCAATGCAACAAGAGCTTCCTGCTGCTCTTTCAGGCGGCGACGAGATCGATGAGCTGGATCGCACGTTGCATGCCGCCGCACAATTTGTGAAAAGTGTTCATCAGAAAGAATTTGCAGTGTTGAATAAGTCTGTCGATGTACTGTGCAGCATTGACACGAGATTCAAAATCATCTCAATTGGTGAATCTGTAGAGAAATCATGGTTCTATCGAGTCGATGACGTGCTTGGACGTTCAATTTTCACGCTCCTGCCAGAACCAGATGCGGTGCGGATCCGAAAAATCTTGAGTGAATCAACAGAAGCTGCATTCGAGCATGATTTCGAATCTGAGTTCAGGTGCGGAGACGGAGAGACTCGTGAGTTTGCTTGGAAAGTAAGATGGAACCCGAAGGAGAGCAGCTACTTTTGTGTGCTCCGAGACATCAGCGAACGAAAAAAAATTGAGCGCGCCAAGCAGCGCTTGTTGGCTATCGCCAGCCATGACCTGCGCACCCCTCTGATGTCAGTCTCAGCCAATCTGTCTTCGCTAGCTGCAGGCAGGTTTGGCGAACTGGATGGTAATCTGCAAGCCGCACTGACAGAATCTGAGCAAAATCTTGATAAGCTCATGGACTTGATTCAGTCACTGCTCGATCTGGAGCGCATGGAATCTACTGGTGCGAATCTGGAGATGGGATGTGTAAGCGCCATGGATGTAGCGTTACAGGCAATCAGTGCTGTCGAACCCGTAGCTAGAGCGGCAAACATCAATATTGTCTCACCCAGCCGAGATGAAGCGATACTGGCTGATGAGCGACGACTGACACAAATTCTGACTAACCTGCTGCACAACAGTTTGAACCGGTCAAAAGCCGATCAAACTGTCACGGTCGTGGTAGCGTCCAACGGACCTCTGGTTCGAATCTATGTGCTCGACGAGGGCGCAACAATTTCGCCGGACGAACAAGACCTGATTTTCGAAAAGTATTTTCAGTCACACAGTGAAGACCAGCGTCGAGACAGGCGTGCCAGTCTCAACCTCGCACTAGCGAAGGTACTGACGGAAGCACAAAACGGAGTCATTGGGGTAACGAGCGAACCCGGCAAAGGAAGCCAATTCTACGTTCAATTCGCGAAATTTGTTCTGCCCTCTGATAATGAGGACAAAACATGAAGCTATCAACACAGGGTCTGATTGTTATTTGTTTGCCCTTGCTGTTTCAATTTATGCTTTCGTTTTTCCTGGTAGTCTGGATTTTTCAAGCACAAGAAAATTTGAGCAAATCAGCCCAATCAAGCGGCTTAGTGCGACAGTGCGACCTGCTCAGCAGCGACCTTTACAGATCCCTCGGCGAAGCATTTGTCTCATTTGATGGCATCAAAGCGCGCTCAGATATGCAAAACAAAATGTTGGCAAATCGCGTCGAAGAAATTCATCAAAACATCAAAGGCATTCCTGACTATGAGCAGTTCGATAAGGAACTGATGAGTACAGCCAGAGCTTTAATGACCGAATTTCAAATACTCGAAACTGAAAGAACCAGCAGAACCTCACACGAAGACGCGACACCCAGAATACTCAGAGCAGCAAGAGATCTAACGGAAGTGACTGACGACATCGTCGCAGCGGAGAACGCCAAAAACGAACAGAAATCGGCCCGGCAAACGCACGTCAACATTGTACTTGTTGTCGAACTTGCCACCACATGCAGTGCGTTGACCACGATAGTTCTGGCCGCGGTCTGTGCCATGAACACGAAGCGATTCGTCAACCTGATTACAGCCAACGCTCAGCGCTTCTCTCGCCGTCAGCCGCTTGAGGAGCCACTTTCTGGTAACGATGACCTGGCTCGGGTGGACCAGATTTTTCACGTCATGGACCACGCTATCCGTGAAGCGGAGCAACGCGAGCATGCTGTCATCGACAACTCAGCCAACTTGATTTGCTCACTGACTAGCGACGGAACTTTTCTGAAGGCAAATCCCTTCGCCAAGACTCTGCTTGGCTACACGTCTGAAAAGCTTGCAAAACTCTCACTCAACGATATAGTGCCGCCTCAAGAAGCGCTAAAAGCTGACGAAGAACTTTCCAAATCTTGTCAGATTGAAGGTTCGCGAACATTCGAATTGAAGTTGCTGAGGGCGGACAATAAGACTGTCGAAACATCCTGGTCTTCTTTCTGGTCAGAGGCAGACGAAAGCTTGTTTTGCGTCGTCAGTGACATCACAGAACAGAAGAAAGTTGAGCATTTGAAAGAGGATTTCATCGCCATGATCAGTGACGAACTGCGTTCACCACTGATGTCGGTGTCCGAGACTGTCGCGAAAAGTATAAGCGGCAAGATGGGTGTTATTCCCGATGCAGCGCAACCGGTTTTTACATCAGTTACACGCAGTCTTGACCGCCTGATCAGGCTGGTCACCGATCTGCTTGATTTTGAAAAACTGCAGACCGGTCAAATGAATTTCGATATGCGCAGGATAAGCCTGAGCAGCATCATGAAACAAGCAGAGCAAGAAGTGGCTGCACACGCAGCAAATTCACACATTCATATAAAGGTTGGCCCCACTGCCGCGTTCGTGCGGGCTGACGGTGAGCGCATCACACAACTGCTGGTCAATCTGCTCTCTAACGCAATTAGATATTGCAAACCCGACGGCATCGTTTCCATTATTGCCACAGAAAAACAAACCCACGTGGAGGTCAGTGTAATAGACCAGGGTCCAGGCATTCCGCCCGACTATGTGGAGAAAGTTTTCACAGCTTTCGAAGTGGCTCCGAAGAGCAAACAGACAAAAGAGGGCGGCAGCGGGCTGGGATTAGCAATCAGCCGGCTGATCGTTGTCGGTCATAACGGCACCATATATGCTACCAATGAACCAGCAGGAGGTGCGCGTTTCACTTTTACACTGCCCTACGCAACTTAAATTATGGGTCGGCAGACAATCCCTAAAGGAAGAATCGGTTAAGATAACAACCGGTTCGCAAACCATTACGGCTGGTCAAATTTTCGGAGCGACATAACGTGGAGCTTGAACTCAAAAAAAATAGTCTCGTTTCGGTAGAACTACTGAAAGAGTCGGGAAGGGTTTCGCTGCAGCAAATATTTCCGCTTATCAGTGCCTGGTGCGTCACTTTATTCGGACCAGTCATATTTATGGGTCTGGGTGCATTCGTCGGATTACTGATTGACAAAATTCTCTTTCATGCACGAGAAGCAGGGCTAGCCAGCGTCATCGGTGTAGGCATACCGGGGCTATTCATCTGCGGTTTTTATGCAGGTTGGATTTATACAACCTTGCGCATTGCCAGGCAAGAAAAAACAAGTATTGGCAATCTTTTCAGACCGCTCTCGCAAATGTTTTCTGCAGCCATGGTTCTGATTCTATCAACGATTGCCACGGCGTTGCCGTCTTTCACAATAATTGGAGTAATCATCAGCCCGGTTATATTCCTCAAATTCCAATTGGCACCATACTTCGCTGTCGATCAGGGACTGGGCCCGATCGAATCAATGAAACGTAGTTGGAACGAAACCAACCGCATCTGGATTCCCTTAGCCATCGTCGACCTTTGTTTTTTTGGATTGAGCACCGCCCTCGGTTTCACCCTGATTGTCCCTTTCGCAGTGTTCATGGTTCAGGGTGTAGCGACGGCAATGATTTACTATCACTGGGTAATGAACGACGAACTCGACGAAATCGAAATGGGAGATTAAGCGATTGGAAACAGCATCAAAAAATATCAGAACAATCGATCGCGAACGCTTGAACAGATTGATTGGCGAAGAACAAAAGCGCTTTGAAAGCTCGCATCCCAGGTCGAAAGCGCTATTCGAAGAGTCAAAGCAATATCTGCTGGGCGGAGTGCCGATGAACTGGATGGTGCGCTGGGCAGGTTCGTTTCCTATCTTCGTAGACAAAGCCAGCGGAGCACACTTCACTGATATAGATGGCAACCAATATATCGATCTCTGCCTTGGTGACACTGGAGCGATGACTGGGCACGCGCCTCAAGCGTCTCAGGATGCCATCATTGAAAGAATCAAAAAGGGCACCACGTTCATGCTGCCTACTGAAGATTCTTTGTGGGTAGGCAAAGAATTAACTCGCAGGTTTGGTTTGAAGTACTGGCAAATTGCTATGACAGCCACTGACGCAAACCGATTCTCGATCAGGTTAGCTCGAAAAATTACGGGACGCAAAAAGATTCTCGTCTTCAACTGGTGTTATCACGGCACTGTCGACGAAACTTTTATTACTCTAGAAAATGGCAAAGGAGTGCCGCGAAAAGGCAATCTGGGACCTCCTGTCGACCCATCGACGACAACTACAGTAATCGAGTTCAATGACATAAGCGCTCTGGAGCAAGCGCTCGCCACAGACGAAATTGCCTGCGTGCTAGCAGAGCCCGTTATGACAAACATCGGCATTGTTCACCCCCAACCTGGTTTCCATCAGGCTTTGCGCGAGTTGACAGCAAAATCAGGAACTCTCCTGATCATCGACGAAACACATACTGTCTGCTCTGGTCCCGGCGGTTATACCAGGTTGCACAATCTTAAACCCGACATACTCACGGTCGGGAAGCCAATCGCCAGCGGCATTCCAGCCGCTGCCTACGGCTTCAGCGAAGAGACGGCTCAACGCATTCGAGAAAACACACCGGTAGATGAATCTGACACCAGCGGAATTGGTGGCACGTTAGCTGGCAATGCCCTATCGCTGGCTGCCATAAGAGCTACTCTGGAACACGTTCTTACTGATGCCGCCTACGAAAAAACCATTCCACTGGCAACAAAATTTACTGAAGGGGTCGAGACGGCGATACGTGAATATGAGCTTCCATGGACAGTGCAACAGCTTGGTTGTCGCGCCGAATACTGGTTCAGAGAGACGCCACCGAAGAATGGAGGCGAGGCTGCGGCTGCTGTCGATGGACCCATGGATCTCTACATGCACTTGTTTGCCTTAAATCGCGGCATTCTCATGACACCATTTCACAACATGGCATTAATTTGTCCAGCCACCACAGGCAGTGACATCGACAGACACACGGAAGTTTTTAGAGAAGCAGTGAAATCTCTGTTAGAGTGCTAAATCACGCTGCTAGATGGCTAAATCCAGTAGAGTGTCTGTTTCAAATCAGACGCATCGCCAAGCAACTGAAATATTACGTGCGCGCCTTGTGGGGGATCTTCGCCTTCGGGAAGCACATGGCCGTTTCGGTATTGCAACTCTTGCAAAATAGCTGAGAACGCATCAGCTGAAACGGTGACGCCTGTTATTTCGCGCTTGTGCAGGAGCGTGTCGAGCACAAGACGCATTACGACATTAGCGGCAGCCTTAGTCTGCTGGCTGGAAAGTGAAGACTGAAATACGTGAATAGAAACCGTTGCGCCGGGCGGCAGCTCCTGGTTATTTCGTTTTTCTACTCCGACGGCTTTTCCGTCATGAAACCAGAAATGCTCATAACCGATCTTGTTTTGATCGTCACCAGGCTTGTACGCATACACCGAGGCTTTGACCACTGAGTGAACCTTGTAGCTTTCATGCTCGAGTTCTTTGTCAACGGTGGTTACTTTCGCCTGCAGAATAAGCGCAGGTTTTGGCTGTTCGCTGATTGCGACAAACTTCGGTTGTCCAGGCATGAGCGGGCTGGGTGGCGAGAGAAGAGGCGGAGTGCCAGCAAAAGACGCAGTCGAGCTGCAGGAGCAAAACAGCGAAACAGCAGCTACCAGCGCCAGAGAAGAGTTTCCTCTGCCAACTGCGGCGGCAGTGGGAGCGGCAGTGGCTCCAGCTAAATTTAGTTTACGCTCAAACTTTCGATAACGCCCTTTCATATTTCCTCTTGGCGAAATTCTTACTCGCTTACATTTACTACAGCGCACAAAAAATTAGGGGGAATGTGCGAAAAGCGTGCCACCACATCAGTGGTGAGCACGCTTCTCTTTCAATCGCTTCTGGATGCCGGAGCAGACCTGACGGCTCGAAGATCTGGTTTTAGTTGCAACGCAGTGCGGGAATTGCACAATGTTCAAACTGAGAGCCTTAATAGCCGTAGCCATTAATTAGCTGCGAAAAGAATCCTGGTCTTCTGCCGTAATACGGTGTGCCATAGCCGTAAGGGCCGTAGCCATAGTTACTGTTGTAGTAGCCGTTATAGCCATTGTTGTAGTTGTAGTCATCGTCATCATGGTGTCTATGACGGCGATATCCGTTGTTGTTGCCATAGATAGCACCATTCACATAGGGGCTATAGATTCCACCAGTGAGTGGGCTCATGCCGTGAGCAACGTTGTTTGCGTACATCTGCACAGCCAAATTGTTGAGATAGTTACTTCGGTTGTCAGCTTGAGCTGGAGCAGTAAATGTCGCCCCGATTGTGCTCAGCAGTGCTCCAACAAGCAAACTGGACTTGATAAAACGATTCATGGGACTTCCTCCTGATCTGACAATTGCTCTTTCCGAGCTGTCTGAAAAGGGAGACGCAACCGAATGCCATTTTGATTCAATAAAAAGATTAAACCATTTGGTCAGTTAATTAGTTTCGTGATGGGTCAAAGCCAACAAAATTGGGAACGAACGTGTGAACCCCGGCGCCGGGGCTTCTCGTCAGCGTGGTCGTCAGCAATCCATGGTCTGACAAGCCTCTTGTAATTTTTGGATTCTGGAAGAAAGGTCGCACTTCAGGATTCGACATCATCCACGGAATGTTCTTATATAAGAAGCCATCAAGTCTGCCTCCCATTGCCTGAGTAGATGTCGTATCAGTTGGATTCAAAACTTTGAAACCAGCATCGGTAAGTGGTTTTATTTCTTTTGAATTGTTCAGGTAAGTGTTCCAGTCACCAGCGATGATACCAGAGAAGTTTGGACCAAGCACCGTTGCCAAACGCTGCGACTGCTCAGTTCGCACCGGTGCGGTTTGCTCCGGTCCGCCCCTCATCGACTTAAGATGAACGGTCACGGCGGAGAATTTTTCTCCCGTGGCCGTGTCTTGCAAGTCGACGCGAAAAGCGGGGCGCAAATCTGGAATGTTGTCGACGTTGGCGATTTCCTCATAGGTGGACGTGCCGAGAACTTTCAAGCGTGGATGAATGAGAAATCCAACCGCCTGACCTCTGCTGTTATCTCGAGAAATTTCGAAATTATATCCATTGTCTTGAGCAATACGAGCCAGTCCATCGGCATTTGCTTCCTCAACAAACATAAGGTGATGGCGAGGCACAATTTGTTTGTAGGAATCTTTGAAGTATGCTGCTTTGTCGCCGGTAAGGAATTCCATATTCCATTCACCGAGTATGAGATTGCCGCTGGAAGTTGCCATAGGCATGCCCTGAACGCTCTTCGCTACTTCGCTTGCCACCACTCCCGCATCAGGCAACGGCCTTGGCTTTGCTTCCTGAAAGTAACTGAGCTGATCGAGATTGGTGGCATCGGGGTGATAAAAGCCTCTCTGAACAATCTGCTCAGGCGTTAGCTGCGCGAATTCTTCTATGGTGGGATAACTGGGACGGCTATCGCGAATGTACTCAGAATAAGCCCTAGAGAGCGAGTGGAGGTCTAGCGTTGCTGGGGCAACAATCTTTTCAGAAACTATGCCGGATGCATTGCTGTCGTTGATGATTCCATTCGTATGAAGATCGCTCGTTCCCTGGTCACCCGTTGTAGTTTTTGTCGACAGGCGTTTGAAGCCTTCATGTGCGAGCGGCATAACAGCATTCAGCGTCATACCCTGCACAGCCGATTGCAGAACTTTATCTGCCGGTGCTAACTTTCCGTCTGAGAAGAGCTGAGAACCCTCACCCATCACAGCACCACCGACAAAGCCAGTTGTCGGATAAGCGATCAATTTTCCAGCCAGAGGAAGCTCACGGCTGAGCATGTTGCCTTTATCGAAAGCCAGGAAACCGAGCCCCATGCCTACGGCATTGCCGAATCTAGTATGACCGTCTTCAGGTTTTTGCATAGCGCCGAAAGCGGCGGCGCCAGCAACATTTGCCGCTCTTGCCGACGTTAAAACAGGGCTGAGCGCCTCGCCTAACTTCGTTCCAGCGAGGGCTCCGTCTGCAGCTCGAAAAATTTTCCCCGCGCCAGCGCCAGCCAGCATAAACGGAGCTGCAGCACCTACACCACCAGCCAGACCCTGTACAAACCACTCCGAACTGTACGGCTTAGCTTCGTCTACAGCCAGGTGGACTTCAGGCAATTTTGTAGCATCAGCGACAACATTATAGATTGCAAGAGGTCCGGCATTTAACGCGGGGTCAAGCACATTGTGTTGAGCCCAGCTCAACGCATCTTCTGATTTTCGCGAGCCTGAAGCTGAATCACGAGTGATATCCGGCATTGCTTTACCGCCTTATCAATTCTTGTTGTTACTGGCTGACTGTAGTTTTGCTTTTTAACTAAGCGGGCTCAATGGGGTACTTACGAAAGGCTCGTAATTTCCACACAAGCGCTAAACTATCTGCAGTCGACCTGGGAGTTCAAATGCGTTTACCGAGCCAAACAACTTCTCTTATCGTGCTTGTAGCAACCACGCTGTTAATGGCAGGATGCGCGGAAAAAAAGCCCAGCCCGCAACCTGTACCCACAGAATCCGATTCTGAGCCAGTGCCAGACTCGTGGCAAAAGCACCTGAAACCAACCACGCTAGACAAATCGAAACCGATGGCAATGGATGAAGAAATCTACGTGCCGATATATTCTCAAATTTATGACGAGAATCAAGGTCGCACCATGGACCTGGCGGCAACTTTGAGTTTTAGAAACGTTGATCCAGACCACTCAATCATCATCAAATCAGTTCGCTATTACTCAACCGACGGCAAGCTTTTGAAAGAGTACTTAAAAGGCCCGGTACTTTTAAACGCCATGGCTACAGCAGATTTCGTCATCACCAGTGAAGATTCATCGGGAGGCAGTGGTGCGAACTTCGTCGTCGATTGGGTCGCTCCCACGAAGGTTCTGGAACCGCTGGCAGAGTCAGTTATGGTGGCAACCGGCTCGCCGCGAAGCATGGCATTTACCAGCCGCGGAATAGTGATCAAGAAAAACATGTCAGCAGAAAAACTAACACCAGGTACGAAGTAAATCCAGTGCGCGCAAGGGCACCAGGTACGAAATGAATCCGGTACGAAACGAATCCGGTACGAAACGAATCCGGTACGAAATGAATCCGGTACGAAACGAATCCGGTACGAAACGGTACCGGTACGAAATGACACCTAGCACCTGGTACCAAATGACACCCGGCACGATTGACACCCAGTACGAAATGATACCGCGGCTGCAAGTGACACCAGCGTTTTCAGCACTGAAGGTGCTAGACGCAGTCTAGTGGAAAGATTTCATTACTGAACGAGTAACTGCCGTGACTTGCGCTGGCATTTTAAATGACGACTTAAAAAACCACATGCCACCAATAATAAGCAATGCGCCGAGTACAATTGAAATCTGTGCACTGGGTGGCATAGGTGGAGCGCCAGCTTGTCTAGTTCTTAAATCTGACATACGAGCCTCAATAAAAAAACAAGATAGTAAATAAAATGCGAGATTTCTTGTGCCAAAATCTCTTGAGCCACTTCTACAATCAGCCTATCATCAATTCCCTTCAAACAACTGACATGATCGGTAGCCAGATCAAAGTATGATCTAAAAAAAATCTTCTTTCAAAGACAAAGGCACCAAATAAGGTGCCTCTGCTATCAAACTTTCAAATTACTCACGTCCATAACGTGAAT
>DATNPX010000048.1:0-38264 GCA_036702975.1 Oculatellaceae cyanobacterium
TTCTCGTGGTCGCGCTGCTTGCCGTGGCGGGTCGCGATCTTCTCGAGCTTCTCGCTGCCCTTGCGGCGGGCGTTGGCGATGGCGTCTTCGAGGTCCTTGATGACGCGCGCGGTGTCGTCGGACTGCTCCTTGACCTCGGCGGCGCGGTGGATTTCGGCGCGTTCGGCGTCGTCACGGGCGTTGCCGAGAGCGGTTTCGAGGGCAGCGGCGTTGGTCTTGGCGTCTTCGACGCGCTGAGCCTGCAGTTCGCGGAGGAGCTGCTCGGCAGTGGCGATTTTGTTGTCGTCGCGGCGCAGGGTGGAGAGAGCGGCGTCGGCGGCGCGGACGGTGGTGGAGGCGAAGAAGCGAGCGAAGATGTTCATGTTCATTTTCCTTTCGAGCGAACTTTGTCGTGTTGACTTGTGTTCTGCGGTTGAAAACAAACGGCTGAAGCTGATGCGCAACCGAAGTTGCGCACCAGTTCAGTCGCTACTTGCGACGCACTGCACTAGTACATCGCGGGACCGAGGAGTTGTTACTCCGCGGTGGTGCCGGCGGCCTTGCGGATGACGTCGAGCGCGTCGCTCGCGGTCTTCTCGTCGGCCTTCTCGTGGTCGCGCTGCTTGCCGTGGCGGGTCGCGATCTTCTCGAGCTTCTCGCTGCCCTTGCGGCGGGCGTTGGCGATGGCGTCCTCGAGGTCCTTGATGACACGCGCGGTGGTGTCGGACTGAGCCTTGACTTCGGCGGCGCGGCGGATTTCGGCGCGTTCGGCGTCGTCATGGGCATTGCCGAGGGCGATCTCGAGGGCAGCAGCGCTGGCCTTGGCGTCTTCGACGCGCTGCGCCTGCAGGTCACGGAGGAGCTGCTCGGCGACCGAGATCTTGTTGGTGTTGCGACGGTCCGTTTCCAGCGCGGTGTTGGCGGCGCGGACGGAGGCGGAAGCGAAGAGGTTGCGGATGAACGCGATGAGCTTTTCCATAGTTAAACCCTTTCAGCTGAGATGTCGCTCCTTGATCAGGGGAGCGTGGTTAAACCTATCCGACATGTGTCAGACAGGCGGGAAAGAACTCAAGGTCACTTGCGTGAACGTGAGCTCAGGAAGTGGAGTGCGAAGTCGCGCGAGCAACCTTGCATTCCGAGCGCTTCTTTCAAAAACCTCAAAGCCACACCACACTCGAACACTAGATCGGAACCTCCTAGCATATTGCTGGTAGCGGAGTTCGAAATGGTTGAGCGGGTGGTTGTTTCGAGTGGTTCGATTGGCTCTGAGATGGATGAGAGAAGATACCCAAAGTTATCAGTTGGCAAGTGGCAAATCAAAGTCACAAAGGATGTATGGAGAAACCGCAACAATCGGCATAAAGCCGCTCAGAGCAACTTTCAAAGGTTTGCGGCGCTAGTTCGCAAAGGGTTCACTCGGGCGGTTGCCAAGAGATTTAATTTGGCGAAGTGGTAACGCGGCTACGCGAGCCACCTTTCATGAAACTTTCTCGCGTGAACTAGCGCTAATATTTCTGATTTCGCCACTCGAATTCGTCAAGAAACTCCAACCGACAATTACCACTCAACTCTTGAGTCACCGATCCAATCTCTTGAAAACCTTGCGTATTGTCGCGAGCTCTCAGTCCGGCATATCCAGCGCCTATCGGGCTGGCGTGAGCGGCACTACCATTAATCCCCACAAATTATGCGGACGACCGGTGCTTGAAATAGCTCGAATCGCTGCCCCAGTGCGACGTGTAGAGTGTAACGAGTGTATACGGGTTGCGCCTGAGTACCTTTAAGCACAAAGGTTGCAAAGAGTACGTTCAGTACGTTCCCGAAACCCCTCTGCACTTCTCCAACGGCCTAACCCAGAAATTCATCGCCCGTAGCCTTATCAGCTCACAGTTACGCAATTGCGCGCAACGGAGTGATCTCGGCTGGAGACAGAGGGGTCTTAGACAGCTCACTGCGCATTGTCCGGTGAGTTGGTTTGACGATGGCAGATTGAAAAATCCGCCACCGCTACGCCGAACAGCTTGCTGAACAGGCTGTCCTCGGACTTCTCAACACAAGGAGAATCGTATGCCGGAAACCAAAGGTTCAACGGCACTCTCCCAGGAGAATTTGATTTGCGGCGGTCTTCTCGTCGTCGCGGTCATCCTGGCTGCAGTGCTCTATCCCGGATTGGGAAGCCTCTCAATCTGGAGCTGTGCAATCGCGCTCGGGGTCGGCGTTATCGCCTGGGCCGTCTCGCACATGATCAAGTCTGACTACCGCATCACCTCGACCGAAGCAACATTTGCGGCGGTCATTCTGATGGTGGCTGTCGTTCCCCTGGTCGACCACTTCGGCGGTCAAATGGCCTTCGACAACAAGGTCAAATACCAGGAATTCTGGGGCGGCTACGAGGCGCAAGTCTCGAAGACCGTCTACACCTGCCACGAGTCGGACTCGCAAGGCGGTTCAACCGGTGGCTGCGAACACACGTTCGACGCCGACTCGTACACCGTGCAGGTTCCGTACACCGTCGAGGTCACCGACCGCGCCGCGTACACGGACAGCAAGGGCAACTACCACTCGGCGGTGACCCACACCGAGACCCGCTGGCGCACGGAGACGCGTTGGCGCCAGGTGCCCTTCACCACGACCGAGACCACGTGGACCGTCCACACCACGCTGGGCGACTACACGGTCGGCTGGCACTGGTTCCCCGACAATCCGCAACTGCACCGCATCCGTGCGGAAGACGGCTCGATGGACAGCCTCCCCGGCGACGTCTCATCGGGAACACCGCAGCAGTGGATCGATGCGCGTGACCGCATCAACGCCGGCGACCCGGGCCCCGTGACGCAGGAACACAGCTACGAGAACTACATCCTCGCGTCGCAGGATGCCGCCCTCAAGAAGTTCTCGCCGTACATCGACCAGTACCAGAAGCTGGGAATTCTGCCGGACCTCAAACATTCGGTGACGAATTTCTACTACCTGGACCGCGCCTACCTCATCGGCAACACCGGTCAGGACCAGCGCACCTGGACGGCTGCGGTCGAGCGCTTCAACGCTGCCCTCGGCTCGACGCTGCAGGGTGACCTCTACGTCGTCATCGCCGACGCCAACAAGGTGACCGACGCCAACAACTACATCGCGACGCTGACCGCCTACTGGCAGTCGGAGAAGTTCGAGAAGTACGCCATCTCCAAGAACGCAATCGTCGTCGTCATCGGCACCACCGATGGCAAGACGGTCGCATGGGCACGCGCCTCCACCGGCATGCCCACAGGCAACTCGACGATGATCTACGGCATCCAGAACACCATGGGTGGCGTGGCGCTGACTCCTGACGCCATTCTCGGCAAACCGAAGGCTTCGGTCTCGGTCGATGGTGACAAGTACAAGCTGCAGGTGCTTCACACCCAGAAGCCCGGCGTCCTCGAAGACGTCATCTGGGGCGCCAATGGCTTCCAGCGCGTCTGCATGACCTGCAAGTCCGAAGGCGACCACGGCGTCGGCTTCGAGTACCTGAAGACGCAGATCCAACCGACGGGCGGCCAACTCGCCGGCATCCTCGCGGTTGTGTTCTTCATCTCGCTCCTGGTCTGGGGCGTGATGTTCTTCTGCGCGGTTCCCAGCATTCGCGAGATGCTCGGTCACGAGCCTTTCGGTGCCGGCACGAATCCGCGCAACATCTTCTCGCGTCGCGGGTAACCGCTTCTCGAGGCTGTCTCTGATGGTGGGCGTCTTAAGCACGTTGCTTGGGACGCCCTCGCTATTCGATTTCTCAAAGGAGTCCTATCATCATGAACGTCAATAACAAAGTCATCGGCGGTGTCATCGCGGGCGTGCTCGCCATCGCGCTCGTCATCGGCTTCATCGGCATCAAGGTGCACGTCGGCAACGCGGGTCTGTTCAAGGAAAAGCAGATCGTCGAGTTGAACAACAACAACACGATCCAGCTCAACCAGTACGTGGCGTCGCTCAAGGAGCAGGTCGGCATCGCCAACCTCAAGTCCAACGCCATGGACAAAGTGCTGAAGGACGCTCTCGAGGCGCGCTACAGCCCGCAGCAGATGAAAGACCCGAACGCCCAGGGCTCGTTCTACTCGGCGATGCACGAGGCCTACCCGAACATCGACATGTCGCTGTACGACAAGATCCTCACGTTCGTGCAGGGTCAGCGTCAGGACTACGCGCTGCTCCAGAAGCAGATGCAGTCGATGCTCGCTGATTTCGACACCTGGCGCGGCAGCTTCCCGAACTCGATGTTCACCGGCGGTCTGCCCGACCACTGGCTGACCGTCCAGGACGACAACGGCAAGAAGCTCGATGGTCAGGCGGCGCTCGACTACCTCAACACCATCTCGCAGCCGAACGGCTCGAACAATGGCGGCGGGCAGAAGAGCATCGACCTTCCTGGTCTGAACGGCAAGTAAGTCGTTCGGTTCACGTCTCAACTTCGGCACCGCAGGTAGTGCCTGAACGAATTCGTTCGAAGGCGGAGGCGCAATCACGCGTCTCCGTTCAGCCTGCAGTGGCAAATGATGTCACCCAATCAAGGAGTTTCTTATGAAGAAGATCATCGGTATCGTCGCCCTCGTGGCGGTTCTCGGCGCAGGCGCCTGGCTGTTCATGACCTACATGGGCGTGCAGAACGAAGGTCTGCGCCAGGAGAAGCAGATCGTCGAGCTGAACAACTCGAACACGATCGAGCTGAACCAGTACGTCGCCTCGCTCAAGGAACAGGTCGGCATCGCCAACCTCAAGTCCAACGCCATCGACAAGGTGCTGAAGGACGCCCTCTCGGCGCGCTACAGCCCGCAACAGATGCAGGACCCCAAGTCCAAGGGCTCCTTCTACTCGGCCATGCACGAGGCCTACCCGAACATCGACCTGTCGCTCTACGACAAGATCGTCGAGTTCGTGAAGCAGAAGCGCGCCGACTACTCGATCCTGCAGAAGGGCATGCAGAAGCAGCTCGCCGACTTCGACATCTGGCGCGGCAGCTTCCCCAACAGCCTGTTCACCGGCCGCCTGCCTGACCACTGGCTGACGGCGCAGGACAACGACGGCAACATGCTGTCCGGTCAGAAGGCGCTCGACTACCTGAACACCATCTCGCAGCCGAACGGCTCGAACAACGGTGGCGGTCAGGACGCGGTCAAGCTGCCCGGTCTGAACGACTAATCACACGGCGCCGGCTCGTGCGCTGATGTGAGAATGGTCGATTGTGTGGACGGTCTGGCGAAAGCCAGGCCGTTCACCTTTCGACATTTTTTGCGCAATTATAATAGACCGGTCGATTCTTTCGCACAACATCTCAGTAGACCACTCGCTATGCGCTTCCGGGGTACAATAGAAGCAGCCGAGGGGGGTTTATGGACGATCTTACTAATCTAGATTTCAACGATAAGAAAACGATGGCGACTGCTGCCGCGATCTTCTTCGGTTTCGTCGGTGCACACAAATTTGTTATGGGCTACAAGCGCGAAGGCGCCATCATGGCACTCGTCAGTCTAGCCGCAATAGTCACACACCTGGCTGCCATAGCGGCTCTGGTTGGAGTCGTTGGCTTCATTGAAGCCTTCATATATTTCGGAATGGACAGAAAAAAATTCGATGATACCTACTTGAGACACCAGCGCCCCTGGTTCTAAGACAGTCACCGCAAATTATTTTCTAAATTCCAAAACTTTTTTTCGAAAACATTGAACTTTTTCGCTCGGAATTACGTATGTGAATATGTAATGGCTCAAGTGCGGAGATTAACAATGAAACGCCTTTACTCCCTTGCTGCGATCGCCTCAATCCTGACTGCAAGCACGTTTGGGTTTGCATCGAGAGCTGAAAACAATTCTGACGATGATAGGGTGTTGCACGCAATCAACCGACTTACCTTTGGTCCGGCGCCTGGTGACATAGAACGCGTCAAAGCAATGGGCGTCAAAGCCTTTATCGATCAACAACTGAACCCCTCTAGCATTCCAGAATCACCGGCTGTATTGGCAGTTGAATCAAACACTCCAAGCGCGCGTAGCAATGTGACAGAGCTCTTGCGTCAAGTCAAAAATCTTCAACAGCTCAAAAAGGAGAATAAGAGAGAACGCAATGCCAGCGTCAACTCGGCACCGAGTACCGCGCCAGCGAACAATGCTGACGTAGAGATGCAAAAAGAGCAGGCACAAACGCAAGCTGTCGCAAAGTTCAAAGAACTCGGCAAATTCTACAAACAAATGAACGATGGGTTTATAACTTCGAGATTGGCTCGTGATGTCGAAAGTCCACGGCAATTACAAGAAGTGATGACTGAGTTTTGGTTCAACCACTTCAACGTGTGCATCACTAAAGGGTTGGATCATGTTTTAGTTGGACCTTACGAAGACCAGGCCATCAGACCTTATGCGATGGGAAAATTCAGAGACCTTCTCGGCGCAACGTGCCACCATCCAGCAATGTTGTTCTACCTGGATAACTGGCAGAACACAGCACCTGAAAGCCGCGGCTCTCAAGGAAAATTCAAAGGACTGAACGAGAATTACGCACGCGAGCTGATGGAATTGCACACACTCGGTGTAGATGGCGGCTACAGTCAGAAAGATGTAATCGAACTAGCCAGAATCCTTACAGGGCTTGGAATGAAAGGCATAGCGCTGCGCCAGAACATGGAGCCGGTTGGACCATATGGTGCATATTTCGCATCCAATCGCCACGACTTTGGCGAGAAGGTGTTGCTCGGTCACACCATCTCAGGAAAAGGCGAACAGGAAGTCGAAGAAGCACTGGATATGCTTGCCCGGCACCCATCGACCGCGCACCACATCAGCTACCAACTTGCGCAATACTTCGTCGCGGATGATCCGCCTGCATCTCTCGTAAATAAGATGGCAGCTCGCTTCACAAGCACCGATGGCGACATCAAAGAAGTCTTACGAACAATGTTCAACAGCCCAGAATTTTGGGATCCTCAATATCAAAGCGCTAAGTACAAAACACCTTTGCGCTACGCAGTATCCATGTTGCGGGCAACTGATTCACATCCACAAAAATTCGATGTTGTCAATCAGTTCTTACGCCTACAAGGCGAACCGTTGTTTGGATGCCTGACACCTGACGGCTACAAAAACACGAAGGACGCCTGGCTAAACCCTGATGGTTTCTTGAATCGCTTGAACTTCGCAACTGTGATTGGTTCAGGAAACGCAAAAACACTTACATCCGGACCACCTGAGTACAGACAACTGGGCGCCACCATCAGTGGTAGCAAGTTTTCCCAGAAGACCGTAGCAGTAGTCGCCAAAGCACCAGAGGCAATGAAGTCGGCGGTGGTGCTGGGCAGCCCTGAATTCATGCATTATTAGGAGTCGCACCATGAATAGAAGAGAATTTCTCAAAGCAGCCTCGCTATCAACTTTGTCCCTGATGGTGCCAGGTTTAGCTGGTTGGGCTTATAGCAGCGGCATCGAGAGCGCGAACAAGAAATTGATCGTGATACTCTTGCGGGGTGGGGTGGATGGTTTAAACATCGTTGCACCCTACGGTGATTCGATGTACTACAGCCTCCGACCAAGAATTGCTGTCGCGAGACCAGGCTCTGAAAATGGTTTGATCGACTTGGATAGCCACTTTGGATTGCATCCCGCGCTGAGTCCACTGATGCCCTACTGGCAAAATAAGACACTCGCATTCGTACATTCCAGCGGATCGCCTGCACCATCGCGTTCGCATTTTGACGCGCAAGACAACATGGAAAGCGGAGCGCCAGGAGTGCGTTCTGTCACTACAGGCTGGCTCAACAGACTTGTTAGTTCCTTGCCTTCCAACAGCAATTCTTCGCTCCATGCAATAAGCATCGGGCCAGTGTTACCAAGAATCATGTCGGGACCGGCATCCATAGCCACCATTTCAAAAGGTGTGCAAGTCAATAAATCACTTCTGG
The DNA here is from genome assembly GCA_036702975.1 of Oculatellaceae cyanobacterium. Lineage (GTDB taxonomy): Bacteria > Cyanobacteriota > Vampirovibrionia > Obscuribacterales > Obscuribacteraceae > DATNPX01. The sequence continues at coordinate 7,895 of DATNPX010000048.1, forward strand.
ATAGACCAGTAGTAGCCAGCGTTTTCCAAGATCTCTATGGGTCCCGAAACGATGAACTCGGCAAGGCGTTCAAAGAAGGAATGGCTGCCCATCAAGAGATAAACGACAGTTTGAGTCAACCTGATGATCGAGCCGCAATGATGGATCGAGAACAAGTGATGGCGAATAGAGGTGCTCCGTTGCCCGGTTCGAACAAAGCTTATGGAAAACAATTAGCCCAATTATTTCGCAAGTCTCCATCTATTCAAGTCGCATTTTTGGATTTCGGTGGGTTCGACACCCACGTCAACGAAGGAACCGGAAAAGGTCAACTCGCAAACCACTTGCTTCCGCTTGGACAGGGCATCGCCGATCTGATTGAGGGACTTGGTCCGATGTATAAAGACACGACCATCGTCGTCATGTCAGAGTTTGGCAGAACCGCTAAAGAGAACGGAAACAGTGGTACCGATCATGGTCACGGCAACGTTATGTGGGTGCTTGGAGGCGACATCCCCGGCGGAAATGTTTACGCTCGCTGGGCTGGATTGAATCCAACTGCGCTGCATGAAGCTCGCGATTTGCCGACATCAACAGATTTCCGCGCAGTCCTCTCATACTTGATGAACAGCCACATGCACGTATCAAAAGCAACTCTCGGAAACGTGTTTCCAGACTTTGCTTCTGCTGGAAATCCATTCGTTCAAGTGTAACCAGCCGTTATTTAGTCGCGCAACAGTTTAGCGCAGATTGCAGCGGCATCGAGATAGACAGGATCGGCTTTCAGCCTGTGCTCAAAGATGCACGCCTCTACAAACTTCACGGCATGTTCATCTCGAGTTGCAACCGCACGCTCGACCAATTCCGATTGAAGAAGCGTCGGCACATCTTGCACACCTTTAGCGGAAAACTTGATTCCGTATCGCACATAAAGCGCTGCAGAAGCTTGCCATGCGTAGCGTAGTGCTTTTTTCGCAACGGATTTTTCCAGGTAGGGGAGCATGTGGCGCAGTGCGTATGGACCCGTCACAGAGTGAACAAACTCAATTACTCTTTTAGTTTCTTCCGCATTATCCACAAACACGCGCGCGAATCCCTCTGTTAGATTCGATAAAACCTTGTCTGGCTCTTTACTTGACTCGAAGAGATTTATCACTTCCGGAAAAGTTGTCATCGCCCCTACAGCAACAACTTCCTCTGATATCAATCCCAAATTTTTTCTTTGAGAGTCTGGAAGCCGCGTAATGGTGCTTAAAGCGTAGTCAATCGAACCGCCAGAGTTGTGTTTTCCAGACGCAACTTCTGGAAGGGATTGATATCTAGCAGCCCAATAAGAAAGCCCGTCGGCAAGTTCGTTTCGAGTATTGTCGGAATCGACGCTCGATAAGCTTCGGACAGCATGACCGACTCTTATCACTCCATGCATCGCAGCAGCAATGTAGCCCGGCGACAGGATGCTGACCCAGTAATTCAAAACCAGCTTCCAATCATCTTCTTTGACCAGCGCTCGAAAGAAAACCTGCCAATCCGGATAACGCTCGAAGCAACCAAGCGCTGACTGGTAGTCAGTTCTGCTTATAGGCTCAGTTGTATTATTCGATGACGGGATCAGATGTTTCTTGTACTGCTCCAACCACGGAAGCACTGTGGAAGCGCGATCTAGTGAAAATAATGCGTCAGCCAACATGGGTCCATGATTCGACAGCCCATTGTTATACTCCGGGCCAAAATCTTTCAGCAATTCGAGAGCATCATCAATGGTGGCTTTTTTATTGCTAGACATTGCTTCGGCGGGAAAAGAAAACTCGAAGTTAAACAAGCTCACGATTACCGTCAAATTAAAACGCAGTCGAGCTATGACACCAGATAGTACAATCTCTCAAAATTGAAAAATGAAGAACCGCAGTCGAAGAGGCAAACGCCAATCCGACTGCGGTTCAAGTCTTGCTCGTTACTTAATTCAGCTTGTTAAGCCTTCGTCGTGTTGGGACGAGGGCAGGTGCCGCCGTTCATGCGCTCGAGCTGGTAGACACGATCGGGAACGGTCGGATGCGAAAGCATCAGCCACTTCCAGAACGCCTGCAAGCGCTGCCACAGATTGGCGGGTTTGGGGTCGGGCTCGACAGCGTCGTAGAGCGGGTCGATCGTCATGATCGGGCGAAGAGCGCGAAGCAGCTCCTTCTCCTGACCCTGCGGTCGATTCTTCTCCACATAGGCGACGAGCTTTTCGAGGGCGGTTGCGAGAGCGCACGGATTCTTGGTCATCCACGCGCCGGTTGCATCTGCACCAGACTCACGCGACCGCGTGACGAACATCTGAATGACCTTCGTCATCTGACCGGTGAGCCAGAAAACGAGATACAGCACAATGTTCATCACAATGCCGGAGAGCGTGATGAAGAAACCCTGCGGTTCGCCTTTCGCCTTCGGCTTGATTCCAAGCGTGCGCTTGAAGAAGCCGATGCTGCCGAGCAGCATGCGAACGCCGCCGTCGACGATGAGGAAGAACAGCGAGGACATCATTGCCAGCATCGAGTTGATGCCGACATCGTAGTTGCGAACGTGACCGAGCTCGTGCGCGAACACCGCTTCGATTTCGTCATCGGTCAGGCCGATGAGGAAAAGCCCCTTGGTCGCAGCAACGACAGCCTGACTGTGAATCGGACCGGTTGCAAACGCGTTGGGCAGCGGGTTGTCCGAGACGTAGACCGGCGGCTCATGTTTCAGTCCGCTCTTGAGCCAGGTGCGATGAACGATGTCGATCAGCCGCTTGTGCTCGGGATTGTTGGGGTCGGCGGGCACCGACTTGGTCATCGCCAGAGCGATTTTGGCGCTGAACCACCACATCGGGATGGGCAGCAGAATCCACAGCAGCCCGAAACCGAGCTGAAGATGGTAGGTGGAGCCGAAGAGCTTGAAGGCACCGAGAACGAGCGCGCCCATTCCCAGGTAGCCAACGAGAGTCTTCAGCCATGTTTCGATCAGGCGCCGACGGATTGCCGCAGGTTTCTGATCTTCGAGACTCGTATGGAGGTGTCTCATAGGTTGAACTCCGAATGCATGACTCTTTTCGAGTCGATTGTGATGTGAGGCGAAACCAGTCCTTGCCACCAAATGCAGTGCGTAAACAGCGGCGCTCAAGTTCACTTGAAGCGTCGCGAAGTTTCTATTGCTGCAGGGCTTTTGGTTAAGGGGTCTTGGTTTCGGAAAAAAATTTGAGAGTAACGAGCACACTGAAACTACTGCTCACGCGTAGCCAGAATCCATAAAGAAAACCTGAAAACACTAGTTATATGGTCGATATGCGCTTTGCGAAAGTGCCGCTGGTCCGCGCAGAGCCTTCGACAGTCACAGCGCCCATTAAATCCGAACAAATTGACAAGCCTCGCTATCACTTGAGAAGTGGATGTAAGGAGCCCGGAGCCAGTCGTGAATAGCGCGGCTGAGTTAGAGAATGACTAAACCCAAGTCAAGTAGAAAACATTCTGTTTATCAGGCGTACAGAAGATAAGAAAGTGTCCGCAAGGGGTTTCAAATGCCCGAGAATGTTAGTGGATGTGGGTATAAGGCAAGTATCGATGTCGTAAGGTGGTTTTATGTCGGTCGACGACTCCGCGACGTCGGATCAGCGAAAGCAGGCGGAGGGCGCTGAATCCGAGGTCATTATCAATGAGCAGCCGGGTAAAAACGGCGAGCGTACCACCACGACTTCAGTTCCACCGTCTCATAATGAACCCGTTCTGCAGAGGGATTCTCACCCCGGTGTGATGGATGCTGATTGGCGTAACCCTGCCAGCGGAACTGCGCCAAAAACGCAGGACGAGCTGATCGAACATCTCAGCTCTGCACTCGAGGAGATGGCATCGTCGAGCGCTCAGCCACGCCAATCGAGTCAGAATCTTCCGCAGCAACCACTCGGACCAGCGCAGCAAATTCGCTCCTCATTACCACCTGGAACTTTGCCTGCTAAACCGCAAGCAAAGCAAGATGCACCGCAGCATTATTTTGTACTCGAAGGTATGGCACCACCTGCGACACCACCACAGGCTAATCCCGTTCAATTCGAAAAGACACAATCAGTACCAGTTGAGCCAAAAGATGGGCTGCAAGTTCGTCGAATGATCGCAACGCAACAGCGAATGCCTGCCGCAGAATCGACTGAAACGAATTCAAGCGGCGCGAATCCGAACGCATCGAATCCAAACATCCCGAATCCAAACGCATCGAATCCGAACACCTCTAATCCAAATCCGAACATTCCAAATCCAAACGCATCGAATCCGAACACACCGAATCCAAATCCGAACATCCCGAATCCAAACGCATCGAATCCAAATCCGAACAGCCCGAATCCAAACGCACCAAATCCGAACAGCCCGAATCCGAACACACCGAATCCAAATCCAAGCGCGTCGAATCCGAACAGCCCGAATCCAAACGCGCCGAATCTGAGCACCCCAAATCCAAATTCGAACATCCCGAATCCGAACGCGCCAAATCCGAACATCCCTAGTTCAAGTACAGCAGATGTCGCCGGTCAAACGACATCGAGTGCCAACCACGTGCAGTTGCCGCCGATGTTCGCAAGCCGTCAATCCAGTGCCGCCAGAGATGCGTCAACGAATAAAGATGAGGACCAGCAAAAGGCGCGAACCGGCATACAAGCCATAGCAAAATCCACCAACGACGGTCAAACGAATTCGGGAGTCAATCAGACAACCGAGCCCACAGCAGCGCCACCGAATACGCCACCATCCAACGACAGTAACGAACACAAGTCGAGCGAACCTCCATCGTCTCAAACACGTTCTCACCCAGTCCTTACCGGTCACAACTTTGCTCCGAGACAATCCGACCCTCGAAGCACGATGTCCGCGATGACGGCTCTCCCGCCTCCCTCGCCGCAGGGTCAACCCGCAGGTCCTGTCTCACCACTCGGCGCTGCGCTTGCCTCTTCATTGCCTTCGAATCCGCCCACGGGTCACTACATTGTTCCGGCTGCGCTTCGAGAAGATTCGAGCAAGCCAGCCAATGACACCCAGGCGTCAGGCGCTCCGACTGCACCACCTGTGACACCATCGACATCAAATCATCCGAACCAAAATTCAAATACTCCCGTTGGTCCTGCGACATCTAGACCGATCCCGAAAATCGATCAATCTGGTGCTGTACAAATTCAAAACGTTCAAAAATCAGATGGTGGACCTTACGCGAAATCAGCGCCCACTAAAGAGATTACAGGGCCGTTATCCACGATAGACGACGCGGATGACGACATGCCGGCTGACGCGACCTTTCTTGCGCAACAATCTTCATTCAATGCTTCGACTGCGTTAGACCCCTTATCCAGTCCCGCTATGCCGTTCCGACCGAAGTCTCAGCAGACAGAGCCGCAACCACCTCCAGAACCGCCACCACAAAACAATCCACCGGCAAATTTTCCTTTGCCTCATAACTTTGGAAAGTGGCCTCAAAACACGGAATCAAATACCCAAGCTTGGGGTTCAACAACGGCCAACTCTCAAAATAACGCACAAAATCGAACCGAATCAAATCCCCAAGCACAGAAGAAGCCAACTACCAACTCGCAAGGGTTCAATCAACCGGCACCGAATACGCTACCACAGGGATTCAAGCCGCCCGCGCAAAATGCATCTCCGCAGGGCTTCAATCCAACTGCGGCAAATGCTCCTCCGCAAGGATCCAATCAGCCAGCGCAAAACGCATCTCCACAGGGCTTCAATCCGCCAGCGCAAAACTCACCTCCGCAAGGCTTTAATCCAGCCGCGCAAAATGCACCTCCGCAGGGCTCCAATCCAACCGTGCAAAATGCACCTCCGCAGGGCTTCAATCCGACCGCGCAAAATGCACCTTCGCAGGGCTTCAATCCAACCGCGCAAAGTGCACCTCCGCAGGGCTTCACTCCAACCGCGCAAAATGCACCTCCGCAGGGGACAGATCCTCAAGCACAGAACGCACAACCGCCTGCAGTCAATCCTTCCGCGGCGAATCAACCTCTTCCACCCCAGCCGGAAGCGCCAGCACCGAAAGCGTCTCAAACTAACCTTCCGCCGGGGATAAAAAATTCTCCGAATCTGCCACCATTCGTGCAGAATCAAAATGCTCGAAGGACTTTTACCGACCTGCGTGAAGAAACAGGTCTGGTGCTTCCGCATACAGCTCCAGCACCGGATCCAAATCAAGTGCTGCATGAGGAATTTGGTAAGTCAGTGCCTGGTGTAACACCGGCGTCGAAGGGATTTGAAACCAGACAGGCAAAAGAAAAACGCGAAGCTTTGGAACAGGAGCAAGAAGCTCTCAACAAGATTCAGCTTCCTGCACGCACAGAATCGCCGCAAAATGACTACGAAGAGCGTGAAGCAGTGCAAGAGAAGCCGCGTGAAAAACGGCGAGAGGCGCCGGCAAAAGAAGCGAAACCGCGCCGACAAGCTGACTCAAATCGCTCGCAGCGTCTTTCCAATCTGCTCAATGAAAATTCAGGAAACCGCTCGATGCGCTCGTCTAGAGGCGGCGGTGGTAGTTCGGGTCCGATTGGTTTCTTGCAGCAGAATTGGCGCGTAGCAGTGATAGCATCACTGGCGGTACCACTTGTCGCATCAGTTTCGGCACTTGTGTTCATGCAAGGTCAATCATTCTTAAACGTCGCAATGAGCCCATCTCAACGCGCAGGCGAGGATGCATTCAAAGAAGGAAACTACGATCGAGCAATCAGCTATTTCAATGAAGCTATTAAAGCTGACGATAAGCGCGCCGGACTCTTCCGCGACCGAGCGAGAGCGTACATGGGGCTCCAAGAGTATGGTGCGGCGATAGCTGACTACACCGCGACGCTGAAACTCGAACCAAATTTCACTAGCGCGCGTTTAGATCGAGCAGCTTCTTACTTCTATCTGGGAGATTATCCAAAAGCAATTGCTGATTACGACGAGTTGATCAAGGCTAACGACAGAAACGTAGATGCCTATTTCGGACGAGGATTGTGTCACTCGAGATTGCACCAGTATGATCAAGCGCTTGCAGATTTGAACAAAGTTGTTGAACTAAAACCCGATCACCAAGCCGTTTTCGAAGATATCGCGAACACCTACCTCGCTCAAGGAAAACTTGACGAAGCAATCGATGCCTATTCGCACTCGCTTAAAAACAACAAACGGGATGCCAATGCCTACTACATGCGCGCCAATACGTATCGCCGCATGGGTAAAACAAGTCAGGCTCTCGCCGATTTTTCATCTGCTATCAGCATTGCGCCTGGGCGCTACGAATTTTACAACGACAGGGGCTTCGCACTGTTCGAAGACCACAAGTACAGAGAAGCAATCGCGGATCTGTCGAACGCGCTTACCCTGTATCCAAACTACGACATTGCTCGACGCAATCTGCAAATGGCTTGCAACAAGTTGATCGCTTCGGTTGGAGCAGCTAAAACACCAGAACAATTTGGTGAACTGGCATACGCTTACTTCAATCTCGAAAATTACTCCGAAGCGATGTCAGCGGCTAACAGAGCACTTTTACAGAACGCGCAATATCGTCCGGCGATGAACATTCGAGCCGCAATCGAATTGAAGCAGAAACGGTTCGACTATGCGCTCACTGATAGCGAAAATATTTTGAAAATCAAAGCGGATGACAAAGATGCCCTGTTGACGCGTGCCCGAGCCAATCTAAATCTTGGACGACTCGACAAAGCGATCAAAGACTACGACACTTGTATTGCGGAGAACGACAATACGAGCCTATTCGCATTGCGCGAGCGAGCATTAGCGCACATTCTCGCCAATGAGGGCGCACTTGCTGCAACAGATGCACAGCAATTCATCGACCTCAACGGCTGGCATAATTCCTTGTCTGGACCAACTGCATTGCTCGGTTGGCTTGCGAAACGCCAATTGCAAGACAGCGACGGCGCGAGCGCGATCCTGAGTCAAGCAGAGACTCAGATGAAGTCCACACAATGGCCATATCCAATTTTCAAATTCCTGAAGCGCGAGATAACGCTCTCGCAACTGGCTGCGCAAGCGCGCACAGACCGCCAGAAGACGGATGTTCGAACCTGGTCTGGATTCGATCACCTACTTGGTGGAATGCGCGAAGAAGCTCATAACGACTTCGATTGGGTTAAGAGAAGCGGATTCAAGGATAACGACGACATCTTGCTTTCCAACGAACAGTTGAAAGCCGAATCCGATCGATAACTAATACAGCAAACTTGCAAGTCGGCGCTGCGACGACTCAGTTGAAGCGCTGACTTTGTCACGTTGACACGGAGCTGAAACAGACGCAAAGCAGATCCCGAGTTGATGTTAACGCGCACGCAAACAGCCAAGACGCTCGCAACGTCCTGGCTAAATGATTCAGATTTGAGCAGACTCCGTGTCGTTACTCGTGCGCTTTTGACAGCTTCTCGGCGCGTTTTGCGAATTCTGCGGTGTGTTTGGTTCTTCGCTCTGCGCGTTTCGCATGATCGCTAAACTTCGCATTGACGAGAATGCGCTCTTCTTTCATGCAGACAAACTGGGCAGAAATAGTCTCACCAGGGCGACATGACACGCTGGTAGGTAGGAAACCACGTCTTTCATCACCGTTGATGGATACGGTATAACCGCCGGCCTCTTCTGCTTCCACAGTGACGTTTAAATATTCGCCCGGACGATAATCTTGATTTGCCATATATCACTGATTTCCTTTTCTAAATCGAACTATTAAAGTTATGCCCGGCATGCCATATCCGGAAAACAAAAAGTCACTTAGATCCGCTCGACTGCTTTCAAAACGGTTGTACTATCCAGCATCACAGCAGAGCACGCCCGCGTGCAACCCTGGCAGCGCAACTGTTTCACTTGCAAAGACCAAGCCAATTGATTATTGCAATTTGTAACTAAACAAGTAGCTGAGCAGCAAGCAAATCGTCATCAGCGGCGCCATATAGTAATTATCAGTCAAGCAAACAAGACGCGTTCTAGTGCTGAATCGAATGTCTAGTTATCGCCATTCGGGGACGTAGATTTGTCGAGCACTTCAGAAGAAGGAGCGGAACCGGCACTCGCACCACTCTCGACTGGTGGTGTCACCGATGGTGCCGCACTGGATTCATCTTCTTTGTCAGAATCTGGCTTCCCAAGCACTCTATGCAGCAGATTTCTTTTGGATTTCTGCTTTTGTCTTTGAGAATCTTCCATCATGTCGTCAACATTATTTGCTCGTTTCATCGAACCCGGTTGTCCGAAAATCATGTGAACAAGCGGATGCTTGCGTTCCAAAATCGCATTCATCTGACGCGCCACCAAATCAAAATGCTTGATGGTGGAGCGAACGTCTCCGAGCGTACCTCGCATATCAGTACCAAAGCCAGGCTTGCTCAACATTCCATCAGCTTTATCCAAAGTCTGATTCAAGCTATTCACTATGTGTTGAATATCTGTGCGCAGCGATTTATCGCCGCTTATCTGTTGCACAGCAGCGACTGACTGTTGAATATGTGTTGTGGATTGATTCAAGCGATCCATCGCCGTCAACAAGTCTGACCGTAATGGCTTGTCTGCCAGCGTTTGATTCAACTCGTGCATCGTGTTGCCAACGCTGATGGCAGTTTCCTTGACGCGCAACGCGGCTTCTTTCAGATCAGAAGTCAATTCAGGATTGTCCAGGAATTTGTTTAGCCGCTTTGAAGTGCCGCGCATTTCCGACGCAAGATCGCCGATTTTGTCTTCGACATCTGTAGCTTTGCTCGCGGCTGGTCCCAGCTTATCGGTCAGGACGATGATTTTGTCCGCGGCTTTCGCAAACGTGTCCATGTGCTGGTTGACGCGGTCATGCGCTTCTTTGAAGTCGAAGTCTTCGAACTCTTTGGCAATTTTGTTCACCACAACTTCAACACGTACGGGGTCATTACCAACCACTTCCGAACTTCCATCCAAAGCTTTGAGAGCCTGTCCTGGTTCACTTTGAGGCAATGCGATCTCAATATATTTCGCCCCAACTACACCACTCGAAAGAATGTCGAAAGTAGAACCAACAGGAATCAACTGATTCTCGCCGTTGATTTTCAGATTGACTATAACTTTGTCTTTGCCTTGCAGCAGGATGCTTTCAACGCTTCCGACCTTCACACCGTTGACGTTGACGGCTGCATTCGTATTCAATCCAGCAACGTTATGGAAAAGCACCCCGAACCGCTGCGGCGCATGCATGAACGAATAACTTTTCAGCCACATCCATCCGCAAAGCAGCAGAATAAGCGAGATTAGAACAAAGATGCCAGCAAATCCATCCGAATTACAATCGGTTGGTGCAGCTTCGAGTTCTGTCGAGCGATCGTCGCTGATGCTCTTCGTCATGGCATGTATACCGCGTAAGTGAATAACAAATTTGCAAACATGGATGCGATGAACATCGCTGTGACTGCATTTGAGACGACTTCAGAGCGATTGCCCCGAGCAAATCTACCAAATGCACATCCAGCGAAAACTCCGATCGTCGGATTCAACAAAACCAATTTGACGAAATACACAACCAGATCTTTGTCACGGATTCCGAGACGAGCTCCTTCCAAATAATCCATTGTAGAACTCACGCCTAGAGTTGGCGCGAAAAGTGCCGAAGTGATAAACCCTATCACCAATCCATATCCGCCGAGTGGAACGGACATCGCCAGCGCGCAAAGATATTTTGGAAGAGCAAACTGAGTAACGAAGTCGGCGTTGAGTCCCCGAAAGTCGTAAGCTTCGCCGCACAATCGAGCGCAGACACGAGCGCACCATGCGACGCTGACAGTGAGAGCACCCAGCTCGCGCAGCAGCCCGATTGAAATAACTGCACCAGAAAGGTCTTGCGCACTGAAGCGGTCCATCTCATTCACGGTCTGGATCGTCAAAGCCATTGACACGAACATCGCTGACAAGCCAACGAGTGGAAGCGAACCCAGACCCATCCACCGCAGGCTGGAATGAAACGCTCCCCAGTTGATGCCGAGCAGGTTTTGAGGCAGCAACATCTGCCCTGCTAATCTGGCGGATTGCCCGACAGGTGCTACCCATCGAAGCATGACGTCATTTTTTCGAATCACAGGCGGCAAACGCTAGCATCCTTGCTACAAACTCGGGTCGCTCTTCCCTGACGTGGCGAGCGGCAGAAAGTGCCAAAAAAATCGTAGCAGGAAGACAAAGCGGTCAGCAAACAGAACCGTCAATCTTTGCGATCAGTTTAGTTGTACTCTTGTCTGGAACGAGGTCTATGATTTTCATCTGCCCACCAAAAGACTCGACCACCGGCGTTTCTGCGAGATTCTTCACGTCGTAGTCGCCGCCTTTGGCATGAAAGTTCGGCTGCGCAATCTTCAAAAATTCGACCGGCGTGTCCTCTGAAAAGAGCGTAACGAAATCTACGCATTCCAGGCTAGCCAAGATTTCAGCACGATCGCTCTCATTGTTCAACGGTCTGGTTGGTCCCTTCAGACGACGAACGGATTCGTCTGTGTTGACTCCAACGATCAAGATGTCGCCAAGCTGTCTGGCTTGCTTCAGATATCGAACATGTCCAACATGCAAAATGTCAAAGCAACCATTGGTGGTGACAATAGTCTTTTTGAAATCTTTTTGCGCCCGAATAACATCGTGCAATTCCTGGCGCGTAATGACAATTCCCATGCTCTAGCTACTTCTTTTGCGCAAGGTCTGCGATGCGCTTTTGTGCGTCTACGCAGTAGTCTGCTTTTGGATTGATTTTCAGAGCTTGGTTGTAGTTCGCTTCAGCATCTTGGAATTGATGCTTCTGCTGCAAAATCCAGCCCATTCTATAGAATGCTTCACCGAGTCTGACGTCGTTTCTCACGGCATCACCGTATGCGTTCAGCGCTTTGTCATAGTCTTTCTGCTTCTCATACGCAGTACCGAGATTGTAGTGCGCAGTGGCGAGTTTTGGGTCTATGTCGACCGCTGTCTGCCAATTTTTGATCGCACCCGGTAGATCGTTTTCTGCTCTAAGCGCAGCGCCAATGCCGTTGTAAGTGATTGCATCGCGCGGGTTAATGGCTAACGCCTTACGAAATTCGCTCAAAGCGCCATCGTAATTATGTTGTTGGTTGTAAATCATACCGAGGTTGCTGTGTGCCTCTGCCATCTCGGGATTCGCAGCCAGTGCGTTTTTGTAATCACTAATAGCTTCAGCCAGCTTACCAGTGAGGTGATTTTTGACTGCAGCGTTGTATAGCGTGAGCGCCGCGGCTGGATCATTTTGTACGGACACTGGAGCTTTTGCCGCGCTGGCTGTTTCAGGCATGGCGTCTGAATCGGTCACTGTTTCTGCTGCTTTCGGCTGGGAGAGTGGAGGTTCGGTCTGAGCAAGTGGTGCCTCCGACGCCGCAGGCGCTTGAGCGACTGCAGGAGTTTCTTGAGCGACTACGGGAGTTTCTTGAGCGACAGGAGCGGAAGACTGAGTCGCGGGAGATTCCGCCATCTGAGATCGCGAAGCCGGTGCCTCTGGAGCCGCTGAAATAGTCGGTTCGGCGGTGCGAGGCTGTACGGACGGAGTTGTCGGTTCGGCGGCCTGAGCCTGAACGGCTGGAGTGGTTGGCTCGGCGGCGCGAGTCTGTACGGCTGGAGTAGCTTCGGCTACTTCCGCGGTCGCAGCAACATTTGTCGTTGTCGGAACTTCTCTGAGTTGCGCAACAGGAGCAGCTTTGCTCGGGGTTCCGACCTCTTCCTTTTCTACTTTATTGATCAAAGCCTGCTCGTCGCTATCCAACTTGTTGTTAGCAACAGGCAGAGGACCGCCATCTCCCATCGATTTGGTTTCAGCGATCTTCGAAGCTAATTCGTTATCCATCGAAGAGTTCCAATCCCATCCCGATTGATTAGCACCACCCTTGGTACTAGGAGTGGAGGCCTTTGGCTGGTCGATTTTTTGCTCCGGCTTCAAAGCCACTGTCTCACCACCGGCACTGACTGTAGTCTGCCCGTCGGATTGGGCTGGCGAAGATGGCACCGCGGGACTTGTAACTTGGAAGCTAGATTGTTGCACTGGCGCGGCAGCCACAGGTGCAGGCGCGGAGGCTCGAGCAACAGGCGCAGAAGCTTGCATCACTGGAGCTTCGTCATCTGTCGAACTAGCACCAGATACAGTATCAGCAGAACGACCGGGGGCTTGCGCAGATGGAACAGGCGCACTAGCAACCCTGCGCTTTGTTGCAGGCTCCTTGTCTTCAATGACCAAATCACGGACTGCTTGCCCGAGGTTGATCGTTACGGAATCCTCTTCCATTTTGACGACGCGAGCACTGACATCCAAATCTTCAGGCAGTTCGAGCACGATTCTCGTAGTCGGCTTAGCTGCATTCGGTACGAGCGTGTAGCGAATGGCTTTAACCTGAGGCAAAATCTTGTGCATCGCTGAAGTCATCTGTTCAGCGGTCGGAATTTTGGCTCTATCGATGGTGGCATCGGTAAATTCGACAACTACACGATGATTCGGTCCAGGCATATCTAAAACGTTCGGTACAGGCGGAAATGAACCAGGCTCGTTTGCAAACTGAATCACCAACTGTCGTGCATTATCCAGTCCGATTCTCTCAATCGGCAATGCTTTACCAGCCGCAAACACTGATGGCATCGAGAGTGAGGCTAACGCTACGCTCGATAACACAAAAGACATTGTGCCCAACTGCAACTTGTTTTTGCTTCCACTTCGTTTCGTACCGGTCATTATGCACACACTCCATCTTTGGACTCGAACCAGGCTATTGACTCAAAACTACCGGGTTTGGCGAGTTTTGCCGCGGCAGCATTTTACTTGACTTCACGCTTCCCAAATAGCCAAACCAGTTAAGTTTGCTTCGCTCAGCTACTAAAGAAATTCACAGCTTGCAAGATGGAGCCTCTGCGACGAAACTCGTAATTGGCTATAATTGCTACGTTTGAAGCCCTTTCATGACACCAAATTCGTTGTTGCTGTGAGCGAACATTTAGAGATACATTGTAAATATGAAACGTTTTAGATGCAAAGCGAGTGAAAGAATGACTCAACGAAAACATGTCAAGCAGCCAGTTTCAGCGATTCTACTTGCGCTCACGTGCATCACTGCCTTTGCCGGCGGTGCGCTCGCAAGAGATAAAGATGAGATTCCGGATTACTTGTTTATCGGAAAAAAGGTCCCGAACAAGATTCCCATGCCACCTGCTCCTCCACCGGACAAGAACAAATTAGTACCACCACCGGGGGAGAATTCTTACTTTCCAGTGCGTGAAGACGGGCAGCCTTACATTTTAAACATCGACAGAACTGTCAATCTGACTGAAGCGATGAACCGCACCTACTACAATCCCAAATGGCGCGGAGAAGACTGGACACCATTCGACCAGGTCGATAACATCGAGCGGGCCAGCCGCTTGATGGGCACCTGGAAAGAGTACGACGAAGCGAACATTTATCGCGTGCTCACTCCTGTCAACAAATTCTTGGAAAAATACTCGGGGTTCGGACCATGAGCGAAACACGTTTAGACCACATTGCTGTCGCTGTGCGCAGCCTGGACGAAGCATTGCAGTTCTACAAAGAGTCATTCGGACTGGAATGCATCGAAATCGAAGAAGTAGCAGAGCAAGGTGTACGTGTAGCCAAGTTGGATTTAGGCAACACGCATCTGGAACTGCTCGAACCACTCTCTGAAGACACACCTGTCGGAAAGTTTTTGCAGAGCCGTGGACCAGGGTTGCATCACATTTGTGTCGGGGTGAACAACATCGTCGAGCGACTCGATTGCTTGAAAACCGCTGGAACGAAATTAATCGACGAACAACCCAAGCTCGGCGCAAGCGGCGCACGCATCGCTTTCGTTCACCCGAAAAGCACTGGCGGAGTGCTGCTCGAACTGTCACAACCCTTCCAGAAAGCGCACTCAGACCACTAACGTCGCAACATCGTTAACCGAAAGATTGCAATATATGGGCGTTTTGCATCATACTTCTCATTTCAGTGAGAAAGTATTCGCCGACACTCAGGCAAGGAGGCAGCGGCTCTATGGCAGTGATGCAGGAATTATCAAAGATCGAAAAGGCGTTGGGAGACAAGGCTTCCTATTATTTGGAGCACCAGTGCAAAACCGTCTCGAAAGATCTTTTGCACATTCCAGGACCTAATTTTGTAGACGAAATCTTTGTACAAAGCGACCGCAGCCCACGCGTGATGCGCGCTTTGCAAGATATCTACAGCACAGGCAGATTGGCAAACACCGGCTACGTATCGATTCTCCCAGTAGACCAGGGCATCGAACACTCGGCTGGTGCTTCGTTTGCAAAGAATCCAATTTATTTTGACTCGGAAAACATCGTCAAGTTGGCGATCGAAGGCGGATGTAACGCTGTTGCTTCCACATTCGGCGTACTTGGTTCCGTTGCTCGCAAATATGCACACAAGATTCCATTCATCGTCAAAATCAACCACAATGAATTTTTGAGCTATCCAAACAAATATGACCAGATCATGTTTGGAGCTGTAGAACAAGCTTGGGAAATGGGCGCAACTGCGGTTGGCGCAACAATCTATTTTGGTTCAGACGAATCAGCCCGTCAGATTCAAGAAGTTGCTCATGCTTTCCACGAAGCTCACCAACTCGGTATGGCAACCATTCTCTGGTGCTACCTGAGAAACCCTGCTTTCAAAACAGCAGACAAGGACTATCACCTCGCTGCCGACCTCACAGGTCAAGCGAACCACCTCGGTGTGACTATTGAAGCCGACATCATCAAGCAGAAACTGCCTGAAAACAACGGCGGCTACAACGCAATCAAATTCGGCAAAACCGATCCGCTCGTTTATTCCGAATTGACCACAGACCATCCGATCGACTTGACCCGCTACCAGGTAGTGAACTGCTACATGGGACGTCAGGGCTTGATCAACTCAGGCGGCGCTTCCGGCAAGCACGACTTCGAAGAAGCTGTGACCACAGCTGTCATCAACAAGCGTGCAGGCGGAATGGGCTTGATCTCCGGACGCAAAGCGTTCCAGAGACCGATGAAGGAAGGTGTTGAACTCCTCAACGCTATCCAAGACGTTTACCTCTGCAAAGACGTAACAGTCGCCTAGGAAATACTTCCAGATAAGACGCGCTCTCCGCAGCGAGGGCGCGTTTTTGTTTGCTTACATTGAGCAAGACTCCGAAGTGCAAAAAAAACGGCTGCAATCGCTTGCAGCCGTTCCATACATTTTCCAGTTCAGGTGGTTTAGCCGCCTGTAACGACCTTAGCAGCGTCGTGAACTTCAACGTGAGCAGTTCTTGTAGCTGTCACTTTTGAACTTTCGAACGCTTCGACTGTGGCATTGTCACTGGCAGTAACGATAGTTCCGCCGTAGGCTTTGACGGTGGAATTTTCCTTCGCTACTACAGTTACGTCACCCAACGCCATTACGTTAGCGTTGCCATAAACTTCAACGCGGCACTTACCTGCTGCGAATACTGTGCAGTTGTCGTATGCCTTGATTGTCGCGCTGCTTGCACCTGTAATGTTGCAGTTGCCGTGCGCCATTACTGTGGAAGCGCCGTCAGCCTGAACATAGCTGTTACCAGCGGCATCAACGTCTGATTTGTTGTGGGCAAAAACTCGAGTATTGTCGAATGCCTTTACCTTACTATCAGCATTTGCAAAAACCTGACTGCGACCATAAGCGATTACGGTGCAAGTGTCGTATGAATTGATGACGGATTGGTCGTAGGATTCTACGTTTGCTCCGCCGTAAGCATCAACGTGACCAGTTTCGCGAACGATCGCGGTGCCACCATGAACTTCGTTTTGACCGTAGAAGAAAAGCTGTGTTTTTTCAATTGCAGACGCGCTAAGCGCAGTCGCTAAGCACACAATAGAAGGGAGGATCACAAATCTCAGTTTCATCGCACTTTCCTTTCCGGCTCACCGGTCAACGAATCCTGGCAGTGCGCGTCAGGATAACACATCTATAGATTAAAAGAGGCACACTTCAAACGCTAACTGTTCATGTCGTTATATTCTTGCAACTGGAAACCTTGCTGTTCCCACGATTCTTCGAGCTGCCCTAAATGACAAAATATCTATCAGATATCCGCCTGGGAGACCTGTTGGCGAAGACTGGCATCGTCTCGGCCAAACAAGTTGCAGATGCGGTAAAAACTGCCGGTAACAAGAATTTGCATTTCGGGCAAATTCTCGTTTTGTCGGGTTGTCTGAAGTCGAGTGATCTCTCTGCCGGGCTGGAAGCACAATCAGCCATTCGAGACAGGACCGTGGATCGCTCCGCCGCTACACGAGCCCTGGAAACAGCCTGCAAGAGCGGCATAACCTTCAACGAAGCGCTCATGTCTATCGGCGCCATGTCCGTTCCCATGCCGACAAATAGGCTCGGGGAATTGCTCTTGGAAGCGGGATTGATCACAGAAGAACAATGCCAGTTTGCTGTGGATCGCAGCCTGGCAACCGGAATTCCGGTCGGTCGAATCCTGGTGTCACATAACTTGTTGTCTGATGATGCGCTCGTGAATGTTTTGGAAATTCAACTGCGCATTCGTGACGGCTTGATCACGAGAGTTGAAGCTCTCGACCTTATTGCCCAGGGTTCTCAACCACGCATCGAAGTTCTCGATCCAGCCGAATCCACATCCTCCATGAGACTGGGAGAGTTGCTGGTGAGAGCGGGTATACTGTCGCGCACCGACGTGATCAATGCACTGGAGATGGTGCTGCACACACACCAGAAGACGGGACAGGTTCTCGTCAAATTTGGCTTCATTACAGAATCTTTGCTCGAATGCGCATTGAATTTGCAACAGATGGTGGAGAACAAATTTCTTCGCAGCGATGATGCCGCACGCGTGCTCAAACACGTAGAAGCAAACGGCTCGACGATTTCGCATGCATTAGTCGAGCTCAATTTGTTGAAGCAACCCAAAATCCGGTCGCATCAAAATCCAAACGCGACGATCGACCGGCTACCACCGACTCAATTTGCGAATCCAATCGGGGCACCATTCACAGAAGAAAGTCGAACACCAACAGTTCAGGACCTCGACAGCACCTCGTGGAACGCGATGGACACGCGAACTCAGCGTCTGGTTCATTCCTTGCGTTCAGCCAAAGAGCCTGCACTTTCCCAGGAAGTTGGTATCGCATATGGTGAGCTTGTAAAAGCATACAGACGACTGGCTGCCCGTCACCTGTACTACAACAACTACCATGAAGCAGAATGGCTCTACGAGCGCATCCTAAGCATGAAGGAGCGTACCGTTGGTAGAGCACACTTGAGCAATGTCGTAGAGCTCGTGAGACTAACCGAAGCACAGACTGCGCAACGCAAATTCACTGCAGCCGCGCACTCCATAAAACGGGCGATCCAGCTACTAGAAAAGAGCCAACCTTACAACGGCAAAGTTCTAGCTTCGTGCTTAAACACGCTGGCGATGATTTATTTCGAGCAAGGCTTCTATCAAGACGCAGAGCCTTTGCTTACTCGCTCGCTGACGATCAAAGAGCTGAACTATCCCGCAGGCGACCTCGAGTTTGCAGACACGCTGCGAGACTACGCACGGCTTCTGGCGAAGACAAATCGCGTATTCGAATCAGAGAAACTGTATTTCCAAGCCCGCTCGATTCTGCTCAGAAACGATCGAGCAGAACCAGAAAACTTTTTCGAACGAGCCTACGTGAGCGCTCTCAAAGCGAATTGAGCTTACTTTGCTCGGTCAAACTGAACCAATAGATGTTGGCGCCTATTTTCAGGCAATCACCATCCTGAATAGGCATGTCACTTTTGAGCGGTTTTCCATTTATCGTCGTCCAAACAGCAATTGGAAAAATTCCCAGCTTAGACTTCACTTTGAACGAGCCCTGCTCGACCTTTGCCCTGAATTCACCGTTCTCAGCTCGGATTAACACCTGAATCGGCTCTGGATATGGATGCTCTAAAACAACATCGCTATCACGGGCAGATCCGACTGTAGCCGGACACGTGATAGCGAACATCTCATTGGTTTCACTGAGAAAAAGGAATGCTTTTTCGTTTACCATGCCCTTCAGCTACTTTTTAGGCTGCTTGGTGGGCACCTTCACCGGAATGGGTACTAATTTCGGCGGAAACAGCTTCTGCATAAGCTGATTCAGGAGGTCTGCGATAAAGTTCATAGGAATACCTGTTAGTAAATCGGACGCTCTTCTTTAGTTGTACCCAAAAAATCGCCACTTTCATAGATCCAATTTCCCTGAGGCCAATTTCCTCGACGGCTAAACCGCACTGCTGCCCGCAAAAGCTTTATTAGATTTTGTAGTCAACAAACTTCCTTAGTGCATAACTCGCTGGTAAGCTGAAGACGGTCACCGAAACAAAAGATTTCAGACTTTGGCCAAACAAGCTCTTACTAAAAACCTCGTCAAAAGCAGGCTTGCCACCGTGGAGTTTGCCTTGATGAAACTTGATGCAGATTATGAGCAGACAACGTACAGGAAAAGCGCTGTAGTTCTCGATTGCATCAAAAATGCGAGAGAAGAATTAGAACTCGCCTTTGAACACATGTTCGAGGAAGAGTTGCAGAAAGCGTTCGACCTTGCCGGTATCGCCTGGTTGCACACGGATTTCGGCAGGCAAATCATCGATGCGGAAGCGATCGAACACATTCTGGGCGAAAGTGACTACCTCGAATTAAGTGACATCCAGGTCACCTGGGACAATCGAGCCAAACAACATTTTGCTTTTCTGGAACAAGAACTGGATCGGATCAAGTCCGAAGTGCAGCCCAAACAGGGGTCAGAGTAGGTCATGCCGTTTCAATTCCCTGAACAAATTTCGAACTGGCTAGAAAGACGAAACGCGAAAGCGAAAATTGAGCAGCTCATGTCTACGATGACCGAGCTGACTAATCTGTCGCAGGGAAAGGATGATGCGCTGAAGACGCTTTTGAAGAAGCACTTGCTGAAAGCAGAAGAAGAATATCAATCCGCTTTAGTCGAATATAAAGATGACATCGAAGCATGCAAGCGATTGACCGAGTTTGGCTTGTTCAGGCTGGATCTGGCGAAGCAACAGCTTTCTGTAGCGCAGGAAAAGAACTTCGTTCCGAACTTCGAGGAGAACACGCCTGAACACGGAGCCCTGATGCTGTCTGCTGCAATCGCGCGCACCAAGATGGCTGTCGAGTACAGTAATTGTGTCGTCAGCGAATCGATTCGCACAAACCTGGTCGGCGTCGTCACGATGTTCAACGATGCGGTGGACATGTTGAGGACAGGACAGCCGGAGATGTCTCAAAGAACATCTGAAGGCGGGCTGCTCATGCTGTATTTGCTTGAACGGCAGATTGAGTTGGACAACCGTCAATCAATTGTGGATCTGAAAAACATTCCGAAATTCACGACCAGAGAATCGAAGAAGATCAAGGAAGCCGTCGACTGTGTTTGCAATTTCCAGCATGTTCTCCTGGAGTCACAAAAACCCGTGTCGTCGAGGATCACCAAGCATCTAGACGGAGCAGTCGAAAACTTCTATGCGGCGGTTCAAGCTTACGTCGATAACGAAATTGAACTGATAGACAAACTGACTGTAACTGTAAGAATGCAAGTTGACTTGTCCGAAAAGCTCTATCACAGCAACATTACAAAGAAAGTGACACCAAGCGAAGCGCAGGAAGAAGAGGAAGAATATCTCAATCAACGCATCACTGAATTCAAAACACGAGTGCTGAAAATTCACCGTCTGGCTCAACACCATGTCGAGAATCCCGACCCGATAAGTAAGAAGCTGGAAGATGCCTTTGTCTTCTATCAGGGTGCGATCAAGGCTTTGCACGATTGCGACATGGTCGAAGCGACGCGTCTGACCGAAGCCGCGCGATTGGATCTGGATTTCGCCAAACAACTTTTATTCGATGGAAAAGCTATTTACCGAGACGAATAGTTTAAATTTGCACGTTTTTTGCCCAGAAAGATGAAATTTTGAGGGCATACGGTTTTTACGAATTGTCAAGTTGACCATAAAGTAGTTTTATTAAGTTGTCTCACGGATTTTTCAGCTTCACCTTCTAGGCTGATTAAGGAGACAAACAAAACCGATGCATCAGGCTCACCAGAGGCGGCATTGGCTGGTTTGATGCACTCCGCATCGTTTCCGATTCTAAATGAAAGGTAGCAAATGGCTCCTCCAGAAACCGATTCAACTAAATCGCAGGACAATAAACCAGCTCCCTCTTACGAGACCTCGCTGCGTCTGCTCACCGACTCGAAACCGAGTGCATTTCCTGGGCTGCTGCAAACACAACCACACGACTCGCTGGGCCACGTAGCAAGCGAAGTCGCTGGAACTCTCACAAGCGGCGTTGCCGGTGCAATAACTTATTCACTTCTTTCGAAAACATCCTACGGTCGCGTCGCAGCAATCGCCGGCTCTGCTCTCGTTGGCAGCTTGACCAACGTCGGTGTGAAAGCCGGAATGCAGGAACTGTTTGTAGATAAGAGCCAGCATGATGTTGGTTGGAAAGACTTCGCCTGGGGCGCAGCGAATGGTTTGTCGGGCAGTATCGGCGCTATGGCTGAAAATGCCGCAAGCAAGCGTTACGCAGAAAAAGTTGGTCTGAGAGTTTTAGGAACGGCTGAAGACGGTGCCAAATTGCGTGAAGCAGGCTTCCGCATGTTCGAGTCGGACCTCGGTTACAAGTACAAAGCGAACATTCTTCGTGGTCTCGTCGGCGGCAGTGCCGGTACTTTCGCTTACAGCTTGCCGCACAGCGTTTCCAATCACTGGGAAGGTTTAACCCAAGGCGATTCGAGCGCCTTTGGCGGTGTAGCAAAAGACGTTGTTACTGATACCGCGATCGGTGGCTTGACCGGTGGTATCCTCAGTGGCGCATTCACAACCATCGCCAATCGCGCTGATGTAATTGGATACACTAAAGCAAAATTCTTCGCCAACGAAGCTGATACCACTCGTTTGCAAATCGGTCACGTCAATGACGTTCACAGCGCTCTCGTCAACGACAAGGGCGCACATCCGTTTGCGAGAATGTCGACCGAAGCAGAGCGAATCACAACTGAAGCAGAGAAGAAGGGAATCACAACCCACTTCGTCAATGCAGGCGACGAATTTGGTGGCACAGAGATCGATGCTTCCACATTCAACGGTTTGGTCGAAAACAAAACACTCGAAATGGCGATGAAGCCAACAGCCCGCACGATGGGCAACCATGCCGTAGACAAAGCACCAAGCATCGCAGAATGGTTGCGCAACGCACGCATGATTCAAAACGAATCAGGCGAAATGAGCACTGTAGTTTCGAACGTCAAATTCGACTCAGCCGAACTCGCTAAGCACTCAGGAGTCTTCGAAAAAGCTGGTTTGAACCCAGAATTGTTGACTGGTGAAGTTGTCGGCACCGGACCAGATTCAATCGTCAAGCCATATCTCGTCCGCACCATCCAGGGTGCTCACGGTCCTGAGAAAGTCGGTTATATCGGCATGGTAACCGAAGAAATCGACCCGATGGGCTTGCAAGTCAACCCCGGTATGTCTCGGGACACAACCACCCTGACCGAGCGTTACGTCGCTTCTGCCCGTCAAGCGTTGGACAAGTTGAAGACCGAACAACCAGACGTAGACAAAGTAATTCTCGTATCGCACCTCGGTCGTGGACAAGACGTTCAGCTCGCCAAACAGGTCGAAGGCTTGAGCGCAATCATCGGTGCACACTCTCACGATGCCCAGCCAGTGCCACATTGGGTCAAGAACACAAACGGTTGGAACGTTCCTGTAGTTCAAGCAGGTAACGACATGAAGTGGCTCGGTCAGCTCGAATTGGCATTCAAACAAGGTTCGGGAGAAGTTGACAAATATCTGAGCAAAGGTCGCCTGATCCCA
Organism: Oculatellaceae cyanobacterium; assembly: GCA_036702975.1. Classification (GTDB taxonomy): domain Bacteria; phylum Cyanobacteriota; class Vampirovibrionia; order Obscuribacterales; family Obscuribacteraceae; genus DATNPX01. Next base: position 30,758 of record DATNPX010000048.1, read on the forward strand.
CTCACAGCCGATGTTGCCGAAGATCCAAAGATCGTAAATTTCCTCAAAGAACAACCTTTCTACTCCCGCGTCATGAGCTTGCGTGGAGCAGATGGATACGGTCAAATCAAGACGGCAGGCGAGTTCTCAGTCGAGTCAGTGCGCGCCAAGCAAACCAACTTGGGCAGCCTCGTTGCAGACGGACTACACGCTGGCATCGATGCTAAATTGGCTGAATCCGGCTCAGACATTCGCTTGAACGCTTTCATGAAGCACTCGGGAGACATCCGCAAAACCATTCCAGGCGCAACAGATTTGAGCGGCTGGAACTTCACAAACTTGTTCTGCAACGGCGAAAACTCGGTTGAACTCACCGTTGCAAAAATGAACGGCGAGTCGATTCGACGCGCTCTAGAATTTGGCGTTCAAGACATGCCTGCACCAGAAGCCACTGCTGGTGCCTTTGGTAAAGCGAAAGCGTTTGCAGGCAACTTGTTCAAAGCTGCGACAGAAGAAAGACCAGACTATTCCGGCAACTTCATTCAAACCAGCGGCATGCGCTACCAGGTTGACTTGAGCAGACCAGCCATCCGCGCGGAAGCCGGTCATCTTGCTGAAGCTGGCGGACGAATCAGAAACATTGAAATTTGGAATCCAGGTCAAAACGGTCAAGCCGGTTCCTGGTCGAAACTAGATCCGAACAAGGACTATCAAATCGGAACTCTCTTCCACCCAATCGATAAGTGGGCAAAATCAGGCATTTTCGACGATATGCTCCCTGCGACCAGAGACTTGCAAGGCGACGCCTTAAAGAAAGCACGCGTCAGCGGATTGCATGAAATGTTCGGCACCGAAACTGGTGTCAATCGAGCTAAATTCGAAGCGTCACCGACTGATGTAAGACGTGGTTTGGGCTTGAGCCAACCAAGATTGATGGTCGACTACATGAGCGGCAAAACCAAACTCGAGCCAGGTATCGTCTCCTACGACATCGCTGCAACCGCTGAAGGCTCACCTATCATCAGCCCAGAAAACATCGGGCGCATCGACAATCGCATCATCGACATCACGCCTCAAGAGCGTGGAGCGAGCTGGACAGCAATCGGAGCTATGGCGATAAGCGACTGGAGAAACATGGCTCTGTCAAACTCGACAGCTCCAAAGGCAGCGTTGGCTTACAGCGAAGCTCGTGACCGCGCAAAGCAAACTTTCCGTGTGGCAAGCAACTTGCCTTTCGAACTTGGCAGCAAATAACCGGGTTATTAAGCGCTCCTCTTGGAATGTTCAAAAATCCTAAATGCTCGCGCTAGATCTCGGCTGCGATGGGTCCACCGTCGGCACCTCCCTCGCTAGCCTTGAGGAAGTTAATCTTGGCATCGCACAGATGAGCAAGCTTTCCCATTACATCGGTTGAAACGCAACTCTTTGCAGCTTTAGTTTTATAGGGTCCTGTCTCTTTAACCTCTTGCTCTCTATAAGGCTCTTAACTCTCCTCATATCATGACTATCACGATAAGTCATTCGATCTTCGGATCGGGGGAATGAGCCAGGGGTGAGGTTCGGTCGACCTGAAGTTCGGGTCGGGACATTTAACTGGTCTGAAAAACAGGCCGCCTTGAACATTTGAATCTGCAGTTTACGGCATACCAGATAGACCGGCGTGGGGTTTATCGGGTGCTTCGGCTGTGGGTCAAAGAAGGGAACTTTTATGCTCGGAAAAACTCTCCGGGGGCTTGGCTGGTTGGTCAGCAAGCTCCTCATGATCGTGCTCGCCATCGTCGTCATCCTCCCCTACGAGGCCACGAAATGGCTCTACAAGCGTGTCTACAAAGACACGGTCGACTACATCGGCTTCTCCATCTTCGCGCTGGCGGGGTCGGTTTACGCTGCTGCATCGGGCTACCAACTCGCACAAGGCTTCGGCTACGGGCTCGTCGCATCCGGCGTCGCTGGATTCGTGGCGTTCCTGCTGGCAGCCGCGTTCATCGCTCCGGTTTTGTGGATGGTGCTGCTTCGCTGGATCGCGAAGGGCTTCGACCGCATCTGGAGGGGAACCAACGAGTTCGCGCGGAAGCACTTCGGCGACATCGCCAGCGGGCTCGTGTCTATGTTCGCGCACCTGCCGGGCTCTGACGTCATGTGGGGCCACGTGAACGACCCGAACCGCAAGTCATTCGTGGTTCGCGCTCTCGGCGTTCTGGCGTACCCGTGCGTAGTCGGCAGCGCCGGCTGGTTCGGCTACAACATCCTGCAGTACGGTCAAGCCTTCTTCCACGGCACTCCCGTGCTGAGCGGCATCGGCACCGCCACCGGTGCGACCGTCGGCGTGCTCGTCGGTCTGCTTCTCGCGGATGTGGCGAGCAAGTGGCTCTATTACGGCAAGAACAACGCGCTCGGCCTGACGATAGGCGGCGGTCTCGCGTTCGGCGGCGCGCCGTTCATCGCCCCGCTGTTCGGTCTCAGCTTCACCGCGACTGCAATCGCTGCCGTCGTGGCTTTCGCTCTGCTGGTCGCGTACGTGGTGCCGGGCTTCATCCTGCTCTTCAGCGACAAGTTCCTGAACTGGGTGATCGAGAAGCTGAAGCCCCTGCTCGAGTCTGCGTACAACGAGAAGGACAGCGGCTCGCGGCACCTCTTCCAGCAGCTCACCAACTTCGGCGTCACTGCGCTCGCAGCCTGGGGAGCCTGGTGGCTGTGCGGCGCCATCGGTCTGTCGGTCGTCACTGCCACCATCGCTACGGTCGTGACGCTCGCCCTCACCTACACGGTGGGCGGCAAATGCCTGGACTGGGAAGGCGGCAACTTCGTGATCGGCGGCAGCACGAGCGCAGCCGTTGGTATCACGGCCGGTGTCGCGTACACCAAGGCGGGCTTCATCTACGGCAACTACGGCGGCGTCGTCGCTGGCGTCGTTGCTGCGCTGCCTGTCTTCTTCCTGCTCTTCCCCCTCCTCTACGTCGCCTACCGATTCGTGAGCACAAGCTCCCTTCTCACGGGTCTGACGGAGTGGCTGGGCAACGGTCTCAACGCCGTGCACAAGCGGGTCTGGAAGCGCTTCGACGTGCTCGTCGACCGCTGCCAGAAGGTCTACAACTACGCCTATCGGAATGAGCGTCCCTACGACAAGCTCGTTCTGCACATCACCAACCTGTGTGCGACTGCAGCCGTCGGCTTCGGCCTGCACATGTTGCTGCACGGATTCGCGAGCGGTCATGCCATTCTCGCCAATCTGGGCGTAGCGGCTGGTACGGCGATCATGTACATCGCCGGCGGTCGCTACATCGTCAAGTCGGGTCTGGAGCTGCTCGGCGCTGCCTGGGCGCTGGGCGCTGGCGTCGGGCTCGGTGCTCTCGTGCTCACGGCGCAGCCGCTGGGATACTGGTTCGCCATTCCCTTCGGTGGTGTCGTGGCGCTGCTGACGTACTTCCTCGCCTACCCGCTCGTCTTCATCGGCGTGCGGTTCGTCGCCGATCCGCTTCTGACCGGCTGGCTGCTGCCGCTTCTGGACGGACTCCACTCCTGGTGCTGGAACACCTTCGCGACCGTCTTCAAGGGCGTGCGCGACTTCCTGGCACCGATCTTCGGACCCATCTTCAACTTCATCGGCGGGCTCTTCGCCGGGGCGTGGAAGATGGCGGTGGAAACCTGGCAGAGCATGTTCGGGCACAAGTGACCTGAGCATGTAAGCTGGATTGTTTGAGTATCAAACAATCCAGCTTGGGAAGCGGCTTGAACATCATGTTCGAGCTGCTTCTCTTTTTGCTGGATATACTATTTTATACAGTAAAGCACCACATACAGTGCGCGTGATGGGCAGATTTTTGTAAATCCAGGAACAAAGATAGAAATTCGTTGTCAACAGAATCATAGAGAAGCGCAGCCAAGGAAGGAAGGCTGAGCTTCTCTGGTTAGTGCGTTTCTTCTCTCATCATCGGTAAACTCAAAAAATGCAGAATGTATCCTGGCGAATTTCGCTTGGTGCGTTATTTCTTGTGCTCGTCGTTCTGTGCGGAGCACACGGTCTACTGACGCATACGAGCAGACTATCCGACTACGCTTTCTCGTCTGCACCGCGGATGCTACCGCAGAATACTCCGATCTTGGCGGGTAACAACTATCTTGCCGACGTGACAGAAGAGGGTCGCATCACCTGGTCACTGGCGCAGATGCCACTGCGTGTCTATATTGAGGACGGAAGCGGGACCGCTGGATATCAACCGTCTTATCCAGACTTCATTCGCAGAGCCTTCGATGAGTGGCAACGAGTCTCCAATTCCAAAGTCTCATGGGTGGAAGTAAACAATCTACAAGCAGCGAACATCGTCTGCTCATGGACCTCTGAAGCCCGTACCAAAGGCAGCGGGGTTGAAGCTGGTGCAACAGAAACAACTATTCGCCGAAATCCATTCTTTGGCGGAGGGCAGATCATCAGCGCACACGTCGTTGTGCTTACATGCCTGTTTGGGCGGTCATTTTCGGCAAGCGACATATACAAAACCTGCCTGCACGAGATTGGGCATGCGCTTGGCATGCAGGGTCATTCAAGCACCGTTGGCGATATCATGTATCCGGTGCTTAACCCGCACCAGACGCCCTATTTGAAAGATAGAGACCGAAATACAATCACAGCTCTTTATAGCGTCAGCGAAGATTCGCATTCAGTGGCTGCAAGAGAGTATGCGCAACAGCGAGCCGCTAGATGGCAGTTTCCGGGGACTGGTTTTGCTCCGACCAACCAACCAGGTTTGCTCTGGAACCCAACATCCGTCCCATTCTACGACAATAGAGGTCAGGGATGGTATCAAGTACCAATGCGATTGCGCTGACGGTCGGAGCCATCACGTGTGGTGCCAAACCGACAATGAATTTTTAGCTTCCGAGATTTTCAGAAAGCTTAGATTCAATCTGTCCCGGTTTCCAAGATATCTGGCAAACGCCGTTAGAGCACTGATTCAAACCGCTAGCATCTGCTTGCGGCGCATTTTTAATTCTCGGTCTTCTGGTAAGTGATGATTGGTCTACGTTAGAAGATTGTTTTGGTTGTCGCAAAGAACGATTCCCAAGGGATCCCGAATTCATGTCAGACTCCTACTAGCCTCAATTTACGAGGAAACGGCGGACTGGGTTTGGGGCAAAGTGAACGTACTGGTAAGGTCGATTCTTCTTTCTATTCGTACCACATCGAAGCGGCACTATAGTTCCCAGAGTGCTTGCGGACATCTTAACAGCGCAAGCGAATAAGTAAAGACAATATCGAAGAGATTTATTGATAATTTCAATTCGAAATTTTTTGCTAAAGATAGAGGCACTTTCCCAACAAGGTGAAAATTCGCTCCTAGAGCCACTTTTAAGAAGATCTTTTAGGCAACATCTGCCACAATAATCAGAAGCTATTTTTCATCTGACCAAACAGCCGCTTTTGGTTGTTACAATCCGAGATATCACCAAGCCCTGGAATGAACCGTTGATTTGCTGTCCGCTCTGCTCTAGCAGTGTCAAAATTTTGGAAATCGGTGGACGAGATCGAATCGTCTGCGTCTCGTGCGACTTCGTTCACTGGGACAATCCAAAGCCTGTGACAGCAACGCTGGTCTCAAAAGATGGTGGCATTGTTTTAGTAAAACGCAAATTTGAACCATTCGTCGGTGACTGGTGCCTACCAGGCGGCTTCATCGAAGGCTTCGAACTACCTGCAGAATCGGCTGCACGGGAGGTTTTCGAAGAGACCGGGCTGACTATCCATGACCCTCAGTTGATTGGTGCAGACGCACCTGGTCGCGCAATCAACGTCGTCATTCTTTTCTACAAAGCAGACAAAGTAACCGGCGAGATGGTGGCCGGTGACGATGCCAGCGAAGTTGCCTCTTTCAAGCAAGACGAGCTACCTGCAAACATCGCCTTCGAATTGCATCGACGCATGATTAGCAAATTTTTCGAGATGCAAAAGGTCAATCTGCACGCCTAACCAGCACCAGATTTAGTGCCTTTCTTGTCAGAGGGAGGCGGAATTTTCCTGAGAAGAATTTCTTGCAACTCGTCTGCTTCATTCATATTGGAACCTACCAGGTAAGCCATTCTCCGAGTCTTTATTTCAAACCCTTCCGGCAGGAAGGGCGAGGACGCTTTCAACCCACGCAAGTCTGACCAGGCAAAGCTTCTCTCGAAAAAGAAATTTCGCATGGTCAATGCATCATCCGTCACTTTTACAGAGCGCGGCATCAGTGCCACAACAACGGTACGCCAGAGCAGAAGCACGCTTACAGCCACGCAGAACGCTAACAAACTCCACCAATCGCCACTTGACTTGGCGTGGATATTGGCGAAGAAGGTCCACGTAATTCCGATGAAAACAAAGCCGTAGAAAATCTGCAACACCTGCCAGATCGCAGCCACCCGGTCGTGCTCGAAATGCTTAGTGGAACCGGCATTGCGCGTAGCCGGGCCCGGCATCGGCAATCGTCCGCGAATATCGTCGACAAGCAGTTCGCAGTCTTTCAACAAAACAGGAAAAGAAATTTCTCCCTCCTGTGTTTCCACTACATAGCGCAACCAGTTCCAGCTCGACCGTCGTGACAAACCTCGCACCAGTGACCATTCACAAGTTTGCTTCTTGAACAGAGATACCGCCGTGATGCCAAGCGGATCTGTTTTCACTTGCCAAGTAATGAACCCATAGACTGGGAGTAAGACCAAACCGATGACGGCTAAAGTGACGAAGACAGCGCGCCCAGGCATGGATAACTGCATAAACTTGCCAAGAGCCAGCAGCACTACAGGTGATGCCATGAAGGCTAGAAATAGTGTTACTTCAGAGAGCATCCGCACCAAAACCATAGTTTTCAGGCGATATGTTTTGGTCATACAACGACACCGTTTGACTTCGTCGAGCGCGCGAGCTGGCGGGGCTCTCCTACCTATTATGCACGTAGTGACCGAATCTTTATTTTTAGATCCGCGCTTGATATTGAAGACGAAGCAAGAAACCGGTTAGGTTCACGACGTCTTTACATTCTCTCAAAAATCTGCTTCAACACCCCCTTTCTAAACAGAAGCCGCGATCACGTCAGACTCGAGTCGATCTTGTATCGAGCGATCGGTGGTGGCAACTTTTCTGCGAGGTAACGCATATGACTAAGCGCACAAGAACTCGTGTCGAACGAGATTCAATGGGAACAATGCGTGTGCCCGCAACCGCTTACTACGGTGCAAGCACGCAACGCGCTGTTCTCAACTTTCCCATCAGCAACCTGAGATTCCCTCGCTCGTTCATTCGCGCACTGGCTTTGATAAAGCTGTGTGCCGCTCAAGTGAACAAGCACACGGGCAAGCTCGATGCAGATGTCTCGGCTGCAATTCAAAAAGCTGCTCGTGAAGTCGCTCGTGGAACATTCGACGACCATTTCGTTGTCGATATCTTCCAGACTGGCTCAGGCACTTCCACGAACATGAACGCCAACGAGGTGATCGCGAACCGAGCAAGAGAAATTCTCGGCGGCAAACGCGGTGACCGCATGCTCGTGCACCCCAA
>DATNPX010000001.1:0-34657 GCA_036702975.1 Oculatellaceae cyanobacterium
GAGGCATCAGGACAGCTGCGTTGCATACAGCTGCGGCTGCTGGTTGATAAGGGTGACAGTTTAGCAGCTCTTGACGCCAGACTATCCATTTGGGAACCATCAGCTTAACGAAAGCAAAAGTCTGCCTTAGAGTCGCAGCCCTCGAAGTCTCAGGGCATTCAAAATTACCGAGACTGAGCTGACCGACATCGCTGCAGCAGCGACCATTGGATCGAGTGTCACTCCCAGTACGCCAGAAAAAACACCAGTCGCAACCGGTATGGCAATTATGTTGTAAGCAAATGCCAGCACCAGATTTTCGCGAATATTAGAGAGCATCGCCTTACTGAGCTTGTGCGCCCTGACGATTGCCGCGATGTCGTTCGTGACAAGCACGATGTCTGCACTTTCTACCGCGATGTCCGTCCCTGATCCCATGGCGATACCGACATCGGCTTGAGCAAGCGCTGGTGCATCGTTTATGCCGTCTCCGGCCATGGCAACCCTTGCCCCTTTGCTTTGCAAATCTTTTATTAGACCGGCCTTGCCAGCCGGCAAAAGGGCTCCATGAAACTCTCTGATACCGAGTGTAGTGGCTACGTATTTGACTGCTCTCTCGCCGTCTCCGGATGCGACTACCAGTCGCATGCCTCGGCGCTCGAGTTCCTTCACCGCTAAGTCGGCACCGGTTCTTGGCTCGTCTGCAAAATCAAGGCGCGCCATGAACTTACCGTCAATTCCGACATAAACAGAGGTGACATGAGCGGATGGTTCCGGCAGACCTGCCAGTTCAGACTCATCAAATGAAACTCCACGATCTTTCAAAAATGGCGCTGTACCTATGCGCACCTGATGGTCTTCAACAATCCCTCCGACACCGCTTCCAGGGCTGGATTCGAAGTCACGACAGGGCGGCAAATTTTTCAGACCCAGCGACTTCAAGGCGTGCGATACTAGCGGCGCCGCCAAAGCATGCTCGCTATGGGCCTCAACTCCAGCCACCAGACGAATGATAGATGATTCTTCGACCTCAGCAGTCGATGCGGTCGTTTCAACTTTAGTCAACGAGGGCTTGCCTGACGTCAGCGTTCCTGTTTTATCAATGACGATAGTATCCACACTTGCTAAGACCTGCATCGCGCGCGCTTCTTTGAAAAGAACGCCGGCTTTGGCAGCGCGCCCGGCAGCAATGATTATAGACATGGGAGTTGCTAAACCAAGAGCACATGGGCATGCCACAACCAGCACAGAGACCGCTGCAGAGATGGCACGAGCCAGAGGTGCACCGGCGAACAGCCAACCAGCCAATGAGAGTACTGAAATGGCAATCACAACGGGCACAAAGACCGATGCAACTCTGTCTGCCAGTTGCTGAACAGGCACCCTGCTTCGCTGTGCCTGACTGACGAGCGACACGATTTGCGAAAGCAAGGTATTTTCGCTGGTACGCTTAGTTTGCACCACCAGGCTTCCGGAGCCGTTGATTGTGCCTGCGCAGACGCTGCTTCCAACCTGCTTTTCAACTGCAATCGGCTCACCGGTTAGCATACTCTCGTCGACCGCAGTGGCACCATCCACTACAATTCCATCCACCGCGATGCGTTCACCAGGGCGGACATGCACCTTGTCGCCGACACGCAATTCAGACAGAGACAACACGATCTCTGTCCCATCTGGCTTGATAACTGATGCCTCCGAAGGGAACAGCTTTACCAGATCGCGGACGGCTCCTGAACTTTGCACCCTCGCTCTCGCCTCGAGCATCTGTCCTAACCACGCCAGAGCACTGATAACAGCTGCGGACTCGAAGTAGATGCCAGCGGCATGAGGGTGTGTGGCGGAGCCGGAAAGAAGTGATATCAGAGAGGCGGTGCTATAGAGGTATGGAATAGCGATTCCCAGTGAGAGCAATGTGAACATGTTCAAACTACCCTGTCGAACTGAGTTCACGCCTCTTTTGAAGAACGGCAGGGACTGCCAACAAACAACGGGGGTAGCAAACGCAAGTTGCAATGCATAATTTAGTTCGGGAGACAGACTGCTGGTGATACTAGATATGGCACCACCAAACATGTGGGACATACTGAGAAAAAGAACTGGGAGTGCGAGCGCAGCGCTTGCTGCGAAATGCCTGGTTGTTTCCTCCACTTCGGCATTGCCGTTGTCGGCCGTCGGAACAATCGCCTCTAAAGCCATCCCGCATAGAGGACAATCAGACGGCACTTCAGAATGCACTTCCGGATGCATTGGGCAGATGTAGCCTGATGTGTGCTTCGAAGGAATAGTTGTAGAAGTTCTCGGGCCGGAAGCAGCGGTACTAGGCGTACCAACTGCACCGAATTTCTCAGCGCCCGAGGCATGGTGTTCATGCTGACAGCAAGAGTGGCTCGCGGCACCTGTGTTACGGCCGGCAATCTGTACCGGTATCACATCAAGCTGTACTGTTCTTAATGACGGCGAACCAATTGTTACGGCTACTTCACTGGCATCCGCCGCCACGATAGATTTGGCTGAGTATCTGGCCGGATCATTGCTGAACTTGGTGGCGCAAGACTGATGACAAAAATGATAACGCTTGCCTTGATACTCTGCATGCGGCTTTCCCTGTCCAGCAGCTACAGTCATTCCGCAGACAGGATCTGTGTAGACGTCATTAACGTGCCTGCCTGTATCCGCCGAGCAACAATCACTTGTCATCACCGGTCACGCCTCACTCTAGTCTTCAATCTAACAAACACATTAGTTCCTTGTTTTATTCCAAGGTAGTTTGATAATTCCGTGCGGCGCACGAGTTCTCAGAAGACGCCAACAGTGAACATTTTACCTTAACCTCGAGGCAACCAGCGCGCAGGCGTTGCCACTTGCAACACACAGAGCAAATCGGCTTTTTTTGGACTATCCATATTCGACCACAGCGACTCTCCATCGTAGATTTGGCTCTGACACGGCAGATAAATTCAGGTAGGAATATGCCGATGCGTCCTGCTTAACACCGTATGTGGTGGCGCGATATCTGGTGGCGCAATCGGCTTTTTTTGCGAATAGAAAACCGTGACCTCGGCAGAAACGGAAGTGAATGAGCGATGCGGCCAGTAGCTCCTCTTCTGCTACCATCGGCTGCCATAAAGACCTTTGCCGCTTGACGAGGCACCTGAACGGTATCGATTACTTGGCCAAAAGATTAGGCAGATCCTTCGCTTCCAACCTCGTTTGAATGAGGTCCGGGCGGAGCTGTCCGCCGAGCGATCGGTAGAATGCTATGGCCTCCTCGTTCCAATCGAAGACGGCCCAACGCATTCCACAACAATCGAGCTCGATAGATCGTGAAGCTAGATCGCAGAGCAATGCTTTACCGATACCTTGGCGGCGATAACCCGGCAGTACAAAGAGATCTTCGATATATAAGAAAATGCTTCCGAGGTAGCCAGAATAGCCGATGTAAAAAACTGCCATTCCAACCGGAAGCTTGCCAGTTCGTGCAATGAGAGCCTCAAATCTGGGGGTCGCTCCAAAACCCCATCGTAGAAGATTTTCTTTGCTGACTAAAATCTCCTCGGGCTTCTTTCCTTCGTATTCAGCCAAGGCAACCGTGAGATCATAGATCTCGCCTACATCGCTCGGCGTGGCCTTCGTGATAGTTAAATTCGCTATCAACTCCAGTTCCTTTCTGCGGCTGCATTTCTCATTGATTCCTCCATCATACCGTAACAGTTCGCCCGCCACAGACCAGGTTTCACGCTAATTTCACCGAAAATCGCATACCTTTGCAGACGTTAGTATCGCTAATCATGGCGCATCGCATCACTGCACTGGAGGCGTATGGATTTGCAAGGAAAAAGTATTGTCATTTTTGGGGGCAGTTCCGGGATCGGTCTTGCAACGGCAATAGCTGCTCATAAGAGAGGGGGACGGGTCCTCATCGTTGGCAGATCGGCTGAACGTCTCAAGAAATCAATAGAACTGATGCCAGGAGCAAATTTTGCAGTTGGGGACGCTACGAATGAGCTGGACGTGGCGCGCATATTGTCTGATTCGAACACCGTCGACCACGTCTTAGTCACTGCCGCGGAAGCAATTTTCGGAGCTGTCAGCGATAAATCATATTCCGAAGTCAAAGCATTGATCGACAGCAAGCTATCAGCTGCGTATCACGCGGCAAAATATTGCTCTCCCAAAATGGGATCCACTGGTTCTATAACTTTCATTTCTGGGCTCGCGGCATGGCGACCATTCGTAACCGCTGCTACCGCAGCCGCAGCCAATGCTGGGGTGGAAGCGCTCGGACGCGTCCTGGCCTTGGAATTAAAACCAATTCGGGTCAATACGATCGTTCCGGGTGTAATTGACACACCGCTACTTGATTCCGTATTGGGTTCGGACAAGGAAAAGCGTTTAGCGGAGATAGGGTCTGCGCTCCCTGTGGGTCGCGTTGGCCGCCCAGAAGATATCGCCGATGCAGTACTTTTTTTGATGGGCAATGAATTCGTAACCGGATCTGTGCTGCATATTGACGGCGGTGCTCTACTGGTTTGAAGTGGTAATAACCGCGCTCAGGATATCCTTAGGCACCGTGCGTGATGGCAACTCCAGTACACTTGCTTGTGTTCAATCCGATTCAGCCGGCTACTTCGCTTGCACCGGCATGAGCAGATATTTGTAAGCTTCATCGCCAACGCCTTTGACAATAAGAGGCTTCAAGGGTCCAGTCATTTCGATTCTCGCCTCGTCTACGCCCAGCCGTTGGAGAACGTCAACCATGTAGCGAACGTTCACAGCGATGTCGAGAACCTGCCCTTCAAAAGCGATTGGCACTTCTTCCTGCGCACGACCAACGTCGGGGGTGTTGGCGGTAATTTGAAGTGTTTCGCCCTCAAAATGCAGCTTGATCAAGTGCGTGCGGTCGTCGGACATGACTGACACACGTTCGATTGCAGAAACCAGATCATCACGGCGCAGGCTGGCAAGGTATTTGTACTCGCTCGGGAAAAGCTCTTGATAGCGCGGGTATTCGCCGCTGATCAAACGCGCAGACAGGAAGTGATTTTCTGTTTCAAAAACGATCTGTCCGTTGGCGACAGCTATGCGCACCTCGTTGGCTGGAGCAGCTCCGCCTTTCACACCACGTTCTGCGGTTTCTAACAGCTTAACGACTTCCTGACAGGCACGCGCCGGAACGATCGCCTTCAGAAACGCTGGTCTGTCCAGTGTAGCGGTCTGCGTCTTTCCTTCAGTCTCCTTGTCGCCCTCGACCTTTTTCGCTGCAGGAACAGTGAGCGTGAGGAACTCCTTACGATGCGCGAGACGGCTGCCGTCAGTTGCTGTGCAGGCAACCGTGCCGTCTTCGATAACCATGTACACCCCGCCCAAAATGCTGCTAGCGTCGTAATTCGCTGCAGCGAAAGCCGTCTGAACGATAGACTTGCGCAAAATGTCAGCCGGCATGAAGACACCATCAACGTTTTTTGCATCTACCAATTTCGGGAAATCGTCAGACGCCAAGCCAGTGATGCTGAATTTGGAGCGGTGGCAATTGACTGCCGTCTCCAGAGTCTCTTTGTTGACCTGGAATGAAACCAGCTCGTTGGGCAATTTCGAAACGATTTCGAGGAGCTTCTTGCCAGGCAAAGTAATGGAACCATTAGTGTACACAACGCCTGTTGTCTTTGTTTCGATAGAGAGATCGAGGTCAGTAGCCTGAAACTTCAATGTCGTGCTGTTCACCGACTCGATAAGCACGTTGCTCAGGATTGGCTGCACCACGCGGGTTGCCAACGCGCTTGTCACGTCTTTGAGCGCTTTGACCAGAACATCTTTTTGAACTGCGAAGTGCATGGCGCGTTACCTCTGTCTTCAATCTCGAACGATTGCTTGAGCTGGCGATATATCAAGTATTCATGCGCGGTTCTATGCGCAAGAATTGCTACAAGAATAACTTCATGACTACCTCTTCGTGACAAAAAGTTTTGCGCTGCCGGCTTGTGGATTTTCGGACGGAAAGCCTCTCTGCATCATCGTTTTCTTTGTTTGCCAGAAGTTTTCGAAAATATCTTACATGCCTTTTTTAATCAGAAAATCGCCGGAATTTCTCACGTTATGTCAGTCATTTGCCGTTCCGGATCCCGATATATATGTTGTGGGATCCGCAGGTTCAACGGAACTTTTGTCAGAGCACCGACGCCGTTCTTGTTTGTATGTCTCCTTCTTCTTTGTTCTCTAGATCTAGTTATATAGGAGTAGAAGGCAAAACTTTTTTCTGTAGATAACTCATGAACGGCATACAGGTGCCGAAAGTGCTTGTAAGTTTCTTGTACGTGAATTGTTCAAATGGAAATTTTTGCCATCAAAATTTTGAACTTTGATACACGCATTGATCGCGAAACAAACAAGTTATGGACAAGTTTTGCACAGCCACTTAAACGTTCAACTGTAGCTTGATTTGCTGGATCGCATGCGCGAGATCGGCATCAGTTGCGAGGGTTTCCTTTACCTTAGAATGTGCATATAGAGCCGATGTATGTTTACGATTTCCAAATGATTGACCGATTCTTGGGAAACTCATTTGGATCAATTCATGTGCAAGATACATCGCCACGTGGCGCGGTAAAGCGAGATCCTGAGAACGTTTTGATGATCTCAATTCGCTCGACTCGACACGATAATATGATGCAACGGTATCAGTAATGCGCTCCACAGTGAGCGTAACTTTTTGCTTTTGTGCTGGTCCTACCGGTTGTAAGATGCCCGCCAATACTGCTGGTGTCAGAGTTGAGCCTGCCAAGCTGGCGTAGGCATGTGCGCGGATGAGAGCGCCTTCGAGTTCTCTTATATTTGTAGTGAATAAGTTGGCGATATATTCAAGTACTTCGTCTGAAACGTGCATGTTGTCTACGTCGCACTTCTTGCGCAAGATTGCCAATCTGGTTTCGAAGTCTGGTGCTTGAATGTCCGCAATCAATCCCCACTCAAAGCGGCTTCGCAAGCGCTCTTCAAGAAGTGATATGGCTTTTGGTGGACGATCGGACGAAAGAATTATCTGGCGTCCACTGTCGCGCAAAGCATTGAATGTGTGGAAAAACTCTTCCTGGGTGGATTCTTTGCCTTGAATGAACTGAATGTCGTCGACGAGAAGAACATCTACCTGCCGATAGCGCTTCCTGAACTCCATCATGCGGTCGTCGCGAATTGAGTTGATAAGTTCGTTTGTGAAGCGCTCACAACTTATATAACGAACAGTTAGATTTGGGGAGTGCTTGAGGATGGAGTGTCCGATCGCTTGCATCAAGTGGGTTTTGCCGAGTCCCACACCGCCGTATACGAAAAGCGGATTGTAAGCTTGTCCGGGTTTTTCCGCCACCGCGAGTGCGGCCGAATATGGAAAACGGTTGTGTGAGCCGACTACGAAGGTTTCGAAAATGTATTTTGGACTGAGGTTTGCCTTGTTGATACCAGTTATGGGTCCGGCGGTGAATCCAGCGGATTGGGAGCTATGGGCGTTAATTGGCGTACCATCGGCGTTTCGGTTGACTCCGGTTTGCCCACCTGGTCCGATTGGTGCGCCTGGTATCAAGTCGCGTTGTTGTGCGGCAGCATTCACGGCCGCGGTGTACGCTTTATGGTCGTAAGCAGCGGGCTTAGTAGTAGTGGTAGCTGGTTTAGTGTTGGTGGTAGCTGGTTTAGCGTCGTGGCGGGCCGGTTTTGTAGCAGTGCCGACCGAGTTGGATATATCGCGGTCGGCTGATGTAGGCTGTTCGAAGTTTGAGGCAAGGATGGAATCCGGGCTCTTCTCGGTGGCACCATCATGGGCTCCAGGTTGCTCTTTCCCACCATGAATGCCACCAAAAGACTCGATGCTTCCGCCAAAAAAAGACTGAGCTTCCTCATCTCGGAGGCTCGTGTCGACGGGCGGCAAGACCGAGATACTGGCGATTGTCGCAGTGTATGGCTCGCTCTTTGGAATCTCGGAGTCGACCGTTACCTTCAGTTTGACAGGCGTTTTGACGACCGCTGAAAGCGACTCAGCTATGGTCGCCTGAAAATTGTTGACGATGTAACTGCGCATGAACTCGTTGCTCACGGCTATCGTCGCTTCGCCGTTTTGGAGCTCGAGGAGGCGGGCGGGCCGAATCCATGATTGCATGCTGGGGAGCGCCACTTTTTTAGCCATCAATTCCTGAGCGGCTGCCCAGATCTCGCTTGTCGACTTCAAAAGGCGGATGTCTTCGCGCTCTCCAGATGCCATCTATTTTGTGGTCCTTTTGTTGGTCCTTGGTGCACAAAATGCAGATGCAGACGCCAAATCAATGCGCATCATTAAATTGGATACGCAAAACCAGCCGCCCACCAGCTGCTTGAATTCGTAAATTTTTTAGCCGGTCTTAAGGAAGACAGGCTGTAGATTCTTGGCAGAGATGATAGCATAGGCAGTTCACTCAGGATTAGCCAACAATTTTTAAGTTGGCAGTAGTTTTCGTTGGGGTAACTGTAATGAAACGGACTTTGCGCGGCTCTATATCCAAAGCGAAAAAGGGCAGCGGCTTTTTGAAGAGAATGTCCACTAAATCTGGACAGAACGTCATCAAAGCTAGACGGGCAAAAGGTCGCTACAAACTCTCCGTCTAATCGGAGTGCTTTGTGCTGCCTACCAAAGAGAGATTGACGCGCGCTGGAGTCTTTCAGCGCGCTTATTCTGCACGTAAAACAGTCGGCACACCGTTTTTCAGCCTTTACGTTTTACCCCGCCAAGAGCGCGGGCGCGGCGCCAAGATTAAGAATCAAAGTGCAAATCCGGCGAGTTCTGCGGAGCTTGTTAAAATGCAGCCAGCGGCTTTGCCCCTGGTGGGTTTTGTCGTTGCCAAGAAAGTTTCTAAAAGCGCCTGCGTGCGAAATAAAGCCAAGCGACGCCTTAGAGAAGCCTATCGGCTGTTACGGTTATCCAATCCTGACCTCAAGCAGGAGTTGGCCCAGTGGTACGCAATGGTCTTCGTTGTGCATGCAAAGGCGTTTGAAGCAAGCTGGACGGAGCTTCAAGAGGCTGTCAGCGAAAGCATCGTTAAAGCCGGCGCCAAGCATGGGGTGCATCGCCCGCAATCTCAAGGTGTGGGGGGAGCGGCGGCCAAGACAGCACAGCATGGGGCTGCGTCTGGTCAGCGTGGAGCCGTGGCTGGGCAACATGGAGCTGTCGTCGGGCAGGAGAAGGGCTCTTCGGGGAAACGGCGGGCGGCGATTGCGTCTGACAAAAATGCTAAACCGATATCGGTTTACCAATCGGAATCTGACAGAGCGGACAGAGCAGATACAGGAATAGCTAACGAACGTGACGCTTGAAAAAATTACTGCCGCCGTTTCTGAAACTGCCAGACAATCCTTGGTTGGAGTCATTCGCTTGTATCAAAAGACTCACAATTTAAGAGCCCCATCATGCAGGTTTTATCCATCTTGCTCACAATATATGGTTGAGAGCATCCAGCGGTTCGGGCTAATGCGCGGTGCATTGCTCGGAATAGGCAGAATTTGCCGCTGTCATCCGCTCAACGATGGCGGTGTCGATCATGTACCGGCTGACTCAGAAGGAATCCGGCTCCAGCTAGGATTTTGGCGAGGGTTTTTCGGTCGTGCAAAAGCAAACAGTGCAACAAAGCTAAGTTCTGATGAATCTCAAGAGCTTGCAGCAAGTTGGAAACATGGGTTGGTAGAGAGCCCAAGGGGTAGCCGGTGAACTTTCCTGATATTACCTATTTGTTCATGATCCCCATACTGGAGAAGATCGCCATGGCGACTCACAGCTATGGTCTGTCGATCGTGCTTTTGACACTGTTGGTAAGGCTTTTGGTTTGGCCGTTGGTTGCCAATCAGACACGCTCGATGATGCGCATGACCCAGCTGCAACCGCAGCTCAAGGCGATTCAGGAACGTTATGCGAAAACCGATCCGCAGATGTTCCAGCAGAAAACGATGGAGTTTTACGCCAAAAACAAAGTCAATCCGATGGGCGGCTGCTTACCGCTTTTGATTCAATTGCCGATTTTGCTCGCCTTGTTCGGAACCTTTACCGGTCCGCCCTTCGGTGACAAGCCGGTTGAAGTGAAAGTGAAGGTTGTCAGCCAGAGCCAGGCGTCCGAAGCTCACAAGAATGAGGTCTCAGGTGCCGGTGTGCCTTATGTAGCTGACGACCACAAGCTGGCCAAAGTAATTGTCTTCCCTGGTGATTCGACTATTGTTCAGGGTGAGACTGTTGATTTTTCTACACGCGCTTTGCAAGGTGAGCTGCCAGAAAACTTCAAGGTGAGCTGGCAGATTTACGGCAAGAGCTCGGATATGAAAGGCATCATCAATCACGAACCGGTTGGTGAGCATTTTCACGCTACGTTTCCAAATACTGGTGAGTTCGTTGTCAAAGCGATGGTGCCTGGTATAGCTAAGAACGAGTCTTTCTTGTTTATCAAGAGTCTTGGCAAAGTGGCGAAAGGTGCGGATCTTCTCAATCCGAACAATTGGGATAGCGTGCTTTTGATTCTCTTGTTTGGCTTGACGATGTTCATTTCGCAGAAGTTGAGCTTGCCTAAGCAGCAACCAGCTGGTGAATTGGACGAAGCGCAATTGGCTCAACAGCAGAGCATGAAGATCATGCCGTTTGCGGTGACCGGTATGTTCTTCTTCATTCCCTTGCCGACAGGCGTTTACCTTTACATGGTTATCTCAAACGTCGTGCAATCGCTGCAAACCTACATAGTCATGAAGCAGCCTGTGCCAGCGTTCATTAATGTCATGGATGATGATGGTGCCGGCTCTAGTTCTGGTTCGGGCGCGGCTTCTGGTTCTAGTGGGAAGGCTGGTGGATCGAATAAGACCGGTGGCCAAAGTATACAAAGTAACGGTTCGACTGCTAAAACTAACAAATCAGATCCATCCGAGACTGCCAAGAACAGGAACGGAACAAGCAAAGAGGACAACTCGCCTGCCAAGAAGAGTGATGGCAACGTTCCGAGGATTGGGACCAATGGTGATGGTTCGCACGAATCAATAGATGTAAGTCCAAGCGATACTGCCCAGGAAAAGAGGAAGAAGAAAAAGAAGTAAGATGAGCACCATTGACGATAGCGCCCGCAGTTATCTGGAAAAGATTCTTGCCATCTTGGATATTGAGGCTACAGTGGTCCAAGAGGACGTTGATGAAACGACGACTTGCTACCGGATTGAGTGCAAAGCAGATGACGCGCGCATTTTGATCGGTCGCAACGGACAGACTTTGGAGTCGCTTCAATTTATCGTTCGCCAGATGTGCAAGAGCGGGCAGAATGACCAGGGTCCGTTCATTATCGACATTCTCGATTACCGTTCCCGCCGTAAGCGAAATCTTGAGGACCAGGCCAAGAAGGGTGCGGTCGCTGTGCTCAACGGAGATTCTGAGCACTACTCGCTGGCCCCAATGAGTCCTTACGAAAGACGCATTGTGCATCAATATTTGCAAGAGAATTTTGCTGATCTCGCCTCTGAAAGCGAAGGACAAGGCTCTGACCGCCACATCATCATCAGTTTCAAGGGCTTGCCTTCAGATAAAGCTGGCGGTGATGACGAGGACGAAGTCGGGGTTGGCGACACGAGCAAAGCTGGTTAATGAATCGCTTCACGGACTGGAGGTTTGTTTCTAGTTTCCGTTGTCTGTTGATTGATTGATTGGATTGCTTGCTTGTTTGTTTATTTGCTTGTTTGTTGATTTGTTTCCATTGATTGATGTGTTTGGCTTACCGGCTACTGCCGTTCATTGGATAAACACGCAATTTCCAGCAACTGAAACTGAGCCAGAAAAAGCTTCTGTGCTTATCCTTGTCACTTTGGGGTAATTGACAGTTTTCCCAAAAGTCATCTATGTTTGCTATATAAGTTAACTCGAGTTAATTTAGCTCATCTAGGCGGGAAAAAGAGCGCGGTGCAACTATGAATTTCAGACTATTAGACGATGGGCGAGGACGTCATGAGCGCCGCGCCAGAGGCTCAAAAAGCAAAGTACGGCGCCAGCGTGGCAACATGATTGCCTTTATCGGCGCAGTCACCTTGGGTCTTGTTTTAGCGATTCTCTTTTTTGCGCTCAAATACACCCGCATGCTCGGCACCAATCAAGAGCAACGCACCGCTATCGAAGGGGCAGCTCTGCAGGTAGCTAACGACATCAGCCGGATAGTCGTGGACGATCCTAATTTCGGACTGATCGCCCTCTCAGACAATGGTGCTACCGGATTTGATACTAATGCAACCGATGGGCAGCCGACTCCTGTGCGTGGTATCAACACAATCCTTGCTACAGTGCGTCTCGACATGATCATTGCCGATGCACTCAAAAACACTGCGATGCAGCAGGTAGCCCAGCAGGATTACACCAACGCGGTGGCTGCTGTAGGAAACTTGCAGGCTGCATTGAGTGATGCGTGCTCGCAGAATCCTTCGTCTGATCATCGCGATTGGGACGGCAATGTAGTAAATATCTACCAAGATGCGCAGACAGCCTACAATTCAAATATTATCCGCATGAGTGGGACCCAGAGCGCACTTGATCCGTCGAGCCTGAAAATTACGCTCGGGGTTTTGTCAAACGGAGCATCGACAAACACCGCTATTCCGCAGCCTTCAAACTACTCGAATGTGACGAGTGATCAGACTAAAGTCGATACATTTCCAAATGGTCAAGTCGTGACCTGCTATAAGTCATACGTCGATATTCCTTATAACCAACACGATTTCGTTTTCTGCGGTTTGGACAATTCACTAAAATTGGTCGATCAAAAACAGTTCACGACCAATATCTCCAATCTTCCTGCAGCTGTTACTGTGAGCTCGATTGTGAAAGTGGAAGCCGATCAGGTTTATCAAGCTGATGCTAATGGTCCATCGCTATCGCAAGGGGCAAATGGCGCAACGAGGGTTCACTCAGCTGCTTGTGCTCAAGCATGTTCGGTCTTAGATCCGCGTCCGTTTCCTGGACAACTAAATATCGGTTTTCCGACCGGTAGTTTGCCGGAAGTCGGTTCACCAGGCGATATTCTGATGTCGCCAACAATTTCTCCTGTGCCGATTGGCATGAGATCGCCTAACCCCGGTGATACCACATATGCGACACCACCACTACTCGGGCTGCCGATTCCGGCGCTTATCATTCCTCCTTTGACACCTTATATAGCGACGCCATCGTTGGGACTGGCGGGTGGTGTTGGTATCATCCACTGGATAAGACGAGCCGGAACGCGTCCTAATGTGCAGTCCGTTGTAAATGCTATGGCGTCGCCATTCAATACGACACCGACAGGTCTTGTGTATCAATACACCTTTGATGCAAACGGAAACGTTGTTATCACCCCGCAGGCGGAAGCACCTAATGCGCTCATTGCTGAGAGCAACCAACAGCTTGTTGGAAAGGCTTTCAAAACAATTGTCAGCAAGAACGGAAATACTTACGGGGTCGTTTTCAGCGATCTGGTGGCACATGAAGGAAGAACCAATGGCGGGAGCCATGCTGGAGAACCGCTCCTTCCTAAAGCGGCCAACAGCACCACTATTGTTAGTGTGAGTGGACCAGCCAATCCGCTGGGTGCCTTGTGGGCAGCTGTTTACACACTATTGACCACGCTGCTCAATCTGTTGTTTCCACCTAATCCAGTGACGACTCATTCGGTCGTACCTCCTACGGCTACGACTACTAGGACGGCTCGAGATACTTATTCGAACGCTGGCGGCATAGCAGTGGACATTGAATTTGTGAAGATTCCTGTACCGACTGGCGGCATCTACTAACGATAAGCAAGCTGGTAGGCGGCTTCCGGTGTTTTGTGGAAGTGGCATCTGGCGTTGCGTGCGCTTATGAGAATGTGTGCTGGCCGGGAAGCATACAAGACTTATATAAATATAAGTAGATCGGTCAGATATTCGGCTGAAATCCTGACAGGGAGTAGAAAATTGAATGCCGGGATTTGGGTGTCCCAGAGAAAAGTAAACCGATATCGGTTTGCCTTTTTGATCTGACAGAGTCAGACAATGCAGCGAAAAGTCTGATGGCACTTGAAAAGAGGACTCTTGCCGATTGTCGGTCGAGGAAAATTGCTAAACCGATATCGGTTTACTTTCAATTTGGCAGATTTGCCGCGGCGGCGAAAATCTGACACCGTCAGGCAATTTGGCGAAAGTCTGACACGCCAAAAATTCCAAGACCTTAAAAGTCCAACACCTTAAAGCGCTATTCGAGAAGCTATAGGCTGCGGAGGAGCATGAATACGCCTTGTTTGGCTATCTGCTTGCCTTGCCGCTTCACCTGGGTTTCGATTGGATGTGCGCGAGGATCGTTGCCAATCATCGGTTCTGATTTCAGGTCAGCTCCAGGAGCGATCTGACCATTTGCCATCCGGAATTGCTCGTGTTTGTCGTATTCGTTTTTACCGTAGGCAGAAAACGTCGGGACGTCGAAGTCTTTGTAGTCGACAAACGGCCTTTGCGACATCCGTTCGTGCATGACAATGTCAACGGTCTTGACGTTGTTAGGCGGCGTCGAACCAGTGCGTTGATCGACAAGCTCTGGTTTGTAGAAAAAGCCTCCATGAGGACGTTTCCTGGCTTCTTCTTTTAGGTCGAATCCTTGCAGGTGGCTTCGGTTGCTCATTCCTTTGGGTTCGGCACTAATTTGTTGAAGCTGCATCCGAGAGAAATAGACGTCTTTTTGCTGCCGTGAAAGCGATGGATCTTGCCATAGCTGATTTAGCTTCTCTGCGAATTTAAGTTCGCTGGCTAGATCTTCAGACTTCCAATATCCGGGCAAGCAGTGTAAAACGACACCGTCTGGTGTCAGTACGAACATCTGGATGTTGTGAGGTCCGGCGCCATTGGTGGTGTCGACTGCGTTCTCATCCGGTAAATGTTTGCCGGAAGCCCCGGCATAGTGCTTATGCGAGATGTCTTTGTATCCGCAGACGAAGTCATTTTTTAGAATCGAAAAAGCTGGGTCCTGAGAGAGCGACACGGCCCTCAAGCTATTACCGGCACTTCAAGTGGCGCCGTCAATCTTTCCCAGCATGTGCATCCAGAAAACCAGCTTGTTCTCTTTCTGCGCTTGCTCCTGTGCCTTCTTGAGATTAGTTTGCCAATCTATTTGACCTGTCAGTGTTTCTACACGGGACGAGCAGACGCTTCCCTGGTAAACCGTTTCAGCCAAAGACGCGTTGGAGGCGAAGCCGAGTAAACTTGCCGCCAATATCACTGCTAAGGGGAGCCTTCCTGAGCGTTTCGTGTTCATAAAAGGACCTCGAGTTCGATTGAAACTAATTATGGGGCGGAGTCGTGCAGTTTTTGTGAGTTGTTAAGGGGCGTGCCCAACTTGTTTAGTCGCACCTAATTAGTCGCACCTAAGTTGTTAAGTGAGGAAATGAGTGTCACTAACGAATCCAAAACAGCTTTTGATCGTCGGCATTTCGGGCTTGAATAGCGGGAATCGATCATTCTTACGCAAATTTGACCTCCTTGTTTTCAATAGTTGAGAAAGCTTGCCTGGCATGCCTTTACAGTTCGCTTACACTTCGGGGTTTGCCTGACCAAATGCGACGGAGTTTTGGTTCTCTCCGCATAGACGTTGGATTTACGGTCTTGATTTCAAGAGGCGATGCGTGGATACCAAGCGAAACTGTTGTTGACGGGTCTTCTGGCGGTTCGGCATAATTTCCCAAGCCTCGTGTTGTTCAGTTCAGGGGATAGAAACTTGAGATTTACAGCTTTAATCCTTTCGCTGGCGCTCTTATTGCAGTTCAATCTGTTGATTGCGCCGACCTATGCAGATTCAATCAAGGTAACCACGACTACTTCGACGACTTCCGGTGGCATTACCGGCCAGGTTCCTGTGACCAAAGTAGGTGCTTTGATCGCTGGCGACGCGCTCGCCATCCTCAATGGCACCGAAATCAAAATCGAGAGTAAGACGAAGTCAAATTCAAGCTCCTCGACTCCGCCCAATGCTTTATTGCAAGGTGTGTTGATGCAGACGCAAACCGCTGGCGGGGCTGCTAGTGGTTATGCAGTATTCACTGGTGGTGACCGCTTTGCTCGCATCAACACTAGCCAGTGCCCTGAAACAGTGATTACGACTTCCGGCACCACCTACACGGGTTCCATCAGTAATGTCACTGCTTCCGGTCTGAGCATCAGCACAAACAGCGGCATGCAATCAGTCAATGCTGGTGATATTGCTGAAATTCATTCGGCTCGCGCTTACAAATACAACATTCCTGATTATGCAAACGTCAACGCCAAAATGTCCTTTTCGACAACTTGTGTGCACACGGTTGCAGCTAAAACAAAGACTTCGTCTGACCACGGCAACAACATGAAGAAGTTGATCATTGTCGGTATGGCGCTCACGATTGTCGCGGTGGCAGTCGCAGTGCCAGTCGCCATCGCATGCTCCAATCATCATCACAACAACAATAATGTGAACAACATCGTTGCTGCCAATATTTTGGCTAGACAACGTGCTGGGGTGCCGACACCGGTTCTGCCCGCTGGTATGAACATGCCGACGGCGTTGACACCGCAACAACTTGGCAGAAATTATCTCGCTACGCTGATGAACTCTAGAGGCAGCAGCGCCAGCACGAGTGTTAATTCCTCGCTGCTCAACTCGTCCTCGTCCTCATCCTCCTCCAGCGGACAGTTCGTAACTACTTCGGGTGGTACGTTCTTTAGTCCCTAGAGAAGAGACAAACTCTCCTGAATTGTGCATGATTGCTGGAAACGCCAGGTTCATTGACCTGGCGTTTCGTTTTGTATCTCTCATTGGCTATTTCGTGGTTCTGGTTTCAATACGCTGTCAGGCGATTAGATCGAGTGTGTTGACACTATATAGTTGGTCCCGTGGTTTGCTTACGTTAATTTGATTACGTAAGCGTGGTTTGCCTACGTGAGTTGATCGAGGTCTTTGCATTGACCGAAGACACCGCGGTCGAAATCGCGTTCGCCCATTAGTTCTGCTTTCAATTGACGTTTGCCGTCGTCACCTTTTTGCGGTAGCGAAAGACGATGCCTGAGTACATGCGCTCGAATGGCGAGCATAGCTAGCAGCCTTTGCCATCCTTTCGTGTAGGTTGAGAAGAAGAGGAAGCGATTGCGCGTGTGATAGTAGGAACGCCAGTGTTGAAGGATCTTCCCTGTGGATGCGCCGCCAACGTGAGTGATACGGGCGGAGGGTACGAAGATGCACTTCCAGCCTTTCATGCGCAAGCGATGGCAAATCTCGGTGTCTTCGAAATATAGAAAATAGCGTTCATCGAATGCGTTGACCTTGTTCTCTTCTTGCAGAGCCGAAGAACGCAACAGTAGATTGGATGCAGCCAACCAGTCGCATTCGACTGGTTCATTGTTGTTGACTGGCCGCAGCAGAGATTTTGCTTTGTGGAAATCGATCACACCGCGTCCAGGAATAATATTTTCTTGTGACACCGCATCTAGTACTGCTGCGGAGAGCGCTGCCGCTTTTGCTTCCTTTTCTGCGGCTGCAACGAGAATGGTCAAGGTTTCAGGCGCGATCACGGTGTCGTTGTTGAGAATCCATATGAACGGTGCATTTCTTTCGATGCAATATGCGATGCCGGCGTTGCAGCCGCCAGCGAATCCCTTGTTATCTGGCAACCGGAGCAGGTGAATGCCTGGAAATTCTGCCTCCAGCTTTTCGCCGTCAAGCGTTTCTGAACCGTTATCTACCAGTAAAATTTTGTAGGATTCGTAGTGCAGTTTTCTCAAGGACGCAAGGCAATTGCGCGTGTTTTCGAGACCGCGCCAGTGCAGGACAAGAATATAGACGGTAGGCTGAGACGTTGACATTGGCAACCGAACGGGTAATGTAAGCTTGATTGGGACTGCCGGTGTTGAGACTTTGGGACTAAGGACCAGGACCAAGATCAAGCGGTCGCAAAATTCCCAAAACAACCTTCGATAGCTTGAACATTCGCTGACTTGATAATATTAAAGGAATCGACCGGAGGATTTATCGTGACTGAATCAGAAAGTCCGAATGTGGACACGGCGGCAGATGCAGAGGTGAAACCTGCTTCGCCGAGCGAATCCGAAGGCACGCCGAGGCGCGCTGGTTTCGCCAACTTTTTCAGGGCGATGAATCACATTCGACAGGCGTCTGTTGCAGAAAATGTCAAGCAACGATTCTCCGATTACCTGAGTATCGCTTTAGTCGTTATCTGTATTTTGAGCCTGGTATTTGCGGTGTCCATGCCGGTGCCACCGGCTTATAAATTGTTGCCGTTGTTACTGACAGTCGGCGCTGTGATTTTCTACATAGTCAACAGACTCGGCATCATGATCAGCCTGACGCCAAGACAAGCGTTGATCGTTTGGCAAGTGCTGGTGGCAGGCTTCTGGTTGGGTGTTACGAGCGCCATGCTTGTCATGCTCGCTTGCATCTATTTCGTGTCGCAGGGAGCACCCGGAATCTAAAAGAGACGATGGCACTCAGGCAACCCATTTGCCGGTCCGATCTGTTTCACGTTCTGAGCCGGTTTTCCGGGCGATCGAAACGTGTTGTGAGCTCTTGTTTGGCGATTGCAGTGGCTTCGGGCATGGCGCTGTCAGGGTGCAGCTCGCGTTCGGATTTGAGCGCTGGCGCACATGCTGCAGCGACTGTGGCAAATAAGAACCGTATTGTCTTCGGCATTTCATGGGAGCCGGTCAGTTTTCACCCGCTACGTGCCCTCGATTCTGGCTCCTATTATGCGCAGACGCTTGTGTACGAAGGATTGATCAAATATGACAAGAATCTGCACTTGGAGCCAGGACTTGCAGAGTGGTTCCATGTCTCAGACGACGGATTGGAATATAGTTTCAGATTGCGTAAGGGGCTGAAGTTTGGCGATGGATCGCCGCTTGGCTTGGACGATGTGCAAGCCTCCATTGACGCTGCCTGCTCGGATTCGTCTCCCTTCAAATCAGACTATAAATGCATCAAACAAGTGGAGTTGAGGCAGTCCAACAACACCATCGTGCTGCACTTGAAAGAGCAGAGCGCACCGCTTTTGGCGAGACTTGCTGAGCTGCGCGTGTTGCCGGCTCGACTCATGAAGGAGCCAGGTGGTGGTGCCAAATCGCTTGGCAGAGAGCCGGTTGCTACGGGTCCGTTTTTGCTTAGGCGCTGGGAGGCTGGATTGGAGCTGGTCTTTGAGCCCAATCCAAACTACTGGGGAGAGCCGCCGCGTTGCAAGCAATTGGTGTGGCGCATTGTGCCAGATAAAACCCTTTTAGGTATAGCCTTGCGACGAGGCGAACTGGATGCGGCGGCTGTCGATCCGCTTAACTGCAGTGCAACGCTCATTCCAAGAAAGCAGGCGCGTTTTGGCAAACCGGTGGATCGAAATTTCGAGAGTACTGACGAAACCCCGATAGATGTCGAGCAGTTCAATGGCACTCGCACTGTTTATCTTGGCTTCAATATGAAGCGCGCCCCTTTCAGTAATCAATTGGTGCGGCAGGCTGTTTGTTCGGGTATTAATCGAAATGAGCTGGCAGAGGTGCTCTTTGCTGGCTACGCTAGTGTGCCAAGAACTGATGTCTCGCCGGGAAGTTGGGCTTATAACCCCTCCGTTAGAGCCTGGCCTTTCGACCAACACGTGTCATTTGCCTTGCTGCAGCAAGCAGGCTACGTCTACACGAACCACGGGTGGTATCAAAATTCTGATAAAGGAAAGCAACTAAGCTTTCGTATTTTGACAGTAAAAGACTTTCAGGATGTGGCTCAGGTGATCTCGGATGATCTGGCGCAGATAGGTGTGCCGACTGAGGTGCAGGTCCTGGAATATACGACGCTCCGCGCCAAATATCTGAAGACGGGAGATTTTGATGTGTTTCTCTGGAGTCGCTCAGCTGGTACCGACCCAGAATGTTCGCTCGTTTGGGGAACGAAAGGGCCGCTCAACTTTGTCAACTACAGCGATAAGACTGTTGATGCCTTGATCCAACGCGGGAAAAATACAACCGCACGCGACGAACGGGCTCGGATTTACGGCAAAATTCAAGAGATCCTGGCGGATCAACTGCCTTGGGTCTTTCTTGTACAACCAAAACTATTGATCGCTCACAAACCAGATATAACCAACATAAAGCAGGCCAATCAAGAAAAGACGGGCCTGCCCTGGGACAACCCACTATTCAACGCCCCCAGATGGGAGCGTCGAAACCGAGAGTAAAACTGCCCGAAGGCAGGAAACTACTTGGTTGTGGTGGTTGTAGTTGTGGTAACTGTGATGCCTTGGATGTTGGCGCCTGGGCAAATTGGTGTATTGCCGAGATGCTCACGGTACCAGCGCAATGCTTCAGCCATCTTGTGGATAGCGTGACGGCGTGCGGATGGAACCGACCAGCCTGGTGGCTTCAAGTGAAAATAACGACCTTCGTCGCCACAAGCTTGTGCAAAAGCCGGTGTGGCCAGCGAAATCGCTGCAAGGACAAGAAGTGCTTGTCTCATTTAACTGTCCTCTCCTCTGTAAATCGTGTTCGAAACCTCAAGTTCTCTATTACTTTTTGGTCGTGAACGCGCCCTGAAAGTTCCTAATCGCAAAGAATAAAGAACTCCTGGGTCATTGTACCTCCCGCAACGCAACCTTAAAAATGTCAAGGAGGATTTCGTGAAGCTGATCCGACTGAAATGGCGCCAGTGTTCACTTTGACCGAAATAATTAATGTGGCTGATAAGAAAAACGGCTGTACGGGCGGTTTTGTATATGCGATAGGGGGCTGGTTTCCAACACTGTTCTAACACAACGAATATCCATTGCTTACAAAGTCGGCGCGGGTGTTGCTTGTCAGTAAAGCGATTTGGATAGTTGGAGCCGATTTGGTACTGGATGGACGAGAATATATTATTCGATTTGAAGTGTGAAAGCTAGTGGCTAGGGCTTTCATGAGATAGCAAAATATTGTGAAGCCAGCTGGAGAAGGTTTCGAGTTCGGTTTTATCGGAGTTTGCGAAAAATGGCTTTAAACTACAGCTGAAGTTCAACCGATATCGGTTTAGCAGTTTTTGCTGTCAAGAGTTAGAAGGCTAATACCCTTGTGCTGTCAGGTTTTTCGTGGCATTGGCTGACCCTGTCAGAGCGGAAAGTTAAACCGATATCGGTTTAACAGGTTGTACGGTAGCCGATAAAATCGCTGGAGCTTTGCAAACACGTATTTTCCGATGGATCACCCTATTGATTTCCAGTAAAATCGGGAACATTGGAAGTTGTAAAGAGTTGCCCTGTGCCAAAAGGACACAAGCTAATTACCCCTACACCCCCTAATGCGATGTCTGAGTCATCTCCTCAGGACTGCCGGGATGCCATTCATTGGTTTATTGATAATGCGGGTCTCTACATTTCGTCGACCCGTGGGGTGTTTGCCACCGATTTTTCCGAAGAGCAAGAGGCGGTATTAGAAGCCGCGATCATCAATCTCAAGGCTCGCAATGTCCATCCGGTCGTACTAACAGGAGAGACCCTGTACAAACAGGCAGACTACCTGTGGAAGAGTTCGCTTGAACAAGCAAGCTTTGGTAGGCCAGTTGCTAGTAAGCTCGAACTCGAGATATCGGGCAGTGAGTTTGTCATTGTCAAAGATTTGGAAGCCCCTGAAACTGCGCACCATCTTTGGTATCTATTTCATCATCTTTTTTATCCGCGCGCCCTTTTTAATAGACCTCTTCTGGTTACGAGTCCTCTCGGCTATGACGAGTTTGTCACCTATGGTGCTGGCTGTGATGATCTGGAATTTGCAGGACGAAAGGTTACCTGGGAAAAGCTCCTATGGACCCTGAATGCCTCTACTATGGATCTTCCTCATTTCAGTAAGCTGAAGGCAGATGGCATTACGCCAATGCTGAAGGCTGAGTATCTCCTCTTCAAGGCGTTGAAGGAGCGAGGACTCGAGGTGGTTCCGCAACATGTGATCGGTGATTACATGCTTGATTTTGCTCTGTTTGAGAAGCATAACAAGATCAATATTGAGGTCGAGGTGTTTGCCACCATCGATCATAATAAGCCAAGCGGTCAAGAGGTAAAACGGAATCTGCAGCTGTTAAATGACGGCTGGAAAATTATTCGGTTTTCTACTGCGGAAATTTTGCATAGTGTCAGTAGTTGTGTCGATGCTGTGGAAGAGGTTTGGCAGCAAGGACGTAAGAAATCACCTAGCGGTCGTGTGGTTTCAGGAACGCAGCCGACAGCAGTGGCGGACTTACCGGTCGATGATGATTCTCAACGTTTTGCCATCACTCATGGTGCAGGGCCGGCAGCGGTTGAAGGTGGTGCCGGTACAGGTAAGAGCAGTTGTGTCGTGCATAGAGCCGCCTATCTGCTTGCGCAAGGTGTCGCTCCTGAGAAGATTCTGGTAATCACTCATTCGAACGACTGCGTCAAACATTTGAAAGCAGGACTTGAAGCCTGTGCCGACCGGAGTTTGGCCCAGCGGGTTCCTTTTTATTGCTGGCACGACCTAGGCTTCAAGTTATTGAAAGAAAATCTGTCTGCCATCAAGCGCAAGCCACCGGTGAAGGTGGAAGGCAATCCACAGAAAGTTTTGAAGCGCTTGCTGGATAAGTCCAAGAAGGATCTTGATCCGACGCTTCTGGAACTTTCTGAGGAGTTGGACGAGTTCACCCTGTCGTCTCTGGTTTCACTGTACAAAGCAAATTTGGTTTCGCCTCGTCATCTCAAGGAGCGCGCCAAGACCGAGATTGACGAGCTTGTCGCGCGGGTGTTCCAAGCATATGAAGATCAGCTGCAGAAGGCGAATCGGATCGATCGCGACGATATGGTCAGTTTGGCGGCGCAGCTTTTGGTTGATGATGCGGACGTCAGGGCCAAACACCAGTATCAATACGAGTTTGTTCTGGTTGACGAATATCAGGAAGCCACTGCGGCTGGTGATCTTTTGGCACGGTTGCTTGCGTTTCCACAGGACAACGTCTATCTCGTGGGCAATGAAGACGAGTCTATTTACGAGACAAAAGGAAGCCTGCCGCGTCTGATGTCAGAGGTTTCGATTCGCCTGCCAAACGCGCGCTGTTACATGCTTGAGAAGAATTGGCGGTCGCATCCTGTGATCGTCGATCACGCCAAGCAGTTGCTCAATGGATTGACGCGCCGACGCATTCAAAAGGACATGATTTCGGGTTGGGGAGCAGCTCCAACTACTGCGATCATCGGACCCCAGGTGCTCGACAGCGAGACGGCAGAAGCTGAGTGGGTCGGTGACGAAATAGGCATTCTCATTGACAGTGGACGCACGGCCGAAGAGATCGCTGTTATTTATCATGAGCATCGTTATGCCACTTTGCTCGAGGAATCGATTTCGCGCCGCGGTATTCGATGCATTACGACTAATTCGCAGAGCGCCTTGCTTCCTGATGAAGCGGGCGATGTAATGGCATTTCTGACTCTCGTGATGGACCCGGATGGTCCTAAGGCGCGAGAGTCTTTTGAACGCATATGCCATTTGCGCGTCAAGGAAGTAAATCCCGCTCTGTCAGCGACTATTGCAAGCTTTGCCGAAAGCAACAACTTGTCTTATTTGAAAGGGATCGAGATTTACTGGCAGGCCGTACAGGATCCATCATGTCGCGAGCTTGAACAGCTCGTTAGAATTATTCGCACGATGCACCAAGAGAAGTTGCCGCCGGCAGAGACTATCTCCTTGCTTAAGCGCACCCAGCGGCTTGGTGAATACTACAACTCAATTAAAGTGCCACCAGGAGTGGTGTACGAGCCTATGAGGAAACTCGGCCTGCTGGAAGAAGAAGCGCGTAAATTCCAGAGTGTGACCGAGTTCGTTAAGAGCCAGCAGGCTATTCAACAAGCTGCAAGCGGACAGGGTGCAAATGACAAAGCTGTTCATGTTCTGAATATTCACGAAACAAAAGGGCGAGAATTTCCCGTCGCTTTTGTTGTCGGTATGGCTGAAGGATTGTTGCCGAATTTCAGCGCAGATGTTGAGGAAGAAAGACGGCTATTCTATGTTGCGTTCACCCGTGCAAAAGAGTTGGTCTATCTGTCTTATCCCACATCTTTCGCTGGAGAGGCTGTCGGACCATCGCATTTCCTCGTCGATGCGCGTCTGATTCTGCCGACAGCTGTTCGTCCGGCACAAATTGCTGGGGCGGCGATTGCTCCTGCTCCAACAGCAGCTCCAGCACCAGCACCAGCACAAGCACCGGCAGCGGTGCCCGCGCCAACGGCTTCGGCTCCTTCGACCCTGCCTGCTTCAGGAGCTTCTGGTTCTTCTGCTAAGCCAAGTGCCGCTCCTTTGGGCACCTCGCCAGCACAAGGTAACAATCAGTCTCCGATCAGACCGAATGCGCCTCAAGCGCCTGCCGGTGTGGGGCAAACGAATTTTGCCCCAGCTCCTGCTCCAGCTCCTGCGCAAGGTCAGCGCTCGCAGCCCGTGCAGCCGTCTAAGTTGCCGCAATCGTCCCAGCCGATAAATCCGGCACAGACCAAACCGGCTCAGGCTGCTCCGGCTGCTCCGACGGCTCCGGTTCCTCGTCCGCAGATTGCGGCTCAGGCGGACAGATTGCCCCAGGGTGGAGTTCCTGCTTCTGGTCCGCAGACTAATCCGAACTTTGCTTCTTCTCCTAATCCGGTTGGACCGGCAGCGGTTGTGCAAGCTCCGTCGTCTCCTCAGCAACCGTTCATGCAACAGCAGGGTCATCAGACTCCTCAGGTTCAAGCGAATGCCCGACCGTCCGCACAGCAAGGGCAACCTGGACAGATTCCCGCGCAGCCGTCTGGACAGGCTCCAATACAGCCGCAAGTCTCTCCAGTTGTTTCTAACCCGGTTGCTGCCCGTGCACCGCAGAGACCGGCAAGCGGTGCGCCACCAAATACGATACCACCATATGCCGCACAACCAGGGGTTCCGCATGCAGGTGTGGGACAAAAAGCACCAGGACAGGTTGGTCCCGAAACCTATCCTGCACAACCTGTTTCGCGGGCACCTGGGCGGGATACGGCGGCACTCAATGTCTCTAATTTGCCCTCTCCCGAGGAGCTGCAGGCGAAGATTGTCGCTGAGGCGGCCCAGCTTCAGGGTCAGCAAGTGGACAAGAGAGTCAGTGATAGACGCCCGCTTCCTCAAGATTCTGCGGCTGGTACAGCTGGGCGGGTGATGCCTGCAAATCCCGCAAATCGACAGCCCGGAAATTTGAATGCGTCCTCAATGCCGGTTTCTTCGAGTGAGCAATCAGCTTTGCTTGACGGTTTGTTCGGTGTTGGAACGGCTCCTGCTTCTGTTCCTGCTTCTGCAAATCAACAGTTGGCACCTGCTGCGGAAGCGCCTAGTGATGCAGATTTTCCATCTACCGGTCCAACGCGATTGTCTGCAGATCTGGCACCACCGGTGGTGAAACGTGGGGCCAATCAGAATGCGGGCATAGAGCGGAAGGTTGAGATTGAAGACGTTCCTGAGCATCTCGTGCGCGGATTTCAGTCTGCGATTGCTCAGTCAGCTGCGATGGCCGCTCAACAAGCCGTGCCCGAAATGCAGCAGCCTTTGGAAGAACCGATTCTGCAGATGCAATCGCAAGTGCAACAGTCGCAGCCAGTACAGCCAGTACAGCCAGTACAGCCAGTACGGCAGCAAGTTGTACCCTCGCAGCAGACCAAGCCGCCAGGTGTGCAGCAGATACCGCAACAGTTTGAACAAGAATCGCAACCAGCGCGAGTTCAGCAGGGTCAGCCTCTCCCAAGCGCTCAACCGCCTGTGCCGCAGGTTCCGCAGCCAGCCGCCCAGATGACGCTAGCTCAGGAAGAGGCTCCAATGGTGACGCAGCAACGGGCTCAGCAAGCGGTATTGCAACAAGTTGCACCACAACAAACCTCACCGCAGCAAGCCGCGGAGTATCAAGCGGTATCGCAACAAGTTGCACCACAGCAAGCCGCACTACAACAAGCTGAACCACAGCAAATTCTGCAGCAAGCCCCGCAAGAGCCTACCCAACCGGCGGCGCCGCAGCCATTTCATCCGCTTGCGGCTTTGCAGCCCGCGCAAGATGCGGTGGAAGAACAAGTGCAACCTAGAGCCTGGACCTCTTCTTGGGAGCATCAGCAGGGTGTCGCGCCACAAAATCGTGTCGGTGAACAAGTCGGACAACAGCAAGCTATGCAGCCACAGCAGGTTCTGTCGCCACAGCAACAGTCAGTTCCGCAACATGATCCGAGAACAGCATCATCGTCGTTTCATCCGATGGGCCATCATCACGAACGTTCGATTCCGGCGACCCCGCCGTCTGTATTCGAGCCGCCGCCGGAGGTTATTGCGGCACATGCAAATGAAATACCTTTGGGCGAGCTGAATCTAGATCAAAGTAGTGAACCCCAGGATTTTGGTGCCGCGCCACCGCCCCGCATGCACGAACATCCGCGTGAGCACGGTGTGCAAAATGATTCCGACTCGGATATTGGCGACTTGCTCGAATTGGCTGCCAAGGCTCCTTCTAAGAAGTCAAAGACGAAGAGTAAGGCTAAGAGTCAAGAGCGGAATCAGGCTGATTTGCAGTCGGATTTTGCAGCAGCTGCACCGACGGCACCAATGGCACCAACGGCACCAATGGCACCGACGGCACCAATGACACCAACGGCACCAACGACAGCAGCTGCCAGTTCGGCAGGTTCTGGCCAGCCATTTGAGGATTCGGGATACGGTGTGCCTCAGTTTGGTGGCAGTAACGCGGCTCGCCAACAGGCAGGATTACCAAACGCGCAACAGCAATCGCAACAGCTGCCGGTGTCGCAACAGCAAATGATGCAACAACCAATTCCACAGCAAGCGCAGCAACCGATGCCGCAGCCGACGCAGCCGCCGATGCCGCAATTGCCGCAGCCGCCGATACAGCAGCCGACGCAGCAACCAGTGTCGCATCACCCGCAGCAGCAGCCACCTGCACCGGCGCAGCAGCGGGAGACCCCGGTACCTTGGGGAGAGCAAGTGCGCCAGCTGCAGCAGGGAAATCAAGTTTATAAACCGCCTGATGTGCCGGATCATCTGCCGCGCTGTCCGCATTGCTATGTGCCATTGGAAGGTGGTTCGCGCTTCTGTGGGGAATGCGGATATACGTTGCCGGAGCGCATTCCCATGTGCCAGCAGTGTTCGTCACCGCTTGAACCTGGAGCAAAATTCTGTGGGGAGTGCGGTGCGCGCCAGGTTCCGACACAACAGGTTGGACCGGCTCCTCGAACGATTGCATCGCAAATCGGTGTAACACCAGATCAATTGGTTGGCGTGCCGTATGAGGCGATGGCTACTCGAGATGGCTTCAAGCAGTGGCTGAGTGCACTCAATCCGCAGCGTCATCAGGCATGGATGATCAAGATATTGAAAATGCTTGAGCAATAATCAGAAGCGGAATCTGTCCTATGGCTTTGTGTCTTATGGACTTGGGTCGGATTCAGTTTGAGACATCCTAACTGGTTTTTTTCGGGCTTGTGCCTTTGTTTGCATGCGCGTAGCATCGCCGAAATAAAAATCTAGAATGTCTGCCACGGCTTGATCAGGCGTGCTCCACTCATCGAAGAAATCGCCTGGTCCTGGTCCGGGGCAGTATTCTTCGCCTAGCACAAACCACAAGTCATGGTTCCCGAACAGCCAAACCATGGGCGCATTGAAACGAACTTCTTCACCGGTCTCGATGTCTAGCACCAATGAAGAAGAGTAGTCAGGAATGAAATTACCTTCCACATTCTCAGGCTTCCCGACGCGAACACCGTCCGGATAAATATGATCCGACCACGTTGGCTCACTGACAAAAAGCCCGCGCGACCTAAGTTTTTGAATCGATTTCTCTGGGATTTTCATAATCTCTTTCTATGCTTCCTTGTTTATTCTCACCGATATAAGGCTGTGCAATGTGATTGCTGTGCAAGAATCTTGCGAGCAAGAGCAGATTGTGTCGGCGTGGTTTTCTGATAAATCGATTGGCTACATCTCGCTGTTATCTGTTTTGCAGTCCCGTGCTTAATCTTAATAAAGATGGTAGGACAATAATTTCATACATGGTTGTGCGCGCGTGAATAAGCATGTGAGCCAGCTTCTTCATTTTGAGCCTTTAACAAGTCCAAAACGTCTTCGCCCTAGGAACACTCTAAACTACCTCCAACTTGAAAATCGCAAAGCACAAGGAGTTCTGATTTGGTCAGGTCGATAGGACTATTTAAGGGAAACAACCATGCTTACTGAGGCCTATGCCCATGTCAAAAGGACCTGGAATCATGTTTTAAGCGGGCACTCCTCTACTTCCGAAAAAGTAGAAGCTGCCGCGGAGGCTGCAGTAGCAGTGGCTGCCGCCGTGGGCTGCTCGAAGTTCGGGCTGTGGAAAATCGCGGGTGAGTCGAAAGCAGTTCTGCATGAGTCAAAGACGGTACTGCCTCAATTACTGATTAGCGATGGGAAGGCCGCTGTTGCCGCCTCCGGTGCAGAGGCGCTTGTAGGGGCAGAGGTGACAGCCTCAAAGGCTGCAGAGGTTATTACTCCCACAGTTTTTAAGCTACCTAAACCCTCGATTGAACGCGCACTTGAAGTAATGCGAAATCGCTCTCCTGAGACTTTTGTTGATGAAAGCGCACCACTCGAGGCTGGCTGGCATGTTTCACGCATCCGCTACGCGATGCAGGATAAACTCAAGGCCGCACTGGGTATTCCCGAAGGTTTTGATGTGAAGTATTCTGATATTTCCCGGATGAAACAGGATGTGCCGAAAGCATTTCCCGTACCGGGCGGACTCTCTGTTTTGGAGACCGAGCCTGCCTTCATCAGAGGATATGAAAGATTTGGCTTGGTGCGCAAGTTAACAGTGGACTACACGGGCCATCGCGCCACGATAACTGCAGAAAATTCGGTTGAGGGCTTGATGTTACAAGATATAGCGCGCATTCACTTGACTGAATTTCCGGAGCGCATAGTTGAACAGCCAGATAATCCGTTTGCACGTGGTGAGATTCAAAACTTGCACTATGCCAAACAAACGGAAGTCAACGGTGTCAGTCTGAAAGACGTGCAATTACGATGGGATGGTGCTAAGCCCCAAGGATTTTATACCGATGCTACCGGTCAAAGACATTCTGCTGACTGGTTGATCAAATACAGGCAGTTTGGTTGATGCGAATTCCAAAACGTGACTGGGACAGGTTCTACTAGAACCGACCTACAAAAATCTGGCCGATTCGGAAACGAATCGGTGTGTGGTGAATAACGTCAAGTAGAACTTCCGCTCGTGTTGCCTCACGCAACAATCTTACCGTGCCTTTTGTTCAGTGGTGTTGGACAGAAAAGCGAGATGTTCAGTGAGCGTTCATCGAGACATCTTGTGATACTGTAGTGACCGACATGGTTCTGAACGTTCCAATGGCGATTTCCCAATATTTGAAGGGCTTGCGCAACAAGATCGGGCACGATTTACTATTGTAATGCCGGTTCAGAAAGTCCTTATCAAGCGACGGGCGCAGTTTTGACCAGATCCTTACCGAGAAAATCGGACGTCAACCAGGACAGCGAATTAAGTCGGATCGCTTGGCACCAAAGGTCGTGAAGCTTGTTGATGAAGGCGTCTCCTACCGCCGAATAGCGAAGCATGCTCAGACAACATTTCAGGAGAAGAAGCTGAGCGGCTTGACACGCTTGAATCTCACATTCGTGACATCTATGCACGCTGGCTGGATAGCGTTATTGATGGAGACTCCAACGCTATAAGCAAAGTGTTATTTGAGCATCATCCTGGACATGCAGCGAATCCCGATTTCACGAAAGAGCAATTTATACAGTTGCTTTATGGTGATCCATCTGCTTAGCACGGTCAATTACCTAATTATCAATTGCTGTTAAGCAGCTTGGCGTGCGTTTTCGTTCCATTGCGACTCGGACCCCGAATGATATTGACGGCATTGCCCAAATTTAACTGCGGCCGATACAAATCAATTTGCGAAATCAAAAGAGACTCCGATGTGTTGCCACTTGGATTAAGCCGAGCTTCCTCGCAACGGCAAGCGAGGACTCATTGCTCCAGCTCGTGCTGTAAATAGGAAGCAGACCCAGCTTGCGGATCATCTTCGTCCACGACTCCGTCACTCTCCCCGCCAGTCCACGTCTGCGCCAGCTCTCGTGCGTCTCAAGCCCGACTTCTGCGTCCAGGGTGGAGCGCCGCGCGCAAAAACAGATACTGACCTTGCTTATGAACCAACGATTCTCATGAGTCTGATTCACATTTTGCTGAATGAAGCCGCGCCGATATTTGGCAAATGCTCACTATGTCTTGATTGATAGAAAGCCAAAATGGCTTTGTACAGCTGTTTAAGCATGGACTCGTCCTTCACACCGGTAGCGTATTCTTTAGGTGCTATGACAGAAGAACCTTCTACAGCAAATTGATATTCGGTCTCACCAGTGCACCCCACAAATTGAACAGCATAGACCTCACCATCAACTGTGCTAGATGGTGACTTAACGGATATGCAGACAGGTATGAGCCTTGAATCCAACGATGAACCCATCGTTCGGCACCGATCGAATGAACTTATTGCTTGTTGCAGGCAATCCGCACCGATGTCATCATAGGTCGCAAAATAAAACTCACGTTGATCGGAAACCAAAACGCTAGAATCTGGGCTGCGATCGAATGAAAACGTATATTCTTTGCTGCCGTTTTTGCCTTCGAAACGCACACGATAGCGGTCGATATCATCAAGCATTATGGCAATTGGCTGTAGTCTAATCACGTGATTGCACCTCCTTTCTAGCATCGAATAACGGCACGACTATTCCAGTACTTCAAAAATTGTTCACGAGTCATCTCATATTTGGTTCCGTGATAAGGATCTCGTATGCAGATATTGCCAGAGGCATCGACGCCATCTACAACCACCGCATGTGCGGCCTTCCCGCCCTCATGAAGCTCGGCGCACCATATCTGGTGGCGACCGAGTATCAGGTCGAGATTCTCTGCTTTCGTTGGCATCGTATCTACAAAGCCACCTTTCCACCCTGGACCCAGCTCCTTCGCTAACCATTGAATGTTAGCCAGCATGCTGTCTGACCGCAGTTCTTCCGGCCAATAAAGCCGTAGTTCGTGAATTAGTTTATCTTGTTTGATAGCACCGTTGGTCAGCATTTCACCGCATGCAGAAACACAGGAGTCCGGCGTCAATTGTTGTATGACATCGGCAGAAGGCCGCTCGTTTAGAACCTCCCATGAGCCACCGCTGCCTGCTAGGCTGTCGAAATATCCCTTTGGAATCTCTCCTGTCTTCTCCAGCTCAGAAGCCGAAAGTCCCTTACTCTTGATGTAATCCAGCAGCATCTGTTTCGTTTGCTGAGCGAGTTCGGGTGATGTTTCTGCGGCATGCTCTGCGGCTTTCAATGCCTGGTCTATTGTCTGTTTTACCGCGGTGTCAAGATGCGTTGCGATTTTGCCCGCAGCTGCTGCGTCCTTTAGGTCGCCTTCTGGGTTGATCATGGCAAACATCACATTACCGATCACTCTGCCTTTTTCATAATCCGATAAACTACTGTATTGCTCAGAAGCCTTCACAACTAGCTTCCCAAGCTTTTCAAAGGCGTGATTGACAGCGTTAGGATCTTTTCCCATCGCTTCGAAAGCATCAGCAACAACTTTAAAAACCGGCCTATTGATCGCATCTGGATGCGAAAGAAACTCAAGAACCGTGCCATCCGTAAGGGCTTTCCACCCTGCGGCAACGGCTTTCTTCGTCTCTTCTTTTGCTTCGTTGAGACCAGTTCCGATGCCGGCAAATTTGTTTATTTCTGATTGCGCCCATGCCTTCCATCCTTCTGGATCGCTGGCACGTTTGGCTGCTGCATCCATGAACTCCTGTAGTTTCTCTGCTGGTGTTCTTGTGTCGTGTAACTCTTGCCGATTAACCCCGAGGGCAAAAGTATGATCGTTCAAGTTCTGTGGCTTGTAATCCCTATCTTGTATTTGCGGTGCTTGCTCTACTGTTCTTCCGGTTATCGGGCGCGCATCTTCCACAACCCTGCCATTACCCGTATCGATTCGCAACCCGTTATTAGGGTCCTGCGTTAGCCTGGCCGTCGCAAGAGCTTCACGACGTTCTTGAAGCTGCTGTAGCCGATTAGCGTCTTTGGATGTGATTGGAGTTCCAGCCGGAGGTTTGTCACCATCAGCTGACTGCTTTTCAGCCAGCTTCTCGGGTGGGTGCGGTTTGTCTGTCAACGCGATTCCAAATGACAGGGAGACTGAGTCTATATACCCCGATAGGAGTTCATTGATAAGCAACTACAAGAACAAGAAAAAAGGTTGCTTGCGACACTGGAAAACCGAGGCTACCTGCTATTGAATGGTTTTCTATTATTCATAAAACGGAAAATCCGTATAGTTATGCCTATCAAAGCCATAAAAGACAGAAGTGTCCTGCCACGACGCCAGTGGCAAGCCGTTGGTCAT
This sequence comes from Oculatellaceae cyanobacterium, assembly GCA_036702975.1. Classification (GTDB taxonomy): domain Bacteria; phylum Cyanobacteriota; class Vampirovibrionia; order Obscuribacterales; family Obscuribacteraceae; genus DATNPX01. The sequence continues at coordinate 32,447 of DATNPX010000001.1, forward strand.
TCGCTCAATAAGGTCGGGGTTAGTGATAAATGGCCTGCCGATGGCAATCAAATCAGCTTCTCCTGCATCAATTGCAGATTGAGCTTCGGCGACAGAACCGTATCCGCCATTCACAAGAATGGTGCCACTGTACACCTCCCTCCACTCTAACAGCTGAACTTCCTTGCCCAGCCCGTGAAAAGGGATGAAATCTTTTGGCACCCTAAGTACATGAAGAAATCCAAGATTATACTGGTCTAGCTCTTTGGCAAAATACAAGAAAGCCTCATGGTTATCTGCCGAGCCCATGTCGCCGAAACTGCTGTTTGGTGAAAGCCTCACTCCAACTCTTTGTGATGGGTAGACGCTGCAGACTGCCTCCACCACCTCTTTCAATAAGCGATATCTTTTCTCGATTGAGCCTCCGTAGCCGTCGGTACGTTTGTTTGTTCTCGATTGTAGAAATTGGTCGATCAGATAGCCGTTAGCGGCATGAATTTCAACTCCATCAAAGCCGGCTGTTTTCGCGTTTGCCGCGGACTTTTTATAGTCATTGACGATAGATGGAATTTCGCTCTCAAGCAAAGCACGAGGTATTTCGTGGTCCTTTTTTCCCTCGGCAGTATGCACCGGATCGCCTTCCAGTTTGATGGCTGACGGAGCCACCGGTAATTCGCCATTTCTCTGAAAATAGCTGTGACCTGCCCTTCCAGTATGCCAGAGTTGCAAAAATATTGGCGTACCTTTAGCTTGTAGTCTAGAAGTCACCTTCTTCCAACCGCTTATTTGCTCTTCGTTATAGATGCCGGGCGTGTTTTGCCAGCCATTTGCTTGTTCTGAAATCGTGGTGGCTTCCGTAATTATCATTCCTGCCGACGAACGTTGCTCGTAGTATTCAGCCATCAATTCATTCGCTACTCTAATTTCGCCTGCGCGAGAGCGGGTCATCGGCGCCATCGCAATTCGATTTTTTAACTCCAGATCCCCTAGCTTAAAAGGGCTCAACAGAGGAATGCTATCGCTCACAGTTTTTTCCTTTGATTAGTTTTGAGCTATTTTGAAATGTTGGTTTTTTGTAGAATCAAGGTTTCTTCGGTTCTGTTAGAAGCAACAGTATAAGCCTCTGGCATTACCGGGGTATTGCGGTATCACCTGGCAGTGACGAGGCTGACCGTTCCTCGCTAGGTTCAAGAGTAATTCCGTGCTTTTAAACTGAGACGTAGGCCGATAGAACAGATAGGAGCGATCTTAATGCCCGACTGTCTATCGAATGGTGACAGATTCCCTTCCACACAGCGCTCTTCAATCCTGGACTAGGCGACGTTGTTTCGCTTTTGAGCAGGCAGGTAAACCAACTTGGAGCTGGCGATCTCGGCGAAAATCGGAAGGTTGACTGCAGCGGCTTTGGCACTCGCCAATGCCTTGCGGTCTGCCATCTGAGACCAGAGTTCGTAGAGGAGAGCGTACGCGACAAAACCAATCGCGAATAATATTGTGCTCTGAATTGTGATGCTTAGCGTGTCCATGATTGCTCCCTTTGCCTCTCAGGCGAACATCTTGATGATTTTCTCGGCGCCATGCGCTCTTGATGTAACTATAATAGACCGGTCGTCTAGAATTAGTCAAGGGTATCGGTCCGGATTTAATGTTTTATGCGGTATTCATGGGTGCTGTTCAAAAAACGGAGATGAAAAGCAGAAAATATAGCGCCGCGCCTCTCCCGTAAGATGAGGAACTCTGGTCTAGCTCGGTGCCTAAAATTGTTGCTCGGAGGAAGGGTTCTATGCCAATTTTCAAAAAGTCATTTCTCGTGTTGAGTACCGCATTTTTCATGGCTATCGCCGGGAGGGCCAGTTACGCAAGCGACGATCACTCTGAGAAAAATGTCTTGTTCCTGGTTGATTGCAGTGACCGTCTATGGCAGCCGATCCGAACTGATGTTGAGCTACAACAAATGGAACCGAGAAGCAAAACAGTACAGCGTTTAATTGAGCAGATTGTTGACTCGTCCAATTCGAACTGTTCATTCGGCGTGAGGATCTTTGGAGCTGGAAACGATTGCCAAACAACAGAGCTTGTAATTAAGCCGACAAAGGACAAAGCTGTTTTCAAAGACGAGTTATCCAAAACATTTGTCAAACGAGGACCGACCCATAGAACCAGGAATGCTGTAATCGCAATCAGAGATACACTTACTAAAGACTTAGCCGGTTCGCCCTTGGCTGAAAAACA
>DATNPX010000034.1:0-519735 GCA_036702975.1 Oculatellaceae cyanobacterium
TTCGTTCCTCAGCGTCAGTTATGGCCCAGTTAGTCGCCTACGCCACTGGTGTTCTTCCCAATATCTACGCATTTCACCGCTACACTGGGAATTCCACTAACCTCTACCACACTCCAGTCTGCCAGTATCCAATGCACTCCCAGGGTTGGGCCCCGATCTTTAACATCAGACTTAACAAACCGCCTACGAACTCTTTACGCCCAATAAATCCGGACAACGCTTGCATCCTACGTCTTACCGCGGCTGCTGGCACGTAGTTAGCCGATGCTTCCTCTGCTGGTACCGTCATTTGTTTCGTTCCAGCCGACAGGATTTTACACCCCAAAGGGCTTCTTCATCCACGCGGTGTCGCTGTGTCAGGCTTTCGCCCATTGCACAAAATTCCCCACTGCTGCCTCCCGTAGGAGTATGGGCCGTGTCTCAGTCCCATTGTGGGTGATCATCCTCTCAGACCACCTACCGATCGTCGCCTTGGTAGGCCGTTACCCTACCAACTAGCTAATCGGACGCGGGCTCATCTTAAGACGGATTACTCCTTTCATATACACCCATGTCTGGATGCATACATATGCGGTATTAATAAGCCTTTCGGCTTGCTATCCCCCATCTTAAGGCAGATTCCCACGCGTTACTCACCCGTCCGCCACTGGGTATTGCTACCCCGTTCGACTTGCATGTGTGAAGCACACCGCCAGCGTTCGTCCTGAGCCAGGATCAAACTCTCCGTTGTCAAAACCAGTTGAGAGTATCAACCGGCATTAAACGTTTCGTTTGCCTGCTCTAATTTTTGACAGGCGCCTTAATGGCTATTCAGTTATCAGGGTTCAAAGGCGGCGGGAAAATCAACCAGTGAAAGAATCAACCGGTGACATCTCGCTCACATTGGAAATAGTATCAACTCACCCTAGGAAGTGTCAACACTGAAAAACCGCACAAATGCTGAATTTGCATAGGTTTTCACAATATGAGATATATACACTCCCTTAAGAATTAGCCGTCAAGCCGATTTCCAGAGGCATACAGGAAACGGAAACTGAGCAGATAAAGCAGACATTATTTCGTTTCGGAGATGCAAGCATTGTCAACATGCTAGCGGTAATTACAAGCGTGCTTCAACACCGGCTTAGAATCAGCTTCTACCAGCCCTGTCCCGTTAGGGTTCTTTTGTTCGACGTGGAATTGTCTGATACATATATGTAGACCAAGCCTTTGACAAACCAACTTATGTCAGCGTGAAACCCGCATGAAAACCCACTCGAACGGTTACCAAGAGATTTGGCTTATTTCGGCAATTGTCTTTTCTGAGGTAGGGTATAAACGGTAGCCAGCATGCGCATGAACTCGCGCTCGCAGGCGCTCGCTTCAATGTCCCTGCAACGCAAGGTTAGAGCATATAGATCGCGTCCAAGTTGAAAATAGACACGGTGGAAGTATATCTTCCCCTCGCGACCGGTTGAAAGTAGAGACTGTCCTATGAACTGTTTAGCACTGCCGAATCTTACCGGCTCCGGTTGAGTGACCTCTAGGTTGAAGGCAGTGCCGAGCTCCGATTCGGTACGCAAGCGCTCTGCAAGCGATATTCGGAAAAATCTCGCCAGCCCGACCTGAGGTTCTCCGGTTCGAGTTCGACAAGCAATTTCGGCGACATCATCTTCATCAGGCGTGGACCAGGCGTTTTTCGAGACACGCCGCTTAACCCATTGTGGTGGAAAGTAAAAAGCGACAGGGTTCCAAACGAATAGCTTATCCTTAGGACCGTGTGCCGGCAAAGTGCTAGCTAAAGATGGAATCGGTGTAGAGGTTGCAGGCGAGCCTAGACCAGCGTCTACCTTTTCTACAGGCTTTACAGCAGGAACAACAGCAGCAATGGCATCGCCTGTTCTGGCGACGATCTTGGAGCTTGATGCTGTCAGTGTTTCAGCACGGCCAGGTGAGGCTGCGTGAGAAACAGTCTTTGCCTCTTCAGCATCTCCATTTCTCTCTTTGTTCAACCGAGCAAGCAGGGAATTGGCTGCATTCGACTCGGTCTGCAGCTGTTCGCCTGTAATAGGAACGTCCACAACCTCGAGCGAATTGGCAATATCTTCCTTTGACCGGCGTCCTGCATTGTAAGAACTGACATCACCTCCGCCGACCACTATCTCTTTGTAGTCATTACATCTCAAGCTTTTGAACTGAACTTTCGCTAGAGTGAGCGACGGCTGCGCATCCAAAATTGATTTAGCGATTTTCAATGCGGCAATCTTTGAATCGTAATCAAAACTGGATGAGTCTCGATTCACAAACATTGAAATCGTCGCTTCGTATCGTTCAGGAGCAACACTGACCATCACTGGTATACGCCGGTCTACTGCGTTAGCATCATAGATGGCGCTGACTAGCATGTCAGAACCAGAATTGGTATCAGTAGCAGCCCTGGTATCACCCGTGGTATTTGCCGCAGATTCGCCGCTAAGGTCGTCAGAATTTTGCTTCAGCAGCAACGAGCTTGCGGCTGGTGTTTCGCTGGTACCAACGGCTGCACCATCGACTGGCGCTTTAGTATCGGTCGCCTCCGAATCAAAAGGCCAAGTCGCAGATTCCGATAAAGCCAGCAAGGACACCAGAAGCACTCGCCACAAAGACTTCATTTGCATTCTCCTAATGCAAGAAACGAGCCAACAGTGATGCCGATTGTCTCTTCTTCGCACCCGAAATGATCGCCAGGTGACTGTCTATTTGCTGGACCAAAATAAAGGAGCCATTTACCTTATACATAAGCGTTTCACCCATGACAGGCTCTTCGAAAGTAACTGCTCGCCCGCCGAAATTCTGCGTATAAGCTCGATAAGCAGCTACAGCATAGGCCGGATAACGATAATCGACATAAAGCAATCGCAAACGGTCGGGCGGTGACTGTACCTGAAAATCAGCGGTGGCGGCGGCTACGGCATGAGAGAAATCAATATAATTCAGATACGGTGCAGGAGAAAATCGTCGTGCGGACAAAGTCCCCATTACAATATGTTCAGATCCTTTAACTCGGTCGAGCTTCGGTAGTTGCTCGATGATTTGCGGCAGTCCTGAATGTTCTTTGAGAATTCCACTAAAACGGTCGGCGATGCTTTTCACGACCTCTTTGCTTTCATCATCATCGACAGACGTTCCGTAGACGCTGACAAACGTGCGCCCTTGCCAGAATGAAATCCCCTGTTCGTCTTCGCTGGAACCATCGCCTCGTCTGACGACAGTGCTAGCACCTTGCTTGAGCAGCGAATAGGCACCGTAAGAGCCGTCGACGCTATCAAAAGTATAAACACGCGCATTTATAACTCGCTGTCCACGCTTGAAATTTTTGCAGTAAGCAGCCAAACAGCGAAACTCTTTCAGGATCTCCACACGCTGCGGATCGACCTCGGTCGTCAATTGATTGAACGACATAAACTGAGGTGCATTGGAAGCCGCTTTTTGCAATTCATCCTGTGCGCTTGAACCTACCTGCTGCGTCAAATTGGAATCAAGCGTACTGTTGCCGGCGCCTGGGTCAATGTTTGGCAAAAATATTTTCATAGGTCCGGCCATCCAGCCAGAAGGATTCATGGCAACGAGAACATCCATAGCAATCTGACTATCTCGGCTCATCTGAGATGCAGGCGCAGCAGGAGCGCTATTGGCAGGGGTCTGAGGACCGGTACCGCGAGTGCCAGCAGCAGCCGAAACAGAAGTGCTTGTGCTTGCGTTCGCGCTTGCATTTGGTGTCACAACAGGAGCCTGACCGTTGAGAAGCTTGCCCGGTGGAGCAGTGCTACCGGCGCCAACTGGAGCAGATACCGCTCGAACAGCGGGTTTGGCAGGCGCCATGACCGGCGTAACCATTGGAGTTGCAGTAGAGCCACCAGTGCTCAGCGCTGGTGTTGTTGGTGTTGCGCTTGGAGCGGCAGACGGTGATCCTTTTGTCGTTGCCGCAACGCCGGCAGCGGTATTGGAAGCAGACGCAGATGCCGAAGATGACACCAAAGGAAATGCAAGAAAAGAGAGTGCAAGCGTCACGACAGCGGTTGCAGTCGACGAGACAACATTCGATCGCCGGCTTCGGCACAGCAGTTTTTCTGTTGAGAACTTCATTGCGGCGCTAGTTTAGCAAGAAAAGTCGGAGAATTACTGCGCTGACGCTACCGCCGTAACAATCGCTTTGAAACCAGAATTTCTGAACACGCAGACATTCTGATTCGAGAAGCTCTTCGAAGGTAGTCTCACTTAACCAAATTTAGTAAAAATAAGACGAGCTGCCAGTCGGGAGATGGCAGCCCGTCACTTTTCCGCTGTGCCTTCTCAGCGAAACCTCAATAACCTACATGCAGGGTTTTTGCAGCCTTTTGTTTGGCGGCCTCGAACATTAGCTCATCAAGATTGTTTTCCTCACGCTGCAGTGCGCCAGTTGCCATTGACGAAGATGCGCTCCTGCGAGCAACCGAAAAGGGGACGGCAGTCGAAAGTACGGGCGCAGCAGCAGCAGCCATTGATGGCGCATATGCGGGCATTGATGCAGGCACCGGTTGTGGCACCGCCTCCATCATCCCTTTCGCGACGGCACTCTTCCAGCTGGCACCATCGGCGGCGACACCAGGTCGAGCACGATAAGCAACACCACCAGAGTGGATAACTACGGAACGTTTTCCAGCAGCATCAACGACTTCTTGCTTGTAGGCAAGCGATTCAAATTTTCCGTCGGTGAGTTTAGCTATCTCCTTGAACACGCCTACACCCGCAGGTTCAGGATAGGACTCAAGACCACTGCAACCCATGGTGTTAATTTGAATGCCATTCTTGATTGCGAAACGACAGTCGGAACGCCAATCGAGATCCGTGCTGTTTTGGTGCGGTCCGGCATCACCAATCAAAAACAATAGTTTGGCGGTATGCTTATCGGCGTTCCAGCGAAGCTCCCGTATTGCCGCATGCAATCCCCGATCAACCGCCTCCGGGCCGTCACCACCGCCGTCTGCTTTCAAATTGGAAATGTCTTTCACAACTTGGTCGATATCGTCCGAGAAAGGAAAGACTTTAGTGACATAAGCATCGCCAATATCACGATATGCCACCAGACCGATCCGCACCACAGGCGCTGGCTTACCCGAACTAAGTTTAGCTACCAACTCTTTGGTTTTCTTCTTCACCATATCGATTTCGCCTTGCATTGATCCTGTGGTATCAATGCAAAACGCAACGTCCATGTGCGGACGTTTGGCGGTAGCGCCATTTTCGATCGCAACTTCCTTCGCCGCAGCTGCAGTAGCCATGTTGCAGGCGGGGGACGACTCCGCTGCCATCACGGCTCCGCCACCTGTATTGAGGGCGGCCCCTGTGATAAGCAATGACGATATAACCTTGGTAGAAAGAGATTTGCTTGACATAACTGTTGCTCCAACGCCCACATTCGATAACATAGCCGAGCGGCGCGGGCAAAACTGCCCGCCTTTTGCGGATCGAAGTTCAGGGTAATTACTGATCCTGGTTGGGAGTATAGAATTAACGGTCGGGAAGGAGGGTGTTCCTGACCTCAGCAGCCGAAAGAGGGGAGGAATACCCTCCGCCCCTCCCTATTACTTGTAGGTTATAGGGGGGACCAGGCTTTATGGCAGCATAAGCTTTAGTTATCGGGAAGAGCTGAGCGTTAGTCCTAGCTGATCTCTGTACCAGGCGATAGTCTCATTCAGCCCGTCGAGAAGATTTTTGCTGGGAGTCCAATCAAGCAGTTTTTTGGCCCTGGATATGTCAGGCAGTCGGCGTTTTGGATCATCGGTGGGCAGATCGCGCATGACTATTTCACTGTTGCTCTTCGTCAACTCCTTGATGATTGTAGCCAGTTCCAAAACTGTCTTTTCCTGCGGGTTGCCCAGGTTTACAGGTTCGTGAAACTCCACCCCCATCAATCTGACGATGCCTTCAATCAGATCGGACACGTACTGAAAGCTTCGAGTTTGTGATCCGTCACCATATATGGTGAGTGGTTCATTGCGCAGAGCTTGGCCAATAAAGTTTGATACCACTCGCCCGTCATTGAAACGCAAACGAGGACCATAACAATTGAAGATCCTGATAATACGCGTATCGAGATTATGTTTGTGGTGATAAGCCATGGTGATCGCTTCGGCAAATCGTTTCGATTCATCATAAACACCGCGCGGACCGATCGGATTAACATTGCCCCAGTACGATTCTTTTTGCGGGTGTTCATTGGGATCGCCATAGACTTCAGAAGTGCTGGCGAGAAAATACTTCGCGCCCTTTGCCAGCGCTAAACCGAGGGTATTGTGCGTTCCAAGCGAATTGACCTTCAAAGTCTCAATCGGCAAATCCAGATAATCGATGGGACTGGCTGGTGAAGCAAAATGCATAACCCAATCCAGAGACCCAGGCAAATGAATGTGGTTACTTACATTGTGGTGTATGAACTCAAATTTGCGATTTGATTTATGAGATGCCAAATTGTCATAGTTGCCGGTGACCAGATTATCCATCGCGACAACCGTATGCCCGTCGTCCAACAATCTATCAACGAGATGTGAACCTAAGAACCCGGCGGCCCCAGTGACGAGAATTCTCAATGTCCAATCCCCCGGTAAAACATTCCTGCTTCATTTATAACAGCTTCACTCAGAACATTGCGACCGTCAATAATCAACGGTGTTCTCATAACTTTGGCTAGAGCCCTAAAATCGGCATGTTTGTAATCTTCCCATTCCGTCACCAGTACGAGCGCATCCGAATTAGTGGCGAGACTCAGCAAGGTGTCACAATAAAGGACATCCAGCTCTGGATGCAGGACTTTGCAAACTTGATTACACATGGGATCGTGAACCTTAACCGTCGCACCCATTTTCACAAGCGCTTTGGCAATAGTTAGACTGGGTGCATCGCGAAGATCATCCGTATTAGGCTTAAAGGAGAGACCCATCAACGATATCGTTCGCCCTTTGATGATCTTGAGTTCCTCCTGCAGTTTCTTGATCACGACCAGTCGCTGTCGCTCATTAACAGTTACAGTCGCCTGCAATAGTGGAGTCGGATAACTGTATTCGTGAGCCACTTGCATCAAAGCGCTCACATCTTTGCCGAAGCAACTTCCCCCCCAACCGACACCGGCATTCAAAAACTTCGAACCAATACGCTTGTCAAAACCTATGCCACGCACAATTTGACGAATATCCGCGCCGACTTTTTCGCAAAGTCCTGATATTTCATTGGCGAAACTTATCTTCAACGCTAGAAATGCGTTCGCCGCATATTTGATCATTTCCGCACTCGGCACATCGGTGACAACAAATGGCACAGTGGTTATTTCGTCAGGACGCGGCGCATATGCAGGAGCAGAAAACTCTTGCGTGACGATCGGGTTGTAGAGCTGTTTCATCAAATCGACTGCAAAGTCATCACCGGCACCGACGACGATACGATCTGGGTAAAAGGAATCGGAGATAGCACTTCCTTCACGCAAAAACTCGGGATTGCTCACGACAGAAAAAGTCGGAGCACCGGCTTTAGCTGCACGAGCCGGCACTGGCTGCATAGCCTGTACACCTTGACTTACCAGCATCTCAACCCAGTTGCCCGAACCGACAGGAACTGTGGATTTATTGACGATCACTCGATGCCTTGATGAATCGAGGGCACCGCCTATCGCTCTGGCTACCGCCATTACTTGCGACAGGTCGGGCTCACCGTTCGGCATTGGCGGCGTGCCTACAGCGATAAAAATGACTTGCGCTTTGTTGACCGAGTGTTCAATACTGTCGGAAAACTCCAGATTACCCGACTGAATTGCATCGACAAGAAAGTCGTCCAGACCAGGCTCAAAGAAGGGGGACTTGCCAGACCGCAGGCTTGTTAACCGCTCCTTGTTCGAATCGACTGCAATCACCCGATTGCCAAGATAAGCCAAACATGCGCTTGTTACCAAGCCCACGTAACCTGCACCAACAACACATATTTCCACGGTAGTAATCTCTAGCTAATTTCTACTAATGTCATCTGTTCTTGCCGCCTTGATGGTCGCAGGGCTGACGCAAGAAACTTGAGTATCTCAGCCCCTTACGAATATAACAATAACAATAAGGAAGACTAAATGTAATCGTAACTGAGATCGTGCTAGCGTGCGAATTCGACTACTTAGACAACGAATTGAGCATGCCCGTGTCAAAAAATCTCGACGCCTTCATTGAAACTATCGCTCGCCTGCGGGCACCGGATGGCTGTCCTTGGGACCGTGAACAGACACATGAATCGTTGGCACGCTTCTTGCTCGAAGAGACCTATGAAGTGCTGGAGGCAATTCACGAGGGCGATCCTGAGAAACTTAAAGAAGAGCTCGGCGATTTACTTTTGCAGATCGTACTAAACGCACAAGTGGCAAAAGATGACGGACGCTTCGACATCGATGACGTAGCAAAAGGTATCAACGAAAAAATGATCAAACGTCATCCGCACGTTTTCAGTGATACAAAAGCTGAAAATACTGATGCCGTGCTGAAACAATGGGACGAGCTAAAGAACGAAGAGAAAAGAGAGAGAGAAGCCAAAGACGGAAGTAGCAGTGATGGCACCGCGAAAACCTCAATCTTAGACGGCATTCCTAAAACGCTTCCGGCGTTGATGCAAACTCTGAAGATCTCAGAAAAGGCTGTCAATCAAGGGTTTGAATGGCAACAAGAAGAACAGATCTGGCAACAGCTGCACAGCGAGCTGGATGAATTGAAAGAGGCTTTGCGTCATGAGAAATTTGAGAAAAAATCTAACGACAGCAAAGAATACCGAGATGCACAGCTGGAGCTGGGCGACGTCCTCTTCACGGTAGTCAACATCGCGCGCTGGCACAACATGAATCCCGAAGAGTGCTTGCTACTTGCTAATGACAAATTCAAAGTGCGCTTCAAGCAGATGGAACAGCTTGCGGATAAACCATTGAAGAAGCTCTCGTTTGAAGAGTACGAAGAGCTTTGGATACAGGCGAAGAAGGAAGCAGCAAGGAGTTCGACAAAATAGTCGCTTAGCCATACCTATACCTATATAAGTATAAGATAAGTAAGATAAGTAAGAACGTGCGGCGCCATCGATGGCGACGGCGAACATCTAGATGTTCTGGCGGTCGCCAGGCTTCTTGGCCACTTTCAACGGAATGTTGTTGTCGAGGCCTAGGTCGACATATTCCAACTTGCTGCGCAACGGTTCAATCGCTGACATTACAGAAGCCAGCCGTCCGAGCCTGCGGGTCAAGGTTGTATCGGGCGTGCCGAGTTTTAGCACTAGGTCTCCATCTTGCACTGTGACATCGAAAGGCTTGCGCATATCGACGAAACTAACCGGTTCCTTGGTTTGCTCTCCGATATAAGCTACCCAAGTCGCCCACTGACCGACTTGTGACGTATTGAATTGGCAGTTTGGATTGCCGTAAATCGTCAATTCAGGCTTATGAATTTTTGGGAAATCTTTGATTGGTATCATCCGCCCCGATTGTGCGATCACAGCTTCCGGCTCATCATCCGGCGATGTGGCAAATGTCGCCCACGGATATTCCTCGAGCACCTCAATTACAAGACGCGGTTTCGGAAACGCATATCGCCGGACAAACGCATATCTGATTGCTGCAAGTTCCGTCACTTTTTTCTCGACAGCCTTAGGCTCGATTTGATAAATCGGCGTGTGCATAAACGAAGCAAGTTTGGAACGGATCTGAGCATTCGTTGCAACGAAATTGCCGTGTATAACTATATCTGTGCGAGGGTTCACCAACGCCCAGCGCGTGTGTTGGAATACGAAAACGCTTCCCCAGAGCATAATCGACAACAAGACGTATCGCATGAACTGGCGGCGTAAACGCGCAGCCTTAGCACCTTTCCGCTTCTGGCGGCGGGAGCGAATCCACTCTTGTCTTTGATTCATCGGGGCAGCCATCAGCTAACGGTCTCCCGTAAACTAGCTTTGAGAGTACCGCCTGCGAAAGTATTCACAGCCAGAAATCCGTTGAAAACTGCTCTTGCCGGTCCACTCAATTTAACCCGGTCATCATGCCCCCATGAAACATATGCAGAACCACCAGGCAAAACGATCTCACAACCTTTCGCCACCTTTTCGTTCAATACGCCGGCTACGAGAGTAGCTGCTGCTGCACTTCCGCAAGCAAGAGTCCAACCACATCCGCGTTCAAAAACGAGAAGATTGATTTTGTCCCGACTCACAACTTCCGCGAAACTCACATTCACGCCTTCCGGGAATGCTCCACACGTCTGAATATAGACAGCCAGTTTTTCCAGATTTTCTCTATCGCTGCGGTCTAAGACTTTGAGCTGGTCGCCCTTTACCAAGTCAAATATGACACAGTGCGGGTTACCAAAATTCACGGCAGTAACAGGCAGGTCGTAGGCGGTATCAAAACACTCAACTTTTAATGTGACACCAACACATTTTTGTTCTTGCCAAATTGAAGGAATCTTCGCGCCGTCCAACACAGGAGAGCCAAAATCGGTTTCAATCATTTGTTCGGGAAGAAAGCGCACCGGCACTGAGCCGGCCGCTGTCGACAACGAAAAGCCGTGCTTATCGACCAAGCCTCGCTCAAGCAAGTAGAGTGCGGCACAGCGCAAACCGTTCCCACACATAGTAGACCAGGAACCGTCGGCGTTGGTGTAGGTCCAGGCAAATTGAGCATGTTCACTGCCCGGATAAGAATGCACGAATGATGGCACTTTATACGAGCGCTTTTCATTCAAGTCAAAAAGCACAATCAGTCCGTCGGCACCGACACCAAAATGACGGTCGCAGAGCGCTTTTGCCCAGAGCGGCGCTTGCTCTTGCCACTGGTGCAGCGTCTGTGTACCAGCGAACTCATTTAAGTTGGCAGCGTTCAAGACAACAAAATCGTTGCCTAGTCCCTGCATCTTGGTGAACGGTAAATTCAAGCCCGGAGCGAACCTCGAGTTCCGCACTAACCGCAAAGTATTATAACGGTTTCAAGCTTGACATGACCGTTTATGCGAACGATCTCACCTTCGAAATTCCCTTATGCTCTGATGGCCGGCGGCTTCTACGCGGGCTTGCACATATATGTCATCACGAAAACGCATATACACGCGTGTCAATCTTCGCAATAAATGCAGAGTCAACAGCCTTTCGAATAACGAACGAGTCAAGGTTTTGGAGCAATTCCGCTTACGGCAAGGTCTTTCGCTAAATCCTTTTTCATCAACTTCGGATAAATCTTGAATCAGAGCCTGAGCAGTTAGGACAGTTCGGATCATCAACCTCTTTAAACAGTCCTCTCAAAAGTTGATTCGAACTGTCGCTCGACGGCATAAACACCCATAAGTCCAGGGATAAAGAGTTTTTGGAGGTTCAAAAGACCTCTATTTTCGTCAAATTAAATCGAATCCGAACTGAGCAATACTTTTTCGGCACCCACGACTTGTAAAGCAGATCGACTGGCTACAGTTCCAATTTCTGAGAAATGTTAAATTTCCCCGAATCGCGAAAGTACTGGCAGTCTCCGGGGTATTAAAAACTTGTAGGGAATTTGTGAAACGCGCTGAGCTCATCGGACTCGGTAGGTGGCAGTTTCCTGCGCAACACCCACTGTCGAAGGCTCATCCAACCACCAGGGCTGATTACATGTTCAACCAAAGCTACCAACAACTCTCGTTCCATCAACAGATCATTGGTCTGAGTCAGAACTATCCGTGTCCCCGTTGTACCTGCGGCAGTCTTGAGCCTTTCGGCTTGACCGAAACCTTCAGATGCACAAGCTGTGAGCGCGCTTTCGTCCCGTTGAGAGGCGGACGCTTATTGCATCCAGCCAATCGCCTGGGCTGGAAGATTGCCCCCACATTCTGGTGGGACGGTCTCCGCTGGCACTGGGCAGGAACGACTGCCACAGCCAGACAGCTGACGACTATCGTCACCATGTTCATCGCTCCTCTTCTGGCATTGAACCTTTGTTTGTACCTTAATGCCGGCATCGAACGTCCGGACTGGTGCAATCCGGTATTGATGACTGCCATTCTTGGTCTTTTGACCGTGCAGCTTATATACTTGCTCTGTTGGGACTTCGACTTCCTCACAAAGAAGAAAAATAGAGCGTAGTTTTTGGCTGAATCCAGCAGCGGAACAGGATTCGATAATCAGAATCACGAACTGAAACATCAATCCGTATTATTCGCTGAATCTCTTGATCTATTGAATATTCGCGACGGTCGCACCTATATAGATGCGACCGTTGGTGCCGGTGGGCACTTACGCGGCATTATCGACAGGCTGGCGCAGCAAAAGCCGGGGTCCAACTTTGGTCAGAAGAATGAAGACTTCGACCACAGCTCAAGTGTCTCAACATGTCATGAGAAAGATAATATTGCTGCCACCACCGGTGAAACTGCGTTAAAATCGCCCGCAACGCCTGATAAAAGTGCAGTTAATAATCGAACTTGCACCGCTAGCGGTGTCATTGGTATTGACAGAGACAATCGCTCGCTAGAAGCGGTACGGAAGATCGTCTCTTCCAGCCAAGCATCACTATTTCACGCGAATTATACAGATATCAAAACGGTGCTTGCCGAAGCCGGTTTTAGCACTATCAGCGGTGGCATTCTGGCCGACCTCGGTGTGTCTTCAATGCAGCTGGATAACCCTGAAAGAGGATTTAGCTTTTCGAAAGATGGCCCGTTGGATATGCGAATGGATGAATCACAATATTTAACAGCCTATGAAATTGTGAACAAATGGGACGAAAAACGGCTTGCAGACACGATCTACACGTTCGGAGAAGAGAAGGACAGTCGTTACATTGCTAGAAATATCGTTAATGCCAGGCCGTTGAAAAGTACCCTCGAACTAGCCGAAGTAGTGGCGAAATCGGCTCGCCATCGAGGTAAGCACAATCGTCAAGCGCATTCAATACATCCAGCCACAAGAACTTTCCAAGCACTCAGAATCGCCGTAAATGATGAATTGGGCGGACTTCAGCGGTTTATTGAAGATTCGATCGAATTACTCGAACCAGGCGCAAGGCTAGTAATAATCACCTTTCACAGCCTCGAAGACCGTATGGTTAAACAGATTTTCAGGCGCTATGCACAAGCCTGCGAATGCCCGCCCCGCCAGCCTTTATGCACATGCAACAAAAAAAGTGAACTACTGATAATTACCAAGAAGCCGATTGTTGCAGATGAAAAAGAAGTTCTTGCCAATATGCGGAGCCGTAGTGCTAAACTACGAGCGGGACAAAAGGTTGGCTAGGAGTATATATGCAGAGCAGTCTCTCAATTCGCAGAATCGGTGAAGATGAATTCGACAGCTACGTGCGTTCATCATCCAGTTCAGCGGGTCACTCTGCGGTGGCTCTGCCTAACTTCTCTAGACCCCATGTTGTATCTGATAACTACGGACAGTCCGTGAAACCGGTCAACACCGCCAGCAAACCTGGTCAGAAGTTGGCACCGACACGTCCGCAGCTGGTACCACCGATAGTTCCAGCCACTAAGGGACGCCGCACACCACTGATGGTGAGCGCCAACCGTGTATTCCGCACCATGTTGGTGGCCCTCTGCGGTATCGCCATCGTCGGTTACGGTCTCGACGTAGCAGCCTCCCACGATGTAAGCAAGCTGCAAGACCAGGCTAGACGCCTGAACGAGCAAAATTCAGAGCTGTCGGCTCAACTTTTGAAAGCAATCTCTTACCAGGGCATCCAAGAAAACGTCCTTGGTCGATTTGGTCTGCATACAGCAGAGCATGTCGTCGTGGTGAAGGAAGTGCCACCACCTAAAGTGCCTACTTTCAAGCCTAATAAGCACCACCTGCCGATCATGGCTGGCTACTAAATCACTTAGTCTTCCATTCTTCAGCCATCCGGCTATATCTCAAAACTCTGTATGGAGCCTGACCCGACTTTGCCCACCTCATATAGAGAAGCCGAGTTCAGAAAAGGTTCGATTCCAGTCAGACGACGTCCACGCTCTCCTTTATGGCGATTGCGTATCTGGCAGATAGCTTTGCTGTGCGGATTTGTGATTCTTGCAGGCCGGCTCTACTATCTGCAGGTGGTGATGGGCCCGACCATCACTCACAATGCACAGGTTCAGCGGCAGCAGCACAACATGCTCGTGCATCGCGGTGCCATCACAGACCGCCATGGCTTGCCTCTAGCGATTGACACCACTCGCTACGACATATACGTTCACCCCGATCTTATAAAGGTAGGTTCGGAGGAAGCTTCTGAAACCCTGGCACGCATCACACACCAAGATTCAGCACCGCAGTTCACTCGCTTGAGACACCTTCTAGAAGGCAAGTCGGTTGTGACCGTCGCACGTGGACTGGAAAGAGAAGCGGTCGATGAACTACAAGCTTTAAATTGGCCGGGTATAGACATTGTGCCAAGACCGTTCCGGCACTATCCTGAAGGCTCGCTTGCTGCCCACATTCTCGGTTACGTCAACTTCGACACCAAAGGTCAAGGCGGAATCGAACAGGCTCAAGAGACGCGTCTGAAAGACACCGGCAGCATACCGGCGCCAGAGTTAGACGGACACGGCAACACAATCATGCTGCCGAAGAAAGAGCCGATGTGGGACATTACCCCACCGCTTGGTCGTCACGTTGAACTGACCATCGACAATTATCTGCAGCATCTGGCAGAGCGCGAGTTGTCGGCAATGTGCATGCACTCTCATGCTGTGCGTGGAACTGCCGTGTTGCTCGATCCTACGACCGGTGAGATTCTCGCTTGGGCAAACTATCCTTCTTATGATCCAAACAATTATTCGAAATATCCATTCGCGCTGACGAAAAACTGGGCGATGGTCGACGTATATCAACCAGGATCTACTTTCAAAATTCTCACAGTAGCATCCGGTCTCGCGACCGGAGCGATTAAGCCAAACTTCAGCATGTATGACTCCGGCACTTTAACGATCGGAAATCGTTCGGTGCATAACCACGACGGCGGTCACGGAACTATCGACCTGCTTCACCTGTTCATTCACTCAAGCAACGTCGGTGCGGCATCTGTCGCTTTGAAAATGACTCCGCAACAGTTCCACGACAAGTTGCATGAATTCAGTATCGGACGTCAAACTGGCGTCGATCTGCCTGGCGAATCGGCCGGTCTGCTTCTCGATGCTAAGTACTGGAAGCCACTTGATACGGCTTGTACCGGATTTGGACAGGGTGCGATGGCCTGTACTCCAATTCAGCTCGTTTCAGCGGTTTCCGCTGTTGCCAACGACGGTGTATGGATTCAACCGCACCTCATTCGCAGAACCTATGACCCTACAACTGGTGTCACTGAAAAATGGACTGAAGCGAAGAAACGCGAAGTGGTACCAAAAGAGACGGCACATCTGGTAACAAATCTGCTCGCACAAAATATCTACATGGGCACGCAGATCGCCGGACAAGTGCCCGGTTATCGAGTCGCCGGCAAGACAGGAACAGCACAAAAGGTGACTCAGGGCGGGCGTGGTTACATGGCTGGTCAAACCATCGCATCGTTCGTCGGCTTCCTACCGGCCGAGCATCCACAGCTCACATGCCTAGTCGTAGTTGATGGACCACAGACTGACGGACGTTGGGGCAATACTGTTGCAGGTCCCGTCTTTAACGCCATCGCCCAGCAGGCGGCACAGCACCTCGGTATTCCAGCCACACCTGAAGGTGAACTGGTTGACGGCAAGCCCGCTAAAAAGATGGCACCAGTTGTGCCACCATCTGTGAAATATGCAGCGGAACTTGGTCCTGAGTTTGGTCAAGCCGTGCCGCCCAAAGATCAGCATCATTGATCGCAGACGAGCACAATCGGCGACGAACTACGAGAAGCTGATTTACCAGGGACTCCATGGATCGTCCGTAGGATGGCGGCCAAGTTGCGCGAAGTGATCTTCGAGGGGCCCGAAATGACCTTGCTGCGCGAGGAACACATCAGCTGGTGAACTCATGTCATTTCCAGGCAGTGCACGTTGGTCGACACCCTCAATAAATCGCACCGGGTCATGGAAAATGTTGGGACGCAATGGGTAGCGATCATCTTCGACCGGTGATGGATCAGGGAAATCTGATGTGTAGTAGGTTTGACTAGGAGGAGATCCAGGAACGCCTCCTTCTTGCTTGGTTACACGAGGCTGCGTGGTTCTTGGATTGACGTTCTGGCGCGGTTGCATGGCAGTTCTTGTAGCACGCTGCTGCTGCTGTTGGTGCGCTAAAATCTGAGCCCGAACGGCAGGTGGACAGCTTGGATCGTTAGGATCGATGTCTTGAATCATACTGGTATGCCCGACTCTTGGCGCTTGTTCGTGTCGTTGCTGCAATGCATCAGCTCTAGGATCGATACGCAAAGCTTTGACCGTTGTGGCTTGGGCATCGGCGATATGAAAAAGTTTGCTTCCATCTTCTCTTTCAACTACAGAGAATCGTCCGGGCACTTGGCCCAGATCGACAGCGGATCGTCGTCCATCAGGTGTGCGAACAACCAGATGTCCTCTACCTGTAAGTTCGGCTGTGGTCCCGTCGGCAAATGGAAGGTTGATTCCACCTGCGTCTACTGAAGTTATCAAGATCTTGTCGCCATTTGCGGCAACGACTTTCACTTCGTTGTAACGCGAGTTGACTATTATCTGCGGCTGAGGCCGCCCGTTTACATGATAATTGTGCGTTCCATCGCTTGCGATATTAACGCGCAAGTGTTGAACCGGCTCACCGAGATTGACGGCGTGATTGATGCCGTCAGGAAATCGCACCCCAAACCTGCCGTTACTCTGTTCACTCACGGTGAGAACGGTACCATCTTTCTGTGCATAGCGGTAACCCGCATAATCGGTCTCTGGACGGAACTTGCCACCATCCCGAATGAAAGCGTCAGCTTCAGATGCAAATCGCACACCATAGCCTTCATTGTTGCGAATTTCACTCACATCTGTTGAGACTAGGCGTTGCGAACCCAATCTTACAGCTTCCAAGTTCTGCGCTTCTCTCGCCGCCACTTCTTGCTGCAAGCGAGTCTTGACGTATGCCTCCTTCACTTCAGCATTTCTTGGATCGGCAGGATCGCTCGACTTGATGCGACCAGCCTGCTCGACGAATTGCTGTTCGTAGTTAGGGTCCTTGTAGATTCGCCTATGAGCGAGCTCTTGCAAAACGCTGAGCGCGTCATCACCCTTTCCGACGTGAATGATATTCTTGTTCTGGTCGATGCGTGTAGCACCGCCATTGTCGACTACAAGCTTAGTATGCAAGTCTACAGCAGAAGCGTCATTTACAGCTTTGACTGCAGCCGGGTCAGCCCATGAACCGCGTTCTGGCGCCTGCCCTTTCGGCACTGCACGGGCAGCATCGAGATGTAACTTCGCCACTGTTTCGTTCACATGCGATTCAAGTTTATAGAAAGGATTCCTCACAGCAGCCTCATCTACTGCCTGTCGACCGGCCGGCATCACCATGTTGAGGGCACCGCCATTGAATGCAGCAGCAGCTCGCTCTTGCGGAGTCATGAGATGACCAGTCGTCATTAAACTGGCGGTCTCGCCCTGGGTAACGCCACCGAGAACACCAACCTGGAACCTTTGCCCAGCCCGCTCGAGCAAGCTGCCATTAGGTGTCAAAATCTTAGAATTGCCAAATTCGAAAGCCGTAAAGCCGACCGCCGTGCTGACCATATTGGATAGATGGGTTTCGCCCGCTTTGGTGTCGCGAATTCCGGCATAAGTAGTCGCTCCTACAATCGTTGCCACACGACTGTTTTGAGCCACTTGCCGGAGAGCCCGTCCGACCTGCAGGTTCTGAACTTCAAGCCCTATAGGAGCGGCTTCACCAACTGTGCGCAGTGCTTTTCCAGCGACCTTACCAGCTACTGCGTAAGCCAAGATTGAGCCGACAGTGCTGCTCACTTCCTGACTGTAGTAAGCGACGGAGCCTGATTCCGCGTTGCCGACTTCCATAGCCGACAACTTACCCATCTGAGGAGCTTCGTAATGAGTCTTTAGTCCGGCGTTGACTAGCTTTGTCCCTCCCCATAATGCCTCATTAGCGACGTTTGCAACCGCGTTAACGGGCTCAATTGCAAGGCTGTTAACAGCAGGCGCCAATATGTTCTTTTTGATGCCAGCAGCAAGGTCAAGCAAATTGCTTGCCAATCCCGGCTCAGCCGGTGCTTTGCTAGCCACCTTCGAATCTGGGGCTTCGAATGGTTGAGACATGGGCAGGGTCCTAACCGAATACAGGTTCAGTCTGCTGGGTTGGCCTTGGGATGGGAATGCGAGAACTACGAACGTCTGAAATTAAATAGAGCAGGATTTCGGAAAGTCCCAACCGATTGGGCACAGCGGTCGCCGCACAACCTAAATATTCCGTATTAAAAAGCTCACGGTCGCCAAAGCGGCAACCCACACTTATACTCTCAAGCAGGACTATAGGGAAATCTGGCGTGGATGCAAAGATTGTCGCCGTGAGCGGCGGCTCGTGTTCTGGTAAATCAACCTTTGCCAATCAAGCTCCGTTTGGAGTCGTCGTTTCGACCGACGATTTTTACCTTACGGCCGAAGAAGTCGTGCCCGAAGAGGATGGCACGATCAATTGGGAACATCCGACTGCCGTCGACCTTAAAGCTTGCGCCGAAGCCTGCCTGAGGTTGGCAGCGGGAGAGACTGTAGACGTCCCTATTTACAGCATGCTGACTGACCGCCGCATTGGCTACCGCCGGGTAGAGAACGCCGCCAAGCGCCTGGTTATTTTGGAAGGAATCTTTGCCTTCGAACCAATCTTCGCAAGTGTAGTGGACAAATTCGTCTTTCTCGATGTCAGTCGCGAAGTGCGTTTTAACCGGCGTCTTGAACGCGACCTGGCCCGTGGCGTCGCGTTGGACGTGATATTGCGCAATCTCGGCAACGCGGAAATGTCTGAACAGTCCTCGCTTGCGATTCTGCGCCAGCGAGCGGATGTCATCGTTACCGACAACGAAGTTTCGTCGTTTTGGGAAACGAATTATGGCTTCGAGCAAAGTGCAGCTCTAGCCGCTACTTAACTACTTAACGACCTCACGAGCGAAATTAGTCAAACTCGGCAATGAGAGTGGGGCGTGCTAACTCGTGAATAGGGAAACGATAGACCTTTTGCACGCGAGGAGCAGGAGCCGTCTGTGGTCGCATGGCGGCTGTTGGACGGGCAGAGTTTTGTCTCGCTGATTTCGGCGAGACCGGCTCTTGCACCACAGGCGATGCGCCAGAAGTGAAAGCGTCTAAGGCAGGTAGCACTCGCGGTGCAGATTCGCGCCGGTCGTTTTCAAGATTTGATGAAAACACAAACCAGCACCAGCCAAAGCTTGCCACCATAAATAGGAGCAATACTTGGTGCCACGATGCGGTGGACAGTAGGTAGCAGGTCGCACAGACCCCGAGTGCGGAGGTGAACGTCCGTAAGGCGCTTCTCATAGCGTCTTCCTTTTCTCGAAAAATTGTAAGCCGGCTTATCGCCGAAAGTGTATATAAGATACAACGCCTTGATATACCAATAACGCATGACATCGCGTGAAAAGTGCGGCCCTGGTTAATTTAGGCTTATATTTTGAGAACTTTGGAATTTTTTTTATCGGACAAAAACGAAAGTCCGAAAACGCTGTGCCTGAGCAGGTTTTCGAGGATGACATACCAGCACTATATATGGTATCGTCCGAAAAACCCCACTCCGTAGGCGTTTGCCGACACGTCAAAAATTCCACCACCGATGGTGCAAATTCAGCCGGAAAACTCAAACAAAACAGTCACCTTTTTCAGGCAAAATGACCGCAAACGGTCAATTCAACGGCAAGGACGTCATCACCGGCGGTACCAGTAACGTGCCAGTAGAAGCGGCGCCGGAGCACTTATTGAGCCGGAGCAGGGGTCTGCTGCCCCTCAGCACCTGGAGCAGCCTGGGCGGATGGAGTCATCTCTGTCATCTTCGAACTTTGCCACATGCTGCCGTCAGGACACTTCACCTGCAGCACTCGGACCTTCATACCAGTTACTTTTTGGTTGATGGGTTCTCGTTTCCATTTCTGGTCATGGTCTGTTCCTGGTGCCACCAGAGCACCGTCAGCCGCCTGGAACGTTCCCAGGTCTGCACCAGTTTCATCGACAAACCGAATGCGAAACTTCACCGCATCGATTTGTTTATCCGACACGTTCTTGTAATTAATGTATATTCTTCCGTCAATAGGAACGCCGAATGGATCGAGATCTAAGGCCGTGCGTATGGAGTTACAGACGACCGGACAGCCATCCTCTGTGACAAAATCACCCTGAAACTCTCGAACTTTTTCGCCCGATTGAGCGTATGAATATATAGACCCCGAGCACAACGAAAGGACAACAACGCTAATGGCAACCGGAAGAGCCTTAAGAAACCCAATGCCTGGCCCAAAGCCGAGAAGGATTGGTGGTTTTACCTGTCTCGTTGTCATAATGACCGTCCTCTTACTGACATTTTCTGGTCGTGACGCAAAAGGCGAACAAGAAACGCCCGATTTCCAAATCACAATCTTACACACAAACGACCTGCACTCGCACGACGAACCCTTCACAGAATTCGGGAAATCCATAGGCGGGCTCACTCGCATAGGACACTTAATCCGCTCCATCCGCAAAAAGGAACCGAACTGCTTGGTTGTTGACGCCGGCGATATCTTCCAGGGCACGCCATTCTTCCAAAAATATCGCGGCGAAGTGGAAGTGCATTTGTTGAATGAAATCGGCTACGACCTTTTTACAATTGGCAACCACGAGTTCGATGAGGGCTTGCAGAATCTATCCGAACAACTTAAGAAGGCGAAATTCCAAATCATCTCTGCCAATCTCGATTGTTCTCAATACCCTCCGATGGCCGAGATGGTAAAACCGTCGGTAATTAAGGAAACAGGCGGGCAGAAAATCGGCTTCATTGGCGCCGATACACCAGATCTCGAATCACTTTGCTTGCCTGAGAATCTACAACCGCTCAAGCTGAAGAGCAAGGGTGTGGACTGGTATCGGCCGATCAAACAAGAAGTCGAAAAACTCAAAGGAGAGGGAGTGAATAAAATCATCATCCTTTCTCACTGCGGCTTAGATAAAGAGAGGGAGATGGCGAAGAACATCCCCGACGTTGACGTCGTCATCGGCGGGCATAGCCATTCCAGATTAGAGCACGCGGAGGTGTTCGAACACCCTGGTGTCGGCACCACCATGGTCGTGCAAACCGGTAGTTACGGACGAACCCTGGGCGACCTGCATCTTGCCTTCGATAAATCAGGCAAACTGGTATTTCCTGCAACTAACTACCATCTGATTCCTATCACCGACAGAATATATGAGGACGCAGACCTAAAAGCTTATGCAGATGAAAAACTGCAACCACTCCTTGCACTGCGCAAAGAGATCCTGGGATTAGCCGAAACAGATTTCGACAACCGCTGGTTTAACTTTACATGGGACTCACCACTCGGAGACCTTGTAGCAGACGCGGTCTACAATGCTGGAAAAAAATACGGCGCCACAATAGCTTTTGAAAATAGAGGCGGCATTCGTGCACGAATAGAAAAAGGTGACATCACAGCAGAAGACGTCGAGGAGATGCTGCCATTCGATAATCGCCTAACAGTTGCCACTATCAGCGGTGAAGTCTTGCTGAAGAACCTCGAGCACAGCGTTGCTTTCACCGGCGGCGGCGGTAAATTCTTCGACGAACATGGACTCAAGCTCGCCTATGACTCTAAAGGAGAGCCCGGGCACAGATTGGTGTTTGTTCTCGCACAAGATAAGGATGGCTCGTGGAAGCCCGTTGATCCATCAGCGAAATATCGCATCGCCGTAAACAGTTACTCGTTCTCAGGCGGCGAAAGCTACGATTTCAGCCAGGCTGAAGATGTGAATAAGCTTCCCGACAAAATGTCACAAGTCTTCCGCGATTTTCTCAAGGCTGAGCCTAAGCACGCAGCAAGCGCCCCAAGTCGCATCGTACCAGTCGTTGCCGCGTTAGTGCGCCCAGAGAAAAAAGGAGAGGCGGTCAAATTGCATGTGCATAGCGACACCGCCGAAGACAAAATCTATGTGCTAACCGGTGAAGGACTCGGCGTCGAGGCTATTAAACTACCCGGCTCTGAGCGACAACTTCCAGTGCCCTTATCCAAACCGCATATTATCCACACAACATCTGCCAACGGTCAGACTGATGTCGACCTCGATGCACCACCCATCTCCGAGTTGCCAGCGGTAAAAGAACCGAAAGGCAAAGATAAAAAGCTCGTGGTCATCATAGTTATGCCGGCCAAGGGCAGCAATGGGAAGATTCAGGTCTCAGCACCTGTGGATTTGAATGCGGTAAACAACTAGACATAGGCGCTCATAACAGAAATGACATGAACGACGGCGGCATAGACACAAAGATTGAGACGCTTCTTCAGTTACTGCTGATCGCTTCGGCCACCTCAATTTCGGTCAAATGGATCAAGATGCCATATTCGGTGGCACTGGTAATCGCGGGTCTGGTCATCGGTCTGAGCGGAGTCATGAAGCCTGTTTACATGACACCGGATCTCGTGATGGTGCTGTTTCTTCCTGCTCTTTTGTTTGAGGCTTCGTGGGATCTCGATTTCCAGGCTCTAAAGCGAGATTGGCGCGCAATCTCGGCACTGGCGACAGTCGGCGTATTCGTTTGCATGGTTTCGGTTGCCGCCGTCTTGCATTTTCTAGGTGGCATTAGTCTGACAATTGGAATGCTGTTTGGCGCAATCGTATCCGCGACTGATCCGGTTTCGGTGGTGGCACTATTCCGTCGAATAGGAATGCCAAAACGACTAACGATGTTACTTGAAGGCGAGAGTCTCTTCAACGATGGAACTGCCGTTGTGTTGTTCAAGATTGTGCTTTTGATAGTTCTGTCTAGCAGCGCCGTAAGTATTCCGGCAACCCTGTTTAGTTTCGCCTATGTGATTTTGGGCGGCATTCTCGCAGGTGGTGTGGTTGGATGGCTAGCTTCGCTACTCACACGCATCGTCGACGATCATTTGATTGAGACTATGCTGACAATGGTCGCAGCCTATGGTTCATTTCTAGTCGCTGACAGATTTGGTGTCTCTCAAATCATTTCAATCGTTACTGCCGGAATTATCATCGGCAACTACGGCGCGACTGCTATGTCTGAGAATACTCGCCGTACAGTCGATGCCTTTTGGGAATATGCTGCATTCATCGCCAACTCACTTCTCTTCTTGCTAATTGGACTGCAACTAAATCCACAAGTATTGTGGGGACACGCAAGTTTGATTGCACTTGCAGTTCTTGGTGTGATCGTGGCGAGAGTACTTGTCGTTTACGGAATTTGCGGGATTGGCTCGACGAAACGGTTGCCAATCTCGATGGAGTGGCGGCACCTTTTGTTCTGGGGTGGTGTGCGCGGTGCCCTGTGCATGGCGCTTGCGCTCAGCTTGCCGCTCCATTTAAACGGCCGCGATGAGATCATCAACATGACCTACGGCGTGGTTTTGTTCACCCTGATTATTCAAGGGCTTTCAATGGAGCCGCTCGTGAAACTTCTGGGTATGGACAAAGAAGAACCGAAGAAGCAGGCCGAGCCATCTTGAGCTCACGCACCGCTCACGGTCTCAACGCCATCACTTCTCAGCGGCAGCATCTTCCACAACAGACAGATACTGAGCCGGTATTCTGTAGTGAGGACTGTCACCATTGAACTTCCTCGACTCTTGCTTAAAGACGATCGGGAAGCGCGAGAGCGCGTTGCTATCTATATTCGAGCTAGTTTGCAACATACTGTTGCCCGGAAGACCTGCTCTATTGAGCAGGTCTTTCACGCGGCTAGCCTGCTCCTCGCTGTTGCGTCGAGTGTCGAAATAAATGTTGGTAAACTGCTTGCGCCCAGAAGCCAGGTCTTTGATGTTGTTCTGAATCCAGCTATCGAGCTCGCCTGGGCGATAGAGAGAATCTAAAAGGGTGACGCTGTTCACTTTGGCACTGAGTTTGTTGTTGTAGAGCTCTGCCTCAGTTGGTATAAAGCCGGCCGAATGCGAGACGATACCGACAGTACCGACGTCATTCAAAGTTTTGCCTTTCAACTCAGGCGTATGGTTGAAGATGTCTTGCACCATCGCATCAAACTGACCTCTGTTACCAAAATTGCCTTCTTTGGGAGACTTCGACCCTGGAGCGGCCTGCCACTCAGGAACTATCAACACTGTGTTTGGCGGCGCGCCTTCCATCTGCTTATCGAGATGATTTTTGTTGAAATCCCCTTCTGCAGTCGTGTAATAGCCATGATTGTAGACAACGAGATTAATAGGTTTAGTCGGATCAAAATTCTTCGGAATTCTAACCATCGCATCGGGAACGTCATGTCGCACGGATGCGGTCTTCAAATGGTTTATCTCATAAGATTGGGAATCGTGAATCTCTACGGGATGGAGATTGGCGGTATTTTGGCCAGGACGCAGATTGTCTTGTGGCGAGCCAACGAACGCCGGCTTGGGCATCGTTGCCGAGACAGGGGCTTTCTCCAAAGGAGATTTTGTCGAAGGGACTTTCTCCGAAGGCAGGTGCCCAGTGGAATTGTCGGTGCTAGTTGGAGTCTTCGCATCGGTAAGCCGTGAGGCAGTTTGACCGCTCTCGACCGTCAGCCCTTTAACAATGAAATTTTCTGGGTGCGCATAGATTTCGCTTAAGAGGTTTGATTGCGTCTGCGCGCAATGCTTATCTCCATTTGGCCGCTCATAACGAACGTCACCTTTCGTGAAATTACATTGTTCGCCCATTCGTTCCTCCGAATAACTCAGCTGACACCCGCAAAGCCGAGCAGGCAACACTTTTCGAGGTTATCTAATGCGACGTGAAAAAGAGGTGAAAGTCACATAGAAAGCGCGACGGCCGCTGCAAATTGCCGGAACGTCCCTGGAGAGGTTTAACAAAAGCGGGATTAGGCCCACAAGCTCTAAGTGCTTGGCGCGAAGTCCAGAAGTCGAGACTCGAGCAGTTTGCCCTCTTTAACAACAAGTTCGCCGTTTTTCATCACCGTATTAGCGAGCGTTACGCCGAAATTGTTCATTATGATCCCGTGGTGCGAGCACTCATACAAAACCATGTCGGCTTTTTTTCCTGGTGCCAAACTACCGATCTCATTCCCTCGGTCAATAGCATAGGCGGCGTTAATAGTGGCTGCGTTTATCGCTTGAGCATAAGTCATGCGATAGAGACGGCAAGCCAATCCCAATATTGCTTGCATCGATTGAGTGCGCGAAGTGCCTGGATTGTAGTCAGTGGCAAGCGCTATAGCGACACCGGCATCAATCATTTCATGCACAGGAATCTTCTTGTCGAACTCCATCAAGTGAAACATGCAACCGGGTAATAAAACCCCGATAACGCCGCTCTTCGCGAGCTTGGCGATACCCTCCGGTGACGCAAAATCGAGATGATCTGCCGACACCACATTCATTTCAGCAGCCAGCTCTGCGCCTCCGCTGCACGCAGTTTGTTCTACGTGCAATTTCAACTTCAACCCACATTCTCTCGCTGTCGTCAAAATGCTGCGACACTCATCTACGGAAAATCCAAGCGCATCACACCAGGCATCGGCAAATTCGGAATACTTCGCAGCCTTCGTCATCATGCTTTTCACAAGCTCGACGTAACCGGCTTTATTTCCAGCGAATTCTTCTGGTACCGTATGAGCACCAAGAAATGTTGATACCACGTCAATTACATGTCCCTCGTTCAACCGTTTCGCGATACGAAGCAGCTTTAGCTCAGACTCGGGAGTCAGCCCATAACCACTCTTGGTCTCCACGGTCGTGGTGCCGTTGAGAAGCATCGTGTCGAGATCTTCCAAGGCCTTGTCATAGAGTTCTTCCTCTGATGCAGCCCTCGTCATACCGACTGTATATTTGATACCACCAACTTTGTGAAGATCTGCATAACTCTTTCCGGCGATTTTGCACTCATACTCTTCGTGGCGCGATCCCATATGCACTAAATGCGTGTGGGGATCGACGAATCCAGGCATCACCACCCGGCCAGAAGCATCAAAAAGGCTGGCAGGATTATGCTTCTTTATCATCTCAAAGCTTTCACCGACGTCGATGATCGTCGAGCCTTCGTATATGACTGCACCGTCTTTTATGATGCCCAGATCGTCCAGTTCAGCGCCGCGCTTTGGGTGATCCGAATGAGCCGTCACTAGCTCGCTGGCGAAAGCTATTGCACGGATACCATTGTCTGTTGCAGTCATGATTGTGCTCTCGCTTGCATTCCGTCGAACCTTGCTCTAAGGGGTCTTGCCCCTGCAAGGGCGATTATAACGGCGATTCTGCCATACCAAACAGCAACACTAACTCTGTCTAACCTCCGAGCCAGGCGGCTCAACCCATATCAGATTGACATATTCTTGATAAAAACAGAAAAACTTGTGACGCCAGCTTCACGGCTGTAGGTGTAGAACATACTTGTCATTCCCTTGGAATATTGCGAATGGAAGATATCGAGAACTACACCGTTTGCCTTGTCACTCTGGCAAGTTCGCTGACAGTTTTAAAAGTGATTCAGTCTATGATGAACGGTTGGGTAGAGAAGAAAATTCGCTCACGATAGTCGTTTCAAGTGTGTCGTTTAAGTTATGTGGTTAAGGAAAGCCAACCGGACCGTTCTGTTGAGGCGTTGGTTGCATCATATATTGCTGCGGTCCGTTCGGTTGGAAGTTCTGCTGTAAGTTTTGCTGATTCTTGCTCTGTTTGGGCGGCTTCGGTGGTTTTGGCTGTTTGGGTGGCTTTGGCTGTTTGGGTGGTTTCGGAGCCTTCGGCTGTTTAGGAGGTTTTGGTTGCTTTTGCTGAGAAGCGTCCGGTTTCTTAGCTTTTTCCGGCTTACCGAAATTCTCGGTCGGCCGGCCTGCAGCAGTGAGCAACTTATTCAAATTGACTGCCGCCTCTTTGTAGTTTTCATTCATCTTCAGGGCTTGACGGTACTCGGCTTCCGCCAGGTCGAGCTTGCCTAGCTTGGAATAAGCGGCGCCAAGATTGTTGTGCGCTTTTTCGTTTTTGTCTTCAGCCTTAATGGCAGCCTGATAAAAGCCCACAGCCTTAGCCGGATCGCCCTGTTGCTGATAGAGCAAACCCATGTTGTAGTGTGCATCAGCACAGTTAGGGTCGATTCGCAAAGCGGTTCGATACTCTTCAAATGCCTTGGCATAGTCGCCGCGCATGAAGTAGCTGATACCGAGATCGGTGTGCATCTCCGCATAACCAAGGTTTTTTGCCGCTGGAGAATAGGACGGGTTGATCTTCAGAGCAGTCTCGAACTCCGCATTCGACTCGGGACTTTTTCCGCTTGCACCCAATGCCACGCCTAAATTGTTGTGCACATCAACATTGTTCGGCTCGAGAGCAAGAGCCGCTTTGTACTCTTCGATCGCGGATTCAGTTTTGCCACTTTCTTGAAGGGCACGCGCGAGGCAATACCTCGCCTGCACGTTCTTACCATCAGCCGAGACGGCCTTGCGATAGAGCGCAAGCGCTTTGTCTCGCTTGCCAAGCTTGCTGTAGGCGAGTCCGGCATTGAACTGTTTTTCGGAGTTAGACGAATCCTTACGAGCCGCTGCATCAAGCAACTGAGACGCCTGCTCATACTCTCCGGCTTCAAACTCGATTACGCCCAGATTGTATTTGGCTTCCCCAAGACTGGGGTCTGCCTCTATCGCTTTGCGAAATTCGCCCTTGGCTAAGTCCAACTTGTTCTGGCGATAGTAGATCCGTCCCAAAATATTGTGCGCCTTGCCGTTCTTCGGATCGGTAGATAAAACTGTTTGTGAGTAACTTGCTGCATCCCCCCAGCGCTGAGCTTGATAGGACTGTTCGGCACTATCGAGTAGCTTGTCGGTATCCGCCCCATGACTACGAGCGTTGGCGCCCATCCCCATCGCAGCACTCAAAATTACGCTCAAACTCACGGACAGAACGACGTTACGCTTGGCCAATTTGCTCTCCTCAGGCTCCCGTTACAAAATATCACGTGTAAGGAGCCTTCGCTGGCCAGTAAAATGGTATACGGTTAAGCCGCAATCGAAATCGAGAGTCACCGATGGTCATAAGCCGCGCCGAAGAGAGCATCGTATCCATCAACCCAGCCACTAAAGAGAAGATTGGCGAAGTGCCAATTATGACCGCTGGTCAAGTGGAAGAGGCTGTCCAGCAGGCATGGAGAGCCTTCGACATCTGGCAGATGACGAACTTCTACGAGCGCTCGAAGATGCTGATGAAGTTTCACAAGGTGCTCGAGCAACATGCCGATGAAGTAGCAGCGCTGGTCACGGCTGAAGTGGGGAAACCCATCGTCGAAGCCTATCTCAGCGAGCTAAGCGGCCCCTTAGATACATGCATCTATCTTGCCGAGCAAACAGAGCTGATATTGAAAGAACAAGCTTTGCACTTTTCGAACCCACTACTTTCATCAAAGCAAAGCACTATCGTTTTCGATCCTCTCGGGGTAATTGGCGTCATATCGCCGTGGAACTATCCCTTCTCGATTCCCACGATGAACATACTGGCCGCTTTGATGACAGGCAATACAGTTGTCTTAAAGCCATCTGAGAAGTCACCACTAATCGGATTAAAAATCGGCGAACTCTTTGACAAAGCCGGTTTCCCGAAAGGCGTCGTAACTGTCGTTACAGGAGATCGAAAGACTGGCGAAGCGCTGACGAAGTGCAAACTTGCCCGTGTAATCTTTACCGGCTCGGTCGAAGGTGGCGCCAAAGTGATGGCACAAGCAGCACCAAATATAGTACCGGTATCAATGGAGCTGGGTGGAAAAGATCCAGCAATTGTATTGCCAGACGCACCGGCCGACTGGACAGCAAAAGGTCTTGTTTGGGGAGCTTTCACCAATGCCGGTCAAGCCTGTGCCTCTATTGAACGCGTCTATATAGTCAAAGGAAAGAACACCGACAAACTGCTCGACCGTATCTTGTATCACACCTCACAATTGCGACTCGGACAGCCAACCGATCCAAACACTGAAGTTGGACCGGTCATAGACGAACAGCAACTTCTAAAAATCGTCGATCAAGTTGAAAGGGCGAAAGGCGACGGAGCCAAGATTCTTTGCGGTGGCAGTAGGAGAGACGACCTCGGTGGTTATTTCTTCGAGCCGACAGTTATGACCGGTGTCAATCACAAAATGGATATCATGACGAAAGAGACCTTTGGTCCCGTCATGCCGATCATGATAGTAAATAGCGAAGACGATGCAGTCGTCATGGCAAACGACAGCGAGTACGGTCTTGCTGCTTCAGTGTGGTCTCCGAATCTGAGACGCTGCGAAGCTGTGGCACGAGACTTGAACACCGGTACAGTACTGATGAACGACTGTCTGTTCTCTCACGCATCACCACAGGTGCCGTGGGGTGGTATCAAAAAGAGCGGTATCGGTCGCAGTCACGGCCATTTCGGTCTGCTCGATCTCGTAAACATCAAGCATATATGCACAGACGGAGCCGGAGGCGGCGATAGGATCTGGTGGTATCCCTACGGCGAAAGCCGCGTGCAAGTGGCCAAAAGCGGTATCAAGTTTTTGCACGGCAGCAACATATTTGCCAGACTTGGCGGCATGGTCAATTTTGCTGCGAATTTCTTGAAAAATCCTCGGGCAAAAAGTTAAGCGGGCAAAACGCTGCGGCAAAAAACTGAGTAGCAAAAAGGGAAGCCTTCATTAGGAGGCTCTAGCAGCTGCTTCTTGTCTCTTCGCTGTCTTAAATACATCGACAAGGATTTGAGCAGCCTTGGTGCATTCTTCCTCAGTTGTGAAACGCCCTGCAGTGACGCGAATCGCGCCCATTGCCTCCTCGTCACTTAAATTGAGCGCTCGCATCACTGTGGAAGCCTCGATGATGCCTTTGTGACAGGCAGAACCACTCGAGATGCAGACCCCTTTCAAATCAGCCCTCATAACAAGCGATTCAGCTTCTACTGAAGGCAAATAATAGCTGCAGTGGCCAGGCAATCGCTTTGAATGATCCGTCGCACCGGAGACTTTTATACCAGGAACAGGCAGCAGTGCACCATCCAGAATGCGGGCCATCTTGTGCAGATGGTCGATGTTTTGCGACTGCTCTTGCTCGGCCAACTCCGCCGCTTTACCGATCGCTGCAATATTCGCCAGTCCTTCGGTACCCGGGAAAAGTCCCATTTCCTGACCACCACCGAAAACGACCGGCATCACGTTATTCTGTCGGCGCAAAAACAAAATTCCAATTCCTTTTGGAGCATAAAACTTGTGTCCCGATAAAGACAAAGCCGAGAGCGGCATTGATTGCATGTCTATGGGAAGCTTTCCGGGCACCTGCACGGCATCGGTGTGCACAAAGATGCCACGATCGCTTGCGAAAGTGGCAATCGCCTGCAAATCTTGCAAGGTGCCGATCTCATTATTCGCCCACATTACAGAGATAATGCTTGTCTCTTTTGTACAACTCTCTTCCAGCACCTCGAGCGAGATGAATCCCTGCCTGTCAACTGGCAGATATGTCACCTTCCATCCCTGGCTCTCCAAATACTGCGCCGGTCCAAGCACAGATGGATGCTCAATACGCGTTGTAATTAGGTGACGCCCCTGCCCATTAGCCTCGGCAAAACGAGCCCGGCCGAGCAACGTTACATTGTTGCTCATAGTGCCACCGCTGCTGAAATAAACTTCCTCTGGTTCACAATGTAAAAATGCGGCCACTTGTCCTCTGGCTTTCTTCAAAGCCTTTGCCGCCGAGCGGCCGACAGAGTGTATAGATGAGGCGTTTCCCCAGCCATCCCTCAACGAAGCCAGCATGACTTCGATTACTTCTTCTCTAACCGGCGTGGTGGCACTGTTATCTAGATAAATTGACATGACAATTACTCACAGAGCGAAGCTCCATGTTAACACCGAGACAATGGAAATAGCGACTTTATACAGGCAATGATGCTTTTGCACCGCATATCGTTACACCCTGGCAATAGAGAGCACTCGGTATCGACTCACCCATCTGGTATGCAGCTCGGAACATGCTCTGCTAAAATCCTGGAACTCGTTCAACCGTTCAGTCATTCAGGCACAAGGACCGAAATTGGCGTGACAGTTTTTCTTCGGCTAGTTTTTCTGTGTCTTGTTTTGGTGTCATTTGCGACGCTGAGCATCTGTCTTGGAGAGATCAACATTACTCCGGAGAAAGCGCTTCATGTGCTGTTACAACACGGGACAGACAGTTCCTTAGACACCATCGTCAATCAGCTGCGCCTGCCGCGCCTGCTGATCGCTGCTCTAGTCGGAGCCTCGCTATCGGTATCGGGCTATGTCATGCAAACCATATCGCGCAACGCGCTTGCTGAGCCATTTCTTACTGGTGTGTCGAGTGGTGCGGCTTTGTCCGTTGCGCTGGCGCTTACTTTAAAAATCGATTTTGCCTTTGTTCCCATGTTTGCATTTGTCGGTGGGCTGCTCGTCAGTGTGGTGGTAGCCAAGCTCGCTCAGACAAGCGACGGACTATCTGTCAGTCGACTGCTCCTAGGAGGCGTCGGCATTGGTGCCATCACCGGTGGAGCGATGACACTCTTGCTAACTATGAATCCTGTATTTTCCCAAACGCAAGGAATAATCTTCTGGCTCGCCGGAGGTGTGGCCGGCCGCGGTTGGTCAGAATTCTGGGCAGCCGGCATTACCACCATTATCGGTATCATTGCAGCTTTAGTCCTCAGCAAGCCGCTTCGGTTGCTTTCGCTTGGACCAAGCTCGGCACAGTCTTTAGGTTTGAACGTTCCAGTAATGCAATGGCTGCTCCTATGTACAGCGGTGCTTCTCTGTGCCGGCGCCGTATCAGTCTCTGGACTCGTTGGTTTCGTCGGGCTTATTGGTCCGCACATCACGCGCACCATGATGGCAGAAAATGAACGATTGCAACTTATAGCCGCAGCACTTATCGGAGCGAGTCTTGTGTTAGCAAGCGATCTAGCCGCACGATTGCTTGTTTCCGGACAGGAGTTACCTCTCGGCACACTACTTTCACTGCTTGGCGGTCCTTTTTTCCTCTGGCTTTTGTATCAGAACAAGGACGTGCGCAATTGAGAGATAGCCGCTTAAGCCGAGCAGCCAAAGGAGATTTATGACGCTAAAAGCCGCAAATCTGTCGGTTGGCGCCGGCGACAAATCAATTGTGAGTGGTATCAATCTCGAGGCCACCCCCGGAAAAGCGCTCGTTATTCTTGGGCCTAACGGTTCAGGCAAATCGACCCTCGTAAGAACTTTGGCTAGGCAGCTTCGTCCGATCGCAGGTGAAGTAATGCTCGATGAGCAATCGATTTGGCAATTGTCGCCAACAAGATTCGCCCAGCGCGTAGCGTTCGTCCAGCAAAATCTGGAGCCGGGAATCGGCTTATCTATTAGAGAGTATGTCTCACTTGGGCGTACACCGCACCAAAAATGGTGGCAGTGGCAGGAATCAGATGGCGACCGTGAGTGTGTGAACGCCGCCCTGGCTGCAACTGAGCTCACTGATATTTCTAATCGCTCGCTAGCTCAGCTGTCGGGCGGCGAACGTCAGCGAGCGGCGATCGCCATAGCTCTGGCACAGAAGCCCTCGATTCTGCTTTTGGATGAGCCGACAGCACACCTCGATTTCAAACATCAATCCGAACTACTCAAGCTTTTGAATCAGCTGAAAAGACAATTGGCACTAATTGTCGTCTTGCATGATCTAACAGCAGCCAGCTATCTGGCTGACGAGATACTTCTTCTAAGGAAGAATGTCGAAGGAAACCTGGACCGGGAGCACGCAAACTCGAGCGCAATATTGGGCAGCACGCAAGACATCCTTAATACCGAAACGCTACAGAGCGCCTTTGGAGTGGCGTTTAAGACCACTGAAGAATTCAACACGCGATACTATTTCGTCAAGCTGAACGAAACGCAAAACTAATAGCTAAACTGACATGCTTGGCTTTCAAACCTGGCCACAGCCTTAACTAATTTAATAGCCGTTGTAACTGTCGTCTTGATAATAAGTACTGTTATCAGAGTTTAGGTTGAAGTTGAGCGCTATTCTGGGACGGAAGTAGCCTGGTCCCCAACGATGTTGCTCCCAGTTGTTTTGTCCCCATCCGGGGCTTATTGGCATAAAACCGCCTGGAACGTAGCCTACTGGCTGAGAACGATAGCGCCAGTAATCGGCATCGCCATCGTATCCATAGTGCCGATGATGGAATCTGCCACCGCCGAACAATCCCAACATGAACGACAGCCCTGGATCAGGGCGACGATAATAAACTTCCGGAGGAGGCGCCTCAACGAATTGCTGCTGACGATAATATGTCTGCGGAGCCGGTTGGAGACCTGAATCGAAGCTGGGATCATTCTGTCCATAGAACGTATTATCTTGACCTGGCCCGTAAAAATTCTGACTGCGGCGCTGATATTCCTGCCTGTGAGCCGGGTGATGTTCTTGCGGTCTTACCACTTGTTGCGTGCCATCTTCTTTGGTGACATGAATGTTGCCATTCTCA
Source organism: Oculatellaceae cyanobacterium (assembly GCA_036702975.1). Lineage (GTDB taxonomy): Bacteria > Cyanobacteriota > Vampirovibrionia > Obscuribacterales > Obscuribacteraceae > DATNPX01. The sequence goes on from DATNPX010000034.1 coordinate 33,548, forward strand.
ACCACCACTTCGTATCGAGCGTTTTTGTCGGCCCTAAATTTTGTATCTATGTAGTCTGTATTGTCGACAGCAAAACCAGGATTGACGTAAGCACTGCTAGTGTCTCGTACCGCAACGGTAGCACCGCTAAGACGATTAGCACCGCCTAGATCTGGAGCAGTAGCTCCTGGAGTGATACTTGTTGTGTCAGCACCAGGTTTTGAATAAAATGCCTGATCGCCTTGATTTCCAGTCATGGAAAAATTACCCCGTAAGCCAATATTTTCGTGAACATTCCCGCCGTAACTTATAGATACAGCCTTAATCGGCAAGGGTCAATGGGAAAAGTCCCATCCTCATCGGAGAAACCAAACCCAACTACAGCTTCAGCCTTTTCAGGAACACCCCCAAAAAGACTGAAAAAGACTGAAAATCTAGTTCTGCCGTGTTCTATGGAATGAGCAACAGCATCAGTTTCGGCCCAAAAACGAGCAAACCTACGACCACGGCGGTTCCAGAGGCGAAAAGTACAGCGGCGGCCGCTGTGTCTTTTGCATACTTAGCTGACACATGATATTGACCGCTCGTCGAGATATCGACTAAATGCTCAATCGCCGTATTTAGGAATTCGGTAGCGACCACGAAAGCCATACTCAATATAAGTGCCAACCAACCGACAACATCGACTTTCAACCAGACGGCAAGCGCGCAGACAACAGGAATCAGACTGAAATGAATGCGCAAATTGCGTTCACGCTGCAACCCGATACTGACGCCTTCAAATGCGTGAAAAAAGGACTCGACCAGACTTTTGCTGCGTCCTGTCTTTTTCCGCCAAGACGCGGGTATGAGAATGTTCTGGAGATCGGCCGAATATCTATCAGTCGTCTTTGCTGTCAGTCGCGCCCGTTCCGCTTCGCTGAAAAGCTCAACGTTCGACGGAACGTCGGTTCCATCGATTCGGGCTGCCGGTTTAGCCATTAAAGATCACCTCGACCACAACTTTCAGACATAGTAATCGCGCCGCAATAAGCGTCTAATACTCGCCTTTGTTTCCTATCATAGCGCTATCTTGACGATAGCACCTGGTCGCAAAGTTGCACAAGAGATTCTAAAAAATAATAACCTCGAGCTATTTGAACGCTGCACTATCGCACGATTCCGAGTTTTGCCAGTACTTCGTCCTGGCGCCCAAACATCTCTTTTTCGTCTCGTTTTGTAATGTGGTCAAATCCCAAAACATGCAGAAATCCGTGCACGAATAAAAAGTACAGCTCGCGCTCGAGGCTGTGCCCGTAATCCCTTGCCTGGGTTTTAGCTCGGGGCGCGGAGATGATAACTTCGCCGAGTTCGATTGGAAAACCAGGCAAGCCCAATTGAAATTCAAATGTATCCATGTCTTCCACAGCCAATGAAAACGAGAGCACATCAGTCACTTTCGCCTTTTGGCGCCAATTTTTATTGAGGCTGAAAATCTTTTGATTGGAAACAAGCGATACGCTTAGAGTGCCACGACTCTTAAGTTCCTTCAGTTGCTCAGCAGTCAGATGCTCCGGTAGTCGGCGACGCAAATTTGCAAATACTTCTTCTGCCAAACTCTCAACAGTCTTAGAGAATTTCTTTATCGGAATTGGTACTTGATTCTGAGAATTGGATACTGTGATCTGCATGTTCGTTGCGAAAGCGACACGTTTCTTGATGCCAAGCAGCCGCCTATGCTACCATACGCATATTGAGGAAACATAAGCATGTCGTAGGCTCCAAAGAAGGTAGCTTACGGCGATTCTTTTGTTTTAAAACGCCTGTCGGCAAAGCGCACCTGTGGACGCTTAGTTTAATCACTCTAATTAAAAGGAATCATCAGTATGCGACCGGCCGAACGGCTTGAGGTCATAACCCATCTAGGGCAGGAGATAGCCGATCAACTCGGAGTTTTTCTGGTCGATGTCAAATTCGGTCAGGAGGGTAAGAAACGCACTCTGGAAGTGACAATCTTTCGGGTCGACCAAGCTGTAAGTCTAAGCAATTGCGAGGAGTTCAGCCGCGCCTTGGAAACAACTTTGGACAAGCGAGCAGAAAGCGGCGAACCGCTGGTAGACGGCACTTATTCACTGATCGTACAAAGCCCAGGCATCGACCGAGTGCTGAAATCGGAAAGAGAGTTTCAGGTTTTCGCTGGACAAATGGTGCAGGTGCAAACAAAAGAGAAAGTAGCTGATTTGGGTGTCAAATTTACGGGCGTGCTTCTGAACGTAACTGAAGAAGAGGTAAAGCTCGCACATCCGAAACCGGTGGCAGCGAAATCCGGCAAGAAAGGCACCACTACCGGTACCGATTCAGTCAGAGAAGATATCACCGTGAAACGAGACTTGGTCTTCGAAATCAGGTTATTTGCAGCAGACTTGCAGGCCAAATAGCTACAAAATTAAGCGTCAAGAAAACACTAAGACTAAGAAACTAAGACTAAGACTAAGACTAAGACTAAGAAACAAAAAGGCCACAAAAGAATTACTTCGATCACATCAAAATTAAACACGACACAACTAAATAAGAAAACTGAATATTGGAGGAACTATCATGATTAAGATCGGCGACAAACTTCTGGAAGCCGCTGAGGAACTGGAAAGAGATCGCAATATCCCGCAAGAGGAATTCATCGGTTACGTCTGCGACGCAATCGTTGCGGCCTACAAGAAAAAAGTGCCCGACCACGACGTAGAAGGCGTGCGCGCGATCTTCGATCATGAAACCGGAGAGATAGGCATCTTCGCTCCCAAAGAAGTGGTAAGCGAAGTCGAAAACGAATATCACGAAATCAGCCTTGTCGATGCTCAAGATTTGATTCCTGACGTCACCGTCGGTGAGGTTCTGGAAATCGAAGTGACACCAGCTGATTTTTCGGAATTTGGTCGTATCGCGGCTCAAACAGCCAAACAACTGATGACGCAACGTTTGCGCGAAGCGGAAAAAGAGCTGATCAAAAAAGAATTTGAAGCCCGCAAAGGTAGTTGCACAACCGGACAAATTGAACGTATCGAAGTCATAAGCAACAGCCGCAATAACGTAATCGTAAATCTCGGTCGCGTTGAAGGCTGCATGCCTACTCGTGAACAACTACCCGGTGAAACGTATCGTGTTGGCAACCGTGTCCGCGTCTATGTCCTCGAGTTGCGCGAAACTGGCCGCGTCCCACAAATCATCGTTTCTCAGGCGCATCCTGAGCTGGTGCGCGAATTGTTCGAACTCTATGTGCCTGAAATTGAAGACGGTACCGTGGAGATCAAATCGATCGCTCGCGAGGCCGGTTACCGCACCAAAATTGCGGTGCATTCAGACGATGCTGATGTCGACCCGGTTGGAGCCTGCATCGGCACCCGCGGCGTGCGCATTCAAAACGTCGTTGCCGAACTGCGCAATGAAAAGATAGATGTAATCCGCTTCTCGTTAGACCCAGTCGACTACATATCGAACGCGCTCAGCCCGGCACGCATTACAACCGTCGCGCTGTACGAAGAGAATCCGGAAACTGGTGGCGGCAAGCGTGCAGAAGTCATCGTTCCCGACGATCAGCTCTCGTTGGCGATTGGGCGTGGCGGACAAAACGTTCGCTTAGCAGCAAAGTTGAGCAACTGGAAGATCGATATCAAATCTGAAAGCCAAGCCGGTGGCTCATTCAGAACCTTGAACGAAGCGCTCGAATCTTAAGACTTTTGCACATACAGACCGAGAATAGCGAGTCAGCCACGAATATGTAATCGTGCGGCGGGCTCGCTATTTACTGCTTTCGCAAGCCCCACTAGTCAAGCGCTGTCTTTGGGCATGGCGTCGTTAATTGCTTTATGAGGGTCTGCTCATTCACACGAGAATCTGTGCAATCTGTCGAACCACTCGGCAACAAAGCGAAATGTTTCGTCTCACAGTAGACCACGAAACGAACCAAGTCGGCTTGAACGACCGTGAACCGCCTGATAGCACGGAACTCCACACGGCAGCCGGGTCCACTAGCAAAAAGTTATTCGGGCGTTCCGCCTATATCTGCCGAAATGAAAACTGTGTGCAACAAGCAGCCAAAAGTAATCGCTTGAAATTGGCCCTGGAAGGACGACGAATCAAAGGCGTGGAACCCAAGCGGCGGATTGTCTGGCCGCTTGAACCACAACTTATCCAGCTTATATCCAGCAAGTGCACAGAAGCTGCAAAAACATGCCAAAATACTCAGAGATAGGAGAACTTGTATGAACGATCGTGTCCGAATCTATGAGCTGGCGCGCCAGATGAACCTCGAAAACGAGGACATCATCACGGCGTTGCGGGAGCTTGGATACGATGTGAAGAGCCACTCGAGCACCATCGACAAAACGGCAGTCGGTTTACTTATTCAACACATTGGCAAGAAAAGACAACAAGCACAGGAGAAGACGAAAGCAACTACCGCTAAGATACCCGCTGCGGCCGGAAAAGCCGCACCTAAAGCAGCCCCCCCACCGCCAGCTCCCGTCAAGGCAAAACCGAGAGTCTTGAATCGCTACCGCCCCGAACCGGTTGGCGAAACACCAGATCCGAATGCGGCAGCGGCTCCGGCTGCGACTTCGACTCCCACGCCAGGCAACGGTCAAGTGACGGCACCTGTCGAGATTGCAGAAAAAGTAGCTCCCACTCCAACAGCATCAACCCCAACACCTCAAGCGCTAGCGCCTAGTCAACCGGCGACAACGGCATCGGCTTCCGCCGCCGCAACAGCAACTCCCGTTGCAACTCCTCAACCTGCAGCAAAGGAGGCAACACCTCTACCGGCAGAACCGGTTGAAACGGCAAAGCAGCCCGAGCCTCAGGCGAAGCCGCCCCAACCTGAACAAAAGTCAACAACACCGAATGTAGAGGAAGAGGACAAAGGCGACGAGGAGAAAGAAGAAGAACGATACGAAACAGAAAACGTGAAATCAGAAAGAGAAGAGGACGTGCATCCACGCGGTCAAGCAGTCAGACCAATGACACCATCAGTTCCAGTTCGCATTGCAGCTCCTTCAGTCAGGGCAACTCCACACAGACCACAGAAAACGCATAGGCAGACTCCGGCTGAAAGACACAGTAACCAGCAGCGAAAAGAAGACAAACGCCCGGCTGCAGCTCCTGTCGAAGTACCGAAAATCATCACGCTCACGACAAACCTGACGGTAAAAGAGCTGTCTGAAAAGATGGGCGTGGCCGTCGAAGAGATCATCAAGCGGATGATGACCAAAGGTGTTTTGCGCACTGTCAATCAACTCGTTGAACTTGAATTGGCCAAAGACTTGGCCACTGAAATGGAATACGAAGTGTTGACCGAAGAGTTTGCCGAAACTCCTGAGCAGGTCGAATCCCAGCCGGAATTGACCGAAGAAGAGCAGGCAGCTCTCATCACCAGACCGCCCGTCGTGACGATTATGGGTCACGTCGACCACGGTAAGACAAGCTTGTTGGACGCAATTCGCCAGACCAAATTCCTCTTGACCGACGCAGAAGCTGGTGGTATTACACAGCACATCGGTGCTTATCACGTCGAAGTGAAACAAAAAGATGGTCCGGATCGCCAGATCGTCTTCCTGGATACACCGGGTCACGAAGCGTTCACAGCCATGAGAGCGCGCGGAGCAAAAGCGACAGACATCGCCATTCTGGTGGTGGCAGCCGACGATGGCGTCATGCCTCAGACAATTGAAGCAATCGACCACGTAAAGGCCGCTGGGGTTCCACTCGTTGTAGCAGTAAACAAAATCGACAAAGCCGGAGCCGATCCTGACCGTGTGCTCACTCAATTGATGGAGCACGGAGTTCTTTCGGATAAATATGGTGGCGATACTGTTACCTGTAACGTTTCAGCAAAGAAACGTCAAGGTTTGGAAGAGTTGCTCGAAATGATTCTGCTCGTCGCAGACATTCTCGACCTCAAGGCCAATCCGGATAAGCTCGCATCAGGTGTGATTATCGAAGCAGAAAAATCTCGCCAGAAGGGAGCTGTTGTTACAGCCCTCGTCGAAAACGGTACATTGTACGAAGGCAATTTGATCGTCGCCGGCATTCAATCAGGCAAAGTCAGAGCTCTGTCTGACGACCACGGACGCCGCGTAAAGGCCGCCGGTCCATCGATGCCTGTAGAAGTGCTAGGTCTCGATGAAGTGCCCGGAGCTGGCGACCGATTTGAAGTCTGCGCAGATCTGGCGGCAGTGAAAGCACTGGTTGAGAAAAACAGGTTGGCGTATGGAGACCGCAAGTCTCAGCACGTCACTCTCGAATCGCTTCATGACTTGCTCGAGCGTGGTGAAGTGCGCGACTTGAACGTCATCGTCAAAGCTGACGTGCAAGGTACTGCAGAAGCTATTGCCGAATCGATTCGCAAGCTAAGCGGTAATGAAGTGCAAGTGCGCGTACTGCGCACCGCATCTGGTGACATATCGGAAAACGACGTTAATCTTGCAGCATCATCTAATGCCATTGTCATCGGCTTCAACGTACAGCCAGACATGAATGCGAAGAATGTTGCCGAAGCGAACGGAGTCGACATCCGCACTTACAGCATCATCTATCAAATTACAGATGACCTGGAAAAGGCCATTCAAGGTCTCATTCAACCACTGCGTCAGGAACTGCACATCGGAACCGCCGAGGTTCGCCAAATCTTCAAGTTCGGCAAGAATCTCACAATCGCAGGTTGCATGGTGACTGCAGGAAAGGTCCAACGCGGCAGCATCGCCAAGATCGACAGAGGCGGTCAGATCGTACACGAAGGCAAGCTCGATACACTCAAGCGCTTCAAAGACGACGCGCGTGAAGTGGCGCAAGGATTCGAGTGCGGCATGAGCTTTGAAAAATTCTCCGACTTGCAGGAAGGAGACAAAGTTCACTGCTATATCATCGAAGAAAAGAAACGCGAGATAACCAGAAGCTAAAAACCTCAGGAGCATGGTCTTATTAGACCATCGCTCGGTCAGGTTTCAGCAATCTGCTTTATTGAAGCGTGTACTCTCGGAGGATAGCCAAATGGCAGGACAAAGATCACAGCGAGTGTCGCAGCAGATAAAGCGCGAGTTGTCGGAGCTTATTCGTCGAGATTTGAAAGATGCACGTATCGGTGGCATCGTCTCTATTACAGACGTCGAGTGCTCCGCTGACTGCCGCTCAGCAAAAGTCTTCGTTTCGGTATTCGGCAATGAGGAGCAAAAGAATGGCACAATTGCAGCATTGAACGACCAGCTGGGTTACATTCGCGGAGAACTGTGCCGCCGATTGCAACTGCGATTCGCTCCTGAGCTGCAAATCAAGCTGGATGATTCGCTCGAACGAGGAGCAAAAGTATCAGATCTCCTCGGCAAAATTGCTCGCGGTGAAGTTTAGTCGAGATGCTGGGCTTTCTCAACGTGTACAAACCAAGCGGTGTCACTTCACATGACATCGTGAAGAGAGTACGAAAGACTCTTTCGATCAAACAAATTGGCCATGGTGGCACTCTCGATCCTTTAGCCGAAGGAGTTTTGCCGATAGCGGTCGGACCGGCTTGTCGCTTGCTTCGCTTCCTTGCTCACGATAAAGTGTACGTCGCAGAGATTCTTCTCGGCGAAAAAAGAGATACCGACGATATAGAAGGCAAAGTCTTGGAGCAATGCTCCGAAGATTTTGTCGCACCGTCACGTGAAACAATTGAAAAGGCACTAAAACTATTTGTCGGCGAAATCAAGCAACGTCCGCCTTTATATAGTGCAATTCACCACAATGGCAAACGACTCTATGAACTTGCACGGGCCGGTGAGACGCCTGAGATCGCAGAGCGACTAGTAGAGATTGTAGCAATCGAAATCATCGACTACACATATCCTGTACTGAAGACGAGAATCTTCTGCGGCGGCGGCACATACATCAGATCTATCGCTCGCGACCTGGGCGAGCAGCTTGGATGCTTTGGATGCTTGAAGTCCTTGGTGCGAGAAAGGTCTGGTCCCTTTCAAATAGAAGAAGCGGTCTCTCTCGAAGAGCACAAGGACAAGCTCTCCTTAGAACAGAAAATCGAGACACCAACCAGAGCGCTGGCAAACAATCCAAACTCATTAATAGTAGAAATCACTCCTGAACAAAGCCGTGCTTTGCGAATGGGACAAAAGATCGTGTGCCACAATCTAGAGAACCAGGAACAAGTTAAGTGCGATGCCGCCACAATTCTCGCCGTTTGTAATCAAGAGGTCATAGCCATCTGCAGACTCGACGCTGAGGAACATATCAAACCCGAGGTTGTAATCGCCCATGCAGGGTAAACCGCTTGACAGGATATTCATTCTCAACGTCACGATCGTCGTTGAAGCTTTGCTCCTCTTGATCGCCACACTCTGGTGCCAGTTTTGCGAAATAGAACTTCTGCCTTTCCTGCACCTCAATAGCAAAATTTTAGCGATCGGATTTGCCTCTGGGCTAGCAATCGCGTTATCCGGCTTTGCCATACTCTGGCTCTGCAGCAAGCTCAGCGACAAAGCTTCCTGGATCGCAGACTTGCGCAGCATCATAAATGATGAGCTGACGCCGCTTTTCCAGTCGCTCAACGCAGCAGATATTCTAATAATCGCTGCATGCTCCGGTTTTTGCGAGGAGATCTTCTTCCGAGGTGTGGTGCAGGATCAGCTCGGACTCTTCCCAGCAGCCCTGCTCTTCGGATTCTTCCACTGTCCCACCAGACGCTATCTACCTTACTGTCTCTGGGCGGTGTGCGCAGGTACTTTTCTAGGATGGCTGCTAACCCTGACCAATTCGCTCTGGGCTCCCGTTTTTGCACATGGTTCGAGCAACTTAGTCGTATTGTTGTATTTGCGATATGGACGAAAAATGGAAAAGTCGGTCTCATCTACTCAATCAGCTCAACCATCTCAAGAGGGAAAACTCCCCGAGGTAAGCTTGTCTGCAGGCAGTTCGAAAGTCAGCACCAGCAGCCCGAACAATGCATCGTCAGCTCAAGCGACAAAAGCACCGACAAAGTCTGGCGAGATCAATCAAAGCACAGAGCCCAAAGACGAGTAACCACTGGGCTAGACGCTGACAAAAAGAGAGGGCTGACGCCCTCCCTCCAATTTTTACCGACGAATGTCGATTATCTCTTTTTGCCTTTTTTAGCAACTGGCTTCTTAGCAGCAGCTTTCGGCTTGGAAGCAGATTTCTTAGTGGTAGCTTGACCCTTTGGTGCAGAAGGAAGCTTGGCCCGTCCGTCGACTACATCTTTGAGTTCCTGACCAGCGCGGAAAACAGGCACTCTGGCTGCTTCGATACGCAATTTCTGTTTGGGATTCTGTGGGTTAACGCCAGTGCGAGCTTGCCGCTGACGGCGCTCGAATGTACCAAAACCAACAAGAGTGACACGGTCGCCTTTAGACAATGCTGTAGTCAGTGTGTGCAGCATCGCAGCAACAGCGTTTTGCACCTGGGTCTTTGTTTGGCCAGTGGATTCCGCTATTGAATTTACAAGTTCTGCTTTGTTCATTGTTCTTCCTAACGTTTGAAGTAACTTGATCGATTGGGTCGAGATGCTGTTAGGCACCTGAATTAACTGCGTGATACTACATCGGATACAAACGAACTTCAAGTAGTTTCGTCGTCAATTTTCGATCTGATTTCGCATGCACCAAAAGATATCTTCCGTCCAAGATGCTGCTCTATTGCGGGTTTTAGCCACACCCAGAAAATCGAGAGCGAAACATCAGCGAAAAAATTTTCGGTTCTCATTTAGTGGCATCAATTCCAATTCGCAATAAATTGCGACGAGCATGTGGCTCGAGAGCGCCAGTAGATAGAGGTTTCGACCAATCAGCCTTGCATACTTTATGACTACATTTTGCTGATTCGCATGTCCGAGTTTCTTTCCTTTCAAAAATCTGTCATCAAACTCGAGTTGAGTAAGACGAGAATCAGTTCCGCCCGAAGCCAGGCAGGACGCAGGTCCAGGCAAAAAAAATTGAACTAAGCGGTCTAGTATTACGTTTACAATTCATCGTGCCAACCGATGCAGAATTCAGTTATGAATGTAAATTTCAAGGCGACAAGTTTCGTTAGGACCGCATTACAGCAGACTTTCCGGGACAGAGGATGCATCGCCAACTATAGTGCCCACCTGTAAACAAACGATGAAGGCTCAGCTTATTTGCGTCAACGCTTCTCTGAACATACCCATATCAAGCAGCTCATCATAGATATCCCTTCTGTATGTCAATAGCCATCTCAGCCCGGTTAACGACGAACCAGAAGCTAATGCCTGGCGGAAAACCAGATATAATGCACTTTTGCGTTGTGCCGGTTCTTCCTCTAAAGCTCGAAGAGGCTCCAAAATTATGATTCTGGTTGATACGATTGCGGCAATCTCAACAGCCCCAGGCACTGGCGCGATCGCCATCATCAGGCTGAGCGGCAAAGATGCCTGGAAGATTGCAAGCAAAATCTTCGAACCTAGAAAATCTGAGAACAAGCCCGAAAACAAGCGTACAGAGGTCGGAAACGCTGAACAATGGACAGCGAACAGAGCCGTGTTTGGATACGTGGTAGACATACAAACTCGTGCCCACGTCGACGAAGTGGTTTTGATTCCATATAAAGGACCGCACAGCTTCACTGGTGAAGATCTGGTAGAAGTGAACTGTCATGGTGGCGCCATCGTCACGCGTGAAATTCTCAATCTCTGCCTGGCAGGCGGAGCAAGACTGGCTCGACCAGGCGAATTTACTGAACGCGCATTTCTCAACGGTAAGATCGATCTCGTACAAGCGGAAGCGATCAATGATTTGATATCCGCGAAAACCGCACGGCAGAGCCATCTCGCAGTGTCAGCGTTGAAAGGAGATCTTGGACGAAAGATTCACGAAACGCGAGCATCATTGATTGAACTTTTGACGAGAGTGAATGCGGGCATCGACTTCCCCGAAGAAGTAGGCGACATCCCGCTCGACGATGTAAGCTCAAAAGTATCGCTTGCGAAAACACAGTTGGAAAAATTAGCAGCGACAACACGCTCAGGAAAATTTCTTCGTGAAGGGTTGCGTCTAGCCATAGTCGGCAAGCCAAATGCTGGCAAATCTAGCTTGCTCAATCAGCTGCTCAATTTTGAACGGGCTATCGTTACTGAAATACCGGGAACAACTCGTGATGCACTAGAAGAAGTGATCGACATCAACGGCATACCAGTCATTCTCACTGACACAGCCGGAATTAGATACACCGAAGATCCCGTCGAACAGATAGGAATCGAACGTTCGATTGAAGCAGCCGAAGCGGCCGACTTAGTTCTATTTGTCTGCGACCTCGAATCTGAATGGTCGGAGTTAGACAAACTGATAGTAGAGATGATCGGCGACAAACCATTCATCACGCTTGGCAACAAGATGGATGTATCACCTTCGCACTCGACGGCCTTCGAAGAAACTCAGCACAAGCCTGTGGCCAAAGTACAAGAAGATTCCAGTGACAATAGATGGGCGCTCTACAAGATTGCAAATACTGCTAGACCTGCACGCGCAGCTTTACGTGAGCGACAGGCGGCTGTGAATGAGGTCGCGTCATCACAGCCGAACATGTTGGAAGATACAAAGTCGGCCTCTTTGCGGCTCACCATCTCAGCCAAGACCGGAGAAAATCTGGACAAACTCTCACAGTGGATCGAGCAGTGGTCACTCTCGGCTCAAAATCCCGAAGAGACTGGGGGCTCGCTCAACGCACGCCAGGGTGAACTCTGCATCAAAACGATCGCAGCACTAAATCTGGTATTGGAGACTGTAAAAAGTGACATGCCTCAGGATTGCTTGGCAACAGATCTAAAGAGCGCAATCGACAATCTATCGGAAGTGTGCGGAGAAGTCGTTTCGGAAGAAGTGATATCGAATATCTTCGCCACTTTCTGTATCGGCAAGTAGCTTGTAGAAGTAGCCGTTTATAGATCGCTTGTGATAGATAAAATAGATCGTCTCTGAGGGGAGCTCATGGCCAAATTACTTGCTGAAGACGAAGAACAGATCAGTCTGCTGGAAATTATTCCGGGCAATAAGGAGAAGATCCACGGACAGGACTGGCAGCGTTTCAATCTAAAGTTAGCTATCGGCAAAATTGGACTTGCGATTCCACCCGCCGACAATCCTGAAGAGGTGGATTGTCTCATTTGCCGCGAGCCGCAGGACGAAATCGGGATTTTGGTGACGAATTTGGAACAATTTTTGAATTCGGCCAAGGATATTGTGCTTTTCGAACCATCCGAGCCGTCCTTCGAGCTTTCGATCCGGCGAGCACAAGCCGACGGCGCCCGCGTAGAAGTCTGGTTAGACTCGGGCAACGCCACCCAAGGCATTTACCGCTGGGACGCAGTCGGTGCACGGTTCCAGACGACTCATAGCCATCTAATGACATTCCTCGAACAACTGAAGCAAGAATTCGCCTGCTAAAATGGCTCTTTACGCTTGCAGCCGATCTGAGCCAGCTTTGCTATAAAGGCGGTTTGCGAGGAAATTACGTATGGGGCAAGTTGCCTTAGCAAGAGGATAATTCCATGGCCAATGTATCTGAAGTAGAACGAAGTGATGGTGAAAAACCACAGCCAGCCAACGGCGAGCTGATTACGGTTAAGCTGCCGGATGGTTCCACTAGACAGGTCACGAAGGGCGCCACGGGAGCGGACCTGGCTAAGTCAATCGCCCAGGGACTTTACCGAAAGGCTGTCGGAATCAACCTCAATGGCGAATTGCGCGATCTATTCACGCCGTTGGCCGAGGGCGACGCCGTGCGCATATTGACTCCGCAAGATGAGGAGTCGATAGAGCTACTGCGCCACTCTACTGCACACGTGATGGCGCAAGCGGTTCAAAATATTTTTCCGCAAGCGAAAATTGCAATCGGTCCGACAATTCAAGATGGCTTCTATTACGACTTCGATATTCCTGACCACACTCTAAGTACAGATGATCTGGAAAAAATCGAAAAAGAAATGGAGCGCATCGCCAAAGAGAAACAGCGAATTGTGCGCTTCGACATTGCCGATGTGGAAAAGCAGTTGAGCGATTTCAAAAATCAAGGAGAGCGCTTCAAGGTTGAGCTTTTGCAGGAGCACAGAGACCACAACCCAACTCTATATTTGATGCAAGACAAAGACGGAAAGACGATCTGGAACGACTTTTGCCGCGGACCACACCTTGCCTCTACTGAACCGATCAAGGCTTTCAAACTGTTGAAGGTCTCTGGTTCTTATTGGCGCGGTGATGAAAACAAAGACCGCTTGCAAAGAATCTATGCAACAGCCTGGTGGAATAAGGAAGACCTCGAAGCTTACTTGCATAGACTAGAAGAAGCTGAGAAGCGCGACCACCGCAAGTTGTCCAAGCAACTCGATCTGTTTTCTGTGCACGAAGAAGTGGGTCCCGGACTCATTTTCTGGCACCCGAATCTTTCTGTCGTTCGCACGGTAATTGAAGATTTCTGGCGCGCTGAACATAGAAAGCGCGGCTATCAGTTCGTATTCACTCCGCACATCGCAAGCGAGGAGCTGTACAAGATCAGCGGACATCTCGAGAGCTACGGCGAGAATATGTATTCAGCCATGGATATCGATGGACAGCCGTATCGGGCAAAACCGATGAACTGCCCAGGTCACATCATGATCTACAAATCTCAGCTTCGCAGCTACAGAGACCTACCTCTGCGATTTGCCGAACTTGGAACTGTGTACCGCTATGAAAGATCTGGTGTTCTGCACGGAATGCTGCGGGTGCGCGGATTTACGCAAGACGATTCGCATATCTTCTGCACACCAGAACAACTGGAATCTGAAATCAACGGCATACTCGATCTCGTCGATCACATGATGAAGATATTCGGCTACCAGTACAAAGCATATCTCTCGACCAGACCGGAAAAGTACATCGGCACTGACGAACAATGGGCGATGGCAACATCAGCTCTAGAGAATGCTTTGAAGTCGAGGAATATGAACTATGACGTCGATGAGGGTGGTGGCACTTTCTATGCACCCAAGATCGATATCAAGTTGTACGATGCGATCGGCCGTGAGTGGCAAGGTCCGACAGTGCAGATCGACTTGAACCTGCCTGAGCGATTCGACGTTAATTTCATCGGTCAAGACGGCAACCGTCACCGTGTGATCATGGTGCACCGCGCTGTTCTAGGCTCGCTCGAGAGATTCGTCGGTGGCTTGATAGAACACTACGCAGGTGTTTTCCCTCTGTGGATCGCGCCCACGCAAGTGAAGATATTGCCTATCGCTGACCGGCACCACGATAAATCGCAAGAGCTGCTTCAGCGACTGCAGGATCTGGATATTCGCGCTGAAATCGATTCTCGTGCGGAGACGATTGGATATCGCATTCGCGAATCTCAATTGCAACAAGTGCCGTACATGGTTGTTATCGGCGACAAGGAAGCGGAAAGCGGCCAACTCTCGATACGCCAGCGTCGTGAACCACACGATCTAGGCACCATGACGCCTGACAGCTTCATCGCCAAGCTGCAAGAAGAGATAAAGTCGAAGCAGTAAAGAAGGCGGTGTATGACCTGGCCGACTCCAGTGACGTTGCGCGGAACGCATGCGGTCTTAGAGCCGCTTACTTCCGCGCACACTGAAGACTTGATCGAGGCTGTAAAAGACGGTGAACTCTGGAAGCTCTGGTACACATTTATTCCAGAGCCTTCCAAAGTTGCCGGCGAAATACAGCGCAGACTGGATTTAAATGCGAAGGGAGCGATGGTTCCATTTGCAGTAATTGAAGCTACCAGCGGACAAGCGGTTGGCATGACCACTTACATGAACATCGATAGTCAGAATCGCCGCGTTGAAATCGGCTCAACATGGTATCGCAAGCGCGTGCAGCGCACTGCGCTTAATACCGAATGCAAGCTCATGCTTCTACGGCATGCTTTTGAAGATCTCGATTGCATAGCTGTGGAGTTTAGAACGCATTTCTTCAATGAAGCGAGTCGTAAAGGTATTGAACGACTTGGTGCGAAGCTTGATGGAATCATAAGAAGCCACCAGATTTCACCGAATGGGACTTTGCGCGACACTTGTGTATACAGCATCATCGCTAGTGAGTGGCCCACGGTGAAAGCGAATTTGGAATTCAAATTGAGCCAACATGAAGAGCTGGCGGTGCACACTTAAGAGAGATTTTGCAGGTAGCAGCTGGCAGAGTTAAGTAGCGCTAGAGTAGCTGCTTAAAAATCACTCAGCATCGTTTATGGCTTCTCTATAATTGGCTGCCAACGCCTGCAAAAATCGATCGACGGTTTCAATCTCTTGCTCCGAGAACTGAGACAGCGTCTGCGTCAAAGGCACCTTGCGTTCATTCCAAAGCTTTGCGTTGTGCTTTTTTGCTTCGTCGGTTAAACGAAGCTCAATTTCACGGCGGTCTAGCTCACTACGCTCTCTAGAGATAAAGCCTTCTTTGACAAGGTCCTCACATATACGACTGGCACGAGGAAGCGACACACCTAATATCTGAGCCAACTCGCTAAGCGAGATCGGCCCGGTGTGGTGAGCCAGACTGAGCAGACTGCGGATGACGTGTGGTGCGAACTTCGGCTTCTCCTTAATTCTATGCAAGCCAATATCCGCACTTATAAATGCGAGAAGACTACCAAACACGCGCCAGGCCCTGCGATCTGTCGGCGAATTAGCCGGCACTTGCGATTGAGAAGAATTAGAAGCGTGACCTTGTTTAACCATGAACATATCTTACAGCTTTATGAGTCCTTTACAAAACCATTGTACGATGCAATAGTTGCGCTTAGCAATCATTCAGTTAATTCATCTATTCGACAGTGAGTGATTCGCATGAAGATCATCAATAAGACACCCATATCGCCTAAGGCTACGGCAATTGTAGTCGCCGTGCTGGCGCTATGCGCGTTCCTACCGCCTGCCTTTAATTTGATCGCTGGTGCAAAGGTTGCACCGGTGATACGTGACGTCAAAACACAGGCAGTTATAGCGGTTGCTGTCTCAACAGTCGAGAGCAAGCCGATGCACCACAGGATTTCGTTGACGGGTAGCGTCTCGGCTCGAGACGACCTCGCTGTCGGAGCACAAGCCAATGGACTGCAGATCAAGCAGGTAATGGTCGAAGAAGGTGACAACGTTAAGAAGGGTCAGCTCCTCGCCACTCTGGACAACGAAGTTTTGAAAGCACAATTGGCACAGGAAGAAGCCTCTCTCGCCAGCTCGGAAGCCAGCTATCAAAAGTCACTACAACCAAATACTTCTGAAGAGATAGCTCAACAAGAAGCAGCGGCTCTGTCTGCACGGGCGGCTGTCGAGCGCAACAAGTATGACGTCAAGAAAGCTGAGAGTGAATACAAAAACTCCGCCACCATCGCAAAGAGATACTCCGGTCTGCACAGAGAAGGCGGTTCAAGCGATGAAGAGACGGAACAAAAGATAACCAATGCAGAGACAGCTCTAGCGTCGTTGAATTCAGCGAAGCAGAGCCTAGATGAAGCAAATCAATCGGCACGGCAAGCGCAAGAGAAATTGCACCAACTGCAAAGGGGTGGAAGAGCCGAGGATATTCGCATTGCCAAGGCGACAGTGGCGCAGCATGCAGCGCGCATTCAGGAACTCAAAGCCGACCTTGAACAGACTTTTGTGCGAGCACCAGCTGACGGTCTAATCACAGAGCGTGATGCCCACATAGGTGACATCAGCACCTCCACTAAAACTCTTTTTAAAATGACCCGGTCCGGCGAGCTCGAGATGGCAGCCAACCTTTCTCAAAACGAACTCTCGCTTGTACATGAGGGTCAAGAAGCAAACATTACAGACGGATCAAAAAGCGTAGTCGGTCATGTCTGGCTGATTTCGCCGACTGTAGATTCCAATTCAAGGCTGGGTAAAGTGCGCATCAAAATCCCATCTGGTAAGGGATTCTTGCAAGGAATGTTTGTAACCGCCAGTATTGAATCAGACACGAAACAGGCTCTGGCTATTCCAGAGAGCGCAGTACAAAGCGATTCAGACCATTTGTTCACTTATGTCGTCCGCGATGGAGTCTGCCACAAAACCTGGATCAAAACAGGCGATCAATCGGATGGACTGGTAGAGGTCATCGCTGGACTCAAAAAAGGCGACCAGGTGATAACAGACGGCGTCTCACTCGTCAACGACAACGACCGCGTTAGCGTTGCACAGGGCTTAGACGAGGTGGTGAAGTGAAAAATATCTCTGCCTGGTCAATTAAAAATCCGATACCACCAATAGTGCTATTCATCATCCTGACCGGGGCCGGATTGGTAGGCTTCATGCAGATGGCCCGGGATGAGAACCCAAACATAGACCTTCCTACAGTGAGCGTCACAGTTAGCGAAAATGGTGCCGCACCATCTGAGCTGGAGCTGCAAGTAACGAAGAAAATCGAAGATGCAATGACGGGACTGGTCGGCATTCGCGATATTCAATCCACGATCTCAGAGGGCTCATCATCGACAGTTATCGAATTTGAACTCGGCACAAACACCGACCGAGCTGTAAATGATGTCAGAGACAGGGTCGACAGAATCAAATCCGAGCTACCAGGAGAGATACAGCAGCCGACTATCGCCAGGCAAGATGTTACAGGCAACGCATTTGCCACTTATGTCGTCTCTTGCGCTTCGATGAACACGGCACAACTGAGCTGGTATGTCGATAACGACCTGACCAGAGCGCTTTTAACAGTGCCGGGTGTCGGTCAAGTTCAGCGTGCTGGAGGCGTCAGCCGCGAAATAGAGATTGAACTGAACCCGACTAGATTGGAAGCCGTCAGGCTAACAGCCCAAGACGTCAACGACCAGGTCAGGTACCGCAACGTCAATCAACCAGGCGGACGGGGCGAAATCGACCAGGCTGAAGAGACGATTCGCACCGTAGGTAGTGCGCAGTCTCTCGATGACTTCAAAGCTCTGAAGATAGGTCTACATTCAAGCACATGGACGCGACTAGACTCTCTAGGCAAAGTCAGCGACAAGTATGCGGCGCCAAGACAGTATGCATTGTATGACAATACCCCGGTAATCGCCTTTGCCTTGCGGAGAACACCAGGAGCAGGATTGGCACAGGTCGCCGAACAAGTCGATAAGAAGCTCGCACAAATGAAAGCTGCGCTGCCAAAAGGTATGCACATAGCGAAAGTACGAACGAACGCGACTTTCGTACAAAACTCCTTCGATGCAACGATCGAAGCGATGGTCTTCGGCGCCTTGCTGGCTGTGCTCACAATCTGGTTCTTTTTGAAAGATTGGCGGTCAGCCGCCATATCGGCACTAGCGATGCCGCTCAGTGTCATTCCGACCTTTGCAGTCATGAAGCTGCTCAACTTCACACTGAACAACATCTCTCTGCTGGGTCTGGCTCTGGTAGTAGGAATTCTGGTGGATGACGCGATTGTCGAAATCGAGAATATCGTACGCCACATGCAGATGGGCAAATCTCCTATGCAAGCGGCCCTCGAGGCGGCGGACGAAATCGGTCTGGCAGTTGTAGCGACGACGATGTCTATCATCGCAGTCTTTCTTCCGGTTGCCTTCATGAACGGAATTCCGGGACAATTCTTCAAGCAGTTTGGTATCACCGTCGCAGTTGCCGTCTTTTTCTCGCTAGCTGTGGCTCGCTTGCTAACTCCGATGATGGCTGCCAATTGGCTAGCCGATAAGAACCACGATTCGGCCAGCAATAAGAAAGTCATTTCGATGTACGAAAAATCTCTCGCGTGGTCACTTGCGCATCGCAAAACAACTATTGGATTGGCGATTCTCTTCTTCGTTGCCAGCCTGGGACTAACAGTTGCGATACCGACAAACTTCATCGGCGCGGTCGACCGCGCCGAATCACATTTGACGGCTCAATTAGAGCCAGGTGCAAAACTCTCCAAATCGATCAAACTAGCTGATTATTTGACTAAGAAGATCATGAAGCAGCCCGAAGTCGAGCATATATTTGCCAGCATCGGCACGCCCACCGACAGCGATGGAATCGCGCATGCGGCTACATCAGCGGCGGTCAACAAAGCTGAGTTATATATCGTTCTCAAACCGAAATCAGAGCGCAAGCTGACTCAAAACGAATTTGAGCAGAAGCTGCGCGAAGTAATCGGTCAGCTCGCTGGAGTGCAGATAACGTTCTCTGCATCGCAAGGCCCTGGTGGACGTTTGCAGTACTGCTTGGTGACAACAGATCCGAAAGCTCTGGAAGATTTCGTACCGAAATTAGTGGCGCAGATGAAAACCATTCGCGGCTTAGCGGATGTTTCAACAGATTCTGCTATGCGCTCTCCTCAGATCGTGATCACGCCCAATCGCGACCTGGTTGCACAACAGGGCGTCACGGTGCAATCAATTGCGCGAACAGCGTTGGTATCGACACTTGGCGATGCCGATGCAAACCTGGGCAAATTCGACCTGGCAGACCGCCAGTTAGACGTTCGTGTCACATTGAATGAAACTGCAAAAAACAGACTGGACTATCTGCGTTCACTGAAGGTGTCAACAGGCAGTGGCTCACTGATTCCACTAGATGCCATCGCCAAAGTAGAGCGGGTGACCGGTCCTTCAGAACTTATGCGCTACAACAAACTGCGGGAGGTGACGATATCTGCTCAGCTGGTCGACAACATGCCACTGGGCAAGGCGCTTGCTGAAGTAAGAAATCTTCCAATAAATCGTAATCGCCCTGCAACCATCCAAGAGCTCATGACAGGAGACGTACAGATTCAGCAGGAGACTTTCAGCAGTTTCGGTCTGGCAATAGGCACGGCTCTACTTTTGATGTACTGCGTGTTGGTTTTGCTATTCAATAATTTCATCGACCCATTGACCATCATGGTCGCCCTGCCATTATCACTTGGCGGCGCCATGACTGCGCTGCTTATAACGCAACAACCGCTGGGACTGTACGCTTTGATCGGCATTGTTATGTTGATGGGATTGGTGGCAAAAAATGCAATCCTGCTCGTCGAATATGCTTTGATGGCGATTGAGCACCAGGGCCTCAGTCCTGCCGAAGCGGTCATGCAAGCAGGATCTGAACGAATGAGACCGATTTTGATGACCACGTTCGCGATGGTGGCAGGAATGGTGCCGATCGCTCTCGGTGTGGACGCCGGGGCCGAGCAAAGAGCACCGATGGCGGTAGCGGTCATCGGTGGACTGACGACTTCATCGATACTGACTCTTGTTGTTATTCCGACGATATTTGTTGCGGAAAAAGAATTGATGGCTAAGTACTCGAATATACGCACAAGAGTAAAAGAGCTCTGGGGGCGGGCGTGAGGAACAAGGTACCTGTTCTACTGGCTGTAGCGGTAGTGAGCAGCAGTTGGCTGCATGCATACGCGGCTGAAGGACTTCTTCCTATCTCTGGCCCGCAAAGGGTGACGGAAAGCACCGGAGCCATCGACTCCCGGAAAGAGGAGAGTTCATTTGCGGCCATGCATTCGAATCTCGAACAAACTTCTCTTCGCAATCAACAACTGCCCATTGCCCAATGGCACGAACAAAACAAAGTATTGAAGCTGAATCCCATAAAATTGGGAGCGCTGATCCAAGTGGCGAGCATGCGACCGATCCAATTAGATGGTGACAGAGACATGCCTCTATCACTGAAAGACTGCCTTGACTACGCTTGGGAAAACAGTCTTTCCATAAGAATATCGAGAGAGAGTTACCTGTACCAACAAGCGGCTCTAGCAGGGCAAGTAGCTGGATTTATTCCATCGTTCAGTTTGTCGTATGTTGTGACCAAATCTCACGTGGTCGATCCAGAGACTTACTCCACTTCGAACGTATTTGCTCCCCGCGTAATATATCCGATCTTCCAGGGCGGCTCGGTGGTGCAAGGCGTATTGACTCAGGTCTATCGCACCAAGGGTTGGAAATACAGTCACCAAAGCAACATCAATAGCGCTCTTCTCGAGGTCTACAAAGATTACACAAACCTCTGTCTTGCCCACGCGTTATTGCGAATAAGGCTGAAAGCAATCGAAGTCTCGCGTGGCGAACTGAAATTAAACGAAGACAAACTCAAAAATGGAACAGGCACGCGATACGCGATTGTGCAATCGAAGAGCCAGCTGGCATCAGACGAACAAGCATTACTGGCACAGCAGATTGCCACACGACAAGCGTCGCTTACGCTTGGCTACAACTTACATATGCCGTTATCGATCAATCTCGTTCCGACCGAACAAGAATTAGTTGAAGCGAACATCATCGCTGACAACATGAGCGTGAAAGAAGCTCTGGCAGCCGCGCTACAAAGCAGACCGGAACTGCGAGAGTATGAGATGTTCAAGTATGCAGCCAAAAGAAATATCCAACTTACTGCAGCTAGCCTCTATCCGACTCTCGTCTTCTCTACATCAGCCAACAATTCCAATACTGATGTCAGTTCGTCATCCAGCAGTTCGTCCAGCTCAAGCACCTCATCAACGACCAGCTCATCTACCAGTTCGAGCAGCAGCACTGCAGGCGCCGGCATTTACGGTGGCACGTACAACACGACTCAGAACGCTATGACTCTCGGCTGGAGCCTATCCAATATGGGTTTGAGTACCGCCGCAAGCATCATTGGAGCAAAAGCCCTTGCCAGACAAGCGTTGCTGCAAGCAAACCAGGAATTAGAATTAGTACGCGAGCAAGTTCGTACCGATTACATAACATTCAAGTCAGCCAGACAATTAATCGATTCGGCGGCAGCTGCCGCAGCCGCTTCTGAGGAAGCGTTGCGACTGGCAGACCTTAGACTGCGTGCCGGCAACGGCACGAACGTCGACGTGCTGCAAGCTGAAAGTAAATACATTTCAGATCTCTATTCGCAAGCACAAGCGATCATCACATCGAATCAAGCACAAGCGCAATTGTTGTATGACATGGGCATCATCGACCGCAAGCGCCTGCTCGGAGCCGACTATTGATGCGCTTGCAAAAAATACGTCCAGTCAGGCTGGCACAAGCTACTAGAGTAGCGGCGTGCCTTATATTGATGCTGATAGCGCCAGCTCAAACCGTCGCAGCTGCAGTTGAACCCGTGCCGCGACAGAATCCGGCCGGCATGACGGAACTGCCCAAAATGAGACCGATTCTGCCTTCGATAAGAGGCGAGCGACAACCGCTCAGCGGTGACATGCAACAGTACGAGCGAACGATGTTGCGAGCCGAACCGATTAAACTAGGAGCGCTGATCGAAGTGGCATCGATGCGTCCCTTGATGCTGGACTCCGAGAGAAATCAACCCATCTCGCTAAAGGAATCTTTGCAGCTAGGAGCCTACAAAAATCTCTCGCTGCGCATCTCGCATGAGAGCGAATATTACCAGAAGACCGTCTACTGGAACTATTTGACCAACTTGGTACCCAGCCTCACCAGCACCTTCGCCCTTACATCTTCGAACATCAACAGTGGTGAAACCAACACATATTCAAATGTCTGGTCGAACCGTATCACCTTTCCCGTTTTCACGGGCGGCAACTATTCACAATTCATAGTCGCGCAAAAGTTTCGCACCAAAGGCTGGCACAAGGCGACTGTAGCAGCTAGAAATGATGCTTTACTCGAAGCCTACAAACGCTACACAAATCTCGCCTTGCAATATCAACTTCTACGCATAAAAGTGAAGGGCGTGGAATTATCGAGTGCACTCCTGAAGCAGCAACAATCAGACATCAAAGCAGGCACCAGTACACGCTATGCTCTCATGTCGGCACAATCGCAATTGAAAACAAGTGAGCAAGAGTTGCAAGACCAACAGGTTGCGACCCGAAAGGCCGCTTTGCAGTTGTCGTACTCGCTCGACTTGCCACTCTCAATCAACCTAGTTCCAACCGAGATAGACATGCCCGTCGGACCTATGATCAGGGGATTTCCAAAGATCGGTCAGCTCCTGCAAGTAGCATATAACAACAATCCAGAATTGCGCGAGTATGAATATTTTCGCTTGGCTGCAGCGAGAGATATACAGATTGGCATGGCATCGTACTATCCAACAATCTCGGCTTTCCTGGCTTATACACGCTCTAACTTGACTTATACAGGCTCTTCTAGCGGACTCGCCGGTGCTGCTGTCTCATCCATCAGCGGTGGCGCCAATCCTAATAACGTGTCGACCTCAAACACCGCTCTAGGACAAACAGCCAGCTTGAGCCCCGGCAGTGATTCAGAGGCGACCGGAGGTGCCAATACGAGTTCATCAACTGTGGTGGCATCCAGCGGCGGCACCCCGATGGCCAATATTCAGTCGGGAACACTCGTCACATCAGGCTCCGTCGCACCATCGCTTATCTCACCCGTCTCGATTTCAGGCTCGTCTACTTCTAATATCAACGGCAGCAACACTGCCAGTTCTGGCACATCGCCCGGTCTGTACAACACGCTGCAAGCTGGTTTTTCTCTGAGCTGGAGTCTCGGCAACGGCGGAGTCGGAACCGCCGCGAATATCGTGGCACTACGAGGACTAGCCCGCCAAGCCCTCCTTCAATCAAATCAAAAACTGCAGAGCGTTTCTGAAGCTATTAGATCAGACTACACAAGTTGTCTTTCCAGTCTGGCGCATATCGAAAGTTCAGCATCAGCGCTCGATACCAATGAGGAAGAATTACGCCTCTCACAACTGAGTTTAAAAGCCGGTAACGCCACAATTACTGACTTTGAACGAGCGAAATCCAATTACATAAGTGGACTTTCCACAGAGGCACAATCGATAGTCTCACTTAAACAATCTGAAGCTCAATTGCAGCACGACCTAGGCATAATCTCGGTCGATTCGCTAACGAAGGGAGTTTCAATCGACGAGTTACTTCGCACTGGAGATAAACATTGAAACGTTCATCAGTAATGCTAGTAGTGCTCTTAGCAATGTTTGCGTGCGCTGAATCATTGACGATAACCATTCCCGGCTTGGCAGTGGAAGGAGAGCCCGTCTTGCTGAAGCCACCAATCAAACAACAAGAGCAGCTGCACGCAGCGACGGAATCAGGCGGGCAAAACCACGACGAATTCAAACAGCTGCGGTTTGACGTTGTCGATTGTTCTCTTGGGTCGAAGTACCTTCGACTGAAGCTGTCAGTAACGAATGCAGGTGACGTTCCGGTCACTGTCGATGGGACAAAATCGCAGTTAAGGAGCGCCAACCAAACGATAGCATCAGCGCTGACAAGTGAACAAATGGTAGCAAGAAAGCAGAAAGCATCGAAGACACTTGCGTCATTTGTTACAGCGGCGACGACCGTGGGCACAGTCGAAACCTTGCAAGAGATCAAAGAGCAAAAAGGTGATGTACTCAAGCGCTACGAAGGAGACGAGAAAGAGCGCGGATTGACTGAGTCGATGTTCGGAAAGACACTATTATATCCAGGCACCAATAATAGTGGCTATGTGTATTTCCCCAAAAGTGGTTCTGGCCAGAAAGTCTACTTCAGGTGTCCGCTTGAGACATTTTATGCCCCCAAATACAATGAATTTGCCGATGTGCAGATTGGAACACAAACATCATCTGCCTCAGTTGAACGAAAGTGAGGCAGTGATAGCTTCTTCGCCAATTTCAGCTGTGCTCTAGGCACGGCTATGCGCGAAGCTCGACGGAATCATGCGAAGCCACCAGGTTTCACCGAACGGAACATTGCGGGACACTTGCGTATACAGCATCATCGCGAGTGAGTGGCCCACGGTGAAAGCGAATTTGGAATTCAAATTGAGTCAACACGAAGAGCTTGCGGTGCGTAACTTAAGACCGTTATTTATCACACCTGAAGTCCACATCAGGACGTTTGCGGCGAAAGTTCTCGGCATCTGCCGCAGTTATTCCTGGACAACGATTGGTCTTGAGAGATTTCAAAGTCTTGATCTTTGCGAGTTCGACGAGTGATGCGTTTGTTATTCCGGTGCCGGAAAACTCGGCTCCTTTCAGGGGCATTCTGAGGAAGACCTTCGCATAGCCATCGGTTACCGGAAGATCCTCCAAGTAAATGTGCTCAAGGCGGAGAGCGGCGAGCCGTTTAAAGTCGGCCTACCTTTTTCTCCAACCTGGCAGTTTCCAAAGAGAAGGCTGCTTATCTCGTGTGCATTTTCTAGTGCATGAAAGTCTTCCCCTGTTATAGAGGTTCTTGTGAGCGACAAATTCTGAAGGCGCTGCATCGGAATATAAGACAATGCCTTGTCTGTTATGCCACGGCATCCGCACAAAATCAGACTCCCCAATGGAGCATCTGCAAAAGCCTTCAAACCGTCATCTGTAATCTCAGTATCGCCAATATCAAGACCAAACAGCTTGCCTTTGGGAATATCAGAGAGTTTTTCATTTCTCATCGACGTGGCACGCAAATTTAGAAATCTAAGTGGCATTCTCTTCAGCCAAACTAGGCAGTTGTTAGTGACTCCTGTTCCTGTAAGATTCAGATCCTCCAGTTTAAGGTTTTGCAGGTATCTGATACCGGCATCGCTGATAAGCGGGCAGTCTTTGAGGCTGATTGCCGTTACGTCTTTGCGGTTGCGAAAATTCTTCAGCGCGTCGTCGGTCATATCGGAGTAATCTTTCTCGAAGTTGAATCTGTCCTTGGGATTAGTCTCAATATACCGGACGGCCGCCATATTAATATTGCTGAGCCGAGTTTCCGGAACTGCTGTTGTCGCAACTGGTTCAGCGCGAGTAGCAAATAACTTTGAGTAAATAAAATAGCAAACTCCACCGACCAGAGCCAAAGAGACGACGATTGCAAAAATCGGTTTGAGAAGTAAACTGCTTTTGGACCTACTACTCACAGCAACTGCGTTCTCAGACCGGAAGAACGATTTTGGATCTGCCAGAGCTTTTTCAACTTCCGCCATAGAACGGAATCGGTCCGTAGAATTCTTCGACAACAAGCGGTCGACAATTAACTGTGTCGATGGAGAAAATGTCTTTCCCATCGAGCCTTGTTTCAAGGTTTGCGCTTGTGCAGTTTTATGCTTTACCAGCGTCTCCAGGCTCGTCTTTCCCATATGTGGTGGCGCACCCGTCAGACACTCGTAGAACAAACAACCAAGGGAATATTGATCAGAGCGAACCGTAACCGGAATGCCATCCGCCTGTTCCGGACTCATGTACAAAGGACTGCCAAAAATCTCTCCAGTGCGCGTCAATTGCTGCTGTTCGTCATCGATACTCTTAGCGATGCCGAAGTCAACGATTTTGGCTTGCAGTTTGTTAGCGTCTCTAACAAGAAGAACGTTGCTCGGCTTAAGATCGCGATGAATGATGCCATAGCTATGGGCATGCTCCAGCGCCTGACTTAATTGCAACATCAAATCAACTGCCAACTGTTCGTCAATGGCTCCAGAAGTCTTTAAGAGGTCAGCCAATGATTCGCCCGAGCAATACTCCATAACTAAAAATGGCTGGCCATCAGCAGTGACATCAAACTGCAAAACCTTTGCAATGTTTGGATGATTCAGATTCCCTGCGGTCTGAGCCTCTCGCTGAAAGCGCCGGACTGTATTTCCATCCCCACCCGCAGTAACGTGCAAAACCTTGATGGCGACCAATCGTTTAACTAAAATGTCCCCGCCCTTGTAAACCGTACCCATGCCACCACTTCCAAGCTGTTCAAGCAATCGAAAACGATTGGCAACGGTTTGACCAATTGCAAATTGAAAGTTCTGCGAATTTGATCGTTGCGACTCAAATTGTCTTGTTATCGGCCGAGTATGATCGTCCAAAACACCGAGCCCTTTTTAGTCTTAACACCGGAAGCACGATTAGAGTATTCCACGGCAGAAGAGCTTTGAACGAAAAATTTCTGCAGCGGGCCTCCACAGCTCCCTAACGGATAGTGCTAGACGATCCCCAGGATTCTAGGCCTGAGTTTGAGCTCGACGCATCTCCTTGCGCCAAATAGTAAATGATTCGCCGATTATTTTTCCGGCAGAGTTAATCGCTGGTCCGATCAAGGCAGACTCTGGCAAACGGCTAAGGAGGTCATGTTCGAAGCGGCTCAAAAACCGAGCAAGTCTTTCATCGCTGAGCGCTGCCTGAACCGAAATCCATTGCCTATCCGTATCAAAAAGCCTGCTTATAGCCTGCACACGGTCATCTTTGTGAGTGTCTGCACTGCTATCGAGGTTATAGGAGTGACCGACGAAAAAGTAAGTCGCTCCAGGATAGGCGTTAACCTTCTTATAGGGACCGAAATCTGGCTGAGGCAAGCGCGCACGGCGTCTTTCGACCACCGGCGGATTGTCTGTCGAACCGACCTCTTGATTCGTTGTCATTAGACTCGCCTCTTGAATATACAAAGAGAAGCAAATTATAGAGGATCAACCGATATCGCTCAGAGAGCAAAGGTTTATGGTTTGCTCATCCTTAGCAACTGCAAGCAGCTTTAAAAGAGTAGATGCATGTGTTGAATCATGAGTAAAACAATCAAAGTCTCGAAATTGCTGGAAGCGGAGAACTTTTTGTCATTCTATAAGTCTCTTATAGAATCTATTATCGCGGGAAATTCCGGCGGATGAAGTTCAAAGACAGAAAAGAAGCAGGGTTGCAGCTAGCCAGGCTGCTGGCGAAATATCGGGGACGACCCGATGTCCTCGTGCTGGCTCTGCCACGCGGCGGAGTTCCAGTAGCCTTTGAAATCGCGCAGGAACTGAACCTGCCTCTAGACATATTTCTGGTTAGGAAGATTGGCTTACCTGAACAACCCGAATTGGCCATCGGTGCAATCGCCAGCGGTGGCACTACTTTTCTAAATCGCTCGTTAATCGAACGGTTCAACGTCTCAAGCGAAGCGCTGCGGGAGATCATTGAACGAGAGACTATAGAGATAAACCGGAGGGAACGGTTGTACAGGAGGTCGAGTCAACCGGCAAGCTTTGCGGACGAAATCGTGATACTTGTAGATGATGGGCTAGCAACGGGAGCCAGCATGCTGGTGGCAGTTCGAGCTTTGCATAAATTGGGATGCAGGAGGATTGTCGTTGCTATACCGGTGGGAGCGGCGGACACGTGCAGCGTATTCAGAACACTGGTTGACGATGTGGTCTGTGTCTTCACACCGGAGAACTTCGATGCAGTCGGCAAATGGTATGAGAACTTCACACAGACGTCTGATGAAGAGGTGATTAGGTTACTGTCGTTCAGTCAGCCCCGAGCGAGGCGGCCAGCGTTTTAATTCACTCGCCCCAAGGCGTCTTATAAAAGGGTATTGTGCAAATACTCAAGCCGTACTTCGAGCACGGTCAGTCAGACAAGGTTATGGCGCCACTAGGTTGGCCATACCATGGCTTTCCAAAAACTGACGAAACATCTCTTTCATGTTCCTGCCGTCTTTTCGATTTACTGGGCTATATGGTCGTGTCATAGAAAAGACAACCGTCGAGGTGGTTTGCCCTATTGCGCGTCCTTGCGAGTCAAATGTTCTGCCGAATGTATCTTCGCGAACCAGTCCAGGAGCCAGCGGTGTCAATGACTGAATCAACTCAACTTGCTGGGATGTTTGCACGACCTGGGCACCGTTAACCTGCGCTTTGGTAAGAATCGCTCGCCTCACAAATCGTTGGTCACTGCAAGAAATTGGCTCTATTAACTGAACAAAAGAATAATGCACAACATCATTGGGACCAATTGAATGCCCTAAAAATGGCGCATTCGCAAACTGCCAATACGCTCCAGTATTGTCCTGCTGAGATCCCTGGTGCATTTCTGAAATGAATTCTTCGGTTCTTGCATTGGAATTACCGTTCCCTGTCAAAAGATTGAGCGAGGATGTCACAGTCTTTTCCGTGCATTGCCAATGTCCGGCCAGAAAATTGGGAATTCTGTACCAAACGTTCTCTGGTGAAGAGACTACTTCAGCCTTCTCACTGAACGTCGCGCCCGCCTGCAAGAACTTCGGCACAGGCGGCACCTTATCGAGTTGAGGAATCTCGATCGTAAACTTGGGCAAAGCAGGTTTATTGCCGGACTGGGGCAGCCCCGGCATCGTCACAACTTCTTTTTGCTCAATACCACCGGTGACATAGTGCGGCTCGCGTGATACTGCGTCATTTTTCGGAGTTGACTTGTTCGAATCTTGCATCTCATTCTTGCCGGTATCACTAGTGGTGAGCTGCTGTTGGCTAAGAGCATCATAATTCGGCATCACATAGGACACCAAACAGGCGAAACCAACCAGTAGCATATGTCCACCATTCATCGGCGCAAACCAGCTCCAAATAGTCAGTCAATAATAACCGGAATAACTGGGCACAAGCTGTAATGCATAACCGAAACCAGGGATCTTTTATTTCGTCGGTCCGGAAGGCTGGAGATCTGGAGATCTGGAGGACTAGAGGGCTCGAGTTCCCACGGAGACCGACGCTTTAAACTTTCGCCTTCTTCATCTCAAGCTTCCGAAACATCTTCCCCATCATTGAGCGCGTAAATCCAGCCGGCACGAGTCGATGCATGATCCGATTCATCGGCCCTGGAATCCAAACAGATTGGTTATCCAACAACGCCTGAAGTCCCTCGGATACACACTGCTCAGACCTCATAGGTTTCATTGGCATCATATCCGGTGTCATACCGAACTTATCAAGAACCGGAGTCTCAGTCGGTCCAACAGGAAGCACAGTTACGTTTATCCCAAGTGGTGCGAACTCTTCATGAATGGCTTGGGAAAAGCTTTGCACATAGGCTTTGGCTCCAGCATCATTGGCGAGGTACGGTATCCCGATCGGTGCTCCCATTGCGCCGACAAACCACAGTCCTCCGCATTTGCGGAGGGCAAGTCGTTTTCCAAAGTGGTGAGCAATCTCCAGGTGGGCAAGAGTATTCAACTTGAGGGTGTCAACGAGAATGGTACGGTCTAGCTTAAGAAAGGTGCCCGGATTGGCAGTGCCCGCATTCGAGACAATCAGACCTAAATCTAGGTCGGCTGTGCCTTGCTTAAGTTCATCGATTGCGTTGTCTTTTGACAGATCAGCGACGACTATGCGATGTTCAATCTTGAACTTTGCGGTGAGTTCACTTCCAAGTTCTTTGAGTAACTCCTCACGCCGAGCAACCAGCACCAAATTTATTTTGGAGGCGGCAATTTGAGTGGCAAACTCCTTGCCGATCCCGGAAGAGGCACCTGTGACCATAGCCCATGGGCCAAAACGTGCTCTATCAATGCGGACTGTCATTGTGCGGTCCCTCCTATCGTCTTAGTAAGCAGTCTTCCTGACGTGAGCGCATCGACAGAGATCATTCCTACATCGTGCACAAGTTGAGCTTGGGCAATATTGAAATTGATAATTGCTTGCGCCTTATCAATTAGAGCCGTTGTGTAATCTCGCTGAGCCGTTATCACATCAAGATTGGTGCCCAGTCCACTTTTGAAGCGCAGTCTTGCAAGACGCAGTTCTTCAGTAGCAGAGGCAACTTCGTCGGTGGTTTCCTGAATGGTGCGCTCGGTATCAAGACTCTGAAGTAGTGACGTATGCACCTGCTTAAGTACCGTCACCACTTCTTTATTGGCTTTCAGTAACGACTGGCGTGCTTGCCAGCGAGCCGATTGAATGTTGGCCAAATCAGAGGTGCCTAACCCTCCTACATTCCAATTGATGCTGAGTCCAAGCACGTATAATGCAGCGACACTTTTAGGCGGTCCAATTCCAAGTACAGTGCCGCTTAGCGCAACAGTAGGATGCAGTGGTGATTGAGCAACTAAGACACCATTCTTAGCCGCTAACCGCTGTTGCTCATATTGTTTGAGCTCAGAGCGGTGATCAATTGCAATACGCAATAGATCTGATACCGACAACTTCGGATCAATTAGGCGAAACATCCTGACGGAAGCGGTTGTTGGTATCACGTCGGTACCAAGATCAATATTGAGTCTCTCTGTCAAATCAAGTGAAGAGAGCCGCCGAGCGATCTGCTGGTCGACTAACGCTTTTCGGTCACGAGCCAACTGTGTTTTCGATTGCAGAACATCCAAGTTTGTTGCAAGTCCGTGAGCATACAAGTTTGAGTTATTCTTGAGCTGCTCTTCTGAAGTACTTACGGACTTTACTCGGATTTGTAAGAGTGCTTCGTTCAATACCAGATTGTAATAGTCTCTTACCAAGCCCATAATCGTGTCGTTTGCAGTGGCAGACTGTTCAGCCTGTGCAGCCTTGTAATTGTGTTTTGCTTGCAAAGCGCCGAACAAGGTCTTGCCGCCGCGATATCCGTAGTACCTAAACCCGGCGTTCGTTACGAGGATAGGAGAGTCGAGCCTGATATTGGCGAGTGGATTTGAAGCTCCGACAGCAGTAGGTCCAAATCCTGTAGCTGGAATATTGATTTTTCCTTTCGTGAAAAAATCATTGAAACCAAGATTGGTGTCCGGCAAAAATTTTCCAAGTGTGCTGAGATAGGCGAATTTGCTTATGCGTGTTCCGGTTTTGAAAATTCCAAGGTCTAAGTTCCTGGCCAACCCAAGCTCTAAGATTGACCGCAGCGATGCTTCTTCTCGACTGGTCGCTTCCAGACTGAGCGGACTTAGGTATTGATTGACTGAAATGAGAGCCTTAAGCTCCGGCCGCCGCAGCTCGATCTCCTGTGCACCAATGGTTGTATCGGAGAGAGCACTGGGTCCAGGAGAGATACGACTTTCTACAGTCGATTCAAACTGGGGCTCAACATTTTCTTTAGTCGCTCCAGTAGGAGCCGTTGTATAAGGTAGCGACCGAAGATCGGGAAGGGGTTGCGAGAAGGCGCTTGAGGATGGTTCAAGCTCTGGTGGCTGCGTTGCACTTCGAGCCGGAATTGCAGCGAAAAGCATTACCAGTGACGAAGCCGTTAGCACGTGAAGGCTTAAGTTTGCAGAATCTGACATAGAAGTATCCTCTCTGGCTAGCCTAATTGAGTTCTAAATCGTTTGATACTTACAAAAAGGAGAACAAACGCAAAGCCGGCCAGAACTACCACGTTGAACCAGATAGATTCCAACCCTACACCTTTCAACAATATGGCTCGAATACAAACGATGTAATACCGAACAGGATCGAGTAACGAGACATACTGAAGAAACTGAGGCATGGTCTGATACGGCGAAAGCAACCCTGACAATTGAAATAACGGTATGTTGACGAAAAACGAGGACAAAATCGCCTGCCGCTGATCGTTGGCAAAGGCTGCCAGCAATACACCAAGGGCGATACTAATGAAAATACCGAGAGTGGATACTCCCATATACAAAATTGGACTGCCTCTAAACGGTATGTTGAAGATCAACGTACCAACAGCTACCCCACACGCCACGTTCACGAAGAGAAGCAAAAAAAGCGGAAGCAATTTAGCCAACAAGATCTCAGTGGAACTTGCGGGTGTCATCACTAATTGCTCTAGAGTTCCAGATTCTTTCTCGCGCATCAAACTTGTGGCAGCGATCAAGCCGCCAGCCAGCGTAAGCACCAGACCCAACATGCCGGGAACAAAATACCAAGGACTCGCCAAGCCGGGGTTATAGAGGAAAGTTATATCTGTATTGAACTTGCGTTCTTCTGTGGGATGTTGGCGAATGGAATCGTTGAAGCTGCTCACCGTTTGTTTAAGATAGCCATTTGCAATTCCGGCACTGTTTGCATCGACTCCATCTAGCACCACCTGAACTGTCGCGGTAGTGCCACTCTTGATTTGTCTGTTGAATTCAGGAGGAATAATCAGTCCGGCATCGGCCTGTCCATCGGCTACTGACTTTACGACTTCGTTCTGATGACTGGGAATTTTCGCCACATCAAAAACATGGTTTTCTACAATTGCAGAAACCAAGGCCCTGCTCACTGGAGTGCTGCTTAGGTCAGCCACGGCAATCCTTAGGTTATTAACTTCCGGGCTTAACGCAAAGCCAAACAGAGTCAATTCGACAGTAGCCGGAAGAATCAAAA
Organism: Oculatellaceae cyanobacterium; assembly: GCA_036702975.1. Taxonomy (GTDB): domain Bacteria; phylum Cyanobacteriota; class Vampirovibrionia; order Obscuribacterales; family Obscuribacteraceae; genus DATNPX01. The sequence continues at coordinate 66,416 of DATNPX010000034.1, forward strand.
ACACGATAAGTTGTTTATCGCGGAGGATTTGAGCTATCTCCTTTTGCATCAGAGCAAAGAATCGGCTATGGCGAAATCGCGTAATGAAGGAAAAATTCATGCTATGCCTCCAACTGCATTCTCGACCAGGTCTGATGCGCCCGGGCGAATAAAACGACGGCAAAAACGAGCAAACAAGCAAGTTCCAGCCAACCAACATCCCAGCCTCCACCTCTGACAAAAGCATTACGTGCCAATATCAAGAAGTGTCTAGCTGGTATCAAATAACTGACGTAACTAAAAGGGAATTTTATGTTTCGTATCGGATAGATGAAACCAGACAACAAGAGCGATGTAGTAAAGCCGCTGCCAGCGACCGCCTGCACTGCCGCCGTCTGAGTATCTGTTCCTGATCCGACAGCCAGACCAAACAAAACGCTTACCATCAAGTATGTGACAGTAGCAAGAGCAAAGAAGATGGGGTCGCCTGTGAATCGCAACCCAAACAATACCGCCCCTAAAACTCCCATGGTAAGAGCTTCGGCTATTCCGACTATCAAGTATGCAATTGCTTTTCCGGCAATCAGTTCGGCGGCTGAAATGCTTGAAGTATACGCTTGCAAGATGGTGCCCTGCTCCTTTTCGCGAACGATCGCAAAAGAGGCAAGCAAGGAAGGGAATATCCATAAGACGAAGGCAAGACTTCCAGGCACTATGTATAGTGCCTCTTTGCGTCCAGGATTGAACCATATCCGCGTCTCCGTATTAACCAAAGGAGGAGTTTGATTGGGCTTTATCGTGCTCAGAAAAAAGTCGGTAGTTGCGACGATACTGTTCTTGATCACTCGTGCGTTGTTAACATCCGTTCCGTCGATCAAAACTTGGATTGATGGTTTCATGCCGGAGACAAACTGGCGAGAAAATCCAGAGGGTATGACGATGGCGGCTTGCGCGTCGCCACGATCTAAAGCAGCTATTGGGTCACTCTCAGTGTGAGGCACTGGTGAAAGTTGGTCTGTTGCAACAAGACGTTCGACAATTGACCGGCTGAGAGGACTATTGTCCAGGTCTTGCACAACAACCGGAATGTTACTTTCTTCCAAGCGCACACCATAGCCAAACAGCAAGAAAGCAGCAACCGGCAAAATAATCGCTAGTCCTACAGTGATCTTGTCTCGACCGAACTGTGTAAGTTCTTTCCATGCCTGAGTCGCAATACGTCGCATTTTTACTAGTTCCTCGGAATTGGCTCTCAGAAAATTTTTCTTCAGTGCGCAGTCGCCCGATTGGTTGCGCGCTGAGATATGCCAATAAATGCATCTTCAAGCGAGAAACTGATGCTTCTGCTAGAAAGAAGTTCGATGTCTTGAAGCAAATCGGACAACAAAGAGGGTTGGCTTGCCTGCGGCTCATCTAATACAACGTGTATACGGTCAGCAAACATGGCGACTTGCCAATTTTGTAAAACAGCCTTAAGGCGAACCAGCGCTTTCTGATTATTGCTGGTCTTAATCTCGATGAGCTTTCCTGGCTGTTCCGACCTTATCTCTTCAGGCGATCCCTGTGCCACCATTTGACCAGATGCCATGAAACCAAGACGCTGGCAATGCTCTGCTTCTTCCAAAAAGTGCGTGGTCACAAGAACTGCGGTGCCCTGACTGGCGAGGTCCGAGATTAACTCCCAGAGTAGTCTTCTGGCTAAAGGATCAACACCGCTCGTTGGCTCATCGAGAAAAAGGATCTCAGGATCGTGCATTATGCAAGCACCAAATGCGAGGCGCTGCTTCCATCCACCAGGAAGCTTCCCTGTAATCAGATTCTCTTGGCCTTCAAGGTCTGAGACTTTGAGAACCCAGTTGATTCTTTCAGAACGTAGCTTGGGCTCCACACCGTACACACCACAGTAGAAGCGCAGGTTTTCCTTGACGGTCAAATCGTTGTATAGAGTAAATTTCTGGCTCATATAGCCGATTCGGTCGCGGACTGCAGCATCTGTATAGGCTTTGTTCTGCCCATTCAGCATGAGCGTCCCAGAGCTCGGCTGCACAAGCCCGCACAGCATCTTTATCATGGTAGTTTTGCCGGCACCGTTGGCTCCCAACAATCCGTATATCTCGCCGTACTTAACCTGCAAGCTAACATTGTTTACAGCGCGGAAAGCACCAAACTCTTTGCTGACACTCTCCGCCTGAATAGCAGCCTCACCACCGAGTTTTCTACTCGTCGTTTTTACTATGTGGTGCTTAATCGGCACGCTGTTATCTTTGGCAGTGAGCGCATTGACGAAGACGTTTTCCAAGCTTGGGTCGTCATTCTCGATACGTAAATCAGGAACGTGGTGCTTGGCTGCAATTTTCTTGATGATAGGTTTAGCAGACTCTTGCTCAGTAACGAGCACATCGATGCGATGTCCAAACCTTTGAACATCAGCGATCGGTGGACCCACCGAATCTAGAGCTCCGGCGATATTTTTTTCGTTAGCAAGCAGTTTGTCTCCCGTGAGGACGAGCCGATGAAGATGGAGCGAATCCTTTAGTTCCTGGACACTTCCAAGTTTATAAATACTACCTTGATACATTAGGGCAATGCGATGACAGCGCTCAGCTTCATCGAGATAAGGGGTTGCCACCACGATGGTGACACCATTGCTTGACACCTCGGACAGCAGGTCCCAGAAATCGCGCCTGGAAACAGGATCGACGCCGGTTGTAGGTTCATCCAACAAAAGTAGTTCGGGTCTGGCAATGAGAGCACAACACAAAGCCAGCTTCTGCTTCATGCCACCAGATAACTGTCCAGCCAGGCGATTTCGAAACTGCACCAACCCCATCTGGCTAAGTAGTTCCTCCTTTCTTTGCTGAAACTCTTCTTTTGGGACTTTGCGAAGCCCGGCGACGTAGCGTATATTTTCATCGATGCTCATGTCTAAGAACAAAGAGAACTGCTGCGTCAGGTATCCGATCTTCGCGCGGGATTGTCGTGCGGCTCTGCCAAAGACTTTTAAGTCGCCTGCAGACGACTCCATAACGCCACCGAACATATGAAACGTGCTGGTTTTTCCTGCACCGTCCGGACCGATCAAACCGAAAATTTCACCTGGTTGAATGGAAAGATCAATGTTGCTAACAGCACTGAGATCACCATAACGCTTGGTCAGGCCACAAGCCTCGATAACAGGAACAGCACCATGTGGAGACGCTGCGGCATCACCTTCAGTAAGATGGCTCATCATTGCTTTTTCGCCAAAAGGATTGCACCATCAGCTGGCATCCCGGGTTTCGGCAAGCCATGCGGATCAGTGATTGCGATCTTGATTCCGAATACTTGCTTGACGCGGTCTTCTTTGAAGTAGATGTTTTCGGGTGTGAAGGAAGCTTTTGGATCTATCTCAATTACAGTACCTGCAAGCGCTGTTTTGGGAGTCGAGTCGAGAAACACTTCGGCTCTTTGTCCAACATAGACCGTACCGATCTGGGCATCCGGGACAAATCCTCTAAGATAAACCGTTTGTAGGTTTATCAAAGAGAGCACCGTTTGTCCGGGTACGACAACTGCTCCCGGCTCGACTGCGCGTGCAGTCACAACACCGTCAATTGGGCTATCAATGTGCATGTAGGCAATATTGGCCTCTATTTGCTCAATCGCAGATTGAGCGTTGGCCACATCCTCAGTGGCTGCAGACAGTTGTGACTTTGCCTGCAACAACTGTCTTTGCGTGGAGAGCAAATCAAGCTTCCTGATGTAGGGGTTCAATCTTGTGGATTTCGTTTGCTCTAAGTTGCCTTCGGCCGCGCTCAGATTTTTCCTGGCAGATTCAAGTGCGGCGTGACGTGAGGCAAGATTGGCAGTGGTGGTGGCAAGAGTTGTTTCGGCTTGGTCAGCCTGATCCTGTTGCACAGCCCCATCTTTTGCCAACTCACGGTATCTTTGATCGCGAAGTATTGCAAGTTTGACGTCAGCCATCGTCTCATTCAACTGTGCCTGAGCCTGCGCCAACGCAGCTCTGCTAGCGGAAACCTGTGCTTCAGCTTGTCTTATGCGCCCCCTGGCATCTTCATTAGCTTGGCTTGCAAGTAATTTCGCTTGAGCAGTTTGATTTTCTATTACGGAGATTTGTTGTAAAGATTGCGCGCGCAGTTCCTTTGCTTTATTGAGTTGAGCCTTCGCACCGCGCAGTTGAGCTTGAATATCGGCGTCGCTCAGATTGACGATGGGTTGCCCAACCTTGACGAAGTCGCCTTCTCGAACGCTGATTGACTCAATCCGGCCGCCAATCTTCACACCGACATTTGTTTCGTATCCTTCGATGCGTCCACTCACCATAAGCTTCGGAGTGGTATCAGCGTGATGAGTGTTTTGCCAGACGAAATAGCCTCCACCCGTGGTGATGCATACGGCTAGCAATGCGAGAACCCGAAACTTCATTGAACGCTCTTGTCCTCCAATCGATTAATTAGAACCAATTTGTCCTAATATCGGACATTGAATCATACCGGTCAGTCCTAATCAAGGATAAAAAACTTTAAGCCAGCGAACTAGCAGGTTAGGTTAAAAGCAGCCGAAACAAGGCTTTACTGTTGGTTTTCAGAGGCGACAAGCTCTTCTGAACCTTTGTCATAAGAATGGTGCCGTTGATCAGGCATACGATCATCTGTGCTGCTTGAGGAGCACTGATGGCATTTGTGAACTCGCCTTTTTTCACCCCTTCTTGATAGCAAGCAGCAATTTTATTGGCATACAACTCAAAATGAGATGCTAACCGTTTTTGGAAGGCAGGATAGAAGTCAGCAGTCTCAGCTCCTAGGTTGACAAATGGACAACCAATGGTGCATTCAGCTGCACTGAGTTGCTTCTCGATCGTGTCGAAAAGCTTCAGAAGCCGTCCTTTTGGGCTAACCTTCGTGTCTTCAAAAATAGGATCGAAAACCTGTGCTGCCGCGGAGTCGCACATCACATCTAGTGCCACCAAACAGAGATCTTCTTTGGACTTGAAGTGGTAATAGAAGTTACTTTTGGTTACACCAGCGGCATCTAAGATTGCATTGATCCCCGTTGACTCAAAGCCATGAGAGGATATGAGTTCGATGGTTGCCGCGATCAGCTTTTCTCTAGACGATTTGTTGTTGTGGTTAGACATTTAGAACTACCTTGTTCTAAATTCTAACATTACAACGCTGGCACCGGCAATAAGACTTTGATAGCGGAAGGAACCCATAAATTTCTCTCCCCAAGTACGCCTAGCGAGCGGGAAGCACTAGCGAAAAAGATCGCCGCAGAATTGCCACAGGGAAGGGAGCAGGAGCTTGACACGGTCAGAGATGTTGTGAACTTGGCAGACAGCTTGGTATTGGCTCAAAAAAACGATGAGGCTTTGAAGCCACTCTTTGAGAGTGGAATGGCTGATTTCAAAGCCAAACATCCCAACGTACCGCCTAGTACGTTTGCCGGCATGCTACAAGATGCATTCAAAGGCAATCGTGTCGAGAACGGTTTATCGACCACTTTTTCATCCGGCGAGGGGCTGTTGGACGGCGAGGGTAGCGTCTCATTGGTCGACAGGCCCGGCTCAAAAGAACGACAGAAAATCGCCGAAGTCCCAATGTCTTTTGATTTGCGCGGATTGACTACTGACTCACGATAGTCCCGTCTCTTTCGCTGCATATTACCCGGACAATGAGCTTTGAAATCTGTTACTCGATTAGCTGCGAAAAAGAGTGCATCAAGGAATCGAACGCAGTAAGATCAAACAAGCGTAGCGATTGTCAGCCATGGTTTAACAGCTATCAGAGGAAACTTTTTGATGCCGCCGTCAAGAATTGAGTTAGTTTCTCTTTCTTGCATTCGCATAATAATTGGAAATGGAGAACCAGATGCATACACATGCACAATTAGCATAAACACTGGACTATTCAATGGAGAAATTGAAAGTTATTTCTTTCGCTCCGATCTAGTTGAATTTAAAAACGCTCTGCAACAAATCGAGATTCCATCCATGGTTAAACTCTGGGGATATCGTTGTCCAGAAGTTTCCTTCAAAATCAACAGTCAAATTGGTGGAACTACAGACTGTTTGGCGATGGAGGTTTCGGTTACTGCTAACAGCGATGACCCTTGGCCGAAATTGTCGTTTCTCGAATTCAATGTACCTGCCGAATTCCCAATGACGACGATAGGAAAAATTGATCAAATTCTCGCAGCCGCGATTTAGTTCAAAAACATCAGGCGAAGTTTAAAAGGTAGTCTACCGGCTTATCTTCGCAAGTTCTGCGGAAACCTCTTTAGCTTCGCTTTGACGACCAAATTTTAGCAAACAGGAAGCATAAGAGCTGAGAACAGTAGACATCATATTTGGTGCACCTTTACGGCACATTGCAATCAAGTCGTTGTGGGCAGCGATTGCTTCATCAGTTTTTCCTAACATCTCAAGGCATCGAATTTTTCCTTGCCTCGGACCAATACGGCAACACGATATTACATTGGGCTCTAAACGGTCCCCTATGTCAATTGCAAGCTGCCAATACTTGAGTGCCGCTAAAAAGTTGGACTCTTTTTCTTTGAGTTGCGCTAGAGCTATCGCAACATCACCGGTTGGAATGGTGAAAAGACCGTGCAATTTTTCATTTATTCGAAATGCCTCGCTAAACATTTCGTTTGCTTTGGTGATACTCATTGTCGGCTCGTAAAAAGTGTACATGCGTCCTTGTTCGAGCATCAAATCGGCAACTAGCTGACTTGTCGGCCCTTCACTTTTGACTGCGGTAGAAATCGCGAGATTGTAGTTGTCCACAGCCTGAACTGCTTCGCCTTGTGTCTTGTGCATCATGGCGAGCTTCTTAAGTATGTCGATTTTGTGTAGCCCAGATTCTTTTAGCCAGACTTTGTCGTTATTTGCTCGCTGCAGGCTAGACTTCCACACTTTGTAGGCTTCATCGTATTTACCTACGCGATAAAGCGCCTGTCCTTTTTCGTATAGTTCTTCCCAATCATTTACGGCTTTGACCTCGCGTTCCACACGAGCTGAAATCGGGGAAGTCGACGATGCCGGCAGAGCTACTGGTTTAGGCGATGGAGCGAGAGGCTTTGACGATGGAGCTGGCTTTGGCGGCGGAGAGAAAGTCCCTAGTGTGGGCGTTGCCTGAGGTGGCACAGTAGTTGAGTGCAGAGGAGCCGCAATCGAAGGCGTTGCGGGACTTCGCGTCGTTGTCTGAGGAATTGGCGATGTATTCCTGGGGAAAATTGGTCGCTGTAGGAATGGGGACACAACCGCAATAGTGCCACGAGTTTCAGCCGCACTTCCGGCAATTGAATTCGGTGCCGAGCCAAGAGTGATTCCGACCACAACGCCCAAGTACAGACCGTTGCGCGTTTTGTAGCACATAACCATCCTCCCGGAACCTAATTTCACTATAGATGGTTGGCTTCGTTTGAGCGACCGGATTAACCCCGATTGTGATTTCGATGACTTTCGCCCAATTTTTAGCTTGCGAGCGATCGCAGTAGCATGACTAGCATATGCACTCAGGCTGCCTTATTCACCAGAGGCTCGGGGTCCTCCATATTTGCCAGTGCGGCTTCGCTTGGTCGATTGACTCTAGTCACAAGTCCCATCTTTTCCATTGCCCGAATAATCATCCATGAAACGTCCAATTCTGTGTCCTTGATGCCAGTTTGAGCAGAGCCGGGCAAAGCATGGTGATTGTTGTGCCAGCCTTCTCCCATGGCTAAAAGTGCTACCCACCAGATATTTACGCTGTCATCAGGTGTTTTGAAATTCCTGTAGCCCAGCTTGGACATATGACAAAAGACATTCAGCATCACGGGCACTTGCATCACCGTGAGTCCCGCCAACATACTTGCCGTTGCTGGTATCCATCCAAATCTAACGAAAATAGCCAATCGGAACAAAATGTTGATGGTAGCGGCGAGGGTATGCGCCTTCCACCAATCGCCGTCCTGTTCGAGGAAGTTGTAGATCGGATCCTTTATTAGATCCTTCGCCTGCTCGGCAGGATTGATATGATCTGGATAATGTCGCTCGAATATCCACCCCCACCAGGCGTTAGCAAGCCCGTTTTTCGGGGAGTGCGGATCAAGCGGCGTGTCCACATTTTTGTGATGCGCTCTGTGGATGGTCGCCCACCAAATCGGCGCGCCTTCGAGTGCTAGGTAAGCTGGGATAGTCCAGAAATATTCGACAAGTTTAGAGCACTTGAAGGAACGGTGGGATAGTAATCTGTGATAGCCGATAGTGATACCAAGGGCGTGCCAAATGTATGATCCGGCAAAGACAGCTGCAAATTGGAACATTGTTCGTTACCTCGGAGGCGAATTGGAAACTCGATTGACGCATTGAAACGCTCGCGAATGCGGAGTTACGCAGCGCGTGTCATTCAGTGCACCGCCATTGGTGTCACTTATTTTTACGTTTTTATTTGCCTGTTGAGCTCTTGGCTGGTTCGATTGTATTTAGTTGAAAGCTGACTCGAGAGCAGTTCTCATCTCTCGTCAACCTGCGGGGGTTGCTCTGGATGGAGTGCGTGATCCTAGTTGCTGAGTGATGCCTATTAGCCTGGTGATTACAAATTGTAATCATGCGACTACAATTTGTAGCAATGGAAACATACCACAGCTTTACTCAAAGCGCTAGGCCTTTAATAAGATGGATAGCAACGATTCGTGTTCATGAAGCTTCATAACTCAGAAGTGACATGAGACAAACTTCCATGCACCGCAGATGATGGCGTGTCGACCGCAATAATGCGCATCGCGAACGGCAATCTTCGAGTGCTGCAAGCGGACAATCTAATTCATCAGCTGAATAAGTTGAGTCGGCAGTGAACCAGTTAATGCAACAGCTCAGGTAGACTGTACAAGCTATAATTGATTTACAGAACACTGACAGTGCGTGAGCTGTGTCTCGCAACACTGCAGAAAATCATGCTCCATTGCTTCGCTAGAAAAGATTAAATGAAGAAATTAGTGTCACGGTGGATGAGCGCAATCTGGCTGTGCACGGTGTCCTGTCTTACAGCTGTTGCAGACTCAGACAGCCTACCAAATTCGGATGAGAAGTCAAAAAGCTCGAGCGCGTCGTCCTCTGTCAACTTCGCAAGCCTCGATAACGATTTGGCGGCCCTAGAACGTCGGGTATTCGGAGTCGCGATGACAGATCAATCATCCACCGACCGCCTTGATTCGCTCGAACGCTCTCTTTTCGGAGCGGCACAGGCGGGCTCACTTTCTCAACGATTGAGTAAGCTTCATACTCGGTTAGACACGATGCCGGGACTTTCAAAGGCTGCGGCAATAAACACAAATGAAAAGAAGAACGAAGGAGCGACTATTGGTACATCAAAGGAGCAAGGGCAGTCATCGACTAACAAAGAACCTAATGGCGGATTAAAAACAGAGACTGCAGTCGCGGAGAGTCCCCAGAAATCGCGCTTGCTGAATGGCAGAATTGAGCAAATAACAAGTGGAAAGACTCCTACGTTGGCAAATGCAACTCAAATTCGTACTGGAAAAATACTGCAATCATTTCCCGTGGCATTCCAAGGAACCTGGGCTGGCGTTGCGCAAATCGATCAATTTGAGTATGCACAGTCAAATGATCCGTCACTAAACGCGGTTTCTCAACGCGAACAAGGTTTGATGTATCGCGGACGACAAGGACAACTGCAAGTTCAGTTCAGCGCCGACTCGACCGGAAGAACCGCTACTGCCACCAGTGTAATTGCATTCACGAGGACCGCGTCTGATGCGCGGTACTTGGACATGGTCTCAGCCGGAGGTGCTGGGGCAGTTCCAGTCACTAAATTCCTCGTCAAGTTCGGTACAGTACGAAACGAAAAAAATATCACAGGCTTGACCATCAGTGCCACTGAGAGGTCAAACAAGATCACACAGTTAACTCCGAACGTTGTTGAGCAGGTGATAGAGACCCGCACAGATGCAACCGATCCTGTATCTGGGCGCACATCTTACGCATGGAAAGAAAGCGTCATTCGATTGTATGAAACAGGACCAAATCAAATGCAGGCGCAATTGGCTACGGTACTCTACGGCTCTAATGGTGATTACTTGCACAAAGAGGTTTATCACGGAGTGGTGACACGCGTAGATGGGGCTTGGCAGCGCTGAGTACGTATACTTAATTGTTATTGGGTTTGAGTACAGTACCTTCGACGTGCTGGTTATATAGACGATCCAGCAACGTGTTTTCAGCTTCATGATGCCGTACTGGAAAGGCACTTCCGGTACGAGAATGCCATATGGGCGGTGGTCCGGTCGGTTTCGTTTCGGTGGTGGCTATGACGCATTTTTTGATGCAGCGTGGATTGTGCACGGTCTTCTTGCATACATGGTTAACGCCGGTTGTATCTTCGGTGGCCAAATTTTTGGCACATCGCTTGACACAACGCTCGGAGTGCAGATTTTTGGAGCAGTCATGCGACACTTGCGGAGTCTGCTCTGTTGTAAGGCGCGGGTGGGCCTTGGCCCATTCAGGAGTGGGAGCGCCGGCCCGCTCCATATATTTAGGTGGTGTATAACCAAGCGGGGCACCCAGAGCGCTCAATCTGCCACCGAACAGGCAACTCGCTACGACAATAAGGCTGGCTAGTCTTTTCATTTTCGTGGCCCAGCAACAGTAATACGTCATGATTGTCGAATGGCATAGGGTTCGGGCGCATCGGCCTTGAGACCAGCAATGGTCGTCCTTTCGGATTATCGGGATCTCCACATCCTCGGGAAAGATGGCCATCAATGGGCAAAGATCTTTGCTAAGCGGGCTGCGGCAGACTCTCAATCATCTCCACGCAAAACGACCTTCTTGTTAACTCGCTCAGGCAACAAGGCAGCCGCCAACACAGTCTCACTTAACTCCGGGCGGCATGTAGTCCCGCAAGTAAAGCAATCCCAGAAGACAGTCTTTGACTCAGGATACGTGTGCAGGCTGGCATGACTCTCCGCTAGAACTGCAACTACCGTAGTCCCTTGCGGTTGAAATCGATGAGCGACAATTTGCAAAACGGTAGCACCAGTGGCCTCTGCTGCGCGCCGCACCATCGCTTTCAAGCCGTCCGCATCGTTAATCAAATCAGCTCGGCAGTCTGCTAGCGTCAAAAGCAGATGCGTTCCCGTCGCTTCGTAGCTAACTTCGCTTGGCCGATACTCGCTGCCAGTATCATGCTCAATTGACACCTCATCCAAAATCGTTGCAGTTGAATCATCCATAAATACAATCCTCTATTCAGAGTGAGCAGCAACCAACGTCGACTTAGGTTCCTGAAACAAGCTCGCCTCGTTCGCCAATCGAACAAATGCGTCGGCAACCTTGTCGGTGAAGAACAATTCGTGCGCACCGATGAAGCGCATCGGCGTGCCACCAAACTGGCTCTTAAACTGCGAGAACCTCGCATACGGATGCTCGGCAGACCGAAATGCATCGAAGCCGTAGAAATCATAGGTAGAGCATCCTTCCGATTTTGCAGAAGTCATTGCCGCCCACTGAAGTGCGTAGCCGCCCATCAAGTTTCGCTTGGTGTTTGTCACGCCACCATAGAGATAAGTGGCTCGACGACCGTACACGGTCAACATCGAGGCTCCTAGAAGATCGCCCTCATGCTCTGCAAACGAGAGCCTCAGGCATCCCCTATCGCAGAGTACGCCAGCAAGCTTTTCAAAAAAATTGTACGGCTCCACAGCAAATCCGTCACGAGCACTCACTTGTTGCATAACCGAATAAAACTTCCCAATAGCCTCGGCTGAATTCTCTTGCACCACACGAACGCCGTGCCTTTCTGCCAGCTTGATGTTATAGCGCCCTTTTGGTTTCATCTTAGCGAAGAGCGACTCCGAATCCTGTTCCAGGTCGATGTAGAGAGTCTCGAACGGAACAAGATCCACAGGACCGCGAGAAAATTCGCGCAATATTCGCGGCGGAGCAGGCGCAATGCGCGGTTCTATTCTAATTGCCATTACGCCGAGTTCTTCTGACCACTCACGAACACAATCGATAATCAAACGTAGTGATTCGCGCGCCAGACTTTCATCATGCCACGGTAGAACGGGTCCTTCTGGTGCCACCAGCACACCCACTCCATTTCGTTTGAGTGATGTGTAAAAGATGGCACCAGCAATCAGAAGGTCCCCATTGAAGACGCATACGTGAAAAGGCACCAATCCCTGACTAGCTTTCACATCGCGCCAGTGAAGGCTTTGCATGATACCGCTTGCGGCATTGTCCTTCACCAGCGCTTCCCATTCACGAGCGAGGGGCGCACCGGGCTCGATTCGCTCAATAAGGCGAACTGTCAAAGATTGATTCATCTCTATGACGTCCGCCCGTTGGCTGAATTGCCATCAACACCGACATCAACAGATGATGACGCCTCATCCAGAAGTGCGATTTGCTCACTTAGCGACGAAAGAGTGGCTTCAGCGCTCGCAATCATTGATTGGGTGCGTCGTATCGCTTCCGCTCGAGAGACTTGATGAGTTCCAAAGATCACGCTCTCCTGAGCGGAAAGATTGTATTCGCTCAACTCTTTGCGCAGAACCTCCAAATAGCTAGACGCATCCTTCGCCTCACTAACTAACCTGTTCCGAAGACGCTGCTTATTCTGGGCGGACGAATCATGTTCTGGCAACTCAGACTTGAGGAGATCCTTCTTGGCCGCTGCACCAGGGGCAGGCCCGATGGGTCCTGGATTTTTCTTCTTATTGACCCAGTAAGTATTGTTGTAGCCATAACCTCCATAGTTTCCGTTGTACACGCCAACGCCTCTTCTGGCGCCATTTCTAGCTCCACTATGTCCTCTGGAAGTATCTGATTCATGCGCACCATTACCCTTTGCGTAAACCATATCGGGATAGAGCAAATTACCCAATACGACGGCTAGTGTTAGCAAAGCTAGTACTCGATGACCAAATTGAAAGATATCTAGATTCTCTCCAATAGACTCGTTAAGCTTTGAACGTAGCTGATGCAGTTCATCGACCAGACGAGCAGGAAGCTGTTTGGCTCGCTGCAATAGCATCGAAACTAGCGCGCAAAGGTCCAATCCGCGCAAAAACGCAGCTGGCTCCCGAAGAAAATCAGCGACAATTTGCGGAGAGTGATCTCTATAAATAGCAGGCACCATTTCTACAACGTCGCTTAGTAGCTTATCTATATCTACAGACTCAGCGGAGCCATTTCCAGATTGAGCGAGCAATGTTCCGACGAGCGCTCGATTTGCATACGCAGGCAGAATCGCATTGCCCGAATCCGGATCGGGAGCGCCGAGGGACTTCAAGTCCAGACTGAAAGCATCGAAAAGCTCCTCTGAATTGTGCTCGAGAGGATCTTCGTTATAGAAATAGCCCAATAAAACATCGCTTCCGATAGCGGCGGGAACAGCATCGCTTTGATAGTTCAAAAGCTCTTTTGGAAACGAGAATATTTTCGTCAGATCAACAAGGTCCTTAATGGACTGTCCGGGAGACAAGCTCAAAAAAGTTTCGGAGATCTCGCTAAACTCGATATTCTTCTGCGAAGCGAGGATAAATCCCCAATCTTCGCCATAGCCCATAGCGGAGAACGATGGAATATGAACATGAGAGGGCCGAGGTAACAGGTTAGCTTTGAGCAATCCATTAAATATGGACCAAAAGGCTCGCGGTGTTGCTTGAGGTGAACATGAATTGATTGCGAGAATTCCCGTGTCTGCGCTCAAAGCGGCCAGTCGCTGGTACCACTCGACTGTATGAAAACGAGCCCCATTCAGGTCTTCAGGAACAGTCAAATCCGAAATGATCAAATCATAATTGTCACCGTCTTTTACGGCATCTTCGACAAATCCCCATGCGTCACAAATATGAATCGTCATGCGTCGATCAGTCAGGGAGTCTTGATTTATACCTGCAAAGTTTGTTCGAGCGAACTCTAAAATTTGAGGGTCGTAGTCCACTAGGTCAATTGCCTGCACTCGGTCGAAGCGCAGCAACTCTCGAGCGATTAAACCGTCGCCCCCGCCAATAATGAGAGCTCTCAAACTACCGGCGCAGCGACTTAGTGCCGCAGATAGCGCGGGCAAAGCCAGGGCTTCGTGATAAACGATTTCGTCTTGGCTGTCGAATTGAAGATCGCCTTTGATAAGTAGGCGGATAGAACCGTCTTCTCTTTGCTCAATAGATCCGTCCAATACACACCTCCAGAATTCCAAAGGAATTGCGACCGACTGTGACCCAGGATTTTGTCGATTACTTTCTTCTACCCGGTTGAGTTGGAAAAGCAGGACTAGACAGGCAGATTTAATGCTGGGTCAGAGCCGGCAACAAAGACTGATGCTGTTGGCGTTTGCTGGATTTTAATCGAGCCGATTCCCCGTTTTTCGAATCATAAATTCTGTAGTCGCAAAACTTTTTTTTGATTAACAGCGAAACTTTTTCCTGTCCCTCGTGTAATGAGCTTCGTAAGGCAGACCATACGATGGAGCTTGGTCATGAAGACAGTTCAAAGAATTGAAATATTTGCTGCCGCCACACTAGTGTTGGCTGGATGGAGCATAGTTGGAACCCCCGCCTTTGCAGGCAGAGCATTCGTTCGCGGAGCCGGGGGCGCTGCCGGTGGTTACGCAAGCAGCGGTGCCTGGGGAGCAAGGGCCGGAGCACGAGCGCTGGGTCCGAATCGCGGCGCTGGCATCAGAGGCGGCACATACAACGGACCAAACGGCGGCGATCTGCAAACCGGCGGCGCTTTTGGCTATAGTCGCGGCGTCGGCGGATTTCGCAAAAGCGGTTGGAGCGGAACGGCTGCCAACGGAGCCAGCGGATCAGGATACACAAAGAGTCAGTACAACGCGCAGACCGGTCAAGGCACCCGCAGTAGCGCCGAACAGGTAAAAACGGCGTCCGGACAAGATTATGGTTACACCGGCAACACGACTTACACCAAAGGACAGGGTGGCCAATCGGTGATTCAAACTGATAACAAAGGAACTTATGACGTCGACTGGGCTAAGGGTGAAAAGCCCGTCGTAACTCCAGTCCCATCGTCGAACTAAAAAAGCTCGTGGGTGGTTGCGGCCGGCTATGTCGCCGGCCGCTAAGCCGAAAGCACAAGAGAAGTCTAAGTAATAAAGCGAAAAATCGAACGAGTGGAATAACTAAGGCACGGAGGAGGTGAACGGAGAGCAAAAGTTGGACGCTCAACCACAGCGTGAAGATAGTGAATTGATCGCGCTTGTGCTCAAGGGCGACAAGCGCGCATATGAAGGAATAGTCATTCGCTATCAAAAACTGGTGTACAACGTTATCTACCAGCTCGTGAAAAATCAGGAAACAGCGGCCGACATAACACAAGACACATTTCTCAAGGCATACCAAGCATTGCCAAACTTTCGAGAGGGCGCGCCGATGCGTCCGTGGCTTTTGCGCATTGCATCGAACACCGCACTAAATTATTTGCGTGGTCTGAAGCCGTCTCAGTCACTGGAACAGTTGCTAGAAGAGCTCCCAAACATGGAGCCGGCAAGCACAGAAAATGTAGAGCGGCAGGTCGAATTTAAGATGACCGAGGAGCGACTCGTTTCGGTGTTGTCAACTTTGCAGCCACAACATCGACACTTATTTCTTTTGCGATATCAACATGATCTGACTTACGAAGATATCAGCTCAGTGTTGGAACAACCGGTGACAACGATAAAATCGCTCCTTTTCCGAGTGAGAACAAAAGTCAGACAACTCATGTCAGAAGACACAATTGAGCTATCATCCAAGTAGAGCAGAGGACCGAAAATGACAAGTATTAACCAATCATGCAGTGATGCTCAAGAGCGATTCGATACACACGAGTTGGGGCTTGCACCAATAGGCACTGAAGAAAAGAGGCAGATGGAGCAGCATTTCAAAACCTGCGAGCCATGTCAAAAATGGCTGTCACAGTGGGAGTTGATCAAACTTGAGGCTCATGGATTGGAACAACTCGAGGTACCATCTTCGGTGCTTGCGTCAATTATGACGAAGATAGATGAAGCACCGGTACTAATACCACAAGTACAAGATTCACTGGCGGTCACACCGGCAGCCATCGCAGTAGGTGCGCACA
Source organism: Oculatellaceae cyanobacterium (assembly GCA_036702975.1). Classification (GTDB taxonomy): domain Bacteria; phylum Cyanobacteriota; class Vampirovibrionia; order Obscuribacterales; family Obscuribacteraceae; genus DATNPX01. Next base: position 82,485 of record DATNPX010000034.1, read on the forward strand.
CGCCATCGCCGGTGACGAACTTGCCGGCGAAAGCTCAGACCTTTCAATCAGACCTTCTGGTTGCCTGCTCAGCGCTTGCTTTGCTGATAGCGGCAAGCCTGCACTATGCATCAGAAAGCTTGGAAGGAACCGCGTCATGGTGCTTCAGCTTTGCTGTATTGTTTGCGATCCAGCATTTTTTGAGAGGCAACGCGCAGGAGCCACAATTTAAGACATGACATTGAAACTTCGGAGCGCAACTTTCATTTTGATGTTCGGTCTCGTTTTGCTGATGGCAGCAGTCAGGACCTTACCGGTGCGCTCGGAAGAAAGTGTCGGTCAAACGCAATCGACACAACTGTCAACCGGAGTTGAGCGGCGGCACCTTTTACCGCCACCACCTAGACTTCTTGCGCCCGAAGGCATGGAACAAGAGGACGTGGTGCAGCGCCCTTTTCGCTACTGGCGCCGGTGGGCGAATCAAGAGTTGCCGGTCGGTCGAGTGTTTGCCTTTCTTGCACTGGTAACCAGCTTGGTCGAGCTGGTTATTCCCAACTTGCTGCTTGAGTCAAAGCCTCTCTATCGCCAAAAATGGCTGCGGTCGTTTGGCATCGGCTGTTTGTTTCTTACGTTAGGAATATTCTCAGGCGCGACATTTGCCCGTATGGGTTTGTACGCACCGCTTGGAACCGCTGTCATTGCAGCAGTTCAATTAGTGAGCATGGTCGGCATGGCGGTTGCAGCTCGGTCGATCGGAGACAGAATTACCGGTTTCCTTCGCCTTGAAAAAATCATTAAACGAGACCGACTGCGGAGCTGGCTTTCGCTTTGGTTGGGTGCGCTTGTAATAGCCCTCGTCACACTAATTCCCGGTTTCGGACAACTCCCGCGTATAGGAAATCGCATGCTTGCCTTCATCGGTGCAGCCGGAACAGGTGCTTTCATAATGACCGCGAAGTGGCGCCGACACTGATTTTGGGGACCGTTGTTGATCTGACAGCGTAATTCCCACATTGTCTGGGCTGTGATTTTGCGACATAGTACCCATTGGTGGAACAGACAGAGATATACAAATGGGCGATAACACGCGTAACGCAGCCACTGAGGCTAATTCCCTTAAGACCAAGGCAGGTGCGGCTGGAGATGACGGTCGGCAAGCTCAGCTTGTGGATTGGTCGAAGGAACCGTCGCGAACGGGTGCTACAAATGATACGCGCCAGGGTCTGGTGCAGGCGGACACACCACCATCAGCGCCGCCTCCCGACAAGCTGACCGTGAGCTACAACAGCAAGACAGGACTCGATCAAGCTGTTGGACCAGACATTCGTCACCTGACTATCAATTCCGACCACGGCATTAATCTCGCCACCAACCTCATATATGGCAGAGACAGCCAAGGCAGAGAGATCATTCCTCATTTTCATACGGTGATCGGTGAGCCGACTAAAGGAAACGCTCCGTTGCCTGGGCAGTTCGACTTGCCGCCGAACTTACAGGACGTCACGCTTCACTACAAAGACGACAAGGGAATCATTCATGATGACGTTTATTCAGCCTCACAACTGCGGTTGGGTGGCACGGCAAACGCCATTAACCCGTTTGTCAATGACTTCAAAAAGCCTGACCCAGACAGACCTGTAGCTGCTCAATATCCGCAGACAACAAGCGTCTACGAATTCGGCTACCGCATGAGCGATATTTCGACCAAAGCTCTGAATTTTCTCGAACGACAATTGGTAAACGATAAGGCTAACGACAAAACCGGCAATCCCTATATCGATATCAATCTCGCCGAGGTTCGCGTCGGACAAGCAATCAAGCATTACGCAAATGCATGGGGTCCATACGCGCCAGAAGTAAAGGCGCGCGAAAAGCAGTGGGCGCAAATCGAGATTGAAGAAGCCAAAAAGAATTATGAGAGTGCGATTCGTCTAGCCCAAGCCCAAATGGCTAAGCTACCCAATCCAGGAGATGCAAATCCACATGTGCCGCAAAATCCGATGTTAAGAAGATTCGCGCCGCTTATACCATCAGGAGAAGACTACTATCCGCTGGTTTACGGAAGCGCTATCGACACAGCCGCGTGGAGACGTCAGCAATTAAATTTCCTCTCTAGTATCATGTCTGTCAACGGAAAGTTACCGGATCGACAGAGTGCACGTATTGAAAACCCTTAGCCTTCTTGGCTCTACAGGCTCTATCGGACAGCAAACGCTCGACATCGTCGCTCATCACAGCGATGAGCTGAAAGTTGCTGCACTCGCTGCAGGCAGCAAAAAAATGGAGACGCTGGTCGAACAAATTAAGCAGTTTAAACCAGAGTTGGTCTCTGTTCCCACAGACACAGATGCAAAGATTCTCTCAGATCTGCTCCACCGCAATGACTGCTCGATAGAAATAGAATATGGCGAACGTGGACTCGAGCACGTTGCCACGCATCCAGCCAGCCAAACCGTAGTTACTGGAGTGGTTGGATTTCTCGGTCTAAAGCCGACCATTGCTGCAATTAAGCAGGGCAAAACCATCGCTCTTGCCAACAAAGAGACGCTGGTTGCAGCCGGCTGCCTGGTGATGCCATTAGCTAAACAGTTTGGCGCGCAAATAGTGCCTGTCGATAGCGAACACTCGGCGATCTTTCAATCACTAGCAGACATGAGACCGCGCGACGACAGGCGCAATCAGGTTGAGAAATTGATACTTACTGCTTCCGGTGGACCTTTCCGCACGTGGACAAAAGAGCGAATTGAATCTGCCACCATAGATGATGCACTTAAACATCCAAACTGGTCGATGGGTCCAAAGATCACCATAGATTCCGCCACTCTAATGAACAAAGGATTGGAGGTAATCGAGGCGCGCTGGCTTTTCGATGTGAAAGCGGAAGCGATAAAAGTCGTAATACATCCGCAATCTATCTTGCATTCGGCCGTTGAGTTCATCGACGGCTCAATCGTTGGACAAATGGGGCTTCCCGACATGCGATTACCGATTCACTACGCGCTCTTTTTCCCAGAGCGTGTTGCCTCCAGCCGCGTGCCTCGGATGGATTTGGCCAAATTGGGTCAATTGACATTCGAAGAACCAGACGTCAAACGATTCCCCTGCCTCAATATTGCGCAACAAGTAGCCAGGCACGAAGATACGTTACCTTGTGTGCTCAATGCTGCAAACGAAGTCGTTGTCGAGATGTTCTTGCAAGAGCAGATCAAGTTCACAGAGATTCCGGTCTACATTCAACGCGTTGTAGATAAACACAAATCAATAGCAAATCCGCAGTTGGAAGATATACTTGAAGCCGACCGTTGGGCTCGCACAGAAGCGAGGCAGCTGGCAGGGCGTGTTCCTCTTGAAAAAGGATCACACTGACCTAGACGCAGCGCTAAGCGGCAAAGCGGTCGAAACGGTTAGTTCCGGTAGGCCGATTTGGTCGCACATTCGAGAGGTTTGATTACGGTGATCGCTACTGATAAGAGAGTTCAAGTCGCAGACCATCCCTTGATTCAGCAGTGCCTGGCAAAGCTGCGTGACTATCAAACGCCAACCAGCGAATTTCGCCTTCGTGCCGGTCAACTCTCAAGGCTTCTGGTCTATGAAGCAATGAGAGACCTTGGCACCCGCGAAGTAGCGGTGGAAACGCCCGTCGGCTCAGCCAAAGGTGTTGTGTTGACCGACTATGTCATACTCGCGCCGGTCTTGCGCGCAGGATTGATACTCGCTGAATCTGCCCAGAAAGTGTTGCCGACTGCTCGCGTTTATCACGTCGGTTTGCGTCGCGACGAAGCGACGTTGCAGGCAATCTCTTATTATGCAAAATTGCCGGAATCGTTGCCCGAAGACTGCAAAGTCTACGTTCTCGACCCCATGCTTGCGACAGGTGGCTCTGCGGTGGCGGCGATCTCTTTGTTTGCCAAATTGAAAATCAACTCACTGCATCTAGTGTGTTTTGTCTCTTCACCTGAAGGCATCAAACGCGTTCACCAAGATTATCCAAATGTGCAAATCACAACCGCAGCGGTGGACGAAAAGTTGAACGAAAACGGCTACATCATCCCAGGATTGGGAGACGCAGGCGACAGGCTGTTTGGCACATAACTGCACAGCGCTTGCACAGACGCAACAGCTGGCCAGACTGAGGTATAAATCCAAGATAACACCGAGCGTGGTGCTATCTCGGTGAATCGAAAACTCGAAATTCGAAAAAAGGATGTGCAGGGCTTTGCTCCATGCACATCCTTTTATATTCGGCTTATGTTTCTGCTCAAGTTTTTCGTTCAAGTTTTAGAGTCGAACTTAAAGCCTTAAGTTAAAACCTTGAACGTTTCGACGCCTTAGTTAGGCATCGTCCTCCAACTTGAATCCAACTTTGATGGTCACCTGAAATTCCGCAACTTGTCCGTCTTTGATCAGGCCTCGCTGTTCGGTCACTTCGAACCAACCCAGGTGGCGCAAGGTTTTTGCAGCTCTCTTTACGCCCTCTTGAACAGCATCAGCAAAGCTTTTCGGAGAAGTGCCGACGATCTCGGTCATTTTGTACGTAGCCATAAATACTCCTTCTTGGACCCGCATTTAGTGCACAGAAGTTTTATTTAATTCCTTTGGAAACCAGCCATGGGAATACAAAGCCGAACTGTGACAATCCTTTACCAAACTCCGAAACGGTCGGCTGTTGAGCTCTTCCACAACAGCAAGAACTCGTTGTCAGCAGAATTTTCCATCCCAAATTCATCTTCGGGAACTGAGCAAGCAACACGACGTCGGAAGATTCAGCTCACTGGAAAGGAATGCATTATTCGACAATTGAAACAAAAAATTGTTCAGCTCGATCAGATGAAACACGTGATTCAAAGCAGAATTACACGGTAATCAAAATGAGCAAATGCCGTTTGACAAAAACTTCCGAAACGTCCGCTCGTCAAGCATCCGCAAAGCCTGTCAAGAGAGACAACCTTATATTAATCACGGGTTTTCCCGTATGAGCGACTCAATAAATACGGGCATTTATCGAGTAGGAAAGCTTCCAGCAGTTAGTTAAGCACCAAATTCCAATATATAGAGAGTGAAGGTACCAAATGTCTGAACGTTTAATGGATATGAAGGAGATCGATAATTCTAAATTTCCGTTTCGGTATTTATTGCGATGGTCCTGGCCGGATCACATCGAGCAGCTAATTCGCCAGCTGATGTGGCTGTGGATGACTGAGATCAGCCAGGAATCGCCAAGCAATGTAGATATAGCTACGGCAGATCTTCTGGCGATGCGAACCATGTGGCTTATCGCTGTGCATCCAGAGTCACCAGGGGCGATGCTACAGGTCATCGCCGAACAGTGCTCAGAAGGCTTCGTTGAGCGCGTCGCGGAGAACCAGAATACGTGGCCGTCTACGTTGCGGCAACTGGCTCATCACAAATCTTCCAGGGTGCGTGCGGCGGTTGCACAAAACAGCAATACTCCTTCTGATGTTTTGTTTGCCCTCGCATGCGACGAGAGCGCTGATGTCAGATACATGATTGCCGACGGAATTCAGGGTGATGTGAAACTCTTAGAGCAAATGCTCGAAGATGAAAATCCGTATGTGGTATCACGGGCAAAGAGAAGCCTCGCCAGGCTCTTCCCACCAGAGCCAGCGAAGATGCCGTTGCGCAAACAGTCCACTCAAAAATCGGATCTGAAAAAGGTAGCCGAAGCCTAGAGCGCTGAGGTTGACAGATCCACCCAGAAAAGCGAGCCGGAGGGGCTCGCTTTTCACTGCGGTAATGACTATTTTCGGCGCTTGGGTTTCTTGATTCCGAGCTGATCGGTCAACTCTGCAGGCTTAATTTTGCCGGCTTTGAGCGATTCAAGCGAGGAAATAGCCTTTGCCGTCTCTACAGATCCACTCTTCACCAACTTCTGCAATCGAACCGCCGCATCAAGACTAGACTTATCCATAACGCCGACCGCATGAAGGATTTCAACGGATACCGCGGGATCTTTTAGTCCTCTGACGATAGCTGATTCAAGGTCGCTGGCGCTAAAGAACTTCGACGCTAAAAGGAGAGCGACAAGATCGCTACCCTTTTCCGGCGCTTCAAGCTTAATTGAAAGCCTATCTTCATGAACCGCCTCAGCAACAGGAGCAGAATGAGAGTCTTCTTTTGCTTTTTCAGCTTTAGATTCTTTGTTGTCCTTGCTGTCTTTGTTGTCCTTGTTGTCCTTGTTGTCCTTGCTGTCTTTGTCTTGTTTTTCGCGCTTGTCTTGCTTATCTACTTTGCTCTTTTCAGTCTCAGTTTTCTCCGATTTTCCGTCTTCTTCGAGGGCTTCGGAATCTGCATCACTTTTATCTTGCTTTGCCGTTTTATCGGAAGGCTCAGCATCAGCAGGTTCCGAAACCTTGTCTTCGATAACTGATGACTTTCCATCTTTTTCAGAATCCTCCGATTCTGCTTCTTTAGCGAGTTTAGATTCTTCCGAAACCTTGGCTTCCACCTTAACCTGCTCGGCGGGTTCTGGCTTATCAGAATCTTTTCCAGGCTGAGACTTCGAGTCTCCCTCTGCAGGAACCGCAGGCATGCTGCCAGTTTTACGCAGTTTAAAAGGATTTGGCGAATCAGCATCGAACGGCGTCGCCATAGGTTGAGGCGGTGCGCTCGTATCGTCATTTGGCTGTCTGAAGTCTGGATGGCCAAGACCCTTCGGCAGTCCCGCCGGAGTTGGAGGAGTAGGGGTCACGTAGAGCGGCTGCCCAAGAGGCGGTGGTGGCGGGCTCAGTGGTGCTACAGGCTGAGGCTGATAGTCACGCGCCACGGGTGTTTGCTGGCCAGAAGATGTGGCCATCGCTTGGCTGTATGACCAACCGCTGTTGTTTAATTCAGCTTGAGCACGCGCAAACATTTCAGCACCGGTCAAATTGGCACCGGCAGCGGCGAGATCTGGCACCCCCCAACCGTCGGCGGCAAACATCCAGTTGTCACCTGAATCTTGCACGCTCTCAGGCGTTGCTTCTAACGGCATGGTCACAGAGGGACTGGCAGATGAATCGCTGGCAAATACGTCAAGCAAAGCGTTGATGCGTTGCTCGTCTTCTTCTGAAAATCCATCATTGAAAGACTGGCCCGAAGCAGTTCCATCAGGTGGGAAATAACCTTGTGAGTATAGAATCACACCATCTGGCAGGTTCTGTCCGGATTGTCGTGGTAGTGCACCAGAATTGATACCACCTTGTTGAGGATATCCTTGCGGCGGTATCGGCGGCTGTGATGGCACGTGTGCTGCTGAGGGTGGCAGTGGTTGCCCACCATGTTGCGGGGCACGAGCTTGTGGCGCCTGAGCGACTTGTGGCGGAAGTGCCTGGGGTGGTAATGCTTGCGGGGGCACAACTGCAGCCGTTGGTGGAAGGAAGGGCGCAAACGGAGTCGGAATCGGACCAGTGGCAGGGTTCTCACCCGGAGCAGCCTGAGCTGGGGGCTGAACAGCATTGGAAGCTTTGGCAGCAGCTGCAGCGTCAGCGTTCAAGCCAGCGAGTGTCTCGGGCGAAATCGCAGGTAGTCGCGTGACACTATCAAAAGATGACGTAAACCGGCTCGGCTTTGCAGGAGCGGGTGCGTTTGTACCAGAAATAATTGCACTCTTGGACATCGGATCGTTAGCCATAGCTTTGTCCGCACGAGTCCAGATCTTGAACGTTCCTTTCAATTCATTGATGGCATCTTCGCGGTCAAGTGTGTCGTTTCTGATCTGTTCCTGCATGCGTGTCATAATCGCAAGCAGTCCGGGCGAGATGCAGTGCATTTCCACCAGTACTTCGGGCAAGGATCTATTCGTCTCCATACTGGTGTCGAATGCATCGTGCAATTTCTCTTCGTCAATTATGTTCGCGTCGTGAATGAGTTCGGCTAAGCGCAAAGTGGCGGTGCCAAACTGCGGCAAACAATCAAGCATTTCGAGAGCTTGTCTGAGGGGAATGTTTTCTTGAACGGCAAATGCCAGGGCTTCACAGGCAATCTCAGAGTTCAACATGCCATCGCGAACAAGTTGTTGTGCTTCAAGGGCGCATTCCAGCGCTTCTTCAGTTAGACATCCAGCCATGATCAACAAGCGCCCGAACTGCACTTTCATGTGCGCCGAGAGTTTTTCAGCTTCCGATAAATCGTAGGTCGTAATAACACCGGAGCGGACAAGAAGCTCTCCGATTCGAATGACAGGAATGTCTTCCTGAGTCATATTCGCCACACCCCCTCCCCCTGAGGCAGACCTTTTTTGAAAAAACAGCCGCGCCTAACGCCATATGTCTGTTGACATGCCAGTTAAAGTATCTATACACGATATTTTGAGAAATCCAACATCCTTGTAGGAAAAGTCGGCGGAAAATGTCTGGAAAACTCCGTAAGCCAGGCCAGTGCCAAGCTTCAGGTAGGGCATCCTAAGAATTTAGAAAAAGGAAATTGAGAAGGCACGATAAAGGTCTGCCAGAAAGTCAAAAGCCCAGCCAGAGCCGAGCTTTTGCACAGTTTTTTCCGTTTTAGTCGCTGCCAGCAGTATCTTTTTTGAAGCTACCGAAGCCAGCGTTCTGATTCGGACTAGACGCTGACCGGAGTCTTTGCAGCCGCCTGGCTGGCGGCTGTACCGTTTGCCGGACGAATTCCCAGTGCGTCTTGAGCGATGATCATGCGCTGCACTTCGCGAGTGCCTTCGTAGATATTGAGCACCTTCGCATCGCGGAAATAACGCTCGACCGGATACTCGTCTGAGTAGCCATAGCCACCGAAGACCTGAACAGCATTGTGTCCGGCACGGTTAGCAGCTTCGCCACAGAACAGCTTAGCCAAGGAGGTCTCGAGCGTATTACGAACACCCTTATTCTTCAAGTGAGCGGCGCGCAAATAGAGCAAGCGACCGGCTTCGGCATCAACAACCATATCGGCAATCATGGCTTGCACTTGCTGGTGCTCGCCGATCGGTTTGCCGAATGTGCGACGTTGCATGGCGTAGGTTGTACATGCATCGATGCAACCTTGAACCAAACCAACAGCGCCGGCAGCGACAGAAAATCTGCCGTTATCGAGAGCAGACATGGCGACCTTGAATCCATCGCCGACTTTGCCGAGGATATTTTCAGCTGGCACGCGTACTTCATCGAGGAAGAGCGAAGCGGTGTCGGAAGCTCTCAAGCCCAACTTGCCTTTGATTGCTTGAGCCGAGAATCCTTTGGTCTTGGTGTCGACTACAAAGCAAGTGATGCCTTTGTGGCCGAGCGAAGGATCGACTGTTGCGAAGATCAGTGCGTGAGTGGCGATGGTGCCGCAGGAGATCCATGTCTTTTGACCGGACAAGATGTAGTGGTCACCGTCTTTAACTGCGCGGGTCTGTTGATTGCCGGCATCGCTGCCTGCTTCTGGCTCAGTCAAGCCATAGCAGCCGATGAATTTGCCGTTGCAGAGACTGGGAAGGTAGAACTTCTTCTGCTCTTCGGTGCCCCACTTGAGAATGGTGAGGGCGACCAGTGAGGTCTGTACTGAGAAGAGAGTGCGAGTGGACGAGCAGACACGATTAACTTCTTCAGTCATGAGGCCGTAAGCGACGTAGTCCATGCCGAGACCGCCGTACTTCTCAGGAACAGGGCAGCCAAGAAAACCTTCAGCGAAGATCTTCTTTGCGATATCCCAGTCAAACTTGCACTCGCGGTCGTTCATCTGAGCCTTCGGAGCGATCTCGCGCTCGGCAAACTCACGCATGTGTTTGCGGTAAGCAATTTGGTCTGGCGTAAAATCGAAGTCCATATCTTTTTCTCCATTTGGTCGAGTTGGCTGCGTCGTTAACGCGATAGCTTTTTGTTAGTTCGTTGCTTTTTAAACTGTTGATTAAGATGCCTGGCCTTGAAGTTTTTTGGAATTAGCCGGGACATGGCTGCAGATGGCTATTTACAATCTCGAGTGTACAACGAAACTAAAAACCATATACGGTGCCGACCCGGCTAAAGCGCTCACAGTGAGCTCTGCGGACTGGAACTACTTGAGTTGCAAGCTCTTTTCGAGCACTTCCAGAGCCTTGGTCACTTCCGAATCTGAGATATTCAGAGGCGGAATCAAGCGAATTACTTGTCCTTGTGGTCCACATGTGAGCACAAGCATTTTGTGCTCTAAGCACTTCTCAGCGACCTTTTCAGCCATATCTTTTGAAGGATGGCCGTCTTTGTCGTTGAAATCGATACCGATCATGAGACCGCGACCACGCACTTCGCCGACATGCGACATGCCCTTAGTCATGCTCTGGATCTCTTTGAGCAAATGGCTGCCAACCTTGGCAGCGCGCTCTGGAAGCTGTTCTTCTTGCAACACTTCAATAGTAGCCAGCGCGGCTGCGCAAGAAACAGGGTTACCACCGAATGTGGAACCATGACGTCCCGGCTTCCACTTCTTGGTGATCTCTTTACGAGCAATGAACGAGGAGAGCGGCATACCGCCTGCGATGCCCTTCGCCATAAGCATGATGTCTGGCTCAACCTGCTCGTGCTCGATAGCAAACATCTTACCGGTGCGACCGAAACCAGTTTGCACTTCGTCGATGATCAATAGAATTCCGTGTTCATCTGCAATCTTGCGCAGCTCTTGAATGAAGCCCTTCGGCGGCACTACATAACCACCTTCGCCTTGAATCGGCTCGATGATCATGGCCGCGACTTGCTCTGGGTGCACGATGCGGTGGAAAAGATCATCGAGTTCAGCCAAGCAGTGCTTCACGCAAGCTTCGGGGTCGTTCTTGAAGTGGGAACGATAAACATATGGGAAAGGAACCGTGAAGATCGAGCTTGGCAGCGGCTCATACTTTTCTCTGTAATAGAGCTTGGATGTTGTGAGTGCCGTCGTCAACATTGTGCGACCGTGGAACGAACCGCGGAAGATGATCACACCGGGACGCCCGGTAGCATAGCGAGCTAGTTTCACAGCACCTTCTACGGCTTCTGCACCGCTATTGGCGAGGAAGACTGAATCTAATCCATCGGGCGTAATTTCAACCAGCTTCTGAGCCAACTCGATGTAGCGCTTGTGATGAACCGTGACTGACGTATGAATCAGTTCAGAGCACTGCTTTTGAATCGCTTCTACAACTTTAGGGTGGCAGTGACCCACGTTGTTGACCGCGATACCGGTGGCAAAATCCAGATAAGCATCGCCGTTCATATCGTAGATGTAGGAGCCTTTAGCACGCTCCGCCACAATACGAGCTGAGCGCGAAAGCACCGGATTCACGTACTGGTCATCTAGATCAAGATAGGCTAGATTTTTGTTAGTCGACTCAACCATGACCATATCAATCTCCTTTGCCTTTCGGCGCCTCTAAAATCACCTGCAAAGCTAGACATAATGCCGAGTCCGCAGACCCACTCAGCTGGTGTTTTCCATTCTGTGCGTCAGTTAAGCAAGTGCTTTGAACAGTGACGCTCCAGCCCCGGAAAAGTAGCCAAAACAGCCACCAGTGGCGGGATTTACTAAATGACAAAATCATATCAAGTTATTTGAAGATCCCTTCACATATTTAGGATTCTCCCCTACTTTACCTTTCCAAGAGATCTTCGCAAGTGCTCCCGGAATCCAAGTAGTAAGCGCCCATAGAGGGGCGCGGCTCATGCAAAAAGTGCAGCGACGGGTGGGAGTGACACTCAAATAAGACAAACATATACAACCAACTGGAAGGTAGTAATTTATGCCACCATTTCCCGTCTGGCAAGATTCAAACCAACGCGCCACCATATTCAGTAGCACATTCTATTCACTTAAAGTCGACTAAAGGATCTCGCCCAGTGACCGCTAGTGACCTTAGTCATGTGACTTAAGTCATGTCCGGCACTCGCATTCAGCCAGTTAAAATAGATAAAATCGCAACAAAAAACCGCCTAAAATCATGCGAGTTATATTAATTATTTGCGCCGCCCTTTTCGCACTGTTGATTGCGAATTGGTTATTCTGGCACGTAATAGGAATTCTCGTATTGCTTGCCTGGTTGGCATTTCTAGGTTTGTGCGCTTACGGAGCTTTCCTTTTCGTCAAAAATCTGATTAGCAAGAAAAGCACGGATGAGAAAGGCGACAAGGACGCTTCCAGTCAACGGTACAAACTCTGGACGCCCGATGCAGCAATGGTTTCGATGTTCATAGTGGAGCCGTCTCATCAACAAATAATGCTGCTAGCGCTAGATGCACATGAGTCACTAAAAAGTTCTGATGTAGTGAAAATACCGATTGACACGAGAGTGATCATTTTGGAAGATACAGGAAAAGAGTGTGTCAAAGTACGCCTTAAAGACGGCAGCTTTCCGAAGAACACAGGCTGGGTCGCCAGAAACTCTTTGATCAAGGAATCCACGTGACGGCGCTTTTTTCATGGCGGTGAAGTTATGGGCAAAAGTCGCAAAAGATCATCCTCTGATAACAGGAAGATTTACGGAACCTGGCCGCGAGGATTGAAGATAGCCATCGCCGTTTCGCTAGCCTCCCTAGTCGGTATCGCAGGCGCATTAGTCGGTCTCGTTTATCTATCCAGTCAGGCGCAAGATATTTCTAGAACGAAACAGATCGCCTCTTCATTCATGAAAATTGCCGAGCCTCTGCCTGACGGCTTTCAGTATGTTTCCGGGGTCGATCTGTTCGGCACCAAAATGGTCATGATCGGGCACCAAGGCACAGGCGCCGTTTGGACTCTCGTTCATGTCAGCAGTGCAGAAGGTGCGCTGCCACCGGAAACTGTAATCAAACAGATTGAAGCTTCAGCGAAATCGGCGCGAACTGTAAGCCAGGCGAAAGGTGAGTTCATCGTGCATGAAAAAGGGCAGCAAAAAGTCGGTGGTCGCGAACTCACATACGAGTCTGGCGAATTCACTTCGGGCAAAGTCTCGACAGGCTCTCTAATCGGTTGTTTTATGCCGAACCAAAATGGCACGACTTGCATTTTCGCGCATACGCCGCTCGGTGAGTTTGATGAAAATGCTAATCAGCAATTGCTGGCGGCAATTCACGCCATCTAAACAACAATCACGACGGTGATGTTCGAATCTTCGCGAATAACCTATTGCAGGTTGTTGACACTATTGCAGGTTGTTGACTGGATTGTTACTGCGGGCAAATTCATGATTCAAGCCGGTTTCGTCAGTATTGATATCACCGATGTAGCCAAGTTTATCGTTGGTTACTTTGTAGCCACCACCGGCGGTTTTGCTTATTTTAGTGGTCGTTCCATCGGGGCGCTTAACCACAGCAGATCCATCAGAGGAAAACGCCAGTACACCATTGGCTCCGTTTGGATAACGAACGTCGTAAGTATTGCCCTCAGCCGTCCTCGGGCAAGCGTAAGTGCCGTCTTCGAAACCACCATAGATACGCAGACTTCGATCTGGGAAGCGAACGATTTCAGATTTACTTCCGTCGACAAACTCTATATCACCTATCACATATGGACGCTTCGGATTTTGCGTTGGTGTCGATGCATAAGGATCAAAGTCTTGAGCAGAGAACACAAACATGGCGTCTTTTCCCATGTTGCTCAGATCTGATCCAAACTCTTTCTCTAATCCTTTGAGCACATGTCGAACAGGACCGCCCTTATGCTTCTTCTTTTGAGCAGCGTTGGGATCTGAAGCCATACAGGCACAAGCTTGAGGGGCTGCATCTGTAGCAAAAACTAGTCGTGATGATGAGAAACCCGTAACTACAGCACAAAGCATAACGACGTGCGCAATTTTCGCGTTCAAAGCAGAATCTCCTCGCTTGTTAAAGCCGTTGCCAATGGATAGGCGCAATAGAACGCCACAGGCTGGCTATTGTATCAATTTCCGAGGAGCGGCCAGATTACATTCCACGCATACAGTCACAAAGAATGCAATGAACACGCCGCACATGGTGATCGTATAAGACTAATTCACCAGACAGAACTGGAGACGCACAATGAATGCAACTACCGGCATACTTTGTTTTGATCGGGCAAAGAGACGCCCCTCCGTGCTTGCATTTGAATGTCTCTGCAATTACAGTGCGTGCTACTTCGCTACCGCCAAACTCGTTTTTCAGACGACACAAAACATTCTTAAGTTCTTCCCTTATCTCAGTCGTCAGAGGACGCGGCGCTAGGCGAAGCGTTCTGAATCGGTCGACCAAAGCGTGACACTTAGACTCCACAAATTGCTCTTCGTTATTCGGAGCCACTCTATCAATTGGTCTGAACTGTGCCTCACGCCGTACACAATCGAAACACAGCGATTTTCTGCTAACGGTGTCGTAACTCATACTGTCACCGGGTTCGATGAACGCGCCGCATTTACAGACGCTACTGAATTTGGCGATCATTGAGATGATCTGGTCTTGCCCTGCTTTTACTCCCCCACCCAATTTGGTTTTTGCTGCCACCTTTCACGACCTCCACAATAGTGATGGTCACTATCATCGACAGACGCACGGCTCTCTCACAGGTGCAATTGCACAGTGTAAGCGCGTCGAAGCGAAAAATGTAGGCGATTATTCATCGGTGATAAGTGAGAACAAGGCTGCAACAAAATTGCAACTATTCACAGATACGCAACGCCTGCACCGACGTTATGCAACTTGCCAGTTGCAACTTATAGCTGTAAGTTCGCGCGTGTAGGCTGCGCGTACGAGATTATGCGCGGCAAGATGCCGCATCATTCTAAGTCGTCATCAGCATCGACATGCATCGATGCGCTGCGCTTATCACGACTCGATGTCGGACGCTTTCCACGAGTTTGCTGTTGCGACTTATGTTTAGACGAAGTGGGAGGCTTGCTGTTGCTTTTGAATGCGATTGCAAAGACTTCGTCTAGATGTGCAATCGGAATCATCTCGACTCGCTCCTGCACATACTGCGGAATCTCTGCAAGGTCTTTCTCGTTGGCGCGCGGAAAAAGCACGGTCTTGATACCAGCGCGAATCGCTGCAAGCACCTTCTCTTTCAAGCCACCAATCGCAAGAACACGTCCTCGCAACGTCACTTCGCCAGTCATAGCCAAACTGGCTCGTACAGGGCGTTTAGATATAGCAGAATAAATAGCCAGAGTAAGGGCAACACCTGCAGAAGGTCCGTCTTTGGGAGTCGCACCTTCCGGGATGTGCACATGCACATCGATACTATCGTGGAAATCAGGATCAATTCCTAGCCGTTCTGCATGACTGCGAATATAGCTAAAGGCAGCATGAGCAGACTCTTTCATGATGTCGCCGAGTTGCCCGGTCAATTGTAGCTTGCCTTTGCCGTGCATGATGTTGACTTCGATCGAGAGCGTTTCACCACCAGTTTCAGTCCAGGCTAATCCTGTGACGATACCGACCTGAGGGCCTTTCACCTCAGCATCACGAAGCACTTTGGCTGGCCCGAGATACTTGGTCACCAGCGCTGGTGTGAGTTTTACAGACTGTTGCTTGTTCCTTACGATCTCAGTTGCTACTTTTCGGCAGATGGTAGCAAGTGCCCGTTCGAGCGAGCGCACGCCAGACTCGCGAGTATATTCCTGAACAACTTTGGTCACACATACTTCTGGGAATTTGATCTGCTTCTCGCTCAAGCCATGCTTTTCGAGGAGACGAGGCAATATATGCTGCTCAGCGATCGCCAGCTTCTCTTCTTCCGTATAACCTGGAATTCTGATTATTTCCAAACGATCCAACAATGGGCGCGGCACATAGTCGAGTGCGTTAGCAGTGGCAACAAAAACCACTTCACGTAAACTGAATGGAGTATCCAGATAGTGGTCAGTAAAGTTGTCGTTTTGGTCGGGGTCCAGCACTTCTAGCATCGCTGCAGTTGGATCGCCCATATAACTGCGAGTCATCTTCTCGATTTCGTCGAGCAAAATAACGGGATTTTTGGTGCCCGCTTGTCTGATGGCCTGGATGATGCGGCCGGGCATGGCACCAATATAAGTGCGGCGGTGACCGCGAATCTCAGCTTCATCGTTTACACCACCAAGGCTGATGCGAGAAAACTTTCTATTCATCGCCTTTGCGATGGATTTGACTAAACTTGTTTTGCCTACGCCGGGTGGACCAACGAGACATAAGATCGTTCCTTGTGATTGCTTAGAAAGTTTGCGCACAGCGAGGTATTCAAGAATGCGCTCTTTGACTTTCTCCAGTCCATAGTGATCTGTTTCGAGAATGTCTTCAGCAACCTGCAGATCAATAGCTTCGCGCGATCGCTTCGCCCAAGGCAAAGAAACGAGCGTATCAAGGTAAGTTCTGATGACATGAGCTTCGGCACTTTGCGGCATCATCTTTTCGAGACGCGCAAGCTCTTTGGTGGCACGCTCGAGCGGAACGCCTTGCATCTTCGCTTTGGCGATCTTTTGCTTATACTCTGCAATCTCGCCGAGCTGCTCACCATCAGCATTGAGCTCATCTTGGATGATGCGCATCTTCTCGCGCAGATAGTACTCGCGCTGAGTTTTCTCCAAATTGAAACGAACGCGGTCGTGAATCTGTTGTTCGAGATCCGCTAACTCCAATTCGCGCGAAAGTAGCTGGCTCACATATTCCAGACGTTCCGAGCTATCGAAGATTTCCAGACACTTCTGGCGCTCTGAAACTTCCAGGCCCAAATAAGTGGCGATAATATCCGCAAGACGGCCAGGCTGCCCGATTCCAGAGACAGCCAAGAGACTTTCCGGATTGATCTTCTTTGTCGATTTAACGTACTGCTCAAATTTTTCAACAGCCAGTCGAATCAAGGTCTTAGTAGAAGCATCGTCACGCACCAATTCTTGCTGCTCGGTGACACGCGCAGTGAAGTTCGTTGACTCTTCTTTGATGTCATTGAGCGACACACGTGTCGACCCCTCCACCAAAACCTTCACGGTGCCGTCAGGAAGCTTCAACATCTGCATCACTTCCGCCAAAGTACCGATCTCATAGAGATCGTTCTGATGCGGTTCTTCACATTCAGGATCGCGCTGCGCAACCAACACAACCAGGCGGTCGTCACGCAAAAGCGCCTGCTCGAGAGCAGCAATCGACTTTGCACGACTGACAAAGAGCGGCGTGACCATCTGCGGAAACACCACAACGTCTCTCAACGGAATCAATGGAAAGTGAGTCGTGCTGAGATCGGCCGGCTGCTCTTTGGTAGATGAGTCTTTAGTTTCTACCATAATGAGATGTTATGCGATTTCACCCTTCAGCTTTGTCTTGTTTGGCAGCTGAAGAAGCTCGGCAGTAGAACGTTTCGCGACGAGATCTTGGGTGATGTGGCATACCTTGATGTCTGAACGAGAAGGCACTTCGTACATGATCTCGAGCATGATCTCTTCCACGATCGAGCGCAAAGCACGAGCACCAGTCTTGCGTTTCAATGCTTCTTCGGCAATGCCCTGCACCGCAGCATCGTCGAACTTCAGTTCGACACCATCAAGAGCCAACAGCTGTTGGTATTGCTTGACGATAGCGTTCTTCGGCTCGATGAGAATGCGTACGAGAGCTTCGACATCGAGAGCTTCGAGTACTGCGATGACGGGCATTCTGCCGACGAATTCGGGAATGAGACCAAACTTGAGCAAGTCGTCCGGAGCCGTATCCTTGAGAATCTTGCTCGCTCTCTGCTCGCGTTCCCAAGCCGTTGCCGGGCTGTCGGCGCCAAAACCGATGGCGCGATTGGACGAAACACGCGCTTCCACAATTCGGTCGAGACCAACGAATGCTCCGCCGCATATAAACAAGATATTGGCGGTGTTGATCTGAATGAATTCCTGATGCGGATGCTTGCGACCACCTTGCGGCGGCACGTTCGCCAGAGTTCCTTCAATCATCTTCAACAGCGCTTGCTGCACGCCTTCGCCGCTGACGTCGCGAGTGATTGAAGTGTTTTCTGACTTACGCGAAATCTTGTCGATTTCATCAATGTAGATAATGCCGCGTTCGGCCTTTTTGATGTCGTAATCGGCAGCTTGATAGAGACGCAGAAGAATGTTCTCGACGTCCTCTCCGACATAGCCTGCTTCGGTCAAAGTCGTAGCATCGGCAACGGCAAACGGTACATCGAGCAATTTGGCCAAGGTCTGAGCAAGAAGAGTCTTGCCGCAACCTGTAGGACCAATCAACAAAATGTTCGACTTCTGAATCTCAACCTGATCAGAAAGTTCAGAGTTGTGGCTGATACGTTTGTAGTGGTTATATACGGCCACTGACAGGATCTTTTTGGCTGTTGTCTGGCCAACAATATGTTGGTCTAGAAAAGCCTTGATCTCCTGCGGTTTCGGAATGTCGACAAGCTGAGGCAGAACAGTCTCCGAAGGGCTAGTCGCTGGGCTGCCTTCGAAGAGCTCTTCATCTAATATCTCGTTGCAAAGGTCGACGCACTCATCGCATATATAGACACCGGGCCCGGCAATCAGTTTTTTGACCTGGTCCTGACTCTTTCCACAAAAAGAACACTTCAGTCTGGTGTCTGATGGCTTTGGCATGTTACTTCCTTATCTCTACTCTAGAAGTCATTCTGACAGATGACTTGGAAACGGAGCTGAATTAATTAATGAACGAACTATACAGTCGTCAAGTTCGGCTGTTGGTCCAGCCGCATGATGACTTCATCGACCAATCCGTACTCCTTGGCTTCGTCAGCCGTCATGATGTTGTCACGATCGGTATCCTTTTCAATTTGCTTGACGGATTGACCGGTGTGAAGTGCCATCAACTCGTTTAACTGTCGCTTAATGCGCAGGATTTCGCGAGCCTGGATTTCGATATCGGTGGCTTGACCTTGCGCACCGCCCAGGGGTTGATGGATAAGGATGCGAGAGTGGGGCAGTGCCAATCGCTTGCCTTTCTTACCGGCAGAGAGGAGGAATGCGCCCATGCTAGCCGCTTGACCCAAGCAGATTGTAGAAACATCCGAGCGAATGTGCTGGATAGTGTCATAAATAGCGAGACCGGCAGTAACAGAACCACCTGGCGAATTGATATACAAGCGGATATCTTTTTCCGGATCTTCGCCTTCGAGCAACAACAACTGTGCAACCACGAGGTTGGCGACGGTGTCGTCTACAGGAGTGCCGAGGAATACGATGCGCTCGCGAAGCAGACGAGAGAAGATATCGAAAGCACGCTCACCTCTGGCTGTTGTCTCGATAACAGTCGGAGGATAGTACGCATTTGGGCTGGCCATGGGGCTCATGCTCCAAAGATCGTACAGGCCTGCTTTAGTCACTAATTTGTTTTCTGGCGCGAATGACATTTTCTATCCTTCTCTGTTTTGGGGTCCCTCGCGGGACCCTATTGCCTATGCCTACACTTTACTTGAACACTGTGAGAAATCAATAAATCAATCTACAGGAAATGCTTGGTTTCCACATGAAGTCCATAACCTCATGTTAGCCAACTAGCAACGATACTATCCTAAAGTTAGGGATGAAAGAGATTAAACCCACTATTTTTGGGCGGTCTTTGCCTTTTTCTTGGATTTTTCGTCAGATTCTTCATTTCCAGCGTCGCTGGCTTCAGTATCGTGCTTGTGGCTATGTTCTTGATCATGACCATGCTCGTGGTCATGTCCATGTTCGTGGCCGTGTTCGTGATCATGGCTATGTCCGTGTTCGTGACTATGGCCATG
Organism: Oculatellaceae cyanobacterium; assembly: GCA_036702975.1. GTDB lineage: Bacteria > Cyanobacteriota > Vampirovibrionia > Obscuribacterales > Obscuribacteraceae > DATNPX01. The sequence continues at coordinate 102,039 of DATNPX010000034.1, forward strand.
CTCATGGCTGTGACCATGTTCGTTGTTGTGCGGCTCGTCAGCAACAAGCTCAATCTGAGCATGCTTGACAAGATGCTGCACCACTTTATTGGTTAGGACTTCTTCCATTACTTGCCGTCTCAATTCCTCGTTCCGCACGATCTGCTCGACGGGAACTTGATAGCGTTGCACTAACTCTTCGATATACGGAGTGAGCTCATCTTCGTTGATGGTCAACTGTTCAGCTCTGACGACTGCACCTAGCACAAGGCTAGTGAGAACGCGTTGTTTCGCTTCTTCAGTCTTGCTCGATTGCATAGTTTCATAGTCAGCGGACTTTTCGAATGTGTCCCAGTCCTGGTTATTTTGTTCGAGATAACGGCGCACTTGTTGCAACAAGAGTGCTTTCTCACGCTCAATCATCGTCTCAGGAATATCAACTGTTGCCTTGGATACCACTGACTCCACAACAGCTCTTTGAGCACGCATTTCGTTTTCTTGGAAGATCTCTTCTTCCATGCGCTCGTTCAGTGCTTCTTTCAAAGCATCCAAACTTTCCTGACCGAGCTGCTTGGCCAAATCATCATCCAGCAGCGGCACCACGCGTTGACGAATCTCTTTCAAACTGACCTTAAAAAGAGCGTCTTGACCTGCCAATTCCTTGTTTCTGTAGTCTTCAGGGAATTTGACTTCTACTTCGAACTGCTGTCCAGGAGTTTTGTCGACCAACTGTTCGCAGAAACCTTCGATGAAGCTGCCTTGCTTAACTTCCAGCACGAGTCCTTCGGTTTTGCCGCCTTCCACCAGCTTGTCGTCGACAAAGCATTCGAAATCGAGCAGAACAGTATCGCCCATCTGCACCGGTCTTGGTTCAATCGCTTGCAAAGATGCTCTCGACTCAGCCAAACTCTTCAAGGCTCTATCCATGGCATCAGCCGGCAATGCGGCTTCCGGTACTTTCACCTGAACGCCTTTGTATTCGCCAAGCGTAACTTCCGGGCGCACCTCGAATTTAGCTGTGAACTTGAGAGGTGCTCCTAGGTCGAACTGGCACGACTCAATTTGCGGCTCAGTAATGACATCTAAACTTTCGGTCGTCACGGCTTCAGAAAGCAGCTTGGGCACCATCTGTTCGAGAGCGCGAGTTTTGATGTAATCAACACCTACTTGTTTCTCGATGATCTTGCGAGGCGCCTTTCCTCGACGAAAGCCCGGCACGTTCATGCTTTGACTCAACATGCGGCATGTTTTTTCGTACTCTTTCTCTGCGATTTTGGCGTCGACTTCCAAGCCCAAATGGACTACGTTTTTGCCTTCCCTATCGAGGGTGACTTTCATTTGCTTTTCCTACTCTTAACTACTTACAACCGGGACTAAAATCCCGCAGAACGCGGAATAGTAGTGGATCTTAACATGCGTCAACGATCCAGCAGGCTGATAGACAGGCAATTGTAATTATTTGAGTTTTTATGGATGGGCCGCAGGAGCTGAGTTTGGCGGCGCAGGCACCAATTGCACCGGACGAGTTTCAGGCACCGGCGGATGATGAGCGTTCAAAAAGCCGATAAGGACTACGTTTATGGTGACAAAAATGCCGATGAACCATGAGCCCATCATAAGCTGCCAACAAAGCAAAGCCGAGCGCGGAGGCAAGGTGGACAATATGCCGAAACGGTTGGCGATATAGAAGACTATACAAACACCTGCAAGCAGATCGCAGACAGCAAGCAGGTTAAAGCGGATCATCGCCAGTGTCGGAATGAAGAGCGACACCACGGTCAATAATCCTACAACCGCAAGCATGAGGCTTGTAGCTCGGTCGGAGTCACGTACTTTGATCTGTCCATCTTTACCGATGCCACTCAAATAACGCAAAGCAACGAAACTACTCTCCCAGCGAGAGCGGCGCTCTTTAGGCTGCACAGGTGGCTGGATCTCTGATTTAGGTTCAGTCGCTGCTTGAGCCGGCGCCGCAGGCTGCTCACCTGTGGAGACCAAGGGCGGCTCTGAAACAACTGGTGATGAACTGGTTGTACGAGGCTCAGATGCCGGCGGAGCAGGTATCTCGCTAGATGCAGCTTTGTCTGCCAACTCTTTTTCGTTCTCGTCCGGATTCTTTTCGTCCCCGCTCATTCCGACTCCTCAGGTTTTTGCAAGAGTATTAAAAATTTTGGTGGCACCTGTTTGCCTAAATATACCAGCATTGAAATTACATAACTAAGACTTAAGGAAGCGTTTTACCAATTTCTTTCCTTCTATTCCCCAGCCGGTGGCACTCGGTTAGCAATAGTGACACCAGCACCGGTGCAGGCAAATATTTCTGAAGACTTGTTTAGCGCGCCCCACATATCGAGCCATTTGAGCTAATATATGGTCTAGCCATTGCGGAAGTAATTCAGTGGTAGAATGTCTCCTTGCCAAGGAGAATGTCGCGAGTTCGAGCCTCGTCTTCCGCTCCATTTTTAGTTTGAGATGTATAGAGCAAAGTTTCTTGCGAAACTTTGCTCTTTTTGTTTTTTGGGAAATTTTGGGGCGGGGATTTTTTGGGTTGATTACCCTCTCCAAACGGGCATTTGGAGGATCTAAGAAATTTCTGGCGAATTTCTTAGATCCTTCAAAGCGGTCATTCCGAGGGGCTTTTCGCCACAATACTTTGCCGAAATCGCAGCTTAGCAGAGGCACTCCGCCCATGCCAAAATACAGCGGTCGCATGAGCGCAGAAATTCGTCGCTCTTGCGAACGCCAATTACATCTTGGTAGCAGCGCGCCAATGAATCTATCGTGAACCAGCCGCAGCCGGTCTGCTCGACAACCTTTTCTCAACATCAGCAAGTATGCGAACAACGTTATAAGCATTGTTCGCATCGGTGCGTGGTCTGTCACCAGTGACAAGACATTCGAGAAAATGCTCGCATTCCAGCCGCAAAGGTTCAGCATCCGGATATTCCGGATATTCAACCAACATTCGACCTTCTTTTGTCTGGCTATGCAACTCGAGTTTATTACGTTGCTGAGTATCGTTAAGAACCGCTGTTTTCAGCGAACCATTGACAGTCAGTCGTACATTTTTTTGCGGATCGATCCAGCTGTTTCTTACCTGACCGGCGACTTTGCGATCTCCAACAGGGAAAGAGAGATCGAGGTAAGCAACGTCGACGATTCCGTCACCACGAGTATCCCAACCGCCCACGCGGCTTACGTCCGCGTAGTCGGAATCGAGCAAATAGCACATCATCGAGAGATCATGAGGAGCTAAATCCCACAGCACGCTCCAATCTCTACGACCAACATTGAAATTCATGCGGTCTGACTTGATAAAGAGTAGCTCGCCCAATTCACCTGAGGCGATCAGATCTTTCAAGCAGTTCACGGCAGGATGGTACAGAAGCAAGTGTCCGACCATCAATACTAAGTTTTTCCCTTCGGCAATGGCGCCAAGCTCCTCGGCATGCTTGACGTCGCGAGCCAGAGGCTTTTCGACGTAGACATGCTTACCTGAACCCAGCGCCTGTTTTGCTAGCGAAAAATGAGTATCAGAAGGGGTGGCAATGACGACCGCTTGCACGGACGGGTCGTTCATGATGCTTTCAAAGTCGTCTGTGACACGCACTCCGCGGTGTTCGCGGCTAACAAGTTCCAGCTTTACTCTGTCCGCATCGCAAACAGCCGCTAGCGCTCCTAGAAGGGCGAAATTGCGGACGAGGTTTTTACCCCAGTTACCGCATCCAACGACTGCTACCTTCGGTACGTTCGGTAGCTCCAATGCCCCCCCTCAAGGTTACTTCTTCTTGTTGACTGCTTCGCTGAACTCTTTGCCGACTCTGAATCCCGGAACGCGCTTCGCAGGAATGTGCAACGGCTCGTTCGTCTTAGGATTTCTGCCTGTTCTTGCCTTACGTTGTCTGGCTTCGAACGTGCCGAATCCTACTAATGTAACCTTCTCGCCGGTAGCAACGTGCTTGACGATGGTTTCCATCGTCTTGTTAATCACTTGCTCCGCATCTTTCTTTGTCGTACCAGCTTCTTTTGCAACAACATCAACCAACTCTGCTTTATTCAAGGCTGTGCTCCTCACTTAGCGCAACTCAAACCGTGACTCCTTAGGACCCCTGTTTAAGACTCCGAGCTTTCAAGCGAGATTACTACCGGATGCAGGTCTATCTAGAAATAGAACAGCAAAAACTTCCAGCCGAACAGCAACCGCGAAAGTGACCCCTTCACCAGTGTATATCAACAAGTGAATGGAATCGGCTGCAATGCTAGCATAAAGTTTCGGCTGCATTGATGCCTTGAGCGATTCAGACAGAGAGAAATTACTAATGGTTACATCACAGAAGATCGCCGTTTCGCCCGTCTTGAGAGACGCTTGGGTGGAAGTCGACCTCGATGCTATTCGATCGAATCTGGAATTAATCAAAAGTTGGGTTGGCGCAAAGGAGGCAGATGGACGCGCCAGACTAGCTGACGGCCCCACCACGAAAATCATGGGAGTCGTAAAATCGGACGCTTACGGCCACGGAGCATTGGAAGTCGGAGAGGTCCTTGCCGCCAACGGCTGCTCCTGGTTGGCGGTTGCATCGGTTGACGAGGGAGTCGAGCTTAGAAAACGCTTGACGCAAATTCCGATCCTCGTTTTGAGCCCAACTCCGAATCGCGCTCTGAACACCGCTTTTCGGCATAACCTCGACGTAACGATTACAAATTCGAAGGCAGCAAGAACGGCCGCTGAGGTGGCCGCCAAAGCCGGACGGTTGGGCCGCATCCATTTAAAGATTGATACGGGAATGCACCGCCTCGGGTGTCCAGTTGACGAGGCCGCAGCCATGGTCACTGAAATTAGAAACCTCGCATCCCTAGAATTAATAAGCGTCTTCAGCCATCTAGCCAAAGCAAGTGACGCAAAATCCACTGACATGCAAAGACAAGCATTCGACCAAGCCCTCCATTTAATCAGCGAGGAAAACGTTGCGGCGACAACAAAAGTGGAGACACCAAAAAAGGAGGAGTCAGCCGGAAAATTTATCACCCACTTGGCTTCAAGTGAGGCTACAAGGCTATTCCCAAGCACTCATTACGATATGGTTCGTGTTGGTCTCTACCTTTATGGATTGGAATCAAGGACTGTTTCGGATCGGTTAAAGCCGGCCATGTCTGTCAAGGCAAGGATAAATCAGATTATTGAAATTGATGCAGGCGAGTCAGTTAGTTACGGATTCACATGGACGGCCGAACACGCAAGCCGATTAGCGTTGCTCCCAGTAGGATATGCGGACGGAATTGACCGCGGGCTTTCAAATAGAATGACGGCTCTTTGCAAAGGGCGGTCGCTGCCGCAAGTCGGTACAATCAGCATGGATATGATGGTTTTCGATATCACCGAATTACCGGAAATAAATGTAGAGGATACGGTTACGTTGATCGGTCGGGACGGTGAAAACACTCGCTACCTGGCCGACTGGGCCATGGCGTTGGACACCATAACCTATGAGTTGGCTTGCCGACTACGTCTTCGATTGCCGCGTCTTTTTGTAAATTCAAGGTCCAACCAAACTTCTAGTAACCCGGAGTAAATTTTGCACGAGCTCGGTCTCTATTGCGGCACCTTCAACCCCATTCATATCGGACATTTGCTGATTGCAGAAGCAGCACGCGATCAGTTCAACCTCGAGAGCGTGATTTTCGTGACAAGCCCGCGCCCACCGCACCGCTCAAGCGATCTGCTCGACGGGGAAGCGAGGCATATGTTGGTATCGGCAGCGGTGGCAGAAAACAAGCACTTCAGAACCTCGCGCATGGAGCTCGACCGCCAAGGTAAATCGTTCACGTCTCAAACAGTTCGCCAGCTGGCAAAAGAGGCAAGTGAAACGTATGCTGACAACAACTGGCGAATCAATCTGATCGTCGGTTCTGATAACATCGAACAGCTACCGACGTGGCACGAAGCTGACTACCTGTTTGAAACTTGTCGATTTCTTGTTGCACCGCGCATGCTGCCGACGGTCGACAAGAATGACCATGATGATGCAGACTCCGAAACTACAGATTCCGTATTGGCAACCGTTTCCAAGGTAGAGCTACCCAAGAATTTATCTTCTGTAAAAAGCCACTTCGAAACGATCGAGTTTCCCTACGTCGCCATCTCCAGTTCGGCAATCCGAGCCCGTCTCAAAGCCGGCAGGTCGGTATTGTATATGGTACCACCAGCAGTGAATGAGCTGCTCTTGACGAGAAACTTTTATGGACCGATTCGTAAATAACCTCGTAGGATAGTGGGAATAATGGAGCAAGGTCGGGTTCTGTTACCTTAAAACAGGACTGATCGATAGCCCATTGCGTTTGGTTCTTTCTGACATCTGCGCTGTCTTGATCTGGTTGTCAGAGCAGGCGATTGATTATCAGAACCCAGCGGCGTACCCCAGGAGCCCAATTTCCACCTATGTCCAACCCAGGCAGCGAACCGCCAGGCGAAGAGTCAAACGCTCAAACTGAGCCAAATAACCAAGCCACCGGCGAGTTGGGCGGGGCGAAGCTCTTCGAATCGAAATTTGCAGCCAGACGCAAGAAGCGGCTGGAGGATACAGCTGCAGCACTCGGCGGAACAAGCAGCAGCAACCAGCCAGCATTGCCGACGGGTGACGGCGGAGCGACTCCTGGCGTAGGGTCTCCAGGCTTATCGGCTGCGGCATCGCTGCCAGCAGCAGCATCGGCCGACAAATCGCTCGACGATCCAGCGAAAAGATTTCTTGCCAAGTTAACGAATAAGGTCCAGAGCGAAGGAGAACCAACCACTGGCTTGGGTAGCGGAAGCGGCTTAGGCGGCGGAAGTGGCTTGGGCAGCGGAAGCGGCTTGGGCAGCGGAAGCGGCTTAGGCGGCGGAAGTGGCTTAGTCAGCGGAAGTGGCTTAGGCAGCGGCGCGGCATCAAGCGCAAGCGAGAGCATGCCAGCGGACGCGGGCAACCTAGGACAAGAGTACGATTTCGGTTTAGCGGCGCGCTTGAATGCAGCGGCTTCGGGCGGAGCAGACCCAGGCGCAGACGCACTTAAGGGTGGTGGACTTGGCGGTGGTCTCGGCAGCGGGCTTGGTGGCGGCACCGGACATGGCGCTGGCGGTGGACTCGGTGGCGGTGGGGGTCTTGCCGGTTCCGGGCTCGGTCATGCTCACGCAGAACCTTCCGGCGCGGCTGGCGGTGAGATGCCGGCACAGGCGCCGACACGTTCCGGATTCAAGCCCAGAAAAGACTTAGCTAGCTATAGAAGCCTTGACAGCAAAATAGCTAGTCGAAACGAAGGTGCAGGCGGCACTGCCGGAACCAGCAGCAGCCCCGGAAACATCCCCACCCCTTCCAGACCAGACCAGGAGCCAGACCAAGGTGATTCGCCTGAGACACTTGCAGCCTTCGAACCGAAAACAGCTGCAGAACGTAGCAAAGCGCTCGATGCCATTCAAATCAAGCCTGGCAACACCGGTGTTGGGCTAAAGGCTGCCAGCGAGGCCCAGCCTAAAGTCTCGCCGAATGCTTCGGGAGTCAGGTGGCAAGCGGTCAAAGACGAGGAAGTTCATAGCAAAACCTCTGCCTTCCAGCATAAAAAGACGCCGGTGCTCTCACCGACTGAAGTAGCAGCGCGCAAGAAAGAGGAAGAAAGCCGTCATGTAGAAAAGCCGAAACCTTTCCGCGGCCGCGAAGAAGAGCCACACATCCCTAAAAATCGTTGGGGGCAAGCGCCGGAAGCACAAGGGGCGCGCTCGATCTGGGCCGACCAACTAGGAATCAACAAACCCCAAGCCCCGAAGGGACCGTCTGCAACCCTGAGAGGACGCCTGAAACGCGTCATGTCCGCAGACATTTTCAATGTTCGCGAACTCTATTCCTTGCGCGGTGCCGCAGCCCTGCTCGTTTTCTTGGCCCAGGCGCAACTCTATGCCGCGCATGCAAAACCCGCCTACCCAGTGCATGTCGTGGGCGCTCAGATCTTCTTCGTACTGAGCGGATTCGTCATTACTCGTTGGTTACTCGTAAACGAATCGCCATTTTCGATTCAACGCACCTTCGCTGATTTCTATGCTCGCCGAGCATTGAGAATCTTCCCGATGTACTACCTAGTTTTGTCGGTGCTTCTATTCACCGGTCACTTGCCCAACTTTGAATCCTTCTTCTGCGGGCTCTACAACTTCACTGCTGCGACAGTGAAAGTACCACCGCAACTTTTCCAATACTGGACTCTCTGCGTAGAGCTCCAGTTCTATGTGACCTTCCCGGTCATGCTGATATTGACACCGGAGCGATTTAGAGGTTGGTTGATCTGCTTGTTAACAGCCGTCACAACCGGTTTGACGCTCATGAGCGCCCAACAAACACCGCATGCTCAAGACTGGCTACTACCTCAAATTTCTGGTCAGTACATCATGTGGGGATGCCTGGCAGCCTACCTGGACGTTAAGAGTAAGATCGCGCTCTCTATGAATGCTTCGTTGTGCGTGGTCATCGGCTTCATTGCACAAATCGCGCTTCATGCCTGGATTGTCTTTAAGGGCGCAGCTGGTGGCGATGTTGCGGATGCACTCTGGAAGGGACTCTCCACCGCTAATGCCCTTAGCATGGCAGTACTGGTGTTCGGAATGTGGCGTACCAACAGCGCCTGGCTTCGCAGCATTATCTCCAACGACGTTTTGGTGTACTTCGGAAAGATTAGCTACGGATTCTATTTATTGCTTCCGTTGTGCTTCTTCATGCAGCCATCGATCGTCTCTGTTATGCCGCTCCTCGGCAAAGTGCCAGCAATCATTACGAGTTTCATCGTGAATTTCCTTATGGCCGTCGTGACGTTCCACTATCTGCAGGTGCCGATCAATAATGTTCGCGAGCACCTACCAGTTTCCAAATAGTTGAATTCGTTCGCACAAGAAAATGGCAAAGACTAAACATCAGTTGGCTCCTGGCGTTCCAGTGGACTTGACGCTCGATTCTGCCAAAGAATGGCTGAGGCCGCGTATATCACAACGGCGATTCCTGCATACTGAAGGTGTTGTCCAAACTGCTCACGAGATGGCGAAACGCTGCCATGCCGATGAGTTTCTCGCTCAATTGGCTGGCTGGTTGCACGATGCGTGCAAAGAAATAAAAGACAAAGAACTCATCAAAATGGCGAAGGACTACGGCTTGAAGCTGCATCCAGTCGAAGAGATTAACGGACATCTCTTGCATGGTCCAGTAGCTGCAGAACTCGTCAAACATGAATTGAAACTGACTAATAAGGATGTTCTAGATGCCATCGCAGAGCACACGCTCGGAGCGGTAAACATGACAGTGCTTTCGAAGATTCTATTCCTGGCTGATGCGCTGGAACCTGGTCGTAGCCCGGAATACTGCAAACCGATCTGGCAGGCGCTTCATCCGTGCGTTTGGCCTGACGATAAAGAAATGCCGCTTGCGACAAGCGTCCACTCGGTGATTGAACCGGATGCCGGATCAACGAATGAATCCACGCTTGGATCAACGAATGGATCAACGAATGAATCTCACTCATATCCCGGTCATCTTGCGGCGCGCAGCAAGGTATATGGATTGGACGCACTGAAACTCACAAGCCAAACACCTCTCGACCTGGACAAAGCAATCCTTGCCGCCTGCGATATCGGACTCACGGATTTGATCAACTGCAAACGAGTGATTCATCCAAAGACAGTAAAAGTGCGCAACGCCTTTTTGCAGATACTGAAAGACAGGACACCCTCTTGACATCAAAGAATTGGTCTTAACGCCCGGTCGCAAACACTGCGCGGAGAAGTCTCGATATGCCAGAATGGCGCTTCGCGTCATCGTTTACTATCGTTTACTAAGGAATCAACGAAATGGCTCGGGTAGTACTAGGATTGATCGGTTTCGGCACGGTCGGCTCAGGAGTCGTGCAACTACTGGAACAGCAAAAGTCGCTGCGGTTGAAAAAGATCGCCGTGAAGGACTTGAGCAAAGGCAGACCTATTGAAACGACGTGCCCGCTCACATCAAACGTCTCGGAGATCATTGATGATCCGGAAATTGAGATCGTCATTGAAGCGATGGGCGGCGACAAAGAGGCACTCGATTACCTGCGACGGGCCCTCGAAAAGCGCAAACACGTGGTCACTGCGAACAAAGAAGTCCTGGCAAAATACGGACCGGAACTCTTCGCTCTTGCGCGCGAAAAAGGTGTCGCCATCTTCTTCGAGGCGTCAGTCGCCGGTGGCATCCCCCTGATCTCCACAATCAGCAAAGGATTAGAAGCCAACGACATTTCCTCTGTTACGGGAATTCTCAATGGCACCACAAACTTCATCCTGTCCAGTATGGAGAGCAACGGCCAGTCATACGATGAAGCGCTTGCAAAAGCTCAACAACTAGGTTTTGCGGAAGCAGATCCGACCAATGACGTGGACGGATTCGACGTCGCATACAAGCTTTCAATTCTCTCGGCACTGTCTTACGAGCGATTCATCAAACCCCAAAGTATATTCCGCGAAGGCATTCGCAATGTCACCGCAGATGATATCGCTAATGCCCGCAATTTTGGTTACCGCATCAAATTGGTCGGCACATCTCGCTTTGCACCGGATGGTAGTTGCGATGTTCGCGTTCATCCAATGTTCGTACCGTTGACGCATCCATTGGCTAACGTATCGGGCTCGAATAACGGCATTTTGGTACAGGGTCACGCAGTCGGAGAAATCCTTATGGTTGGGCCTGGTGCCGGCAGCTTACCAACCGCCTCCGCTGTCGTCGGCGACACCATAAACCTCGCGAGTGCCTTGCAATTACCTGACTTCGCCACATACTTCCAACCTGTAATCAAGCCGGAATGGGGTGCGGTAGTCAAGCCTGAAAGCTGGTCTTGCCCATTCTTCTTGCAGATTACAGTCAATGATTCACCAGGCGTCATCGGTCAGATTGGCACCATATTCGGTTCGCACAAGATCAGTCTTTCCAGCATCGTTCAAAAGGGAACCAAAGAGCGGCACGCCAATATCGTCATTGTCACACAAAGTTCACCTGAAGACACCGTGAGACAAGCGATAGAAGAAATGAAGAAGTGCGCATTCTTCGAGAAGCTCAAGAGCTGTTTCCGTATCTTCGACCAGGCGGAGTAATAATGCAATCGACAGATTCAAGCAAATCAAAATCTGGCGCCAAGTCTAAAAACGGCGAAACAGGTTCTGCAGCCTCGGGGCAAGCGAACACTCGCTACGAAGGATTGATAAAAAAGTACGCAGAATATCTTCCTGTCACTGCATCGACTCCGGTCGTGACCCTTGTCGAAGGGAACACGCCTCTCGTTCATGCACCGAGGTTTGGCGAAAAGATAGGATTCCCCAAAATCGACATGCACTGCAAGCTCGAAGGGTTGAACCCGACCGGAAGCTTCAAAGATAGGGGGATGACTATGGCCATCTCCAAAGCCGTGGAAGAAGGCGCAAAAGCTGTAATCTGTGCCTCTACTGGCAATACCAGCGCATCGGCAGCAGCCTTTGCGGCGAAAGCCGGTCTGCCGTGCTACGTGCTGCTTCCATCAGGGAAAGTTGCTCTCGGCAAATTAGCACAGGCCCTCATTTACGGCGCGACCGTTGTCTGCATCGACGGAAACTTTGACGTCGCCCTCGATCTCGTACGTGAGATTGGCGCTGCAGGGAAAGCCACTATAGTCAATTCGATAAATCCATACAGGCTGGAAGGACAGAAGACCGCGGGATTCGAAGTGGTCGAGCAATTGGGCGAGGCACCAGATTATCTGTGCATTCCGGTAGGAAATGCTGGAAACATCTCTGCTTATTGGCGAGGATTCAAACAGTATCACCAGCTCGGGAAAGCCGCAAAAAGACCGGCCATGCATGGATTTGAAGCAGCAGGCTCAGCTGCGATTGTGCTCGACAAAGTAATCGAACAACCTGAAACTATCGCAACGGCAATTCGCATCGGTAACCCGGCAAGCTGGAAAGAAGCAGTCGCGGCCCGCACCGAATCTGGTGGCTCTATAGATATGGTCACAGACGACGAGATCCTTGAAGCTTATCAGCTGCTCGCAGCCACCGAAGGAATATTCTGCGAACCATCCAGTGCTGCCAGCGTCGCCGGCATGATCAAGCATCTACGTTCCGGACAAATCAAGCCAGACGCTAGAATAGTCTGCGTACTTACTGGCAACGGCTTGAAAGATCCGGACATGCCTACTAAGCTGTGCAAGCCGGATTTGAGTCCAATCAAACCCGACCTGCAAACCCTGCTCGACTTTATGTCGCTTTAGAGGCAACCAATTGATAGCCAGTGCTATGTCAGTCGAAATGCCCCCGGAGATGCGCTCCGCATTACCCGTCGAGAACGTAGAAAAGAGACTGACAGTTCGGGTGCCTGGCAGTACGGCAAATCTGGGTCCTGGGTTCGATACGCTGGGACTGGCACTCAAGGTCCATTCATGGCTGGACTTTGCAGTAATGTCGTCACCGACAAGTGACATTCCCTTGTTCAGGCAATGCGGCAAAATCGCCGAACAGCTGCCTTCGGACAAAAGCAATCTTATTTATAAAATTCTCGAGAAAACGGTTCCAGACAAGAATTTGTTGGACCGCCTGCGGATCTCAGTCTATTCGGACATTCCGCTCGAAAGAGTGATGGGAAGCAGCGGAAGCGTTATCATTGGCACCATTTATGCCGCAACTCTTCTGAACGGCAAGAAGCCGAAAATTGAAGAGATGCTGCGGCAAGCTTCAGAATTCGAAAGTCACATAGACAACCTCTCCGCTAGTTTGATGGGAGGGTTGGTCGTCTCACACAAAAGCGAATCGGAGCTGATTGTCGACCAAATCACATGGCCGCCGAGCTGGCGCCTTCTTATATTGGTGCCATCATATTCGGTGAGCACGCAAAAGTCTCGCTCGGTGCTACCAAAGTCTTACGAACGTGCTGACGTCGTTGAAAACTTGCAACGACTGGCCTTGCTGACGACCGCCATTTGCAAAGAAGATGCGCAACTATTCAAAAGAGCTTTGCAAGACAAAATTCACGAACCATATCGGTTGAGTCTGATTCCGGAGCTAGGAGAGTTGCGAGCGCTTCTGAAAGACAAGCCGGCACTGGGCAGCGCATTGAGTGGAGCCGGTTCAGCAATGCTAGTCATTGTGGAGCAGCAGCATTGTCCGGAAATTCTAGCGCTTCTCAGAAAGTGGTCAGCGAGCCATAAAACCGAAATCAAAATCATCGAGGCCGATGTAGATACTACAGGACTGACGGTTGTCTCCAGTTAACAAGCGATGGAATCATGAGCAATACAGTGAAAACAGTAGAATCTGAATCACAGCAAACCAAGACCGTAAGCGTGTTGAAGTTTGGTGGCACGTCGGTGAAGAATATAGCGCGCATTCAGCACGTTGCTGACATTATCAAAAAGCGATTGAAGGATGGTCCGCTAATTATCGTGGTGTCGGCGATGGGTGATACTACGGACTATCTCGTCAAACTTGCCAACCAGTGCACCGTACAACCAAACAAACGTGAGATGGATCTGCTGCTGTCGACTGGCGAGCAGATATCGATCGCATTACTGGCAATCGTTTTGCAATCGATGGGCATCAAGGCCAAGTCATTCACGGGGTATCAAGTCGGAATCTTCACCGAAAGCGTATTCAGCAAAGCAAGAATCGTCGACCTGAAAACGGAAACGCTCAACGCCGCTCTTATCGATCACGATGTACTTGTCGTAGCCGGGTTTCAAGGCATGACCGAGTCAGGCGATGTGACGACTTTGGGTCGGGGTGGTTCTGACACCACGGCAGTTGCACTAGCCGGCGCGATGAACGCCGTTGTCTGTGACATATTCACTGATGTCGACGGAGTTTATACAGCCGACCCAAATACCATTCATTCGGCAAAATTATTGAAGACGATTCGCTATGAGGAAGTTCTCGAAATGGCCCGGCTCGGCGCCCAAGTCATTCATCCTAGAGCTGTCGAATTGGCCAGACAATACGGCGTGCGACTGCGCGTTCGCAATACATTCAAACCGGACCATGAAGGAACTTTGATTCACGGAGGTGAAGAAGTGGAAATCTACCGCACCGTTAGTGGTGTCGCTATCGACAAGGAGCAAGTTCGATGCTCCATCATGGACGTGCCGGATGTGCCCGGAATCGCCGGCAAGATCATGCGCGCGCTCGCTGACAAAAACATCGTTATCGACATGATCATGCAAGCCGTCCATCCCTCAGTTGGGCTAAACAACGTAACTTTTACGGTCAACGAATCAGAACTCGACGAAACGATGAAAGTGTTGGAATCACTTAAAGACAAGCTCGGAACAGGCGAGGTCATGTTCGATAGAGATATCGCGAAAGTGAGTCTGATCGGAGCTGCAATGGTCGGGCAACCAGGCATTGCCGCAACTTTGTTCGAAGCGCTCGGCGGAGCAGGAATCAATATCAAAATGATTGCCACCAGCGAAATGAAATTGACCTGCGTAGTTGGTCGTTCTGATGCTACAAAAGCGGCAAACCTCATTCATAATGCATTCGAATTGGATAAAGTAACCGCCTAACCGGCAACGGAGCCGCTATGTACACATATAAGGGTAAGACCGCTCTAGTTACAGGTGCGTCAACCGGAATCGGGGCGGCGTTTGCCAGAATTCTCGGCAAGAAAGGCATGAACGTTGTGCTAATCGCTCGGGCGGAAGAAAAACTGAAGGAAGTAGCGGCTTCAATCAAAGATGTAAAAACTACTGTTATCCCACTGGATTTAACCCAATCCGATGCAGTTGAAAGACTGACAAAGGAATTGAACTCTGCTCAAATTGAGATCGATATGCTCGTGAATAATGCTGGTTTCGGCACGTTTGGAAAGTTTGAAACTATAGACCCAGCAAAAGAGCGAGAAGAGATTCAGCTAAATGTGATGGCTGTAGTTGAGCTTTCGCATGCCTTCGTTCCAAATATGTTGAAAAAAGGTGACGGCGCGATTATCAACGTCGCCTCAACTGCGGCTCATCAGCCCGTTCCGTATCTATCGGTTTATGCGGCCACCAAAGCGTTTGTATTATCATTTAGCGAAGCACTGTGGGCTGAATATAAAGACCGCGGAATCCGAGTCTTGTCACTGAACCCAGGTGCGACCGAAAGCGAGTTTCATGAGCGTGCAGGAATGTCGGCAACCGGGTTTCCGATGGAGAGCGCCGAAACAGTTGTAAACAATGGTCTGAGAGCGCTCGAAGAAGGAAAATCATTTGTCATATCTGGTATGCATAACGCACTTCTCGGAGATTTCCTAACTCGAGTTCTACCGAGAGGACAAGTAGCTCAGTTGGCTAAGCAATTCATGCAAATGCGGCTTCCAAAAAATTGAACCTTCCCCTGAAATTTCAAACCAAGCAGCAAACATCGTTGTATCTGGCAACTGTGTTAGGTTGCTTGGCAGTGCAAAGTTTTGCAATCTCCGAATGTTTGGCAGATGACAAACCGGCAGCAACAAGCAAGCGAATGCTGACCGGAGGAGTGGTGCACAGCGAGCAGCTAACACCATTGCCATCCTCATTGACGCCAGGCAATACATTTATGGGCGAGTCGAGCTTGCTTCCTACCATAGCACCACCAGCAGCGCCAGCTACCACGCCCACCACAGAGCCAGTTACTTCAAAGCCGCCAACAACAGCAAAGACGAGTGCGGCGGCTACGAGTGCGGGTACGGCAACGGCGACAAAGCCGGGCAAGTCGAGCTTCTCGCCTCCCAGCTATCCGCAAAGGAAATCTGCCACGACAATTGCCGACTTTCAAAAGAGACAAGCAGTGAATAACAGCAAAGTCACGGCACAATTCAAAGACTATTTGAAACAGCAAGCGGCAATGGGAAATAATGGCACACGCGGACTAAACAACTTCCTCCAGGCAAACAAGATGGGAACCATGAGTAAACATATGAGCATCCATCCTGGCACCATTAACTTAACGACGCGAATGACAGCGAGCGCAACCAAAGTTGCACAACCGGCCGCAAACAAAATTCAACGATTCACCATTCCTGATTGGCTCGCTGGTGAATGGTCACGCACGGAATCAGACGAAACTAGCCGAACGCAGCTACCAAGCGGCCGCTCGCTCAAGCCTGTTGGAAAATCCACCACCAAAGTCACCGATATTTTTGGAAACACAAAGGAAAACGGACACATATATCAGCTCTTCGATCCAAGTCATGCAACAGGCTCGGTCGACCGAGGAGAAAATATCGACTACCATCACGTAAGCTACTACGATATCTCGCAACTTTCACCCAATAGTGCATTAGTCAAAGTAAGAGCGACTCACGTGGTCGTCAACAAGAAAACCCATCGCATTACCACCGCGTATCAGGATGAAGAGTTCAACACCTATACGCTCGTCAAATCAAATCAACTGAAAACGGATAGCTCAGTAAAGGTGTTCGACAGGCGCGGGAAGGCTACGTTACTTACGCAGGCTGTCTCGATGGAAAGCAAGATTCGCTAGTTTTGTACCTTTTACCTTTGCCGTTACCCAACGAAGGTGGCTCTCTTAGGGCTGAGGCAGGTCTTCGTTCAGTTGAACAACTATGCGCCGGTTTCCTTCCACCATCGTGAAGACCTTTGTCTGAAAGTTGTAGGTGCAGTAATCCTTGTCATTGCCAATGGCGAAATTGCTACCGTCTTTGGCTTCCTTAAGAGTAGTTTTGTCGTCAATTTGAACGGTGAAGGCATCGCGCTCGGCAGCAAAGCTTGGTGAAATACAGCCGGCCACCATGGCGATCAGAAGCGAGATGCATATAATCTTGATCAAAGTCATTGATTCCTCCCACTGATTTGTAAATCCAACAGTCAAGGGTATGGTAGCGACGGCAGCACTGGTCATAAATGTGCAATTGTGCACAGTTCACGAGTGAGATGGTCGCAGTTGAGTGAATAGACTGGTCCGGCTGTGCCTGGTAATATGGGCGCCAAGCCGGCTGCGCAAATGAATGCCGGAGAGACGGCAAATAGCAGGCAAATAGCAGTGATTAAAAATGACATGTTGGTGAATCTTCTCAAAATCAAGGACGTATCACCGTTGCTCGACAAAATGAGACGAGAGGGCATCATCATCAGAAGAGCTAATCCATGGGAGATTTCGCTCGTCAAAGAGTTTGTCCTAAAGGAGTTCACCGTGGGGTGGGCTGATGAAATCTCGGTCGGATATACGAGGCAACCGGTTTCTGTTTTCATCGCTATCAAACAACAAAAAGTGGTTGGATTCGCCGCTTACGAATGCACCAGACGGAATTACTTTGGACCGACCGGCGTTGCTAACTCCGAACGAAACAAAGGGATCGGCAAGGTGCTTCTGCTCGCAGCACTACACGGATTACGAGAGATGGGCTACACATACGGCATCATCGGTTCTGCGGAAAGTCCTGAATTCTACGCCAAAGCAGTGGGAGCTGTGGAAATCGAAGGCAGTCTGCCGGGAATCTACACTGACTTAATCGGACAAGTTGGTTCCATATAGACGAGACTGAGCGAGAGAAAATTCTTCAACCGTTCGAATCTGGTTCATTGCCGATTGGCACATTCTTACATCAGCCCTATAAAAGTATCGTGAAAGTGTCAAGCGTAGAATCTATTTCAAAGTACGAGCTCGCTAAACTTGCCCTTTTGAGCACGCTTCAGCCAAGTCCTCAATTGCCTTATGCGTTTTTCAACCTTTGCTGGGCTTTGAAATCGGTTTGTTTTGCCACGCAAAGTAACATCAGAATCATGCACGTAACTTTTGACATATCGAATAACAATGTCCGTCTGCTCCGCCCTCAACAGCGCATTCGCTAGTTTCGAAACCGGGTCAAAACAAAGAGCCAAATTCAAATCATTTTCGTCGATTAGTTTTTGTATTGCCCCTCGGGCTTGCTCCACTTTTCCTTTTGACAAACTGACCCGCCCCCAAATGCATATGGGAACACAGTAGAGGACTTCGTTACAAAAAAACTCCTTCAAATCCCAAATATGTTCCGCACAAGTCATAGCTTCATCGACTAAATTGAACTTCAACGCGAGTTCTGCAATTTCGGTAAGCAGTTCTTGAATGGATCGAGCGCTTGCCAAACCTTCGTCAGGGCAGGATCTGAAACGCAAGGATATTTCTTCGCAGGCGGACACTGCCTTTACCAGTAGGTTCTTGTCTCTGCGAGACAGTTCATTTGAAATCATTCTTTTGTACAATCTCGCAAGATTGTATTGACTGTATACGCTTTGATCCGCTTTGCGAGCGCGAATCCATAATCGTTCACTAGTAATGGAATCGTAGACATCGCAAAAGTGAGCGGCATTGCCGAGCACGAAAACATCCCGAGGGTGCAGATTGACCAGCCGGAGCCAACAAGTCCGCAAGCGTTTGAAGTTATCGTCATGAAGAGTATAGGCTTCACTGTACGAAAGATAACCGCGAGGATAGTGCACGATGAGCCATTCATAGTGAGTGGCATAGCGATCTGCCCATTTTTGATTTCTATACTGACGGAGTGAGTAAAACCCAAGAAGAGCCAGTCGTGCCGACAAGTGCGCCTCGTTTTGCAAAAGGGTTTTCTCAAGCACGTTAGCGTCATGATGACGGAGTCTATTTCCGGCATGCAACACGTTGCAGGTAGGAAAATTCGCATAGACATCATTAACCTGTTCGGGTTCGAGAGATGTGCTGAGAATTTCTTCCAGAGTTGGATACATATGATTCATATTCATCTGATTCATTTGCTCCTTCGGGCTTAAGACGAAAAGCAAGTCTTATCGGTAATAATACTCTTCAATTTCTAGAGGATGCGATACATGCAGGAAACGATTGACATCGGACTCTTAACCAGCGCGGCATACGCCGGCCTTCAATCGGACTACTGGCTAATTCGCGATGAATTGCTTTACCGCGGATACAGCGTGAAGGCTGTAGTTTGGAATGATGAGAGGATCGACTGGTCCAAAGTTCGCAATGTTGTGATGTGCTCCGCATGGGACTATTGCAGGCACTTCGAGCAATTCTCTAACTGGCTCACTGAACGAGAGCAAGATTGCAACGTCATCAACACACCAGCACTTGCGAAGTGGAACTTGGACAAAACATATTTGCGTCATGTCGAAGAGCAATGTGTTCCAGTGATACCAACGATTTGGTTCGAAAAGAACAGCACAATTCCAACGAATTTCACATGCAACTGGCAGGATGTCGTTATGAAACCCACTATCGGCGCTGGTAGTGTCGGCATCAAACGGTTTGATACCGCAAAAGATCAAGAGACAATGCAGAACCATTTTAGACACCTATCACAGACATCTGGAATCATGTTGCAACCATACTTGAGCAGTGCAGACAAAAGAGGAGAGGTGGCACTTATTTACTTCAATGGTCAATTCTCTCATTCGATAGGGCGGCCAGTCACAGGTCATCATGTTTCGTCTGATGAAGAAGTTGCACTCACATTTCTTCGAGAACCTACCGATGCGCAGATAGAGATCAGCGATAAAGTACTTAAGTGTCTGCCTTCGATGCCCGCGTATGTTCGCATAGATTTTCTTCCGGATGATGATGGACGAGATCGAATTCTGGAAATTGAGATGGTAGAACCTAGCTTGTTCTTCCAAGCTGATACAGCATCGCCAGGCAGGTTTGCAGATGCATTAGAAGAGCGATGGATAAAGTAGAGTTCTTCTAGTGGGACTTTAACACGTTCTAAGGCTGTTCAGATCGAAGAAGATCATACTGGGCGGATGTTACTTAATGCACCGCCGGTAGAGTCATACAAGATAAAGTTCCCGAAGCAATGCCGAGATTCTTTGAGGCTCGCTGTCAACCGGCCGTAACGGCACGCTTGGCTTGCTCTATGGACAACGAAATCTCGTCTTCGCTGCGGCCACCGTTGATCACGATCTTTCCGCCGAAGACGAAATGGGGCACCGATCGAACGCCGGCGGCGGTTGATCTGGCCGCCTCCTGCTCCACGCGCTCTCGTTGGGAAGGATCGAGCGCGATCGCCCGGGCATCAGCACGATCAAACCCATGGACTTCCTCCACATCATGCATGAGGTTGCAGCGGAAGGATCGCCTCGACTCGGTCGCGCTTGGTGATGAGGGTCCAGATCTTCTCGGCGATTTCGTCGGGGTCGATGATCGGGAGCCTCGAGTCGAGCTTCGCTCCGCCGGCCGTTGCGGCGCGCATGCCTGTGGATCGGTCGATCATCGCGCCGATGCTCACCGAGCCGGTAAAGACGCCCTTGGACGCCACCTCAGCGTTGAGCGTGAAGATGTAGTTGCGTGCGGCTGCCATCAACGGGCCAACGCCGCTCATTCCGGGAATGGTCACCACGGCGCTAAGGCCGCTCACGAGAACGATCGCACCATCGCCGCGCGCCAGCATGCCAGACAGGACGGCATAGGAGACCTCGACCGGCGAAAACAGCGCGATGTTCGCCATCGATTGGAGTTTCGACGCGTCGAGCTCCGCGGCGGGCACGAAGCCCATGTCGGACGAGACCGGCGCGTAGACCGCGGTGTCGATCGATCCAAACCGCCCTTCGATCGAGCGGACCAGCCCTGGAATGCTTTTGAGGTCGGTGAGATCAGCCGGGAACGCCGCGGCGTCGATGCCGGCGCGCGCGAGTTCAGCGACCCGCTCATCCAGCGGCCCGGCGCGACGCGCCACGAGTGCGACGCGATAACCCTCGCGCCCGAACCGATTGGCGAGGGAAGCCCCGAGGCCGCTGCCGGCGCCGAAAATTGCGATTGTCTTGTTGTCAGTCATAACGCGCTCCGGGGGTGGTATGTTTTACTGACCAGATGTTATATTCTGACCATCCAGCTCGCAAGAGCGCATATTTTTGAGGCTTAGTCAGATGCGTGTGACCGCCATCCCGTTCGAGCCCGGCACAAACCCCGGCTGTGGGAAAGTCAAAGAGATCCTCAGCCGTCTGGGCGACAAATGGACCATCCTCGCGATTGCAATGCTCGTCGAGGAACCGCGGCGCTTCAACGAGTTGAGGCGGCTGATCGGCGGGATTTCTCAGCAGATGCTTACTCGCACCCTGAAGGCCCTGGAGCGCGATGGGATGGTGACGCGCAAAGTCCATCCGACCGTACCGCCGCAGGTCACATATAGCCTGACCGACCTGGGCCGTTCGCTCGCAGTGCCGCTCATTCAGCTCGCGACGTGGGTGGTCGATCATCTGAACGAAATTGAGGCTCAACAAGCACACCACTATAACGACGCAAACGATCGGGGGCGTAAGTCATGAAGATGAGGCGCCGCCCCGGTTTTAGCTTACGGGAGGCAACCCGGGGTCGATCTCTGTCATCTCAACGGATAAATCCCATAGTCGTCTGGCGAGCTGCGGATTCTTCGCTTCCTCAGATACGGCGCCTTCACCGGAAGGTCCTCGCAACCCCGAAAATCTTGTCGGTCCGTAATACCCACCGGGCTTTATCCGGCGCCCCGTCGCCGCATTCAGCGCGCCCCAAGCGTCCGTGGCAGGCGTGGCAAAAAGCAAGCCGATCAAGGACATCACGATATTGCCCCACCAAAAGCGATTGCGTTCAAGTGGCCGAGCCGTAGCGCTCGATTCGAAGCGCGCCATTCCAGCCTGAAGGAGATCATGATGTCGATTGCTCGAAACAATCCCCCACCGTTGGCGCTTGTCACCGGCGCATCCTCCGGCATCGGCCGCGCCTTTGCCCGCCGACTCGGCGCCGAAGGATATGACCTCGTGGTCGTAGGGCGTCGCATTGATCGGCTCGATGAGCTCGTCGCGACGCTTCCAAACGTCAAAGTCCGGCCTCTCGTCGCCGACCTCGGCACCGACGCCGGTGTCGAGGCCGTCGCCGATGTATGCGCTCGCGAGCAGCTCTCCATGCTGGTCAACAACGCCGGCGTCGGCCATTACATGCCGTTCGTCGAACTGCCCGCCGCCAAGGCGAGCGAGCTTCTGCACGTGAAGATCGTCGCACCGACGATGCTTGCCCGCGCTGCGGCCCCAGGCATGGTCGTGCGCGGCGGCGGCACGATCATCAACGTGTCCGGCATGCTCGCATTCGGCGGTCCGGCGCCGCTCGGCCAGGCGCCCGGCAGGGCCGTCTATGTCGGAACCCTCGCTCATATCGTGGCGCTGTCGCAAGCGCTGCACGAGGAGCTGAAGTCTCAAGGCCTGCGGATACAGGCTCTGTGTCCTGGCTTGGTCGCGACGGAGTTCCACGAACGTCAGGGTCTGGACCTCAGTGCGGCGCCGCGGATGTCGGCGGAGGATGTCGTGACCGCCAGCCTGCAGGCGCTCGCCCTGGGCGAGGTCGTTTGTGCTCCCGGAGTCGAGAGAGCCGATCTGCTCAACGCGGTATTCCAAGCCGACCTCGCGGCATTCGCCGCGCAGTCGCCACAGCTCGCGGAGCGCTACCGCAGGCCCTGAGGAGTGGCGTGTCGGGCGACGACAACCCACGGCGATCTGATCAACATGACCATGATCCAATCCTTAGAATTGCTAATCGTCACGCTTGTCATCGTTCTTTGCATGTCCTTGCTGGCGAGCCATGTCTTGACCGGAGTCTCGACGGCAAGTCGCGCTGAAAGAGCCGACGTCGTCGCCCTGCTGAAACATGCCGGACTCCCCGATGGCGCGGCCGTGTATCATTTGGGGCGTGGCAGGGGCGCGCAAATCATCTCCCTCGCGCATGCTTTTCCCGATGCGCTGATCCGCGGGTGTGAATTTGATCGCTATTTGTCCACTTTTTTGAACCATTTAAAATCCGATCCACGGTCGCTGTAAAAACGGTCAAGGATTCCACGGTGATGAGGTCTTCGCTGAGATTCTTTTTTACGAAACGGATTTGGTTGTAGGTGGCTTTGTATTCAGTGGTTTAAAAGCGGCTGCTGAGGCGAGTTCTTGGATCTGTGGAACTTGTTTAATTCACAAGTAGTCACGTCTCGCGGGACTGATCATGGAGGGCACGGCAATGGTGAGATCGATGTGGTCGGGCGTGATTACGTTCGGAATGGTTACGATTCCGGTCAAGCTACAAACTGCTACTGAAAGCCACAACGTGGCATTTCACCAATTGCATAAAAAATGCGACACGCGTATTAGAGAGCAAAGGTTCTGCCCACATGAGGAGGAAGTCGTCGAATGGAAGGACATCGTTAAAGGTTTTGAATACACTAAAGGTCAATACGTCGAGATTACAGATGAGGATCTCGATGAGTTGCCGCTTCCAAGTAAGCAAACTATCGAAGTCGTCTCGTTTGTCGATCCATCTGAAATCAATCCCATGTTCTTCGATAATGTCTATTACGTGGAGGTGGAAAAGCAAGGCTCTAAGCCGTATCAGCTGCTCCTGGACACGATGGAGGCAGAAGGGGTGGTTGGTCTCGCGAAAATAACGTTCAGAACCAAGGAACGAGTTTGTGCTTTGCGTCCTATTGATGGCGCCATCGTATTGCAGACCCTGTTATATGAAGACGAAATCCGCGATCGCGAAACATCCAGGGCTTCAGTTTCGCTTACGGCGCAGGAAAAGAAGATGGCGACCAGCTTAATCTCGGCATTGAAAAGCAAATTCAAACCAAGTGAATTCAAGGACAACTATCAGGAAGCGCTCAAAAAGATGATCCAAGCAAAACTGAAGGGCAAGCACCTCGAACCGAGCGTGCCGAGCCAGCCCACAGCTGTCAACGATCTTATGGAAGCACTTCGTGCAAGTATTGAAAACGCAAGAGGTAGCTCAAAAAACGCTAAGTCGAACAGAGTCAATGCTGGTAAAAGTAGTAAACGAGCTGCCGCTGCAACAAAAACGAAAACACCGACGAAATCTAAAAGAAAGCACAAATCTGCGGCTTGAAGCTCCGTCATGAGTTAATGCTTCAAACAATGTCGATCAATCAGGTGCGAGTCGATCTTCTCGCACAAGAAAAGTCGCGCTGGCTTTAAGCGCAGCAATGCTTGGCACTACATGTGTGGTCAAGCAGATGACGCCACCTACAAATTGAAGAGTAAATAACCGGCCGCGTTTGAGTGTCCCAGTAAATCGTATCTATTTTATCGATACGGAAAGTCCAACTGCATCACGGTCTGTGAGACAGGCACCACCCCTAAAGATTTGCTCCAGCATCAAAATTGCAGCCAGGCAAAAGAAGATTGCTCCCGTGCATAGACCACTAGGAGCAAGAGTCCGCCGATACACTCAATTCGCCGACGAACTGCGTTAATATATTGATTTACTCTGTTCCCTACTCATCGTGTCGAAGATATCGAGCGTTCCGAAAGGTATTACTGGATTTGGTGGCCAGACGGCTGATCCACCTCGAATTGGTTTGGCAGCTTTCCGCTCCGATTGCTATTCAGCAGCTCGAAAGATTGGCGGACGCGTCATTCTTAAAGACGAAGAGTTTCGGCCAGGCGTTGTTAGAAACTTCGCTATTTTTGTAATAGACGCACCACAAGCAGGTCGTATTGCCATTTTGATGAACACCACTTGCGCGATTTTGTCGTTTGCGAAAGCGCCTGAGGAGACACAAGTTTTGCTCAGCTTTCTTGATCTTCCTGAATTGGAATCGGCCTTTTGCGAAAATCGCGACTATCTGTTTTGGTCTGCCGCGCAGCTTTCTGAGACAGCCACTAGCAATATGTATAAGGATTTGGACCCTGATGAACTCAAGCAAGTCAAATACTGGAAGCCAAATACACTAGGTGATCTGGCTTTCAACTTCTGGGACTGACCAACTTGCCATTCGCTAGGGCTTGGTGAGTAACTTACTTCCGTTGTTAAGGCTGACGATTTGCAACCAATACGGACTCTTCCGCATCTCTTGCTTGAGGAACGACCAAAAGGCTTCCTTTCCAGGACGATTTTTCGGCCAAGTGCGGTCGAGAAACCGGCGAGCCTCCTTGCAGTTTCCCATATAAACGCGATCGATTACTTCTGCAGCGAGCTCCGGTGGTGCAGCTTCAAGCATAGACTGCGACTTATCCGCACCACTCACAATAGGCATGCCAGCAAACTGCTCGCCAATGGCTTGGCGCAGGTCTGAAGTGTGCTCGTCATCCGGCGGTTCATTCTTCATAGCAGAAGGATCAATCGCCAATCGGCTACCGTTCCAAAAAAGAATCACCGTTGGTGCGACAGCTCTTGCTCCTCCCAAATTGTCATACCAATCATACATTGCGAGCTCGTACACATCGTGAGCCTTTTGATCAGGAACGAGAGTTGCTTCGCACTTGCCATTGCTTAACGTGCAGACTTTCCTTGGAACACCAGTGGTGTCAAAGAAAGTATATTTGTACTCAGGGCCATCTTGTACAGATCTAACGATAAGCATTTTTGCCGGAAATCCTTTCAATTTCACAAGCGCTTCCCTGTTCGTGTCGGGTGTTCTTACAACATCGATGCTTTCGCCGTCTGCAAATTTCACTTTGGCGATCTCAACACCGTTTCGGGAAAACGCAATCGATGGCTCACCATCGGTTGTTAGCGTTGCCGTGCAGTTGCCGAGAAAGATAGCTTCTTTTTCTGCTTGGAAGTCTGGGTTGGATTGCACGTCCGAACTGCGTTGCACCGAGCAGCCGCTTGTTAGAAGACAAATGAGTAGAGTAACTAGAAAATAGATCCTGCGCATAACTTCGCTCGAAAATTGACGTATCCATATTGTAGTAGGTCGCGCGGCAACGCAACTCTTTTCAGCCACCCCGCATCCATGCGGCGGACATTGCATGAAGGACGTAATCGATCCGAAAATCGTCGTGAGGAATCGTCCAGGCCAAATACGGTTGGATCAACCATAATGACGCCTGCTGAGGATTGGAAATAACTGTGGTGCGCTGAATAGACTATTCTCAACACGCTCTTCAACCGTTTCGATTTATTGAACACGAACGACAATTAGTATTGCGCGACTGATCGGTTTTCGCCGGAATCAGAGCGCGATTCCCTCCGTGACAACGTAGAAAGAGACAAATCGAGGCGAAAGTTTAGTGTATGCCAAAAAAGCGAAGAAGAGCGTCAGGCAGTCATCGACGTGCTTCACGAGGAACGCTCATGGACAAAGCTTCGGTGCATACTCGCCACGCTGCTCGACGAAGGCCGCTACATTTGTTCCATGCGTACTTTCACGCAAGTTTTATGATTGATGCGTCAATGTCATTAGTACAAACCGCACAGTCTATACCGTTACTAACTAATTTGAGGTGACAAGAATGACCGAGATCGCTCTAGCAAAAGTCGAGTCCCGCGAATCCGCTAGCAGGCTGACACAGCATGATAAGGGGGCCTCCGTTAGGGGGCGAGAAAATGAAAAACAAGTTGAGCATCAGCGGCATCATGAAGACGGAAAATATCAAGCCGATTTGAGCCAGCTTCACGGCTTTGGCAATTTGAAGAAAGAAGACTTTAAGCCCCACGATAATAACATTTTACCAGCTGGATTTGCCGGAGCAAAAGATCTTCTACCGGCGAGCCAGCAAGGAGATGCCTCCGCTGGCAAAGATGACAGTCGCAAGCAAGACGCCGACAGATACAATGCGAGTAAGGCTCCCGAGCATAGGCAGACACCGTATGACGATACTCCGCCGACAATTTCAATTGAGGTGCCTCCTGGTACAAATGTTAGAGTGTCTCCTGGGTGCACTAATGTGAAATGGAATCAGACTGCAAACGGTGGTGTGCTAATCGTTTCTCAAGATGGTGGTCTGCCTGGTCCCCCAGGACCTTGTGAAGTCACTCAGAATAGGCGCGTTCCCTATTAGCCCTCCTTTGAGCAGCCCGCTAGATCTTGAACGAAGTATATTGAAGAATTCGCATTTGCTGGTGTCCAAAAGAAATCGCTTTGATGATCTTGGGCACTATTGGGAAGGAGCGATGACTTCACAAGGACCTGTTTGCTATCCGGTTATTACGTGCATATATTGTGCAACTTTTCAGGTAGATGATATCAAAGTGACAAGGAAAGAGACTCCAGTCCCTCACGACAAAACCGTTATATCGGATAAAAGTTGCTGTCCAAAATGTCAGCTTGATCTTGCTACTTCCGTTACCATCTGTCCGCGCTGCCAGACAGAATTAGTTCAAATTCTGAAACCAGGGGAAAGCTTTGCCGACAAATACGAACTGCTTGGCACCATAGGTTCTGGCGGGATGGGTGTGATATACAAGGCACGCAACAAGATTTTAAACAAAAACGTGGCAATAAAGACTCTGCATCCTCACCTCACTACACCTGAGGCTCTTAGACGATTCCAGCGAGAAGGCAAGGCAGCAGGTAATCTGCGACACCCGAACATAATTACAATCTACGATCTTGGAATCACGGACCAAGGCAGCGCATACATGGTGATGGAGTTTATTCAAGGTCGTACTTTGGCCGACATGCTCAAGCAAGGTGGGCCGCTGAACCTGAACACATTCTTTGAGGTTTTCGCGCAAGTCTGCGATGCTCTCGATTACGCACATGCGAACGGAGTACTGCATCGCGACATCAAGCCAAGCAACATAATGCTCAACGCAAGCGCACAAGGTGCGCTGGATGTACGCATACTTGATTTCGGCATAGCCAAGTTTGCTGAAGCAGATAACCGTGAGAGCCAGCACCTTACGCGCACTGGTGAAGCGATAGGCAGCCCACTGTATATGAGCCCAGAGCAAAGCATCGGAAGCGATATAGATCAGAGATCGGACTTATATTCATTGGGGTGTGTCATGTACGAGGCGCTCTGCGGTCTTACTCCGCATGAAGGTGCAACCGCACTTGCGACGATGATGAAACACTTGAAGGATCAGCCCTTATCTTTGAAAGAGATTTCGCTTGGTAGCGTCGAGGTGCCTGCTGCTGTTGAAGCATTGGTAATGAAACTTTTGGCCAAATCACCAGAAGATCGGTTTCAAACGATGGACGAGGTTAGGCATGAACTCCTCGCCACACAGCAAAATCACGCTACGCGCGGCAAAAACCGGAGCATGCCTGTTGCGGACATAGTTAAGAAGTCGCTACCAGGGCGCTCAGCGAGACCACGAATTGTGAGTTTCGCATTGGTTTGTATTTCCGTTACAGCGCTCGTGGAATTTGGCGTAATCCTGCTGAACTGGTCCAAAATCAGTCCACCGGAATCGCTAAAGAGCGGGTCCAAAACCGTAGCAACTGACGAACCAGACAAAACAGTCAAACCTATTGACTCAAACACATTTGAGACAGTATTGGAAGCCCGCGGCAAAGAGGAGAAATTGGATCGAAATGCAATAAACAAAATTGATGACCCAATTGCACGAGCCTTCAAAGAAAAATGCTCAGAGGCAGTCTCTTGTGCTGACAAGCATGCTAAAGAGCAATTATGCGAACAGGCGCTACAGCAGTGGAACGGAATAGTAAACCCGCCATCTTCGATACTAGACAATGCTTCGTGGTTGGCGACCTTCTACGTTGGCAAACGCAACGACATCAGTATCTCTATCTGTAGGCGCATCATATCAGTGTGCGAGAAGTTTTCCGATATCGAACACGATGATATGCGGGCACGAGCACTCTGTGGCTTGGGACACTTATACAAAGACTTAAACAATTATGCTGCGGCCCGACAAGCATTGAATGAAGCTATGGCTATCTACAAGAAGCATCAAGATGAACGCGGTATGGCTCTGTGCTCGGTCGGTTTTGGCATGATTGCGAGAAACGGTGAACACGATAGAGCGAAGGCCGAACGGATACTTAAGCAAGCCGTGCCAGTCTTAGAAGAAAATGTTGCTGACAAAGTATGTAGGTGGGCGCTCCTCATGTCTTTGGGTATGATCGCGGAATGCCAGGAAAAGCAGAACAGGCCACAGGAAGCGCAGATGACGAAGAAAAAGCTCGCGCAGTATGCGCATAGCCGATAGTCCGTCGTTGATATAAGAAAAGACCAGAGTGCCGCACCATCCTAGGTGCTCGCTGTCGCGCACAAATATTGACATCGTACTGAGTGCCTGCCAATAGAGTCGCTCCCCGCATTTCAATTTAGGGAGCGACAAAACTACAGGAACCATTGAACGCATCGAAGCATCTATTCTGTTTTTTGGAATATATCAGCTCTAACTCTCTTGAGAGTCTCCTTTAGAGCATTTTGTTGACCAAAGGCTTGCTCTATTTGCTCTTTAGTAGCGAAGTTATTATCTACCAGAATCTGTCCAATCAACTGTTTACGGTCTTGTGCTTGAGCAGACTGAATACGCAAGGCTTGCTGGATGTTATCTTCGGAAACTCCATGCTGCTTTAAGAACTGGCCGAGTTGCGGAACATGCTTGAATTGCGTGATTTCAGCCAGTTTTTCGATAGCCGCACGATCATGCACTAATAACTTCTCAGCCTCAATCTTTTCACCAATAATGCTTGAATTCAGCTCACGCAACCTGACCGCTTCTTTTGAAATTGCCTCAGGATTTATGCGTTCACCAGTAATCGCTGTTCTACTATTCAAGATGCGCTCGGCAAAATTCCCCAGTGATTCGTTCGGTAATACATCATAGTGACTGGGCAACCCCGCCAATTGTTTTAAGGAACCAAGGTATGCAAATTCAGTCTTTTGAAATTCAGCTGATATTCCGCCGCTAGCTAATTTCTCGATCTGAGGTCGAGCAACATCCGGAATCTCTCCGACCTTCGAAAGGACGGATGCCCGTTCAGTTTGTTGCACGGCCTGCATCAGATTTGCCTCTGTCTTGAACATAGTCTCCAATCTACCTCTAAAGGCAAAAGCGACGGCTGCAGCTCCGACAGTAGCGATTGTGCCAGATAACCAGGGGTGTGCTTCAATTGCACTTTTCGTCGCATCAAAAAGCCTTTCGCCATCTGCACGAATTTCGTCAACAATTCCGGGGTGCGCAGATAATGTTTTGTCCGCATCAGATGTATTTTGTTGTCGTGTTGCGGGAACTTCGTTCGTAGCTGTAATATCCACAACAGCCGGAGTTTGTGGAATCTCGCCGTCACCTTTTGGAACAGTTTTCGCACCGTCAAACCTCTCTGCCGCACCTTTGGCGGTATCAGCTGCAAGTGACGGTTGTTGTTGGGTGGACAAAGTTCCAGCATCGTTATTACCATCTATCTTCGCAACGGCGGGCGAAGCGCAGTTGCGGTCATCCCTCTGCTTGCCGGCAGCGACTGGGAAATCATAGGGACGGTAGCTTCTTGCTATTGATTGTTCAAGGGCAATTCTATCGACAATTGGTAGTTCTTCTCGAGCTATTAGCTTGTTTCTGTTGTGCATCGCCCTTTTCGTTTCGTGAGCAACTCGACTTGCCTCTTCATCTTTCAATTCCGGTACAACTCTCTTCAGGGTTTGATAATATCCCTCTGTCGGCTGCACAACAAGTCTGCGTTTATCCAGAGCTTCACTAGCGAAGCGTTGCCTGGCTTGCGTTGTTGCATCGTCTATATTCAATTTGTCTCGTAAATGATTGCCGCATTCAAGTTGTACGCCAGTAGACATATCTGTTTTCCTCATTAAGATAAAGTGCCGTATGAAGCCTCTGGTGGAAAGGTCTTCGGGCGAAATCTAAACGATAACGCCTAAAACTTTTGTGAAAGAGAGTTCGTATTCCTACGAGCCCAAACCTAACGATTCTCACGAACTCTTGTTGCAAAAGTCATTGAACAAACTGTGAGAGAAAACCACCTAGACGAGCCTCGAAAGCGGCGTTGACAGAACGAGGCACCGCTCGTTGCGCGAGTTCAAATGTCGACACCAGTGAGTTATTGCTCATCCATCACTTCTATAGTCTGACACTAATATATAGTCAATCGACCAGAAAACAAAAAATACCCGACTATAGTCTAGGCAACAGTCAGCGCTTTCTGTTGTGCGAATGGTTAAGGTTCCGACTTGCTTCGACAAGAGATGCCGAGTCCAACCTTGGAACTGGCTGTGCAGGGATAGCGATGATTCTCTTCCGCTGCCTCTAATGGGAGTGCTAGTATGAAAGCGATTGTATTGGAGGTGGATGTGGCGAAACTATTGGTCGTGGAAGACGACATCAGCGTGGCTAAAGTTCTGAAGGAATGGTTGGACGCGCTGGGGCATCTCGTCGAACATGTTACCACCGGTGAAGATGCGCTTCAGATGTTGACAAACTTCAAATATGAGATCATTTTGCTTGATTGGGAGTTGCCTGGAATTTCTGGGGTGGATGTTTGCGCGCGCTTTCGCAAGAGCGGCGGTCAGGCGTACATCATGTTTACGACCGGCAAGGGCGATATTGCAAGTAAGGAGGAAGCACTTGGCCTCGGTGCCGACGATTATCTTGTGAAACCTTACGATTTGCGGGAAGTGACTCTGCGTATCAACAGCCTGATGCGTCGGCCAATGATTCTCTTAAGTAATGATCTCACTATCGACGGTGTTCATCTCGACCCTGATTTGAGGGTAATGACCGTTGGCCACAAACAAGTGCATTTGATGCCAAAAGAAGCAAAACTGCTTGAGTATTTAATGAGGCACCCGAACAGACCTTCTGGTACTCAAGTTTTGCTGGATGCCGTCTGGCCTTCCGACGCTGACGCCTCAGTTGATACCATTCGTACCTGGATGAAAAACCTCCGTATCAAGCTTGCGGAAGTCGGCAAAGCTAACCTGATCAAGACCATACCGAGAGCGGGCTACTTGATCGAATGCGAAGCTTGACCTCGTTACCCTGAAGAAGCCACCTAAATTTACAAGTCGTCCTCCTCACAACTAAATGCGGTTTCTGAAGCTGGAGGTTCAGCCGGGTCTGACTGGGGTATGGAAAGCCAAAGACGGTTGCCACAACCGTGCCCGAAGATAGCTTGCAGCTCCTGATTATCTAAATCGCACACCTCACGGTCAAGACCAACCGTACCCCCATGCAATGAAACTAACGCTTTCAATACCCCAGCTGCCAGAGAATCATCGGTATACGTTTGTGATACAGCTTGCTCTTCGTCAGCGCGACCTAAATGATCGAAGAATGAGCTTCTGGTTTTGATATCGACCGGTTCGCTATCGTCGAAAACGCTAATCTCGAAGGAGGCTGATTGCTTAGCTGCACTAAGGTAAAGACGAATTTCGGATTCTCGGTCATCCCGCGGTTCCTTTTGTGTAGGCACCAGTCTCCTCTGCCGATTGATCATTAGTCTAAGCATGTTTGTAACTGCCAGCACGATTACCGTTTCATCAGCAAATATTTTGCTGTCCTCCATTTTTATCACCTTTATTTCAACTTGCGCAGCAGCTGCTTCCGGCGCAATGTTTTTGAGTGCCTTCTCAATAGAATTGCAAGCAGTGAATAGCTTTTTCTCGATTGTCCACATTCCTGCCGCTATTTTTTCTAAATTGAGCAAGTCGTTGACAAGATTCAACATCTGTGAAGTTACAGCCGACATATAGATCAGAGGTTGCGCCGCCTCGGGTCTGAGAGCTCCTACCATGCCGCTTTCTAGCATCAGGTGGAAACCTCGGATGGATGAAAGTGGATTGCGCAGGTCATGCCCAACCATCTGCAATATTCCTTCTCTAAATTGTTGTGCTGCACGCAACGCCGTTACATCGTGCGCAACACAAATAAACGCACTGTCAGCCTCCGACCATTTGGCTGACCAATTGGTAATCGATTCACTACCGTCGCTGCGTAATATGCGCAAGTCAAATGGTGCTATCCAAGTTGCACCAAGGGAGCTATTGAGCTTCTCAGCGAAAAACTTTTTCTCGCCTTGTATAAGAAAATCCGATAAGAGTGCACCCTGCAAGTAGCGTGGTTCATAACCCCAAAGTCTGGTAGCCGCTTCATTGACCGATATGATTCTTCCTTCCTCTGACAGCGCACACAGTACATCTCGACTTCCGCGAATGATCGCCTGCTGTTTTCTGGTCAGTTCCAGTATCTGCTGCGCCATCGAATGGAATGCTCGATCGAGTTGCGCGACCTCGTCTTCTCCGGACTGTGCTGGCAGAACACTTCTATCTTCTCGGAAACGCAAGACATTAGCCAATACGAGATCGAGCCTAATTCTCATCTCATTGTTGAACATGAAGAATATCATCACCATCAAGCACATGTTTAGCAGAACGCCTGAGGCAAAACAGTTGATGAGATTTTCCTCGACTGAAAGTTGCAGGGCAGGGTTCTCAATATCCGTGAGAAATTTAGGAAGGGAAGCACATAATGCAATAACTTGGTGCACACTAAGAGTCAGCTGGCTCTCCATCTGAGGTGAAATTTGCTTGTCTGTTTCAATTTCAGTCTCGGCCTTTTGAACCAGGGTGGAAAGTGCGTCAATCAATTCGCCGATCTTCGTTACATCTATCTGCTCAGGACCAAGAGTGTTACCATGGCCGAATCCATGCCACTGCTCGGTAAGTTTAATCAACCATTCCTTCAATCGATCGCGATCATTTTCTATCGATGCTAATGCCGGATGATGATTGTTTAGCATTCCAATTACTCGTTGCACTTGTGCAAGCGTCAAAAGGACTACCTCAGCAACAGCTCCATATGTTGAGCTGGTCTCGTTCAACTCAAAAGCAGTCTTGTCGACTGACTGTTGGAGTTGATGCCAACCGATGAAAAGGTACACTTGCAGCACGACGGGAATAGTAAATAGCAAAAGTATTTTCTGAATGAGCATCAGATTTTGCAGGTGGCTGAACATCAGGTTTCGCCCTCCTCAGTCGAGCGCGCGAATTTTTTATGCGCTGCGAATTTTGGAAGGTAAATACTGAATGTTGAACCAACACCAACATTGCTTTCTACTTCGATTGTGCCGCCGTGCAGTTCTACCAAGGTTTTGCATACATGAAGCCCGACTCCAAATCCACCGTGAACTTTGCTGTCAGCGGCGCTTACTTGTCTGAATCGATCGAAGACTCCAGCTAACGCGTGCGCCGGTATCCCTTCACCTTCATCTTTCACATTTATTTGCAAGTAGTGCCCGACAGTGTTCACAAAAAGCGCAATTTTTCGCCCCCTCGGCGTATATTTGATGGCGTTCGAAAGGAGATTGGCAATAACCTGAGCAAGTCGGGCTTCATCGCCGTCGATGCTTTCATCGCAGTTTGTCAGTTCGAGGATGACACCTTTTTCAGAGGCCAGAATTTGAAAGCTGCTCAGGAGGTTGGTAAGCATCAAATTAACATCAATTGCGGCAATTGAAAGTTCGAGCGAGCCCTTTTCCGTTGTCTGGTAGACGTGCAGGTCCTCTATAAGATCCAACATGCGTTTAGTGCTACTGTCGATAATTGGCAGTAGAGTCTTCCCTCTCGCATTTAGCTCGACGAATTCGTCGCTATGAAGACGAGAATGTAGACCCTGCAGAGTTGTGAGACGCTCCCTAAAACCAGAGTCAATGATTGAAACCATCTCCTGATAAAGACGTTCGCTCTGGCGCTGTTCAGATATTTCGTGAACAACGGCGAAAAAAGCTTGATCAATCGCCGACCAGGACAAAGACCAGAGCGAGTCGACCAGTACACCGGACGCGTGATTGAGTGATATATCAATGCTAAAATCCGTGGTCTGGTTTGAGGATGCAGCTTTTACAATAGACAGTCGCTCAACAAAACGACAATATTCATTGCTATCCATAAGTTGCGAAAGTGGCTTGTTTCTGAGCTCTTTACTCCCCAATCCGGTAAATAAAAGACAGGCTTCATTTACTTCTGTTATTAGTGCGGCTTCCGTAAAACTCAATATCAATAATGACGAATCGTTTAGTAACGACAGTTGCACTTTCGTAGCTTCCTCAAAGCTTTTCGCCATCTCGCGTAGTGTCTTGTCCAACGTTGAGATTTCATCGTCTCCTCTCATTGGCTCAGGTAAAGGCTTTTTCTCGGCGAAACGGCGGCTATTGTTAAGAACTTCGTTGAGACGACGAGTAATCCTCGAGACTAGAACAATTAGAATGCCTATAAAGGCACACAAATTGACGATGCTGAGTAAAAGCAGCAGACGCGCCCAGCTCTTTCGTTCAGCCAGACGGAAGGCGGCGGTTTGTCCACCGGCTGGAACCTGAATTTCGCAAGCGGCTACAAATGAACGTTGTGCGTCTGCTAATAGCTCTCTAGCCCGAGATAGACTTGCTCCCTCTGGATTAGTCAAAGCCATTTGCTCCAGGCGTGTCTCTTTTCCGTAGACTTGGTCGAAAGAGTGGAGCTTTTGGATATAGTCGTGGCTTAAAAGCCAACTGGAGTCTTCCTTATTCCGCTTATCAGCATAGCGGTCATTAAAGTCATTCCATACTTGAACTGCTCTTCTACCTTGGACCCAGTTCGTTTTGTAATTCTCTAAATACGGTCGCAGCAGTTCATCTGTTTTGCTGGCATTGTTGTACCAGGGCCAAAGCATCGCTTCGACATGAACTAGCATTGCGTGACGGGATAGCATCAGCTTCATGATGGCGCAATCATATGTGCCCTGAATGTAGCTCTGTTCGATCGAATGGCGCGTGGCAACGGTGAGGATGATTAGACCTGTCGTCAGCAAGATCTGCACAAATGCTGGTACTGAAAGAGCAAGCAGTCCTTGTTTCAGCAGGCTGGAGCGGAACCATCGGCCAACGCTGATTCTGCTTGAAGTGAAGCAATTTTGATTCGCCTTTGTGGCGTTCTGCTCGTTCACCAGTTCTCTGAGGCGGAGCATGTCTGTGCAGGTAAGTTAGTTCGCCTGGTTGGTCAGCTGGGCAAAAATCCTGTCATTTCAACAAGCCGCCCTTCATCACTATACCTGACGAAACTAGAACCAAGACCAATTACATTACCTGCTCCGTTATCATATGCCAGTGAAAGGGCGGAATCGAGCCGATTACATAACCAGTAACTCGTTGCACCACTTCCGGTTTGGCAAGCGATATGTCGGGGGACCCTAACGCCTTTTTTAACAGACCGGAGATGGCATTCTGATCAGCACCCACCATAACGAGCGCATGGTCGCCTTTATCGGTTTCGAACAGCAATGTCTTTACCATCTGCCTCTCACGGAAACCCAGAACTTTGGCCACGTTAGCTGCCGCAATGGTGGCCGCACAATCTAAAGAGAAAGCGGCAACGAAATAAGCGACCTTGCGCAAAAGTAAAGTACAAGCGCCCTCTCTCCCCGCAGATTCCACTTAACGAGGCTGCGGGTTGGTCCGAGATTAAAATAACGGGAATCAGTTCCAACGATTCCACAATCAATTTTCCGCTTTAACGTCACATTTACGTCGCTCGAAGGAGACTACCGTCACGAAAGCGTTCGATTCGTCGGGGGGAGGATTGAGATGAGCGAAGCCAGAAATAATGCAAGTGACGCTGTAAGAGACAACGTCACACCAGCAAAGGACTCAAAGAGTGCAGCATCTGATCGACTCTGGAGTGACAGCTACTCTCAAACCGCTGGCGGAAGCGCAAATCCGAACAAGCAACTTAAACAAAACAACACAGCAGACATAGGTGCACAAGGTCTTCCAAAGGTTGATCTCTACGATTCCAGATCGCTTGCGACTGACAAGAACACAACCTCCACCACCGATTCAGTCAAGCCAAACAATGCCCCCGTGGATTTTAGCAAGCAGAATTTTCTAAACATCAATGGCAAAAACTTCACTGAACAACACACAGACAAAGTCACAGGAAACCTAGATATTAGACACTTCGATGATTCAACAAAAACTTACGACGAAGTTATCAGAAACAAAAACGGAAGTATATTGAGTCGCAAACACGATGACCCAGATAACACATCTGAGCGCAACTACAACGGTCTAAACTACACTGAGATATCAGTCGATAAGAAGACCGGCAACAAGACCTTCACAGCCTACGACGACACAAAGAAGACGGCTGATTCAGTAATCCGCGACAAAGATGGAAAGCTCCTTATTCAGGTCTTCAATCAGAAGCCATAGTTCAATCTCGCAGCGCTCGCTATCTGTGCTACTTCAGAGGAGCAAACATATGCTTTTCAAAACTGTCCACCTTCCTCTTGTGGGGGCTCGACAACTTAAGCTCGCATCGCGGAAATTTTGCTTTCAAGTCATCTAAATCTTGCGCATGTATAGAAGGAGGAAGTTCGATGCTACTGAGTGACTTCAGTGCTCTAAGCTTGAGAACACCTGCTTTTGTAACCACCGTGTCATCCAACGTGATGTTCCGTAGCTTTTGCAGTGGAAGGAGATTGTCTAAACAGCGGTCATCAACGAATTTATTTCGACCGAGTAAAAGTGATTCCAGCGTAGAGCATTTCCCTACCGTTTTAATCGCCGCATCTGTTAGGTGAGTGCCACGTATATTCAGCACTTTCAAATTTCGAAACTCAGTCAGATATATGAGATTTTCTTGATTCAAATTGGTGAAGGAAAGGTCGATATCTGTGACTCCCGGTAGCTTCGCCAAATCTTTCAAACATTCCCCGTTAATTGAAGTTGTAAAAAAGTTGATATGCTCTAGCTTCTTAAATGAAGGGAGCGAAGCTATGGCTCCGTTTTCACTGATGTCCGATTGAGCTAAGTCGAGATACTTTAGGTTCTTCAATACCTCTGCCTCCCGGAGTACGGCGTCAGTGATACTGTTGTTTTCATAAAAGGAACAAAATTTCAATCTCAGGCCATCGATAGGAGTCGCTGCGGCCTTTCGAATTACCGGCGGCGACTTGCTTACAGCCGTACCAGCGTAAAGCATCAAATAGGAACTAGACGGCACATCCACCGTTATTTTGCCTCTTGCTTCTCCCACATATGTGTCCTCGGAACTTCTGTCCTTTGGATCAAGGAACAATTTTCCAAGAGACACATCGCCATCGAATTGAAGAAGTCGAGTCTCTGTATGTTCCGGCGCTGATTTAGTGGATTTTGCATCACTTGGAGCCGTGGCAGCAGCAATCAAAATAGACATTGATACGATAGCGAGCAACTGAGTTCGAAGCATGAAATGAGATCCAAATTCGCCAGTTAGCCAGAACGACCCGGTGCGTATATTACTATACTTATAAAACTGCTAGCTGGTGGAGAGTGGCTGAAGTCTTTACGGCTATTTCCCCCGATTCTGGAAAAGACCTGCAAAGGCTCAGAATCTGAAAAAGTTTCATAGTTCGAAGCTGAAAATTCTGCAACAAAGGTGCAACAACTGAATCCTAAGATGATTTTGTTGAAACCAACCGGGGTTGAGGAAATGAAAAAGAGTTTGCTAACTGCAGTTCTGGTTCTTGTGGCAGTGATTGGTCTTCCCGCCCACGCGCAAGAATGGGACATGCAGCCGGCAGCACAGCCGCAAGCCCCTAGTGAGGCACTACAAGTAGCGGCGCAACCACAATCTGATTTCGATGTGAGCGACTTGCAACAGCAGCAAGTCCCTACTACCGGCACCCAAGCTCCTGAGAATCTGCCAGTTTGCCGCACTGCAGTTCTCGCGAAAATTAGTGGGCCAGTTATGAAAAACGGATTGCCACCATGCAACCTGGACAGCTTCGTCGCGGCTTCGGGAAACAACCCTAATATCTACAATGTCGGCACTTTCGATCTGCAACAAACAAATTGGAGCCCAATCAATGAAGGCATCAAAGGTGGTACCGCCGAAGGGCTGACCACCGGCGTGCGGTACAACACGCCCAGCGTTTATGCCAACTAGGATTTGTTGGAATCGATCAAGGTTAAGAATCCGGTGATTTGGTGATAACCCCGAGTTGTACACTAAAACTGAGAACCGAGCGAAGTCAAAGACCAAATTATTGGCCAACCAGATTCGTGCCACTTTTGCTCATCCCAGTTCCAAATCCACAGAGTTCGCGGAGGGGCATAGAATGCCGATACTTTCTCCGGTGAGGGTGCACCGAGTCTCGAATTAAATCAGACCTTCCGTCCCCGTGGGCAATGCCTGCTGCGTAATCGCGCATTCTTTTTCGAGTGACGGAGCGCCCTTAGCACCAAATGCCGTTCCGATCAAATAAGTATATGTCGTGAGGCTATGTTCGCAGGGAATGCTGAATTTCACAATTGGTTTGTTATTTTCATCGGTGGGGTTGAGATCAACCAGCTGTGTGACGTGTTCGTAGAGCGGAGGTGTCGGCATTTTCGGCACAATGTCTGCTCTATTGGCGATTCGGTAAGTCATTGGCACCACATGATTATAATTTGCGGCAAACAATGGATCCCCAACCCTTGGGCTCGCAAATGTATATACGGTAGTGTCCCAAGGTGAATTAATGGCGGCATCGAGTCCAACCAGGGTTGCCAGTGCTCCGCCAAGGCTGTGACCGCATACCGTTATTGTTTTTACTCCAGCTAAATGACCCTGGAGAGCTTCGATTAGTGACGGTACCGGTTTAGCCAGATTTGTTGTAGAAAGCGATTTGTAGATTGCGCTGAACCCATCCTCTGAAAAACCAACAGCTCTTGGTACTGGGCAAGGCATTGGAAGAAACATCAAGTCGTGAACCCATTCCCAAACGCCCTCCGTCCCTCTGATAGCGATAATCGCGTCTGTTCCATCCCGCAACACGAAACCGTAACTTATACGGTCTCCCCCCCTGTTGGGGTTGATGTCCGTCGCCAAGTCATTACCGATTAGACGCGACAGCACCATATAACTACCGATGTTGGCACCTGGTACGATGTCACTAATATCAGCGCTTGGCACATCGTAAGCCTTAAGAATAATATTTGCAAGCAAAATAGCTCTGTCAGCATCCATTTGTTTTTTCCTTTTTGCATTGTGAGGCAACAGCAAAACCGCCCCGAGAAGAAACGAGTTGGTATTAACTGCTAGGGAATCCGGGATGCCACTCGAAATTATACTTTAGGCGGACGTTTAGCAGTCCGTTGAACGCCTGATCGACCACGCCACAAACAAAGAATTA
Source organism: Oculatellaceae cyanobacterium (assembly GCA_036702975.1). GTDB lineage: Bacteria > Cyanobacteriota > Vampirovibrionia > Obscuribacterales > Obscuribacteraceae > DATNPX01. Next base: position 141,829 of record DATNPX010000034.1, read on the forward strand.
CAGAGCAACTTTTGGATTGTTTGCGCCCGTTTGTTTAGCCTAAGATGTGAATGCGAATCGGGTTTATCGCTAAAGCGATTGAGACCTACAGCAGCACGAGTGAGAGACAAATACACAATGAACAACATGAAGGCAATTGAAGCAGCTTTTACGCACGCAACCAGGTATTTGGAACGCCAAGAAGAGCATCCGGCTGGAGTCGTGGTCAATCCGCAAGAGTTGAAAGCCAAATTTGCACAACAATTACAAAACGAGTCTATCGATGGCGAGCGAGTCATCGACGAGCTGGTGCAAAGTGCACAGGAAGGCTTGCTCGGCAGCACAGGCGGGCGGTTCTTTGGCTGGGTGATTGGTGGCTCCTTACCCGCCGCACTGGCTGCCGACTGGCTAGTTTCGACTTGGGATCAAAACGCCGCAATGTATGCGTGCAGTCCGGCGTCTGCTATAGCAGAAGAAGTAGCCGGAACCTGGCTTAAGGACATTCTGAATCTTCCACGGGAAGCATCTTTTGCTTTCGTAACTGGCTGCAAAATGGCACACTTCACTGCGCTAGCCGCTGCTCGTCATCGGCTGCTGGCAAAGCGAGGGTGGAACGTTGAGGCTAACGGTCTATTCGGGGCACCTAAAATACAAATTCTTACAACAAGCAATCGTCATGAATCATTGCTGCGTGCCGCACGATTTGCCGGGTTTGGAACATCAGCAATAGTCGAAATAGAACAAGACGACAGCGGTCGAATGAGAGCTGACGCGTTGAAAAGACACTTAGAAAAGCATAGTGAGCAACCTACGATTGTCGTGTTACAAGCCGGCGATATCAACTGCGGACAGTTTGATGTATTCGGTGAAACGTGCGCCGTCGCGCACGAACACAATGCTTGGGTACATGTAGATGGCGCTTTCGGGTTATGGGCGGCTACGTCGGCAAAGTATAGACATCTAGTAAAAGATTGCGAGCAAGCAGATTCATGGGCGACCGACGGACATAAATGGCTGAATGTGCCATTTGATAGTGGGTTTATATGCATTCGCGATAGCGAAGCCCATCGCAGTGCAATGACGATTCAAGCGAGCTATCTTACTGCAGGAGACAAGACTGCTCGCGACCAGATCGATTGGAATCCAGACTGGTCGCGTAGAGCAAGAGGCTTTGCGGTGTACGCCGCGCTGCGTTCGCTAGGACGTGAAGGTATTGCAGCATTAGTAGACAACTGTTGTGACGTTGCTAGTTCGTTGACAAATCAGATTGATTCACTGGCCGATACCGAAGTTTTAGCGGTTCCACTAATTAACCAAGGTCTTGTAAGATTTCTGGCGCCGGACGGCGAACATGATACGTTCACAAATGCCGTAATAGAAGAGATTAAGAAACAGGGAAAGGTGTGGTTTGGCGCCACAACATGGCGTGGAATGAGAGCAATGCGGATCTCTGTATGCAACTGGCAAACAAGCACCGACGACATTGCTTGCATTGTCGAGGAAGTGGCCAACGCTTTAGCGATCACGAAGGAAAAGTATGCGCAAACAGCAATCCACACTAGATGACAAACGTTGGGCAATCCTAACCAGTCGCTCGGCTGCGCCATCCCGTCAAAGCTCCGACAATACGTTCATCTACGCGGTTCGAACAACCGGTGTATATTGCGTGCCTGGATGTTCCTCGCGGATGCCTAAACGTGAAAATGTACAATTTTTCGACTGCACAGAACAGGCTAAAGGAGCTGGTTTTCGAGCGTGCAAACGATGTGAGCCAGATAAGCCAATTGACGCAATGACTGAAACAATAGAACGTGTTTGCAGAATGATTGAGGAATCAGACAACGGATTGACGCTTGCTGAGATGGCGAAAGCAGTTAATTTAAGCACGTTCCATTTATTGCGGCAGTTTAAAAAACGAGTCGGAACGACACCAAAGCAATACGCAATAGAAAAAAGACGCAAACGATTGCAGTCTTCGCTAAAACGAGGTTCGACAGTGACTGAAGCAATTTACGAGGCAGGCTATGGGTCTGCAAGCAGAGCTTATGATGCGCGATCCAAACAGGCTCTATCACCCGGAGAAGTTCGCCGTGGTGGTGAGGGTTTGCATATTATTTACAGCGTTGCGAAATGTGACCTCGGGTTGGTGTTAATTGCGACTACCAGCAAGGGAATTTGCTGCATCGAATTGGGAGAATCCAAGCAAAAACTCTTGGACGAGCTATGCGAGCGATTTCCACATGCGGCAGTTTCTGAAGATACGCAAGTACTAAAGAAACAAGTGAGCGATGTAGTGAGTTTCATCCACGAACCGCAGAAGGCCTGTGCACTGCCATTGGATATCCAGGGCACTGCGTTTCAAATACGCGTCTGGAACGAATTGCGAAAGATACCACCGGGAACGACTACAACATACAGTGAATTGGCGCGTCGCGTTAAGAAGCCGGCAGCAGTACGTGCTGTTGCCAGCGCAGTTGCTCGCAACAAAATTGCTGTGCTAATTCCCTGTCATCGCGTAATCGGTAAAAATGGAGACATTTGCGGATATCACTGGGGAGTAGACCGGAAGAGTCAACTACTCCATAGTGAGAGCAAAATCAAAAAATGAAGCGGTCTCTGAGCAACTTTCTGCGTGAACTCCAATATGAGCTTGCTTATGTTATGGTGTTCGCAGTTCATTTTTGCAAGCGTCAACATAGGCGCCGAGCCGCTAATGGATGCGCCGATGCCGATTGATGATTTTCGAGTCCTATAATCGTAAATTGTCCGCCCTCGCGAGAATAGTTTTCGCCAAAGTTATGCAAGTGTTCCATTACAGTATGATCAACGAGCTTGGCAGAGCTTAAATCGAGCGTTAGATGCATCCTTGGCGGAATCTCCAGAAGTTTGATCTTGAGTGATAGATAATTGGAAAAGATAGCAGCATCCTTAATAATGACTATATAAGCATTTTCGTTTTCAGTTGAGACAATGACAGTAGCTGTGAACAATCGCGAAATCGGCGCACCTTTAAGAAGGTGGATTGCGAGTTTGGTACCAATACCGATGGAGACGCCAATGAGAAGGTCGGTTACAAGTGTGCCAACCAGGGTTGCAAGAAAGATGATGGTTTGATCAACTCCGATTTCATGTGTCTCTTTGAAAACCTTGGGTGAGCCTAGTCGATATCCGGTGAAGACAAGTAGTGCGGCCAGCGACGCGAGCGGGATTCTGTTGATCAGCGTAGCAGCGGTCAGCACAAACACTAACATGAAGAATCCGTGGAAAAAATTTGACCATCGCGTTCTTGCGTTGTTAGCTACGTTTGCGGTACTTCTCACGATTTCAGCAATCATTGGCAGACCGCCTATTAGACCTGACAGAACACTGCCGAATCCGACCGCGGCCAGATCTCGACTGAGGTTGGAATTTCTTTTAAAAGGATCGAGTTTGTCAACGGCCGCACAACTCAAGAGACTTTCGATACCCTGAACTAATGTAATCGAAAAAACGGAAAGCCAGAACTGGTATGAGGCTATCTGTCTGTAATCAGGAGACTTGATTCCATCCAGGAAGTGTAACGGCACAGATACAAGAAACTTCGGATCGATATAGATTGTGCGATGTCCAATTACGTCGGTATGAGGATCTCGCAGATCAAAATATGAGCCCAACGCGATCGCCACTACGACAACGATTATTGGTGCGGGTATCCTTTTGATGATCTTGTTTCGCATCCTGGCGTGAGAGATCATGATGACTAAACTGAGCAACCCAATCAAGGCAATCTCCGGATTAAGGCTGCCTACCATGGTTGGGATGTCTGCAATTAGCTGTAACGGTTCGCTAGCCGGAGGTTTCACTCCGAGAACGAATGGCAATTGTTTGGCCATTATGATCACACCTATCGCCGCCAACATGCCGTGCACCACAGAAGCGGGGAAAAAATCGCCTAACTTGCCGGCTTTGCAAAGCCCCAAGACACAGAGAATGGCACCAGAAATGGTGATAGCAGCCAATGTGCTGTGGTAACCAGCACCACCGCCACCGAGTCTCTCGACTGACGATAACACGACAACGATCAGACCAGCAGCCGGACCATTGACCGTAACGAACGATCCGCTAATCTGGGACACCAATATTCCACCCACGATGGCACTGATGATCCCGGCCATGGGTGGAACTCCCGATGCCAATGCAATACCTAGACACAGTGGCAAGGCGATTAAAAAGAGAATGAAACCGGAAACAATGTCAGATTTCCAGTTTTGCTTCAGTCCGGCCAGCCCGTCTTTAGGAATTTCTATTGAATTTGTCATTTCTGTTGCATGAAAAATATGCTTCTAACTCTGTCTTTTTACAACCTCCACCGGGCACGGAGCTTGTAAGACAACCTCTTGCGAAACACTGCCCAACCAAAGCTTTTTAAACGTCCCGTGTCCGCGACTTCCCATGACAATGAGATCTGCCGGCCAGGAATTGGCGACACTGAGGATGGTGTCACCAGCATCGCCTTCAAGCAGCGCCGTATCAACGTGTGCTGTCCTGAATTTGTCGCTTAATTTCGCCTGACTTTCTTCGAGCAAGTCTTTCCCAGCGGATTTCGCTCTTACTCGTACAAGCGACTGGCTCTCACCCTGCAACATATCCAATCCGTCGGAATAAACGTTCACCATCGGTGGTAGCACAGTCAAAATTTTGAAGTGACATCCGTCAGGCCACTCTAGCGCTAGAATCCAGTCTAGGACTCTTGTAGAGTGTTCTGACGGATCTATGGGTACTAGAACCCTTTTCGGCGGGTGCCGCAAATCCGGGGTACGATTTTTCGCTTTTGGTAGTCGGGCAATTAACACTGATGCCTCGGCATATAAAAGAACTGCCTGCGAGACACTACCCAACAGAATCCGCGTCAGACCTCTTCTACCATGTGTACCAACTGCAATCAGGTCTGGCCGCCATAGGGCAGCACATTCAAGGAGCACGTTCTTACAATCGCCATATAACACATCCTCGGTGATAGAAGCTGCTGGAAATTTCTCTTTTAATTTAAGAGCAGTTTTCCTGAGCAAAATCTCGGTCGCCGTCGCCGATTGCAAGGAATCGGAATCCTCTACAACTGAGACTACCTTGAAAGTTGATTGCGCTGGCCATTCCCGAGCCAGAACAACATCAGCAGCATATTCGGAGTAACTGGATTCATCAAGAGCCAGGAGTATTTTCATCTGCTCCACCACCTCTGGATCAGTAGCACCCGATATAGGTCAGCTATATCGGTTTTGCGTGAGATTCGCAGCGAAGAACCTACTCCTTGACACAAACGACGAATTAGGTTTCCAAAAATTCTAGTTGAGCCATAGCGGCGAGCACCAACAATCAAGAGATCGCTTTTCTCTTTCTCAGCTAGTTTAATCAATTCGGTCCTAGGACTTCCGAGCAAAGTTATTCCGTAAACTGTGCTGAATGACTCGTTCTTGCTCTTCACGATCTGGGCAAGGTGCTCAACAAAGCTTATTGCAACCTCTTGCCGGGAACCACGAGATGGTACAACCGTTGCAACTGTTAGCTTGCTGCCTGCTAGCCGTGGGCCGGCAATCGTTTCACTTATGGCATGCTGCGCAGGATCCGTGGAGTCTACCGCTAGAAGTATGTTCATCTGCCATCCGAGTCAGCAAAGCAAAGTCCAGTTTGATCAAACGCTATGACTACTATTGACTGCTCACCAACTTCGAACTCGCCACTTGCCAGCAGTAAACAATTAAAGAATTTCGCAACTTTGCAACTTCAAGTATACACATTTGGCTCTAAAAAGCCAACCACACAGCAGTGGCGGAAAAGGCGAAGACATTGTTTTAAATGGTATCCAAATTCGCGTAACTGCAGACCATCAAGATCTACAAAAACTCGAACAATTAGAGAGAGAAGCACCGGGCGCGCTTCTCTCTTGATTTGTCGCCGAAAAACTAAACCCCTAGCCGAAAAACTAAACTCCTAATTGTCGTTTAGCTTGGAGCCAATGATAGCGGTCATTGCCATGTCGTTGACCATCTTGGAGCCAAAGGAAATAAGCGGCGACTTCGATTGTTGCTTTATCCTCTTTGGGAATAGCAAGTTCTTTCGTCGAAGTGGTCATGGCACTCTTCTTCCTAGATCGCTTAGGCAAGGAATCTGCTGTGGACATTGTTTACCCCCTTTAGCACGCAGCTTAGCGTATCGTGAGTCGAGTCGAGAAAATGGTGTCCCATTTGGTGCCCTATGATATTTATAATTGCGCAATCTCGCAACTCTTTCTCGAGACCTTTTTACGAAAGGTATTAATTGCCACCACTTTTTAGGTGTAGCGTCCTTTAGAAGACATAAACGGTTGCAATTGACGGAAATAATCGGCGGCTGCTAAACTACATGCGTAGATGCGTAATTGCGCAATTCCTTAAATTGCCAGTCCAAGAAGACAATTGACTGCAATGTAAGGGGCTTGAGAATCACTAACTCTTTCACCACATGGCCTTACCTCCTTAGCCATGCATCCGAAAACAGGTAAAGGTGCGTAAGAACTACGCACCTTTACTCCTTCTCTTCCCGTCGCTGCAATCACGTTTAGTCCGACTGGTGCGTGCTGAAGTGTGCTTCCATAATCAGGATTGCGGATCATTACTTGCGAATTCATCAGATAATGCGGTGCCTTCCGGATTCAGCAGGACGGCTGCAGTCACATCTGAATTGACAGCGAAGCTCGACTGAAGCCAGTCTGCAATTTCGTGGATCGTTCTGGCTCCCGCTACCTGTTCTAGATTGTTCTCTAGCACTTCTTGCACTCTTTCGGGCAACATCGTTCGAAACTTGCTTAAGATTTCAACTCTCTTGATGGAGTCGATACCCAGGTCGGATTCTAGATCCAGGCCAGGATCGAGCATGTCCACCGGGTAGCCCGTTCGGTCGCTTACCAACTCGACAAACGCCGTTATGAGTTCGTGGTGATCGACCGATTGATCGCCGGCCAAAGACGACTCGCTCAATGGAGCGTTCTCAGATCCAAGACTAAATTCTTCTGCATGTTCCGAAGAAGGCTCAGGCAGTTCAGAGATGGAACGAGGAGTGGGAGCCAATTCAACGGCTGTTGGAGTTTCAGATCGAACAGGTTCAGATAGAGAAATCTGCGCTTGTGCCGCAGGTATGACGCTGTTATTCCTTGATGAAATCAGGCCAAAGCCCAGACGACTCGGTATAGAAAAATCCTGCATTGTTGAACAAGAATACAGATCAGACTGAGGTGTGGCTCCAAGGTTGCGAGGAATAAGAGCGGCGCTATTCAGATAAAATAACATCACGGACTGCTGGGCATCCATGAAGCGCTGCGCCACAAGCAGTGATGTTTGCTGGAAGCTCAAGAGCACTTGCTCCGTGCTGTTGCCACGCAGGTATGTCATAGTTTTTTTTGATTTATCTATTTGTTGAATCGAAAAAGCTCCGACCAAAAGCTCTTTTCCTTATGCTTGGAGCGGTGCTGAGCCTCACTTATCGTCAGAATCCGGCCTTTGAACTCACAGTTCTGCAAAGTAAGCATCGCTTGTTGCCGTTGCTTAGTACTCGCTATGGATACGAAAGCGAATCCCCGCCCCCGTCCAGCGGCGTCGCGCAAGATCTGAACGCTCTCAACCTCTCCAACCTCAGCTAGAAATTCCAGAAGCTCTTCATCACTTATATCAACCGGAAGATTACCAATCAGCATTTCTGCGTCCCCAAACGCTTGCAAACTTGCGCAATTGCTAACATCATAAATTGTTATGTTGAAACCGTCAACGAGTACTTCCAAGCTAAATTTGGCCGAACATACATTAACCGCTACGCGGACAATCTATCAGTCTCCGCAAGCAAGCCGCAGGCACCAAATGCGATAACAGGAAGGATCAGACTATCCAGCGCTTCAATGTCTCGAGTACGATGTCGTGGCTAACTGGAAGAACAAGGAAGTCGTCAAACCCGAATTTGCTCTTTAAAGTGCTTTCATGCCTTTTAGAGGATGTAACGAAACCAACAACAGGTGTTTCGTACTTGCGAATACTTAGAATTGCGTGCAAGAGCCGCTCGTGGCGCAACTCCATGTTCACAAATGCAAGATCGAATCGCTGCGAGCCTACCACTCTCGTCGTCTCGCGTTTGCAGAATACACTTTCCAACTGAAAGCCTAAGCGAAGGAGCCAAGTCTCTAGGTTGCAATACTCGGCCCGGTCTACGTCGGACTGAACCATGAGGATAGCAATTCGTCGCTTTGAGGCAGGGTTACTGGGGTTTTCAGTCAATTTGACAATCCCTGCGGAACTGGATTGAAGTTTTTATTGTTGTATAACTGGCGCAATTTCGCAATTGCCGCAGTCACGAAGTAACGCCAAAAGCAAGCCCCAATGGACATTTAGTACTAGACCGACCTTTCTCAACCAACAAATAATTTAGTTTTATGAACGCGCATTTCATACAATTGCGGGTTCTGCTACACACAGCTAATTTTCGCGCATCGTGGAGTTGCATACATGGCGGTATGAAGTGTGGCAGCAGGACTGGCATTCATCAAAGTTACCGAAAAAATTGATTGTTCGTTGACGTGACTTTTCTGATTACTTTCACATCAGCATTGGAAGCTATCACAACTTAAGCATGATAGCATATGCGAATATTCGCAACTGTCATCATGCGCGAGAATCTAATTGGCAGATCTGTTCTACTGTAGCTTCATAACAATAATGGGCAGTTTCCTAATTAGCCTGTTAATCAAGCGCGTAACAGGTATAGCCTCTATTTCATTTCTACTGTGCGGAATACTATTTTGCTTAAGCGGATTCTGCTGCTGGTCTAAAACCGTTGAACTAGTGGTGCCCACGTGGCTGAGGCTGGGTTGGCTACCGTTCGACCTGCATTGCGACACATTGTCGAGTTTTTTCATAATTCTGCTCGGATTGATTTGTACCGCATGCGCGCTTTTCTCAAGGGCCTACGTACCTCATCTTTCCGGTCGCATAAATTTACGAGCTTATTGGGGCTGTCTGTTCCTGTTTCTGCTAGGCATGCTTCTTCTCCTCCTGGCGGGAAATGCAATCACTTTCTTAATGGGCTGGGAGTTGATGTCGTTATCGTCATTTGTTCTTGTTGGCTCTGAGTATCAGAAGAAAAAGACTCAGAATTCAGCATTCATTTATTTGGTTGCCACTCGCACGGCCACTATGTTTTTAATGGCCGGCTTCTTGCTTATGTCCAAGCAATTCCTTGATATTTCATTTACTTCGTGGAGTTTTTCGGAACAAGCGACTTGGTTGCCAGCGGCTCTCATAATGCTCGGTCTGATCATTAAGTCGGGCGTTTGGCCCTTTTATATCTGGCTCCCTTATGCGCACCCGGAAGCGCCCAGCCCTGTATCCGCATTAATGAGCGGAATAATGGTGAAATTGCCCGTCTATGCAGCGATTCGTTTTTTTGTATTCGGACACTTAACTTGTACCTGGCTTCCATTTGTTCTTTTACTTTTATCCGCTATAACGGCCTTCTGGGGCGTACTATTTGCGCTCAATCAATACGAACTGAAACGACTGTTGGCATACAGCACAGTTGAAAACATTGGGCTCCTTTTCATTGCAGTATCAGCCATTCTCCTCAGTGAAAACGCTCACCTGCATAACATCGCACAAATGGCGCTAATCGCTGTGCTGTTACACACAGCCTTCCATGCTCTCTTTAAGTCTCTGCTCTTTCTTTGCGCAGGCTCGGTCGATTTCTCAGCTCATACACGCGACATAACAAAACTTGGTGGACTAGGCAAAACAATGCCAATCACTTTCATGACGTTTGTTATTGGCAGTGCGGCTATCTGTGCACTACCTCCTTTGAATGGCTTTGCAAGCAAGTGGTGCATCTATCAAGCCTTGCTCGAATGTTCTTTTGGACTACAGAATATATTCATTAGAGCAGTCTGCCTGCTACTTATAGGATTGCTTGGGGCGGTTGGTGCCCTGGCAGTAGCTTCATTTGTGAAAGCGATCGCCATCACTTTCTTGGGTAAACCGCGCTCGGCTCAGGTTTCGACAGCCAAAGAAGTTCCATTGTCCATGCGCTGTTCACAAGCCGCCCTCGCTGTTTCTTGTCTGGTTACGGGAGTCTTTGCACCGAAGATCGTCACTCTTTTGGAGCCGATCTCTGTTCAATCGGGCCTGGGGCAAATCGACAATCAGGTCTTCAAGTCGGTCCCCCTAGCGTCACTAGGCTGTATATTTCTGGGCTTAGCTACCTTCATTTATTTTTCGGCCTTTCGCAAAAAGCCAAAATCATTCACTACTTGGGACTGTGGCTTCGGCGCAGCCTCCATTCGAAGTCAAGTCTCTGCAGGTAGCTTCGGCCAGCCGATCGCCAGAATATTCACACCGGTGCTTCAGTACCATCTTACGCTGGATATCTCCGGTCAAGACAGAAGACACTTTCCGGAAAAAATAATTGTGGAACCATCCATAGTGTCGCTTATGGAAACAAAACTCTATCTGCCTATTGCATTGCTTATACAGAAGTTTTCCCAGCTACTTGCCAAATTGCAGGCCGGCAGCATACATCTGTACCTCTCGTACGTTTGTGTTGCATTGATCATATTACTGGTATTCGGAGTTCGCTTGTGACATGACATTCGTCTCAGAGCAGCTGTGCTCGATTCTTTCCACGGTCCTTTGGATTCTAGCTGTACCGCCTTTACTCGTCGGTACAATTCGAAAGACAAAAGCTCGACTCCAGAACCGTATTGGCGCACCGTTATGGCAACCGTTTATCGACATCGCGAAACTCCTGAGAAAAGAAGAGACTCTCAGCGAAACGACTTCTTGGATGTTTAGATTTTCCGCCGTTATCTTGATGACAATCTCTTTGTTGCTGGCGGCTACCGCGCCCTGGATTCTGCCAAAATTTGCCCTCGCTCCCTGCGATATATTTTTTCTCCTGTACTCATTGGCCACCTTTCGTTTTTTCACTCTGTTGCTCGCTCTCGACGCGTCCTCCCCCTTCGGTACATTCGCCGCAAGCCGAGAGGCAACGCTGTCGTTTTTAGCGGAACCAGCAGCGGCGCTCAGTCTTGCAGCACTGGCAGTAAGAGCTCACACATCTGATCTCAACTTGATTTTCGGGCAGTCTGCGCCAGATAGTCCTATATTGTGGCTGCTTTCTGGCTCAGCATTTTTGCTCGCTAGTCTGGTTGACTTGTCGCGAATGCCTATCGACGATCCGACGACACACTTGGAACTGACGATGGTGCACGAAGCTCTGATTCTAGAAAGCTCGGGAAGAAACTTAGGTTTAATCGAAGGCGCGACGTGGCTCAAACTAGCCATTTTGTTAGGACTGTCTTGCCAATGCTATTTGCATGCTTTTCCCAAAGTTTATCAGGGTAGTCCAGTTGTGCTTGCGTGTATCAGTGTTATAAGCCTAGTATTCACCGGACTAGTGCTTGGCACGTTTGAATCACTGACGGTCAAATTGCACTGGCGGAAGGCACCAGAGTTTATCGCGTACGCATTGACGATGGCCTTTGTAGCGTCAATAGCGGCCTTAGGAACAGGTGTAATATGAGCCCTCTTCCGCCAGCGGAGACGATCGCTCTTTTTGCAGCATTTACGGCCGTACTAATGGTCGGCTCCACACACCTGCGTGTAAATCTTTGGTTCCTTTCCGTTCAAACGACTCTGATTTCGGTCGTCACCAGCCTCTTCGCCATACAAAGGTCAGAGCCACATCTGTGGATTGTCTGCATTCTGTTTTTCATATTGAAAGCAGTCTTTGTTCCACAGTTCCTCTCGTACATTGTCAAAATCGTAAAAGTGCAGCGCGATGCCGGAATTGTAGTTCCGACACCGATAGCAATGCACCTCTCGATAGGATTTATGATCGTGAGTTATATATTGGCGAGACAGTTACCGCATACTGGTTGGCCCACGTCTACTGCCGCTGTTTCTCTAGTTTGCACCGGACTGGTCTTAATGCTGACTCGAAGAGTAGCGCTCAGCCAGATTGTTGGCTTTCTAGTGATGGAAAACGGCATCTATTTATTTGGGCTTGCCCAAACGCACGGCATGCCGTTGTTCATAGAGATGGGCATCATGCTTGACCTTATGGCTGGAGTAATGATTACAGGACTGGTTGTCTTCCGCATCAAGAAAAATTTCGAACACATTGATGTCACACTACTTTCGGAGTTAAAGGAATGAATCTCCATTTCCTTCTTTCGTTGTTAGCGGTGCCAGCGCTGCTTTTAGTCGTAATTTGGCTGGTGCGAGCCGACCGATTGATGACAATTCTTGCCGCAGGACTGTTCTGGGTGCAAACGGTCGTCATCGCCTCTCAACTTATGCCCTTGTTGACCGGCGCAGAGTCTCAACTGATCTTATTGAAGGATTTCTCCATTGACCGCCTCGGTTCCATGTTTGTCGTCCTTACACAGATAGTAGTGGCATGTTCGATGACGCACGCGCATATTTTCTTTAAATTCGAAAAGGATCATGAGCCAGGCGATTCCGTGAATCTACGTTTTTTCTATTCATGGGCGACATTACTAATGCCAGCTATGACAGCCGTCTTCTTCTGCAACAACCTGGGCATCATGTGGATCTGCATCGAAGCCACTACATTATGTTCTGCACCGCTGGTGTACTTTCACAAAGACAAGCACTCCTTGGAAGCAGCCTGGAAGTACTTGATGATTTGCGGGGTTGGCATCGCATTTGCGCTCTTCGGCACAATGTTTATTGTGGCATCGAGCCAGCAGGGTGCAATCGAGGCAGGTTCGCTTAATTTAGACGATCTGATGAAGAATGCAGGCCAACTGCAATATCCATTGCTGCGGCTCGGCTACCTGTTTTGCTTGCTCGGCTACGGTACTAAAGCCGGTATGTTTCCCTTGCACGGATGGTTGCCAGATGCTTATTCGGAGGCACCGGCACCGGCGTCTGCGTTATTGTCCGGCGGACTCTTGAACTGCTCGCTCTTTGCCATTTGGCGCATCTCGGAATTAGTGAACGCAAGTGGTCATCCGGCTCTTCCGCAAACTATAGGAATTGGGTCGGGAGTTATTTCAGTCCTCTTTGCCAGCGTTTTCTTGATCAGGCAGCATGGTATCAAACGTCTATTTGCTTATTCCAGCATAGAGAATGTGGGGCTTATGCTCACCGCAATCGGTTTAAATTCGGGAATTTTGTTTTTCATTCTTGCGCTTAACCTTAGTGCAGCCAAAGTAGCGCTTTTCCTTTTGGCAGGCAATATAGTGCAGGCGACCGGAACAAAGTCACTGAACGAGATAAGGGGGGTTATGGCCACCAACCCTTACTGGGCCGTATTCTTGATGCTGGCTGTCTTTGCCATCACCGGAGCACCTCCGTTCGGAGCGTTTATAGCTGAGTGGCAGCTGCTTTTAAAAATCTGCCAGTTGCAGCAATGGACATCCTTTTGCATACTCCTTGGTGCTCTTGCTTTGAGCTTTCTTGCTATCACTATGCACTTTGGAAAAATCGTGGCGGGGCGCCCAGGCAAACGAGTCATAAGGCTTCCAGCTTTCGGCTCAAGCGTAGTTCCGGCATGTCTTGTTTTACTCACGCTTGTCTGCGGATTGACCGCGCTCCCTAAGCTCTTATGGTGACGATGTGAAGCTTGAAAGAATCCCACTCGATCTCGAGGAACGCAGCAGAAGAGTCTTGGAAGAACTGAATTCCGGCGCACGGCTGGGATTTATTACATCGCTCGACGGTCGTCAACTGATTACATCTTTGATTTGGCCGGAAACAGGAAAAGTTCAATGTTTTGAAACGCCCATAGATGGTGAAGACTATCCATCAATGAGCGCGCGAATCCCGCAAGCCCACTGGTTTGAGCGCACGACCTGGGACATGTTTGGACTTTATCCCAAAGGTCATCCACGCCTCAAACATACGCACCTGCATGAACCATACAAAGACATGCCTCCGCCGTTGTCCAACCATGCAAATCCTCCTGTAACACGTGCATATAATTTTCTCCAGGTCAAAGGAGAGGGCGTCTACGAAATTCCAGTAGGACCTATTCATGCCGGCATAATTGAGCCAGGACATTTTCGATTCAGCTGCTACGGAGAAGTGATTGCGAATCTGGAAATTCGCCTGGGATACGTGCATCGTGGTGTGGAAAAGCGACTGACTGAGGTGCCGTGGCGGCAGAGCAGATTCGTGGCGGAGGCAGCCGCTAGCGATATGCCGATAGCAAATGCATTGGCTAACGCCAGCGCTCTCGAGTCTATTTTCCAGGTCGACATTCCAAGACGAGCTTCCCTTCTGCGTACAATAGCTGCGGAGACCGAACGCCTGGCGATGCATATATCCGACTTAAGCGGCCTCGCTACTGACATGGGCTTTCTTGGAATTTCCTCATCATTTTCAAGACTAAGGGGAGTCGCACTTGGTGTTGGCGACCTGTTGTCCGGAAATCGATTCATGCGTGGATTCGTTTGTCCTGGCGGTGTAACCAGAGACATTGAAGGCCAAACAGTACAAAAATTGAAAGACGCGCTCAGGCGCCTGAAACACCAATTAAAACCCGTAATCGACATGTATTTAGATAACCAAGTCGCAATTGACCGAATGGAAGGCATTGGCCGAATCTCTGAGAAACTGGCTTTAGACTTTGGCCTGGTAGGCATCGCGGCAAGAGCGTGCGGAATCAACTACGATTGCCGAAAATTTTCTCACTATGCTACCTTTCCCGACTCTAAATTTGCCGTTTCAATCGAAAGGGCAGGGGACATTCTGGCAAGAACACTAATCAGGGTTCAGGAGACAACTACAAGTCTGGACCTGATTTTTCGCGCCATAGAAGAGTTAGAAGCAGTCTCCAGCGATTCTACTCGAGCAATACTGCCTGAAAATCTCCCCGCCAATGCAACAGCAATGTCAATTGTTGAATCGCACCGTGGCGAGTTAATACACTTCATAAGCACCGACGAAGCCGGCAGGATAAGCCGCTATTATGTGAAGGATCCGAGTGTAAATAATTGGACTGCTCTGGCGATAGCAGTGCGCAGTCACGTTGTTGCAGATTTTCCTTTGTGCAACAAGAGCTTCAGTCTTTCTTACAGTGGACATGACTTGTGAGGTAGCTCAATGCTTCGATTGTTATATTACCTGCTCGGAAACGGGGTAGCTACCACGCATCAAGTCCCCCAAAGCCTCGATGCCGGAGGGCTTCCCCGGGTTACAAAAGCTGCATGTGAATCAGATTGCAAATCGTGTGCTGATTCTTGTCCAACAGGAGCGATCAAATTCAGCGCCGGAGGCATCCAATTGGACCGCGGCGCTTGTATTGGCTGTGGAGAGTGCCTGAGCGCTTGTCCATCCGGAACCCTTGAAAATGACCTGTCAACCGCGACGTTTTCACGTACTCGAGATGATCTGTTGATCACAAGGGAATCAGTTAGTCTGGCCGTGCCCTCAGAAAAAGGAATTTTTGCCGGCTCGCTTGCATTACGCGTAGTCTCAACCGGATGCTCGGCTTGCGATTTAGAAATCTCCGCAGCTTTCAATCCTATTTTCGATGCAGACCGCTTTGGTATCACCGTCGTCGCATCTCCTCGCTTTGCAGATGCACTACTTGTTACAGGACCTGTGCCAAAAGCTATGCATGACCCCCTTCGAATTTGTTACGAATCGATGGCTGCTCCCAAAATAGTCATCGCTTGCGGGACATGCGCTATCTCTGGCGGGGTACACAAGGACGGCTACACGGAAGCTAATGGACTGGCAAACGTCTTACCTGTCGACGTCTTCATTCCAGGCTGCCCGCCACATCCATGGCAGATAATTCAAGGATTGCTTGAAGCAAAGAAGCTCAAAGGACACCTCTAGTTTGTTCTGAGTCTTTCACCACTTGAAACCAATCCTGACAGCAAACAAGCATGTCCACTGCCCGTCTGTTCCAAGCCAAATGCGCAACTGCGCAATTACGAAAGTATTACTTATCGAAATCAACCTCGACCGGGATGCACTAGAGCAATTTAGGTATAAGATGATAGGAGTTAAAGAGCTATGCATGTTCGCATTTGCATAGGTGGTTAAATGACACATACGACTGAACAGCTTCAACAATTTGAGGCCGAATTCTTTAAAGCTCTAGCCAGCCCTGTGCGAATACGCATTTTGGAAGAGCTCCGCGATGGCGAGTTGTCTGTTACTGAGCTTCGGCAGCGCTTAAGCCTCAGTAATGAACTAACCAATATCTCGCAACAGCTCGCTATTTTAAAGAGCAAAAACATAGTCATCGGAAAACGGCAGGGCAGCAACATTTACTACTCCTGTCGAGATCCCGCTATCTTTGAGTTGCTCGACTCCGCAAGGAAGGTCTTTAACAACCACCTCATTGATGTCAAAGGAATGCTGGAAGCACTCTGGTAAGGTTGCACTAGAACAGGACGAAGGAGCAAAGAGGTAATTATTTAAGTTACCTAAAGACGTCGCAGAGTCTCTCGTGTATCGACAAGATGATTGTTGAAAATCTTTTTTGCTACATCCAGCAATTTGAATACCATCGGATCAATGCACGAGTAGTAGATGTTATTACCTTGTTTGCGTGCTATGACTAACTTTTTGCTCTTTAAAATAGCGAGCTGTTGCGATACATTGGGCAGTTCGAGCGACAAGCGTTCCCGAATCTCAGAGACAGTTAGCTCCTCGTACCGCAGTTCGTCAAGGATTTTGATACGAATCGGGTGGGCTAACGCCTTGAAAAATTCGGCTTTAAAGGCGACGAGTTTATCCGAAGCCGCGGCGACTGCTGCCGATTTACTTACTCGTTGTCTATTCGGTGACATCTATACTGCTTCTCGCATTTACTAATCCTGCTTGAGTATAAACTACTTAAGGGCTTCGAGCTTATGAGCTTTTACCTGGTGTTCCCAGTAAAGTTGCGACTTCACCCCCCTAGCAGTGAGGCTAGTCCAAAAATTCATTATTAGCAAAGTGCTCTGGTTGTGCATGCTTAAGGTTGTGAACAGCCGCCGAGTAGTCTATTTCGCCGCTACGCAAGAGCGACTGTAAGCGCAGGCATTCGACAATAAGCGATGCTTTCACGAGTCGCAATTGAAGCAGCACACGTCCGAGTCTCAGGTTGAAACTTCTTGCCTCAGATAGCGCCATTTGCAGATCCGATTCGGTCAAATGATTTGACAACACAAGCAAACGGCCTAGTCGGTGTTCGTTAGTACTGACTACCGGTATCTGGAGTTCTTCGACTTTGCGCTCGAACATAGCGGCAGCTATTGCATATTTTGCCTGTGCTGCCAGGTAAGGGTTTTGATGTCCTGAAAGCGCTAACAAAATGTCATCGCACACGTCCAATTGGTTAGCCAAGCCAAGCCGGATTCGTGGAGTTGGATCGTTGGATAATTTTTCCAAAACATCGATTGGGCAAGCAGAGTTCAAAATCGCAGCCAGTCGAACGGAGATTTCACTGTCATCAGCCAGTATGCGCAGGACTGAGCTCGGGGTTGCTTCGCTTGATGCCAAAACTGCCCGGATTTGACTTGATGAGTGCTGTGCCAGAGCCTCGAAGCCACCACTTTCTATTGAGATAAGACTCTGGCGTTCTTGCTGTTTCAAAAAAGTTGTCCTCACATCATCAATTGTTTCCGTGCTTAGGGAACAGGTCAGTTCGATATAAAACATCGATATAAAACATCGATAGACGGTTCTTTCACACTCTTATGATATTAGCACTTGCGCAATTTCGCAATTGACTAACACTAGCTAATTATGAGAGCTGACAACACCTACGATTCGCCTCCGAAAAAAGTAGTGCAGAACCAGCTTACAAAGGACGACCGACAGCTTGTTCAAGGTCAGTAAGAGATTGTTGATAACTTCTAACAGCCTCTAAATATAAAGCGCTTACCTGAACGTTTTCTTGCTGTGCCATTAGTGCTGAGGTTATGTCATTTTGTCCAAACTCGTACGCTCGTCGGGCCATCCGTGCCACCTCGGCCGACACAGGTAATATCTGAGTTTGAAACAGTTCTATGCGATCTCTCGCTGCGACAAGCTGTTGGTAAGCAGTTAGTACTTGTTCTGTCACTTCATTTCTCGTTGAACCTAATTCCATTAGCAGCTGCATATTTAGCGCCTTTAAACGGGCAATCTCGCCCTGATTGCGATTGAGTATCGGCAACTCCTGACTGACCGCTATGTAAAATCCCCTGGTTGGAACGGATGGTCGTGGCGGATTCCCAGAGTATGAACTGCCTGTATTTAAGACAGGGTTGGGGTAGCGATTTGCTTGCGCAACTCGCAAATTCTCCGCATTGACGACCAATTTTTGTTCGACAATTTTAATATCGAGCCTTTTACCGAGCGCTTCGCCGACAAGTGAGGACGGGGTTTGCAATGTCTGACTAAAGTCAGGAAGCAGCTCATGTGTAGAGCCCCGCAGGCTGAGAGACGGCAGCCGCAGAACTTCTATAGTCTCATTGTAACCACGCCCCATAATCACCATTAGTTTTTGTTTGGCTTGCAGGGACCTCGTTGTGCTTTGCCTGTAATCCGCTTCTGCTTGCATGGCCGCTAATTCCGCCCGTCGAGCATCTAACGCAGCGACATCTCCGGCAGCAAATCGTTTTTGCGCTACAGTTTTGAAATCCATGGCGAGCCGCTTCAAGTCGCCAAACATCGTCATTGTTTCGTTAGCCATAACAATATCTAAGTAAGCTCTTCTTACAAGACCGCGGAATCGCCAGAGACTCCCGGCAATTTCCAAATCTGCTTGTTTGACTTGACTCTTAGCGGCCAGGAGCCGGAAAATCAACTTCCACGGTGGCTCGATCGAAACCGACGCGCCCAGCTGATGTGCCAGTTGTGCACTATCCTCAAGTACGAAGAAGGAAGGATTTGGCATTACTAATGCCTGCGCACGTGCAGCCTTTGCTATACCCAACTGCGCACGGATGCTGGCGACGCGCGGACTATTTAGCAGCGATTCATCAAACACGGCGGATAAAGCGATTGGGGATTGTGTAACAGACAGGTTGTTTTGACCCTGGCTCATAATTACCGGATCGATAGAAGCAGACCTGACCGGAACATTCATGACCTGTACAAAGGCAACAATAATGAGCGATATCAACACGACGCCCTTGCGAATAAGGTGCGAATTTACGTGGACATCGTTTCGCGAACCCGGGCAACATTGCCCACAAGAAAGGGGGATCATTTTTAGAGAATCGGACTTCATAATTTTACGTTTTCAAAATGCGTGAATCTATCCTGGTCTACAAATATCGTTTCCTTGATGTCAAATTCAGTCTCTTCCACAATCATTTCGCAGATGTCTCTATGACGAGTTGAGTCAATCCTCCATTTCAAATAGAAATTCCTGTCCGAATCAACCATTTCCTCATGGATAGTTACAGTGATTCTGCTTTTGTCTTCGCAGTCTGCCCCGAGCGGTGCGGTTCTGAATTCCAGTCGATACTGGGCCACAGTGCACGAGAGCTCCGATTCCTTTCGCCAGCGAAAGACACCACTGCTGTTTTCTAACTGATGTGAATACAGAGTCGTCTCAACAACACAAACGACATCTTCCCGCGAAGCTAAGGGCAAAGGCCCAAGTAGTCGCATCGTTCCATACCTCGATATAACATTGCGGATGCATATCTGCAATCCACAATGGCACAAAGTGCTAGATTTGACGAAATTCAGTCAGCTCACATGGCTAGCACCGGACAGGTAAATCACTTGCTGATGCATGACTCCACCCGCTCGTCTCTGTATTCTAGGGAGAAACTGTTTTTTGAATTTACGGACAGTTTCAAGAGATTCGTGCCGCCCTCTCCAATCCTCTCGGTGATATACATCGCGAACGATGTTGACCACATGAGGACTTGTCAACTCCTCTAAACCGCCCATCAGCCCAGGCAGCATTACCTCTAAGCTTCGATCGAATTTGCCTAACTCAACAATCAAGTCTTCAACTGTCATAACAGAAAACCTCCGGAAAGAATGCGATTACCCAGCATGAACATTCGTAAGCTCACGCCCGTAGCACTAAGACGGCTCTCTATCTTGCTCTCAAGAAGATAGAGCACACATTTACTTTCGGAAGGTTTAGAGCCGAAGGGCTCTGTAGAGAATACAGGTGCGAAGACTCGCAGAACGAAAAGGTCGTCCACGGCTGCGTAATAGATCTCCGTCGTTTTTAACGCCTACTTCGAGAAGAGGCGCTACGATTGCAATTAACAGCAGAAACATCATCGATGTCTCTACCGCCAGTTTCTGGTTTATTGCCCATGGACTATGAACATGCACAGATGACTCAGTAGGCGTGTCTTGCGAGCATGCAGGCTGGACATGCAAGACAGTCGTCAGC
The DNA here is from genome assembly GCA_036702975.1 of Oculatellaceae cyanobacterium. Taxonomy (GTDB): domain Bacteria; phylum Cyanobacteriota; class Vampirovibrionia; order Obscuribacterales; family Obscuribacteraceae; genus DATNPX01. The sequence continues at coordinate 162,175 of DATNPX010000034.1, forward strand.
GGTTTACTAAAAACGCACTCTTTCTGAGCATCGTGCAAAAATGTGCCTGTCCATAACAAGGTGAACAGGAGAAATGGTATCACGAATGAAGATACTGTTTTCATGAGACTAATAAGCGCACCATCACTGGCAATGCTAGTCCAATCGGCGAGTAAATGCAATTTATTGCAATAACTTCGCATTAAGTTCAGGGAAACACCTAACTCGATCACTCAATCTCCGCTCGAATTATTGTCTTTCCTAATGTTTGCACCGGGAGAGAAAGTACAAAAGAGAGAAGCGCTCCCGCGAAGACGACACACAAATGTTGACGGTTTAGAGCACTTGTTCCCAAAACAAGCTGAAAAGACGGAACATAAATGGCGGCAAATAAAAGCACCAGATTGATTGCAGTGCACAGCATCATCGATCTCTTACGGCTCCAACAAGACACCGAAGCAGAATCAGCGGCAAGCCATGACCATGACTGAAAAATCAAAGAGAGCGAAAGCGTCGCAAGAGCAACCGTGGTTGCACTGTCAGCGCCGAGATAATATTGATCAGCAAGAACAGAAATCAAAGTAACGCCCGCTACAAGCAGGCTTCGAACTGCGATTTGAATCTGCTCATATCTGTTTAGCAGCTTCTCCGTACTAACCCTGGGCGGTCTAGACATTACGTTATCCGGATTTCGCTGCAAGACGATACCGAGCCCTGGCAATATATGCATGATCAGATTCAAATAAAGCAATTGAAGAGGTTGCAGAAACAATCCGGTATTCGCAACAAGACCTAGCGTAATAGCGATGACGGAGGCGAAGCTGGCCGTGAGCAAATAGCCGATAGCACGACTGATATTCTCATAGGTAATTCTTCCTTGTTCGACAGCCTTGACTATGGTGGCAAAATTGTCATCGGTAATGACAAGATCCGCAGATTCTTTCGCCATATCAGTGCCTGATTTTCCCATAGCTATTCCGATATTAGACTGGCGTAGCGCTGGGGCGTCGTTGACACCGTCACCTGTCATAGCAACGATCTGGCCCTTATCTTGTAGTAGTTTCACAATATTGAGTTTCATCTCAGGCGTGACTCGTGCGAGAACTGAAACCGAGTCGAGTGCTTCAGACAGCTCCGCGTTCTTCAACTTGCTAAGTTCGATGCCTGTTAGCACCACATTCGCCTTATCTTCTCGCGAAGTTATCCCCAATTCGCTGGCCACAGCCCTTGCTGTATTGGCTTGATCACCGGTGAGCATCAGGATTCTGATACCGGCAGATTGACAAGTTTTGATCGCTGACTGGACATTTTCCTTCGGACGGTCAGCCATTGCTACCAGTCCCAGAAGCGTCAACTGTTGCTCAAGTTCTGCCTGATCGAGATCGTCAGGAACGTGTGCGAGACTTCTCGCTCCCACTGCAAGAACGCGAAGTCCTTGCCCGGCCAGTTCAAGATTCCTTTCGCTAAACCATGCCGCTATATCTTTGTTTAGATCTATCGTGCCGCCGCTACTTCTCAGCCGAGTGCATAAGGGCAGCAAAGTTTCCGGAGATCCTTTACAGAAAAGCGTGCATCCGCCTGACGGAGCTAGATGTATGGTGGACATGCGCTTACGACTCAAGTCGAAAGGCAACTCTGCTAGTCGGGGCAGCTCTGACCGCAGGGACTCGTCATTTGCACCAAGCTTTACAGCGGCCGTAATTAGACACCCCTCGGTCGGGTCACCATGAATATGCCAACCTTCCGCGTCATCATGATTTTCTAAACGTGCATCATTGCACAAACATATTGCAGTGAGAAATTCATACAAGCGTTTTTCATCACATTCGAAAGGTGCCCCGCCCATCGTAAGTTTGCCGGTGGGCTCGTATCCCCTTCCAGACAACTGCAGATGCTCAGGATACAAAATGATGTCAGTCACGAGCATTTTATTTTCTGTCAGAGTTCCGGTCTTATCTGTACAGATTACGGTTGTGCAACCAAGCGTTTCTACTGCAGGCAATCGTCTTACCAGGGCTTTTGCCGCTATCATCCGTCGAATGCCCGCAGCTAGAGCCAGCGTCGCTATTACCGGAAGCCCTTCGGGAATGGCGGCAACAGCAAGGGCAATACTTGTTTCGATCATTCTCTCAATTGGAAAATGTCTGAGCAATCCCAAAACAGCGAATGCCACAGACAAGATGAGAACCAACCACGTCAGCTGATGTCCTAGCACATCGAGTGCTTTTGTCAACGGAGTCTCCCCTGATACCGTCTCTTTCAGCAACACGCCAAGCTTGCCAATCCTGGTATTACAACCGGTGGCAATCACCAGACATAGTGCTCGTCCAGATAGAACGCAAGTTCCCTGAAACGCAAAAGCATCGTTTAGTCGATCAACGTGAGATGGACTTGCCGTCTTCCAAACCGGAAGGCTCTCTCCTGTCAGGGGCGACTCATCGACGGAAAAAGAGGCGCTCTCTATCAATCGAAGGTCTGCTGGCACTCTCACCCCTGCGTCCAGAAGAACGATATCGCCTCGCACCAGTTCCCTGACTGGCAGATCGACTTCACGCCCGTCCCGACGAACGCGAGTGGTGGCTCCCGTCATACGTGATAAGGCTTCCAGAGATACCTTAGCTCGGTACTCTGTGAAGAAGCCGATCACGGCATTGACTAGTAACGCGATAAGAATGCCCGCAGTTTGCAGGTACTCTTGCATGAATGCCGAGATGACTGCGGAGACAATAAGAAGAATCACTACGCTTGATCTAAATTGCTCTAGCAATAATGCCCAAGCGTTTATTGGCCGAGTCTGTCCAAACTCATTTGGACCGTCTTCTTGCAATCGTCGACTGGCGACTTTCAAAGTCAATCCGTCGTTCTTGTCTGAACCAAATAATGACAATAATGACTGTGGTGATTGCTGAATCAGCTCTTGCTCTGAAACACTCATTGCATTACTCACCGTCAAAGCTACCGAATACCAACTTGCGCTGTGGCATCCGAAACAGCGCTCACACTGCCAACGGCAGTATCTCCCGACTCATTATTGATCTTGTTGACCCAGAACACTTGCAGCAGATAGATCAGAGCCGACGCCACAGGAACACTGATGAGAGCTCCAAGTACGCCCATAAGTCGCGCACCAACCATAATGGCAAATAGAACTATCAATGGATGAAGTGAGGTATGCTTGCTTAAGAAAAAAGGCACCAGGAACGAACTTTCGATCCATTGCTCAATGGCACAGACCAGCACCGCCCCACAAGCTAACAAAGGGGATTGGTTGAGCGCAACAATGACGGCAAAAACGCAAGTTATGATAGACCCTATGTACGGTATCAAGTTTAGAAACCCGGCCAATAACCCTAAGGCTAAGGCATACCGTATACCTAGCAACGAGAACCCAGTGGCAAGAAGCACCGCAACGCAACAGGCAACCAGTAGCTGACCTCTCACATAACCACCCATTCGCGACGCTAAAGGCAAAATCATGTCACTGATTCGTGGACGAATCTGCGGCGGCAACCAATGCATAATCGATGTCCACAATGTGTCAGACTCCACAACAAAATATCCGGCAAGAAACGCGGTCAATAGCGCATTCAAAAGCAGTCCAACCAGACCTGCAGTCATGTCTAATGTTTGGTGAAACAAGTGCATACCAAAGTCTCGAATACTTTCGGCGGTGGGCACAAGAACGGAGGACCCGCTGCCAACAATGCTAAAAGCGTTTTGATACCAGTGGTTAACGTCGCTAATGTAGACAGGAAGGTTTTCGTTCAGAATACGCCATTGCTCGCGCAAGGGCGGTGCCAATAGCACGGCAATCGCCACGTAGAGCATAAAACCAAGAAAGTAGATGCCTAGGACACTCGTCAGTCTACTGACCTTTTTTCTCTCTGCTGCATCTGCAATCGGAGCCAACGCCGAAGCTACCGTAACGGCAAGAACCAGCAGCACTATTAGAATTTTGAGCTGATAAAGCAAGAATGCAACTAAAGCCGTTAGGCTGGAGAAAAGCACCAGTTTGAATGCCAGGTCGGTATTGTTTGCGCGATCGGCCTTTGTCATTTCTCTTTTGCCTTCGAGCTGCTGACGGAAGCCACACTATCTTGAGGGAATGCTCTCATCTTCTACCTACGATTGAGAACTATTGTGATGCAAGGCACGCAGCCGCACATCAGCCGTAAGCGGTAGGCGGACGCAACTTGCGCCAAGTTGTCTCAGAATAAGCAAAGGGCATTAGACGCCGAGTTCTCCCCTGCAAAGCCTTTTTGGCCATTTTGGCAATTCGTAGCCTTTTTCAGTATCGACCTTTGGGCCGGGTCGCTCGTTTTCTGTCGTCATCCTTTCTAACGATGCTCGGTGTTCCAGTCAGAAGCTAAAAAATTGCAACCTCGTTGCATTTGACGATTTATGCATCCTGTTTTTAGGATAAAAGCGTTTGCAAATAAGTGTCCGTTGGAAGAGTACTAGAAGAGACCTTGTCGACTTTGCCTGCCACACAAATGAGCAAACAACAACCAAGTTCATTTCTGCTCATGGCAGTCACGGTCTTGGCTCTGCTGGGTCGATCAGTTGATGCGGCGCCTATAAAGCAGATCAAGCAAACAAGAGCTATTACTAAGACGTTCGCTTTTCCGACAAAATACTCCTTGGGTAGACTGATCGTTCTACCAGAACAGTTCGAAGGGAGCATCGGCGAAAACAAAACGTCTCAGCGTGCGATAGGCCAAGTAACAGTAACAATACCAAATGGTTACGAATTGATGTTGGATATTGGGGCTGACGCTATCAGCCATGCATCAGAACTTGAGAAGCTTCCGCCGGATGCATTCGACATCATCAAGCTCAGCGCGGTAAACGTAGAAGACGACGGCAAATCATTTTCAGATCAGATTTTAAGTCATGTGTCTCACTTCACCTCATTAAAGCGCCTCCTCGTGAGCAGATCGGATGCTTCCGATAGAGGCTTAAAGGTCCTCAAAGGACTACACAACCTGCAGTCGATCGATGCTGCAATGACTGCCACCCATGGAGATTTCCTCGAATCAATTGTCACGCCGAATCAAATCAGTCACCTGGTTCTAAACAACGTTGAATTGAATGAGGGAAACCTTCGATACATCAGTGGCTGGAGTCATCTGCAAGAGCTCAGCTTGGAGCGGACCAATATCACAAATCAAGGACTCCAATACATCGGCAGGTGCACAAGCATACGCACACTACGCCTACGAACCAATCCGCGGATAAGCGACGATGGCATCACTTCTCTATTGAGTCTGAACCAGCTCGTTAAGCTTGATTTGCGCAAAAGCGGCATTACGGCAAAGGGTATCTCCAAACTTAAAAGTATGAAGAGTCTAAAGTTCCTAACCGTGTCGGATTCATCAATAACTCTTCCACAACTGGCAAAGCTGCAATGCGAACTCAAGGGTGTAAGCCTAACCCGTGAGCACGCCGCCAATGAAGCCGATTCATATATGCAGCATCTTTTTAGGCCGATCAGCCGCTAGAACCACGTGGACGACGCCGAATAAACCATAACTAGACCTCAGGATGGATTAAAAATCCTTGCCTGGCTGTCATGCTGCGACTGCAGGAATCGTAAATGGCTATCTATCTCAGATTTTTGCAGTTTTCAATGAAACCCTCTCGGGCTGCTCGATGTTCAAACAGCTCGATCCCAGAATTACATTCTTGTATAACCCGGGGCTAAAAGCATCCTGGTTTTTCATTCCAGGAATTACCGGAGTTATTCTCACCGCAGTTGGTATCATGCTAGCAGCGTCAAATTTCGTGCGTGAAAAAGACACAGGCACGCTCGATCAATTGTTAATGACACCAGCAGGATCATTCGAGCTTATTATTGCAAAGATCATACCCACTTTCTGGGCCCTGTTCCTTAACGTAATTCTGTCTTTGTTAGTCGGAGTCCTTATATTCCAAATGCCATTCCGACGTAATATTCTCGCTTTTGCATTTGTCTCAGCCATTTACATGTTCGTTGTCATCGCGCTCGGAATGAGTCTCGCGACTTTTTCGAAGAATCAAACACAGGCAATCTTGACGTCGTTCTTTTTAAATATACCTATGGTGCAGACTTCAGGCGCACTGACTCCAATAGAAGATGCACCGGTGCTTCTTCAGAGATTGGCGGTATTCAACCCGCTATTTCACTACGAAAGTTGTCTACGCGGGCTAATACTAAAGGGCACCAGTCTGGCAAGCATGTGGACACACGTCTTAGCGCTCATTCTTTTTGCTGTTATTTTAATGGCGGTTGGTTCGTACTATTTTCGACGGCAGCTCGAATGAACTGGTGCTCAGCGTCTTCGCTATTTTCAACGGTCTCAACTTGCCAGCACAATCGAAGCCAGCCAAGCGCGGTCAGTGAATTGTGTGGATCTCGTGTGCACAGGTTACCCAGACTTGAGAAATTCATTTATGATATCTGCATGAAAGTGCTGATTATTGAAGATGATGACCGGATTTCGCTTCCCATCAAGGAAGACATGGAACGACAACACCATTTTGTCGATCTGGCATGTGACGGCAAGGTGGGCATGGAGCTTGGTCTTTCGGTCGAATACGACGTCATAGTTTTAGACTTGATGCTCCCGACGCTGGATGGAATGTCCATTTGCGCTAACCTACGTAAAAACGGCTGCGACTCAGCTATTATCATGATAACCGGGCGAAGAAAAGCCTCAGACAAGATCCAAGGTTTGGATTGTGGTGCCGATGATTATCTGGCTAAACCATTTGAAATAGACGAATTAATGGCGCGGATTCGGGCAGTCTTAAGGCGCGGTGGTGAATGTCGTCAGCCCGTCATGCGGCTAGGAGAACTGTTAGTTGATACCAACAGCCATCTAGTCAAATATTCGTCGACACAACTACATCTGACACCGATGGAATATCGGCTCCTCGAACACTTTCTCAGGAATCCCGGACGCGTATATACCAAAAGTGAGCTAATCGACAAACTCTGGCCTTACGATCAATCTCCAACTAATTTCGTGATTAAGACCCATATTAAGGAATTGCGCAAGAAATTATTGGTGGCCGGCGCTTCACCAAACCTGATCGAAACTGTTTATGGAATTGGTTACAGACTAAGACAGGATGCTTAAAAGAACTGCCTACCGCCTCACTTTGATTAACGCTGTTGTTTTTATCGTAGTTTTGAGCATCAGCGCGGGAAGCGTCTTCCTATTATCAACAAACAGAATTGATGCAAAGAATCGCGAAATTCTCCAGCATCTATTGAAGCCCCTTGAATATGACACGCTGTGGGCAGACGCTCATGATTTCAAAGAAGATGATGGTGACTTAAAGGATTATCTACCGAATCTCGTGCAGACGGTTCAATGGTTCGATGCAGAGGGCCGTTTGCTAGCAGAAAAAGGTCCCGTAGCTGTTAAGATTCCGCTACGTACAGACGCTGCATTCGAGGAACAACGATCTCCGCATGCATTACTTTTGACACGCTTAATCAGTCGAAACGGTAAAAAGCTTGCATATTTTCGAATTGCCATGGACTTGGCCAAAAGTGATGATGAGAAATGGAACCTTCTCTTTGATCTTATGATGGGCACGTTACTAGCCACCGCAGCTAGTGGCGTCGCGGTGTTTTGGTTAGTTCGCCAAGGACTAAAACCTGTGGAATTAAGTATGCGGCAGCTCGCAGACTTTTCAGCCGATGCCTCACACGAGTTACAAAATCCGGTAATGGCAATAAAAACAAACGGCGCTATCGCGCTGAAATATCCTGAGGGCATGCGCGCATCAGACAAAGAAAAGCTAACAACCATGGTTAATGCAGCAGATCAAATGGCCGCTACCATAGATGCACTGTTGCGACTTGCTGACCTCGAACAATCATTGCCTGTCACCGATCTGAAGACGATACACGTCGCAAAACTTGCGACTGAACTGCGCAACGACTTGGACGCTCTAGCCGCAAAAAAACTCGTCAAGATCAATGTTGATACTAACGACCCCGACATATCGTTCATAGCCGTTGAAGCTGATGCTAAGACGGCTCTTCTAAACGTTCTCCGAAATGCCATTCAGTATTCTCGAAACGGAGATAGAGTTAATTTCGTTGCTAAAAAGGTCGGCAAATATATTGAATTTAAGATCGAAGATTTTGGAATTGGCATAGCAGCCTCGGACTTGCCTCGAATCTTCGACCGGTTCTGGCGATCAGACAAAGCGAGATCCTACCGATCAGGCGGAAACGGACTGGGGCTCGCAATAACAAAAAATATTGTCGACCGTTACAAAGGTTCGATCAACGTGGAGAGCGTGCTCGGTGCTGGTACTGCCGTGACTCTTCGTTTTCCGGAAGTGCCGCCAACCGAGTCCTAAATATTGGGTATATGAGCACCTGTTCGATTTCGAAAATGCTTGCACTCCGGATGCATCGAGATCGTTCCCTGAGTGCAGGTTCGCTTTTGGTCGTATTTGTCAAATTTAGCAAAGACCGGACGCAGCCGCAACAAATGCCTCGAACAGAGGGTTTTGTCCTTTGTAATCTCGCTCAGGATGCCACTGAACTCCAATAGTAAAACCGCGGTCTTGCAATTCAATCGACTCGATCACGTTATCTTCTGCTCGTGATGACACGCGTAGCCCGGCTCCCAGTCGTTCCACTGCTTGATGATGGGCGCTTGGCACTGTGAGTCTTTCTGTGGGGAAAATGTGTCCCAAATTTGTAGACCGCTCAACTTCGACTTCGTGCGGGCTGAGTGTCGAACTCGAACAGGCGTCCATATGCTTTACTGTTGTCGGCGCGAATATTTCAGAGTCTAAGTCCTGGATGAGAGTGCCACCAAGAGCAATATTGAGAAGTTGATGCCCGGCGCATATTCCAAGAATCGGCAAGCGAGTCTCTTGCAGGCACTTGTGCATCAGGCGAATGTCGAATTCTTGCCGCCACGAGTGCGCTAAATCGACGTTTGCATGCGGCGAGTGTCCATACAGGTCAGGTATATAATCCTTACCGCCTGTGAAAATAATGCCCGACACGACAGAGAGCAAGTCGGTCAGGTCATCATCAGGCATCGGCGCGATAATCAGCGGCACGCCTCCAGCCGCCTGAACAGCCTGGGTGTATGCCGGGTTGAGAACGAATTGCTCAGGCGTGCCAGGTTGCACGTCGAGGTTGATACCAATCAGGGGTTTCATTGACTTTCTCAACTTACTCACTTGCTGAAGCTGACAATGAAATCTGGCTGTACCGATGATAGCTCGGTACGGAAACCATAATAGCCGCCCAGGTCTGCAAGACCGTTTTTGTAAGCTCTGATTAGCTTGTTGCTTACTTCACTGCTCAAATCGAGCGCCGCGACCTTGTTGACGAAGGCTCCGCCTTCAAACACGATGGTAGATTTTCCGCCATTCTCAACTGTGGAAACTTTTATTCCCAGTAAATTTGTTGTGTATTCAGCAATGGCTTGTGCCAAGGTCTTCGGCGAATCTATATTTAGCGCTTCGTAATACTGCCGATTGACCAATATTGCCTTGGCTGCTTCGTCGGCTGTTTCGGCATCTTTTTCTAAGACAGTTTCCAGGCTCTTGTAGATGTTAACAACCGATTTGAGAGCCTCTGCTCGAATTTTAGAGGCGTCCCATTCGGCTTTGACAACTTTTTTATTTGCTACGTTACTCATAAAATTCTCCTTTGAAGTATGACGAGCACCGGGGGCAGTGCAAGTTTGGGCGCGCTGTAGTTGCTTCGTAAAGACAATCTCCACGAAGTTTGGAACAAAAGAAACTCCTCTTCCGCTCACGGAAGAGGAGTTAAAAGCTTGATCGCAAGTGCTACTTACTTAAATACGCTTTTACACCATCCTCCGCTTGCGGGCAGAAAGACAACAGGGGCAACACATATTTAATTGCTTAGTAGACATGCGTACCATTATGACTGAAGGTGATGGGAAGTCAACTCTAGCTGTTTTCACTGCTTAATATTTGGGCGCCGGTTCGACGTTGACTTGATGGGCCAGTTTGTGCAAGCGGTCGGTGGCGGTGCTTAGGAGGCTAATGCATTTCCAGGCAAAACCACAGGAAAGTTGTAGGTTCGTATTGACACACAGCCAGGACTTCAATACTGTGCGCGCGCACTCAGCGCTAGGAGGTAGTATCATGGCCCGATTGTGCTTCATCGGCGACCGCTTATAAATTCCTGGCTCGTCATCACTATCTCCATCACGTATATCCAAACAAAAATTTCAACGTCGTATTTCCTTTCGTTGATTACATCCTCGGGACAAATGCGAAGGACAAACCCTCTGATATAAAGCTGATGAAGCTCACCAGAATCACACAATCGTTCTAGAAAATGATGCCTGGCGATGGTTTGATCATTTTAGCCAGGGGTGACGATAAGTGTCGACGACAGCAGTTCCGAGCAAGGCGGCCGATGTTACACAAACAGTGGACATGATTCTTTCCTACCATCTGGTCGAAAACGAGTTGGGAAGATTTCGCTGGCGGAAATTATTGTCTGGAAATAATGTCAGTAAATATGAGCTTGAATTCTGGCATATTGATCATCTCGCTTGGCTTAAATTACGTCGACGGAGTCGCATTGTGTTGGTAGTGCGCAAGAAACTATTTAGCAAGGCGCTCTATCTGCGGTGGCAAATCATCTCCTTATCTGCAATCGATCTCTGCAAACAGATTATTCGAGAGACCGAATTTGAAATCGCGTGTTTTTTTACGTTAATTGAAAGGAGCCCGAAAAAATGATTTCAGCATACTCACCGTTATTTAATAATTGGAACACAAGCTGCCTGACAGCATGGGTTCGAATGACAGGGCTCAGCATGTTGCTGATATCGATGTTCTCAGCCTCACCTGTACTTGCAGCGCCGACTCCAGCGACAACGACAAATATTGATTCGGCAGCACCAATAGTAGGTGGAGTTGATACTAAGGACCAGGCCGCTTTGTCGCAATCAATGAATTCGCTTCTAACAAGTGCTTTGAACAAAAATGTCTCCTTCCAGAAATCAGACAAGGCTGTGCGCAAATATCACACCATAAAATTCAAGGCGTGGAGCAAAATCAAAAATGCAAGCAACTCCACCATACCGTGGCATGGTAGCGGGCCCTCCAGCGAGGCAGGAGATGTGATTCTGGGTGAAAAAGTAAAGATCAAATCGTTGGACTCGGCCGAGTACGCAAGACAAGCTCAATTCGATCAAACACGTCTTGCATTGGTAGGAACGATGCTGGAGTTCGCAAAGCATTCGGGTTTGGGTGAAACAGCCGACTCAGATGCCGCTAGAGCCGCCTTGGAGAAATTGACATCACCAGCCGAAACAGCGGTGCTAGAGCAGTCTATTAAATTCTTAGACACTAGCGGCGTCACAGCAGACATGCTCCATCATGAGACCTTCACGTCCAGCGCAGACAAGAGGCAAAGGCGGAAACAGCTTGCAGACAAATTTATCGAGACCGATCCTGGCATTCGCGAGATTACGAGACATATCCATCGATACAATCATCTTAGTGGCGCGCGACGATTCGGCGATCATGTAATCCAGACGGTACTTGGGCTTACTTCTATGATGCCAGATACGGTGGCTCCGGTGTCAGAGGTCGCAATGATGGTCTATGACACACTGCGAGGCGGCACAGAAGAAGAAAAGCTGATGAAAGAACTCTACCTGGAACGTCGACTGCAGAGCCGGCGGCAGACTTTAACCGACCTCGCCGAAATAGTGATGGATAGTTACGAAGATGCTGTAAAAATGGGAAATTTGCGGCTAGCCATATTCGCCAAAAGCTTGATGACTGAATATGGAGATGCAGAGACTACTGAATCGGTGTTGAAGCCGAATTTGAATAATTTGGAATTGGTGCAACGTAACATCAATGGACCAGCTCAGTGATCGTTGATGATGCCTGGCGGCACGGGAAGAAGGCAGTCGGAACGGCATTCACACGCGGTCCGAGAATCTAAAGTGTGAGCTAAATGGAGTGTTGAAGAATGTTTTTATTCGACGTCAGAAAGACCGTGATGGCCCAACCTCTTGAGGTATTGGAAGTTCTTGCCGATGTGCTCCGGAATCTTGGCTATAGTAAGGTCAATCTGCATCGTAATTTGCTCTGGCTGAATGCAGAATTGACAGGCAAGGAAAAAAATTCGCTGGACGAGGTTTTTGTAGTTGTTGTCACCTGTGTACCTTACGGCCGAAATACAGAATTCCTTTTCAGCATACAAACGAACAAAGAAAGAGATTCAGCGGAACAGCAGGGCAACTTGATTTTGGACCAGTTTGCAGTTAGGCAACCCGGATCTTGACCCCGGCACAATAAGATGAGTTCGGCGCGATTGGGGATTGCTTTGGTTCTAGCCATGACTACTCCGAATCTTATTCTTGACCAAATGGAAATCTAGTCAAGAAAAAAAATTTGGCTACCTCCACCTGAGAACATCACAGGGGCCGCGCAAAGACAAACAGGCACCAATATGTTTAGATTGAACAAATATTTAATTAATGACCAAAAGTGCAACTAGGTCAATTAACATTGTTTTGGTGGTACGTTTCCACGATCTGGCTAGGCAGGCATCGAAAAATATGGGCAGCCATCCTCAGCAGAGAATAATTGTAATTGGGGGTGGATTCGCAGGAGTCAAAACCGCCAAACGTCTGCGCAAGTCGCTCGACAAAAAAAGTTTTGAAATTGTCCTGTATGCTCAGGAAAATCACATGGTTTTCTATCCGCTGCTTGCCGAGGTTGCGGTGGCGGCTATAAGTCCCAAAGATATGGCGGCGCCACTTCGGCAGTTGCTTCCAGGGGTTCAGTGTCGCACTGAGTCAGTAACCGAAATAGATCCCAAATCAAAAATCGTGCGCTATGAAAACATCGGTGGCGCCACAAGCGAGATCACGTATGATCAGCTTGTAATCGCATGCGGAAACATGACCAATCTGGCGTTCATCCCAGGGATGGCCGACCACGCATTTTCTCTCAAAAGCACGTCTGATGCACTGCGCATCCAAGCGCACATAATTTCGCAGCTGGAAAAAGCAGAAGTTGAACAGAATGCATCGAAACGCGCAAAGATTTTGACATTTATTGTTGTCGGCGGCGGATTCAGCGGCGTCGAGCTCGCCGGCAGCTTGAATGATTTTCTGCAGGCAAGTGCGAAGTACTATAGCAATTTTACGAAGAAAGACATCAAAGTAATTCTGGTACACTCGCACGATCAAATTCTTCCAGAAGTCAGTTCGTCTTTGCGCGTTTTTGCGAAAAGGAAAATGGAAGCAGATGGAATTATTTTCAAGCTGAACACGGCAGCTTCAGCATGTTTAAATGACGGTATCAGGTTGAAAGACGGAACCGTACTACATGCTGACACTATTATTTGCACCATCGGATCACGACCGCTTCCACTAATCGAAAAACTGGATGTAAAAAAAGAACGCGGACGCCTCATCGTATCCGACGACATGAGCGTACCTGGCTGCGAAAGTGTTTGGGCGATAGGAGATTGCGCCGCAGTAAAGAACGCAGAAGATGGAGAAATTTCTCCAACGACAGGGCAATTCGCTGAACGCCAAGGCGATCAAGTTGCAAAAAATATTTTAAGACGCATCAACAACCAAGAAACAAAACCTTTTAGCCATAAATCACTTGGCACACTTTGCTCGATTGGAGGGAAAAGCGCAGTCGCCGAAACCTTCGGCATGCACGTTTCGGGTTTCATAGCGTGGTTTATTTGGCGCGGCACATATCTTTTCAAACTACCATCTTTCGCGCAGAAAGTAAAAGTCGGAATTGCTTGGGCGTGCGATGTATTCTTCCCTCCCGAGTTAACAGCGATCAAAATCGATGATTCATACAAAATAGGTTTCACGCACTATGACGCGGGCGAAACGATATTCAAACCCGGAGATGCCGCAACGGACTTTTATATGATCGAAAGCGGGTCGGTAGCTGTGTTGAGTCATTCGAATGATGGACAAGAAAGCAGCGGCGGCGGCGACGGAACGCTCGTCGCGTTGCTTGGCGCCGGAGAATTCTTCGGCGAGCGTTCGCTCTTGCAGAATCGCGTTCATAGTCATGAGTGCCGAGCGCACGAGACGTGCGAAATCATGGTCATGGGCAAGAATGTATTCGGTCGCTTATCTGACCGAATGCTACCATTCAAACAACAATTAGCAACGGCTGCGAAAAAGCGGACGAACCTGTTTAACAATTTTCCGCAACTCAAGCGAACGTTGGACCGATATGCTTTGCGAGATCTGATCGAGCCCTTTCCTGCACCGCCTGTAGTATCGGTCACGAAACTCGCCGATTGTATTCATTTGATGAAGAGCTACGAGGTACCAATTATTTTTGTTGTAAACGATCAGCGCCAGCTTGTTGGTGCGGTTAAACGCTCAGCGCTCTTGAATTGGATGGAAAGCAGCATGCTGACAAACAACGATAGGAATTACGACGACATTAGCGTGGCAAATGTTTTGGATTCAAACATTCTAAGCGTAAAAGCAACCGCAACGACTTCAGAAGCTGTTCAAACAATGCGATCGAATGGGCTAAATCAGATTCCAGTTCTTGACGAAAAAACGGGCGAAATTCTGGGGGTTTTGCGAGCTGAGAATTTGATAGAAAAATGGATTGGGGAGCGGAACGAGCTCTAAATTCATCCGTATGAGGATGCAATTTCGTGTAAAGAGCACATGTAAGTTAACGACGAGTAGATTTCGTCATCAGGAGCGTTGCGGCTCTTAGTCGACGACGCATGCAAGACTGGTCATAGCAGGCTAACTCCAAAGCGCTTTAGTATCCATGATATCGGAGTTACCGCCGAGCTATTTCCTGAATCGGCTATCAACATTCCAACGGGATAACTACCAGGACTACTGGTGACAACGAGCGCACCGGAGTCACCATCTGTAGAAAAATCCTCAGCGAGACCGACAACACCTATTTGATGCTCAAACCATGCGGCAGAACCCGAATCGTAGTTGATCCAAGTCGCTAAATTACAATCAGTGATTTGTCCCTTGGTTAGCCGAGTCGATCGTCCGTATTTCTCTACTTGCAAGCCTATTGTCGGCTGAACAATAGCACCTCCTATCTGGCCTTCCATGATTATCGAGGGTATCGCGGCTTCTGCGGAAGTGAGTCTAGCTATTGCCGCATCCATCGAATTTGCAGGACCATCAAGAAGGATTACATCAAAATCTGATAACTCAGCCACACAATCGACGGCGATGTTCGCGCTCCCGCCATCGGATGGAGCAGGCTGGACGATAATATCTCCTATGTTTGCTTCGTTCAACAGCGCCAAAACATGATTCGCGGACAACACAAATACGTCAGAACCGGGATTGTCGGATTTTTTTACAAGACAGCCAAAGGTGCCTGCGGTTCCACACATATGGGCGAGTGACAGACCGGGCCTGGCAGGACGCAAAAACTGCCGTGGGTCAATTGTGATATCGGGTGCGGCATTTGCCCAAAATTTTCCGGATACAACTACGTCTGTGGGTGTTCCGTTGATTGAATCAGGAAAAAGTTGTGCTGCCGTTAATTGGGCCTTTGGTAGCTTTTTCCTGACGTAAATTTTTACAGCATGTTGTTCCAACTGTTTTCTATTTGTAATTTTCGGTCCATAACCAATTCCAACGATATTGCCGTCAACCGGAAAAGGTGCCGTGCTTCTTGATCGTTTTTTGGACTTTGAGTTCGGGCGAAACTTATGGTCTGGAATGAGCAATTCCTCCGGCAGGCGCGCAATTAGTTCAGTGTGTAAGCTCGCTATCTCTTCCTTTTTCATTTTTTTCCCTTCGCGGACGGAATTGCTCCCGGCAAGGCTTCACTTATGTTCCGCAGGGCCCCGGAGATCTCTTTAATTGGACTTGTCGAGGTCTGTCCCAGTGTGGTCAGCCCACCGTAATCTGACAACATGTAGTTATAAGAAACATGACTAAAGTGGCGCCTTTTGATCGCCTGCGCTGAGAATCCACCGGTCTGAGCAATTACAGACTCTCCTCCATACAAAACATCTCTCCCGAAGAGATTATTGTCAGTTACTATTTGCACTTTCGCACAACTCGGCTCCCGAGCGATGATGCCACGATAGCCTTCCCCCGATATCAGTTGCGACGAAGAGGTTTTGACAATTGGTGTGTCCAAAGACCAAAATAACTTTGGCATTGAATAATGCACAATCTGGTTAGTCGCCAATTCAGCCAGCATGGCATATAGCGCCCGTTTTTCCTCAGTTGTGGATATCTCGTAATACCACTTATCGCCATTATGTATAACCTTATCGGCATCAAAATCGACAATTTTCTGCACCTTAATTGTTCCGACAAGCTCATATAACGGCTTTGGCTTTAAGCTTGCGGAGGCCATTCCTATTGCCTTGGTGACATTCAGAGCTGTGACCCCGATATCCTCGGCAATGCTTGCGGTTCGGTCATACATTTCGATGTTTACACCCGCAATGGTGCCCATGGGATTCTTCGTGATTTCAGCCTTTGGGACATCTGTTACGAGCCCATGAAAATTACCCGTGTTCACGAGGAACTGTAGATCTCGATCTGGAACATTTAGGTAATCAACCGAAATCGGAACTGGAATGTTCACGATCACATCATCATGTGTAATAGCGTCTAAGTAGTGAGCTGTGTCATAGTTGTCTGGAACTAGCTGTAAGGCCACAGGAGCTGGAGGAGGAGGCGGCGGAGGAGGCGGAGGAGGCGGAGCCTTAGCGGGCGGCAGAGCCGCTCCGGGAGCTCCTGGTTGTACTTGTAATTTGTGCTGTCTACGAAATACCGCTCCTGGTTTCCCGACCATTTTCAACTTAGTTGTCGTATCAGCAGGCGCACTTGCCTGGCTAGCTGAATTTAGTTTATCGATTTGCGATTTCAGCGCTGTAATTTCCGTCTTCAGATCGCTTACTTCCCTCTCAACCTTTGAATTATCACCACCATCGGCTGGTTCTTTTTTAGAGTCAGTTGGTTCCTCATACGGCACGATGTAGGGCTGTCCGGCGACATAAGTGTTGGACTTTTTGTAAATCGCATAAGTTATGCTGATCTTTGCCAGCGTCTTCGGCAGCGCATAAATAGTTTTGCCGTTATATCCTTGATTCGACTGCATAAAGTCTTTAGCATGCGATTTTTTTATCATAGATTTCTCAATCGATGAGACAGCGGTGTATGGACGTATAAGAAAATATTCGGCAGCGACTGTTTGTTGGTTTCCCTGCAGGGCGATCAACGTCGATATAGCGATTGTGCTTTTCTTCATAACTTTGCCTATATAGATAGAGACAGGTAGACAACGTGACTGTTGTCTGCTAGCCCCAGGTAAAGCTAGTTCCCGTCCATATGAGCTTTCCCGCAGGCTTCTTTTTGATCAATGGGAGTAATCCGTTGTACCAGTTAAGTGCTATTACTTCGTCTCGAAAGTTGCGAACAAACACATGCCGCTCGGTTGCTCGCCTGCGGACAAGGCCAGCCATTACACTGCCGCCTTCGCCGTGAATCCATTGGGACGTTGCCACAATGAAGCCATCCTTGTCCCCATCGATAAGTTTCCTAAAAGTGCCTGATACATCCAAACCTTTGCAGTTGAATGCCCATGATGTAGTTGCTCCATGTTCGAACACAGTCAATGAGCTAAAGAGGGACTCGGAAACCTTCGATTTGATGGTTGCTCTCCTGTGATCAAGATCCCCGTTCAGCCAACTGTAGCTTGTAAGTGTTCTTCCCCCTCAACAATGTAGCTTTTCAGCCGCTGGTCTCGGATTAGCATTCGTATGCCTTCCCGTTGCGCTGCCACACTCGTTAAGTGTTCCAGTCCTCTATAAACAAGTCGAAATTACATGCAGACAGCAAAATGCAACAGGACAATTTCAGCTTGCGCCTTGTTTCCGTGTCACCACGAGTATAAAACTCTTTATCTTGGATTCTAAGTGCAAAGGACGAGTTGCACAAGACCTTCTCGTTTTTCGCAATCAGTCCCTGGAAATGCTGCGCAAGATGAATTTTCACAGTCGGGTTACCCCATTCAAGGGAATAGAACTGGTGTTGGACAGGCGAATTTAATCTCGCATCGCGCCACAGCTTCTGCCATAGTGTGAATCATGATCGTCAGCATGAAGTGAGCGCCAGCTCATTTCAAAATCGGCGCCAGCCGCGAAGATTTTGCGCAAGAAGTTAGGCGAATCGACTTTCAATCCTAAACTTGCTTCCAAAGATGCAGTAGAGTCAACAGTTTAAGTCTAGTGTTCAAGGAGACGACAAATTCTTTGTTCCATAACGCAAAACCAAAAGTAAAATAAGGACAGTCACACAGCCATACAAAAAAATGCGAATCAATACGTCCTTCAAATTACTGGCAATGGCAGCGCTCACATTAGTCGAACTTTTGGCGCTCCCATCGACTGCAGAGGAGATACTCGGCACTGGCATGGGAATACCTGCGGCCAGTCCACCAGTGCTCTGGCCTCGGGGCATGAGCCTAGAGGCACTGAATCCTGACAATCTCTACCCGAACGGAACGCAATTTGGCTTGTCTAATACTTCTGGCGGCTTCGGAACATCTGGCTCGGGGCCTATGTCAGGGGTCGGCTTGAGCCAACGTTCTGTATCACCCTTGGTGCAACGAGAATTGCAAATGCCTCTAACAGGAAGGATGTCGAGCTTTGATGTCATTGAGTCGACCAAAGTAGACCGACTCTTTGGAATCATCCTCAGCGGTCCGCGACCAGCAGCATCGGCAAATCGCTCGTATTTGGAAAGTGCGTTATTGCAGGGCGAATCGTATCGCCAACTTCAAGTCAATTCAACAGACTCGATTTTGGGTGACAAAGCATCGACCGTAGACACGATATTGAAAACCGGATTCTAGCTCAGAGATTGCCAACAAGTGCACGCAACCTAATCAAAATTCCGTAGACAGGCATTGCAGAGCACGGTATAAATAACAGCATTGGTGCGCCAGGACAGGGATGCAAGAGGCATCCGGTCATCCCAAACTGAGTGCGTATTACGGAAATCATTGGTGGCGAAGCGTCTCCTTGCGTTGGTGTGAGGGAAAGCGCTTCAGCCAGTTTTCAAGGTCAACTTGTGAACATCGACCAAGTAATCGAGCGTTTGTATCCTCCGGGCACGGAAGAGCGTCCGCCGCATCAGACATCGCCATATGCTCGGCTGCGACAAATGATTTTCGAAGACAAGGAAGACCTTGTCCTCATCGTGGTTTACACATTTTTTAGCGGACTGTTCGCACTTGCAATTCCTCTAGCCACTCAAGTTTTGGTAAACACGATCGCAGCCGGTGTTTTTCTGCAACCTCTTACAGTCGTTGCAAGCGGAGTTTTAATTTCGCTCATCTTTGTTGCGTCACTGCGATTGCTCACTCTCGCGCTCGTCGAAAAGATTCGCCAGAGAACATTCGCAAGGGTAGCGCTGCGACTCGCGTATCGTATTCCTAGAATCAGTCACACGGAACTGTCAAAACAATATCTCCCTGACCTGGCAAACAGATTTTTCGATACGATTACAGTTCAATCAGGCTGGTTCAATTTCCTTTTGGATGCACCAGCGGCGGCCCTACAAGTGGTAATCGGGTTAACCGTACTGGCGTTCTATAGCCCTTGGTTGCTCGCTTTTGATCTGTTGATTATCGCCTTCTTCCTGATGCAAGTATTCGTTTTTGGATACGGCGGTTATAAGACACGTAGTAACGAAACCACTCAGCGGTTTCAAATTGCGCAATGGCTTGAAGAGCTTGCAAGATGTGAAAGTGGGTTGAAGCTAAACGGACTATCTACTTATTTGATTCAGCAAACGGATACGCTTCTGGTTGATTACGTGAAGCTGAGGCAAAATCACTTCCGCGTTCTATTCAGATTGCAGAGCAGTCTATTCGTATTTCAGGCTATGTGCAGCGCGGGGGTTCTCGGTTTCGGGGGCTATTTAGTAATCAATCGAGAACTCACTATGGGGCAACTCGTTGCGTCGTTACTTATCGTCAACATAGTGATGCCGGCCTTGGAACGCTTGGTGCGAAATCTACAGAACGTCTACGAACTGCTATCAGCACTAGGTAAGATCGGTTTCGTAGAAGATTTGCCGCTGGAAAGAAAGGGCGGCGAACAACTTCCTGTTTCAAATGACGGCATACAGCTCACGATCAAAAATCTCTGTTTTTCTTACGGACCGAATATTCAGCTTTTTAACGGCTTAGATCTCGTCCTCAAACCAGGAGAAAGAGTAAGTCTCTTTGGTCCGAATGGTTCCGGTAAGACAACTCTGGCGAAGATAATCTGCGGATTGGTCGAACCAACTTCAGGTCTTGTGCAGGTGAATGGAGTCGACGTTCGAGACACCAATCTGCATAGCCTCAGGCAAAACGTTGCTCTGATGACTGATTTAAACGAGATCTTGCCAACGACTATTTTTGAGAACGTCACACTTGGACGTGCCGAAATTACGTATCAGGACATTCTCTGGGCAATAGATTTGGTTAAGTTTGATTTGCACTCTTTTCAGGAAGGTTTGCAAACGAAACTGTCTGCCGGAGGCGCCAATCTATCACGCGGGCAGATACAGAAACTCTTGCTTGCAAGAGCTATCGTCAAACATCCTAAACTTTTGATTCTCGATGAAGCCTTTACCGCTATTGAAGAGCGCACCAAGTTGGAAATCCTCGATCGTCTCTACGCAGACTCCCTCCACTGGACTATCGTCGACATTTCGCACGACGCAGACAGTATCACTCGCTGCGACCGGATTTTGGTTTTAGATCAAGGAAAGATCATCGAGTCGGGAACGCCCCGAGAGCTGATTCAACGCATTGATGGAAGACTTGAACATCTATTCCCCCAATTAGTCAGGACTCTCCGAATCGTGAACGAATACGAAAAGGCGAGATAGTATGGAATCGTCTGTGCAAGCACCAGAAAAAACGACAGAAAAGCCGGCGCGAGAGATATTCAACCGCTTTCGCTCACTAGACATGGTGCGCACTGGCTGGGGTCCGAAATTGGCTGCAGTGTTTTTGCTAGCCGTGTTTTTGATAACGACCTTGTTGGCCATGTTCGTGCCATGGCGCCAGTCAGTCTCAGGTGACGGACAGATCATCGTTTTTTCGCCGATGGACAGACCACAAACCATAGAAGCACAAATTCCGGGACGCATCGAAAACTGGTACGTTCGCGACGGGCAAACAGTGCAAAAGGGTCAGCTAATTGCGGAACTAAATGATATTGATGCTCGATTCCTTGACAAGACGCAGATTGACAACTTGCAAAAGCAAAAGGCGGCGCTTACGGCTAAGCGAGACGCCGCCACTGACCGAATGGCATCGTTATCCAGTCAAGTCGCAAATGCGCGAGTCTCTCGGGATGCAGCGCTTCCGGCGGCAGAGCAACGAATCAAACAAACGCAAGACCGCTTGTTTGCCGCACAGCAAAGCGTTGATGTCGCCGAGCAAAACGTGAAAACAGCCCAATGGCAGGTGGACCGCATCAATGCGCTTTACGAAAAAGGATTGCGCTCTCAACGAGATCAGCAAGTAGCAACTCTCGAAAATATCCGTGCACAAACTGAGCTGCAGCGAGCGAAATCAGCATACGATGTGGTCAAGAAAGATACAGCAATCGCGGGGCTAGATTACAAGCGCGTCGCAGCCGATACCGATGCCGGTATCAACGCCATTCATGCATCACTCGCTGATGCAAATCAAACGAATGCCAGCACAAATGCTGAAATCGCAAAACTCGAGATAGACATTCGCAATTTGAACCGCCGCGTTGAGCAGCGCCAAATCAAGGCACCGTGCGCTGGGCGTGTGGTGCGAGTCGACCGCGTCGGAGCAGGCGAAACGGTTGCAGCTGGAACGGTGCTTGCAACAATTGTGCCGCAGACTAAAGATCGCGCTGCAGCAATCATGGTTCGAGACTACGATGCTCCGCTGGTGAGGGTTGACGATCAGGTTCGCCTTTCGATATCAGGTTGGCCGTCCCTGCAATTTGTCGGTTGGCCATCGGTCGCTGTAGGAACATTCGCCGGGCGTGTAGCAGTCATTGATGCAGTCGATGATGGGCATCACTACTACCGAGTAATTGTGGTGCCAGATACGGAAGCGATCAATCGAAAACGAGACGAACCATGGCCATCAGCAGATCACTTACGACCTGGTGCCAAAGCGACTGGTTGGATTCTTCTCAGAGAAGTGCCAGTCTGGTTCGAACTCTGGCGGCAATTCAATGGTTTCCAGCCCACAATTGCTGCAAGTGCAAGTGGTGCTGATGCACCGAGCAAACGAAGTGAGAAGCAGACACCGTGAGAAAGAGCGCGTGCATCAAGCAACTAACTCTTGCTTTGCTGCCTACGCTGCTGTGCACTGTATTCAGTGCAACTTGCGTATTATCTGCTGATGCACCGTCCAGATCTTTGCTTCCGGTGCGTATTGAAGAACATGGAACGACAGAGGCTCGCTCGGTAATCCAAGGCAAGGGGAAGCTAACGCTCGACATTTACTTACGTGCGGTCGACACTAACTTCCCAGGTCTGGCGGGGGCTGAAGATCAGAGAAGAATAGCCAACTCCAGCGTTCTTGAAAAGAAGGGGATTTTCGATCCGCTCTTTAGCACCGAAAATGGTTACACTCGAATGCAGAACACCTCGCGAATTGGTGACCCGAAGGTCGTACTCTTCAACTATCCAAAGTTTGAACTACCGTTTCAATCTGGTGTGCGCGCGTTCGCTCAATATAGATACAACCCAAATAGCGCACAATCGCCTTACATAGAAACCGGTGAAGGTGGGGAGTACTCGGCCGGAATCTTGGTGCCACTATTGCGGGGGCTTTTTGTTAATGAACAATCGGTTGCTTTGAAAGAAGCGAAGCTCGGTACGGAACTTGCAACTCAAACATATTTTTTGACTCGACTCGATACCTTGGTTCGAGCTGGTGTCAGCTATTGGTCTTGGGTCGGCTCAAAACAAAAGAGTGATGTGTCTGCGCAAATACTGCGCCTGTCAAATACGATTGCCGGTATCGCGCGTCAACAAGAACAAAACGGTGACCTTGCAAGAATTTATGTGACGGAGGCTGAAGAGGATATTGCGCGCAGAGACGCAGATATGTCTCAAGCCCGCAGGGACTTTCAGAGAAATTCTTTCAAGCTATCGACGCTTCTTTTCGATATTGGTGGCATACCATTGCCAATTCCGAGCGACGAGAATGTACCAGACGAAATTCCGCTACCAGCTGAAATATCTACAACGCAGACAGAGCACCATATTATGCTCGCCCTGCGCGGACGC
This sequence comes from Oculatellaceae cyanobacterium, assembly GCA_036702975.1. Classification (GTDB taxonomy): domain Bacteria; phylum Cyanobacteriota; class Vampirovibrionia; order Obscuribacterales; family Obscuribacteraceae; genus DATNPX01. The sequence continues at coordinate 185,463 of DATNPX010000034.1, forward strand.
CCGGAGCTAAAAGCCATTGATGTGCAAAAAGACATTGCTAAAGTAGAGCTCAAATTGGCACAGAATCAATTGCTTCCTGTAGCGAACGCAGTGTACACGGAAGGCTACGACACAGGCAAGAATGGCATCGGTAATGTTTATCGCGGGCAGATAACGATCAGCGAGCCGTTGCTTGTCAGGACGGCGAGAGGAAAAGTCGCAGCGGCCAAGCTTCGATTAGATAAGCTGGCAAAGGAGCGGCAAGCCGAGGAACAACGGATCAGAAATGAAGTTTTGGATGCGATTTCAGCAATTAACCTTGCATTCCAGAAGTCACAGGCATTGGAGCAGCAAGTAGCGAAGGCAGACCAGGTGTATCAAGGCGAGAGGGAGAGATTCCTGATTGGAGATAGCACGGTGTTTTTGGTCGCTGAACGCGAGCGACAACTGAACGAAGCCAAAATTCGATTGATTGATGCCGAAGTCGAGTATCACCTGGGACTACTGGCTCTAAGAGCGATCACAGTTCAACTTTAACAGCGAAGAACATAACGAAATACTTAAATCGAAGTGTTACTCGTGACGTATTAACGTGGGTGAAATATTTAGTCCATAGATAGTGCTTCATCATCAGATAGCCGCAATTCCCGCAAATTTCGCACGAAACTGTCTGCATATTCCTTTAGACAAACCAAATTTCACTCCTGAACGTAATGAGGCGATACGTTCGACCAAACTGGGGCTGCAAGAAATGAACAAAAACAAAAAGACGACCAGGCCGGAACAAGGAGGAGTCCTTGAAAGCTTATGCGCGCAGCTTGAGAATCTCGATGATAAGAAGGAAGCTGATGCCTGGAGCCACAGCTGCAAGCAGAACTGCAGGAAAGCGGCGCGCTTTATAAGCACTGGGCATTTAGCTGTCGAGACATTTACGGAGTCTTCACACTTGGCTCAAAACAGATTCAAAACACAAATGAAGGCTTAACGAACCTATTTTGTAATTGAACGGATACCAATCATGGGCCATCCGTGAACTTAAAATCTGTTGTTTTTGCCTCTCTAATCGTCACTCTCATTTCGGCTAACAGCAAGACATACTCGCATCCTGACTATGTCTTCTATGAGACACATCAAAGGTCTCATTATCTTCTAATGCAGTCACACCAGTACGATGCGGCGATGGAATTGTGTAACCGTTGGCTGCAAGAAAACAAGGACGAAGCGGGTGCCTATGCTTGTCGTGCGGACACGTTTGCAACGACCGGACGCTATAAAGAGGCGCTTTTAGACATCGATGAAGCTTTACAATTGGCGCCCAACTGTGGTGCTTTCTACGACGAACGTGCCGACATCTACCGAAAAAGCGGAGAGATCAAGAAAGCGCTAGAAAATTGGTATCTTGGATTACAACACATCGACTCCTCCGAAGGCGGCGGTGGCTCTTGGGAGCACAAAAATATCGGCGTCATTTACATGTCGCAGGGCAGATCAAAACCGGCGCTCGAAGAGTTCGATCGGGCTGCGCGAACCAATCAGAACGATACAGAAGCCGTCTATCTAAGAGCCAACGCCTTGTTCGCTTGCGCTCAGTTCGAAAACTCCCTCAAAGACCTGAACTACGTAATAGCTAAAGAGCACGAGTGGAAAGCGGCATTTCAGCGTCGCGCTATTGTTCTCGAAAAGATCGGCACATCGACAGCCGCAGCGGAAGAGTGGAAGTTCATTCAGTCTAAAAAGTGGACGGGAAAAATAGCTGCTGTCCATCTTTTAACCCCAACCTTCCTAACCCAATACGACATCGAAAGACTAAGAAAATCGCACTAAGACTGGTCAGGTGACCGTTTAGGACACTGGCAGAAGCGGGTATTACAGAGGCAATCAGTCTCCGGAGTTGGTCGTGCGCCGATATTCGCTTACGTTCATGCTCGTCCTTTTGTTCGCGCCACAGCCCGCTTCGGCGCAGACGGAACGTTTTCAGGGCCAAGGCATAGACCTGGGCAACCTTGCACCTCCTGGCTCAAGAGGTACTTCAACTCTAGGTCCTAGTACTGGGCGAGTCGGTACCATGCACGGTCCCAAATTTGGAGACCCCGGGCACATACCAGACTCAGTTACGCGTACTTACCAGCAGGGGATAAATCCGGACCTCAGTCCGGCTCAAGCTCTTTATCAGCAAAATCGTGCCATTCAAACGTATTCAAATCTCGGTTATCAATTCGAAGCAAAAAAACAATGGGAAAACGCAGAAAAAGCGTTCAAATATGTTTTGAAAGTTTCTGTGTTGCGCGATGGTGTGGGAAGCCCCAAGATGATTCCTATCTTGCAGCATCTTGCGGTTGTTGCCTCTGAGCAGAAGCACTACCCGGAGGCGATCGGCTTCCAGGACCGAGTCGTATCATTCGCAAAAAACAGCGGTGACGCAACGGCGCAGGTAATGGCGCAAGTGAGTCTTGCGAAACTCTACTTCTTCAATCAAGACATGGACAACGCGGAGTCTACGATGCGAGAAGCCTATGTGTTGACGCAACAACTTCCGTCACTGCCAGACGATAAAAAGAAAGTTGTGACGCGCACTTTCGGAAAGATACTACGAGCCGAGAATAAAGACGCAGAGGCCGTTCAAGTCGATCCGGACCCGAATGATTCGGAAGTATCAACAAAGCCTGAAACAACGCCAGCAAACGATAGTTCTAGTAGTAAACCAAATGATGCTGCTGCCGCAAAAGGAGTGAACAACGGAGCTACCAAAGGGTCCGATGGCACCACAGCTAAAGCTACCGACAGCAAAACCTCTCAGAACAGCAGCAGCATAGTGCCGAAGGCTAGTGAAACTGCAACTTCTTCGCAGAAGTCTGCCGGCGCGACAAACAACTGATTCAAATACTACAAAATACTCCAGATAAACATCAGGATATTTCCTAGTGTTTTCTAGAGCAACTCACTTATGCTGGAGCAGTTAGACGTCAATTGCTCACCGAAGAATGCCTTCGTTGACGAACTGGAGAGCTGATGCACAACGAACGAGTCACCCTCTGGATCGGTTTCGCAACCGCATTCCTTGCCCTTACCACATACCCTGCAAACGCAAACAACTTCGGCAACACCCAGAATCTTCCAGATGCTACGCAAATCGAACGTTCTCGTTTGCAAGTAGACATTGTCAACAAAAATCCTATTGTTCGCGACACACGTAAAGCGCCCGAAGATACTACCTATGTGATCAACGTTCCGCCAATGCCAACGGCACAGCACAATGTTGTGCAAATAGGGATTCCGACAGCAACAGCAGGAAACCCAGAAACGGTGCCGATCATGAGGTCAGGATTACCAAACGCACAATTCGGCTCGAATATTCCAGCCAACCCGGTCGTGCAACCAAATTCACTGCCCGGTGGCTCATCGACAAACAGACTAGCAAGATTATCTGGCGAGAGGATAGCCAAGAACCGTCAAGCACCAGATGTGGTGAAGTTGGCACCGGGTGTGGTGACGCCTGTGGAAACTAAAACATATGGTATAACATTTAGTGCATTGAATTCCGATTCGCACCATGCAGTTAGTAGCGTTAAGGCCGTGCTTCAGGAGAAGGGTGCCTTGTTGAAGTAGAAATCGTTTGTAGATTAGGCAGCTGCGACACCCATGTGAACGAGGGTACAGGAACTGGTCAGCTGGCTCGGCACCTGGAGCCACTTGCGAAAGGGCTCGATGATCTGAGAACGGCTACAAAAGTGCGAACTTTGAATTTGGCTGATCTTGAGAACTAGGTGTTCTCGAAAAAGGTTTTGCCAGCTACAGCAACTGCGCTGTCTTGCTCACCAGAGCCGCCACTGACACCAATTGAACCAATTACCTTTCCGTTTTTAACCAGGGTGACGCCGCCAGCGAAGGTCATTATTCGGCCACGGTTCGAGACCTGAATACCAAAAAACTGTTTTCCTGATTGCGACTCGGCGGCAAGGGCTTCAGTGCTCAAATCGAAACACTTAGCAGTGAATGCTTTATTGACCGAGATGTCGATACTGCCGATCCAGGCACCATCCATGCGAGCATGTGCCACCAGATTGCCACCGACATCGGCGACGGCAATATTCATTGGTTGGCCTATCTCTTGCGCTTTCTTTTCGCAAGCTTCGATTATCTTTTTTGCTTCGGCGAGTGAAACGGTCTCTAGCGAGATTGTCATGATCCTTGCTTCCTGTGTTTGTAGTCTATCGCGGAAAAGATATTGTACATAAGGTTCACCGGTTAAAACGGAAACCACCTGACTTTAATTCCGCCGCGATTTCGATTTGCAGGCGCCGTCGCAAAAACAGGACTGTACACTTTGTAGTGGCCACCAGTCATCTTGCTGAAGTCGATTGTCTGAGTCTGAACGCGTTTGTCACCGTTGACATTCTGTTGCAAAATCGTAACTGTACCGTTAGTCAGTGCGTAGACAATGGCTGTGTGCTCAGGAGCACCCAGGGTAAATTCAACAGTTCTTTGCGGCTGACTTTCCACGAACTGGCAACCTGTGAACTGGATGATGTCACCTGGTTGCCAGGTTTCGTTGGGCGCAAGTTCACGCCCAAATACATAACCGCGCGCGGGCTGAGCACCTGCAGCAACGAGCGCTTCTTCGGCAAGTGTCCAGCATTCCCCGTTGCCGACTTTAGTTCCTAAATGCTCAACCGCATAATTTGCGACTCTAACATTTAGCTCTGGAAATCCGTAATTGTTGGGAACGAGAGGAGCATGCCACTGGTCGATGCCATTGGGCTGCGGAGTTAAGGTCAGTGGCATTGCTGATTGTTGCTGCACGGAAGCGAACTCTGAATTAGCATTGGAATGATGGCGCGCGAAACAGGGACTCACCGAAATGAGCACGGCGGCGCTAAGAACTTTGAGAAGACGATTCATTCAAAATCAAGTATAGCCTCAAATATATACGCAACTCAATTTACACAATCTCCATGAGGTCTGGATAAAGTAGTGAATGCGTTTCAGCCTGAGATGAGGCAGGTATAGGATCAAACTAAGCCACAAAACCTTCGGCAAGTGCCGGCTGCAGATCGTTTTGATTCTCGGAAGGAGCGTACCCGGCAGCAGATTTAGAGCCGGCTTCACACGGAACAATCTGCCAGAACATTGGCAGATAGTGTTCCCATGCAGCTAATATCTGAGCGGCCCGCGCACTTCCAGTTTTTGCATGATGGGCGCCGATCAAGTCTTTAAGTGAATATGCTTCGTTAGATCCAACGCGGCGTAGCTCTTTGTCGCAATCCAGATTAATCACATGATTGAACTTATCATGTTCGTCCAGAACAAACGCGGTTCCCCCGGTCATGCCGGCACCGAAGTTCCTTCCGACGTCACCAAGAACAACAACGGTGCCACCAGTCATATATTCGCAACAATGGTCGCCCGCACCTTCGATGACGGCTATGGCGTTGGAGTTTCTTACGCCAAAACGCTCGCCGGCCTGACCGGCAGCATAGAGCGCACCACCAGTAGCACCATACAGGCATGTATTTCCAAGGATGGTATTTTCATGAGTAGTCAAATTGTTGTGATGAACTTCGAAAGGTCTGATCGTGATTTCGCCGCCATTCATGCCTTTTCCGACATAGTCATTAGCTTCGCCAACCAACTCCAAGGTCACATTCTTCGTGTTGAAGGCACCGAAGCTTTGCCCGGCTGAACCTCTGAACGTTAGCGTGATGCGTCCGCCAAATCCATAGTTACCGTATCGCTTAACGATTGCGCCAGAGAGGCGTGCGCCAACGGTTCGATCCGTATTCTTGATGTTCAAAGTCTTATGGGCAGTTTCATGATGATCGACAGCATGCTTTATGCCCTCGTCGTTGAGTATCAGCTCATCGAGCGGTTCATAATCTCGCTCTTCCTCTAGTTGATTTTCAGGCATATGGTGCTCGAACGCGTCTGAAGTAACTTCGCTCAACAAAATGCTCAGGTCAACGCCGTCTGTTTTCGCAAGCGAAACATCAGTCTTCTGCCGAATTAGATTTGTATTGCCAATGAGCTCTTCAAGCGAACGGTAACCTAGGCGTGCAAGGATAACTCGAACTTCCTCTGCCACCATCGTGAAAAATTCGATGATCGGCTCGGGTGTCGCATTGAACTTTTGTCTGAGATGTTCTTTTTGACTCGTAATGCCAACAGGACAGTTGTTCGTGTGGCAGACTCGAGCCATGATACAGCCCGCTGCAATCAAAGCTATGGTGCCAAAGCCAAACTCTTGCGCACCGAGAAGCGCAGCTATGACGACGTCCCAACCACTGCGAAGCCCGCCATCAACACGCAAAAGAACTCTCTCTCTCAGACCATTGGCGAGCAGCGCTTGATGAACTTCGGACAATCCCAACTCCCACGGCATGCCAGCATGCTTGATGGAACTTAAAGGTGAGGCACCGGTACCGCCATCGTGTCCTGAAACTTGAATCACGTCCGCGTTCGCTTTTGCGACACCAGTGGCGATGGTGCCGATTCCAATCTCTGATACCAGCTTTACCGAAACCTTTGCTTTGGGATTGATCTCGTTCAGATCAAAAATCAACTGCGCGAGATCTTCGATTGAGTAGATGTCGTGGTGCGGTGGGGGTGAAATCAATGTTGTGCCGGGATTTGCACCGCGCACCTTCGCGATGTATTCGGTAACTTTGTGTCCAGGTAGCTGTCCACCTTCACCGGGTTTAGAGCCCTGAGCCATTTTGATTTCTAACTGCTTAGCCGACACCAGATATTCGGGTGTCACACCAAACCTTCCAGACGCCACTTGCCTAATTGCAGACGAGGCGCTGTCACCAGGTTTCAAATCGCGGAGTCCGGGATATTTTTCACTTGTACCATCCTCTCGAACATCATCGATCGGATGGTAGCGCAGAGGATCTTCGCCACCTTCACCAGAGTTAGACTTGCCACCAATTCTATTCATAGCGACAGCGACAGTTTCATGAGCTTCCTGAGACAGCGAGCCCAAAGACATACCGCCAGTGCAAAAACGTTTCATAATCTCAGAAGCAGGTTCTACTTCGCCAATATCTATCGATTGGCGGGTAGAGGTGCATTCAAGCAGATCTCTCAAAGCAGCCGGCGGGCGCTTACGAATCAAGTCTAGATAAGAATCTGCCGCTTCGCGTTTTTGCGTCTCGGTTGCTGAAGCATCGGCCCTCAGTTGCAGCGCTTTATGCAGCACTTTCACAACGGAAGGATTGTTACCGTGGTATTCGCCACCGTTACGGTGCTTGATGAGTCCGAAGTTACGCAGACCTTCGCTATTTGGATAAGCGCCCTTATGAAATTCGAGAACCTCGCTCTCAACGTGACGAGCATTCAAACCACCAACGCGAGAGACTGTGCCGTCAAAGCACATCTCAATCACGTCTGAAGCCAAACCGATACACTCGAAGATCTGCGCTCCAACATAGCTGGACAAGGTCGAGATACCCATCTTGGACAAGATTTTGAGAAGTCCGTGTTCTATGGCATGACGATAGTTGCTTTGAGCCTCCTCCAGCGACAATGCCGTCGCTTTCGATTGCGGCTCTGCCTTGCTGTCACCTTCGCGACCAGGCTGCGTGAAACCAATTACCTGTCCCTGACTTCCATGCTTTTGAATTAGCCAGCGACGAACAGACTCAAACGCCATGAATGGATACACAGCCTGAGCACCATAGCCGAGCAGGCAAGCGAAATGATGTGTGTTCCAACACTGGCTCGTTTCAACGACGAGCGAACAATGCAAGCGCAGACCAGAATCAATCAAGTGATGGTGAATGGCACCAACTGCCATCAATGGCGGTATTATCGCTTGTGTTTCCGAACAATAGCGGTCAGTGAGAACTAGTACGCTAGCGCCCTCACGAACGAGCATCTCAGCTTCTACACAGATCCGCGTTAAAGCATCTTTCAACCCTTCAGTCATATAGTCGAAGAGTGTAGAGAGCTGACGCACTTCTAATTCGCACGTCATCAAATTGCCGAATTCAGACTCATTGAGCACGGGACTGTGCAGCGTAATCAAAAGGTCGCTCGACGGTTCTGCACGATAAAGGCTCAGTCTCTTACCAATATGAACATCAAGAGACATGACCAATTTTTCGCGCATGTGGTCGATGGGCGGGTTGGTCACTTGGGCGAAGCGCTGTTTGAAGTAATCGTAAATGACCCTCGGCTTGCTCGAAAGCATGGCCAAAGCGGCATCGTCTCCCATAGAGAAGACCGGCTCGGCACCACTTTCTGCCATCGGAGCAACAATGAAATCAAGATCTTCTTTGGTGAAGCCAACTGCGTTTTGCAGCTGCACCAGCTCATCGTCTGTATATACGCAGAATGCACGTGCAGGCTTAGACTTCAAATGTTTGCGAGTCTGCTCCAGCCATTTTTCATAGGGCTTTCTCGCAGAAACTTCTTTCTTGATTTGAACGTTGGTTCTCAGCTCGCCTGTTTTGAGATCCACTGCAAACATCTGTCCTGGACCTAATCTGCCTCGGCGAACGACTGATTCGGACGGCAGTTCCAATGCACCGGCTTCAGAACACAAAAAGATAGCACCATCGGAAAGCTGCGCAAAACGAGCAGGGCGTAATCCATTGCGGTCCGAACAAGCACCCAATAGATTCCCGTCGCTAAAGACAACCAGCGCTGGTCCATCCCATGGCTCCTGCAAAGCTGCATAGTACTCGTAAAAGTTTGAGACGGAAGGAGAGTCCTTAAAAGAAGGATGACCATAGTGCGCTTCCGGCACGAGTATCATCATCGCTTCTTCAACGCTCTTACCGGCTCGTAATAGCATCTCGAGCGCGTCATCAAGACTTGCCGAATCAGAGCCATCCGGATCGATCAAAGGCAAAATATTTTTGCCTTCCTGCAGCCATGGCATCTCGTGCAAGAAAGACTCTCGTGCTTTCGCCCAATTGCGGTTACCGAGCACAGAGTTGATTTCGCCGTTGTGGCCCAATGTACGGAAAGGTTGAGCCAGAGCCCAGCGCGGCATAGTATTTGTGCTGAATCGACGATGGAAGACGACCCACTGCGCGGTGAAATCTTGATCGTTCAAGTCAAGATAAAATTGCTTGAGCTGCGCACCACGAGAGAGAGCCTTGTAGACAATGGTTTTCGTCGACAATGAGGCGATGGAGAAATCGCGCCACGACGCCTTAGTTTTTGAATGACGCAACAAACACTTGCGAACGATGAGAAGTCGCTGTTCGATTTTCTCTTCGTCCCACGCGAGCGGCGCTTGCACGAGAACCTGCTCTACACGCGGGCATGTGCTCCGCGCTTTCGGTCCAAGTGCAGCCAGATCGATAGGCACAGATCTCCAGGCCAAGACCTGCAGTTCATGCTCAATGAAGCACTCTTCGGTTAACTGCTTATATTCGTCGACCGGCAGTGTAGGTAAGAAAAACATCCCCACTGCCTGATTCTTCCCAATCTGCCAGCCACTCTTAGACAGAAATTGCCAGGGAATGCTCGTTAATATGCCAGCACCGTCGCCACTCAATTGATCGGCAGCACAAGCACCACGATGCTCGACGCGAGACAATGCAGTCAAGGCATCATCAATAGCATGATAGCTAGCGTTCGGACGGTAAATGAAACCGACACCACAAGCGTCTTTTTCTTCAAATAAATCAGAATGCTGAGTCTTCATTGGGCTCTTAAGATCCTTCACGCTGTCGTTTAAGATATTGGCCCAATGCTCGGTCTATCGGCTATTGAAGCGCGAGATCAGGCAAGGCCATTGCAGACAAGTTGTTCTTGGTGGTGTGGATTCCCGATTGATTTACGTATACTTCGCCAACTTCGTCAGTGCTTACCTGCCAGCGGTCAAAGTAATTGCGTACAACCCAGCCACTAAAATCTTCCGTTTCTGATTTAGCCCATGTCCAACCGGCGGAGCTGCTGATAGCTTCTAGGTTGCCACGATTGTCGTAAGCGAAAGAAAACGAAGTATCCTGATTTGCATAGCGGAACGAACTTACCTGGCCATTAGTATTCAGTGCGTAGACGTCCCCGCGCATATTTACTCTATGCTGCTCCCTTCCATTTGGACCATTTGAGCGAGAATTCGTCTCAAACTGATACATATTGTTTTTAGATTTGGATTGATTCAGACTCTGCATATTGTTGGAACTCCTGATTGAGTGGCTGTTTCAGACTGTCGTACCTTAAAGACAAACTTTTGTTGCGATGGCGGACTTAGATACAAAGTGAAAACCGGATCGGTCAAACACGTAACAAGGTTTTAATGGAAGCGAGGTTCTTGATAATCGAATCGGTCATGCCTACTGTGTCTACAAGCTTGATGGATTCGCCACCATCAGCGGCACCAGATTCGGTGCCGGCAGATTTGCCGCGAGAACCGACAATGTCCGCTGTACGGTAGCCTGCGTTCAAACTGGCAGCCACTGCAGTTTCCACTGCTTGAGCAGCCTCTTCTTGAGAGAGAGCGAATCTCAAAAGCAACGCCAGAGACAGGATCTGAGCGATGGGATTAGCCTTGCCTGTCCCGGCTATATCTTGAGCGGAGCCGCCTGGTGGCTCGAACAAGCCAAATCCATCCTCATTCAAACTGGCAGAAGCCATAAGCCCAAGAGAACCGGGCAGAACGGCAGCGGCATCTGAAAGTATGTCGCCAAACATATTGGTTGTGACGACTACATCAAACTGCGAGGGATCGCGAATAATCTGCATAGCGCAGTTGTCGACCAGCATGTCTTCAAGCGTCACGTCCGGATATTCTTTGCCGACTTCATGCACAATCTCGCGCCAGAGCTTAGATGTGTCGAGCACATTAGCCTTATCGACAGATGTCACTTTATTACGTCTCTTGCGAGCAGCCTTGAAAGCCGCATGAGCAACAGATGCAACCTGGTCTTCAGTATAGATAGATTGATCGGTAGCAGCTCTCTTGCCGTCAGCCTGCTTGAAGGTCTTATGTTCGCCGAAATAGCAATCGCCAAGCAATTCGCGCACGAAAAGAATGTCGACGCCTTTGTTGATGATTTCATCGCGCAGAGGGCACAATTCGGCAAGCTCAGGCAAAACCTTGACAGGACGAAGATTGACGTTGAACTTGAAGTTTTTACGGAGTGAAAGTATCGAGTTTGCTTCGCAGTTTTTCCACTTGGGCAGATTCATTTCACTGACCGGTCCGCCGACCGAACCGAAGAGAATGGCATCGCTCCCTTTGCAAAGCGCTATTGTTTCATCAGGTAAGTGGCTGCCGTATTTCTCATAGGCGGCACCACCGACAAGACCCGAAGTCGTCTCGAACTTGATGCCAAATTGCTCGGACACTTGCGCCATTACGCGCAGTGCTTGAGCCATTACCTCTTCGCCTATGCCGTCTCCCGGCAGAACCGCAATTTTTGCTTTCATCGTTTCCTCTACTTACCTTGGTCTACAAGTCTTCAAACGCCGCCAGAACCAACTCCGGCGCTAATGTAACAACCGGTTTACACAGCTCCGGTCGCCGAGCCTAAGCCTTTTGAGCTCATGGCAACTCTCGAATTTTCTTTCTTAAAAGCTGTGATTTCATCTTTAAAAGACAGGATGTAGTCGATATCATCCAGACCGTTTAACAGACAATGTTTGCGGAAGGGATCGTAGTCGAATTTGTGCTCGCCACCATCGGGAGTGCGCACGACCGAATTCTCAAGGTCGACTTCCACTTCGTATGTGCCGCTTCGGGCTTCAAGCAATATGCGGTCGACATTGGCTTCAGGCAGCTTAACCAGCAATAGACCGTTTTTTGCACTGTTGCCCGCAAAGATATCAGCAAACGATTTCGCAATTACGACTTTGATATTCGCACCTTGAAGCGCCCAGACTGCGTGCTCGCGCGAAGAGCCACAGCCAAAATTGTCATCGGCCACGAGAACTTCAGCCCCCTTGTATTTATCCAAATTGAAGGGGAATTGCGGGTCTTGTTGCTTGAGCCGAACGAAGAGATTCTGTCCATATCCATCACGGCTAATGCTCGTCAAGAATTGGGCGGGAATGATCATGTCCGTGTCCACATCCTTTATCGGCAGCGGAACAACTTTTGATTTCACGGAACGGAAAGCTTGCATAATCGTATGGTCCTCGTAGAACTTAAGAGAAATATTTTGTTGGAGCGGTCAACTTGCCCTCGATGGCACTTGCAGCGACAGTCGCAGGTGAGGCAAGATGGGTGATGCTGCCCGGTCCCTGGCGACCCATGAAGTTGCGATTTGAAGAGCTGACGCAACGCTTTCCTTCCGGCACCTTGTCGTCATTCATGCCAAGACACATCGAGCAGCCTGGCATACGGAACTGAGCTCCGGCCTCAACGAAAATCTTGTCCAGACCTTCATCTTGAGCCTGCTTCATAACGACTTCCGACCCCGGCACCACGTAGAGTGTGACCGTCTGAGCTACTTGCTTGCCTTTCAAAATATTGGCGGCGATGCGCAGATCTTCGATGCGGCCGTTGGTGCAGGAGCCAATGAAGCCCCAGTCGACTGGCGTGCCTTCTATGTTTTGACCGCCGCTCAGTTTCGTGTATTCAAGAGCGCGTTCAGCAGCGGCACGTTTTGCAGGCTCTGAAAACGAGGCAGGCGTAGGTACCTTATCGAAAACGCCAGCGCCTTGCTCCGGATTGGTGCCCCATGTCACCATCGGCTGCAATTGATCCAAGTCAATTACAACCTCACGATCGTAAGTGGCGCCGTCGTCGCTGTTAAACGAGCTCCAGCGTTCGATCGCAGCTTCCCAATCTTTCTCTGCCGGAGCGAACTTGCGTCCCCTCAGATAAGCGTAAGTGGTGGCGTCGCCGGCGATGAGACCAGCGCGGGCACCACATTCAATGCTCATATTGCAGATGGTCATACGCTCTTCCATCGACATCTGTCGAACAGCTTCACCAACGTACTCGAGCACATGACCGGTTCCGCCTCCGATGCCTATCTCGGCAATGAGCTTCAAAATCGCATCCTTAGCGAAGACGCCTGGCTTAAAGTGTCCCTTGAATTCGACTTTCATCGATTTAGGACGTTGCTGCAGCAGGCAACCAGTGGCGAGAACATGACCAACCTCTGAAGTTCCGACGCCAAAAGCCAGCGCACCAAAAGCACCATGAGTCGATGTATGCGAGTCTCCGCAGACTACCGTCATTCCAGGCTGCGTGGCACCTAACTCAGGACCGACAACGTGCACGATTCCTTGATTGCCACTATCGAAATCGAGGAATGTGATGCCATGTTTCTTGCAGTTTTGACGCAAGGTTTCGACCTGAATACGAGCAGCTTCGTCGTATATCTCATGACGATTCTGGCGAGTTGGAATGCTGTGGTCGATCGTAGCAAGCAAGGTTTCGGGAGCGAATACCTTCAAGCCTTTCTCTTCAAGAGTTTGAAAAGCTTGAGCAGAAGTCACTTCGTGCAGAAGCATCATGTCGATGACGAAAACCGCAGGATGTCCATCGAGCTGTTTAAGCACGTGAGTCTCCCAGATCTTGTCGACAATATTGCGCTTGCCAGTCTTTGCGCTTTGTTGTTTCCCGTTTGCTGGAATTGCTTCTACTTTGTTAGCCATAATTTGGGCTTTCCTTCTCTTGCGTGTACGCTTTCTTGCCTGTAGTTTTAACTGATATGGTGCTGATTGCAGTGTTAAACGATGCGTCGCCTCCAGCGGCTCGTATCAGCAGATGTCCGCGGACCTAGCTTCTCGGTTAGGCAACGACCTCCGCTCGCTCAGTCGTCGCTTGCCGCTCCTGTTGTCGGAGCAGATAAAGTTCAAGGCTATCAGAAAGCGCCTGGTAGCTAGCTTCAATGATGTTTGGAGAACATCCGACTGTGCTCCAGCTTTCTCCTTCGCAGGTCGCTTCGATCAACACACGAGTGGTGGCATCGGTGGCATTGTCCGGATCGAGGATACGCACTTTGTAATCTGCCAATCGAACCGCTTCCAAAGCAGGATAGTGCGGCAGAAGCGCTTTACGCAGGGCAAGATCGATTGCATGCACGGGTCCTCGACCTTCAGCCGCAGTGTGCACCAACTCGCCATCGACTTGCAATTTGATCATCGCTTCAGCGTTCATACCTGCACGCAGGCGGTCTGAAGCGACAACCATGATGTGCATGAGCTGAAATGGTGATTGATAGCCGGACTGCTTGCGGCGAAGCATCAGCTCGAGAGTGCCTTCGGCATTTTCGAATTGGAAGCCTGTGCGCTCCATTGATTTCACTTCATCGATGAGAGACTGCTCTTCACCTTGAATGCCCATACCCAGATCAGCAGCCAGCATTCTGATGTTGCTTCTTCCAGCCAGCTCTGAAACGAGAATCTGTCTTGCATTGCCAACCACTGAAGGATCTACATGCTCGTAGCTCTCTTTTAGACGCTCGACCGCAGAAGCATGCAGACCGGCTTTGTGAGCAAATGCCGAGGAGCCGACATAAGGAGCGCAGGGATCTGGATTGAGGTTAGCAATTTCGCTAACGGCACGCGAAACTTCCGTCAGTCTCTTCAGCCCTTTTGGAGGAACGCAGGCATAGCCCATCTTCAACTGCAAGGTCGGAATCAACGAGATCAAGTTGGCATTGCCGCAACGTTCACCATAACCATTGATAGTGCCCTGGATCTGCTGGGCACCGGCTTCAACTGCAGCCAGCGCATTTGCGACAGCCAGTTCGCAGTCGTTATGAGTGTGCACACCGAGTTTACAGGTTACGCGCTCAGCGACGACTTTTACCGCCTCCGCGACCTGCTCTGGTAAACTGCTGCCGTTTGTGTCGCAGAGTACAAGCCAATCGGCACCGGCTGCAGCAGCCGTCTCCATGCATTTGAGCGCATAGTCTCGATCAGAGCGAAAAGCATCGAAAAAGTGTTCCGCATCGTACATGACCTCTTTACCGTGTTGCTTCAAATAGCTGATGCTATCGGCAATCATTGCCAAATTTTCTTCGAGCGTTGTCTTCAAAACATGCGTCACGTGAAGCGGCCATGTTTTTCCAACAATCGTGACAACACTCGTGTGCGCGTTCAACAAAGCCTGGATGTTGCTGTCTTGCGCGACATCGGCTCCGACACGGCGAGTGCTGCCGAATGCGACTATCTTCGAAGTTTTGGGAGGATTCGAGCGCATGCGCACGAAATACTCCATATCCTTCGGATTTGAGCCTGGCCAGCCGCCCTCGATATAAGGGACGCCTAGCTCGTCCAGCAACTTGGTAATCTTCAATTTGTCGTCGAGCGAAAAGCTCAAGCCTTTTCGCTGACTGCCGTCTCTCAAAGTCGTATCGTAAAGATACATGCTCTTAGACCTGGCTTGCGCTGTGCAATTGCCTGTAGCCATTGCTCTCATGAACCTCCATTTGCTGAACTTGAACGTTCAATACGTCGTATAACTTGCTGATCTGTTTGACGGCCAGCTCCATCGGGCGAGCCCCCTCTAATGTCAGGCGCACTTCCATTGCGGTTTGGTCGTGTGAACGGTCTGCCATCATTCCGCAGAGTGCAAATCCACGCTGGCGCAGGCAGCCGAGAATGCGCTCTAAAGCGCCTTCTGAATTAGCAGTTGTAATTTCCAGATTGAATCTCACTTTGCTTTTGCCTCCAACATGTGGGTATTAGATTTGCCAGGCGGCACGAGCGGCCAGACATTTTCAAACTTGTCGATCTTCACGTGAACAAAAAGCGGACCTTCTGTTTCACAAACTTTCTCTATCGCCGATTCAACCTCTTCTTGCTTCTCGACGGTTATGGCAGGTATGCCGAAAGCACGGGCGACAGAGGCGAAGTCAGGGTTGTCGGAGAGATCTACTTCGCTATAGCGCTCGCTGAAGAAGAGCTCTTGCCATTGACGCACCATCCCCAGTGCCTGGTTATCGAAGAGGACGATTTTTACAGGTATGTTGTAACGCTTGAGAGTTGCCAGTTCCTGAATGTTCATCATGATGGAACCGTCGCCGCTTACGCAAACAACGGGAGCGCCAGGGTTTGCATAATAGGCACCGAGCGCTGCCGGCAATCCAAAGCCCATGGTGCCGAATCCACCACTGGTTAGATGGCATTCTGGACGAGAGAACTGATAGTGCTGCGCAACCCACATCTGGTGCTGACCAACATCACAGCTGATGAAGGTATTGGGAGCGAAACGGTCGCTCATCTGCCGGATAAACTTCGGAGCATAGATTGTCTCGGTCGGCGCGTCATACTGCCAAGCGTATTCGGCTTTGTTAGCCAGACACTTGGTCACCCACTCTTCAGTCTCGTTGTCGCTTGCCACATGCAAGAAGTTCAAAGCGGTTTTGATGTCGCCCAGGATGCCGCAGTCAGCGGCACGCAGCTTGCTCACTTCGGCCGGGTCAGCGTCCATATGCACGACTCTGGCATGAGGAGCGAATTCAGCTAATTTGCCGGTGACGCGATCGTCGAAACGAGCACCCACACAGATCAGCAGGTCGCACTCTTGCACTGCTAGATTGGCCGCCTTGGTGCCGTGCATTCCCAGCATGCCCAGAAACAGTTCATGGCTTGCCGGCACAGCTCCCAATCCTTGCAGAGTGGTCACGATCGGCATGCGTGCCGCTTCCACAAAAGAGAGCAACTCGCCAGTCGCTTGTGCAATTCTGATACCACCACCGGCATAAACCAGAGGCTTCTTCGCAGCGGCAATCATGTCACGAGCTTGGGACAACTGCTTCGCTTCCGGGTGGCGCAGAACGTTTTTCATCGAAGGAAAGAACTGCACGTCCTCGACTTTGGCGTTAGCTACATCTTTCGGGAAGTCGATCAAGACTGGTCCTGGTCTTCCTGATCTGGCGATGGTGAACGCTTTGTGAACGGTTTCCGCAATGTCTTCAGCTGAGCGGATCAAGAAGCTGTGTTTGACGATAGGCATCGTCAGTCCGAAGATGTCGACTTCTTGAAATGCATCAGTGCCGATGAATGGAGTCGCTACCTGTCCGGTGATAGCAACCATCGGAACCGAGTCCATAAAAGCGTTGGCTATGCCTGTTACGAGGTTGGTGGCACCAGGTCCGGATGTGGCCATGCAAACACCTACACGGCCACTGGACCTTGCGTAACCATCGGCAGCCAGAGCCGCTGCCTGCTCGTGGCGCACCAAAATATGCTTCATGCCCGACTCCAGTAAGGCGTCGTATACAGGCATGATGGCGCCACCAGGATAACCGAAGATGGTGTCAACACCTTCCGCTTCCAGCGCTTTTATCAGTATCTCGGCTCCGATCATCATTTTGCTTTGCGTCTCGTTGTTTCCGGTTTCGCTCTTGGTTTCGGTCTTCTTATTTGGACGAACCTGCACCAGCGAGCTCTCGTTCCGGTTTACGGTTTTTTGCTGCAATCCATGACATGTGTTCACGCAATTTCTTTCCTGTTGCTTCGATTGGGTGTTCACCGGTCTTCTTCCATTGAGCGTAATAGTTCTTGCGTCCTGACTTGGTCTCTTCGATCCACTCTTTAGCGAAGGTGCCATCTTGAATTTCGGTCAGCACTTGCTTCATGTTTTCCTTCACGTGCTTATCGATAACACGAGGACCACGGGTAAAGTCGCCATACTTGGCGGTTTCGCTAATGAACTCGTGCATCTTCTCCATGCCGCCTTCGTAAATCAAGTCGACGATCAACTTCAGTTCGTGCAAGCATTCGAAGTAAGCAACATCAGGTTGATATCCAGCTTCCACCAGAGTTTCCCAACCAGCAACGATCAACTCGCGGGCACCACCGCACAGCACGGCTTGTTCGCCGAACAGATCGGTTTCGGTCTCTTCCTTAAACGTGGTTTCGAGCACACCAGCTCTGGTGCCACCGATTCCATGAGCGTAGGCGAGTGCTTTCTCATGCGCTTTGCCAGATGCATCTTGTTGAACAGCCATCAAGCAGGGCACACCGCGCTTCTCTTCGTACTGTCTGCGAACCAGGTTGCCTGGCCCCTTTGGAGCAACCATGATCACGTCTATATCTTCGTGCGGCTGAATCTCTTTATATTGAACGTTGAAACCATGTGCGAAGAGCAGCGCAGCATTCTTCTTCAAGTTAGGAGCGACAGCTTCTCTGTACAACTCCGGTTGGGCCATATCCGGTACCAGCATGGCGACAATATCGGCCTTGCGAACGGCTTCGGCCGGCTCGACAGGTTGGAAACCGTCTTCGACAGCTTGCTTGTATGATTTGCCTTCAGCGCGCAAGCCGAGAACGACATTGCAGCCGCTTTCGCGCAGATTCATCGCATGAGCTCTGCCCTGACTGCCATAGCCAAGGACGCAGACGGTCTTACCGTGCAACGCGCTCGTATTTGCGTCCTTTTCCCAATACATCTTCGTCATTACCTTCTCCTTGTTGCATTGAACTTGTGTAGCCCGTGACTGCTCCTTCTGATGCGGAAGAAACAGATTGCCAATACTTTGCGAAAACTCCCTTTTTGTATCTTGGTTTTGGTGCGGTCCAGTCAGCCTTGCGTGGTTCCAGGTCAGCCTTTACATCGAGCGTTCTGGATTCGACATCGAGATGAACGATGTCACCGTTGCGAATTAAACCTATTGGACCTCCGACAGCCGCTTCAGGAGCGACGTGCCCGACCACAAAGCCGTGTGATGCACCACTAAAACGTCCGTCAGTTATCAAAGTGACTTTGTCCGCCAAGCCTTCGCCGACTAAGGCACCGGTAACTGCCAACATTTCAGGCATGCCGGGAGCGCCCTTGGGACCGACATAACGAATGATGACTACATCACCAGCGACAATCTCTTTCTTAGCGATGGCGTCGAAAGCGGCTTCTTCGGTGTCGAAAACCTTCGCCGGTCCTTCGAAAGAGACCAGGCTATGGCCGGAAAGCTTGAGTACCGCACCTTCCGGAGCCAGAGAGCCTTTCAAGATAGCCAGACCACCATGAGCCTTCAACGGATTCTCAACCGGAACGATGACTTTTTGCCCAGCGGTCTCTTTGCCGTCCTTAGCTTCTGCGAACAAGGTCTTGCCGCTGGCAGTGATTGAGTCTTGCAGAAGACCTGCATCCATCAAAGACTTGGCGAAGAAACGAGCACCGCCGGCGCGCTCAAAGTCGGTGGCGACATAACGGCCGCCTGGCTTGATGTCAACGATAAATGGCGTGCGGCGAGATATACGGTCAAAATCATCAAGGGCTAGAGGTACATCAGATTCACGAGCGATTGCCAGCAAGTGCAGCACAGCATTAGTGGAACCGCCGCTTGCCACAACCGCGGTGATGGCATTTTCCAGAGCCGTACGCGTCATGATGGCGCTGGGACGCAGATCTTCCGCCAACAGCTTCATGACCAACTCGCCACATTGTCTGGCGGCATCCAGTTTGCGCGGGTCGAGAGCTGGAATGTCGTTGACACCCATCGGCGAGATGCCTATGAAAGTAGCGGCCGTCGACATCGTGTTTGCAGTGAACTGTCCACCGCAAGCGCCAGCTCCCGGGCAAGCCTTGCCTTCCAGGTCGTTTAAATCTTGCTCGGTTATGCGCCCGGCAAAACAGGCCCCGACAGCCTCGAAGACGTCCTGGATAGTGACGTCTTTGCCGTTGTACTGTCCGGGCGCTATTGACCCCCCATAAATCATAAGCGCCGGCAGATCCAATCTTGCCAGCGCCATGATCGTTCCAGGTATCGTCTTGTCACAACCGGACAGAGCCACCACGGCGTCAAACATATGACCGCGCACTGTCAATTCTATGGAATCGGCCACCACTTCTCTCGACACCAGTGAAGCCTTCATGGCTTCAGTACCCATAGAGATGCCGTCAGACACAACAATAGTGTTGAACTCCATGGGCGTGCCACCGGCTTTGCGAACGCCTTCTTTCACGGCTTCTGCGATGGTACGCAAGTGGTAGTTGCAGGGACCGACTTCAGTCCATGTATTGGCAATAGCAACGAGCGGCTTATCCAAGTCTTCATCGGTCAAGCCAGTCGCCTTGAACATTGCTCTGGCTGGAGCTCGGTGCATACCCTTTTTTATTGAATCGCTGTGCATAAATCGCCTTGAAAAATGTGCTCTAAGAAAAGCCCCCGCGCCTTCGGAGTGAGGAGCGGGGGCTTGATGACTTCGGTTCGTTACCTACGCAAGCGGCCCACTCCTCGTTCTAATAAGTACGAGAATAAGGAGGCTAATAAGGCTTACTACTTGCTTCAACACGATGTAAATTTGGTGCCTATTAAGGTGGGCGGAAAAATTTGATGCGAATCTCAGCCGATTGAATCTGTTCAAATCGCGAGTTCGTAAAACTAAGATGACACGACTATTGTGAATGGTCAAATGATTACTAAAGCTAATTTCTGGTGGAAATACGCTGAAGGCGAGAAATTTAGCCAACCACAGGGCTTTTTGGCTTGTATACAATCTCTAAACATCTTGTGACATTGCTATTAACGAAAGCAGAGCATGTCCATTCTCCGAACGCTCGGTCAATTTTGTGCTCTCTTTCAAACGACCATGTTAGTAATGGACCCTCTGTGGAATTCAACAGTGCTAGCCCGGCTAAAAAAACATAATACAGACATCACCAGGCAACTGAATCCGAGAGGTGAGCTGATATGGTGTCTTGCAACATTCGTCGGAACATGGCATTGATTCCGACTCTATTTCTCATCAACATGTCTTCAAACGTCCCGACTTTCGGTCGAGATATGCAGCGAGGCGAATACCTGGCTCTACGCGATGCCAGATTGACCCTGCTAAATGAAGAAGCAGATCTGCGAAAGGACAAACAAGACATTGAAGGTGATATAGCCGAGCTGAGTGCAAAACTAAGAGGCAAATACCAAAAACTGAATTCGATCTATGGACAGTTAAAGGATGTCGATCTGTCAATTAAGCAAATCGACAAAGACTTACTGTGAGAATGAGACTGACCCTAGTCCTCGACCTAAAGGTCACCATGGTCAGGGAAGTTGAGACTGTTTAGGAGCATATTGCTCAGACGGTCCATGTAGGCAGATATGGCTTTTGACATTCGTATCTTGGTCTCGTCGAGGACATTCCAAGCCTCAACTTCATGAGCCCAGTTTCTGTATTCTTGGCGATTTCGGTCCACTATTTTTTGTGTCTCCTCGATTCCATGTTTTAGTTCATCTCTAACCAGAGGAATTGCTCGAGACTGAAAATCTTCTACAGCTTTGGAATCATCCCAATTCAGCGAATCATATTTGTATTTTACCGACTCGAGTTCTGGCGAAAGTCCAACAGGAAACATATTGTGGTCATCGAGAAAATCAAGGCTACCGGGCAAAAGGAGTTGATCTGGCTCGTCATAAATCTTTGCCGCATCTTTCAAAAGATTCAAACGATTGCGCTGAAAGTCATGCCTGAATGACGCATGTTTAAGTTCTGAATTGGACTTGCTCAGCACTTTCGCTCGTTCATTCTGCTCAGCATTTAAAAGTCTTCCGGCTCGTTTAGCATTGACGTCTTCAATGAAGCTATCGGGCAACGACCTGCCGCAGGCAGATTTGAAGAGTTGTGCAACAGCTTGTAACTCTCCTTCTGTTAGCGACCGCCCCGTGGTATCACCATTGGTAGCTTTGTCGATATGCGCTCTCACCATAAGAGCGTCTTGTTCACCGTGTTTTGCTTCGTGAGCAATGTAGCCCGTCAACTCGTTGCTGAACTGGTCAGTATCCTCCAAGTCGGAATCCCTCAGGCGCAATTGACCATCGGAGTAGCTAGCCTTCGCGTGCTTACCTTCAGTCAATTTGACGACCTTGAGATTTGGCACGACCTCATCCGGCCAAAGCTTGGGAGCTTCCTCATTAACTATCTGCTCCAAACCAGCTCGTCTCGCGGAAAATTCATCTTCAATTTTGGTGCGTAAGCGAGCATCAGCCTTGCGAACTTCTAAATACCGCTCAAAGATCCGCGCCCCCTCTGGATGGCTTGCAAGATCTCGGCGCATGTCTGCGATGTCTTCCGGTGTCTTAGTTGATCTCGAGAGACGCCGGCTGAGATTCATATCACCGACAGCTTCTCCAAATTTTTCACGAAGCCCGAAGCCCTCTTCTTCCAGTACACTTATTTGCTGTCTGTGTTTCTGAATATCAAAGCTCTTTACACGCTCACTCAGAAAACTGGAAATACGATTGTCTAACTGTTCTACAGTGCCTGGCGGCATCTTGTAGTTTTCCTCGAGTAACTCTGCACCCGGTTTTGCAGACTCAATCTCGCGGTCAGCGACCTGCGGTATCCGACCAGCCGGCTCATCAGCGGCTTCCGTATGCAGTCTGGCTGAACTTCTCTCCGTAAGCTCTAATTTCGGCAGTTTAGAAACGGCACCATTTACGGTGCTTTCAACCATTGCAGCTGAAGTAGAGTCTCCAAATTTCGCCATTTTACCGACGAATCCGACTGCACCAAGTGCCATTGTTCCGGCCAATACCACGCTAATAGCCGCGTCACCAGTTTTCTCTTCAATTTCCTTCCGCGCTTTCTCGACATCCGCTTTGGAATAAGCACTTTGGTGCATAACTACATCGGCAGCGGAACTAGCTGCGGTGGCAGCATTGATGGTATCAGCAGCAGCCTTCGCGACACTACCGGCGGTGAGCAGCATGACGGCACCTTCACTGGCTAATGCAAGGCCCGTAACTACAGCCGCACTGGCTCCTAAAGTTGCCGCCAGCGGAGCGGCTGCCACCAATGTTGCGCCGATGGCCACACCTTCAGCGGCAGTAATGAATGCTTGACGCGGATTATTGACCACATCATTGTAGAGTTTTTTGGCCGCACCTTCGACGACGTGCGCACCGATATCTACGACACCGGCGGTCCGGTCGTAAGCCAATTGAGACCATGAGTCATGTCTATCGGGAGCCGCCGGACTCAGGGCAGCAACTCCGTAAGACTGTGCAGCAAATCTGGCGGCGGCACTATTTAGACACAACGCATCAAATGAATTCGCGGGACGATCTATTTGATGAATCGTTGCCTTGGATTGAATGAACTCCGGTCCAGCTTCAGCGCCTGCATTCGCCATAGGTCGCCTTTTTAAAACTTGTGATTCTGGTTATATTGCTGGAACTCTCGTGAAAAACACGTGAACAGTTGATCAATCAATTTCTTCACCCTGCGTTCACGTCTGAGTTTACGAGGTGAAGGCGACGGCACCGGAAGAACTCCCTCAGCTCTCCCGGTGCCGTCGTTTCGCGGCATCTAACCCATTTGACGGCGGAATCTCAAAAGACTGAATGCAAAAAGCACAACGGCTGATGAGGCGAGCATAAGTACTGGTAACATCATGCCTGTTACCGGGGTTCCTTTCAAAAATAGACTGCGTGCTATGTAAGTGTAATATCGAAGCGGATCCAGACTCGCCAGTCGCTGCAGGAACTCCGGCATCGTCTCGAATGGCACCACAGCACCTGAAAGCTGCATCACTGGAACGTTGACGAAGAACGAAACAAGGTGCGCCTGACGTTCCGTTTTGCATACAGTGGCCATCATAATCCCAAGCCCTATTCCTACGAATATGTACAAAGAGCTGGCAATCAAAAAGACGACCATGCTGCCCCGAAATGGCAGACCAAACACAGCAAGGGCGATCGACGTTGCGAAGAACAGATCTATCATGAGCAGCCCAAAGACTGGAGTCACTTTGGCAAGCAAGATCTCAGCAACCGAATATGGTGTCATAAGTAACTGTTCGAGAGTGCCCAGCTCCTTCTCTCGCAACAGTGAAGCGGACGATACGAGGGTGCTGGTCAAGGTAAGCATCGCACCGATAACTCCTGGCACAAAGTACCAGCTACTGGCCATGGCTGGGTTCCATAGCATCTTAATCGACGGCGTAATCGGCATCGGCGGTCGCTCAACGCCACCATCGAAGTGTAAAATCGTTTGCATCAGATAGCCGCGTACGACTTTCGCTGTGTATGAATCGACACCATCCAGAACCACGCGAATATGCGCTAGATGCTCCCTTTGAAGATCATGCTCGAAATCCGGGGGAACGACCAGACCAACCTTCACTGCCGATGATTTGATGGCATTCTCTAGTTCAGACTCTTGAGCATAAACCGAGCGAAGCCGAAACATATTCGTAGCCATAATGGATGAAAACAGACTTCTGCTTGTAGAGCTGTGACAGTAGTCGACAAATCCGATTGGCACGTTGCGTACACCAACATCCAGCGATGCACCGAGAATAAGCAATTGTATAGTTGGTGGGAAAAGTAGCAAGAAAAGAAGATGTTTGTCGCGAAGAGTGTGCAGTGCCTCCTTCGTGATAAGTCCGATCATGCGACTTTCTTTAAGCCGTTGCCATTGTATTTTTTTTTCTGCAGTCCGCAAATGCATGTTCCTCATTTGTCATACGATACGTTATACGATATGTTACGTGTGCCTCAGTTTTATTGAATCAGTCTTCGAGCCGCATAGGTCTTAGCCTGTGCCATGCAGCAGCAAACAGAATCACACCGAAGGCGGCGATCAAGCAAATCCTCCACCACATTTCATGCCATCCCGCTCCTCTCATGAAGGCATCTCGACAAACCTCAATGTAGTAGCGAGCGGGTACCACATAAGTTGCAAGACTTATCGGAATCGGAATATTGGACAGTGGGTAAACGAAACCTGAGAGCAGGAGAGCCGGGAAAAAGCCACCGGTCGCAGTCGCTTGAACCGCCACATTTTCTTCGCGCGTGATCACACCTGCAAGCAAACCGAACGAAACGGCGGCAAGCACATAAATGACCGTAGAAACGAACAGAGGTCCCGCATCGGCTGCAAGCGACAAACCAAAGACCGGGTAAGCAAGACCCACCATCAGCATCGCGATAACCATTCCAATTGAAGCGTAAACTATCCCTTTGCCAAGCAAGAATTCGGCTGCATTTAAGCCGGAAGCATAGACCTGCACGATTGTCTTCTGCTCGAGCTCACGCGCGATTGCGATAGCAGAGAGCAGTGCAGGATACATCCAGAGGACGATGGCAAAAACTCCTGAGACTATAAATGGTGTCTCCCGGCCGTCTCCGTTGAACCATACTTCAATGTCGGGGACGATAAACAAAGAATGCAAGTCCGGAGCAATTCGCTCGTAGCCTGTTTTCAGAGTGGTTAGAGACACCAATTGCCTGATCGTCTCAGCGCTGCTCATGTCGCTACCATCAATGAATACATGGAAGCTGGCTGACTGACCAGATTTTGCTTTGGATTCGAAACCATGGGGTATTATTATTTCGGCCTTGATGTCTCCCCGCCTCAAAGCGCCAAAGGCATCAGCTTGCGGTGCCAGGACGGTCCTTACGGTTTGAGAGGCCAACAGATCAGCGGTCAGTTTACGACTGAGCAAAGATTCATCTAGATCTTGGATGAAAATTGGAATATCGTGATTCTCGAGTCGCACTCCGTAGCCAAACAACAGCATGGTTACCAATGGCAGGATCAGGGCCAGCGCTAACCCAAGCCTATCGCGTCTAAACGAAGACCATTCCTTTGCTGCTTGCATGAACATTTTGCTCATGTCGTCCGCTCGGCTCTGTGGACAATTTGAACAAAGGCATCCTCGAGTGACGGAGCAACCTCAGCGGTTCGTGCTACATGAATGCCATTGACTTGCAAGCGAGTCAGCAAGTCCGATTCTGCGAACGCTTCGCTGGTTAACTGCACGCGCAATTTACGCGGAAACACAGAGAGAAGCGAAGGATCGATCACGTCTGAAAGAATCGCATACGCTTTATGCACGTCGTTAACAAATAATTCGAAGAGACGGTCGGTAGCACGGCGTAAGTCTTGCGGAGGTCCCTCGGCGATCAGCCTGCCGGAATACATTAGACCAAGACGATGACAATACTCTGCGTCTTCCATGAAATGTGTTGTCACAAGGATAGCAGTTCCGCTGGCGGCAAAACTTCTAATCAGCTTCCACATCTGTCGGCGAATCAAAGGGTCGATACCAGATGTCGGTTCGTCTAGAAATAAGACACCCGGACGGTGCATCACAGAGGCACCAAATGCGATGCGCTGTTTGAGGCCTTGCGGTAAGGTCTTTACAGGCAGGCGCGCCGAGTGCTCAAGATTGCAAACAGATAAGACCCAGTCGATTCGCTCTTTCTGAGCGGACCCGGTAATGGAATACGCTGCAGCGTAATACTGAAGATTTTCGAGCACCGACAGATCATCGTAAAGGGTAAACCGTTGACTCATGTAGCCGATGTGGCGGCGAGATTGATTGCTCACGCCCTTCCGATTCTCGCCAGACAGATAGGCGGTGCCTGAAGTCGGTTCAAGCAGACCGCAAAGCATTTTTATTGTTGTGGTTTTACCAGCGCCATTAGCACCAAGTAGTCCGAAAATCTCTCCTCGCCGAACTGAAAAACTGACATCCTTGACTGCATCGAACCCTCCAAAGCGCTTTCCCAAACGATCGGCAACTATTCCTGCTTCCGCCGTAATCGGCATTACATTTTCTGCGCCAGGCGGAAATGCTGATGCCTCTGGTTCTTTAAGACCGTGCTCGCGCATAGTCACAACAAAAACATTCTCTAATGAGGCTTCCTCAAAAGCATAAGTAACATTATCGACTCTGGCGTCACCAGTGAGCGACCAACCCAAGTCATCGCACAGAACTCGAGCTACCTGCCCTTTTGATTTAGTCAATATATCGATCCGGTCTCCATACCTATTGACGTCCAGTACAGTCGCATTCATCTTCGCCCGAATCGACAGATCCAGGGCAGCATGAGCCTCACCCAAGTCTGTCGCCTGAATCTGTATGCGACTCAGGCCAAGCTCCTCCCGCAGTGTGTCTGGCTTCCCCTCTTTGACGATGCGACCCCGATCCAAAAGCGCTACCCGGTCGCACAACTCGGCCTCTGAGAAGTTGGGAGTAGCTACCACGGTTGTAACCCCTGCCGCAGCAGCATGGGCAAGCAAATGCCATATTTCTCTACGCGAGATAGGATCAAGCCCGGTGCTTGGTTCGTCCAGTAAGAGTACACGGGGCGAGAAAATCATAATGCAACATAAAGACAATTTCTGCTTCATGCCACCAGAGAGCTGTCCCGCGAGCCTGGAGGCAAACGGTTCCAGACCGGTCAAGCCAAGCAGGTAGTTTCGACGACTACTAAATACGTCATCTTTAACTCCATGTGATCCGGCAAAGTATCTGAGGTTTTCATCAACAGAGAGATCGGAATACAGCGAGAACTCCTGTGTCAGGTATCCGATCGTCAGGCGTTGTGTCCTCGGCGACTGCCCAAATATTTCGAGTTTCCCGGCACTAGCCTGCATGACTCCGGCGAGCATGTTGAACAAGGTAGACTTTCCGGCGCCATCAGGACCGATGAAGCCAAACATCTCTCCAGTTCGGATCGAAAAAGTTAAATCTTCAATAGCGACAGTTTTACCGAATCTCTTTATTGCACGCTCGACTGAGATGGCGTTGCTGCCGGGCAGCACCTGGTCGTTAGTCATGTCTTTAGCGGACACTCCTGCTCGTCACGGAAATTGTCGCTCGTCCAGTCATCCCCGGCCGTGCAAGATCATCAGCGATATTTAGAGAACATTTGATACCGTATTGACGCTCCAATAATTCGTCCTCGCTATATTCGTTCTGCGGGCAAAATGCTGGTTGCGTATCGATCTCATTAACTATGGACGGGATAGCTCTCTTTTCTAATGCAGCGATTTGAATTTCAGCCTTCTGACCGACTTTGATTTTTGTCACTTGCTTCGCCGGAACAAATGCTCGCAAATAAGCTGTTTTCATATTTGCCAGCTTCAGGAGTACCGGTCCAGGAACGACAATTTCTCCAGGCCGAACCGCGCATGACACACAATTTCCATCGACCGGGCTGTCAATTGAACACGCTTTAATCTTCCCTTTGATCTCATCACGTGTCGCTTCGGCTTTAACCCGTTCAGTCTCAATGAAGGCTAATTTGGCTGCAAGCTGCTCGTAGCTAAGATTTTTCATGAAAGACTGCCTTTCCGACTCTGCAGACTTGAGTTCCTGTAGGGTCTTCTGCATCAACTCCGGTTGCTCAAAATCTGATAGACGATTAGCTAACTCCAGCTGTTTTTTCTTTAAAAGTTCTTCAATACCCTGTCTCTCTCGCTTAAGTTGAGCCGAGATTTTGGCGCGAGCTTGCTCTAAATAGCGAATTGATTCTTTCTGCATCTCGAAAGCCTCATTCAAAGCTAATTGGTTCATCTTTCCTGATTCCGCAATTGATCGTTTCTGCAAAATATAAAGTTGTTCCAACTCCTTTCCTTTCGCATCAAAAAGCTCATCGACCGCCCTCGCGCTGTCGTCTCGCATTAGTTTGAACGGAAATCGGTTGTATTTTGCAAGAATCTTGTTTTCGGTCTGACGCGAATCAGCCAGAATCTTCCTCTGCTGGTCGAACCCAGAATCAGCTTCGGCCTCTGCCTGCTTCGATAATTCATCAAATCGATGCCGTTGCTCTGCATGCCGACGGTCGAGTTCATTCAGCTGATTTTGCATAGGGTCCGCATCGTCCACAGCCTTTGGCGATACGGACCCTGAGCCCTGCAACAAAACGCCGGTGTCGGGATTCAACGTGTCAGCTCTTCTCAGCCAGCCGTTAATCCTTTTCTTTGGTTCATTCGCCATAGCCATGCTGACATTACTGTGGCTTTTTGCTCGCTTCAGCAAGACTTTCGTTGTACTCGCTGTGCCCATTGCACTTATCGTACTCATCGCGCTCAGTAGTTTTTCAGTCTGCTCCTTCTCTTTAGTCCCCTTCTCGATTAGCTTATTGACCCAGGCTAGCTGCCTCCGGTATGCACTGTCATCGAGCAGCAGCAGCTGTTGTCCCCGTGTTACCGCCTCTCCTTCGTGGACGCACACCTTAAGAACTTTCCCTGGAATGCCGGCAGTGACATGAGTTTCGTCTGTCTCTACTCGTCCGGTAACGCAAACCACGTCTTCGCGCTCAAAATCACGACCGATGGTGCAAGATGAGAGGTAGCTGATTGCCACCAATACAACAAGACCGCGACCTATTTTCAAGAACGTCATCATCATCAGACTTTGTCTACTAAGCAGATGTTCAGATCAACTTTGACCTGGTCGCCCACGATGCCACCTTTATCGATCGCTTTATCGACATAGATACCAAACTGTTTTCGATTAATTACAGTTTTCGCCTTGGCAAAAATATGTCTTTTTCCCGCTGCGTCGACAGGTGCACATTTAAATGGTGCCGCATTCAGTGTCACCGTTCGAACAATTCCGTGCAACTCCAGGTCACCGACTATGTCGAAGCTGCCATCGGAATGAGGAGTTATTTTTTTCGACACAAACTTGATGGATGGGAACTCGCGAACATCAAGCACGTCGTCTTTTCGTAAATGCTTGTCTCGCATTTCATTTTTTGTGTCGATACTATCACTGGCAATCGAGGCGCGCACTGTTGCGTTGTCGAGGTTGACACCGTCAAACTCCACGCTACCGCTAAATTTGGTCAAATTGCCGTCGACGCGGCTGATCATCAAATGCTGAACAGTGAAGTGTATAGACGATTCCTTTTGATCGATATTCCACTCCTGAGCATTTACAGTTGAACCTAAAAGGCATAGAGATACGGCACTGAAGGCTATTTTGAAAGGGGTGAGCACACTCGGTGAATTGAAGGAGTTGAGATTGCTGAATATTGTGTTTTTCATTTTCTGTCCCGAGCGATTGATTGTGGTTGACAGCGCATCTGATTCAAATTGCAGAAACTTCCTTTGCTATTCCGGCTGATGACAGAAGAAATTTCCAGGCAAATTTTGGTATTTCCGTAGCTAATGTCAGTGCAAGCGAATCATGTCCTACATGTGAAGAAAGCAGCTTGCCAAATGTCTCAGGCGTCCGGGAAAGGGCATCCAGTGCTGTTTCTTGTAGACCCGGGTAGCGATCGAGCAACAGCATAAGATTGGCCATTCGCGTCGGCAGGAGCGCTAACTGCTTTTGTTTTCGGCAATAGCTCGGCAGGTCATCGCGGCTTATGGCATCGGCGAGTGCAATTGACTGCCGGAATGACAGGGCGAGCCCCTCTCCTGTGATGGCATCGACAGATCCGCAAGCATCCCCGAGCAGAACAACACGCCCCCGCGATATCTCCTTAAGCTGCCTGGTAGCTGTCACCGCCCCCTTCAGGTTATCGACCGGGCTTGCCCCCGCCAGCCGCTCGGCCAGGAGAGCAAACTGTGGCAACGCCTGGTCGAACCTCAGATCCCGATTGCGACTCAAAAAGACGACACAAATCTCGTTGACATCAACCGGAGTCACATACATCTGGCCGCACTCCGACCAATAGATCTCCATGCGGTCTGTCCACAGATTCACGCGATAGTGTCGCCGAGCCCCATATCTGAAGAAGACCTTTTCTCCAATATCTAAACCGGCCCACTTTCGCACGGCGGAGTTGAGTCCGTCGGCTCCAATCAACCATTCATACTCCATCGGTTCGTTATCAACTGAAATCTTGCCGTTTTCAAGTAATTTGACGCGGGAATTCCACATCAGGTTGACACCAACCTCAGCTGCACGCTGAACTAGAGCACGGTGCAAGTGAGTTCTTCGAACTCCCACACCCCTTCCTTGTGGAAAGCTGGCTTCGACGGTAAATATCCCTCGATTGAATCTGATACCACTAAAGACACCGTGCCCGGTTTCGGGAATCGATACTCCTAGCTGAGCGAGGGCCAATCGAGAATCAGGCATCAGCCCCTCACCACAAGCCTTATCTATTGGTAGCCTGGCATGATCAACGACTGTACAACGAGCGCCCATTCGAGCCAATGAAATCCCCGCAGATAAACCTGCCGGTCCCGCGCCAACAATGACTACTTCCGAATTTCGTCTGTTAGATAATTTTGCAACCATCGCAAAGGAACTACCACTGCAGCAAGATAAGCTCAGTACAAAAACCTGGACCCATAGCGGACAGAAGGCTCCATGTCCCTGATGCAGGCGGTGATTCCCGCATTATTTTGTCGAGTACGGCCAACACTGAAGCAGAGGAGATGTTGCCGATCTGATCGAGGCATTCACGCGAATGCGACAGCGCATGCGGCGGCAATTCAAGCGCCGCATCTATGGCATCGAGAACTTTTGGCCCCCCGGTATGCATAATCCAGGAACCGATTTGGTCACGAGTCAAACCGTGCTTATCGAGGAACGAATCGACGTCGCGTCGCAAATTTTCGCTAATTACTTTCGGAACATCGGGGGACAGAACCACGCGGAATCCTTCACCAGAAACATTCCAGCCCATTACATGTTCAGTATTGCGGTAAAAGACCGACTCGTTCGCTACGACTCGAGGTCCTTTGCGATCGCTATGATTTGCGCCAGAAAGTATAACTGCCGCCGCACCGTCACCAAACAATGCAGACGAAACCACATGCGCTGAACTGAGATCTGCTCGCTGCCATGTCAACGAACATAACTCTACCGACAGCACAAGCACCATCTGATCAGGATATGACCGGAGATAGTCAGCAGCTCGGGCTATGCCTGCCGCACCGCCAACGCAACCAAGACCAAATATAGGAATTCTCTTTATGTGAGGCGAAAATGGAATCCGGTTCATCAGGCGAGCATCGATAGACGGATTTGATACTCCAGTTATTGAGACAAAAATTATCGCCCCAATCTTGTCGGCAGAGATATTCTGGCGATCGAGAGCCTCCTCAACAGCCTTTTCGCCAAGCATCACAGCCTGTTGAATGAACACGTCGTTCGCTGCGCCCCAATCCTTCACCTTTGGAAACTCACTCAACGGCAGAACAAGGTGGCGCCCGCTGACCCCGGCTTTGCGGTGAAATCTTTCTAGTACGCCACGATTAGCTAGCTGACTATCCCAATAGTCTCCGAGCGCCAGGGTGATGTCCCCTTGCCGGTAGTAGTGCTCGGGAAAGGCTGTGGCCGTACTGATGATTTTCATGATCTTGCAATCTCTGTTTTTTTCTTTCTACCGAATGCCAACCAACGCAGCAGAAAGTTTTAGCGGGAGGGCTTTGTCGGAATCACGCTCCGACGATCTGCAGAGCAGAGAATATTTTCTGTGCCAGGCAAACGCCCTTTCATGCCGCATGATGATAGCAGCAATATTTACTATCACATCATTCGATATTGCTAATGTGCAGAATCAGCACGGGGACTATCTTTGCCGCATGTTGTGCATACAGTTCGCTGAGAACATTTCTCAATAGCGAATGAGCAGTGGTCTCGCGGCGGAAGCTCACCAATAATGGTGCATCTTAATGGTGCATTTGTATCAAGCGCTATACCGTTCATTAATGAAAGCCACAGCAGTTGCCGAGACTTTATGCGATCGTTGAATTGAGAAGTTGCGGTTCTCTCGTATGACTCAGGTATTTATTTTATCCCTGGTATCTACAATTCTAAGAGTCTCTTTCCTATGGTCGATATAGCTATTCGTTCAACACCTGCTTCCCTTACCCGACTCCTGTGAACATTCACAATCAGTATTCACAATCGGTCATCACAATCAGTCATAGGATCTGCTTGAATTGGAAGCGATGCAGTAAGGTACTGCAAATTTGACCGAGTGCAGTAGCTGGTGATAAGATTAGCGAATTTGCGCAATTGCTGAATCATGCAAATTCTATCAATATGGCGCATGGCAATTTGGCGACTGCTTTAGATTCAAATCAACGAGAAGTGTAGAGGTCGCAAGTGCTAGCAAGTAGTTGCCGATTTTGAAGCATCGCTCATTAGGACAGCGAGCGATCTGTGATCTCATCTCCTCAATGCTTGAAAGTGCCAGCGTCAAGAATGCTTTCGATCTGCTCTTTCGTTAGCTGCGGTTTTCGCCCCATGCGCTCCCATTCGGCAAGCATTTTCCTGTACCTCTGGAGTGTGGGGAAATGGCTATTGAAGATCTGCAACTCTTTGTACTTGTCGCCATCCCTCGTAAAGAACTTGGCAAAGCCAAGCTGCTGAGATTCGTTATTGCCATCAAATCCCTCAAACTTGACACGCTCAATATCTTTAGGGCTTGGATTCTGTCCGAGAGACCACAACATTGCGCGATGCATATCCAAAATGTTCAGCACTTCTTCAGTTACTTCTGGAGGAAGCTCATCCCACAAATCGTTGAAAGCCTCGTGATACATATCAATGTAGCCTCGTTCAAAAATTTCTTCCAACCTTTTGTATTGCTTCGATAGGTAGTCGTCATTGGAGTGCATCGCCTGCAAAATTCTATATTGATTAACAAGCTGCAGCCTTTCTGTTTTCGACAAAATCTTGGTGGCCAGTTTTTCCATTGCTACGTCCTCAAAAAAAAGTTCTTCCATATCTGTGGCCAGAATTCGCGAAATCTGCAAAGCCACCTGCAAGCTGGGGTCTTGTTTATTGGCTTCAACAGAACTTAAAGCCTGCCTTGTCACTCCAACTAGCCGAGCCAGCTCAGCCTGGCTCAGCCCTTTTCTCTCTCTTGCTTGCTTCAGACGGTTTGGCATTTCTCCTCCGCTCT
Organism: Oculatellaceae cyanobacterium; assembly: GCA_036702975.1. Taxonomy (GTDB): domain Bacteria; phylum Cyanobacteriota; class Vampirovibrionia; order Obscuribacterales; family Obscuribacteraceae; genus DATNPX01. The sequence continues at coordinate 218,909 of DATNPX010000034.1, forward strand.
TTCGCAATTATTAGTTGACATACTGGCATATGTCAACTAATAATTGACATATTTCCATTTAATCGATCATTAATTTGTGATAGAACGACACCAAAGATCGTAAATATATGATATTATACCAATGGGCTATCAAATATTTCTGATAATATCAGAGGGTAAATCATATATGGATGATATCCCAAAACTCATCAATGTACTTGCGGACGCACGAAAAGCGCGAGCTTGGTCCCAAAGAGAGCTTGCTGCAAAGCTTGAAATGAGGCAAAGCCAGATATCTGACATAGAGGCCGGCAAACGGGATATCCGCATTAGCACTTTTGTTGAAATAGCGAGAAGCCTTGGCTTGGAATTAGTGTTAGTACCTCGGCGCCTATTACCGGCCGTGCAATACGTTTTGCAATCTGGCGAAGCAGCTAGCTCACAGAACGAAGAAGAAACGTCAATGTACGAAGCTTGGCAGGAAGAAGACTAAATCCAAATGTCCACCACCGAAAGCAAACTCTCGCGAATTCTCAACGTGAAGTTGAACGATACAGATGTTGGCACGCTCACTTTGCTCGCCGGTGATAAAACCTTATTTGCCTTTTCTGAGTCATATGTTGCAAACGCTCGGCGACCAACACTAAGTCTTTGGTTCAAGACGCCAATGGGAGAGCTCAAAACCACGGAGAAGATTCGCAGCGCCGCAACGCTCCCGCCTTTCTTCTCAAACCTTTTGCCAGAAGGACATCTGCGGGACTATCTAGCAAAAAAAGCGAATGTAAAAAATGGACGAGAATTCTTCCTCATAGCAGCACTCGGAAAAGACCTGCCTGGCGCCGTGCGTGTATTGTTCCCGGAGGAGCTACCGGACGATGGTACGCATGAACAACAACGTCTCGCCACCGAAAGAAAAGTATTGAGATTTTCGCTAGCGGGTGTTCAACTTAAGTTTTCGGCTGTTATGGAATCGACAGGCGGACTTACAATTCCCGCCGACGGAATCGGCGGCGGTTGGATACTGAAACTTCCTAGCAATAATCAGCGGCATGTTCCCGAAGCAGAGTTTTCAATGCTGAAGCTCGCCGAGCGCGCAGGAATCACAGTGCCCGAATTTAAGCTTATTTCGACAGCGTCGGTGTCAGGACTCCCGGCCGATATCAATGAAAAGTTTGGAGATAGTTTGGCAGTCAAACGTTTTGACCGAGGAACCAACGACGCGCGAATCCATATGGAGGACTTCGCTCAAATCTTCGGCATATACCCCACAGAGAAATACGAGAACGCCAGCTTCGACAGAATCGGCTATGTCATCCTAAGCGAATGCGGCGAGGAGGATTTCCTTCAATACATAAAACGGCTCGTCTTCACCGTCCTGATCGGCAATGGCGATATGCACTTGAAGAACTGGTCCTTGCTGTACACGGATGGCCGAAATCCGCGGCTTTCTCCGGCCTACGACTTCGTACCAACCATCCTCTACATGGTAAATGACGACTTGGGTTTGCGCCTAGGCGGATACCGAGAGTTCAATCAAGTTACAGAGAAAAGCTTCGAGAAGCTGGCGGCAAAATCCGCCGCCTCGGAGCGCATGGTATTGAGTACGGTGCGAGAGTCAGTTGACCGAATTTACCAGGCGTGGCACGAAATTCGCGGCGACCTTCCCCTCACAAATCAAACGCGAGCGTCTCTTGAATCTCATATGAACAATCTTCAACTGAAGCCAAGTAAGAAGTTCAGCTCGTCGCTCATGACTCTCGATCTGCTCAAGGGAAGCGTGATGCACATCGAACAAAACCGACTAGCAGAACTAGAAGGCGGACCAGAGTTCAAGATACTGGGCCAAAACTACGTATACAACCTCGACAAGCTAATCGCGACAGTCCGTCAGAGCGGTGAAAGTTTCGATGAGTTTCTGACTAATCAAATTGCGCGGAATTTATACAAATCACGACTGAAGCAGCCTTTGACCATATTGTATGCGCCGTTTCGCGAGAAGTTATTTCTGAGCGTTTCCGGCAAACATAATCCTGAATGCAACTGGCTATCTAAGCTACCAGGATTCGAAGAGTCCGGAACAGATTGGGTACCGGAAATCGCGGTCCCATTTATTTATTGGAGCGGCGACCAATTCTATCGTGTCTACCCAGCGCTTGGACGAGATCTTGATGATGACGCCCCCGATAAGTATTACATCACCGATCTGGGGAAATGGAATCCACCGTACATCCAAAGAACCGACGCCGCCACGCATAAGCACACCGCCGAACTTAAACGAGATCCCATGTATTACGCCGTGCCGACAAGCGGCCAACGGACGATCGCGATAAATGGAGGTACAGCTGTCGTTTACCATGCATTCGTGAGATTTTCGGGATGACAATGAGTGCCACAAATTATGGGCTCTTCTTATGGATTCTTCTTATGGGTTCTTCCCATGTGACACGGCAGTAGTTGCAAGCTCGGCATTTGGAGTGTAGGCGACACATTGACCAGATGCCGGCTGCTGATTGTACGGCAGCGCCTGCCAACAGAGCTGGTTTACACTGGCATCCCAGTATACGTGTTGCAGATTGCCGGTAGCATCAGGATAGAAGACCTGCAACTGGTAATCTTGATAGTCCATCGCCGTTGCATCGCCACCCATTGCGGGACCTTGCGACAATCCACTTGGACCAGCCCAAGTATCAGTGAATAGATAATTGGACTGTCTCCATACCCCATCCCACCAGACATGCTGCAGGTTATCCGAGTTGTCTCGATACCAAATGTGCTGTTGATTGCCAAACTTCATCGCAACGGGATTTCCCTTTGCAGCTGGCGCACCAGTCAGTGAACCGGACCCAGCCCAGACATCAACGCTCCATACATTGCTGTCACCGTTGTACTCCACATGTTGAATGGCACCATTGAGATCGCGATACCACATATGTCCTTGATTTCCATACCACATCATGGTTGGATCTCCCCCTGCGGCTGGAGAATTTGACTGGCTATTGGGTCCGGCCCAATAGTCGGTGAAGCGATTGTTGTTCACGTCTTCCCAAACGTGAGCTATGTGTCCATCACTTGTTCTATAGAAAACGTGAAAACCTAGCTGCGTATCACCACCTGTGACATCGGTTTGTTGAAGCGTCACTGGATCCCCAACAGCGTTTGGAGCGGCTGGGCTACTCCCAGTTCCAGCCCACACCTCGGCACTTGGAGTACTACCCTGCATAAGAACCGAAAGGATTCGACCATCGTAGGTTCGATAGTACATGCGTAGGAAATGATCTAAGGTAGGGTTCCAAATTATCAGGTCCAAACATGCCGGATCGCCCGCTGCCGCTGCTGTACTCACCGATGGGCCAGCCCATGTGGTCGCGCTTATGTTCGCACCTCCCTTCCAGAATACATTGACAATGTCACCAGATGTGGTGCGATAAAAGATGTTTGACTGGAAGAGTGGAATCGGAGACCAAATGCGAAAGGCTGAACACGGCGCACCAACAGCCGGAGCCAAGGAAGGATTAGAACCAGCTCCAGCCAAGATCGTCCAATTATAGTTATATGTAGACGCATTGTATTGTGTCGCGATGAGTCGACCGGCCAGATCACGATTGAAAGTGTTTTGTGAACCAGGCGGGTAACTTAATGCATTAGGTGTGACGAAACAGCTTGGCGTAGAAATTGGACCGGCACTGAGGCGCCCATATCCCCATTGGTTGTCTCTTGGCTCATTACCGAGCTTAACGACATTTGCCAGGATGGCATCCCGTATTTGCACATTCGAAAAGTCTGGAAACATTCCCCACAATACGGCAGCGTAACCGCTAACGTGAGCACAGGCCTCGGATGTGCCTGAACCGGCGACATAAAAAGCTCCAGCACTAGCGGTAGTTGTGGTGATACTAACCCCCGGCGCTACCATTGACAGCTCGGGTCCGACCGCCGAGTCTGATGCAACTTCATCATCATCATCTGAGGATCCAACAGCTATGATGCACTGGTTCGCAGATGCTGCATACGCCGCAGGCCAACGAACATAGCTCTGAGGAAATTCGTTATTTATGTTACCGGCTGCGGCACAAATCAGTGCTCCAGCGTTATACGCATCAGTGCACGCTTGCAGCAGTATTGCATCCGGCTCCTCTGCACTCAGGCTGGCATTGATCACCAACTTCCGACCGCTATTGTTAGCCCATTGGGTTGCACTGTGTACAGCCTGTAGAAAGATTGTTGGAGTCCAACTTGCATCTGGCTCAGTTATTTGAACCACGTAGACTGGGCTAGTCCAATTCATTCCCGCAATTCCAATGCCATTATTAGAATCGGCGGCCGCGATGCCAGCCATACGTGTGCCATGACCTTGCATGTCGACCGGATATTGCTGATTCGGTTCTCCGAGATTGGGTCCGTAGATATAGCGGGTCGAATCATTCAAGTCCTCGTGATAGAGAACTCCTGTATGTGGATTGATGTCGATACCGCTATCAAGTATGGCGATCCCAACACGGTCGCTGCCGGTTGCCGCTGCCCATAGTTGTTCCATGCCGCATTTCTGAGGTCCCCATTGCTGTGGCAATCCAGCGACGGACCCATTGAAATAGGGATCATTTGGAACAGTACCGGCCAACCGTCCGAAACGCTCGACCTCAGCCCATTCCACACCAGATTGAGCGCTCAGTTCTTGTTTGACCGAAAATACATCTGTTTCCGGGGTCACGCTGAAGATACCGTAAAAATGTCGTGTCTTGAATTCCTGAACCAAAGCGATTTTTTCCAGCCGCTTTTGCAGCGACGCAAAAAGATCACTCGCCTGTGACTGACTGTCGGCGCTTGCCTTTACTACAACCTTGCCGGAATAACGACGTCCATCTTGTTCGAACATACGGGCACCTCTCGAGAAAACTAACCCAGGTAACGAACATCGAACCCGCGATGATTTCCTTACCACCGCAAAGTCATTGGCGTTGCTTTTGCCCGAGATAATTGCAGCTCTAGTGTTTACAGAGATCTGCCCAATCGAAAGCGAAAGTCGTGTGCCTTTGATCGATAAAAGTGACACTTGGCATATTTTTGCATGCAACGGCGAAAGTGAATACACTTGGCATTTGTAATCACCTTACTGCGTGATTTCAAGTATGAAGTATGCCCAATTCTGATTTCGCTGACGGCTCCGCTGCAAATTGTCCGCAAAAGACGCGGCTGCACTTCTAGTCACTCTTGGTTGCACTCTTTGAGAGGAAGTTTTGATGTCAATTCTGGGAGTGAGCCTATCGTTACAACGACAACCGTTGAATAACCGTTAAGCGAGGCACCACCGCTACAGTTCTCGAAAGCCGGCTGAGCAACTTCAGCACCACTCGAGTAAATATTGGTTCGCAAAAGACGAGCGGTAGATAAGAGAGACTGAATACAACCCAAGACATCAATGGAGTAGGTTCATCGCCCAGTAAGAGCCAGAAGCCAACCATGCCTACAACTCCACTGTAGTACACCGCGTCAAAGCGAACAATGTTGGACCACGATGCCGTTTGCTTCACTTCCGTATCCAGAAACAAATTCTTGCCTACGGCATGATGAGCTGCGACCAACGGAACAATAAGCGAGAGCGAGTTTACGCCAAGGTGTACAAGATCCTGCGGTTCGAAGAACAAGCCCTGAAGCAAAAGTCCCAGCCCGAACCCAAACATAGTCGGCAAAAATCCGAACGTGAAATAAACCGCTGAGGCTCCGATAAAATGCAACTCAGAGGGGCCAACCTTCAGGTGAAAAGCTTGCATGAAAAGCGAAAAAAATATGGCAGCGAGGACAGCCTTAAGCAGGTTTGATGTCTTTCGGAAGAGGGCTGGAGTTCGCGTCGAAAGCGTCGCGGCAGCGGTAACGTTGGCGAGCAAGATCTTGGTTCCGGACAGAATTCCCGGCTCTATATGCATTGAAAGCTCCCTTCAATTTTTGATTCAACCGTACAATCATGCACTAATTTCAGTTGCAGCACAACTTTAGCTGCGTCCTGCCGGGCTGATTTGGCAGCGATTCCTCCAGTTTGGCTATATCTGCAGCAGGGAGTGTACTGCAGCTATATCAGCGCGGCAGTAGTAAGCCAGCGCCTCAAGTCGGCCGCGATTCGCTGACCATATGTGATCTAACCACTTGCTCTAATTCCGCTATTCTCTCTTTTAAAACTTTGTTCTCTGAGTCAACTTGCTCTCTTGCTTTGGAACTGAGCGCCGGATCTGACTGCCACCAGTCGACACCAATTTCACGTGCTTTATCTACCGAGCAAACAAGCAGGCGAATTTTTATCTTGAGTAGATCTATCTCCGCAATCGATATAGTGATATCGCCGGCGATGACCAGCCCTTTGTCGAGAATGCGTTCTAATATGTCAGCAAGACTATCGCCCCGAACTGATGTCTGCACCTGTGTCGACATTTTTACCTCCTAAATTAAATTACCGAGCGGACCCAGATTAATGTTCAAGTCCTCGGGATCGAGGCCGAACAGCTGTCTCAGTTCAGTCACCTTTTCTTCCAACCGTATGAATGTTTCACCCATGCGATCAATCTGCTCGTCGCTCAGTTCGCCGCTATCCATTCTATGAACGGCCTGCTTCTCCATGAGCTGCCTTAAAAGCTCGATTATCGTTAGTACGAGCTGAGCAAGACCTTTTTCCACATTTTCCGGGTCAAGGCAGACACGTTGCCTGTTACCGTCAGTGCCTGCGCCCCCCACTACTTCTTGGATTTGCCGAAGCGACGGCGACTTTCGCCGGTATCTCGAACTTCTGCATATATTGGCTCTTCTCTGCATTGATGTCACCGTTGCCCCTCAATGCCTTCGTCTTTCGTCGCTGGCGCCAATATACTGGTCATCTTGGCAATCGAAGTAAGGAGTAGATTTAACTGCAAATAGACGAGATCGACGTCTGCAACAGAGATCGTTACGTCGCCGCGAACCACCACGCCAGTATAGAGAAGCCGGTCCAGTAGATCGCATAAGCTGACATCTTGTGAAGCGGTGCAATCAGTTGACATACGCTTTACTCCCGCGTTCTGCCGCCTCTAATGTTTGCGCGAAGTGGGAAAATGAATATGTCGGCCACGGTCCGGTAACTTGCACAGTGATTCCTTCAACGCTTTTCGCCTCAGCCATGCGATTGAGGCGATGTCTGAATTCATCTTGTAGAGCGATAGGAACCAAGCTGGCAATCGATATCTTTAGAAGTGTACTGTTTGCTCGGTCTGGCTGTAGAGGCCTACATAAGAACTTTCTGGTTGTGCGTTGAGTGGACTCTTTTATTGCTTGGCAGAACTGTTCAACCATCGAGTTGAATTTTTCTTCCTCGAGTAGCTGAAATTTCTTATTCATCAGATAGCGAGCGCCGCGCGCAGCAGTTTCCGTTTTCGCTGCCAGTTCTTGAAGGTCTCTGTCTCTTGCCTGCATCGCTTTTGTTATCAGCTTCTTGTCGAACCAGATTGTTGCTCCCATTTCACAGCAGCCGTCTAGCTCGTCCAGCAAGTCATGTAGCTGCTCCCTGTTTTGATCGAGAAAGGACATGAGTCCTTCGGCTGATTTCATGATCGTTCCAAAACGAACAGGCACTACGGACCACCGGCTCGATAAAAAGCGAACGATGTCGTCATGTCTTCGAGCGGTGCGTTCAAGCCAGACGATGTCTTTTATCTTCTCCTTGAGCTCCGTTTCGAATTCCGGTATGACCACTCTGCTTGCAAAAGCACATATGCCACCGCTCTCTATACGTTCGATTGGATGCTGATCATCGAGACCCATTTGGCTAAGGAGAGCGTGCCGACTATCAATGATCGGAGCGTCTGATTTTGCCAGTGCGTAGAGATAAAAGCCGTTATCCATACCCATACCCATACATTTCCCTCCCCAAAAGAGTAAGCGTGGCTTTACCTTGAATCTCGGTATTAGCCTGTGGTATCAAAACAAATTTGATCGGGGTGCCGGATTGTGCATTTTCCTCGTGTCTGGCCATGGGAATCTGTCCGGCTCGTTCCTTTAGCGAGCCTACCATCGCCAGCTGTTCTTCGTGCAAGTGGTGGCAGAATGTGCAATCAGTCTGGTTATCTCGCAGCATGTTGATGACAATTGCGTCGAGTGGAACGTCTTGCTCCTTCAGCTGCTCAAGCATGGACAGCATGCCGGCAATCACCACCTCTTGCGGGGTGCCCACCGCGATTAAAGCTGTTTTCGCCGGATCTTTTATCTCGTTTTCGAATTCGCCGATGGCTTTGATTATCGACAGCAATTCGCGAACTGTATTCTGAGTTTTCTCAATTGCTCTATGTTTGTTGATGACAGAGAGAAATGCTTTGATCCACTTTTTTGCAATCTGGGGCAGTTGAAGGAAGCGCAATAAATGCCCTGCGGGTGCGGGGTCTAAGATTATCAGATCAAAATGCGCTTGATGCCGCATTCGCGTCAGCCACCTGAACACCATAAATTCGTCAAGATCTGGCGTTTCAAGATCGAGTAGTTTGTCGATTATCTCTTTGTCGGTGTTGCAACTTATACTAGCCTGCCCGTCGCTTCCTCCAGGGAGAAGACTGCTAACAAAGTCTCCGACTTCAGACTGATAAGTCTCCTTGAACTCAGACAGAAGAAATTTCGCATCTACTTCGGCAGCAAAGAGATTGTCCTCTACTTGTTTCGGCTCAGTGGTAAGCGCTTGACCAAGACTGTCACCCAAAGAATGCGCTGGGTCGATAGAGGCCAGCAAAATGCGCTTTTCGCGATGTCGTTCAGCCAGCACCAGACCGGAGGAAGCAGCCAGGCTTGTTTTGCCTACACCGCCTTTGCCTGCAAATATTAGCAACTCCAATCTCTTATCGACATAGTCAGATAGTCGTCCTTCAATTTTGAATTTAGCTATTTTTTCGGTCTTGCTGCTTGCTTCCGGCGTAAATATGGCGGGAGGCGGCTGCAGAGCATGCCAGAGACTGGTTAATGCCGGCGCAGATCTTGGTTCTGAGGGCATAAGCGGAGCGACGTACACCGGCAACTGACCAGCCGCGCTAACTAATTCCTCCAGATAGGTTCGCTGCAACGTCAGTCTGTCCTGACAAAATGAACACCCTGGTTGGGTTACCTTATTGACGATGAACGCCTTGACCGCCACCATTTTTTGTTCAAGTTCGTTGAGCATGTCTACCGTCTCGGCTAGCACCATCCGCTCAGCCAGGGCAATAATGATCGATCCCGAACGCTGAGTATCTTCCAGGTGGCGTTTCAAGGAGGCGGAACGTGACTCCATCTTATCGAGGGTAAGTTCATCTGCCGACAGTGGTTGTGTGCCGCCAACCATGCTAGAAACGACGAGTTGGTGGCGCTGGTCCACGAGGTCGAGGATATTGGCAAGATAGCGAAGGAAATCAGGAAGCTGCAACAACCTCAAAGTATGGCCAGTCGGTGCCGCATCGACAAAGACACGAGCTGCACTGTCGGAATCGAGAATTTCGGCCATTTCCATGAGCGCCATAAGTTCGCCCATCGCCGGCAGAGATACGTCAAGAAAGGCTGCAATGTCACTGTCGTTTAGAAGAGTTCCTTGTTCGACGAGTCCTTCGATAGCGGTGCCGTAATCGTCTTGAAAGTCTTTCGTCAGCTTGGCGAAATCGAGCTCTATGATGTCGAGATTGGCGATTCCTTTCAACCGTTTTGCGCGTGTGCAGAATGCTTGAGAGATTCTCAAACCATCACGCTGGTCGTTCTCGTTTACCGGTCGCCGGTCAAACTCGTCCTTGAGCATATCCGAGAGCGAGTGAGAAGAGTCGAGTGACAACAGATAGACATGCAAATCTTGTCTAGTGCTGGCTAATTCAATTGCAGCACTGGCAGCAAAGGTTGTTTTGCCGACACCTCCTTTCCCGCTAAAGAGCAAAAGCCGTGAACTGTCGATGATCTCGGTGAGACTGGTCTTGGGAGTTGCAAGAGTGTTTGTTTTTTCCACATCTAACCTTCGCTTTTTTCAAGAATATTTTGTGACCGCTCGTCATCATCAGGAGTCTCTTGCTCGCTCGCTGCGCTCTCTTCATTCTCGTCACTTTCGTCATTCTCGTCGTTCTCGTCGCTCTCTGTTTCAAGCTGGGCGTCGAGAGCAGCGAGGAGCTCTTCTTCTCGGCGCTGATATTCATCATCGGTAATCTCACCCAGAAGAAGCAACGACTCCAGCTCCAGAAGTTGAGCTTGCGGGCTCAACTCTCTCTCTTGTTCATCTACTTGGTCGCGAATATGCTTGGCAATAAAGACCAATCCGGAAAGAGGACCAGTCAAAGGGAAGGTAAGTACTTTAGAGATGATTCCCATAATTCACCCGTTATAATTTGATGGTCAAGTTGACAAAGTTATATGGTGGCGCCACGTTTGTATATTTGAATGTCAAATGCTCGTGCTTATCTCCTAATGCGTTCACTCGTTCTTCAAACTGCTCTTCGTCTTCCGATTTGACCAAAAAGGCACTATTGAGAATCATATTTTCTGTCAGAAGTTTGTTCTCCCTTAACTCTTCTGACAACTCAGAAAGACTGTCGAGAATTTCACTACGCAGTGCTTCTTGATATTGCCTGAGGGCAGCCTCCAAGAGGCGTCCTAATTTGATCTTTTCGTGATAGGCGGCGATGTCGGACCGTCCGGCCAGGCTATCCCTAAGGTTCTTGAGCTCAGTGTCTTCTTCGAGAAGCTTATTCAGCACTGTCTGTTGCTGCCAGAGCACTTTCAAACCAAGCTCTTTCTTTCCTTGAAGCCGTTCGAGTATTTCGTGAAAACTCCAATAATTGGCTTTTAGAACAGTGTTTATAACCTCTTCTTCGTCGGCTGCCACAATGCCGAATCGGATTGGCAGAATCTGGGTCTGCTGCATGATGTTTTCGAGCACTTCCGCATGGCGCAGTAAATTACTTCTGGTTGCCTGCTGCCGACCCCTGCTTACCTGGCTGACAATTACCGAAAGCTCCCGATGTTGGATTGTCTGCAGTTGTGCGTCAGCTATCCCTCTGATAGAGCCGATATTATTTTGTTCTGCGGCTTTTGCGATACAGTAAAGATAAAACCCGGTCTTATTTTCTGAGTGACGAGGCTGCCTCAGTTTGACAATCTCCATTTTCGCTTCCTCCTGGATCTGCTTTTTTATCTGCTTAGTTAGTCGTCTATTTATGGCCGGCCGAGTTGAGATCCGCTTCTACCGGCCAGGCTGGCCAAGGCTTCCATGAAATTCAGTTCGCTAATCTTAAGGCTCCGGTCAGTCGACCCATTTGAATTGAGATAGTCACGAATGGCAAGAATTGATGCTTGATTTACAATTGATTCAATGTCTGCACCGACATAGCCATCCAGGAGATTGTTCAGTTCGTGCAGATTGAGATCATCAACCAGTGGTCTATCGCGCAGGTGTATCTTGAGGATCTCCAGTCGTGAATTATCATTCGGTACGGGCAGCTCGAGAATTTGATCAAAGCGACCGGAACGCAGCAACGCTGGATCGATCATGTCCTGGCGATTGGTCGCCGCGATGACAACAACCCCGGTAAGCGCCTCGAGACCATCCATCTCCGTTAAAAGCTGCGCAATCACGCGGTCGGTGACGCCGGAGTCACCACCTGTGCTACCACGCATCGGAGCCAGGGAATCTATCTCGTCAATAAAAATAATGGTGGGAGCGACCTGCCTGGCCTTACGGAATAGTTCACGTATACCCTTCTCTGTCTCTCCTACCCATTTGGAAAAGAGCGCCGGTCCTTTGATTGATATAAAGTTGGCCTCGCTCTCCTTCGCCAGAGCTTTGGCAAGCGTGGTCTTACCGGTTCCTGGTGGACCACAGAGCAAGATGCCTTTAGGCGGTCTTACCCTCGCCTCTGCAAACAGCGGTGCATATTTGATTGGCCAGTCGATCGACTCTTTCAGAATTTGCTTGATGCTGTCGAGTCCGCCGACTTGCTCCCAACTTACATCGGGAGTCTCCACCAGAATGTCTCTGATTGCTGAAGGCTCCACTTCATGCAAAGCTGTCAGAAAATCATTCATCTTTACATCAAGGCTCATAAGTTGGTCGAAAGGAACTGCTTCTTCGCCAAGGTTCATCTGGGGCAACATAGCGCGCACTGCAACCATCGCGGCTTCACGACACAGAGCTGCCAGATCCGCCCCGACGAATCCATGGGTAATAGCGGCCAGGTGTGCCAGGTCGACGTCTGGATCAGTCGGCATTGAGCGCGTATGAATTTGCAAGATCTCTAAACGGCCATTCTTATCCGGCGCCGGGATCATTATTTCGCGGTCGAATCTCCCAGGTCGTCTCAAAGCCGGATCCAGAGCATCAGGTATGTTGGTGGCACCAATGACGATTACTTTCCCGCGCGCTTGCAAACCATCCATCAATGCGAGCAACTGTGCCACCACTCGCTTCTCAACGTCTCCCAGCGTTTCAGCGCGGCGAGGAGCGATTGCATCTATTTCGTCAATAAAAATGATTGTTGGTGCTTTCTTGGCGGCTTCTTCAAAAATGCTTCTCAGCCGCGCCTCGCTTTCGCCATAAAATTTATGAATTATCTCCGGGCCGTTGATTCTGATGAAATGAGCCGCCGTTTCAGAAGCGACTGCTCGTGCAATCAAGGTCTTGCCGCTGCCCGGCGAACCATACATGAGCACCCCTTTCGGCGGCTCTATTCCCAGCCTGTCGAATATCTGCGGATACCTTAGAGGTAGCTCGATCATCTCGCGAATGCGTGATACCTGTCCCCCCAAACCGCCGATGTCTTCATAACTGACCGGGAGTCGTGGCGTTCCTTTGCTTGCTTCCTGCACCGTCAGTATGGAGTCAGCTCGAAAGACCACGACCCCGGAAGGATTTGTAGACAAAATTCGGAAGTCTGCCTCTCCGGCACCGACTATGTTTGCTCTAACGCGGTCGCCTTCCGCTCCGGCCAAGCCTTCCAAGGCTTGCGTCACTTGCAGTACGGTCAGGTTAGCAGCGCGCGGCGTCAGTGGAATTAGCGAGGCAGAAATTGCCGGTCTGGTATGCGCGGCAGTGATTGATATTTGATCTCCCAGGCTGATCTGAGCGTTCTCTCGCAAGAGTCCGTCGATAAAAGCAAAACCTTTTCCGCGATCGAACATGTAAGACGGCAGCACTCGAGCGAACGTCTCTCGTTTTCCTTTAATGCTGACGATATCGCCTATCGACGCACCGACCATCTCGATATTGGCGGGGTCTATGCGGAGGATGCCTCGCCCGACGTCTTTGGACGCGGCTCTGTCCACTCGCAGCGAGACTTTGGTTGCCGCATTGTTTTCGATGGCAATGGACTCTTCCTGGACTGAATCGTTCGCGCTCTCTTGTGCGTCAATTGGCTCTGTCTTGCCCTTGTGTTCGCCTTCATTGTTCGTTGATGTGGGAGTCTTTTTCACGGCATTCTCTTCCCAAGACGCAGAGTTCTTTTTGCTTGATGTTTTATTTTTACCTGCGTGCGACCCGCTTCTGGCGTTGCCTTTTTCACCGAGCGATTTGCTTTCATCGGCTGTCATAATCGCTCCAAACGCACTTCCAATGCGGCAATTTCACTAAGGCTCTTTCGCAAGTCGTTTAGTTTTTCCTCCAGCTCCAACTTTGTTTTTGCAGAGAGCCTCTCATCTTTCAGGCGCGGCATAATCTCGTCTGTAATAGTCTTTTGCAGAGTTTTGCTCAGGGCGCTTAACCGTTTCAACATAAGCTCTCGTGCCGGAGATCCATTAGTGGCGTCCACGGTAGCACCCTCAACGCTGGCCGATCGTTTGAGCTGCTCGCTTGAGCACAATAGAGAAGATTCCATTTACGTATGACCGTTTAATGGGAACATTCGACAGCTCGTAAGGAAGTGTCAACTCCTTCCGATATCTCCTGTCTCTTGCTGAGGCTGCCAGTGTCAATCGCTGATTGTCAATCTCAACCTTGATTGAGTCTTCGATGGCGCCCGGAATTTCAGCTACGACCGTTACCTGATTCTCTTCCTCGAAGATATCGAGCAATGGCTCGCGTTCATCACTCACCAAACCCGGACCTTTTCGGCGTCCAATGTTGCCGAAGTGTTCAAATACCGGGGCGCCTCCTTTTGCGGTACCTATCTTTACACCGTAGACACCGGACATGCCGCTTTCAGTTTTGAATTCACCGGATTTGGTGATACCTTCGCTACCGTGTTCCTGCATAGTGTTCACTAATTCCAGGAGTCCGTTCAGACCCTCTAGAAAATCACTCAGTCCTTTCTTGCCAGTAGGTCTGTCTTCTGCCATTTTCGCAATCCTCATATCGTAGTCTTTGTCGAGCCAACTTGATTTATATTATTTAGATTGACTGTCGAAGCTCTCGAACCTTGAAGCTCTCGAAGTCGCCCTTGCTTGCCTTCACTGATGAGACAACTCGCTCGCCGTCAATAACTCAGCGTCATCTGCCGATAACTCTCCTCATTCGTTCTTTCGCAACGAGGCTCATTTCTGTTTTTTGCATATCGTTGTTCGCGGTCTTGTTCTCTGCCGACAGTATCGCTGCTATTTTTGAAGTCATGCGGACGGTCATCGAAAGAACTTTCTGCGATTCTTGTTCCGTCAGGAGAGAGCGCGTCAGCCTCTACTCTGAGCTGAGTTATGCGGTCTGCGTTCCGTTGTAGTTGATTGGCAAGCAACTCTTCTCTTTGTTTCAGTGCAGATAGCTCAGAGTGCAACCGCTTTTGTTGATGCAGAAGCATTGTTATCTCAAGATTTAGAGTTGCCGGCGTGCAACGAATGCCGCTCCTCAGAGTCTTCGGTCTCAAGCCTGATGTCTTAATCCTCATACGCCACCTCCTGGTCTTCGCATTCTGTCTCCGCTGAAAGCGAACTGCTGCAGTATTGATCGATAAGATCTCCAAGAAGAGTTTCGGACTTCGACAACTCCAGGGGATTGCTCCGGTTGTGCACCAAGCGAGATAAGAGAACGTCCCTGCAAGTCTGAGCGAAGTTGGCATCGCCGGCGAAGGCCCTCGAGGCTTGAACGCTCATTACTTTGGAGATCATCACGCAACTCCTAATCGTCGGTGTTATCGTCGATTTTGAGAACTCCCTGAAGTCGCGCACCACCGCGACCACGCGCATAGCTTCTTCACGGCTCAATCCTGATTTTGCTCGGGTGATGGCTACTTCAGTCTCCTCATCCAATCTCTCGATATCGATTGTAATCATGCGATCGAGAAGAGCGTCCTGGGTTTTGTGGACGCCCACGTATTCCTCCGGATTGCTGGTGAAGATGGCCGAGAACTCCGGATGAACCTTGAGATATCCATCGCCGCAACGAGCGGAAGGCATTGAGAGAACCTTCTCTTCCAGGATCGCCAACAAAACATTGTTAGCCTCCGGACGAGAGCGGGTGAACTCGTCATATACGAGCGTAAAACCTTCACGGCAGGCAACAGTGAGTCTATTATCGACCCACGTTTGATTTACGTCTTCCTCTACGCGCACGACAGTGTGTATAAAATTGTCATGCAACTTCTTGTAGGAGTAGCCGTTTGCAGCTCCCACGAGGTCAGACGTGCGCATCTCGTCATCGCCGAACATCAGGATCACCGGTCTGGCTATAAGGCCGGCAATATGCATAGCAAGTGTTGTCTTGCCTGTGCCGGCAGGTCCTCGAAGATGTACGCCATAGCCGGCGCGGATGTACGAAAGCGCTCTGTCAGCCAGATCATTTATGAATGGTGTATTGACAAAGTCTGCGCGTGGGCGCGGATTGAGGACTGTAACTGTTTGCTCGGCAGATCCGGACATGGTGCGCCTCCCTCTTGTTTTAGAATTCACTTTGCTGCGGCAGCAGAAGTCTTGCTGGTTTCGATAAAGCTACAAGCCGAAGCCTAAATTATGTGAAATCTCTCGTGCTCGTCTTTGCGTATCTCGTTCGCGGCAAGAAGCATCGCTATTGCTTCTCGGGCAGTTGCTTTACTCGTATCATCCAATCCGCGATGCAGCTCGGAGAATCGACATCCTTCGTGAAAGCCGGAGATGATCGCTTTAACTTTCATAAGCAGATCGTTCATTGACTCTTTTCCTTCGGACGATTGGGAGCTGAGAGCCGGAGTAGCTGAAGCTTGAGATTGGCTTTGTGCGTGCTTGTTCTCTTTGTCACCTTTCTTTGCGCCCATTGTGGATTCGTGCGATTCAGCTACATGGCCGTTATGTATATCAGACCAGAACGCGAGAATCTCTCCTCTAGCCTTTTGCGTTTCATGAAAGCGTTTCTGCATCGACCGGGCCATATCCGATTGATGTTTATGACACTCGTTGAGAAAAGCCTGCGTTTGCATGAGGTGATTGGTCGTCTTGAGCTGGCGCTCTCTCTTCTCTTCGGCGAGCATGTTTTGAAATGTCTTAAATTCGTGGAGTCTGTCGTCTTCCAGTTTCTTCATTGTTTGATGAAGCTGTTTTGCCTCCTTGTTTAATTCTTCTTTTAGGTCATGCTGCTTTCTGCCAAACTCGGACAGCATGCGACATGTATCGGCGTGTTCCTGTCGTCGCTGTTCGGCACGCAGATGTCCCTCTTTAGCCAGCAGAGAGGAGAAGGCATGGTATTCCGCCATTCTTTTATTGTTCGCCTGCATGAGAGCTTCGTGGTTTTCGGTGGCTTCCCGCATTAGCTGCTTCTTGAGCGCCGCCTGCTTCATATGGAAGTAGTGCAGCTTCGAGCTAGTTTCTTTCCTCAGGTCGCTGGTCATTCGCATTCTTTGTGCCTTATGATCGGCCACACTTTTCAGAAACTGCATTGTTTCTTCTTTATATGATGTACTGCAGTTCATACAATCTCCTTTTTGTGAGTATTGCGGAAGGTCGCTTGCTCACAAGATGGGGTGCTGAGCTAAACTCAGCTCAGCACGACCACCTTGTGAATCGTGTATAGGCACGACCAGCTCAGGTTCCGCTAACGTGCCGGTGCTGCCGCTGTGGAAGTCAAGCCGACTGCTTCTGCGTAACGGAGATACGTCTCGACAGATGCAACAACGATTCGGGCTTCGATAGCGAGCAGTTCGATTCCTACAAGTGAAACTCGAGCCCACGCATCGATCACGATCCCTTTATCAAGGATGCGGTCGATAACTTCGGCCAAGCTAGATGATGAATTTGTTTTCTCTACAGCCATTGTTTTTCCTCCATTGGCACTTGCTCTCCCTCTCGGGTGGTTGCTTAGATAATGACAAACACAGATGATTAAGTGGTGCTCGGTCAGCAACAATGAGGTTGATTTTTTGTATCAATGCTGCAACCATTGTGACCACTCTTTTCCGGCGTAAACTGGCTCAGTCAATGAAAGACAGACCTTCAGCAGGCCTGGGTTGCGAGGTGACCTTATCAGGGTTCAGCGATGCTCGTTGCAGAAGCGCGGAAGATCAAACCAAAAGTTCGAGCCCACTCCGGGCTCGGACTTTAAACCGATGCATCCACCATGAGACTCCGCTATCGTCTTGGCTATGGCGAGCCCAAGCCCGGAGCCTGTGCGGCGCAACAGAGCCGACGATGGCGCCCTGTAAAATGGCTGAAATACGAAGGCTTGATGTTCGGGCGCAATGCCGATACCAAAGTCGATCACTTCAATGCGATAAGATTTTTCGTTGTTTGATAATCTTACGACGACATCCGGACGATCTGGTCCAGCTATACACGATCCATACTGCAATGCATTTGCTAATAAAATAGCCAAAGCCTGTTCCACCAGAAATGAGTCGCATCGAACAAGCTGCTGCTCACTGGTAGCCAATTCAACTTTGATCCGCCGTACCTGCTGTCCGGTTTCATCGTGAAGAGATGAAGCCGTCCTAAGCACAATGCTTTCTAAGTCTAGAATCGAAATCAATGGGAACTCTTGCGCTGAACGACGGCGCTCCTCCAGTTCCATCAGCCTGAGGCATTGCTCAGCGAGAGCCACGATGCGATCGGTGCTGCGGTCGATGATACCGATGAAGCTTTTACACTCTGCACTATATTGGCTGCAATCTTGTTTCAGCTCCGCGACTGCATTCCTGATTGAATAGAGCGGGCTGCGAATTTGATGACTCAAAAGGGCGAGAAGTTCGAGCTTTCCTCCAACACTGAACAAGTCGTTGCTGGCAGGCTGCAGATTCAATCTGAACTGGTTCGCCCCCGTTGATGCTCCATTTAGTTTTCTACGATACTTCCTTATCATGTTCGAAAGTCAATCATCGCGGGCAGAATTTTGTGCTGCAGACAAAAGCACATAACCTTGCCGGTTGATTGTGCGAAAAGACGTTCGACAAAGGCCAAGGGAGAGCAGTTTCGATTTCAAGCGACTAAAGCACGATTTGATAACCAAGCTGTTTGTGCTTGGTATGCCCCAGATTGACCTTGCTATTTCCTGATATGAAACAAGCTTGTCTGGTGATTTGGCCAGCAGCGAGAGCAGTTTGAATTCGGTAAGAGTTAGTGGTACTTCTATCTCTTCCAGCATCGCTTTCTGTTCTAGCAAATCGATTTTTAGCAACTTTGAGCCTACACAAATACGGACTATCGACTCGGTTGCATGTATCGCCAGTAAGTTCTGGAGCCGAGCCAGCAGCTCCCTGTGACTGTATGACTTGGTCAAGTAATCGAGAGCGCCTCCGGTCAATCCCTTAATCCTATCTTCTTCAGATATTCGAACCGCACTGAAAAGTATTATCGGTGCTGTGGTTAGCTTCTTGAAGCACCGGCACAAGTCAAACCCGGTAGTATCAGGAAGCATGACGTCCATAATCACGGCTTGAGGATCGAACCTACAGAGTTCACTTATGGCCTCTTTACCCGTCTGGCACACCCTGGTTACATGTCCGGATTTTCGTAACGAGAATATCAGTAAGTCACTTTGGTCGAGATCGTCTTCGACGACAAACACACGTCCCATCCGTTGCACCTCTTAAATCGGCCGAGCAGTGATAGACCGACATCAGCCCCAGCCCCAGATAGAATTGATATCGGCGCGACAAGATACCCGCGCCATTTCCACATGCGCGATTTTCCACTACTAGAATGCTCCCCTCCTTACCATGATAGGCCCAGGTGCTTGTGGCGATAATCATCCTTTTGGTTGATTAGCTATGCGCTTTCGGGGGATATGAGCTAGCTTCCAAATCTCAGGACACTGGGCTGAAACATGCCTACTTTCAATTAACACTGCTGGAAAGAGATAAAATGAAAATGACAAGGAAAAGCAACGACAGTACGGCCTTAATCAAATCAGTGGACGCCGGCGATAGAACCGATTGGATATGGAGGGGCGCTAGCTCCACTCTTCCATTGTGCTTCCACGCGCATTAAGTAGGCCTCCGTGAGACCAGATATATTGTGCTCAAATCCGCTAGGACGTGGCGTATCACTATAGACATCCGGGTTAGAATCAGCATCACTGAATTGATTAAGCCAATGATGTATATAGCTTTCTGCGATGGCCAATCGCTTGTGGCTCGCAGTTGTATACGCTCGATTTAGGATATTTTTCTCGACCGTAAAAGATTCCGGTCTTTCCATGATGAGCTTACTTGTATCAGTCGTGTCGACACCAAGGGAGTGGCAGCTGGCCGCTCTAGAAAAATTATTGAGATTCCCATCTTGGCCTCGAGGGTGGAATTCTGGTGAAGTAAACATTTTTCTCTCCATCTAAAGCTCTCGCACTAAGCTTATCTTCATGCAAGTTCTACTCAGATGCATCAATCGTGCGATTGGAAGGGAACAGCGCCGTAGCACTACGCCTCATCCACATGTGTTAATCCTCCATCCCCCAATCTCGTGATGATCGCGAATCGCGTGCCATAGACTTCGGCTTTGATGGCGATTAGCGAGTTGCGCAATTGCTAAATCATGCAAACTGTTCTAGAATGCGACTGATATAGATTTAAATCAATGAGTAAGTGGAAGAGTCCGCAATTGCTACGTGGCGCAGTTCAATTTCTTTTATCTGAAGTCTGGCCGCACTTTCTGCTGCCTTGCACAAAGATAGCGCCTAACTCGATTGACAAGCGTCTGGCCAACGGAAAACTTTGGATCGAAAGAGAAGCATTAGCAATCTTTGCTGATCATCAAGAGCAACCAATGACAATCAGCTGGAGCGCCGCAGATAAACAGTTCTCACAAATATACTACCTGACGGTATCTGGCGAATCTGGCTCAGAAAGGCTTGCTATTCCATCACGCGTCATAACGATGGCGAATTGTGACAAATATGTACAAAGTCGGCTTCGGCACAAACTAAAAAGAATGCTGCATTTCCTTATTGTTTAGCTGGTACAACGTACAGAATGGCTATTTTCTGCTCTCCGACTCAAGCAGCTGCAGAAGAAAGTCCATCACCACCGCAGCCATGCCGGTGCAATCTAGTGCTGCTGGCTCAAGATTTATTCCGCGGCAGTGCCTTTGATTCTTTTCCAGTTTGTAGTCTTCCACGGCGCTAACAAGTCGCTCGTAAAGCTGATTGGCGAGCAACGGCGCATTAGCTTCGAGCACATGTCTGGCAGCCGTTAGTGACCCACAGGCTCCAAGGTGCACAGCGTTTTGCACCGCCGAAAGATCTTCCGGGCAGTTCAGTCCACACTCGCGCGCTATCTCTGAAAAGGCGGCCACACAATTGCCGCGCTCCAACAATCGAGTCGCCAGCGCCAAGCGTACAGTAGGATAACGAAGCAACACAAGAATGCCATTCTACAGCAGATCTAACTTTGACATTCATGCTCTATTCTTCTTCCTCTGCCGACATCAACCGAAAGGATGACTAAGACGCACACAATCATCAAAAATCACAAACCAAGCGATTTCTATTATTTCTATTAACCGATCAATGGACGTTTCTTTGGACGTTTCTTTCTCGGTCGTGAGCCGGCAATGGCTGTTCGCCCTAGCCATAGGCTACTAGATCAAGAAAAAGAAAGCGCCAAAGGTGAATGAAGGAATGCCTAGAAGTCAGTCGAAAACTCAAAAGAAGAACGATGATTCCAGCAGGTGACGACGCCGTCGTCAAAGCGAACAAACTGCACGGCTCCATCTTGGGATACCACGATAGCCAAACAATCCTTGCACTCCTGACAGAATCTATAAACAGAGCTGTGCCTGGTACCTACTCTGTTTGTCGATTCGAGCACTTTTCGCCGGCCTTCGAGATCCAGAGCACGAGCCACCTGGACACCCCCTACCGTATCACAGTGTATTTCGGCGCCAAAACCTAACGGCTCAAAGCGCTTCGACAACACAACTGCGCCATCCGAAACTGATAATGCAGCGATCAGATGCGCCAGCTCAAAGATCGCCTCATCAAGCATGCCTATCTCTGTATCGGTCGTCAGCTGATAGTCCTTCCAGCCGACCGGGACCTTGCTACCAGCCCCAATTTCCGCAAGCCTGTTCATAACAGAAACTATCAGTGTTCGGAACCTCGCTCTATGCTCGTTCTCGACGAATATATGCTTAAAGGAAACAAAAGGATTCTTTGTCGTAAGCTGCGAAGTTTTTTCCGGAGGAATCATTAGCAGAGTGCCACCATGCCGGTAAGCCCGCATCGCCGCTATCACTCGCTGGGTCATGTGTTGGTCGATAATTCGAGTCAAATCAGGATCAAGCTCGGCCCATACGGTTGGGGCCTTGCTTTTAGCTGCTCTATGCAAAATTTGCCTTTCCGCTCTAATCTCAGAAAAAGTATTTTGCAACCACTTGGACCGAAAGACGTTGGTGGAAAATTCAGCGAGCTCTCCGTCAACAAGTTCGGCGATTACAGTTGTGCCCCATAAGATCTCCAGATGACCCGGACCGGTTATGTTCACAACTAAACAGTCCGGCATCTCAGGCGCAGATGCTCGTCCACCCTGTAGCGCATGTAACCACTTTGAACCAGAATGTACAATACCCCAAATAGAGACTTTGCCAGACAATGAACAAATTCCGAGAAGCGAGCGAGTGTAGTCTGCTGCGGTCGATAGGCGCCTAAGCTCTTGCCGGCTGAAATCTGAATGCTGCGCGAAACGCAGGCAGTGCAGCCCGCCAACCGCAAGCTGCTCGAAGATTTCAGGAGATGACATAATCAAGCGACAGGTTACCGGCCTCCCTTCTATAGTCGATAAACTTGCTTGATAGCAAACAGAAAAAAGGCGTTCTAACAAATCTTCTCTTAGCCAGGAAGAATGTTCATGGCCTTGCAAGTTAGCTGCCTTCAACTTTTCAAAAGTAAATTGGGCAAGATCCTTCGGATAAAAAGATTGGTTCATTGAATAACGAATCGAAAAATGACGGAGTATCTCCGGCGACTGCGTGGTGGTAGTTAATACCGCTATTGGAAACCGTATTACGGCATGCGCTGTTCAAACGGTGGCGCTTCGTCGTTGAGATGTCCTAGCAGAATTAGGGCTATTGATAAACTTTGGTCAAAGGCGTCTAGCCTCGAAAAACTTCAACCTGACGGTGCTTCATCGCGCAAAGTTATTCCGTGGAGCTGATTGGCATTCATGACCGATATGTTAACTCTCATTGTATGATACCATGTCATAGGCTTGCGCAATTTTGCAATTACGAAAATGATGACTTCCACCAAGTCAAAAATGGTGCCAGGCTTGCGCAGATATTGAGCAATTCTCTGGATGGTCTTATATTGAATGAGCCTTCCACCTTGGTTTTCCTCGGTCATGCCCTTGCCCTCGGGCTGAGGCATGGTCTGGATGTGGATCACGTCGCCGCCATATTGGACATCGTTGGTGCCTCCAACAACAACGATAGCCTGCTTAAATCTTCGTCCCGCCCTTTAATTGCCTGCCTCTTTTATGCTTGCGGCCATGCACTAGCCGTAATTGTTCTCGGCGTAGTTGCGATTACTTTTTCCTACACGCTGCCGGCTTGGGTTGATCCGATAGCAGAAAGGGTGGTGGGTCTCACCTTGCTCCTTCTCGGCTTCTCTGTTCTCTATAGCGTCATTAGGCAGATGATGCAGGGGGAAGCAGACATCAGTTACCAGAGCCGCGGCAAACTCGTGCTCTCCCTCCTTGAGTCTTTGCGTGAGTCTTTGAAGGATCTAATTTTTGTTCCGGCTGGGAATGGCCAATTTTCCCCTCAAAGGGGCGGCATTTACACATCGAACGCAGCCTTTGCCATTGGAGTGCTGCATGGCATCGGCGCCGAAACAGGCTCGCAAATTTTGTTGCTTACCGCTGTCGCGTCCACTAATCGAAGTCTTGGTGCTTTGATGCTCGTCATGTTTGTTGTCGGGCTCATAACGTGCAATATGATTGTTGCCTTACTGGGCAATGTCGGTTTTGCATCCGCCCTACAAAAAAGAACTAAAGCGGTCATAATTGCTCTAGGTCTCAGCACTGCTATTTTTTCGCTTGCCACCGGAGTAATATTTAGCCTTGGAGCGAACGATCGCTTGCCTGAACTAGGAACTATGTTTAGACCTGGCCTGATATTTTTTGTTGGAGAGCGCTATGTGCACTGAATGTGGATGCGGAATGCCTTTAGACCGCAAAAATAATGGAAAGTCCAAGAAGCACGGGCATAGCGATGCCAACGTTCACTCTCACGAGCATGACCACGCTCACGAGCATCCGCACAGTCACGAGCATGACCATGAGCATGACCATCCACACAGTCACGAGCATGACCATGACCACGTCCACGAGCATCCGCACAGTCACGAGCAGCCAAATTTAATTGAAATCAATCAAATGATTTTGAACAAGAACAGTCTACAAGCTGAGCGCAATCGCGGTTTTTTCCGCGCCCTTGGAGTGACAGCGATTAATGTGTTGTCGTCTCCAGGCTCCGGTAAAACAACCCTGCTGACTAAGACCATCAAAGCTCTGGCTCCAGAAAGATGCGGTGCGGTAGTAGGTGATTTGGAGACCGATAACGACGCCAAGCGACTCCGTACGACAGGCGCCCCCGTCGTGCAAATAAGCACCGGCACACTCTGTCATCTGGATGCAGACATGATGGCGCAAGCCTTGGAAGAACTCAACTGCAAAGAGCTGGACTACATGTTCATTGAAAATGTGGGTAATCTGGTTTGTCCAGCAATCTTTGATCTTGGTGAGGACCTGCGAATAGCAATGCTCTCGGTATGCGAAGGCGAAGACAAACCTCTCAAATATCCACCCTTATTTCGGTTTGCCGATGCGGTAGTTGTGAGCAAGATGGACCTGAAAGAACCGTGCGAATTTGACCAGGAGCTAGCTTTGGCCAATCTCAGGAAGGTCAACCCCAAAATTGAGGTTTTTCCTCTCTCGGCAAAGAACGACGAAGGTATGAGCGAATGGATCGGATATCTGCAAAAGTCGCGCAAAGAACAACCGAAGAGATTGCTCCGCCACTAGCTGCTTGATTCACAAACACCATCAGTCTTTCACTTCGAGAGACATCAACTGCAATTCGCGTCCGCCCCGCAGATCGCCACTGACCATACCGCACTTGCGGCAAGCAAAAGTCTGCATACCATCGAGGGTGGATTCAACCTCACATGTATCGCAAAAAATTCGCACTGGCGCCTCTTCTATCACAAGCCGCGTGTCAGCCAAAGGCGTGCCTTGGACGGCGATCTCATAAGCATATTGAAGCGCCTGGGTGACAACACCGCTTAACGCACCCACTTTGACATGCACGGCTTGCACGGCAAGTCCTCTTTTTTTCGCCTCCTCGCAGGCGATCTCAATCAGGTTTCTTGCTATCGATAGCTCGTGCATCTTGAGACAGCTCCCTTCCTAATTTCTTGGCAAATCCAAAAAGGAAGCGCAAGGTTGTTTGAATATCAGGGTCGGACAGGTATTTAAATATGGCAAATATGCCTATTCTCGGTCCCGGAATGCGCGCCTCGACCGAGGCCTCTCTGGCCACTCTCGCGAAACGGTCCACAAGCGCAATTGAATCTACGCCGAAGATCTCCGATGCCAGTAAGCTCTGCATCTGCTGAGACTGAATAAGTGTTGTCAATTGCAAGGCTGTATTTCGTAGAGCCGGCAAATTCAAAGAGCGTATCTCTGTTCCTAACGATGTGAGCGTGTCGCTCGAACTCTCGCGAAAGCGTTTCAACAATCCATTTATATTGTCTGCATACTCAGGACCTCTTTGCAAAGCTGAGACAAGCATCTCCATGAGAGCTGATATCTCTCCTAGATTGTTGAGCAAACTGAGCATCGCTTCGACGGACTTCTCGTCGGTAAACTTATCCTCCAGTTTCTTTAAGGCAGGAGATTCAGAGAGTCTCTTTAGCCTGCTCAAACTATCGCAGAGATGCTCGATTCCACCGCTTCCCACATCGAGAGCGCGGAGTTGGCGAACCAACGAATTTATATTGTCGGCGTATTCAGGTCCGCGTTTTAGTGTCCCCTCGATCATGTCGAGAAGAGCGATAATCTCGTCCGATCGCTCCAGTAAGCGAGCCAATTTAGCGGCGGTCTCAGGATCGGCCAACTTTTGTGCGACGTCCATGACAGGGCTTGCAAGCATATTGACACTCCGATGGCCGGTAACGATACCACTATATACAATTTCCGCGCAGAGCACATAAGTAGTCTGGACAACATTTTGCAAGAAGAGTGCGAATGATGATGATGTAAATGTTGATACAAACAAGCTGTGAGAGTAGACTTAGAAATGTTACGACAAAGGTCTGTGCTTAAATGTACGAATTCGGCAAAGTCTTCCAGGAGGTCCAGTAGATGGCAACGTTAGTATGGCTCCATGGCGGGGCTTGCAATGGCAATACCCAATCGTTCCTAAATGCCGAAGAGCCGACTATAGTTGATCTCGTAACCGACTTCGGAATTGAGATCATTTATCATCACTCCTGCATTCCGTTGATGGGAGAGCAAGCAAAAGAGACTTTAGAAAAAGTCCTCGCCGCAGGTGGTCCTGATATTTTCGTTTTCGAGGGCAGCGTCATTCAAGGTCCGAACGGAACAGGACGATACGATATTTTTCTCGAAAGACCAATGAAAGAATGGGTAAGAGACTTCGCGGCGTCGGCAGCTTTTACGGTAGCGATTGGCGATTGTGCGTGTTGGGGAGGCATTCCTGCCACCAAGCCTAATCCGACTGATTCAATCGGTCTGCAATATTTAAAGGGTCAAAAAGGTGGTTTTCTCGGCTCTGAATATCGCTCTAAAGCGGGGCTCCCAGTCATAAACATTCCCGGATGCCCGGCTCATCCGGACTGGGTCACTCAGATTCTTGTCGCGGTTGCCACCGGGCGCGGTGGCGATGTCGCACTTGATGACTTACAAAGACCTCAGACTTTCTTCAAAACCTTCACACAAACCGGTTGTACACGGGTGCAGTATTTCGAATGGAAAGAACCTGTGGAGGAGTTTGGGCAGGGCACCCGCAAAGGGTGTCTATTTTACGAGCAAGGCTGCCGCGGGCCTCTTACTCACTCTCCATGCAACCGCATACTCTGGAATCGACAGTCGTCCAAAACAAGAGCCGGCATGCCCTGCATAGGCTGCACGGAACCACAGTTCCCGCACTTCGATCTGGAAGTCGGCACTGTTTTTAAAACGCAAAAAGTCTTAGGAGTCATTCCCAAAGAAGTACCAGAAGGTACAGACAGTTTGAGCTATGCGGTGCATGCCGCGGTGGCGAGGGCGGCAAGTCCTCAGTGGGCAAAAGAAGACATGTTTGTTGTTTAAGCGGAGGTCTAAATGGCTCAACAGGTAATGTTAGACATTGGCGCAGTCGGACGCATCGAAGGCGATCTTGATGTTCGAGTAGTGGTCGAAGATGGAGTTGTGGTTGACGCCTGGACCGAAGCGGCTATGTTCCGAGGCTTCGAAATAATACTCAAGGGAAAGGATCCACAAGCCGGGTTGATAGTCACTCCTCGCATCTGCGGAATCTGCGGTGGCAGCCATCTATATAAATCTGTCTACGCTCTTGACACAGCCTGGCAAACGCACGTGCCACCAAACGCCACGTTAATTCGCAATATAGCTCAGGCGTCCGAGACGATCCAGAGCATTCCCCGCTGGTTCTACGCTCTTTTTGCCATAGACTGCGTCAATAAAGCTTTTGCCAAGAGTAAGCATTACGAAGAAGTGGTGAAGCGATTCTCGCCTTTTGTCGGCACGAGCTATGAGCCGGCAGTCCAATATTCTGCTAAACCGGTGGAGATCTACGCACTTTTTGGCGGACAGTGGCCTCACTCGAGTTTCATGATTCCGGGCGGAGTCATGTGTGCGCCAGGCCTTTCGGAGATGACACGAGCGCATTCCCTGCTGGAGTTCTGGCGCACCAACTGGCTGGAACCGCTCTGGCTCGGATGTACAGTTGAAAGATGGCTGGAGAATAAATCGTGGAACGACGTGCTCAACTGGTTGGATGAGTCACCGAAGCACAAAAACTCTGATTGCGGACTCTTCATCCAGTTTTGTATGGATGTCGGCTGGGACAAAATCGGAGCCTGGGATGCAAACTATCTTTCTACCGGCACTTATTTCAACGAGCAATCCTATCAGCATCCGACGATCGACGGTCGTAATGCCGCTCTTATTGCACGCTCCGGCATATTTGACGGCAAGAGTTATTATGACTTCGATCAGTCGCGTGTCCGTGAAGACCACACTAATTCTTTCTACAAGGGCAGCGCGCAGTTGCATCCGTTCGATGGCGTCACTGAGCCGATCGATCCCCTGGATGGGCGCAAGCAGAATAAATACTCATGGGCGAAGGCACCACGTTACGACATTCCGGGTAAAGGACTTTCGCCCATGGAGGTTGGGCCACTATCAAGACAAGTGATGGCTGGACGTCCCGATGCGCAAGAGTGGCAAGATTACGATCCGCTCTTCCTTGACTGTGTCCAAAAGCTCGGCTGCAGCGTGATGGTGCGAGTATTGGCCCGCATGCACGAAGCACCCAAGCTTTATTTACGTATAAAAAATTGGCTCAACAAAGTCGACCTGCACGACAAATTTTATACAAAGCCGGAAGAGTTGCCTGAGGGAAAAGGATTTGGATCGACTGAAGCCGCTCGCGGTGCTCTCTCCGACTGGATACATATCAAAAATGGCAGGATCGAGAACTATCAGGTAGTGACGCCAACCGCTTGGAATATCGGCCCACGTGACAGCAAGGGACAGAACGGACCGATCGAAAGTGCTCTCATCGGTACTACGATCAAAAATCCGGAAGACCCTCTGGAAGTCGGTATTATTGCCCGCAGTTATGATTCCTGCCTTGTCTGCACGGTTCATTGCTACGACAAGAAAACAGACCGCGCGTTGGCGAAATACAAGGTCGGACCGACAATGTCAGCCTGTTGACTATTGATTCCAGAGTAAACAGATGGCCGTAGAAGGACTAATAGACAATGCCGCTACCGTGAAACCGGTGCTGATTATCGGCTGCGGCAATCTTCTCAGAGGAGACGATGGAGTTGGTCCGGTTCTTGTGCGCAGGCTCTTCGAGCTAGGTCTGCCGCCTATCGTGCGGCTGGCTGACGGCGGTACGGCCGGTATGGATGTAGCCTTCGCCATGGATGGGGCGAAAGAGGTAATAATTGTTGACGCCTGCAAAAGCGGTGGCGGTGCCGGTACACTGTATGAACTGCCGGGAGAAGAGATTGAAAGTCCGCCTCTTGCCAGTATAAATTTGCATGCCTTTCGTTTCGACCATGCCATAGCTTTTGGCCGCTGGTTGCTGAAAGAGCGCTATCCTGAAAAAGTGACGGTTTATTTGATCGAAGCTGCCAGCATGGAGCCTGGAGACAGTCTGAGCGAGCCGGTTAAGAAAGCGATGGAAGCTCTCTGCCAGACTCTTATAAAGCGTTTTTCCAACACCTCCGTGGTATCTGCTTGAACTTCACTTTCCATGCAAATTGAAATTACCGACCGCGCATACTTGATCATTCCGGCCGAGATGTCCACGAAATATTTTCCGAGCGACAATCTTGTCGCTCTACCGCGCGATGGCGAGCTGTGGCTTATGCCAGTAAGCAATAAAGCTTCTGGTGGCTTACTGATGAAAAGGCGCAATCTCAAAGGCGATCGATCAGTGTTGTTGGTTGAGATTCTGGAGGAGGGAAGCAGCGGTTTTTATGAAGCGCAATGGGACCAAGCGCACGGCGCGATGAGAGTGTTGGGAGTCGGCAATTGGGTCAACAAATGAGTTACTCCAAAAGCATTGGTGAATGGCCTCAACCGCTTGGGTTGCAGCCTGGACCTTCCGGTGCGTTGCTATTACCTTATGGCGATATTGCAAGCGCGCGAGAGATTGCCTTAAAACTGATAGCGGGAGAGATGGTGGAGTTACCTGACCAATGGCAGTTCTATCATCAGGCTGGGCAAGGGAAGATCGACGAGGCTGTATGCAGCCTTAACTCGCTAGATCTCAATTCACTTTGCACTCAAGACCAATTCATTCTCAAATACAACCTTTTCGTTTTGAAGCCCGATGCAGATCTCTATGCGGATCTCAAAAGCGAATGCACCGACCTATTAGCAAGAGCCTTGCTCGATGCTGCAGCATATATGCACGGGCTTTGCGACGTCACGGCAACACTCCAAAGTGTCGAAGCCGCAGGCGATCTTCAAGCCTACCTGCTATCGGTGCAAGCGCATAAAAGTCTGAGCGAAGGTAACAAAAAAGACGGTTGTAGCATGCTCGAGAAGGCTGCAGCCAAGGCATCGCCTGTTTTTGCCGCAAGGCTTCATGGTGAGCTTGGTGCTCTGTACGCTGCCAGCCACGAACATGGTGAGCAGGCCATCGAACATCTAAGTCGAGCCGTCGATCTTCTCAAATCAACGATATTCGAAGAGCTGAAAGCAGAACTGGCCCTTGAGCTGGCAATATGCTGCCAGGCTCAGGCCGACGGTGACAGAAGCAAGCTTATTGCCGCCATCAATGCCTATCAGCAGGCACTTCTCTATTTCCGGAGGGAAGGACCGGGTCCTCTCAACTACGGTCTTGCTCACATGAATTTGGCTCTTGTTTATCTGGCCATGCCGATGAATGATGAAGCTGAGAGACTTCGGCCGGCTATTGCGGTGCAAAGTTTGCGCGAATCACTGAAAGTCTTCGATAAAGCGACGCACCCGCAGTTATGGGCGGCGGCGACGCTCAATCTCGCTAACGCTCTACAACACGTGCCTTCGACGCACAATGAAGCTAATCTCTGGGAAGCCGTTGCCTTATACCAAGATGTGCTCAGCGTGCGAACAAGCGATGATGCACACGCGTATGCAAGGGTGCTAGCTAATCTGGGCAATGCCCTTGCCCATCTTGGAGCCTTCAGCCGCGCTCAGCCTATCCTGCAAAAGGCCCTCTCTCTGTTTGATTTGCATGATAGTGACAGCGCGCTTGCCGTGAGAGAACTTCTCGGCGATATCGAAAAACGGAGGTGCGAACTTGGAGATCTTTGAACAGATGCTTTTCGAAGAGGTTTTGAACAGCGCCGTTTCTCGTTTCAGTGAGCGAATAGTGCAGCGGTGTGAGGGCGCAGAGCGGGCCCTCGTCATTCTCAAGAGCGATCCCGAATCTGATGGCGTCTGGCTCTCTAAGTTCATGGAAAATTTCTTGGCCGATAGCTTGCTGAATTCGACCGCCGGAGCGGCGTTCATGTTGCAAGCACTGGAAAAACGGAGACCATCGCGGCAGTATGATGGTACTGCAGGTGAGATTATGCAGAAAATGGCCTCAGATATTTTTGCTGAGTTGGTCAGACAGAAAACAATCGAAAGTCTGGAGCAGTCGGTCGCTTTTGGAGGCGTGGGACAGAAGTGAATAAACCCGTCGATGAGCAGCTCGATGAGCGCGTCAAGAGTGCGGTCAACGACCAGGCACCAATGGCGACACTAGAGCGTCTGGCTCTTGCGGTAGACAACGCTATCAAGGCAGTAAAAGAGCTTGATGAAGGACCGCAGGCGGTGGCCACTAATTTGAAAGATGCTCTCGAGGCTTTTCACAAAGAGGGTCTGGTCACACTCGTAAGCTCGATCAAAGCTGATCAAAGAGGAAAGGAGTTACTGGTAGCAGCTCTGGAAAAACCTGCGGTCTATGCTCTTCTTTCCATGCACGGAATTATCAAAAAGCCACTTTTTGCCAGAGTGCTTGAAGTGCTGGAAACAGTAAAACCGGCACTGGCTGCCCATGGAGGAGATATCGAGCTGGTCGACGTCTACGACAATGTGGCCTATGTCAGAATGCATGGAGCCTGCGTCGGTTGCTCCATGAGCGCAGCCACATTGCGCGACGGGGTGGAAGAAGCGGTGAGAGCACGCGTGCCTGAGATAAGCCGAGTAGAAGAGTTGCGCGATGTAGCTGTTTCTGGCTTCCTCACAATTGACAATGCCAGGGGCGACGCTAAAGACCTGGGCTGGCACGAAGGTCCGGAGGTGACTTCCATTAAGGATGGAACTGTATATTATCTGCAATCTGCAAGGGCGATAATCACACATACCGATGGCAAGCTCTTTGCTTATCGCAACTCTTGCCCGCACATGGGGCTGCCCCTCGATGGTGGAAGCATAGCTGCGTCCGGTTCACACCTGACTCTTACTTGTCCGGCACACGGTTTTCAGTTTACACTCGCCTCCGGTGAATGCCTGACCGCACCGCAAGTACAGCTCGAGCCCTTTCCATTGAAAGTAGTGGATGGGCGCATATGGGTCAGACCGGCATGACTCAGATGCTCAGTGCTCGATGCCGGGGGTGGTTAGGAGCGCCGGCAACATATGGCATGGCGCTGCCGGAGGCGAAACCGACGGCTTCGCAGATGTACTGTCCCCGGGGCGTATACATCGATTCGCGCTTTATTCTCGTGAATGACTCCGGCAACCATAGATTGCTTGGCTGGAAGATAGACAAAGGCTTACCCGCACGACACAGCGAAGCTGACTTCGTGGTGGGGCAGCCGGATTTTCTCAGTGAGGGTGCGAAATTATTGCACCTGCCCACCGGGCTTACGATGGTCGACCAGATCTTACTAATTGCTGATGCGTGGCACCATCGCGTTTTAGGCTGGTATAGCCTTCCGCAAAACGGTGAAGAACCTGACTTCATCATCGGTCAAAAAGACATGCAATCGACCGAGCCCAATCGTGGCCGACCCGGCAACCGTCCAGGAGCGGACAGCCTCTACTGGCCTTACGGTCTAGCTTATATCGACGGGTATCTCTATGTTGCCGATACTGGTAATCGCAGAGTGCTTTTCTGGAAAGGTATCCCGAAAACAGGAGAGGCTGCTCACGGAATAATCGGTCAGGACTGCTTCGAAAACAATGAGGAAAATCGCGGCGCCATTGGTCCAGCCAGCTTTCGCTGGGCACACGATATCGCCGGCAGCAATCGCCTTTTGCTGGTAGCAGACGCTGGCAATCACCGTATTCTTGGCTTTGCAACCGGCTCTTCCACCAGCGGGGCAGTGACAACAAAAGAGCCTTTCTCGCAAGCTCCGGCATCCCTTTTGCTCGGTCAAAAGGAGTTCGACCAGACAGAAGAATATCCGTACCGCCCCCAGAGTGCATCATCTTTGCGTTTTCCCTACGGACTCAGTTATCTTCCTGCCGGCAACGGCGAAAAAGCTTTGTTAGCTGTTGCCGACACGGCAAATAACCGGGTGCTTATCTTTGAGGATCTTCCGGACAAAGGGCGTTATCTTCAGGCGCGGACGGTAATCGGTCAGCCCGACTTCGCCGCCAATGGCGAAAACAACTGGAAGGCTGTTACTGAAGATAGCTTGTGCTGGCCTTATGGACTGCACCTGCATCGCTTTGATGATGGCACGCGTATCCTGGCTGTAGCGGATTCCGGCAATAACCGGATAATGCTCTGGCAGATATGACGGTGTAAACAGCGTCTCGGTAATTAGATACAATGGTAAAAACAAAAGAGTAGTCAAATGTGTCTTGCTATACCCGGAAAAATTGAGTCCTTTGTCGATGTGGAGAGGCACTTTGCCAGGGCCGATATTGGCGGAGTAAAACGCCAGATTAACGTTGACCTGCTCCGCGAGGATGGTATCGAAATTGGTGACTGGGTATTGATTCACGTCGGCTTCGCCATGAGCAAAATAAGCGAGGAACAAGCGAAGGAGCAATTTGAAATACTTATGACATTGGGAGAGTCCATGCAATCGAACGAAGAGGCCAGAGGCTACAGCTTTGACTTCAGCAACTCAGAGGCCGAGAGATGACCGATGAAATTCGTCGACGAATATCGTAATCCGGAGATCATCAAAGAGCTTGCTGAAAAGATAAGACAAGCTATGGGTGACGAGCACTATCGGGTAATGGAGGTTTGCGGCGGTCATACCCACTCCATTTACCGCTTCGGGCTGCAACAACTTTTGCCGGAAAAGCTGGAGCTTTTTCACGGTCCGGGTTGTCCGGTTTGCATTCTGCCAATGGATAGAGTCGATGAAGGTCTGGCTATCGCCGCCGATCCTAGAGTCATTCTGACAGCCTATGGCGACATGATGAGAGTGCCTGGCTACAATGGCAGCCCTCTCGAACTTAAAGCCAGCGGACTCGATATTCGCATGGTCTACTCGCCGCTCGACGCGCTCAAGTTAGCGGAGAAAAATCCCGAAAGAGAGGTTGTCTTTTTCGCTATCGGTTTTGAGACGACAGCTCCGGCCACCGCACTCACTGTCTTAAAAGCAAGAGAGCTAGGCCTGGCGAATTTTACTGTTTTCATCAATCACGTAACGGTGTTGCCGCCGATGAAAGCCGTGCTGTCTGATCCAAAACTTGAAATCGACGGCTTCATCGGTCCCGGTCATGTTGCCACCGTAATTGGTGCTCAAAGTTATGAGGAGATTGCCCGAGACTACAAAAAACCTGTGGTTGTATCGGGCTTTGAGCCGGTCGACATCATGGAATCGCTCCTCATGCTAGTGAAGCAGCTCCGCGCCAAAGAAGCGAAGGTGCAAAATCAATATACTCGTGTTGTGCCAGAAAAACCGAATGCATCAGCATCAAAAGTGCTGTCTGAAGTGTTTGAACTGAGAGACAGTTTCGAATGGCGCGGTCTCGGTCAAATTCCTTTCTCTGCAGTAAAGTTACGAAAACAGTACGAGATCTTTGACGCCGAGGTAAGATTCGCCGATATTTTGAGCAAGGTGAAGAATGGAAGACCTGTGCGTCTCGACGCACCATGCGGAGATGTGCTCAAGGGCTTAATCAAGCCGCACCAATGCAAACTGTTCGGGAAAGAATGCACACCGGAGGAGCCTATCGGCGCTCTTATGGTATCGTCGGAAGGCGCCTGCGCTGCTCACTATAACTATGCTCGGGAGAAGCCAGAGAAAAAGGCTAGCGTATCAGGTGGTTGAAGAATTTCGCAGCAAACAGATCGAACTCGCGCACGGCTCCGGCGGCACGGCAAGCCGCAGGTTAGTAGAGGAGTTGATATTACCGCATTTGCGCAACCCGATTCTGGAGAGGCTGACTGATTCAGCCCTGGTTCCCTTTGGCGATGCCGGTACAGTGGCTGTCACCGCCGATAGCTTTGTAGTCAGCCCGCTCCGCTTTGCCGGCGGCAGCATCGGTACTCTGGCCGTAAATGGCACGGTTAACGACCTGGCTGTCTCCGGCGCAAGACCGATAGCGCTCGTCTGTACACTGATACTGGAGGCTGGTTTGCCCACTGCAACGCTAGACGCCGAGCTGGCCGCGATGGCTAAGGCCAGTCAGGCAGCAGGAGTGCCGATAGTAGGCGGCGATACAAAAGTCGTCGAACATGGGAAGGCGGATGGGCTTTACATCACGACAGCCGGTATCGGCTTGCCGATTGCCGGCGTCAAATTAGATGCTCGCTCGGCTAAAGCCGGTGACAAGGTGATCTTGAGCGGGCCCATTGGCGATCATGGCATTACCATTTTGCTTGCGCGGGGTGAGCTCGATATGGAAGCCGACATAGCCAGTGACTGCCGTTCTGTCTGGCCGATGGTGGAGGCTATCATTGCTGCCGCCGCTAGCCAAATTCGCTGGATGCGCGATCCGACAAGGGGCGGTCTCGCCTCTGCACTGAACGAGTTCGCGCGCGCCAGTGGATTTTGCGTTACATTGCAAGAGGAGCTACTGCCGGTGCGCGACCAAGTGCGCGGAGCTTGTGAACTGCTTGGATTGGACGTTCTGCACGTGGCTAATGAGGGTCAATTTCTGGCCATTGTGGCACCGGGCGCGGCCGCCAGGGCGCTCGAGGCGATGCGCGCCACCGAACATGGTGCTGCGGCAGCGATCATTGGAGAAGTGCAAGAGGGAGCGCCTTGCCTGGAAGTAGTCACCGCTCATGGCTCGTCGCGCGTCGTGGATATGCTGGTAGGCGATCAGTTGCCCCGCATCTGTTGACGGAGCGGCAAGGTCGCTATGAGCACAAGAGTGAGAGTGGAAGGGATAGTACAAGGGGTTGGATTTCGGCCCTTCGTCTACCTTCTCGCCCGAGAGATCGGCCTGTGTGGCTGGGTCTTGAATGACGCACTCGGTGTCGAGATACAACTCGACGGCCAAGAAGAGCAGATCGAAGAGTTTCTTCTCAAGTTGCCGGCACAGGCACCGCAAGCGGCAAAGATAGAGAAGATAAGCAGAAACTCGGCACCGCCATCTGGTTTCAGTGACTTCCGCATCGTAGAGAGCCGGCAAACCCAAGGACTTGTAACAACACGCATATCGCCGGATCTAGCTACTTGCGAAAGTTGTCTCAAAGAACTCTTTCGGCCGGACGACCGTCATTATCAATATCCCTACGTCAATTGCACACATTGCGGTCCGCGCTTTTCGATAATAAAAAGTCTGCCTTACGATCGCATCGCTACAACTATGAGTTCCTGGAAGATGTGCCAGAGATGCCGGGCAGGCTACGAGGACCCTTCAGACAGGCGATTCCATGCACAGCCTGTAGCTTGTGCGCAGTGCGGACCAAATTATTATTTGACGACAAGCCAGGCGAATGCCGGCACAACAGACTGTGCACGAGGAATTGATGCTATTGCTCGGGCCGCAGCACTGCTCAGGGATGGAAAGATAGTGGCGCTCAAAGGCATCGGCGGTTATCATCTGGCAGTTGATGCCACCAACAGCGAAGCACTATCTCAATTGCGCTTGCGCAAATATCGCAAAGACAAGCCGTTTGCTTTGATGGTCGACAATCTCGAGCGAGCGCAGATGTTTGCCCACCTGAGCAGTCAAGCAAAAACACTTCTCTCAAGCAGCGCCCGACCAATCGTGCTGGCTCCGGTGAAAGAAGAATGCGATCTGCCGCTTCATCTGATTGCGCCCGACAACCTGGATCTGGGCTTAATGCTCCCTTATACTCCACTGCATCATCTGCTTTTTGCAGAGGGGGCACCATCTGCAATAGTTTTGACCAGCGCAAACAAGTCCAGTGAGCCTTTGGCTTACGAAGACGACAGTGCCCGTCAAGAACTAGACGGTATAGCCGATATGTTTCTTGTTGGTCAAAGAGCTATACAACGAAGGATAGATGATTCAGTCATAGCCACGAGCCGGCACTCCAGTCATGTTGTTCGACGAGCGCGCGGGCTGGCACCAGGTATAGTGGCTATGGTGCCCACCCAGCAAACTGTGCTAGCCCTGGGAGCAGATTTGAAGAACACTATTGCGCTGGTTGTGGCCGGCCAGGCAATTGTAAGCCAGTACATCGGAGACCTGGAGTACGCAGCTTGCCGGCGGGCCTTTACCGAAACAATAGATGATTTTTGCAATATGTACACAGTAGATAGAGACAAATTGCTGATTGCTTGCGACAAACATCCGCAATACGTTTCGACGCGCTTTGCCGCAGAGCTGGAAGGGACGCCTGTCTTAGTGCAGCACCATCAGGCCCATGTGGCCTCCGTTTTGGCTGAAAGTGGGATGTATTCGGATAAAGTCATTGGTATCGCATTTGATGGCACAGGCTGGGGTGATGATGAGGCAATCTGGGGAGGAGAGTTCTTCATTGGCTCAATCCAGGCAGGCTTCCGCAGAGTGGCGTCCTTGCAGTACGCCAGTATGCCCGGAGGAGACGCTGCTGCCAAGTTC
Source organism: Oculatellaceae cyanobacterium (assembly GCA_036702975.1). Taxonomy (GTDB): domain Bacteria; phylum Cyanobacteriota; class Vampirovibrionia; order Obscuribacterales; family Obscuribacteraceae; genus DATNPX01. Next base: position 255,892 of record DATNPX010000034.1, read on the forward strand.
CCTCCTCAAGCGCTTGCAGGCTTTCTTGCCAGCGCCGGCTATACCGATGCTATCAGTTACATGGAACGTTTTTTTTCACCGCGCTTCAAGCACGCCTGCCAGGCTGCAGCGAAAAATCTACGCACCTGGCCGTCGAGCTCGATAGGCCGCTTATTCGACGCGGCCGCGGCTGTGGCCGGATTCGACAGGGAGATAACTTTTGAAGCACAGGCAGCTATATGGCTCGAACACCAGGCTCGACGCAGCATAAGCGCCAGAGCTTATCCTTTCAGCGTTGACCGCAGTCAGAATGGCGACAGGTGGGAACTTGGCTGGCACGAGGCCCTTAGGGCGATGGTCGATGACAAAAAGTCCGGGCTTTCAGCAAACGAGATGTCCAGAGCTTTTCACAACGGTCTTGCAGCAGGAACCATAGACCTGGCAACCAGGCTTTGTGAGGAGCATGGTGTAAGTAAAATCGCCATTTCCGGTGGAGTAATGCAAAACATGCTCTTCTTCGATACCCTACTTACGCAGTTTGAAAGTCGAAAAATTCAGGTCTTTTGGAATGAGAAAGTGCCGTGCAACGATGGCGGGCTAAGCCTGGGGCAAGCGGCCATTGCCTGCTACAGGCAGTGACAAAAGTCACCAATGCCCGCAATCGGTCATCGTAATCCGCTCTGGGCAGCTCATGACACTGCTGATAAAGTCACAGGAATTGTGATGATTGGTCCGAACTCGCAAACAGCCAACTTCACCGAAAATACTCAACTCTAGCTGGTCTGAAACCGCCAAACTTAGATACTTCGAAAGAATGATGTCTGATAGAGCAGACAATTGTAGGATCGTTAAAGGCTGGGATAGCAAAACGGGACGTCATTTTCGGCTATGTAATGCTCAATCCTCATTAAAAGGAAGCCAATGTCGCTGAGATTTCCAAACGCCCGTCTTCATATTCACGAACTGTTGTCAGCTGAAGACACAAGGGATGGCGAGGCGCTGGCACAAGGCGCGCGCGATTTTGGATTGATCAGCGATGAGCATTTGACAGAGATCACGTCTGCTTGCTCTGATTCAGCTTGTAATTGTCTACAAGTCGGCAAGCAGATTTTGGTCCGATATCTGGAAACTGCAGCACCAGCGAAAGATCCAAAACGCATTGACTCGGCAGCAATCTGGAAGGACATCGAACAGTCCCTCAAAGTTTTCGTCACTCGAGCTGATTGCGGAGAGTGCGATCCGGGGGCTTTTCAGACAAAATGCCTGAAGCTGGCACCTGCGCTTTTTGACATAATACTTCAGCAGATCGGTCGTTATTTTTGAGATTGAACTTCGCTTGCGGCACATTAACGATGCAATGAATTCAATTCAAAAAAGAAGGTACTGCCCTGCCCATAGGTGCTCTCACACCAGATGCGTCCTGAATGTCCCTCAATAATACGCCGGCTCAAATAAAGTCCGAGACCAGTGCTTGCGTAGTAACGGCCTGTCGATCCGGCCTGCCAGAAGCGCTGAAATAACTTAGGCTTGTTCTCTTCCGGTATGCCTTTTCCGGTATCTGCCACAGAGACGAGTGTCTTTTCACCGTTGTATTTCACGGTGACTTCGACAGAACCACCGTTGGGTGTGAACTTAAGCGAGTTGTCGATCAAGTTCTGCAACACACGCCTTATCTCATCCTCATCGCACATCACCTCTGGCGGTTCAAGCGGCAGGGTTATTTTAAGTTCGACCCCTTTTTCCTGAGCCAGAGGCATAATCTCTGTAACCATCTGCGTGATCACGACCGCCAGGTTGCATCGCCTGATGTGTAACTCTTTTACGCCACTGTCGAACTTATAGACATCGAGCAAGGTCTGTACCAGACTGTAAAGAGCCGTGTTGCTTTGCAAAATGGTGTCTAATATCTCCTTTTGCCCCTCAGATACCGCACCGAAATCACCATCAAGCAAAAAACGGACGGCGCGGTTTGTCGCAGAAACAGGCGTTTTCAAATCATGTGTGAGCGTGGCGACAAAATCTTCTCGCTGTTGTTGCAAAATAACTCGGTCGGTTGCATTAGCAAACATTGCAGCCAAACTCGTGGCATTGCCTGCATCATCTTTTACGGGCCAAACCGCCCAATCCCAATAAGTTTCGTCGGCGGTGATCGCCGTTGAAAAACGAATAGGCTTCGCCGTTTCCTGGTACGCATGTTTCGTTCGCAAGACATCAAAAAATGCCTTGTTCTTCAACTGAGGCGCTACTTCAAATAACTGACAACCGATGATCTGTTCTCTGTCTTTGCCAACCATCTCGGAAAAGATTTCATTGCACTCAATACAAACAAGTTCTTCGCTTAAAGTCACAATGCCGATAGGCGCGCTTTCCAAAATTGACTTAGTAGTGCGGCGTTCGGTTTCCAGCTCGCGAAGTGCATCACGATGTTTTCGGATGGCCTGCTCTTTAGCAAGGATGTAGCACTCGATCGCCAGACCCATATCGAAGAAGACAAGCTTGATAAGAGCTAGCAGTGCATTCTGAAGTTTGCCAGGATCTGTTGAGAAGCGCTCAATAAGTTTTGGAAGATACCACGACAAAACTCGATTATATGCACCGATGTACCACTTAGGATCAAGATCGATCCTGTGATGCGTCGAACCAACACCGAGTCGATCATTGACATAATCGAGACCATAATTTCCTTTGGTCAAGCGCTCGAAGTACCGCTTTTGAGCAGTTTGCGCCCTTTTTAGAATACTCTCGTCCGGGAAGAAGCTGCGTGTTTCCTCAAAGGAAAGAAAGTGATCGTACATTTGCTCGATAAGAGCATCAAAGCTTCCAGAAACCAGAGGATCAATATCTTGCTGGATAATCGTTTCATCGGTTGGAGAAAGTTCAAGCCAACGCTTTCTCAGAGCAACTTCTGCTTCTGTCAGTTGCACCTGCTGCGTTACAGCCTTGTCGTTAAACCTATCAGTCATGAAACCTTACTAAAGAAAGCGTGAACGACCCACAACGCAAATTAGAGCATATAATTTAGCAAGGTGAGCAATCGGCAAGAATAGCATGGCAGAAGATTCAGTTAACGCAACGTCAATCAGAGTGTTACTTGTTGAAGACCACGCCTTGACAAGATTAGGATTAAAGGCGGCTCTCAAACGTACGTCCGATATCGAGATAATCGGTGAGGCTTCAAACGGAGAGGAGGCCATTGAACGGGCTAAAGCACTGAGTCCTGATGTGATCCTAATGGATGTTGGAATGCCGATTATGGATGGCATCCAAGCATCGCGTCATATAGTAGCTTCCGCTCCCCAGACAAGAATTATTATGCTTACACAGCATGACAACGACCGGGATATTTTAGCCTCATTAGCTGCCGGCGCTTCCGGATATTGTTTGAAAGACGTGGCACCAGAAAGGCTGTACACAGCCATTCGCTCAGTAAATGCCGGCGATGCGTGGCTAGATGCGTCAATCGCAAGTAGAGTGCTTCGACATTACACAACGGCAGAGCCGGCCGCCGAAACAGTCACAACTCAGAACAAAGAAAATAACGTCAATCAGAACAATAGCCACAGTATTGACCATGCTGCGGGGATCGACCGACCAGCACCAGAACCACTCTCGGCAAGGGAGCTAGAGGTGTTGAAGCTGATAGTCGATGGACTATCAAATCAGGCTATTGCCGATAAGTTAATCATCTCCCTGGCCACAGCTAAGACACACGTTCGTAACATACTGAACAAACTGGCGGTCGATGATCGTACTCAGGCCGCAGTTCACGCCATGCGGCGCGGACTAGTATAGATACATATCCGTCAAGAGCTGACTCGCTAAGTTAGCCGCAACCTTATCTCTAAAACGCCTGCTTCGTCTTGATTTCTGGTGACAGGTAAGCCACTGCCGTAGAGAACAGCAAGCATCTTTCTATTACCGGGAAGAACATAGGCAACGAATAATTTCACATGATTTTGACGGCCAATGACAATAAGATGCTTCATCAAGAGCTTGCCAATTCCTCGTCCTTGAAATTCCTCGTCCACTGCGAATGCAATTTCTGCAGCGTGAATTGATTTCAACTCTTTACAAGCAATGTATCGCCCAACTCCTAGCGGACGCTCTCCCTCTGGAGTGACAAGACTAGCAAGCAGACCCACATGATCCACGAAGTCAAGCTCAGTAAAAAAAGATAGCTCTTTGGGAGATAGTTCAGTTTTCCATGTAAAAAACCGATTATAGAGAGAGTTCTTGCTCAGGTGATGCATTCCCTCCTGCAAAATCGGTTTATCCTCCGGATGCAGGGCTCTCACAGTAATCTGGCTACCATCAGCTAATACTTCTGATGCTTGGTAGTCCTGAAGCTTCGCTGTCAACACTGGATAACCTCGCAACTGCTTGAAATTGCCGGCTCAAACTGACTGATCATGTTCAAGAGCATTTCTTTCATTACCGGCATCAACTGACTGAGAAAATCTGTTATTCCTGTACCAAGCATAGTAGATGAAAGCCCCACAGTACAGAGCCACGCCGTAGGCGACCTGCCGTATAACAATTGGCACAAAGCGAGAAGCTCCTTGGGACTTAAATAATGACCGAAGACAGTTCGCCCCTCCAGGCTCGCCTCAAGCCCCGAAGGCTCAAGCCTCTTCAAACACACTTCGCCTGGCGCTGCCAAGAAGCTTGCATCAATGAAAATAACCCCTTCTACCGAATCCAGCAGGTCGGCGTGTTCAGGATAGAGTTGTGGCACCCGTAAAATTTGGCAGTTCGGCGGACGATCAGCCGAGTGCAAAAAATATTCTGCAAATGCTAAACCGAAACCGTCATCTCCGGCGAGTTCATTACCGAATCCAACTGTCAACCAATTCATCTTGACACCTCGTCTAAGAGGGTGCCATCGCTGGCTAGGAGTTGAATATTGAGAGGCATTTGCCCAATTGCATGGGTTGAACAACTCAAACATGGATCATATGCCCTTATGGCTGCTTCCACTCGGTTGAGACTGCCTTCGGTCAGCTTGTCAGCTTTGACGAAATGCTTCGCCACAGCCGTTATCTCTTTATTCATAGCCAGGTTGTTGTGACCAGTAGCTATCATAAGGTCGGCATAAACAATCAATCCGTCTTTGTCCACTTTGTAGTGATGCATTAGTGTCCCTCGTGGAGCTTCGGAGACACCAAAACCTTCGTATGCATTCACACCCGCATAAGCGCGGACATGAGTGTTGAGAATATTTTCGTCCAAGAGTAGCGCCTGAATTTTCTCAAAGGCGTAGACGATCTCAATCAGGCGCGCTAAGTGATAGTAGAACGCACTACGGCGATCGAGCTCCTTGAACTGTCTCAGCGCAGCATCAGCCTTCGGCGTTCCACAGTTGGCGGCAATGTGCAGACGCGCCAATGGTCCAACCCGATAAAGGCCGGTCGGATAACCAAGCTGTTTGTAGTATGGAGACTTCAAATAACTGCGTGGTGAAATTGCTTCATCTAAGATCGTTTTGTATTGATTGGCCGGCAAAGACTCTTCGATAAAATTTCCGTCGCTGTCAACGATAGATAGAGCGCCATCGTAAGTCTCTAATCCTCTGTCTTTTCCAACCAATGACATATACAGAGTATCAACCTTAGAAAAGGCGGCAATCTCCTCACGATATGCACTGAGCTGCTCCCAAAACCACTCGAACATTTTGCTAGCAATGGAGATGGCATCAGGAAGGAGAGTGAGCATCTGTTCTCTGTGCTCGTGAGTCAACGGCGCATTTACGCCTCCGGGCACGACCCATCCCGGATGTATTCTTTTTTCGCCCAAGAGTTCGATGATTGTCTGACCAATCTTGCGCAGGCGGATACCATCGCGCGCAAATTCCGGATTAGAACGCGCCACACCAACCAAATTTCTGGCAACCGGATCTGAGTCCAGCCCTAGTATCAAATCTGGTGCTGAGAGATAGAAAAAACTAAGAGCGTGAGACTGAGCAATCTGAGCAAGATTAATGATTCTTCTCAAGTTGGCCGCAGTTTCAGGTATTTGCACAGCCAGCAGCATATCGCAAGCCTTGGCCGAGGCCACCAAATGGCTAACTGGGCAGATGCCACAAATGCGGGACATAATCGACGGCATCTCGGAAAATGGACGCCCCTCTACGAACTTTTCAAAACCACGCAATTGAGTGACATGAAAGACAGCCTCTTCTACCTGGCCATCGTCACCTAAATGAATGGTGATTTTGGAATGTCCTTCAATGCGAGTGACAGGATCAATGGTGATAATCTTGCTCATCTTCATGCACCAAATCTTGTTAGTTCACTAATTTCCGGTTTCTTGCCGCGCAAACACGCCGAAACCACTTCGTAAATTGTGTCAGCAGATGGAGGACAGCCAGGCACAAATATATCGACATCGACAGCAGTGTGCACCGGGCGGGCGTGTTTGCAAAGTAATGGGACATCGGCAGGTTGCAACGGCAGGTGACCGTCGCTAACGCGTTCAAGGATGCTCTTCACTTCGAACTGATTTCTCATTGATGGAACATTGGCAGTTACCGCACAGTCACCAAGCGAAACTAATGTCTTACTTCTTGAGCGAACCATCTTGATCTTTTCCAGATCATGCTCACTGGATATTGCACCCTCGACTAGCACAACATCGACCTCTTCAGGATATTCCTTAATATCAACCAGCGGGCTGTAAACCAAATCCGCATCCTTAAGGATATCGAGCAGCCTTTCGTCCATATCAAGAAAGGACATGTGGCAACCAGAGCATCCATCGAGCCAAACTGTAGCAAGTTTCATCCGCTCAGTCATTCTTTTGTTCTCGCATATTTTGGAGGTAATGAAGAAAATCAGGAGACTTTTCCATTTCACCAGGGGTAGTGCCTTTCTCGAATAGAGCCCCGGTGGGACAAGCTTGCACACATTTACCACAATTAGTACATGTTTGCGATTCGCCCCACGGGGTATTGAGGTCGGTTATCAGTTTCGAGTCTATGCCTCGCCCTGAAACGTCCCAGGTATGCGCACCTTCCACATCGTCACAGACACGCACGCATCTAGTACAGAGGATGCAACGGTTGGGATCAAAAACAAAATATTTGTGGGATGCATCAACGTGTCGTTCGGGATATCTATACGGCAGCGAGACGTGGTCAATCTTCAATTCCTGAGCCATCGTTTGCAGCTCACAGTGTCCATTTGAAACGCAGACCGAGCATACATGATTTCCCTCACTGAACAGCATTTCAGTTATCGTCTGGCGGTAAGCAAGCAGCTTAGGACTTTGTGTATTCACGACCATCCCTTCGGCAACCCGACTTACACACGCCGCCTGAAGTTTGGATGAGCCCTGTACCTCTACCAGGCACAAACGGCAACCGCCCCACTCCGGGAGACCATCAAGCTGGCACATGGTTGGTATGTGAATTCCATGCGCCCGAGCAACATCAAGAACCGTCTCTTCATCAGTGCCGCTAAGTTCGTGACCATCAATTGTCAGAGTGATTACGCGCATTTACCACCATTAGTTCTGAGGAGCTTGAGACCGTGGAACCGAACATGCCGGGCGGCGTAAATCTTCTCCTTTCGGAGCACATACGCCGGCTTCGCAAGTTTTGTTGACGATGTGCGAAAGATATTCACCGCGGAAATACTTAAGCGTACTCAATACTGGATTGGGAGCTCCCTGACCGAGCCCGCATAGACTGGTATCACGTACGACATCACACAACATCTCAAGTTGGGCGAGATCTGCCATCGTTGCCTCACCGTCTGTTATCCGAGTGAGCAACGTAAGCATGTGAGTTGTTCCTACTCGACAAGGTACGCACTTGCCACAAGACTCGGTAGAGCAAAACTGCATAAAGAATTTAGCGACGTCAACCATACAAGAGCTGTCGTCCATGACGATCATGCCACCAGATCCCATGAAGGAACCGAGCGCTTGCAACGATTCGTAGTCAACCGGAGTATCTAACAAATGCTCCGGAATGCAACCACCGGCAGGTCCACCGGTCTGCACAGCTTTAAAATGATGGCCATCCGGAACGCCACCACCGATATCAAACACCACCTCTCGCAAGCTGGTGCCCAGTGGCACCTCTATCAAGCCAGTATTTCTAATTCTGCCGCTCAGAGCAAACGTTTTGGTGCCTTTGGATTTTTCGGTGCCGATCGAGGCATACCAATCGGCGCCACGGCTCACTATCGGTGCGATATTGGCGTAGGTCTCAACATTGTTTATGAGAGTGGGGCAGCCCCACAATCCTGATTCAGCTGGATACGGCGGGCGCGGACACGGCAATCCGCGCCCGCCCTCGATAGACGAAATTAGCGCTGTCTCTTCCCCGCAAACGAAAGCGCCAGCGCCAAGCCGAATCTCAAGATCCAGCCCGAATGAGCTGTTGGCAATATGTTCACCGAGTAGTCCATGCCGCCGAGCGCTCTTCAAGGCGTTCTCAAGTCGTTTCACAGCCAAGGGATATTCGGCTCGCACATAAATGTAGCCTTTTTTCGCGCCCACCGCATATGCGGCAATAGTCAGCCCCTCCAAAACGCGAAAAGGGTAATCTTCGAGCACACTTCTGTTCATGAAAGCGCCCGGGTCACCTTCGTCTGCGTTGCAAATCACATATTTGAGGGCTCCAGCAGCTTTTGCGACGGTGCCCCACTTCAAGCCAGTTGGATATCCGGCGCCACCACGTCCGCGCAGTCCACTCAAGCGAATTTGGTTGCGAACCTGTTCAGGCGTCATAAATGCCAGCGCCTGCAAAAGCGCTGAATAGCCTCCCACTGCGAAGTATTCTTCGATGCGCTCCGGATTGATCAGCCCGCGATACTCAGTCACAACTCGGTGTTGGCGAACGAAGAAAGGAGCATTCGTGTCGCACCGCAATGCGTCTACGACAGTGCCACCGATACTATTAATTACCGATTCAGCATCTTGTGGCGAGACGCCCTTATACAAAACATTTGTTGGCTGGATTGAAACGAGCGGTGCTTGGGCGCAATTCCCCTGGCAGCCACCGGGTTGCACTTCGCATGAATCTTCCAAATCCATTTCAGAAACTTGCTGTTTCAGGGCGGTGAGAACGTTTTCGCTTCCGCATGATTGACAAGCTGTACCCATGCACACAAAAATACGGTTCTGGAAACCCTGCTGCGCAGCTCTTTCCATTGCGGCAGCTTGCTCGAGATCATCGCTTGTGATGATAATGGGCGAGCGGGCGCCATGCATTCCATTCATGTCCACTGCTTAAGTTGCTCCTCTAATTTTTCAGTTGTGAGGTTGCCGACCACGTTTTCATCGAACACGGCTGCAGGTGCAATACCACAAGCGCCAAGACATCTAGCAGTCAAAAGCGAGATTTTTCCATCAGCAGTTGTTTCAAGTGGTGATATGCCAAGACGATTCTCCAATCTGTTTAAGAGCTTAGCACCGCCTTTTATATAGCAAGCTGTTCCCAGACAGACAACGCACGTATGTGCTCCTTGCGGTCTAAGGCGAAATAAATTGTAGAACGTGGCAACGCCATAAACTTTGCTTAGAGGCACCGTCAATCGTTGTGCCACAAAATTCATCACCTCTTTGTCGAGATAGCCAAATGACTGTTGCGCGGCGTGCAACGTCTCGATCAGGGCGGCCGGCTTGTAGCCATGCCGCCGCATAACGGCCTCGATCAAAAGCCATCGCTTATCGTTAGACGGAAGTACGGCTAACTTTCCTGCTTGATTTTGGTGATTCGACATTTTTATGTTGCCAAGCCTTTTGTAATACTTCAACCTTTATACTCTGCGCATCTATGCTCTGCGCATCGCAAGCATTATTCACCTGAACATGACATAAGAACCTTACCCAACAAGAGTGACAAGTTATCTGTTACCGAAGAATCGAAGGCTTCACACCCAGGTTCGATTGCTTTGGCCTGCGAATTCTCGAGTGTAACACCGAAGAATATGGCACGTCGAGGCAACCCGGACTGATTTCGAGAAGTGCGGATCGAATTCGCTATTTTCGCAATTTGCTCCCTAAACACCTGTGGGGTTCGCTCGAGATTTTTCAGATTTGTCAGATCATAAATCACCACGGCACCTTTCTCAGTACCAGACGAGGCACTATCTACAATCACAACGCTGGCAGACTCGGACAAAATAGGAACCAGGTTGTCGGCGAAATCATCAACACGGTAGGTAGTTACGGTCTTGCGCTGGAACGGTGGAATCTGTCGGCAGATTAAACCAGAAATTACATTTTCCGTTACGACCAAGCTGTTTAATGTGACCAGAGCAATCTTGGATTTCTGGCCTGCTCTTGTTTTCATCATACTTGCGTCAACGTCTACCATGGATTGTCACACTGTTTTTGCATCGGACTCAGCTGTTCACATATTCGACGAAAATATGACGCTTGGTATCGTTCGACCGACTGAATCTTCCTTGGCACTGAAAGTTACTTCGGTTATCGAGCTGATCAATCCTTAGACTGATGGCTCCGCAAGATCTATCATTCGCTCGATCAATTCGAATTGCCGGCTGTGGTGCTCTAATGAGTACAGCACAGGAGGATACAGATTATGCCCTTCAAGAAGATATTGGTTTGCCTGGACGGATCGAACAACAGTCAGATTGCAGCAGACTATGCCTTCTGGTTAGCACAGAATCTCGACGCCGAACTAGGAGCTGAGCATGTCGTCGATCCTCGTTTGATTGATCTGTTTATAGAGCCAGAATTCGGCGAAGAGCTGGGTTTTGCACCTTCAGTCGAATCTTACGGCAAAGTGTCAACGTCCTTAAGAAAGATCGGTAAAACCATTCTGGATCTGTTCAAGAATGAAGCGTCCTTGCGCGAGATACCGCAAACAACGCGCTTATCGGAAGGGCACATAGTAGAAGAGATACTCAAACAGTCTGAGCAGTTTGACTTACTCGTTCTGGGGCACAGAGGAAGACAGCAACCGAAAACACCATCAAGAATAATGATCGGTTCGGTGGCCGAGCGCGTGGCCCGGGAAGCGGACATTCCGGTGCTGATAACAGTTCAGCCGTCATCGAAAGTCTCAGACATTCTCGTCGCTTTTGATGGCAGTGAACAATCAATCGGTGCCCTTCTTTTGGCTGAAAGCCTTGCTAAGTACACTGATTGCAACCTAAGAGCTTTGATAGTTGTTCCAAGCAGAGAAGATCTTCCACAGGGGAAGCTAATCGCCGAACAAGGAGATGGCTATCTACGGGAGTTTTGGAAAGACGGCGTGTTCACTGTCGAAGTTGGAGAGCCAACACAAACGATTCTGGAAAAAGCTGGCGATACAAATTCTCTATTAATTCTAGGAGCTTACGGCTACGGCGACCCAGACCGCAACGTGCTCGGAAGTACAACGAGCAAGGTAATTCGAAATTGCCACTGCAGCGTGCTGATTTACAAATCTGCTCGTCAACCGAGAAAAGCGCTGAAACCAGAAAAACACGAACGGATATCGGCATGATGGCAAGCAAGCTTAGCAAATCTACTAGGCATTGCGACATATACGGGTTCAGACCGCCGCATCTAACTGTTTCATTCGTAGAACTTGCCAAACTGATCTATCCCGCGCTCCTTCGTCTCAGATACGGTCACCTCTCGTATGAAACTGTAGGAGATCTAAACGAGCTGGCTTCATTAGGAACCAAGCGCGTCATTTTATGTCCGAATCATTCACTTAATATGGACAATGACGTGGTTTTTATCTTGGCAAAACTTCTTCGAGATCAACTTTATTATCTGTGCACTCGAGAGATCTTTCGCAAGACCATTTTCAACAAATTTATTCTGCAACTGGCAGGCTGTTATTCCGTTCACAGGGGAGCCCTGGATCTTAGATCGTTTGCGCAGTCCATAAAGATCTTGATGCAGGGCAAACACCGGCTCGTCATCTTTCCAGAAGGTGAAATCAGTGGAAGAAACAACGTTCTTCTACCTTTCAAATCAGGCCCTGCGCATATCGCTTTGAGTGCGGTGGCACGTATGCGAAAAGAGCACAGAGAGGAACCAGTTTATCTTGCCCCCATTGCCTTTCGGTACAGTTACCCAAAAGTCACAGCCAAATTTCTGCTCGATAATATTTCGTCAATCGAGCACGTCCTCGAAATAGATGGTGGCACAGACCTATCATTACAACATCGCATAAGCAAAGCTCTCAACGTCATCATTGATACGCTCTACGCGAAGTACAACACTCAGCCACCATCGTTACCGCTTTCGGAGAAAGCGCATCAGCTCACCCAGTTAATTTTCACATCGCTTGCAGCTTATGTGCATTATGAGCCAGTCGACGGTCTGAACGAAGTCGAATCCGCGCATCAACTCTACTTACGACTATACGAAGCAAGGTGGACGGAAGAGCAATTGCAGCACCAGCTAAACCACTCAATTCACCACACACGGTATCAAGCGTTAAACGAACTGATACATGACTATCACCGGGCAGTCAATTTAATTTCGGCGAGCCAGTTGGCCGAGCGCAGCAACGTAGAAGACCTGGTCAACTTGATAATGGCCGTTCGCAAGGAAGTCGGGGCAGACCAACATAGCCGCACACCTGTTCATCTCTCTATCGCCTTCGCGAAGCCAATTCTCGTCAACGACTTTTTGAAAGGTCAAACGGAAGGAGTAGACGTGCCTCATGAACTCACCAGTCTTTTAGAATCATCGGTGAGAGAAGAGCTCAACAAACTAATTGTATAGGAGCTCACTTTTTCGAATTTGGTAGCGTTGCCAAATAGTCAGCAATATCTTTTACTTCTTCAGGAGTAACGTTTAGTAGCGGCATCTGTGTTTTCCTCAACGTGTGTCCTTCCACAGCTGTGCCAATATGAGCCTCGGAATCAGTTATGTGCGCCTCTATGTACTGACGACTGTGCCGGCCGGCAACACCGTCGAGCTTGGGACCGAGCCAACCTCCAACGTTCTCGATTGAATGGCAAGCAGCGCAGCCGAATTTTGCATAAAGAGCTTCCCCTTCTTTGCTGGACTTACATACGGGCGCAGGGCGAAAATTCGGATTTGCAACAGGATCTTCGGACGGCCACCGACGGATGTGCGGAACTATAGCAAATCCACCCGGTGGCTCAGGAAGAGTCAGCAGGTACAACACTATAGCTCTAGCGGTTTGCTTTGTTAATCGAACGTGCGCGTCGGACCCCGACTTCTCGGGGCTAGTTAGCTGCAGAAACTTCTCTTTTGCCTCGCTTGTATTCTCCAGCCGAGCCGTCAGGTATTCCTCGCTTCGCTCGTGACCAATCCCATCCAGAATTGGTCCAATTGCGCCACCTACCCCATGTATTGAATGGCAGGCTTGACAGTTAAGCGCTTGAAACGAGTCTTCGCCGGCGGTGCTTTCAGCTGTTACCGGATTGGGTTGATAACCAGTTGGCTTCACTTTAATCAAGCTGGGACGCTCCGCTGGTTCCACCTCTTGGTGCTCGGCAGCGCTCTTTCGGATTCCACAGAGCAAGGCTAGACCGAGAACGCCAGCCAGTATCAGCGAGCAGCGAGCACGGTACGTTTGCTTACTACACCCATTACTGCTCTTAGCTTCTGCCTTTGACACTTACTTCCCCGCAACGACATTAGGTCTCTGATTATATAGGGCGATTGCCGGCCGCCAGTTGTCAGGCACAGCTCATCCCGACGGTGGAGCAGAAGTCCAACAATTTGTCCGGCATCGGAGCGTTTGATCGTCCAGAAGAGCGATGCAAAAGCAGACGCGATAAACGAAGCTTTAAATGTCCTCACTACATTAACCTGGGAATTCACATTATGAACGTCTTAGTAGCTATAGCCGACGATTGCTGTTCCAAACACATCCTCGATTTCCTGGCAAGGCAGAAATGGCAAAAAGAAACGCACTTCCGGCTATTGACCGTGAAAGATGGTAACAAGCCAAAACCGCACAAACGAGCTGGAAAGAATGGAAACGCACCAACACCCGCCAAATTCCAGATGAACTTTGCTCAGGAATTGTCCGGCAGACTGCCTGGTGTTCACATTGAACGGATCGCTCTGGACGGTGGAGCGCCCAGTGAAATCATCACTCAAGCCGAGAATTGGCCGGCCGATCTGATCGTAATTGGCGCACATGGTCGTAAGGGAATCGACCGAATATTGCTTGGAAGCGTGTCATCCGTAGTCTTAGACCAGGCACCATGCACGGTAGCAATTGTAAAACTGCCGCCTCTTCCCGCGCTCGACATCACCCTGAGCGAAAATGACCTGCCACAGCAGATAAGCAGTTTCGAGCTGTGCGAAACAGGTCAAGCCAGTTAAATCATTGGAGGATTCATGAGAGTATTGCTCGCCCTCGACTACTCGCAAAGCTCACTGGAAGCTTTCGAGTCACTGTTTACGATCTGCGATCCGGGTCCGGTCTCTGTGCATGTGCTGCATGTAATCGACCGATCATCTCAAACTGAGGTCAGTAAGCAAGTTGAAATTCAATTCGCGAAGCGGTTTATTGCTGCCAGCGTGAAAAAGTTATCGAACAGATTTCCGACTTGTTCAATTACTGGCGAGCAAGTCATCGGGCCAGCAAGCAAAATGATCTTGGAGACAGCCACAAAGACTGATTGTGAGCTAATCGTGATGGGAGCGCATCTGCAAACCGGAATCTCAGGTCTATTGATAGGCAGTGTGTCACGCAAAGTTCTCACTCATGCACACTGTGGTGTGCGCATCGTGAGACCGGCTGAAAAATCCGAACCAAAAGATTCCTACAATGTGCTGATCGCAACGAACGACACAGAGGAATCAGATTACGCACTAGAACGGATTTTGGCGACCGGTTGGCCGCGAAATACAATATTCAAGTTTGTTACGGCTTCGAAGGACATGGGCACTGCTGAACAGGCAGAAGAACAAAAGAAGCTGATGGAGTCCTGGCTGAAGTGCTGTGTAGTCAGGCTAAATATGAACCTGAGACCAGAGATGGTGACCTCGGATATTCTCGTTGGCGATCCCAAACAAGCAATTATCGAGGAAGCAACGAACTGGCCGGCAGATTTGATCATACTCGGCGCCCGCAGAAGAACAGACCTTAACAAAATCATTCGAGGCAGCGTATCTGAGTTTGTCGCAACTAAAGCGCCTTGCAGTGTGGAGGTTCTTCCGTCGCCTGGTCGGGAAGTCAGATTTGTTCAAGCTAGAGAGTGAACTTTGCGAAAAAAATCATCCTTCTGACATCATTCTGAAAAAGGATCACTCCGCCGTTGGACCGATGCTCTTAAATCTCGAAAACATTAGAGTTAAATCGTGACCAAACCACAGGTAAAGAAATGAAAGTACTAGTCGCTATTGACCAATCGGCTTTTGGTTTTCAGATTATTGAGGCATTGGCTAATCGCAAGTTCCCGGCTGGAACTCAATTCAAGATACTCAGTGTTGTTGAGCCGCTTCCTTTCAACTGGGACCAGCAAAACTCTAAAACGTGGAAAAAAATCGCTCAAGATGTTCTGAAAGAACGAAAGCTAGTAGTTGAAGAGATTGAAAGCGTAGCTCGCCACAAGCTGCTTTGTGCGCATCCAGATGCGCAAGTGCATACGGAAATAAGACACGGTGATGCACGCATCGAAATCATACACGCCGCCACCAGCTGGATGCCCAACAAAATCATTTTAGGGGCTCATGGACGCTCTCCCAATCGACTTTTTCCAAATGTGGTCTCTCAACATGTGGCAAGGCACGCTCTGTGTACAGTCGAACTCATTCGTTTGACTGAACCAACACATTCGACATCGACGCGTGATGAATCAGTTAAGGCTGAGGTGTCGAAATGAGAGTGATTGTCGCAATTGATGGAACCTCTGGAACGCGAGACCTACTCGCCGCGGTGGCGGCGAGACCATGGACAAAAGATTCGGAGTTTATGGTTCTCCACGTGTTAGAGGGCTTGCCAACCGATGTGATTACTCAAGTTCTAGAATCAGGACGTCTGAAGAAATTGAAAGACAAGTACGAAAACTGTACTAAGAGTATGGTTGATAGTGCGGCTGCGTTTCTTTCAGAACATTTGCCAGTTTACCATGCAGTGCACAAAGTGCTGACCAGCGGTCGAGTTGTCGAAACGATTGTGCGAATCGCGACAGATTGGAGCGCAGATATGATCGTCGTGGGATGTCACCACAGAGGCTTAGCCGAGAAGCTCTTTATGGGGAGCGTCGCAGAAGGACTCATATCCTATGCTCCTTGCTCCGTAGAAATTCTGCGCCCTGAGACAACTCTCGGGCGAGGCCACGCAAGCGGAGCGACACAGACTATTGCATCGCAAGATGCACAGTAATTTTTCCTGAACACAATAAGAAGAGGATTTCTTTTATGAAGATCAAGTCAATTTTAGTACCAATAGATGGCTCCAAAGATGCGCTGAATGCCAGCATCGTTGCATGGCAGCTTGCCAAAAATGTGAAGGCTCGCATTTCGGCTCTCTCGATCATTGATACTCAGTCAATCTGGACGCTGCTTGGACAGAAGTTGTCTGGGTTGATTGGAAGCGGCCCTTTTATAGCCGGCTACGAAAACATATATGCATCATTGCGAAACATCTCAGATGCCTTATTGATGGCCTTCGAAACACGCTCGCAGGGTTATGGCATCCAGACAGAATGCATGATTGGCGAAGGAAACACTGCAGAAGTTTTATTGGAACACGCCGGGAAGCACGATCTCGTGGTGATGGGAAGACGTCCCAAATATCAATCCATCAATGGTCACACCTTTATAAAGATCAGTTTGAGCCACAAGATCGCTTGCGATTCACCCGTGCCCGTTCTGATCGTCTCATCGGAACCGCGCAGTTGGACCCGTGCACGACTAGTTTTTGATTCGCAGTCATTTAACATAAAACAATTAGAAGATTTCATGGAACTAGCTCAGAGTCTTAATCTCGAAGCCGAGCTGTTCTGCTGCGATGACTTGGCTGACCTGGAAGCAGATATTAGGAAATACATTCCAAATGAAATTCCTTTGCTCTCTCACGATCCGGCTTACGGGGACGACGCTTGGAGAGCCGCAATCGACGTCAACTCGTCGACCGTCTTAATGCTTCTCACAACCAAAACAGATCAGGGACGAGAACTATCGAGCGGACCAAGTGTATCGACTCTGATAAAAGTCCTTCCTGCTGTGAGCTTTTGCATATTCCCACCCCTGCCAGCCGCCGGCAAAGAACAACCGGCAGCACAAGCGAAAAAATTGCAACTGCACATCTAGGAGAGGAAGAAAATGAAAATTCTGGTTGCAACTGACGCCGAATCTAGCCGCCAATTGGTCGATGCGCTTCGGACGCGTAAGTGGTCGGAAACGGATAGTTTCCAGATTGTTTCCGTGCTCGACTCGAGCGAGGTGCCATATTTAGAGCGGCGCCAGTTGGGAACTAAATGTCTGCAGCAAGTTGAGAGCGTGGCGCAGGAGCTGCAAACGACCTTTCCAAAGAGTCGAGTGACAGCCAACGTATTGAGCGGTCTAACGGCAGAAGCTATCGCAGAAGAAGCTGCACAATGGCATGCAGATCTGATCGTTATCGGCTCTCACCATAAACGCGGATTGACACGTATATTAGAAGGCAGTGTCTCAGAATCTGTGATGAAAGCAAGCAAGTGCTCTATTATGCTCGTTCCGGTCGCAACGGCGGAAGCAGCTTGTAAATCAGTTTGACCGAACAAAGAGGATCAGAAAATGAAAGTTCTCATCGCTGTGGATGACTCGGCTTGTTCGCGGAAAGCCTTCGATTATTGTTTACACAATGAGACCTGGGAGGAGAGCACCCAGTTCCTTATTGTCTCCGTCGTGGCGCCTATACTTGGTGAATACTCTCTAGGCGCCACTTACGTCGAGTCGATGGTCGAAGCCGAGCAACAAATAAAGAATGCGCGTGAGAAGTTAGTGCAAGAAATGGTTAGTCAACTTCAGAAAAAACATGGCAAAGAGAATGTATCCGGCATGACCTACCAAGGATTTCCTAGAGATTCGATACTGAGAGTTGCAGACAACTGGAAACCTGATCTGATCGTCGTTGGCTCTCACGGTCGGCGCGGTTTCAGCAAGTTCTTTCTCGGCAGCGTCGCGGAGGCTATTTCACGCGAAGCCGACTGCTCCGTTCTAATCGTAAAAACTTGCCAGTGCAATACGATTAACGAACCAGACGAGGAAGAGAAGCCGGCCGATGCTCTGGCCTCGCGATAGGTTATTTGAATTGCCTCGTTGTTCGTTCGATAATCTTCTCTATTTCGTTCCGAAGACCAGACAGGTTGCACAATGGTTTGGTACAACTCTTGCACGAAGGAATATCCTTTTGATCGCAGAATTCATCAAGGCTAAAAAAGGCGTCGGCGCCCATAAGCACTGCTGTTGTAGCAGTCAATCTATCTAACCGACTGGCTAGAGATGAACGCTCGCAAGTTACGCAGATCAATGGGATCATCCGCAACTTATCGTCTCGTTTCAGACCGCGGATAAAGGCGTACACGTCGCCAGCGCTGTAGTAAGCGCTGCATATCACAGCATCGAACTTGTTTCGCGCCAATAGCTTCAAGGCAATAGCAGAATCGCTCACAAAAAAACATTCGTGGAAGTTTTCCAAACAATTCCGCAGCGGATAGTCGATTTCGTCATCACCTCGAATAACAAGAATGCGAGACATTTCTGTCGCCTCCCGGTCATGTGACTTCAGCGTCTGGCCAGCGAACCAATTAATTTCGAGAATCGCTGTAGCACGTCGCCCACCAGATTAAGCACAACGCCAAAGAAGACCGCGATTTCTCGCGGTCTTTCTGGTCAAGAAGATATTATTGATCGCTACCCGCTCTGTAACTCCATAATAGTGAGCAGTGTCGCTAAACGCATCCTTCTTTGAGCTGATTTCGAACAATGACTTTATGATCAACTGACTCGTTGACTTCATTGCAGGATGGAGCGATCAATCGATTGTCCTTTAGCAGCAAGACCGAACATGGTGCGGAGCAGAGTGCGGCAAGAGCTCCGTCATCTGGCAAATTTTCGAAGCCGTGTTTAATATGGCTGCCGACAACTAGCAAATCCGCCTGCCACTCTGCAGCGGCAGTCACGAAAACCCGCCGAGCCGGTCCAAAAGCGACAACCACAGATGTACGCTCAGAGTTAAACGCCCTGCCTATCTCTTTCTCCCAGCCGTTCAGTGTCGCTTGGAATTTGGTATCGATTGCGTTCTCAACACTTTTGTCGCTCCGTTTCCACAAAAAGCAACGGACTGGTCGTATATTGCCAACTAAGCGAAACTCTGTTCGCTCAGGCCAATTGTGGTGAATGCAGAAATCAACTATTTGCTGCGAAAGGTCTGTTTCATCGAGAGCGATCATAACTTTTTGCTTTCTCGCTTCGGTGGGAGTGGCTTCGATTAATGAGCGGATGACAGCCGGATTCAAAGTCGTCATATCGAAGTCTTGCCATTTCTTCAAGTCAGCTTGAGAAGGTTTCACCAAAACGATAGGTACTTTCAAGTTAGCGGCAAGTGAGAGCGAAGTGCTTCCGAGAACAAATCTGTCGAAACCGCTGCGTCCGTGTGAACCGGCTATGACGAGATCGGCCTTCCACTTGCTCACCATTCTTAGAATTTGGGGATAGATGTGCGCCTCAACTACCTCCTGGGCAACCAGAGCATCAGGATGCGCGTTGTTTATCTCCTGAGCCATTGAACTAACCAACGCACTTGCACTAGCCAAAACTGCATCCTTGGCCGATTCGATTAATGGGGCAAACGTTATGTGTGAAGACTGATCGAGAAGATAAGGCTCAATTACATGCACAACCAAAAACTGCGTTTTCGCGGGCCATTTGTGCTGCCGAATGAAATCAACCATGCATGAGCCGAAAAAGGCATCTTCGACCGGAACTAAAACTCTCATATCGACCCTCTCCTAAAATCTGGTACAAGAGGATTGTTCCAAACCTCCGGCTGAAGCGCTTCGTTCGGGGTGGGTAGTGAGGTGCGCCGATCGGAGTAAGTGTGATTTCGATTGCCGCGGCCGAGGTCATTCTCAAGGTGCAGTCGTGTCATAGAAAAAAGAACCAGCCGGTGGATGTCGTCGCGCGGGAGTGAATCGATAATGAAAAGCGACACAACTGGGGACGGCGATGAACTTTTCTTTGAAGATCAACCACAAACTTTTAGCTCCAATTCTGGCTAGTCTTTTAATTTCGAGTTTGACTCAAAATGTCTGCTATGGAATGATTTCGTGCGCTGCAAGCCAATCTAGTAAAAGACTAATCGACCTTTCCAAAGACTCATTCACCATTCCTAAACCATCAGCAGATACCATAGACAACCAATGGTTTGAGGTGCCACCTTGGTTGGCTGGCACCTGGTGCGCTTTTACGCAGGTCGAGGATACAGCAAAGGATAAGCAGCACCTACCTAATAAGAGTGTCATTCATCTTCGCCTGTCTGCCTGGTCGAGCCTGGGCATGGCTCAAGACCATAGAGGGCATATCTGGCAATTCATCGGAAAACCGTGTGACAGAATCTACACCTTCGGTGATTGCATGGAATATGAATCGACAAAGAGCATCGAAGTCACGAAGAATACTGCTCAGGACGTCGAACTCACGACCTCTGCTTATATAGACCACGTAGACTTGAAGAGTGGCGCTTCCTCATGGTTCTTGGAGACGACGACAGTAAGATATACGCGAATCACCGCCGATGAAATGCAGACGGTCGCTATTGTCAGTGACTTCAACATGAAAGGGAAGTTGATCCAAAGCATCAGAAGCCAATGGCGGGAGACAAAAATAGCTCCATTCGAGCCTTCAGCTCTCGGTGACTTACAATCTCTTTTCGACGACTTTATAAAGTCGAAGACACCCTAGCTGCCGATTGCTAACTTTAATGACAATTCGAAATGCGAAAAAAGTTAGATTTAGTTTCGTCGAACAGGTTCATCTAATTTCTGATTTTTAGCTCGTCTTGCTGATTCGGTATGCGAACCATTAGACTCCTCACTCGAGTTGAATGCTGCAGCTTCCTCTTTCGCTTCAGCCACGACATCCTTTATCGCATCAGAGACAGAGTAACCAGTCTTAACGGCGATTTTGACGGCTTTTTTTGCTAGCTTGCGCGCATCCGGCAGAACAATGAGAGCAGCAACCAGAAGGCCCCATGGTCCCCAGCCGGTTTCTAGAAATTCTTCCCACATCGAAGTTACTCCTCGAAAAGTTACAACCAGTCGTACCGAGAAGGCAGACCTGACGACATAGTTTCATGCTTATTGTTTCCGTGGCACCATCCCGTAGGCCGATTAAGTACAACGGACGGTCGTTCTGGCGGTGGATGCCGGCTTACAAAAGCAGCTCTATAGTGCTGTTAATGGCGGAGGGCCCCGCCGAGAACGCATGTACGCATTGAGCCAAGAAGTGAGCAGAGAGAAAATGAACAAGCAAAGTTATATACGGAATTTCGAACAGGTCGGGCTAAAAGATGTGGCACTGGTCGGAGGCAAAAATGCCTCTCTCGGTGAGCTGACACAGGCACTAACGCGCCACGGCATCAATGTTCCTCAAGGGTTTGCTGTTACGGCAGACGCTTATGACTGCCTGATCAATGAGGGAAGGATTGAGGCCCCCCTGCGGAGGCTCCTAACCGGCCTGGACAAAAACAACATCGAAGATCTGCGCAAACGGGCGCTGGAAGCCCGCAATCTTATAAAAAGTGCGGGTCTCCCCGCAGAAGTGGCAAACCAGATAAAATCGGCATACCGAGAGCTCATCAAGCTATGGGGCGATCGACGCGATGTCGCCGTGCGCTCTAGTGCAACAGCAGAAGATCTTCCCGAGGCATCTTTTGCCGGTCAACAAGAGTCGTTTCTGAATGTGAGTGGTGAGGCAGCGTTACTTGAAGCTTGTCTGAACTGTTTTGCGTCATTATTTACCGATCGAGCGATTGTGTACAGATTGGACAACAATTTCGATCACCTCTCGGTAAAGGTTTCGATCGGCGTTCAGCGAATGGTGCGTTCGGATCTCGCAAGCGCAGGCGTAATATTTACCCTCGATCCGGAGACTGGGCATCGCAATGTAGTTCTCATAACATCCTCTTACGGACTTGGCGAAAGCGTTGTCGCCGGACGTGTAGATCCCGATGAATTCCTGGTCTTCAAACCAACATTGCCGAGCTGCACTCGTCCCATCATCCGCACTAAATGTGGTGCAAAACAAACGCGCATAGTCTACTCCGGTCATGGAACTCGCACGACCAAAACGGTTCCCGTCGCAGAGGATGAATCGTCACATTACAGCATCAGCGAAGCAGACGTCATCCAGTTAGCAAAATGGGCATGTGCAATCGAAAATCACTATTCGCAAGTATACGAACGCGATACGCCCATGGACGTGGAATGGGCAAAGGACGGACAATCTGGCGAGTTGTTCATAGTTCAGGCTCGTCCGGAAACAGTACAATCCCAAAAATCGGCCGACACGGTAATAACCTATCGGTTGGAGCAGCAAAGTAAGTGCATCTTGAAGGGCCGCTCTATCGGTGACCGTATCGCTGCCGGAAAAGCACGTGTAGTATCATCGCCGAATGACCTTTCGTCTTTCCAAGACGGTGAAATACTCGTAGCCGAGATGACTGATCCTGATTGGGAGCCAGTCATGAAACGGGCCAGTGCCATCGTCACCAACCGTGGTGGTCGAACGTGCCATGCGGCCATTGTTAGTAGAGAACTAGGTGTGCCCTGTGTGGTTGGAACACACAACGCAACTGGTGCATTAACTTCAGGTCAATCCATCACTGTAAGCTGTGCCGAATCTGCCACCGGAAAGGTTTACGAAGGGATACTTCCGTTCCATCGAGATGAAGTCAAAATTAACAATCTGCCGGTCACTCACACGAAGTTGATGGTCAACGCAGGCAACCCTGACAGCGCATTCAAACTATCGCAGCTCCCTGTTGCCGGGGTCGGATTAGCACGTGAGGAATTTATCATAGCCAATGAAGTCATGATTCATCCTTTGGCCCTTACCCGATTCGACGAACTTACCGACCCAACGGCCCGAGCCGAGATCGAACGATTGACGCGTTGTTATAAGCGCAAAGAGATGTACTTTGTCGAGAAATTAGCTCAGGGAATCGGAACAATTGCTGCCGCATTTTATCCCCGTGAGGTAATAGTACGCCTCAGCGATTTTAAAACCAACGAATACGCCAATCTTATCGGGGGCAGACAGTTTGAGCCAATCGAAGACAACCCTATGATTGGCTTTAGAGGAGCCTCTCGTTATTACAGCGATCGATACAGAGACGGATTCGCGCTCGAGTGCCAAGCACTGCAGATGGTGCGTGAGGAAATGGGTTTGGTGAATGTTAAAATCATGATTCCCTTCTGCCGGACTGTTGACGAGGCCCACAGGGTGATCAGCGAAATGGCGAAGCACGATCTAATACAACACCAAGACGGGCTGGAGCTCTACGTTATGTGCGAGTTGCCGTCAAACGTTATCTTAATCGATCAATTTGCGGAGATTTTCGACGGTTTCTCGATCGGTTCGAATGACTTGACTCAATTGAT
Organism: Oculatellaceae cyanobacterium; assembly: GCA_036702975.1. Lineage (GTDB taxonomy): Bacteria > Cyanobacteriota > Vampirovibrionia > Obscuribacterales > Obscuribacteraceae > DATNPX01. The sequence continues at coordinate 279,420 of DATNPX010000034.1, forward strand.
GCTAGGGGTCGATCGTGATTCAGAGATTCTCTGTCAACTGTTCGACGAAAGGAATGAGGCCGTCTTACGCGCGCTGGAACAGGCGATTAAGGGGGCGCACAAGCTTGGCCGCAAGATCGGAATTTGTGGACAAGCCCCTAGCGACTATCCGGAGATCGTTCAATTTCTGATTGACTGCGGTATCGACAGCTTATCTTTAAGCGAAGATGCCGTGACTAAGACTCTGTTGATGGTGGCGCGCAGCGAACAAAAATCGGACAGGCGAGAAACTGTAGTGTCGTAAAGAGACTGCGACAGGCAGACACAGCAAAATCACGGAGGCGAGGACTAACAGCATCGCCTCCATGATTTTCCAACACTTAGTCAGCCTTGATGGTGACCTGATAAGCACTTCTTGCAAGCGATTCAGTCTTAGGCATTGTTAGGGTCAGCACGTTGTTCTTAAACACCGCATGAACTTTTTCTTTTTGGATCTCACACGGTAATTCCAAAACTCTCCGGAAATAAGCGTAGTCACGTTCGAGCTCATAGGACCCAAGATCTTTGGCTTCTTTTTCACATCGCTTTTCACCTGCAATAACGACATAATGCGAAGTCGCACTCACATCCAGGTCTCTGATTCTCACACCAGGAATTTGCATGGTCACTATAATTTCGGTGTCTGCATCTTTTACGTCAATGTTTGGCTCGTGACTCTCAACTTCATGGTGATGCGGAATTCCCAACACATGGCTCAAACCTTCGTATAAGTCGTTTAAGTCGCCATGTAATCGTTTCAAGATCGAGAGAAGGTAAAGAGACCGGGTTGTTTTACCATTTTGACTTTGGTCACCGCTAACGAACACCATGACTTGCGCTCCTCATTCTATATACGGCAGTCTCGCAGGATTCCGACAGGTAGCCATAAGAACCAGTTATTCTGGATCTTGTCCCAATTCCTTCAAGTCGGCATCGTCCAATGGGCTGAGGCCATCTTTATCCTACTCTGTGCCATTGCAGTCAAAATACTCAAAATACATAGATCGTCCGCACGGGCGATGTAGAGACATCTGATGTTGGCGGATGATAACCGCAGCGGACGAAAGCCGGCGGGAGAAGAGCACTATGAAAGTACTGGTCGCAATAGATGACTCGGAATACGCTAAAAAGCTCGTGGATGACATCATCGAACGACAATGGACGGCTGGTACAGAGTTTAACGTTCTCACCGTCGACGACATGACTCGAAAATCTGAACGGGCTAAGCCTGTATCTTCAGCGCCCATGAAATTGTGCGTATCTGAACATCTGAAATCATTGTGCAGGCAGGCCTGCCAGCGCTTAGGCAAGCACATTCCAAATGCAAGCATCAGTTATGAGGTAAGACAAGGCGACGCAAAAACGCAAATTGTCAAAGCGGCCCAGGACTGGAAAGCCGACAAAATTATCATCGGGTCACACAGTCGAGACATTTGTCCGCGTACTGTTCCCAGCAGCGTATCGCAAGGAGTTGGTCTCCTTGCAGAGTGTGAGGTCGAAGTTATTAATACTCGCGACGATGCTTGCGTCTTCTAAAATCCCACTCTAATTAAAGAATCACAATGCCGAATATCAATTCAAATCCGCCTCAAGCGACACCCAACAAGCAAAACGCGCCCGCGCAGCCTGATTTCCTCTTCCTCTTGATTCTATGGGGCAGTCTGATTTGGTTTGCGGGGCTCTCGCAGACGTTTCACACGAAACACTTACCATATAGCGAATTTCTCAGTCTGCTAGAATCCAATCGCATTAAGCAAGTAGAAGTCAGCACAGATAAAATAGCTGGCAGCTTTTTAGATGCTAAAGACAACCAGCGAAGGGACTTCGATACAAGACGCGTACCAACAGATCTTGCTGCACAGCTGTCGTCTAAACATGTGGAATTTTCGCAGGCACCAGACTATTCGGGGGTTCTAAACTGGGTAATACCATTGACACTTTTTTTTGTCGTCTTACGAATCGCTGGAAGCAGAATGGCGGAATCAGCGGGCTCGCCTACTAATCCGTTCGGATTCGGCAAGAGTCGTGCCCGTATTTACAAAGAAACCGACGTGAAGACAACCTTCGCTGATGTCGCAGGAGTAGATGAAGCGAAGCAGGAATTGGAAGAGATAATAGACTTTCTCAAAAATCCGGAGAAATTCAAAAAGCTTGGCGGACGATTGCCAAAGGGCGTGCTGCTCGTTGGGCCGCCAGGAACCGGCAAAACGCTTCTAGCGAAAGCTGTTGCCGGCGAAGCAAAACGCCCATTCCTCTTCATTACAGGCTCTGAGTTTGTCGAGCTTTATGTCGGAGTTGGCGCCGCGCGCGTCAGAGACTTGTTCGAGCAGGCTGGTCAGAATGCTCCTTGCATCGTTTTTATCGATGAACTTGATGCCTTAGGCCGCTCGCGAGGGATAGGGCCAATGGCAGGGGGCCATGACGAAAAAGAACAGACCTTGAACCAACTCCTCGCAGAATTGGATGGATTCGATCCCAAGCAAGGCATAATCTTGCTTGCAGCGACTAACCGTCCGGAGGTTTTGGATCCCGCCCTTTTGAGAGCGGGACGATTCGACCGACAAATCTTGGTTGACAGACCGGACAAAAGAGGTCGGGTGCAGATTCTGAAAGTGCATCTACGACAAATTAACTATGACGAATCCGTACAACCAGAAGAGATCGCAGCAATGACAACCGGTTTTACTGGAGCCGATATAGCCAACTTGACGAACGAGGCCGCCTGGTTGGCGGCGAGAAGAGATGCGGAAAAAGTAACAATCAAAGACTTTCAAGACGCGATTGAAAGAATAGTGGCCGGTCTCGAAAAGAAAAACAGGATCATCAATTCAGAAGAGAGGAAAACAGTTGCATTTCACGAGATGGGGCATGCTCTTGTCGGTCTAATACTAAACTCCACCGATCCCGTCGAAAAAGTATCGATCATTCCACGTGGAATTGGTGCTTTGGGCTATACCATTCAGCGGCCACTGGAAGACAGATTTCTCCTTTCTGAATCTGAACTAAAAACAAAGCTCGCCATTTTGATGGCCGGTAGAGCAGCCGAATTCGTCAAATTTCACAGCATTTCAACAGGAGCATCTGACGACCTGGAAAAAGCCACAGAGCTGGCACGACACATGGTCGGACAGTTCGGAATGTCCAAAAAGCTCGGCATGGTGACATATGAAGCAGGCAATCACTCACTGCTGCAAACACCAGATTCCATGTACAGCGGACCGCGGCGATATAGTGAGGAGACGGCCCGAGAGATTGACTGCGAAATTCGTAGACTTCTAAGTGAGTCATTTGAGCGAGCATCTGATTTGTTGCTCGCAAACAAGGTGGCACTGGAGAACGGAGCAAACTTGTTGATCGACAAAGAGACCTTAACTCACCAAGAGTTGAGAACCGTACTTGAGAATCAGTTCAGAGAGATCTCTTCGACTCAGATTAACGAAAGTAATGGACACCAAAATGATAGTGATTCTCAGCCAGAGCGAATGGCTGCACTAAACTAGATTGGTGCCTGAGGCGGTGAACAAAGAATCAAGAAAAAATAGACCGCGACGATTGTCGCGGTCTTCTGGCTCGAAGCTATGCTCGGTTGCCAACTGCCCCCAGGACTTTCATTTTTTTCGTCCCGATTGGGTTTCTCTTTTCACTATCAATATAGAACAAAGCGGGAGAGCCGACATCGTTCGAAAGAATGACTCGAGACGTGGCATCTGTATTTTAGCGCGCCGGTAACGTGAGCAAGTAGTCACGAATCTTCTCAATCTCGTCTTTGCTGGCTTTAAATTTGGGCATTGAAGTTGGCACGAGTTCAAAGAACTTGTCTGTCTTTACAGCATGCACTTGTGCATCAGTAATATGCTGCTCTATGAAATCGGCATCGTGAAATTTACCGATGCCGTCTAATTCAGGTCCCAAATAGCCTCCGGCTTGCCCAATCTGATGACATTGAGCGCAACCAAATTTTTCGTATAATTTCTTGCCTTCACGGCTTGAGTCGGACGGCGCCGCAGGTTTGTAATCAAGCCTAACTAACGCTGACGATTCGGCTTGAGAAACCGGATGCGAAAATACTGCGAATCCGTTCTTTGGCTCAGGAATCGTCAGAAGATAAGCCACCAGGGCATGCGCAGCTTCTGGCTCCACTCGAACATGTGGTGATAAATCTTCGAGTTTCTGTCGAGTCAGTTTGGCATAGTCTTGTTTTGCTTCCTTTGTGTCAGCCAACCGAGCAAACAAAAAGTCGCCATTGCGATGCCGACCAATTCCATCAAAAACGGGGCCGACAAAGCCCCCCATATCGTCTATAGAATGACAAGCGCTGCAGTGTGCTTTATCGTATATCGCCTCACCGCGCTTGCTTTGCTCTGTAGCGGCGGCCGGTACATAACCGGACGGTTTCACAAGCGTAGGTTTTGTATCGATCGTCTTTTTGGTATCAGCAAATATGTGCACATCAGTAGATAGACAATAGACGAAAATAGTCGACAAAGACAGCCACAAGGCTGACGTCTGAGTGGCTCGTCTTTTTTTCATAGTCTCAACAACAGCCTTAGTTTTGATGCGGCAGAACGCTCAATAGCATATCATTTGTTCGCTTAATTTTCACTACTTCAACTGAACAAGGAGCGGTGTTGACGATACTGGCGGCGACGCTTCCGATTCCAGGGCGCCGCATTCCAGTGTCACCATGCGAACCGATGATTATTTCGTCGCATTTCCAAAGTTTGGCTACTTCGGTAATGGCCTCGGCCGCTTGCCCTTCTACAACTTCGCCGCAAACTTGGACGCTCGCCGGCAGTCGATTTCTTAAGAAGGCAAGACGGTCTTTCAGTATACGTTCAACCTGGCGGCAATTCTGTTGATCTGAGTCCCAGTGACCCGTGGTTTCGACTGCAGTGACCACTTTAATCTTGCTGTCTTTGCCCCAAGATCTTTGTTCCAAGGATGCCAATATTGATTCGGCAGATTCAGAGCTGTCTATTGCAATCAATGTTTTCACGATAAATCCTCATATTTGATGTGTTGAAAAACTAGCTAGCAACAGCGATACCAGAAGCATTTTGATGTAACGGTGACCGCAGAACTGTGACGGCACAGTCAGCTTCTTTTATCACCTTCTCCGCGACACTGCCGAGCACGAAGTGCTCAAATCCTTTTCGTCCGTGCGATCCCAGAACTATCAGGTCTGGATTCCAACCTTTTGCCTCGAGCAAGATCGTGTCAACAGCTAGCCCTTCCACGACGGTTCCCTCCACTTCACAGTCAGGAAAGTGCTTTCGTAACTCATTTAGCGAGTTAGACATCATTTCTTCCAGCATTGCCCTAAGGGCCTCTTGCGCATCGAACATTTCGGCAGGGTAGTACATCGAGCTTGGATACTTTCTCACAATCGGCTCTAAACAAGAGATCAATCGAAACTTCGTGCCTTCAGGCCAGCTCCGATCCGACAAAAGAAGATCGAGCGCAACTTTCGAACATGCGGAAGTATCCATTGCAATTAGCACTTTCATACTTAGTAAAACCCTCTGCTGCCAGCGTACAAAAGCATTCTGCCTCAGCTAGTTATTCGCAGCATCCATCCCCTGGAGTAACACGTCTCTCAGTCTTTGGAGGTAAAGCCCGTGGTTACCTAAAGAGCAGCGTTAATAAGCCAAAAGGATGACGCCTCAATCATCCCAAATGCTTTTGACAAGAGGCAGGCACAAAAGACAGAATTGGGAAGGAAGAGAGAGAGCCTGGGTGTTTTTAGTGTTTTTTAAACGTTTGAAATTGATTGGGTACGTTCGGACCGACAGCTCTGAATTGTCCCGAGAGTTGCAGTGCCGAACGATTAAAGAGTACTGCTTAGCACACGACCACCACCTGTTGGCTTTGTACTACGATGATGGTCCACCTGGTATGGGTCTTTTAACCGCTCTTCGCAACTTAGAAAAGGTGGACGGCCTAGTTAGCTATGACTTGTCACGCCTTGTGGAAAAGTCTGATTGCTCGACTGAGTCAGCGGCATTCATCAGCAAGCATTTCCTCGACTCAAAAAAGAAGATCGTGGCCATAGCTGACAACCTGGAAAATACGAGCTCTCTCGGCGAAGAGAACCTGAGAAACAGGTTGGTCACTTACTCAGACGTGGACCACATGCACGACGCAATGGTCACTGACCTTCGCAATTAGTGGTGCTCAAACCGGAATAACATCTGAATGTTCGTCCACAAGGTCGATGTGGGGCGGAACTAACTATGGCGAAAATAGTGGCGGTAGTGGCTACAGGATAAAGAACATGAGAACCACAGCTCAAAAACTTTTTTTCAGCGACCAAACAGGCAGTACCGCAGCGGACTGCGCTAAATGGTCCCTTTTGTTTTTCGCTGCCGTCGGTGTGACTTTGCTAATCATATACATGTTGGAAGGCTCGCTAATTAGAACCATTTTCTACATGTTGACCAAATCGCTAGCTTCGCCACTCTTACAGAGATAAACGCCGATGCGCAAACCCGAAACATTAAAGTCGATTGTAGAAAAGCTGCAAGACTGGAAAGACCGGACTGCATTGATTGCTTTTGAGAAAGATGGGTCGTGTCGGTATACATATGCTGAACTAGCGGAAGCTATTGAAAAGATGGCTCGCAGATTTCAACTCAATGGAGTGAAAAAGGGTGACTACGTCGCCATCCTCGCCCCCGTCACGCCGTCCTGGATCATCACATGCCTGTCTGCGACAGTTGCTGGAGCGATCGTTGTACCTTTAGACTACCAACTAGATCATCAAACGCTTACAGAGATTTTGGGCATTCTCGATGTGCGATTCCTTTGCACTACGACTCAAAGAGCTGACAGGCTAATACACCAGTCGGCTGATCCGCGTAACAGTATCATTCTCTTGGATGCCGGCGCTGAGCGAGATTCTCGCTCCTGGCAGTCATTTGGAAGAGACCCCGACGACAAGTCTGTGAGTGAACCACCAGATCTCTTCGAGAACGATGTTGCAGCCCAATTTTACACGTCGGGCACGACGGGGACTCCCAAGGGCGTGCCTCTGACACATCGCAATATCATGTATCAGTTACAAGCATTGATGGACTTGCAACTCGCCGATGATCGCGACCGTGTGGTATTACCGTTGCCCCTTCACCATATCTATCCGTTTGTGATTGGTATGCTTTATCCGCTGGCGCTTGGAGCACAGATTCTCATACCCGAATCGCTCACCGGTCCGCAGTTGTTACGCACGATTCAAGCGGCCGAGGCAACCGCAATCATAGGAGTACCACGGCTGTATGCCGCGCTCATTTCGGCAATCGAGCGGCAAGTTCAGGTATCCAAAGTAGCTTCCGTATTGTTCGAGCTTCTGCTTGGTTTCAGTACATGGATGAGCGAACATTGGAGACTTTACGTGGGCAAGATACTCTTCTTCCCGCTGCACAAGAAAATCGGTTCGCATCTTCGCATTCTCGCTTGTGGCGGGGCAGCTATCGACCCTCAGCTGGCTCGAAAACTTGAAGGGTTAGGTTGGCCGCTCATTATCGGATACGGGCTGACTGAAACTTCGCCCTTACTTACGGCTCGATTGCCTGGCAAAGGAGCCTTGAATAGCGTTGGTTGGGCATTGCCAGGGGTAGATTTACAAATCGATGTCGACTCGCAGTTGAACAAATTCGACAAAGCCAACAACGGGGAAAGTGAAGCGAACACAATTGGTGAAAGTGAGGGTAACACTTCTAATCAACGTGACGCTACCGGCGAAGTTTTAGCCCGAGGCCCAGGGGTTTTTTCAGGGTATCATCGCATGCCGGAACAAACAGCTCGTTGTTTCACAAAAGATGGATGGTTCCGCACCGGAGATCTTGGTTTTTTTCGCGGTCAGGATCTGCACATCATTGGTCGCGTGTCATCATTGATTGTCACTAGCTCCGGCAAAAAGTTTGATCCCGAACAGTTGGAACAACACTACTTAGAAAACAGTGTGATAAAAGAGATCGGTGTACTTCAATGCGCGGATAAGCTGGTGGCGGTCGTGGTACCAGACATGAACGAAATTGCGCAACGAGGTGGAGGTGACTTGAGTCGCCTAATTCACGATGCGATCGATGAGCGCTCACTTCACATCGCCACTTACAAGCGGTTGACTGGTTTCGTTATCTCACCTGAACCGCTCCAGAGAACAGCGATGGGCAAAATTCAACGTCACAAGCTGCGCGAGCGATACACTGCCTTGTTTAAGGGCGGGGTGGCTAGAGGCGTTCTTGCTGTAGGTGACATGGATGAAGCCGACAGAAAATTGCTTTCCCACCCGGTGGCGAACATCGTTTGGAAATACCTGATTGAACGCTACGAAGGAGGCAAAACAACCTGCTTATCACTCGATTCAACATTGCAACTTGATCTTGGAATTGATTCGCTTGAATGGGTATCGCTTACCTTGAACATTCCTCACTTGATCGGCAAAGAGATCAATGAAACTGCTATAAGCCGAATATCAACGGTGCGCGAACTCTTGCAAGAAGTAATCAAACTAGATACATCTCAGGAAACAGTGGAGACATCTCCATCTCACAACGCACTCGCCACCCCTGACGATTGGCTGACCGATGAACAGTTGCGGTGGTTAAAACCACTCGACAGGTCGGAACGATCAATGCAGCGACTTCTATACATGTTCGTTAAGTTGATTGTCTCGGTCCTCTTTCGTCCGGAAGTGACTGGTCTACAAGGTATTCCTCGCGATAAGCCGCTCGTCTTCATTCCAAATCACGCAAGCTATATCGACGCTGGTGTATTGGCAGCGGCATTGCCGTTCGATAGCTTGAGCAGATTGCACTGGGCCGGCTTCACCGGCATCTCTTTCAAAACTGCATTCAGACGAGCCATTTGCCGACTTGTACGTGCGATACCCATCGATCCGGACCGTGCAGCACTGTCCAGTTTAGCTTTCGCATCGGCTGTACTGCAACGCAACGAAAGTCTCGTCTGGTTTCCTGAGGGTCGCCGTACATTGACAGGCAAACTGCAGCCTTTTAAGGGTGGCATCGGTGTTTTGCTCGAACATTTTCCAGACGCAATCGTGGTACCGGTTTTCTTAAAGGATACGGGGAAAGCGCTACCACCAGGTAGCTGTTTTATAAAACCAATCAAACTCCAGGTCATTTTTGGCAAGCCAACCACGTCAATCGATTTGATTGATGGCCAAAGTGGAAAACCTATTCACGACCTTATAGTATCGGCTTTGTATGATGCGGTTCTACGGCTAGATCCCAACGGAGATAAAACCTCGGCAGAACAAAATAGCCTACGTGATACCAGGTCACAACCGAGTCAATGACCGTGCCCTAACTTACAGCTCAGTCTAAGGAATGAGCGAGAAGGAAAATCTCCTTTAGGTATTAGGCATGAGGAACATAAGAGACCACGCTGCTATAACTGGGGATGAATGGTTCAACAGCTAAGGATTTCGCAAATTCAATGATACCAGTTCTGATATCAGATCACGCACTGAGAAATAAGCCAACAACCGTTGAACTATATCAACTGGACAGTTCTCCAGCTTGTGGAAGACAACCGCTACTGCTGATACACGGACTCAACGGTGAGCGCAGCAAGCTGTTTCGTTGGAAAGATATGACAAGATACTTGAGCCATAGCCCGGAATTTCAGCGCAACTATAAGATCTATCTTGCACGATATAACAGCAAAACATCTCTTGCTACTCTCCAGGAAGAGTTCAAGCCGCTAATCAAGAAACTATCCTACGAGAACAATCGAGCTGGGGTTGTAGTTTTGACGATCAGCATCGGCGGAAATATTGTTCGCCAATCAATGAACGAAGCAGAAGTCGATGAGGCAGTATCACAAGTTATAACTCTCGGCACTCCTTATCACGGCTCACCTCTGTTTAATGAAGATTGGATGTTGTACAGCATGATGAAACGACATCGCTCTCCACTAACAAAGACGCTAAGATACTTCGGCTATAAATTATATTTTGCCCAACACAAAAATTTGCTCGCTGATTACCAGTGGGACAACGCCGATGGACGCATGCCAATCGGTACCTGTAGGTACTTATTTCCGGTCCCACATACTGTCAAGCTAAAGACGGATGGCAAACCCACTTCCACACCTCCGGCAGAGAATACCAATGCCGCGAAATGGATCGCTTATGCGGGCTATTTGCCAAACGAAAACTACAGCAAACACGGTCACCTTCGAAGTATAATGCACTGGCTCAACTCACCGTTCTATTTTGCCAACGTGACCTTTCCGGCTTATCTGGGGCGAGAGCACTCGATGCTACAACTGCTAAGCGATGAGATCGCCAACGTCCCTACAACTGGTGTCATAAAAGAGAACAGATATCGGCTCAACGACGGTATATCGCCGATTTTCAGCAGCCTAAATCTCACGACAGGGAACAATTGCGACAATGATAGTTCAGCACTAGTAACCGAAGGCGGCAGTGTCTGCAGCTCGTCTATCCGGACTCACCTCGGTCACATGAAGGGGCGGCTGTTTATGAATTTGGACCATATCTCGTTCTTAAAAGGAGACGGCCAAAGAGCAATTGCCGATCAGCTGAAACCTTGGGAAGCCCCGCGTCCATTGTTTTCATGGTTGCTTAAGGATTTACTGAGCACCAGGACTGAGCGCTTAACAGAGCGAACTGAAACTGAAGGGGACGAAGCCAAAGTCAACGGCGTATTCGCTAGTGCGCGCAGCAGCACTCAAAAGGACTAATTTTCGAAATGACGCATCACACAATCATAGACTCCGTAATTGATATAAAAGACAAGCTAGCCGCGTTAGATACACACGCTCTAGCAAACATGGTGCTCAAGGCATATCCACCGAAATTGAAAAAATTACGCAAAGAGTTTTTTGCGCGTTATGAGGACACTGCTGACGAATACGGCTTTGACCTAAATGCAGTTAGATTTTGGGAGCCGCTCTGCCGCTTTTTCTTCGAAGACTATTTTCAAGTCAAAGTATTGGGATTAGAAAACATTCCGTCTGAGGGTGGAGCAATTCTGATTGGGAATCACTCAGGAGTCTTACCAGTAGATGCTTTCATGTTGTTTGAGAGCATGTACCATAACCATCCCTCGCCCAGACGGATACGTTATCTGGCTCACGAGTGGTTCAACCAAACACCAAGTCTAAAAGGCTTCGTCTGCGGCCTCGGTGGAGTACCGGCACGCTTTTCCGTTGCCATGAAACTACTCGAAAAAGAAGAACTGGTTTTCTTTTATCCAGAAGGCCTACGCGGTGTGAGCAAACCATTCTCCAAACGTTATCAAACAATGGAATTTAATCCTGGGTTCGTCAAAGCAGCTCTACTGACTGGAAAGCCGATCATTCCAATTGCCACTGTGGGTCTCGACGAAATCTACCCCTTGCTCGGCACTATTCCGTTTGTGGCCAAACTGTGGGGAACCCCTTTTTATCCTGTAACCTACACTTTTCCGTGGCTTCCCTTTCCATCAAGCTGCATACCGTTACCTATCAAGACTCTTATTAAAATCGGCAAACCAGTCTATCTGAATTATCCACCGGAAGCTGCACTTGATCGAGGACTGCGTACACGACTGGCTCGCGAATTTCAGAATCTAACTCAACGCGAACTTGATTTTCTTCTCTCCAAACGCAAATCGCCTTTTGCGGATTGGGATCTAGAGGCGCTTCGCTAAAGGGTCTCTAACGGCCCGCAAATTCTTTCATTACTTGTCCATATCGTTTGCTCACAGAACCGCATACGATGTCACAAAGCTCATAAATACTATTGTCACTAATACTATAGTACGCAAATAATCCTTGTTTGCGTTTTTGAACTAGTCCTTGTTCCGCGAGCACAGACAAGTGCTTGCTTACATTAGCCTGACTCATGCTCGTTAAATCGCACAATTCTTGAACCGATAGTTCGCCATTGAATAGGCTTTGCAGAATCTGCAACCTTGATGCGTCCGACAGCGCCCGAAATCTAGAAGCCATGATCTCTAGGGCAGGTCTTGTCAGTGTTTTTTTCTCTTTACTCATGAGCCAAACAGTTCGGATTGCTACCACAAGTATACCGCTACTCAAGCACGTACTTAATAAATCATACAACCGTTTCCTCATACAACCAATTAGCGATATAGTAATATTACAACGAACGAGGACTCTTGAATGTCAAAACAGCTAAACGCAGCCTGTCCGCACGTTAAGGCCTTGGACCTACCTTTAGACAAGGAAGGCCTTGTGCTATTAGATGTTCGCAGCCCAATTGAATTTGCAAATGAACACATCGCGGGTGCCATGAATGTGCCCCTCGATGCACTTAATTCTCGGTCTGGTGAGGTGCCAAGAGAGCAGGAACTAATAGTAATCTGCCGCAGCGGAAGACGAGCTCGCCGAGGTGCATACATATTGTTAGGTCTGGGATTCCACCCCAAAGTACTGGACGGCGGCATGGTTGCCTGGCGCAAGGCGGGGCGTCCAATTCAGGAGGGGAAGAAAAGATTGCCTATCGAGCGCCAGATTCAACTAATTGTGGGGTCGGCAGTTCTGACTGGCGTGATGCTAGGGGTCTTTGTCAATTCATGGTTTCTTGCCATACCAGTATTTTTCGGAGCCGGACTGACTTTTGCTGGACTTTCCGGCACTTGTGCCCTGGGGATTCTCCTCGAGAAAGCCCCCTGGAACAAGCTTGAATCGCCTACTAGACAAAAGCAGGACGGCCACCCTGGTTGTTGCGTCTAGGGAGATAGACATTATGTTTGGAAGTGCGATCTCCGGACTTGCAACCGGCAGCATGCTCGGGCTGCTGGGCGGCGGAGGAAGTATCATTGCAGTGCCAATCCTTGTTTATGTAGTTGGACTAGAGGCAAAAGCAGCGATTGGAACGAGTCTTGTCATCATAGGCCTTGCTAGTCTGATTGGTGCATGGAGTCATTACCGCAACAACGGCGTAATCGTTTCCATCGCCCTGATTTTCGGAGTGGCAGGAGGGTTAGGCAGCTTTGCAGGGGCGAAGCTAGCACAGTTCATTCCTGATGCAGTGCAATTGGGATTGTTCGCCTTAGTCATGGCTTTGGTCGCCCTTCTCATGTTAAAGGGTGCGCAGCCAATCACTAGCAAAGAGGAAAAGTTTGCACTGCCTGTGGTGCTATCATCTGGCTTTGCTGCCGGAATGTTGACAGGGCTGATCGGTGTAGGAGGTGGATTCATTATCGTACCTTCGCTGACCTTTCTTTTGCACATTCCGATAAGGAAAGCAATTGGAACATCGCTACTGGTGATCGGCATCAACAGCCTGGTGGGCGCAGTTTCATATTCCACGCGTCTCAGCCTGAATTGTTCCGTTTTGCTCTTTGCCGTAGGTACTTTTGCAGCGGCTCCCCTAGCCGGGCACCTTGCACACTACATTCCGCAAGAAAAACTCAAAACGAGTTTCGCTATCTCGCTATTAGCTCTATCAGCGTGGTTGCTGTACAAACAGATTTTCCGTTAATCTTTGGAGGCGTCTATGTATTTCAAACAGTTTTATATCGGATGCCTTGCTCACGGCTCCTACCTACTCGGCTCAGATGGAGAAGCTGTTGTCATCGACCCGCAACGGGACGTAGACCAATACATTGAAGAAGCAGAGCGCGAAGGTCTTGCAATCAAATACGTCTTTGAGACTCACCTTCATGCAGATTTTGTCAGCGGTCACAAGGAACTTTCAGAACGAACCGGAGCTCAGATCGTATTTGGAACTAGAGCCGGAGCCTCTTTTCCACATATAGCGGTGAAAGACGGAGATATCTTAAAGATCGGCACAGTCAATCTTTCTATCCTCGAGACCCCAGGACATACCCCTGAAAGCATCTGCATCCTCGCACAGGATGCATCCAATAATGAACCGGCCAAGCTATTCTCTGGCGACACTCTCTTCATCGGGGATGTCGGCCGCCCAGACCTTGTTGGGAGCAAAGGATTTAGCGCCGAACAGATGGCAGGTCTAATGTATGAGAGCCTCCACACGAAAATTCTGAAACTCCCGGATGATATCGAGCTATTCCCATCCCACGGGGCCGGCTCTCTTTGTGGTAAGCATTTGTCGCATGAGAGATCGTCAACTATCGGAATACAAAAACAGTTCAATTATGCTCTGAAGCCCATGACTAAAGAGGCTTTCATAGAGATGCTGACCATCGATCAACCTGAGATACCAGCCTATTTTCCGAAAGATGTGGAGATTAACAGAGTGGGAGCTTCATCCTTAGAAAATCTTTGCCGTCCGCTAGCATTAGACGCGACCGAAGTAGCAGAGGTTCTACGCGAAAGCTCTATCGTTCTCGATGTTCGCACTGCTGCCGAATATACAAGCGGACACATCGAAGGATCGTTAAACATCGGGTTGGGCGGTCAGTTTGCCTCGTGGGCCGGTACATTGATTCCGCTTGAAACACCGATCGTTATTTTGGCAAACGACTTAGTTCAGGTCGACGAGGCCGTTATGCGGCTTGCCAGAGTCGGTTTCGAAAGCGTAATCGGCTATCTAGAATCAGGAATTAGCGGCTGGAACGAAGCTGGCGCTATGTCAGTGCAATCAAACGTAGCTTCGGCAGACGAACTAAAGCGATTGCTTGACTTGGGTGGTGACCTAACACTGCTCGATGTTAGGAGACCAGGAGAATATAATTCGGGGCACGTTGCAAAGGCAATAAATATCCCGCTGGCAGAACTGGCGGAAAGCATTTCGAAACTACCAGCAGTCCGACCGTTGGCAATAATGTGCGCAAGTGGCTATCGATCTTCAATTGCAAACGGCATCCTGGAAAGAGGCGGTGTCAAACATGTGCTAAATATTCTTGGTGGCACCGTCGCCTGGAAGAAAGCAAACTATGCCTGGAAGAATGCGAACTATGACGTTGAGCGAAATAACGAGCGGCAGCCTAATATGGAGTCGGTCTCTAGGCACTGAGTTTGTTTTGGCTTCCATTGCTTTCTGGTTGCGCCAACATCAAGAGCAAGCGATAATTGCGAATCGTATCTTTCATCTCAGGGTCGTGCAGAACCAACCGACGTGAGCGATTTTGAACGACTTTCAAATACCAGAACGCGGCGGCGCTAAATTTTCCTTGTTGATAGGCCAGGCTAGCAAGTTGATCGTGAATTCGCTCTCGCTCAATGTTGGAGAGTTGCTTGACTCTTACAACTTTGAGTAGGGCAGCTTCAGCTTTTGAGAATTCACCCTCTCTATATAACGCTTCCGCGCGCTCTAACTGGCTCTCGACCTTATCTTTAACAAGCATGATTCGCCTCCTCAGCGTTATATATCTCTACTATCAGACTTCGGTTCGCTCCAGACAACATCCGATCGGATGAAGAGAAGAGTTTCAACATGAGCGTTGCCACTAACGAAATCCACAGCCGACAGCCGAGGTCATGATCGGCCACGCGACCGATGTATTGTCGATTAGTCTTCCTCAAACTAGTGAAAGCACCTTTGAGTCACGTAGGTTTGGTGCAACCAATTAGAGAGGTTATATTATGCACAAAACCGCTCCTGCCAACACTGGCAATACTAGAAATCTAACAAGCACTCTATGCCGCAAGACGGCCAAGATCGTGATTAAAGCCTACTTCTTAGTGCTGGAACAGCTGCAATCAATCGTCGAAGAGGCAAAAGAGGAACGTGCCAATAAAAGTTCCGGAGCCGGACTGAATCAACCGGAGCACGTTTGCAAAAGTATGGGATGCAGATGCGTAGTTTCAGACCAACACCAATACTGTAATGAATTCTGCGCACAGGTAGAATCGTCAGCTGAAAGTGCTCGTTGCGGATGCGGGCACAGTGCGTGCGACTTGACAAAGCAGATTGGAAATCAATCTACCTTTGACCGCACAACCGGCTAGAGTCGAGACCACACATGCCTATTCGTGAACATGCTCGTCATCGTCTTCCGGTAAACTCTCCTGGAGAGGGGAGATTATTCGTCGGGCCTACGGCTTATCGTTTGCAGCAACGAGTTCGCAAATTCATCCTCGCGGTCGATCGTCAGTGAGCCGTCTGAATGAGGTCTATCTGAGCTGTTCTTTATAAAATTATTGAGTCGAATCAATTTACAGTCTGATGCTTGAGCGGATAAGCGCTGTCTGCTGCGCTCAAGAAAAATATAGCGAGGCCCTAGCACTGAAGAGCAGAGCCGGAAGAATTCGTAAATGGATGAATTTTTCAACGACGCATGACGTCGGGTTTGAGAACGACGAAAAAAGCATTGAAGCTGCGTGAAAGACGCTAGCCAAAAACCCGGTATCTCCTTTACACATTAACAACGCCTTGCTCTGGTATGCGCTCCACTTCCAGGAGATCGAAAATGAACTTTATCTTCTGCTCGTTCTGCCGGTTCCGCATTGACCCAAGAAAACGCGTGTGTTCAACATGCGGACAACCGGTAGCTGCGGCTCTAAGCAATTCCTCGAAGCGACACAACGGGAAACCATCCGTATCTATTTTCCGCAAGTTCCTCAGCACTTATTTCAGGCGCCCGTTGGAAAAGCCCATAGCGGCAAAATAAAACTGGTCGATTCCGTGGGTGCAACTACAGCTCGCACGCTCCGAGCCGTCGCGGTCCACTATGGAGATTACGCCACGTGTCAGTTTCAAAATGCCCAGGCTTTGCTCATCGATCTAGTGCCATGCAGCTTCGTCAGATAATGGATTCGAGACAGATCACCCTTTCGAGTTAACTAACCAAGGTGAACATTCAAATTAGAAAATTCCGAATAGTCCGATATCGTAAAATTAAACTTCATGCGCAAAGCATCTCCAGTACTGCCAAATGTCTAAAAAATGAGGCAGCCTCTTTAGTAACGGATGCGGCTAATCTATACTATAAGGATTGGAGTCAAGGAATCAGGTCAGGACTTCTGTGCAGCAAACGCGGCAGGAGGGAGTCATGGGCATGAGCGATGACAGTGCGGCCGGCTGCCTATATGAAAGTAAAGAGTTGACCGAGAATTTGTTCGATTGCGCCCCAGATGCTATCGTTCTAATCGATCGCGTCGGCGCCATAGTGCGCGTTAACCACACTAGCCAGAAGGTCTTCGGATATCAAAAAGAGGAGTTGCTCGGTGGCAACCTTAAAATGCTGATTGCTCCGAGTTTGCAAAACTCTTTTGCACAATTTTACGAACAGTTTCAACATAAATCGACAGAATCCGGAGTTGTTTCCAGGCTGGACCTCGTTGGACGCCATAAAAATGGTACAGAATTTCCTGTGGAGATATCGCTTGCACCAATTAACGGCAGTGCCGGAGTAATCTCCATGGCAGTGATGCGAGACGCCAGCGAACGAAAAACTCAGGAGCGTACCCTCGATCAATTGATGTACCAGAGAGAGGACTATGCCACAACACTCACACACGACCTAAAAACACCAATACGCGCGGCAAATCGTGCGATTAGACTTTTGCTTGACGGTGACTTTGGAAAGATTTCCGAGACACAGCGCGATATACTCGAGACACTCTTCGATAGCAATGAATCGATGTATCGGCTTGTCTGCAATATTCTAGATGCCTATAGATATGACAGCGGTCATAAACAGCTTAACCTTGCCACGAGCGATGTCGTTCAGATGGTGCGAGATCTCCTAAAAGTAATGAAGCCGCTTGAACAAGAGCAAGGCATAACGACTACTTCCAACCTGCCAGATTATGCCGTATTAGTGCGGTGTGATATAGAAGAGATTCGACGCGTCATTCAAAACCTCGTCGACAATGCACTCAAATTTACCCCGCGTGGGGGACTAATAGACGTCAGTTTAGACGCAACTGAGCATCAGATCATGATAAAAGTTCGCGATAATGGCAAGGGGATCCCTGACAGCGAAAAGCCTCAGCTATTTCAGCGCTTTTGGCAGGCCTCATCAAGCGGCAGGAATTATGCCAGCACGGGATTGGGCTTGTATCTATCCAGAAAAATTGTCGAAACACATAATGGAAAATTATGGTGCGATAGCAAGGTCGGTGCAGGAAGCACTTTTTTCCTTCTGCTGGTTTTAGACGGTAAGGCGTCGGAAAATCAGCGATAGTATCGTCTGCCAGTTGCTCCGGCGAGATACTGAGACGGAAATACGCAAACCGGACGATGCCAGATACCAAAGTCACTAACTATCATGTCAATTGGAACCGTTTTAAATCACACCGCTTCCTACACACAAAACAGAATTTACAGGACCTAAAGCAATGAGAAAGCAAGGAATATTGCGTCCAGGGGCACTACAAATGGTGGCAGCAGCATCTTTGATGTTTCTTGCCAGTGGTGGTCCAATTTTTGTCGCTGCTACGCGCCCGACGCACGAATGGTTGATGGCTCTATCTGGGCTCCCAGCCCTCGCTCTAATGCTAGTCGGTGTCGGCACGGTTGCCCTCTATTTGGTTGGTTTTCTTCGTTACTGTGGCAGCAAAGGATACAGCCTGTGGCTAGGTTTCTGGCTCTCTTTAGGTGGATTCGTCGGTCTAGTCGCTTTATTGCTTCTACCAGATCTCACAAAAATCAGAACAGACTCTCGCAGTGGATCGTCAGATGTTGCAGACATCTCCGGGACTCGGCGTTCCTAAACCGGTGCACTTCGAGGTAACCCTATCTGACGCTAGCGCTTGGCAAAGAGTGACTACGAAACCAGTTCCCTGTGAACGTTTTTCGCACCATCAGTGTTTTTGTTCGCGAGAACTGGAGGGCGAACTATCATTACTGAACAGTGCGCATGAGAGGCTACTGCTAGCGATACACTACCTAGCATCATTCTCTCGAATCCCGACCGCCCATGCGAACCCATTACAATCGTGTCAGCCTTAATGCCTTTTGCCACTGATAATATTTGATGCTTTGGATCACCAGCAAGTGTCTTTTCAGACACCGAACACCCAGTTGCTTTGATGCTGGTTGCTATTCGCTTGAGTAACTCCCCGGCAGCGATATAGTAATCCCGCTCGAGATCTTTGAGGATCGGCGGCGGTAACGCTGCAGCAACAGGCAATAACGAAGGAAGCACGGTTAAGACCGTAAAGTGTGAACCGGCAGGCCACGAATGCGCACAAACGAAATCTGCGACGTGGTCAGCAAATTCCGAATCATCTACCGCGACTAAAATATTCATCTCTTCTCCATTAAACTTGTATGCAAGTTTTCCCTCTACACTTGAACCGGGGCCAGCTTTTTTGCTTTTTCGATGAGACGATCAATCTCGCTTAGACGAAGTCTGAGATAGTCTTTTGCCTCCGGTACATCACAGTGATGAATCTCGACGGGTAGCTCGGCTCGCTCACGTTCCAAGAGTTGCAACAAGATTTTGTGCTCTGTGTCGCTAAGTGAAAGTTCGAGGTTCATTTGAAATTACTCCTTATTGGATTGGTAACGCCAGTATCTTTGATAACCACCATACATGCATCAGTCCGCCGACCGATCTGCATCTCGTCCTCGAGGCTAAAGCAGAATCGGCGGACACAGCCTCAGGCCCTTTGAACGAACTTGCACAAAACTTCAATCAACCGTCGATCCGCTTAAGACACCGCTTATGACTGGGGCTGCTTTCGGAACCCACTTGCCTTCGCTCTTCTCGTAGCGCTTCTTGACCGCAGCCCACGCAATTTTAAACGCGCGCACCTCGTCGAACCGTTGTTCTTCGTATGCACTATTAAATGCCATCATGAAGATCTCTTGTGCGTGTTCGGGCAAACTATGCCGAACCGATTCCGGCAGCTCAAAAATCGACGAATATGGCATCGTTCCTCCTCAGCGAATCGATCACATTGATCGGTTAATTAAAACGCCGTCTGCTTATTTCCGAACAGCCCCAGTTCTTTCCAGCATCATCTACGATTGGGTAGCAATCTGGCCACCGCCAAGCGATGGTTTTTCATGTTTTTGATTGGTGGCAGAGCCTTTTGAGTTTTCGCGTTTGACTGTCCAATGGATTGCAAGGGCAGGTGTCAGCAGCAAAAATACGACCAGAAATCTTATTTCTGTAAAGAGCGTGAGCATCGCAGAGCTAATATGCGCTTCGTCGGTGTGACACCATTTTGTGGCAACACCAATCCACGAATCCCACCCTCCGAACGCAGCAGCAGCGAGGAAAATTGCAAAAAGCAAAGCTATAAGAACACTTCTGAATAAGATATTTTCAAGTAACCGGAGAGTTTCAAGCGTAATCATTTTAAAACTCCTGTTTGAGAAGGGTCGATGCCATCAGCAGCGATAAAAATCGGAACCTGCAAATTCCACTGAAATCCACAATCGACCCATTTTTTAGGGTAGCAATATAACCTTTTCGGTGCCTCGTCCCTGAGGCCGATGGATGTGGGAAATTCCAGACACGAGCAGTAAACAGCTCATCCTCTTGACTGAATAAAAACTGCAGCCCAAAATCATGCGCAGGGATCATCTGCAAATCGATGACAAGGAGCCATGATTCAATCGTCAGGCAACAGCCGATACGTTTCTATATAGCTCTAGGAAAATACACATGAATAACTCAGAAAGGCTCAGATTGCTGAACGCTTACTTGAACATCCTTTTCGATGCTTGCAGAAAACATCAATATGAGCGAGTGAGGATGCTGCTTGATGGTGCCATCTATGATGCCGAGCAGAGTGCGTACCTTGACCAGCGGCTTATCTGGATCATAAATGAGTTATCCGATCATTATGCAAGCCAAAATTTGTCCGCGGAAGCACAGTCAATGCTTGAGTTAATCAGAACTCTCAAGCGGAAGATTGGCTCCAGCGACCATAGCAAGGACACTTGGTTCCAGGAGACAGCTCTTACACAGATGATGATGCAACCAAGTAAATCCGATTCGCATTACAACCTATTTCCTGCGGTCAAACTTCACCTTTGCGATTTGTTCAGAGTAAGAATCAAGGCCGGTCGCCCGAGCCATGCGTCGGCCTAGCCGGCAGTCGCAAGGCCGAACAAGCAACATTCTAAAGAAGGTTTTCTTTTGAAGCACGCGGGTTCATCGCCGTTGCGTTCATCAGCAGCACCTCGATCTCTTCAGTGATCTCTTCTTGCCTTGCTCGGTGATATTCAAGTTTGAGCTGCCCGTAACCACTGTCAAGACGTTGAAGAGCTGAATCCAGATGGGTGGTTCGCATTGCATTTTCTGACATCAAAGAGCTGTAGAAGATGTGATACAAGGTGAACCGCAAATATTGCTCCAAAATTAGCGAAAACAATCTAGGAGGAGCTAGCGTTAAATGCGGCGGTGTACCGAATGTTCGTGCATGCTTTGCTGTGCTGGGCAAAGGTTGTACGGTTGAGACGCCAGTGACACCGTATTGATGCGCCAGGATCTTCAAATTAGCGAGTCTATACCGACCGCTTTCTACTTCGGTATTCACCGTTCGAGCAAGTTGCGCCAGTACTCCCGGCACCTCTTCAGCAAAGGTGGCACCATGAATGGTTTGAAGAATGGGGAGGGCATGTTGAAGCTTTGCCGACAAGCGTTCTCCGACCGCAATTATTGCCGGCTGCCCGGACTGACTAGGATGGTGCGTAGAACATATACGATGTGCGACAGCGATTAGTTCCTCGTTGAAATTACCGCAAAATCCACGCTCGGCACCAATCACGACCAGGAGCGATTTGGAAGAATCTGCGCTGTCAAATGGCAAGGGATAAAAAGTCAAGAAATCCTCAGCTGCCGCCTCTATTGAGGAAGCACCTCTGCCTTGGTCAGCAAGATATCGATGGAGTTTCTTAGTCTCCATAAAGGCCAACGATTTCATAGCACTTATAATGCCACGCAAATCGTGTATGTTTTCAAATCGCTGCTTCAGTTCCTTTGTATGACTCATTTGTGTGACTCATTTGTATGGCTCATCTCATTCGCTCCGCCCAATTGCTTGGACAGCAAAGAAGACCAAGCCCTTCTTTCCGTATCTAAAACTAATTTGTTGCTTGAAACTGTCTTCTCGCAATCGTCCCAAAAAGACCTGGCAACAGGCAGATCTATATTGTCCAGCAACCCATCATTCAAAGAGATCAGCCAAGCCATTTGCGCTTCGATTGAAAGCGGCAGGAGCCGCTCTTGTTTGAGCAACTCTTTCAATCGCCTTCCTTTATCGATAATCGCCTGAGCAGAAGACTCTAGCTTAGTGCTGAATCGAGTAAATGTTTCGAGCTCCAAGTATTGCAGGTAATCTAACGTCATCCGGCCGACTTCTTCTTTAACACGTGGATGTTGCGCTTTTCCGCCAATGCGAGACACAGACCGTGTGATGTCTATTGCTGGAAGAAACCCGGACACGTATAGTTTTCGGTCAAAATAAATCTGTCCGTCTGTAATTGAGATCAGGTTCGTTGGTATATAGCTGGAGATCTCCCCTTGCTCGGTCTCAATAATCGGAAGAGCCGTCATTGTGCCACCACCATATTTAGTCGCGAGTGCGGTCGAGCGTTCCAACAGCCTTGAGTGCAAGTAAAATACATCACCGGGATAGGCCTCCCGACCGGGTGGCCGCCTGAGAAGTAAGGAGAGTTGGCGGTACATCCGTGCATGAGTGGTTAGGTCATCATAGACAACGAGAGTGTCTAATCCTTGCCACATCCAATTTTCCGCTATGGTGCAGCCAGAAAATGGTGCCAAATACTGCAGACCAGGCAAAGCACTCGCCTCAGCCACCACAAGCGTTGTATTCTTCAACGCGCCGTACCGTCTAAGAGTATCAAGGACACTAGCCACAGTCGATCGCTTTTGGCCGATCAATACGTAAACGCTGCGTAGATTCTTCTCACGCTGATTGATGACAGCATCGACGCATAAGGAGGTTTTCCCCAAACCGTTATCACCAATGATCAGCTGTCGCTGCCCCTTGCCGATAGGAATCATCGTGTCAATGATTTTGGTGCCCGTATAGAAAGGTTCATTAACAGATTTGCGCATAACTATGGGTGGCGACAATGTATCAACGAAGCGGGTTTTATTGCACTCTGGTGTCGGGGCACCGTCTAACGGATTCCCCAAAGGATCAATTACCCGCCCCAGAAGTTCTTCCCCCACCGGCACTCTAATCCGGCTAAAGGTCCGATGCACCAAGGTGCCCGCAGTGAGAGCGTCTGTCTGGCTTAGCAATATAGCCCCAATAGTCTCGCGTCCCAGATAGAACACGAGCCCTTTAGAACCGTCGGCAAATGCCAAAATCTCATCCATTTCCGCGGAAGGCAACCCATCGATCCAGGCGACACCGTCGCCTATGGAGAGAACTATGCCTTGCTCCTGCACCGTAAGACCGAATTTGAACGATTGGATTCGATCCGCTTGTGAAGCAAAAAGTGAAGGACTAGCGCTACTTCCGTCCATCATTGTCCTCCAGTCTCCGGAAAAAAGTAGCTGCATCCTGCAGGTTAATCTGTAAGAGAGTACCGCCAATAATGACTTTGATGCCAGCAAGAAGTTTAGTGTCACACGTATAGCTGTAATTAGCATTCGATCGAACGTATCTGTTTAATTGATTTTCGATTGCGGCACGGTCCTCTGGTAAGATCGGAAAAGCACTGATGACATCGATGTTTGTGAGCGATTTGCCATTCGAACTGTATTCATCTTTTTCAATCAGTTGATTCAAATCGTGGATGAAGATGGCATGAATCTTTTTCTCTAATTCAGCCGAAGTAAGATCTGCAAATGTTTTCGCAAGAAAATCTGCAGCGAGTCCCAGTGCCTTCTGTTCACATTTTTGTCGATCTTCTTCGTGGCGCCGACTGGCATCGGCTAAGAACCGCTGCCGCTCGTCCTCTATCTCCTTCTGCATTCTACAAAGTTGGGTTTCACGCTCTATGCGAAGTTCTGCTTGCAGAGAGACTTTGAGTTGCGTTTTTTCTTGTTCCCAGTCGTCAATACGTTGTTGATACTGCTGCAACAGTTGAGATGCTTCGCTTTGCTTCGAATGAGCCTCGTTAATCTGCGACTGGATTTGCTGCTGCCGCCTCGCAATCACCCTTAGTACGGGCTTGTACAGTAGTCGCTGCAATAACCAAACCAGAACACCGAAGTTTATGAGTTCCAAGACGAATGTAGTCAGATTGAAGTCCATAATTCATTTACTTTAAAACGTATTCAAGGAGAGGATTTCTAAACAGAATAATCAGGACCACCACAAGTACGTAGATGGCCAAGGATTCAATCATGGCCAATCCTATGAACAACGTTCTTGTAATAGCTTGCTCAGCTTCCGGTTGCCTCGCGAGCGAGTCCAGCGCCTGGCTGATCGAACGCCCCATGGCTAAGGCCGGAAAGAAAACCCCGCAAGCAATACCAAGCGCGGCCACTATCGTAGACGTCAAAGCAAAAACAAATAAGTGTGTACTATGCTCCATTGCGAACCTCCTTCGATCGACGATGCTGTGCCTCAATTCCGCTCGCAATGTAGACGAGGGCTAACATGCCAAAAATGTATGCCTGTACTAGCGCTTCGACGATATGAAGCATCAAAATTGGCACAGGTACTAAAAAACCGGCGACGATTAAAATCATCATGGTCGCCATCTCAAGACTCATCATGTTGCCAAAGAGTCTGACCGCAAGAGCCAGGGTGCGGGATATCTCACTAATAATGTGGAATGGCAGCATAATCGGAGTCGGAGAGAGATAGTGTTTTAGGTAGCTCTTAAGCCCTTCGCTACGAATTCCAAATAAATGAACACAGAAGAAGACAACGATCGCAAGAGCTGTGGTTGTAGAAAGGTCTGCAGTCGGCGACTTCATCCCTGGCACGATCCCGATTAGATTGGCTACAACGATGAAGAGCCATAAGGTTGAGACGAATGGAAAGACAATCTCCGCGTGCTCCGGGATGACCGCTTGAACTGCTTCGAACATTGCGACAACAATGCTCTCGAGCGCTGTTTGTCGTTTATTAGGTTCGAGCTGTAAATGTCGTGTCAAAAGACAAAATGCACCTGCTAGTAAAGCCATAATCAACCAAGTGGTCCAAACCGTCTGCGAGATGAGCAGATGGATGGCTCCATAATCAAACGTCATGTTGAGCCCCGTACTCATACCTTCTCCTTTATGAAGAGGTACACGTTGATACCGCCAATGATTACTCCAAGTAGAATCAAGTTGATGCTCCAGGATATACAATATCCGTGTGCCTTGGTATCAATCCAGCGTCCCAGGTAGGCCCCCAGCACGACTGGCAGAATGAAGATTACTCCAATCGTTCCTGTGAAAATTGTTTGTGACCAGAACGACGGCCGCTGTTCAAAGCTCTTACGTCTTTTGGACTGTATCTCTAAACCATTCATAAGCTTGTCTTCACCCGGCTTCATAATGGCCTCTCGGTGGATGAGCGAAGCATCTCTTTCAATAACGCGGCTTCCACGCGTCGGATAGTCTCTTTCATTTCCAGCCGAAGTTGGGCTTCCTCATCGATCTTCTTCTTTAGTGCTCGGGTCAGATTTGCATAATCCTTGTCTCGGAGGAACATGCTAGTGCTGATGAAGAGTTCATTGTCAACGAAATAGAGAAAGCACTCTGGAAGACCCAGATACTCCGCTCCGGATTTAAGCAGGAAGATTCTTGCAATACCGGCAGTCAAAACTGTCATCATACGTTCATGTCCTGGCAGGATGCCAAAACTTCCGCTCTCATCACTGGCGACGAAACTAGTCATGCCGTCGACACGTTTGTAGCACTCCGGACTTTGCAAGTGCATGACAAATTCCTTCATTTCTTACGGGACCTCATAGAACCCTGCATGTAACACTCAGCGTCCGGAACGTCATCAAACTTGCCAGTCAGAAATTCGTCACACTCAGTCAAACAATCCGCAAGACGAACTGATGCGCCGGCAATGCCCGTGTGGTCAGCAGCTAAATGAAAGGGTTGAGTCAGGTATCGCTGCAACTTACGAGCTCGCTGCACGATGACGCGATCTGTTTCGGATAACTCCTCAATGCCCAACATCGTGATCACATCTTCTAGCTCCTTGTATCGGGCTAAGTGCTGGCGAACGCCTTCAGCGATTTGATAATGTTTGTCGCCGACAATCTGCCTGTCCAGTACCCGGCTGCTCGAAGCAAGAGGGTCTACAGCAGGATAGATGCCATTGGCGGCCTGCGCGCGGGAGAGCACCACGACCGCATCCAGGTGTGCAAGGATAGCAGTGACGGCAGGATCACTCATGTCATCGGCCGGCACGTATACGGCCTGCACTGATGTAACGTTGCCACCATGGGTGGAGACGATGCGCTCCTCAAGTTCAGCAATCTCAGACATGAGTGTGGGTTGGTATCCAACTGTTGCCGGCATTCGCCCCAACATACCTGAAACTTCACTTCCGGCTTGAACAAACCTGAACACGTTATCCATAACGAACAGCACTTCGCGATGGAAAGTGCTGCGAAGGTATTCAGCATAGGTGAGAGCCGAAAAACCGACGCGAAAACGAACACCCGGCGATTCATCCATCTGACCGAAAACCAGAACGCTGTTTTGCATAACATCACTGCGCATGAGCTCTTGCCAAAGCTCGTGCCCCTCGCGGATGCGCTCACCCACGCCAGCAAAGACACAGATACCCTTGTGCAGCGCAACTATAGAATGCATAAACTCCATAATCAGCATGGTCTTACCGACTCCGGCGCCGCCCAAAAGCCCACTTTTCCCGCCCCTGACAAAAGGACAAAGCAAGTCGATAACTTTTATGCCGGTTTCGAGCAGCTCAGTACAGTTGACTGTTTCAACTAACGCAGGGCCCGTTGAGATTACTGGCTCGATCCTCTCGGTTGAAAGAGCAGGACCATTGTCTAATGGTCGCCCAAACACGTCTAGCAACCGACCCAAACACTCAGCGGAAACAGGAACACCAAGCGGTCCACCCATATCAAACACATCCATTCCGCGTCTCAAACCTGATGTCTTGTGAAGCGCAATAGCACGTGCGGTGTGTTTATCCAGGTGTTGATACACTTCAAAGACGACTGGTTCGGAATCCAAGATCGTATGAACAGCTTGATGAATCGGGGGTAAAACAGTGCACGAAATCTCTACCACCGGTCCATGCACCTCGGCAATCGTCCCTATGCTTGTTTCTGTGCTATTCAATCCGTTTGCGTTTAGCATGGTATGCAAGTTTTTCTGTTTTGGAGAGAGTGTATCGAGTCAGGTCGTTATGAAAGAGGCATCCTGAATGACTTTCTAAATAGCGGCCCTTTTGCGGTCGATTGCACATTTAAATCCTATGCATGGCTTTGAAAACTACATTTGAATGAACGAGAGCTGTCGGTTTGTTCATTTGCGATCGTCGTTGCTGGGGAGTCACCGTTGCCTCCACAATAGCAATCGCGAGCAATGACCGTCATCAGTCATGCGTATATAGAGCATCAGCCGAAAGAAGGATTCACCTAAAAAGAAGACTCTCTGATGCCAGCAATTTGACTACACGTTTCGAATCAGTCCTGCGGCTGAAGTATCGACTTTCGGTTAGTCGCACAATAGTTGCAGCCACGAAGGAGAGACTATCATGAGCAAAAGACGATCAAACGTATCTGCAGGACTTGGACAAGTTACGGCAAGAGAGCGGGTTGGCTCTTCAACAAAAAGAGAAGAGAGAGCGCAAGCAGGCTATTTGCATTGCAAGCAATGTGGCGCAGAGTATCATGCCAAGCACTGGTATACCACAGACACATCGCTCAAGGCGTCTCATGAGACGCCAAGCGAAGAGACGCTCTGCCCTGGCTGCTATGACATCAAAAATCTCATTTGCAACGGTACTCTCATCGTGGAAGGAGCATCGCAAACCGGAGATTTGCGGAAGGAAATGCTTGCGTTGACAAAGCATGTAGAGACTGATTCCTGGAAGGATAATCCGGAACACAGAATTATCGATATCGTAAAACGCGACGGGAAAACGGAGATCAGAACAACCAGCGCTTGGCTTGCAGCTAGGATTGGTAAGGAACTAAACAGTACTTTCGGTGGAACTCTGGATATAAAACCATCGCCGGAAAAAGAGACCACTTACGTACACTGGTACTGCAAGTCGTAGCAGACCAGCTTTTTTATCGACAAGCAAAGGGTTAACTGACCGGCGGACAATCGCGTGATTTTGAACGATCATATAACCTGTCGACTAGCAAAAGATATGATTCTTCTCGACTTTTGTACGAAGAATCAAGTGGATGGCGCCGTCCGCACGCTGTGTGTCGCAATCGACAAAGAAGCGGCTCCGCAGTGGCTTCAAACGCTTGACTCTGGGGGCAAGTGCCGCGCGACGTGGAGCGCTGTCGAGTTAGAAAAAGATGTGACGGAAACGCGACTAAAGTTTACTGGAACCTGCTTCCTTCCCAATGAGGAACTTCTGTCGGTTGAAGATCAGAACAAACTGAGGGAGTTTATCAAGCAGCTGCTGGCACACGCGACATGTGGGAATGTGCAATCACATCGGACGCAAAGCTTACGACGTTCCTCACCATCAGAACCTCTATAGTTCATGAAATCTGGATCGTTATTCATATCATCTACTCCCCAATTCAACTTCATCGGATTCCTTCGACAAAGTTTTTAATTAGATTTATGCAAAAAACGCCAATCAAATCTGGCTTGTGTGTGTCTTCGGGGATCTTTCGGACTTTGTTGTTTGCTTCTCAACAAAGCCGCATAACACATGATCGCCAGGTCCTAGTTTTCTGAGCTGCAGCCAAATTTAAGCGAGAATAGATTTCGGGATTCACTGGTCGAACGAGTAACCGAACGATTCGATGTAGTGTTGGAACCCGAAGTAGAATCCGAAACTGCACGTAATCATGAATAGCACTACAGCCCAATTGAGTGGCGTGAGCTTTTTTGTTCCGGGCGGCGGTCTAAGCAAGGCATTGCTAAAAGGTCCAAATATCAACATAAGAAGCCCGATGATTGCAGCTATGATAGTAACGCCAACTCCTTTCAAGGAAAGCGATACACCGGTGGTAGCATGATGGTTTGCGGCTTCAATCACATCGAAAATAGTGAACTTTGAAAACGCGCCCGAGAAGATTAAAAGCAGCAGTCCTGCAATACGTGGATTTTGTCGGAAAAACTCTTTCACTTTCGACTCCATGGACGGGGCGTCAAGTTCAACCGAGTTAAGATTAACACGGACGCAATAGATTTTTTATGATGGCCGCACAAACAAGTGCCCAAAACCTAGCGCAGTTCTTCGGCCCCGAAGCTCCTCAAAGCACCGCCAGGCTCTTCGGCGCCGTGGGCTGAGAAAGAGGCAAAATTGAAAAGAAGCAGAACCGAAACTGTTGGAACCAAGAGAAGGAAACCGAGAGAGTCAAACAAATTGTTTCGGCGCAGCGCGCTGCCTCTCTAACAATGCAGGACATTGTTCGCTTTCAGCTATGCCGACGCATTTTAAAGGTTTTTGAATATTTGATGGCGTCATGGAACTAAAGGGAGGTTGCACATTACGTTGTAAACGTGCCAACTTTGTGATCAAGGAGTGAGCAATGCGCGTGTACCGTTTTGACAAATTTGGCTCTCTGGACGGTCTAACACTCCATGACGAGCAACAACCTGAGCCTCAACGCGGAGAGATACTTCTAAAAGTTCATGCGGTTTCGCTCAACTACAGAGACATTGCGATCGTGACAGGTAAATATGTCTCTGCGGCGCAGGTTGGTCTTGTGCCCACCAGCGATGCGGCGGCCGAAATCGTATCGGTTGGTCAAGGTGTTCAGGACTTAAAGCCAGGAGAGAGAGTTATTAGCACGTTTCACCCGCGTTGGTTTGGCGGAAGGATGCCCGAAACTGTCGACAAGGACGTTTACGGCTCTGGTAGCGATGGATGGCTTTGCCAATATAAGGTAGTTTCACAAGAAGCAGTTGTGCGTTTGCCGGATTCTCTGTCCTATGAGCTCCACGATTCCGTGTGCGGCGGCAACAGCCTGGAATGCGCTTATGGGTCCGGCGCCCATCCGCAGCGGACAAACAGTTCTTACAATGGGCACGGGCGGAGTCTCTATTTTCGCGCTCCAATTAGCTAAACAATTGGGTGCGCGCGTTATATCAACAACGTCGAGCGCGCAGAAATCGGATTGGTTGAAGGCAAAGGGCGCCACCGCCACTATAAACTACAAAGAGATCCCGGATTGGGCAGAGGAAGTCAGAAAAGACACCGGTCAACGCGGCGTCGACAGAGTGGTGGAAGTTGGCGGTCCGTCCACAATAAATCAATCGCTAAAATCCGTTGCGATAGGGGGAGAGATAGTGCTCATCGGCTTTTTGAGCGAACAAAATCCAGGCATCGACTATTTCGCATTGAAAGGAACAAAAGCATCACTTCGATCAATCGCCGTCGGTGACCGAGATAACCTCGAATCTGTTGTACGGGCGATTGATCAGACCGGATTAAAGCCAGTGATTGACAGTGTCCATCAGTTTTCGGAGGCAAAAAAGGCTTTTGAACTGCTGGAGCAGAGAAAGCACATCGGAAAGATTGTCATCAAAGTTTCTGAATCGCAGATGGAGCCGGTGTAGTGCCTGGTGGAGCCGATATGTGTGCAGGGTGACGACAAAATTATTGATGTCTATGGAATCATTTTTCCTTAACGACCGTCAGTTTCATTAAGTCGAGTTTGAGTCTCGCTTGGAAGTCAATTGTGCTTACGGATGCACGGGGGTCCGTGCAATTGGATGAGGCTACATATCCTTGGCCTGGAATCGGAACGCCTGTTTTTTTGCTGCCGAGACAAAGGACTCTGCTTCTTATGAAATATCTGAATTTATACAATTTGGTCCTGTTGCTAGGTGCGGCGTTGCTAGCGGCTCCTGCGGCTTTTGCACAAGGTGCAACGATCGACAGAAGCAACAACATTTGGGGGACACGACCGGCTGATTTCAGACCACAACTTCCGACGACGAGTGCTGGACTTAGAAATTGCCGAGGTGCCGTCATAACTTCAGGCAGTTGCAGCAATTACAGCATTGAAAATGCGGTGGGTGATGGACTAACGGTCAAGGCGATCGGTGCGATAGTTAGCCTTCCGCAGATCGTCCGCCCGAGCGGGAATGGAATTACTCTTGATGGAACCGGCTGCATCATTAACGGTGGCATAATTGATGGTGCTGGTGGAGTCGGGATCTTAGTGACGGGCACCGGAAACATAATCAAAAACATCACAATCGTCAATTGTAGCCAGCCAATAGTTGTTAATGGCGTTGGAAATATCATCGATTGGTCTACTATCCATTCAACTCGTGATGCTTGGGAGAGTTCGCGGCAAGAGGCGGCTCAAACGGAAGCAGCTGCGGGAATGCCTGTCAGGTCAAGCGTCCAGACATACGGCACCGTGCGGGCTCCGAATATTCAAACCTATGGAACTGTGCACGCACAGTCCAGTTCTGGCGCGGTCGGTGTGCAGGCAGCGCATACCGAAGCATCTTCGCAAGTGCAGGGCAAACTGCTGCATTCTATACCTCAGCCAGTTCAGCTTCAGGCAAAACAGCAAACTCTTCAGTCCGTCGCAGGCCACTAAAATGTGTTGTGGTCGTCCGAGACTATTGGACATCTGTTCGCACTGATCGAACACCGCAGCTCCGTCGAAGCACCTATATTGGAGTCGAACTGCATTCTCAAACGGCTGCGCTCAGTTTCGAATGACAGAGCTTCGTCATATAACGGTCATTCTGTTACATGAGCTGCTCGACCCAGCACCTATTCACCGATTACTCAGGACCAAACAACGGCAAATCCTCCAAAGGAATGGTTCCGCAATATATCGAGAATCAACCGTTACGTAGATGGAAATGCTGGAGCAAGCAGCCACAATGAAATCACGAGGAGGGGATTCATATGGCCTTTACCCAGGACGAAAAACGAGCAGATAAGCAGCCCCTAGACAAACTCCCGCCTCTCAATGTTGTTCAGGGAGTGTTTCATGCCTACTTCATTTTTGACGTGGCGGACTCCATCGATCTTGCAATACTCAAGGACCTTCGTAGTGACTGGACAAAGTCGGTACTCGTACCACATGCTGCACCAGCGGCCACCTTCGTACAACTCGAAGTTGCGCCACTTATGGCAAGACTGCCCGATCTTCGTATCGAGGGTGAGAATGCGGCGGTCAGAATAAAGTTCTATGATTATGGAGCGGTTTCAGTCAGGCTATCTTTACCGATTACGGGTGAATTCCAGAAGATCATCGAGAGTTTGCATGAACTACGTCAATCAGACATGCTTTTCAGGCAAGCGAAAGAGGTCTTAAATCAGTCGTTAGCTGCGGTGAGCGGCGCCCTCAAAAAAGAGCACGACCCTGTAATGGAAGATTACTACATAGTGGAGGTCAACGCCTTTGATCGGCAAATTGGCGCCAGCGAGCTTTTGCGTGAGTACAAACAAGCCCTCAGCATCTTAGTGCTGGGTGAAACCAAGACACTAACCACTTCTGAAGAAGATGAAGCACTGCGCCTTCGATTTAGCTATTTTGAAAGTGACCTGTCCATTATTCAGTGGGATGCCGCATTCATTTTTGATACCAATGACGGGGCAGAGGTCATAGAGAATATTTTGGAATTCGCCAACGCCCAGTTAGTTGAACTCAGAACATATGACCGCAGGTTGAATGATGCCCTCAGCGAGGTCTACACGTGGAAATTGGCACGAGCCAAGCCGCACTGGCTTTCTGAGCGTGCGGTCGCCGCCAACAGAACCGATCAGTTGCGAACCATGGTTGTCGACATACGGGAACTTACTGATCGCAGTTGCAACGCTCTAAAGATCACAGGAGATGCCTTTTACGCCAGACTCTATCGCGGCATAGCGGCACGTCTTGGTCTTAGCGACTGGCAGCAGCAAATAGAATACAAACTCAGCGCCTTAGGTGAAATCTATCGATTTGCGACGGATCAGGCCCAGCATGCTCGAAGCGATTTTCTGGAAATCGTGGTAATCATCCTGATTGCAGTAGAGATAGGTGTCAGTCTCATCGGAATGATCAAGTAAGAGCCACCAACCAAATGATAATCATCCCAAAGGATGAAGATCGAGTGCTTAAGTCAGAGTAGTTCCGTCAAACCATTGCATATGATCTAAGCTGCCAACGCTCTCAATCGGGTGGACGATGTCTAGGCAGAAGCTACCAGTCAAAATGGCCATACTACGTGAGGCACTATCGTCCGACTGTAGTTATGAATTTAACGTGTATGAATTCAAACTGCGGCGCCTGAAGTGATCGCGGTAACCATGTAGACAAGCTAGAGGTGAAACGTAAATGAAAAATGCAGTAGTCTCAAAAGAAAACACTCATTCCGAGGGGAAATCTATTCATCCTCATCGTCCATATCCGCTCGTGCATCGCTTGCGAAATGATTTGAATAGAATATTCGATGATATTGGCGAAGCTCTTTCGCAAAAACGGCATGACTCGGTCGATGTCGTTTGTCAGTGTCAGGCGAAGGTAGATGTGAAAGAGACCGATAAGCAAGTCATAATTACGGCAGAAGTGCCGGGAGTAGAAATGAGCGATTTGCAGATAACAGCCACGCCGCACTACATATGCATCGCTGGCGAAAAGAAGTGCGAGAAAGAAGAAAAAAACAAAGGCTATTATCAGATGGAACGAAAATACGGTTTCTTTCGCAGAGTCCTTCCACTTCCGTGCGAAATAGACAAAGACCATGCTGACGCTATTTTCAAAAATGGTGTTTTGACGGTCACGTTGCCCAAAACAGAAGCAGCTCTGAAAAACGAATACAAAGTGGTAGTAAAAGCAGGTTGAACATTGCAAGTTTGATCAGAAACGAACATTCACGCCGGGCTAATGACCGTCCGAGGAGGAGAATATGAAACCAAGCTTGTTACCGATAAGAACCTTTTCGCCAGCACTTGATGACGAGTTTCCGGGACTAAATTCGTTCAAGCATGAGATGAAGCGCCTCGTTAAAGACTTTTTCGAAGGTAGCTACGAACCAGTGCCCGAATGGGCCGAACCCAACATTAGTCGCTTCACACCGAGCGTTGACGTTACCGAGACGGACAAGACTGTAACCATTACCGCAGAACTACCTGGATTGACAGAAAAGGACATTGATGTGTCGCTTTCCGATGGCACACTGATTTTGCGCGGTGAAAAGAAAGAAGACAAGGAGGAGGAGGTCAAGGGACACTACCGCATGGAACGCTGTTATGGTGCGTTCCAGCGAGCCATTCCGCTACCTTGTGAAGTCGACAAAGACAAAGTTGCAGCATTGTGCAGAAATGGAGTCATTACCGTAACTTTGCCAAAAAGCAAAGAGTCCCAGCAAGAAGTGCGAAAGATCGTAGTCAAACCGGCTTGAACAAAGGGGTTCACAAATCTCACAGTTTTTTCTCAGCCAATCTCTTCACCAGAGCTAATCTCTTTTGCAACTGGACCAAAGCAAACGGCTCATACAGTATTTTCGGAATTGGAAAACCCGCATCACAAAATGATGACAGTTCGAGCTTTGTGGACGATGCACCGGTAACAGTGAGCACCCAGCTACCTTCTAAAGCTTTGAGGTGATCGGAATATTCCAGTGAGTAATCTATACGCTGGCCGGGTAACTCAATGTTCTTTAGCCGGCAAACGGCTGTGCCAAAGAAAGGTACGTGTCGATATTTCTGCTCCAAAATCAGTTCGAAAGGTCCCGGTCTAGAAATCACCTTGTTGTATATGATGTCAGGATCGTAATCGCGTTCATCATGGATAGCCTGCCATACGCACTCCGCGGGAGCTGCAATATCAATGCTAGCCCTGGTTCGGTAATGGTCAGATTTCTTTTTATGGCACCCGTTAGAGCATGTTGGTTCTTGCAGTTTCTGTAGCTCTTCTTCCGGCGTAGTTTCATTTGTACATACGACAAGGAGGAAAAGCACAGAACTTGTGATGACAGACATTCGACTAAAATCAACGGGCAACCGCATCTACTAACAATCCTTCCTCGAGCAAACTTGTTTCATTGTCTTTGTCGTAAGATGAGTGGCCATCGTCCTCGCGAAGTATTCTAAAAGCAAGGTGTCAACACAATTGCGCTGAATGAGCAGAATTATCCAGTGGGTGATTCGCAAAATTCAAACAGTATTAAATGCGGTACCAAAGATGGAACACATTAATATGTCGAGCGTCTACTATAGTGCAAGGATCCCAAAGCGAGGGGCAACCGGAGACGGAGCTCCCGCGGGAAGTAGGCAACCGGGCTAAAACCTCGAACCTAAAGACGCCGGCCAAGCCGGCGTCTCGTTTCTGTATAGTTTCATGCGTTTCTAACTCTTGTTAGAACCAAACCGAGAACAAGTTCGCAGCCACGAACAGTGATTACTCCTTGGTTTTCACATAATCTGCGTCGACCACACGGGCACCAGCACCGGCACCGCCGGGAACTGCTTCTGCAGCCGAGCTCCAATCGTCCCGTTGAGACTGCACGGATTTTGCATAAATCGAAGCGCCAGCCTGTTGCAGAATTTTCTTTAGATTTTCGGATCGTTCGAAGACAAGATCCATATCCCTCTTCGCGATCGCATCGCGAAGTTCTTTCATGCTTCTCTCCACATCGCTACAGATTTCAGCAGATAAATGACTGTGAAAATCCAGTAGCGCTTTTTCAGCTTGATAGCAGAGGGCGTCTGCCGCATTGAGTTTGTCGGCTTCATCTCTTCGCTTGCCATCATCTTCAGCAGCAGAATCTGATGTTCCAAGATCGATCCCGATGATCGCCATAACCTGGTACCTCTAGTTGTTCAGACTAGCGCCACACACACAGCAGCGCCGGAACATATCATGGTTCACAGCCTTCGAATGCGCATGATTCTGAAGGACGATAACAAACTCTATAGCTATACGTCACAAGGTGGAAGCGCAAAATTGGGTGCCGCCCTCAGAATCGATTAAGTGTTCGCGACGGCGAACCTTCAAAAAAAGCACAAGCCGTCCCCTGGCAGATTTCCGTCGGTCAACTGTGAGGCTCGCTATGTACAAGCTGTCAAGGAATTGGAAGGGAGCAGAACGTGTAGTTAAGGTGGATGCCGGCTCGGCCATCCTGGAAGGAAGTCTGTGCGTTCCGGAAGGCGCAACTGGCATCGTGGTATTTGTCCATGGAAGCGGCAGCGGTAGATTCAGCCCTCGAAATCAGTTCGTTTCAACTGTTCTGAATACGGCTGGGCTCGCCACATTGTTGTTTGACCTCCTGACGCCGAGAGAAGAAAAGTTCGATGCCGTAACTGGACAGTTGCGATTCGACATAGACTTTCTCGCAGACAGAGTGGTCCAGACGACGAAGTGGTTGAAGCAAAGTCCGGAAACAACCAAACTGGCAACTGGTTACTTCGGCGCAAGCACAGGAGCAGCTGCCGCATTGACGGCGGCGTCTGAATTGCCAAGTTTTGTGAAAGCTGTTGTATCACGAGGCGGACGACCAGACTTAGCCGGTTCCGCACTGCCGCGCGTGCTGGCACCAACGTTGCTAATTGTGGGAGGAAACGACTCAACAGTCATCGACTTAAATAAGCTGGCGATTCAACAGCTGCCAGTCGGCCTTGAGAAATCGATGGAGATTGTCCCTGGCGCAACGCATTTGTTTGAGGAACCAGGCACACTAGAGCGAGTGGCAGATTTAAGTTGTAAGTGGTTCTTAGCGCATCTCAAAAACCAATAGCCAACAACATGCTATTCCCAAGCATGCACCTTGCTTGATGCTGTCACTAGCTTAATGATATCTCTCCGGACTTTTTCTCGACCATAGTCTTGGCACACAACAATCCGACTATGAACCCAGCAGTATGTGCCCAAAAGGCCACAGGTGGTGCGCCTTGTTCTGATATGCCCACTAGAGAGGAAAATCCAGAAATCAACTGAATCATAAACCAGAAGCCTAAATACACAGACTCTGGAATCTCTACGACGCGGGTGAAAAAGCCTGCCAGCAGAAAAGTTGAGACGGTAGCACGCGGAAACAAATAAAAGTAGGCGCCGAGTACTCCCGAGATTGCACCACTTGCCCCTACCATGGGCAGCTGAGAATGAGGATCTACGATGATCTGAACAATAGACGCTAATATGCCGCTACCCAAGTATAGTAACAAATATTTTCCAGAGCCAATCTTGTCCTCAACGCCGTCACCAAATATCCAGAGAAACCACATATTGCCGGCAATGTGTAAAACTCCTGCGTGCACGAACAGCGATGACACTACTTTACCAAGCTGAACTAAACCGAAATGACTGACAAACGACAGGGGTACGACTCCGAATGCAGTGACAAAGTCATTTAGTTTTTCACTAGGCAATAAAAGTTCAGCCCCAAAGCAAAGCACATTTAGTATGACAATAATCCACGTGATTACTGGCAGCGTAGTGATAGTGACTGAATCTTTGAGCGGAAACATCAGCGCGGTTTTCCATTAGCGCCGCGAAAAAGGAGCGCTGCAATTGAAGTTGTGACTATTCTGCGGAACACAGTCAGACCTCGGGTCTTCTTATACCAAGCAGGTTACCTTTTCAGAGGTCGAATTACTTCCTGCTTCAGAAGTACATGCGGCAAAGCAGATTAGCATTGAAATCAATCCGCAGGATGATCTCAGAACGTGCATTCGGTTGAGGCATGTGTGTTCTGACTCTGCCACCATAGAATCACTTATCTAGCCACGACGTACAGCAGCCTGCGAGGGTCAACAAAATGAGAACACTCATCGCTATCGACAATTCACCATTCTCGCAGACGGTCGTTGACGCAGTCTCCAGACGACGCTGGCCGGAACGAACAGAATTTAGAATCATCACGGTGATCGAGCCGCTAGCTGTTAGTGACGATTCGTCGGCGATTTCAGAATATTCACATACGGTTTCACAGATAAGAAAATACCGCGAACGAGCGGCGCGACAGAAATGCGAAGAAGCGCGCAGACAGCTGCAAGCCATTTTACCTGGAGCATTAATAGACGTCGACATACGAGAAGGGTCGCCGCGGGCTCTAATCATAAATGCAGCCAGCGAATGGGCCGCGGACGAGATCATCATTGGTGCGCACAGCCGTGAGCTTTGCCCAAGAGATTTGATCGGAAGCGTATCAAGGGCTGTGGCCGCTCATGCTCCTTGTTCAGTAGAGATTGTTCGCCCTGCGCAGCACGACATGCAGTCGCTTACAAAGCATTCCCAAAAGAAGACAACGAAAAAGCGGATCTCTTGAAAGCAGAGAGAGACTCTAGCGCGGCAAAACTTGTTGACTAAGAGACGTTCGCTGACTAAGCGAGAGGGCATGTGCTCTCTCGCTTAACCAACAGAACCAGCGAACAACGTTTATGTCAAACCATCGGAAGACTGATGGATCTCACGCCGATCTATAACCGATGAAATCATCCTTTTGGAAGATGGATTTATAACGCAGCTGAAAGAAAATGGGATCACTGGATAGCACTTAGCGTTAACTCGTGTGGTAACGCTAGATCAAAGAGTCTTATCTGATACACATCGAGGAGAACTGATAATGAAATCAGCAGTAGCAATTAAGGAAGACAAGAAACAAGAGGCCGCACGCGTTCCAATGGCTGAAGACACTTCCGCTTTCAACAAATTGCGCCATGAGATGAATCGTATGTTCGACGACTTCAGCTCAGGGTTCACATTCGGACGCACGCCGTCATTTAAGCTGCTTGAACCTCTTGCAGACTTTCATCCCAAAGTAAACATGCAGGATGCAGAAAAGGAAGTCGTGGTAACGGCGGAATTGCCCGGCGTAGACATGAAAGACATTGAGGTGTCAGTGACTGATAGCCAGCTGACCATCAAAGGCGAGAAGCATGAAGAGAAGGAAGAGAGCAAGAAGGGCTACTATCGCATGGAGAGAAGCTACGGCTCCTTCTACAGAAAACTGCCTTTGCCGTGCGAGATAAACAAAGAGAACATTTCAGCTACGTACAAGAACGGGGTGCTGAACATTTCCTTGCCTAAGACAGAAAAAGCGCTCAAGGAAGAGAAGAAAGTGGCGATCACAGCGGGCTGATCCCAAATATTCAGAAGGCGTCTAAAGAGACATATCACCATTACCCCGCAACCCCGAATGGGTTAGACAAACGATGACTCCGCCAGCAATGGCGGAGTTTGTTTTTGCAAGCCATTCGAGGATTCTCCGCAAAACTTCTCACAAGGTTTTGCTCGCGAACGACTTCGTGTCAATTTGCAAACATTCTCTGAAAGTGTGACCAAAACTGGATATAAATAAAACTGTACAGACATTTAGGTTCGATGGGCACCGAAACGGAGTCCGTCGAATAATCCAGGCAGGCCTATGTTTGCGATGAAGCGAAACAGAAACAGAAATAAATCGGGAGTAAGAAGTTTTGACGGCATGGAGTTCGATGTCGCCGGTGAGGCGGAAGTAGACGTCGTTGAACCAGTTGAGAAAGAGTCAGAGTATGCACAGGGACTGGAAACCCCTGAGCCAAATGAGGAAGCACCTGCGGAAATCAACACATCGGCCAGTGAAGATTCTTTTCGCACCTACATGCATGAAATTGGACGCCATAAATTGTTGTCTGGCATCGAGGAGATTGAACTATCTCGCGCATCAAGAAATGGGGATTGTCAGGCAAAACGAAAATTGATACAGGCCAATCTCCGGCTTGTTGTGAGCATTGCGAAAAGGTATCAAGACCGAGGAATGCACTTGCAGGATCTGATTCAGGAAGGCAGTTTCGGTTTAATCAAATCAGCAGAAAAGTTCGATCCTGAGCGGGGTTATAAGTTTTCGACCTACGCCACCTGGTGGATTCGTCAATCAATTGAGCGAGCCTTAGCAGACAAATCCAGATCCGTTAGGTTGCCGGTCCACGTCACAGAGAGCATGACGCGATTGCGTAAGCTGATTCGTGCATTCAGCGACAAGCATGGTCGTTTGCCTACGGTTGATGAAATTGCACACTCTGCCGACTTAACGCGCGAGAAGGTGCAAAATATCTTGTCTGCGGAGAAACATCTGCTCTCGTTGGACGCAATGGTGGGTCCGGATCTTGACACCAAACTCTCCGAACTTGTCATCAACGATCACGTGCCGCCGCCCGAAGATCTGGCCAACGAGAGACTTTTGAAAGAGAGCATGGAACTGGCGCTGGCGAAGCTAACTCCCACTGAGTGCACAGTCATGAAGCTTCGCTATGGTCTCAAGGATGGAATTCCTATGACTCTCGAAAAAATTGCCAAGATTGTTGGAGTCAGCAGCCAACGAATCCGGGCGATCGAAGCTCAGGCCCGCAAAAAACTACGAAAGGACGAAGAACTTGCTGATTGGGCTAGCTGCTTATAGTTCAATTGCTCGCAGGAACCGGTGTTGCGCTCGGTGGGAATCATCCCTGATTCCTCTCTCTGGAGTGCCTGCGTTGTGTCTGTATTTTGGCAAGAACACCTGGGCAACACATCGTGATTGCGGATGATCTCGCATCATCCCCCTGCTTGCAAACTGTAGTGGACGGATGGAGAGAACTTATCATCCCCCGGAGCGATGCTGGCATTCGAAAAGGACTGGATGATTTACGCATCAGCTTCGGAGTCCCAGTCTTCCGAACACCACAGTGGATGCGAAGCAGCGGTGTTCGTCAGTGGGTGTTCTTTCGACGCTCCTCTTTGGAAGTTGTCTGCTCCACAAAGCATAGATTTCCATAAGCTGTTCTTGGATTGCAAACCGACGCGCACAGTCATGTGCCAGAGTGTATACAAGGTTTCGGCGTCACCGTTGGCGTCGTGCTGACCCACTTGTCCGGCCCAGCTTGTGCCACAACCAAACTCCGGAAACATGACAGCAAAGACTATGATGTCCCCCTGAGCGAAACCAGAAATCGGATAACTTGAAACTGTACCTCGAACCGGATGTTGAATGCGGAACACGCCTTCCACCTCTCCGCGCGCACCGATCGAAAATTCTGCTTCAGAGCCATGCTGGTTATGCCATAGTCCTCCAAAGAGTTTTCTGCTGTCTTTATCGAATTTCAGAAGCTGCTGCGTCATGATTTACTCCATCGCCTTGCAGGGAAGGGCACCTTATTATGCTGTCGATTAAAACAAGTGGCGAAAGTGAAAACATCCGTCTGCAGACTGAGAGATGTCGACTAGGCACAGGTATTGCAAAGCATTCTTGGTGCCGTCTTTCCGTCGAAATCGTAAAGCGAGTCGGCTTCAAAGCGGAACCAACCAAAGTAATGAGTTTAAATGCTCCCACAGGTTGATGTAACTTGTTCCTCGTCTTTGTAGAGTTGTTCTGGTTGCACCCAAGTGCAGCCGCCTGCTCTAAGCTTCTGCAAAAAGAGATACGGTCAAGAGTATGGATCCACAAAGACTAGTTGAATATGATTCCTTCTTTTGTGACGTTTGCCGCAGCTACGTCTATAACGAGCTCCAGGGTGACAAGACTGCAGGAGTAGCACCTAAAACCAAAGTGGAGGATCTACCCCATTTTTTTAGTTGCCCCATATGTGGTGCCGGAAAGAGTTACCTCCGAGCCGTCACACTGTTGGACGGATTCTATCTACCGAAAACTGAAGCCGATGTTTCCGAGAGCAAGTCAGTGATTAGCGGCTCATTTGCAGAACGAGGATGATTCAATGATTTTCGCCAATAGGAAAAAGGCTGGCACACAACTAGCCGAAAAGATCGAGCAGTATCTCCGGCAACGATTCGGTGTAAGTAGAAGACCAGATGTAGTAGTCATCGGTCTACCCCGAGGCGGCGTACCGGTAGCCCTTGAAGTATCACGCAAGCTACATTGCCCGCTCGAGATTATCGCGGCAAAAAAGCTCGCCTATCCCGGTCAACCAGAATACGCCATTGGCGCTGTTTCATCGGACGGCATCGTCGTACTAAATCCAAACGTACCAACAACAGCCGAATGGAAAAGCTACGTAGAAGACCAACGATTACGGCTCCTCGATGCAACGCAAAGCGTTGAGGAGCAATTTCACGAACAATCTGGAACGCAACGACTTTCTCTTCAAAACAAGTTAGTCGTCGTAGTGGATGATGGAATCGCCACTGGAATGACGGCAATGGCCGCTCTCGAATCAGCTCGTCACCGCGGTGCAACCACAACTATTCTAGCGGTTCCTGTCATAAGTCCGAGCAGCTACTATGAGTTGCGTTCACACTGCAACGACATTCTGGCGTTAAGCGTGCCTGCTCAATTCATGGCCGTGGGGCAGTATTATTCAAGCTTCGCGCAAACGACAAATGAAGAAGTGGTAGATGCCTTACGGGAAGGCAAGACCTTCCCAGCTTTGGCTCAACAATCGACAGTCAAAACGAGCGCCACCGCAAACGGTCAATAATGCAAGTCAGCGCGGAGTTTTTGATATGACACAGACTTTTTCCAGAAGTTTTTCCCCAGATTCGCACACAAATCAAGTGGTGCGCAAACAAGCGAAGCCTTTTACAGGGGAGAAAAAAGAACTCGATTCGTTGATGGACTTAATTGGTGAAAGCAACTACGTTCTGATTGGCGAAGCCTCACATGGAACGCATGAATATTACAGAACGCGCATTGATCTAACCAAACGATTGATAGAAGAACGAGGCTTTAACGTCGTAGCCGCAGAGGCCGATTGGCCGGATGCTTGGCTCGTCAACCGGTATGTAAAGGATCAAGGCACCGCTGGCAGTGCAATGGAGGCGCTTAGCGGTTTTCAAAGATTCCCGACCTGGTTGTGGCGAAATGCAGATGTGTTGTCATTTGTAGAGTGGCTCAAACAATACAATCAGACTATTGTCCACTACGACAAAAAGGTGGGTTTCTATGGATTAGACCTCTATAGCCTATATCGGTCTGCAGCAGCGGTAATAGACTACCTTATGCCATTCAATCCAGAGGCCGCCGAACGAGCACGACACAGATATGAATGTCTTTCGACGTTCGGTCGTGACGAACAGAGATATGGGTATGCAGCATCTTTAGGGTTGACCAAAACATGCGAAGAGAAGGTACTGGCTGAACTCATCGAGCTAAAGCGTGTTGAAGCAGAACTTCTTCAAAGGGATGGGCGAGTCGCTTCCGATGAGTACTTTTTTGCCGAGCAAAACGCTCGTGTGGTGGCTAAAGCACAGGCTTATTACCGTGAGATGTTCATGGGCAGAATCAACACATGGAATCTGCGTGATGCACACATGGTCGAAACATTGCTTGGTCTCGATGAGCACATGCATGAACATGGACAGAAGATGAAGGCTGTTGTTTGGGCACATAATTCTCACCTCGGCGACGCACGTGCAACTCAGATGAGTGCACGAGGTGAATTCAACGTTGGGCAACTACTCCGTCAGAGATTTGCCAATGCTTGTAAGTCAATTGGCTTCACGGGTTATGCCGGCACAGTGACAGCCGCATCCTCGTGGGGCGGTGTAGCAGAACGCAAAATTGTCCGACCAGGAATTATGGGGAGTTATGAGGAGCTTTTTCACAAGATAGACTTGCCGTCGTTTGTGTTGAATTTGCAGGCACCAGAATTGGTATCGGTACTAAAACATCCACGGTTAGAACGCGCTATCGGCGTCCTTTATCTACCGGAAACTGAACGAATCAGCCACTACTTCTTCTCTGAACTGCCTAGACAATTCGACGCTGTCATTCATTTTCAAGACACCCTTGCCGTCGAACCATTAGAACGTACCGCCAAATGGATTGCCGGAGAAGACCGGGCAGATGAAACGATCGACTAGAGCTCTAAGCAGCCGACTTAACGTTAACAAGATTGATATGGCGTTCGTGTAAGGAGAAAACATGAAAGTCTTGGTTCCGATTGAAGATCCCTTATTTGCTGGTCTCGTCCTGCAATTTATCAAACATCATAAATGGCCTCCAACTACTGAATTCCTCGTTTTGCACGTAATCGAACCGCTTGAATTGGAACATTCAATACTCTCGGCCGATCGAGCATTGCTGCATCAATGTACAGAAAAGGTAGTGACTCAGTCGACCGCGCTTGTCGCCTCCGTAGCTAAGGCGATTCGCGAAGTCGTTCCAGGAGCTATCGTAACTCAGCAGACAAGCGAAGCTCATTTGAGAGAAGAGATACTGCGCGTTAGCAAACAATGGGGCGCTGATCAGATTTTACTCGGGTCTCACGGCAGGCAAGGTTTCAGTCATTTCGCTCTAGGGAGCATTTCGCTGGATCTAGCAGCCACGTCTCAAACGCCGGTAGTTTTGTTGAAACCCGCTGCCCCAATATTAAAGCAATGGGAGAGCCTAGACTTTCCGGCACTGATGCATCAACCGGTGACGCAGTCTGCTGAAAACGAACTTAAGACCTTCAGCAATGCGCGAAGGGTCCTTGTGGCGTTGGACGAAACAGACACTTCGGAAGCAGTTGTTCAATTCATTACCCGGCATAACTGGCCGGCAGAAGTCGAATTCAAATTGCTCAGCATAGTCAGTCAAAGGAAAACAATACGCATTCTGAAAAGAAACAGAACCATAGACTCGCACCATTTAGTCAAACAGCGGGAAGCTCACGTAGCAAAATTTGCCATTGTGCTACGCGGAGAAGTGCCTCATTCAACGATTTCAGCGGCGATTGGCGGCGGAGATCCACGTCAAGTAATTCTTAGAACAGCACAGACTTGGCATCCAGACTTGCTCATACTCGGTTGCCACTTCAGCTCAACCCTCAATCGCATCATGCATGGCAGCGTCTCACTGCCAACTATATGTGGAGCACCATGTGCGG
The DNA here is from genome assembly GCA_036702975.1 of Oculatellaceae cyanobacterium. Taxonomy (GTDB): domain Bacteria; phylum Cyanobacteriota; class Vampirovibrionia; order Obscuribacterales; family Obscuribacteraceae; genus DATNPX01. Next base: position 324,096 of record DATNPX010000034.1, read on the forward strand.
TGTGGCTGGTAAAACAACGAGTCAGCGCTTGGGTAGAGAACCAATGCAGCAAAGAGATCGTAGAAATGGCGCCGCCCGCCTGAGTTTCACCCGCTTGACTCAGGCGCCTCCGCGACCCAGGCTTCGTTTTGCACAATATTATTGTCAGTATTGACCGCTGGCAATTCCGTTTTCAAAAGATCGGCAGCTGCCGGTAGACGGATAAGCTCTATCGGAGCCGCGGCATGTCGAGCTATCGCATACGCAGTAGTGCCCGCAAAGAGCTTATTCGGCAAATGTCCGTGAGCACCGAGAATTATTTTGTCGGGTGCAAATTCCATTGACGCACTGATGATTTCGTCCCTGGCGCGGCCGGTTCTTATCTCTGTATCAATAATGCATTGCGGCAGTTCGTGCACCAGCTTTTGACGAACGTGCCAAAGCAGCGACTCCGCCCGCTTTCTCTGTTTTTGGGAGATTTCGCGCACTATCGCCTTTTGCTCATAGTCTTTGAATCCGCTTAGGCTGGGGGGAGAATCTTCAACGACTGTCAGCAGTTTGATCTCTGTTCCACATGGCCAACTGCTGTTGCCCACAGCTTTAACAATCGTATTTGCAAACGTCGACTGATCAATAGCAACTAAAACTTTCATCTCTACATCGTTCGTCTGTGACTTAGCACCCTTACACACTCTGGCAGCATGGCTATCGCCAAGGTTCCACTCTGAGTATGATGATCGAAATACACAAAACAATCGTGCTAAACACTAAGAGTGGAAGCATCACGTTTATAAGATTTACAGGCATTGTCGATCACCCCCACAGCCTACAATTCGCCGGGATGATTTTTATTCATGAAATCTATGAACATGGCACGATAATCGTTCTTCGAGTCAGAATTTATCGGGTTAAATGGTGCCATACGCAACTGGTATTCTTGTTCCCGTCGAGAACCAAGAAAGACGCCAGACAAAGATGTGTCGATAAATTCAGTTGTTACTTTCACTTCACCATCTCGGATAAGCTGATAAGTTATTTTGGCCTTTTCATTGAATTTTTCGAGTATGTTCCCAGAGACCTTGTCTCGATCAGTGATCTCGATGTGGTTGGTTATAGAAAACTGGTTTCGTTCGGACTTGGCCACGGCTACTTTGGTGACTACTTGCTCCTCGAGCCAGTCGGAATATTCAACTTTGTGAACGAAAGGCGTTCCAATGTATTGCCATATTCGCCCGCGCCTATCCTTTTGCGTTCCCTGCACGGTGATATTCATGATTCGCAAATTGATGTTTGGCACCATAAACGGCGGTGATATAGCTGACTCGTGAAATGCTAAATCATCTACTGTACACCAGGTTCCAGCTAACCAGGTTGGGATCTGCATCCAGTTGTTGTGAACCTCTGAGATTTGCGTTCCCGCCCTTTGAACACTAGGGATCAGAGCAATCAAGCTGTAATCGTCAGCAGTGTCCTCGATTTGCTTCTGCGAGCCGCCATGATTAGAGAGAGAAAATGCCGCGGAACCCGAGCAAAGCAACGAGCATGCTAACAACGCCATATTTAGTTTTCGCAAAAAGTTATTCATAGAAGTGATCCAAAATAATCTGTCGGACTAGTGCCTCGAACCAGGAATTGGCTTCAACCGGGTCTAACCTGCTTTTACCTGCAATTTCTTCTCTTCAGCAATTGCAGCCTTTGATTTTGGCAAACTCACGACCAAGACACCATCCTTATAGGAAGCATCAACATGGTCTTTGTCCACCTCGCAAGGCAATGGAACAACACGGCGGAAGTATCCATAGCGCCTCTCCATCTGGCAGTGTTTCTGATCGTGTTCACCAAACTCTGCTTTTTTCTCGCCGGCTAGACTCAGGTAATGCGAAGTCACGGTCAATATCATGTCTGTGAGCTCTACCCCCGGAACATCAGCAATCATTTTCAGGGACGAGCCTTCATCTTGCAGATCGATCTTCACATCGCACGACTGGACGTTGCGCTTCCATAGAGGTTTCGAGCACTGGCAAGGGTCCGTGTGATTATTCTCGCTAAGGTGCGCAAACAGCTTATTGAGGTCATTCAAAAAATTGCCGAACAGGTAATAGCGACTGTGATGATTGTCATTCAATCTGCAGTTGTTAGTTAATGTGCTCATGGTTGTCTCCGTTAGGTTATGAGGTCTTCGCTCGACCGAATCTATAAAGCTGGCAGGCTGGATTTCATTTCACAGAATGAACAACATCAGCCTCTCTCGAGTCTTGTACTGCTTGTTGCTTCTTGGTCGTCGAAGTATGCGGGCGGTAAATGAGAACAGTGCTTGGCGATCGACTTATAATACTGCCGGTAGTACTGCCTAAAACGTTCTGCTCCTTGGTTGCGTAACCATAAGCGCCAACAACGAGCAAGCTGTTTTGCTGTGCTTCTTTGAGTATGGTCTCAGTGGCGTCACCTTCAAGTATTGAAAAGACTCCGCTTGCACTTTCCTGCTTCAGGAATGATTCACCCTTCTCAATCATCAATTGTGCCTCGGCATGATGTTCTGGAGTGGCGATGGATGTCACAGCTCGCAATGGTAGATTCAACATTGTCGCGAGATTCTCAGCCATCAAGAGTGCTCCTATCGAAGCTTCACTGCCGTCAAAGGCCACCAGCACCTTCTTAATCTCTCGATACGGCTGTCGTGAAATCAGAACCGGAGTTTTCGAGTCTCGGGCTAAACGTTCCGCAATCGAACCCAAAAAGACTCGTGCCGGCAGCTTGTGTTCGTAGCGTCCTCGATGCCCAACAACTAATAGGTCAAAGTCGCCGGAAAGCTGCAAGATCTCTTCGGGAATATAGCCCTCGGAAAGTACCGGCACCGTCGTTACTCCTCTCGATAGCCCCTCCTGCGAAAAGATATTGAGAATAGTTTTGCCTATTCTTCTCAAGGCGAAAAATACTTTTTCTGAGGTCTCCACAGACCTACTATAGCCAAGCTCTTCGGCGAATTCCGGTTCAATGAAATAGTCGACAAGACGAGGATCGACCACATGCTGGCCTGTTAATTCGGCGTTTAGCGTTGATGCCAGCCAGAATGCATAATCTGCTGCAACTTGGCTATTCTTAGATCCGTCAAGAGCGACCAATATCTTTTTAAACGGCATAGCAAAACCTCACTTGTTGCTCTGAGTCAATTCAAGCACCGAACGAGTCTCACGCAAATTGATCGGAAGAATGGTTTGCGAGTAATCAGAGATCAACCGTTTGATTGATTTCGATGTAGCAGCCACTAAAATATGGTTGGTCTAAGATTCAATTCGGGGCAGGAGCGATCTCGCGTGCAAAGACCAAGAAGCAACCGAGATCCGCCGGCAGATCAACCTACGATCGCTCTTACGAACGATGGCAGGCGTTCCTCGACACCGCAATATGTGGGCACAGTCTCAAATTGGATTCGGGGCTGTCTTACAACAGAGGTATGTCCGGATGCTGGGTTCTCTAATCAAAGCAGTACCAAAATACAGGACACCGTATTTAGCTTTGGCTCTCGATTACGATGGCACCCTTGCTTCAGAAGGACGGGTCGACGAGAGCGTCGTTACAGCACTCCATAAAGTCGTCGAATCCGGACGGCGCTTGATACTCGTTACTGGACGCCGGCTGGAAGAACTTTTGGCTGTCTTTCAAGCAGTTGAATTGTTCGACATAGTCGTTTGTGAAAACGGCGCTGTTCTCTATACACCAGAGACGAAAACCGTGAAAATGTTAGCGGCACCGGCACCAAAGTCTCTCATTGATGCCCTTCAATCTGCAGGAATAACGCCACTCGATATTGGACGTGTTGTTTTAGGCACTTGGTGTCCAAACCAAGATCGTGTTCTCGACGCCATCCGGAAACTTGGACTCGATTGGCAGGTAATCTTTAATAAGGGTGCAGTGATGGTGCTTCCTGCAGGCATCAACAAGGCGACCGGATTGGCGGCGGCCTTATGCCAGATCGGATTGTCGCGGCACAACGTGGTCGGTGTCGGTGATGCCGAAAACGACCTTGTTTTTCTAAATATGTGTGAGTACTCAGTTGCCGTAGCAAATGCCTTACCGATGGTAAAAGCACAAGCCGATTTTTCAACCAAAGCGGATCATGGAGCTGGGGTGATTGAGCTAGTAGAGAACTTGCTCGTCAGCGGATTGACTGACCCCGGTCACGTGCTCGCAAGACACGGTTTGGTCTTAGGCACAGGTCCATCGGGAGAGCCCGTCAAGTTTAGCTCGGAGAATTTTACGCTTCTTCTTGCAGGTCCGTCTCAGAGCGGGAAGTCAACGATTTGCCGCTCTATTGTCGAACAGCTGACCGAGAACGGCTATCAGTATTGTGCCCTCGACCCCGAGGGCGACTACGACCATACTGCACACGCTCTCACCATCGGCAACAGTCATTATCCACCCGACATAGATGATGTTTTGCGTGCCCTAGAGAATCCAGGAGAGAATGTAGTCGTTAACATGCTTGGATTGGCGTTCGCCGACCGCCCGCAATTTGTTGCGCATCTGCTCCTCGAGCTGCAGAAAATGCGACAAACCGTAGGGCATCCCCATTGGATTGTGATTGACGAAGCACATCATGTGTTGCACCCCTTTTGGGACGAGACAGTGAACCCAGCTTGGGAGAATACTGGAGCAAATATTTTGGTAACCGTCCATCCAAACGAGATTGCCTCTTCAGTTCTTTCAACTGTAGACCTGGTAGTTGCAGTCGGCGAGGATCCTGGTGCCACTCTTAATAGTTATGCAAGAAGTATCGGACAAAAAGCACCGTCGCTGCAAAAGTTCAAGCTTGGGTGGGGTGAAGCTGTTGCCTGGTTTCGTCACAATTACGAACAACCTCAACTTATCAAAATTGCCTGTTCACCACGTGAGCGCAAACGCCACGCACGCAAGTACGCCTACGGAGACGTTGGTCGAGAGCGGAGCTTTTACTTCACCGGACCAGACAAACGATTGAACATAAGGGTTCAGAATCTCATTCTATTTGTGCAAGTCGCCGAGGGACTCGATGATTCCACCTGGCTTTATCACCTGAAGAAAGGCGATTTTTCAAATTGGTTCGAGGATGTGATAAACGATCAATTTTTAGCCCTGGAAACTCGTAAGTTAGAGAAGCAGACAACTATCAGCGCAGAGCAAAGTCGAACGAGAATAAGACAACTAATCGAAGAGCGCTATACGCTCCCTAGCAGATATTTCTTATAGGCAGTTGTAATTGCTCGTGGTCACCGTTCTATGGGTACAAAACCTTCCTATTGCAGCCACCATTAGGATGCATCGATGCATCATCCTGCCGTATGAGGCAAATCATCCTTTGGCAAGATGCGAGCAGATTAGAGTCAGTTGAAAATAAACAGACGGAGAGGATCTCCTAACTAGTACGCATAGCTCGATCGGGGAAGGTTCCAGTCGCGGATCAGAAACATCGAGGCTTCGAAGGAGAAATTATGAAAGCGCACGTTGTTGTTGCCAATGCATCGGGACACCCTGAAAGATTGCACGGAAAAACAGTTGACGAAACGGTGCCTGCTCTTTTTGTACCGGCCCTCGATGAGGCTTGGGTTTTTGCAAAGCTGCGCCAGGAGATCAACCATCTTCTGGACGAATTCAGTCAAGGATTTCAGACTGGATTCGGCGTTGACGTCGAAGAACCGGCACATCGTAAATCTCGAGCTCAGTTTCACACAAAAATAGACATCAATAACACCAAGAAGAAGATCATTGTTACGGTCGAATTGCCGGGTCTAGATCCCAAAGATGTACAGTTGTCCATTGATAGTAAACACCTGACCATTCGAGGTGAAAAGAAGACTGATGGTGACAAAAAGGATAAAGACTACTATCAACGAGAACGCCACTTCGGGCGATTCAAGAGGCGCCTGGATCTACCGTGCGAAATCGACAAAGCAGGCGCACGAGCGAGTTGCACGCGCGGCGTTCTAACGATCACACTTCCAAAGGCCAAACATGCCGTCGAAAGAGACAAAAAGATTTCCATTCGCCCGGTCTGATTTGATTCGCATGCGTGAGTACATTTACATTGCCGAGTAATTTAAAACAAACAACCGTCTAGAAGGAGATGCAGAATAATGTTCAACTTAACACCATGGCGCGCAAAAAAGCTTCCAGTTCATCAAGAGGAGTCTTCTCCGTTATATACGTTGCAGCAACAAGTCAACGAATTGTTCGACCAATACTTTGGTGAATCAACACAAGACCCATTCAATCTTTTCCCAACTTCGTTGGGTGAGCATAATTGGGGTGACTTATCACCAAAGATTGATATGAGCGAGACCGACAAAGAGCTGATTGTCAAAGCAGAAATGCCCGGAATCAGCGAAAAAGACATAGATATCACAGTTTCAGGCAACACGTTGAAAATCTATGCAGAGAAAAAGCAAGAGAATCAAGAGACAGAGAAAGGTTGGTATCGCATGGAGCGCCAGTATGGCTCCTTTGCACGCTCAATCTCCCTGCCTTATGAAGTTGACTCGAACAAGGTCGAGGCAACATACAAACATGGAGTCGTAAAGATTGTTCTACCCAAAATGGTAACGCAGAAGACGGAAGAAAGATTGATCCCGATAAAGACGTCACCAGCCTAGTCCTCTCATATTCAAGGTTTATCCAGGGAAGGCGAAAAGAAGTCCACTTTATGTGGACTTCTTTGTTTGTGGCTGACTTAACGGTTTAGCAGAGGGTGTAGCAGGAAGGGTTTAACAGGAAATGTGTAGCAGAAGGATTTAGCAGAAGGATCATTCCTTAGATTGGTGTGAAGACTTCACAGCAGTGAGAAGATCGCTTCATGAGGGTTAGCGGGAACGGACATACCAAACGGACATACCAATGGAGGGAGCATGACTGAAGGTGTTCTAATCATTAACCTGGAACCAGCCTATATTCGGTTTTCCCCTTCAGCTCGCTCCAAGATTCAGATATCGAGCCCCACTCCACTTCATTGCAGTGTAGAACATATTCGCGAAGTGTTGATAGAACTTGACGCAATTACGCCAGAACAAGATCTGCCTCGCGATTGCTTTATGCGCATACCGATCAAATTATCGGCAGCGATCCTTAGAAAGTTCTTGAGCAATAGCTAACAGGTGGTAACGATGGCAACGTATCAATACTTTCGCGGCTCTATCGTACTCAATTGCACAAACGCTGTTGGCTGATGAACGACAAAATATTGATGTGCATATCGACTACAGGTGGCGGACATCGAAGCGCCGCCCATGCAGTTAAGAATGCAATTGACGAAATAGTATCAGCGCCAGGATCGGCTTACAGCCCTGTTGAATCAGTAATCGTCGACGTGGTTGAGCAAAGCAGTCTCGTTCATCGATTTTACGTGCATCTGTACAATTGGCTCCTGCGTCACAAGCAATCTTGGATGAAGTACTATTGGCAGTTTATCGAGTTTGCGAAACCGTACAACAGCGAACTCGGTTACTGGCTTGCGGCTAAGTACGCCAAACAATTAATTGAGACTCTGGCTCCACGAGTAATCGTGTCGCTTCATCCTATGGCAAACCATTATTTGGCCCGTGCTTTAGAAGACGCGAGGCTGACCCACAAGCCGAGGCTCATAATCGTGGTTACCGACCCGAATAGTCGTTCATGGACTGGGTGGGCTTGCGCGCAAGCGGATCTCACAATCGTTCCAAATGTCTTGGCTCGACAGCACCTAATTTCACTCGGTGTGTCGCCAGAACGAATTTTGACTATCGGCATGCCGGTTGATCCTTCGTTCTTGCATCCGCCGACAAAGACTCGCGAACGATTTCTTCAAGAGCTAGGCCTTGCTCCCGACTTAGTAACCATCTGTTTGACTGCTGGTTCAGCGGGCGGCGGCAATAGCGCACAAATTTTTGATGAATTGCTGAAGCTCAACCGACCGTTCCAGGTGATAGTGACCTGCGGCAATAACCAATCGCTATTTCGAAAGATCTGCAAGAAAAGCGTGCGCGCACCATTTCCTGTGCGCGTGGTCAGAAGCTTCCCATCAATGGAAGAAGTGATGAATGCATGTGATCTTCTAATAACCAAAGCTGGGGGCTTGACGGTATTCGAAGCGATTGCAAGCCGTCTGCCCATGGCTCTCGATCTGGTTACAGAACCAATGCCACAAGAGATGGGAACAGCTGACCTTCTTATTGCTGTACGTCTGGCGCAACCGATCTGGCGTCCTTCAGATGTTCGGACGATTGTCGAGTCTTTAACTCTTGCACCTCCGGGTCGACGGTCGACTCCATGCTCGCTCTACAACCTTGACCGAACGGATGCCGCATATGACATTGCAAAAGCGATCCTCTGCCACTGCGAGAAACACCAGTTGCACAATACGGAATGCGCATATTGCATGCGACTTGAAGACAATCGCCAAGGTCTTCGGGAAGCGGTTGAAGTGAGTTAGTTTCCTAGCCAGAATCGACGAAAGTCGATGCTGTCATGTACATGAGCTGCTGAGACTTACGGGCGCTTTGCACAGCTTTCCAAGCTCAATCACATCTCCCAATTTTGGCATCTGGCAGCTGATTCCAAACTCTTCTTCCACCTTGAAGGCAAATTGAGACATGGCATTGCTTTCACCGTGCGTCAGGATTACGCGCGGTATTTTCTCGGGCTGCGAGACTAACGGTGACAACCAATGAATCAAATCTGTTTGTCCCGCATGCGCACTAAAGCCACCTAGCGAATGAATACTTGCCCGAACTTTAACGGTCTCACCGAAGATCTTAACCTCATGGGCTCCTTCCACTAATTGTCGTCCAGTACTGCCCTTAGTTTGGTAGCCGACGATGAGCACCATATTCTCAGGCGACCTCAATCCATGGCGCAAGTGATGAAGTATCCGGCCCGCGTTACACATGCCGGCGCCAGCCAGGATCGCGCAGGGGCCGGGAGCATAGTTTAGTTCTTTTGATTGCTCGGCTGTCTGGCACGGAATCAGTGACGGCAACCCTTCTTGAAGGGCATCCGCGTTGTCCATGAAGTGAAGTCCCTCACGCAGGAGGCGGTGATGACGCAAATAAACGTCTGTTGCCGCGATGGCCATTGGACTGTCTAAGTATATTGGAAAGGGAGAAACGATATTGCGCCGAAAAAGTTCGCTGAAATAGTAGAGAATTTGCTGAGTGCGGCCGACGGCAAAAGTGGGAATCAAAATCTTGCCTCCCTGCTCGACAGCGCGTCTTACAAGAGTTGAAAATTCGTCCCAAGTTGCAAGCAGAGAACGGTGGTCTCTGTCACCATATGTAGTCTCAATAAAAACCGCATCTGCAGTTGAGATTTCAGCAGGCGAGCGCTGCAAGAGAGGACTTTTTGGACCGAGATCTCCCGAAAAGACAATGCGAGTCAGTCCATCGCTTTCTTCGGCTTCCAGCTCAATGCAAGCTGAACCAATTATATGGCCAGCTTCGAGGAATCTAGCGCGCACACCTGTTCCTAGTCCTATCCATTCGTTATAGAGAACAGACCTGAAGTTGTCCTCGACTTGTTCCACGTCCAGCATGTCAAAGAGGGGAGTAACTAATCCTTCTTTTCGTCGGCGTTTTCTATTGGTTCTGTTTGCGTCGTCCTCTTGAATTTTGGCCGCATCACGCAAAATCAATTTTGAGATATCGACAGTCGCTGACGTTGAAAATACAGGACAACGTCTCAGTTCTTTGAATAGCAGCGGTAGCCGGCCGCAATGATCCAGGTGTCCATGCGTGAGCAAGACAGCATCGATTGGATGACAACTTAAATTCTTCGGAATGAAGTTGTATCGCTCTAATCGTCGCGAGCCCTGAAACAGCCCGCAGTCTATTAGCAATCGCTTACCGCAAACTTCAATGAGAAAGCAAGATCCTGTCACTTCCTGAGCAGCCCCGAGTACAGTTATTTTCATTGCTCTTCTCGCACGTGTCCGATACCTCCTACCAAGGTCGCATTTTTGGTCGTATCACCACAAGCATCGTAAGAATGATCAAAACGGGCAAAATGGAATCGCCCCTTCAAGCGAGAGTTTAAGAATCGAGGCTTCTCACATGTTTACGAATTGAGTCAGCTCTCAATTTAAGACTTTGTCCCTCGTCGTACAGTCCCTGACGCGCCATAACCGTCGCGCCGAGCTCCAGTATTTTGGCCAAATCAGGATGTTCGCCTCCTGTCGCTACTTCCAACTTTTGGATTGATTCCTGCACCAACTCTGCGGCATGCGCGAGCTGTCCATTGGCTAGAGCTAAGCTAGCCATAGCGGCAAGGATCATCGCGTACAAGCGTTCCTCATTTTTGAATCCGGAGCACATACAGATCGCTCTGCTCAAACAAGTCTCAGCCTCACACAACTGACCTGATTGGCAGTACACGACGCCAAGATTTTTTAACGCCTTGGCCAAAAATGGCTTACTTTGCGGACTGAGATGTTCCAGGATTTTCACAGACCGAATCAGTAAGTCCTCCGCTGCCGGCAAACGTCCCATTTTTAGATAGAGCATAGCCATTTCGCTCATGTCAATGGCAAGCTCTTCGCCATGGGTATGAATCGAGTTGTTATCAATAAACAGCACGTCCTTAAAGTACGACTCTGCCTCATTGAGCAAGCCGACTTTTAAGTAACACTTGGCTATCTTCAAGGATGTACAGGATCTGAATTTGTCACTACCATCGGTCTCTTGGGCGATATTCATTGCTTTACGATAGTTACGGATGGCAGCCAGAAAAAAGCCTCGTTCGAAGGCGAGGTTTCCGGCATCCATTTGCGTGTACCATTCCTGTTCGCTGTGATTCTTAGAGCTTCCCGAAGTCCAATTAATCTGTCGCATACACAAACTCCCTGTTGGCGCTCAACATCATTCAACAGTTAGCCCCCATATTCATGATTCGAGAGATTGATAAATGGGTCATTCTCTAGGAGGAAGTTACGTTGTAGCCATCCGCAACGCAAAATTGAGTCGGTTAATTTAAACTGGTCCTTCTATTAGCCTCTATTAGCCTCTATTCGCCGATATTGTTACTTGGGTCTCATATTATTGCAGCTTCCTTGCTATTGCTTTGTTTTCAATATACTATAATATACAGTGAGATACCCCATAAATCAAAAAAAACGGGTGAACTGTATGATCTATAAGCGCTACAATTTGATAGAGTTTCAGAGGCGTTTTGCGTCTGAAGAAGCTTGTCTTGAAGCCATTTTTCGCTCAAGATGGCCGCATGGTTTTCAGTGTCCCAAATGTGGGCACTCGGATGGAACCCGGCTCTCTAAGCGGCGTTCCATTCAATGCGGCTTGTGTCGGCGACAAACATCGATCACCGCTGGAACCATATTTCATAAGACCAAAGTTCCACTAACCATCTGGTTTTGGTTGATTTTTTTGATGACTCAGGACAAAGGTGGCATATCGACGATGCGTGCCTCAGCGCTGCTAGGAATGCACTATACGACAGTTTGGAATTTGATGCACAAGCTGAGAATCGCAATGGCAGATCGGCTTGAAGGTCCTTTGCTGTCAGGCTACGTAGAGATTGATGATGCGTTTTTTGGAGGGCGTAGTCGAAAAAAGCGCGGTAGAGGCGCCTTTGGAAAGAAACAGGTTTGCATCATGGTGGAGCGCCTCAACCGAAAAGCTGGTGATGCTGCGATGGTAGTGATGGCTCGACGTGATGCCTCGGACTATCGATCCATTGTAGCCGCGCATCTGGAGCCAATGACGCACATTCGTACCGACGGTCTTCCTCGAAATTCGATCTTGCACGGCGTAGGCGCCAAGCTGATCATGGATAAAATTGCAAAACCGGAAGACCACGGACCAATCGAAAACGCTGATAGAGTCATATCTTTGGCGAAGAGGCATTTGCTTGGCACTTATCACCAGTACTGCTCACGGGCTCACCTTCAGCGTTTTCTGAACGAATTTTGCTATCGATTCAACCGGCGCTATGAGTGGCATGAATTGGCGACCCGACTTGTTTCGGCATGCGCCCTACATGCGCCAGTTCCGTATGCTGCAATATCATGAAACGCAGGTATTGTTAGAGTCTACTATTGGCAATCGCAACCGTTCGAAGCGCAGAAGTGATTTAGAACCCACCGCATAATCATCTTCAAGGCCGATATCATCTGAAATTCGAACAGCTAATTTACTAGTGTTTGGGCAGCACCGCTCGGTATTTCAATATGAAACCGCTAGTAACGCCAACTCAGTCTTGGCGCGACCACTATAAACGCCATTGCATGTCAGCCGAAGAGGCAGTCAGTAAGATTAGTTCCGGCGAAAATGTTTACATTCAATCGAACGCTGCGGCACCCGAACTACTTATTCAAGCACTTGTTAAGCGTAGCGACCAATTGCGTGATGTGAGAATCCATCACCTGATGACGCTGAGTCCGGCTCCTTATACGCTACCAAAATATAGAGATGCATTCAGGGTAAATGCCCTCTTCATCGGCGGCAACGTACGAGACGCGGTAAACGATGATCGTGCGGACTACACTCCAATTTTCTTAAGCGAAATTCCCAATGCTATCGACAAAGGCATCATTCCAGTCGATGTTTGCCTTCTACATCTTTCAATGCCAGACGAGCACGGTTTCTGCAGCTACGGCGTATCCGTAGACGTCAGTGTAGCAGCACAGAGGCGAGCGCGAATCGTGATTGCCCAGGTTAATGCCCAAATGCCACGCACCTTCGGTCAAGCAACCATACACGTTACTGAAATCGACGGTATCGTCGAAGCCGATATTCCGTTACCAGAACTTAAGAGAGGAGAACTTGGTCCGATTGAGCGCCAGATCGGTGCTTACGTTGCCTCGTTGGTTGAAGATGGAGCGACTCTGCAGCTAGGCATTGGGAAGATTCCGGATGCAGTACTTTCCAGCCTTACGGACAGAAAAGATCTCGGTGTGCACACCGAGATGTTTTCCGACGGAGTCGTTGAACTCGTGGAAGCAGGTGTGATCACAAATGCCTGCAAGACTGTTCTTTCGGGCAAGATAGCCACATCATTTGTGATGGGAACAAAGAGACTCTACGACTTCGTAGACAACAATCCATCCGTCGAATTTGCCACCAGCGATTTCATCAACGATCCATTCGTGGTCGGGCAGAACTACAAAATGACCTCTATTAATTCAGCAATCCAGATCGATCTGTCAGGTCAGGTCTGTTCTGGTTCAATCGGAACGCAGTTGTATAGCGGCTTTGGCGGACAGGTCGATTTTGTTCGAGGTGCAGTTCGCTCAAAGGGTGGAAAAGCAATCATAGCCATTCCCTCAACGGCAAAGAACGGAAAGATATCCAAAATCGTTCCGCTGCTGGCAGCGGGCGCAGGCGTCGTTACGTCTCGAGGCGATGTGCACTATGTAGTAACAGAATACGGCATCGCTGATCTCTATGGAAAGAACTTGAATCAGCGCGCTCAAAGTTTGATTGCTATTTCTCATCCTGATTTTCGCGAAAATCTCGAAGAACAATATGCAAATATTCGGATGCGATCGGCGCATTCAATCGACGTTTGAGCGGCTAGTAGCGGCTAGTAATGAATGACTCCACTCCTCCTTTGGATGGAACAGGAGACAAGAAAATGCATTCTGAAGGTCGATGAAACCAGATCTGAATAGCTCGAAAATGTATCAAAACCCAGCTGATTCTGAACAGAGGTGAAAATCGTGGCAGCCCGCAAAAACAATACATGGCAAAGACTCATTACCAACCTGACCGAGTGGAAACACAAAGCGGAACTTGACCAGCTAGAAGAAGAACAAGAGTTGGAACGACTAAAATCACTTCACGAACATTTGGCACAAACCAAAAATGTTGTAGAGGCTGAAGATCTTATCGATAAAGCACATGACAAGGGAGCCTGGCGCGAGCGGCAAAAAGAGCATCAAGCGCGTCAGTACTGGCAGCATTCTTATTACAACGAGCACCCAAGCGAACTCATTGACGATCATGAGATTCCGGAGCCAGTCTACAGGGCCAAGGAAAAGCGCGATTCTGAGCGTTACGGCCTGACACCATCGAAGCTTACACCACTTGATAAACAGCCGTAGTGAGTAAGCGTATATAACTATTATGAGGACCGGATTCGAATAACCGGTCCTCATTTATTTACGATGATTCGCAAAGCCATTTGCTGAGAAAGATTGCAATAGCTGGTATCCAGTAGCTATTTGCTTTAGTATCCAGGAAGCGCTTTAAGAGGGAATCCGAATATGCCACAGACCCACCATGTCGAACGTCACTTCACCGCAGGTGACACAGTCCGAGATATCGTGATCGGCATGTCTGATGGTCTCACAGTCCCCTTTGCACTCGCGGCAGGGCTTAGTAGTGCCGCTAGTAGCACTTCCATAATAATCACAGCAGGACTGGCGGAGGTTGCAGCTGGAGCCATCGCAATGGGGCTTGGAGGATATCTGGCTGCGAAAAGTGACTTTGAGCACTACAAAAGCGAGCATCAAAGAGAGTGGCGTGAGGTAAAAGAGATTCCAGACGCAGAACGGCGTGAAGTAAAAGAGGTTTTTAGTCAGTACGGACTGAGCGACCAGGAGATTGCGCCCATTCTCACCGCCTTCCAAGCACGGCCTGAGCAGTGGGTAAATTTCATGATGCGCTTCGAGCTGGGACTGGAAAAACCAGAACCGTCACGAGCCTATCGCAGTGCGGTCACAATAGGAAGCGCGTATGTCCTTGGCGGTCTGATACCGCTGTCCCCTTATTTCTTTTACCGTTCGTCCCATGACGCCTTGATAGTATCAGTTGCGGTAACGCTTGTTGCTTTGGCTATATTCGGATATTTCAAAGGATATGCTTGTGGCAACCAGCCTTTCAAAAGTGCGTTCCAAACTGTAATCATAGGCGGTGTAGCCGCTGGTGCGGCTTTTTCAATAGCAGCGCTCGTTCGCTGAGGCAATCTTCACAAATTGAGATCAGCAGGTGTGTCATCCCACAGGCTGATAGCCATTCGTATCAGCAGTGAATCGCTCCTTCGGTCGATGCTTGTGCACGCTTTACCGAAGACAATGGCATCAAATATGTCATCAACGAAGGAGCATGCGATGTCAAATTGTGAACATCCCAAATCAAAGGGCACCACTTTTGCCCTTGCCTTACTTTTACTCGCAACCTGCAGCATGTCTGTAAGTGCGGGTCAGGCAAACGTCCCAAAGACAGCAGCAGCGGCGGCAACGCCAGCAGGCGAACGGGATCAGGCACCAGACTTTGCACTGCCATCAGAAAACGGTAAGACTGTTAAACTAAGCGATTTTCGCGGCAGAAAAGTTGTCGTTTTCTTTTATGGAACTGAAACAACGCCAGTCAGTCCTTACGAAGCCGAAGAGATTCAGAAATACTACAAAAAGTTCAAACTTGCCGACGTTGATGTCTTAGGGATTGGACCAGATCCAGAAGCTAGTCACAAAGCTTTGGCAACGAAGCTGAACTTAGACTATCATCTGTTGACGGACAAACAAGACAACACGCGAAAGCTGTTCAAACTTTCTGCAGAGAAAGGCAGATATGGAGTTGTAATCGACAAAAACGGTGTAATCAGAAAGATTGCTGGTGGCAAAGTCGATGATCCTTATGGGCTCGGTTACGTCTCTGACACATACGACTGGATCATGAGCACACAAGGATCGGGCTTCTAACAACAGAAGATAGCGCCAAGAATGACGCAAAAGTGACAGCCCTAATGTTTCGGATAAAACAAGGAGACCACAAACGTAACTAGAACCATGGCAATGAAATAACCGACGATTTCAAGCGCGCGTTTCTTTCCGCTTTGACGATCCAACCTGGCGCCGTTTTGGACGTTCGCGTCAAGCAGTGCGCGCAGCGCGTCAATTTCATCATGTGGAATACAGCGCTTCGGGGTAATTAAAAACGTGTACGGGGTCGGATACAAAACGAAGGAAGTGGAAGTTTCTTGCCATTTACAAAATTGTGTCCAAGCCATCTTGCCCTGGCTCAAGTTAGTGGTCGTCAAGACGCCATCGCTATCCATAGTAACTTCTTGCGGCAAAGAAAATGCTAAAGACTCTAAGGTATTTTGCACCACCCCTTTCAGAGCAAGTGAGCTGTACACCGGAGTCAGCAACAGCACCAACCCAGGAAGACCAAGATATAACCAAACATTAGTTGGGAAAGCGAGAGCTAAAAAAACAAGACCGAGGATCGCAAGCTGAACCTTGTATTTGGACCACCAAATAATCTCTCGAAAAACATCATAGAGGTCGCTGAAAACAAATTGCACTTCGTATGAGATTTTTGTGTCAATCACTTTGCTACTCCGAGCGAGGACTACATAATAGTCTTGCCCAGAAATGATAGAAAATGGACGGGATTTTTAACTATCCACGCATCGTCGGCGTGTTATCTATCTCCAAATATCGTCCTCGGCGCCCAGAAAAAACGACTCAACTGAAAAAAATAAGGCGGCAATGCCAACTACCAACAAGAAGAAAGCACTGACGTACGAGCAGGCAGGATCACTCAGCGCCTCGGCCGAGTAATCCAGACATACCCCAACGCCAATTAACCAGAGTCCCAGCAACCCGAAGGCTACGTACATGGCCAATTTTAGATCTCGTGTTGAAAAATACATGACCAACTCTCTAGTCGAGTGAGCGATTAGCGATAACGTGGAACATACCGCCGATAAGCTGTCCGAGCGCCGCTCCTACGGTTGCACCGGTTAAGGCCGCCAGCAAGGTTACGAAAGGAATAAATGAGCCGTTTGCGCTGACGAAGTTGTAATATCCAAGCGCACCGCCGCATAAGGTACCGACCGTCATCCAAACTTGCATGTACAAGATGGCGCTGTCTTCTGCTGTATGTGTGTCAGTGACTAGAACGTTGTTTGAATTTGCTGCTACGGTTTGCATGTCTTTTGTCTCCGAATCAGTCTCTAGACACTGCAAAGATAGCGTTTCTATAGTTAGTAATCATCAGCCCTTCGGATGATCCGAAAGAATGAACGGCTCCCCCGAGCAATCAAAAAAACAGCTGGCGCCGAGAGCTTATGAACTGAACTCAGTTCAAGAAATCCTACCTTGTTCACAGCCAGAGTCGTGGCACCATCTATAGTGGCACGTCCAAATCGTCAGCATATACCTTTTATTGTTCACGCAAATCCAGTTCATTGCGTTTGCGCCGCCTCACATGGGGGATTAATCACCCAGAATGGTGATAAAGCCTAGTCGTCGCCATTGAATTTAATTCCGCACAATACAAATTTTATGCGTTAAGCCTTCCAATCATTATCGAAGTATGAAAACATATCTTCACGGGTCAGATCGCACCAGGGCGCTATGCATGGTGCACACAAGTCTGCTTTGGGGGCTCCAGAGGTGATTGGTGTGCGCCGGATCTACTCTTTCGTTGGCAACCCAAACTAAAGTTAAAGCTAGTGGAGGAATGCAAAATGACGACTGAAAAGAGTTCGACCGCAGTAGTCAGCGCGGTGGATGGAGATAACTGGGAAAGCACCAAAAACGAAAAAGCTAACCGAGCGTGTCCAAATAACAACCCATTTATCTATATCCCAACAACATTGAACGGCGTACAAAATAGCAAAACTAAGTGGTGGACAAACTACTGGTGGGGACTCAACGAATGGCATGAAGGTACCTACATTGGTGATCCAAAGTTTCGATCAGACTTTGATCCGAAAAAATTTTATAAGCAGCTGGACGATGGCACCGTCAAACTCACTGCTTTTTGGGATAAAAACAGAAGAAATCCTTCCAGTAACCAGCCTGATCCATGCTGGATTACGGCTGAATTAGTCTGCGGTGGAATGGATGGTACCAATGACTACTTCTATGGTACTTATGGGCACTATGCGGTAATTGTTAGTACTGAAGATTTTGGCAGCTTTGATCCTGGAGTATGTTTTGGGGTTTTCACTTATCAATTTGGTAAAGCCGCCGATCCAGACGAAGGGCGGCGTTGTGAGAACGTTAACCGGGAGATCGATTTACTCGAAACAATATCTACAGCGCAGCAAAAACTTCACGGCAACGCTCAGTTCGCCTTGCAGCCGGCGAGCCCAGACCAACCAGACGGAAAGAGCTTATTAAGATTCACCATTCCAAAAGGCACTCCAACAGTTACTGCATACATGTACTGGGGTGATCCTCTAGGATTAGAGACAACAAAAATACGGCTATATGCCGGAGATCACACCATTTCCAGCATCACGCACGATAAATCGCTCAAGGCGTTAGCTGAGTGGGATGTAGGAAATTTTGACAGCGATAACGGACATGCATGGTATGCAAACGTCCCCAAACCTAAGCATCAGCGAATGCACATAAATCTCTACATACCAGGCGCAAACGATATTGCGAACAAGGAGCATGTGAACGAAGTCATAATTAAACGATTTGAGTACAGTCACAAATAAATGAGTTGTTAGGTAACGGCAATAGGTTTATCCACTTTGCTGTCGCGCCAGCAAGCGTCAATCAGTAAAAAACAAAGATGTCACCGAGAATTCTCCTGGGTGACATTTTCGTTTCGCTGAAGTAATTGCCACTTTCGCACTAATTCCAGTTGCAAGAGAATTGCAACATGGAGGACACCGAAGCTCTGCAGTACAAGTCACTAAAATAAGACTCTCCGCAGCAAGAACTATGGGATGCGCTAGAGCTGTTTGTGCTATATCTGTCAGAAAGGACCTATGATTTGGACATAGAGGACTCTGCCTGCCCTAACTTTGACGACACCGGCAGTAATACTGTTGTTCGGCTAAAGGAGATTGAAAGGTATGACACGGATTTCGCGGTCATTGACACGAATTGCTGCAGTACTATTTTGTCTTTGCCTGCAATTGCTCAGCACACATTTTTGCCAAACCACACACGCACACGCAAATTCGACCGCCGACGCTGACTGCATGATAGTCGAGCAGCAGCACGACGAAATTGGTCAAGTGCGAACTATCATTGCCAAAGATGCAATTCGCATTGATCTACTTTGGTCGAAGGCGTATCTCATTGCAAAAGCACCGACTTGGCGTGTTGTCCTCTACAATCCGGCGAATAAGTTGGCGATGGATATGCCGCTAGAAACATATCTTTCGGAGAGTCCAAATTGGCAGGGCGCAAACCGTTATCGGGAGCTCGACCGAGGTAAGTTGAAGGTCGAAACGCCTACCAAAAAGCTTGGCAAGATCAAGTATGCAGACAGAGACTGCTTGAAGTTCGGCGTTGTGAAAATCGTGGGGAACAAAGTAGATCCTCGGGATCGCTACAAAGCCTACTACTACACCTTTCCAGATTCTTCCGTTCGCCCTGAAATCTCACAGATCCTTTATCACTTCTTTTTGATTCAAACTAGTTCCAATCAAGGCATTCCGGTCTACAGCGCCTCGGTGCACGATGTAAAGGCAGCATCATTGCAGCATGATATAGGTTTTCTAGCCAATCTCACATCCGGAGATCTTAGCTCGCACATGACTACATCCAAATTCAGCAGTGCTTCGTTTCCTAGCAGCTACTTCGAGTATCCGAAAAACTACAAGAAAGTCTCATATGAGCTGGACGTTCTTTCTGACGCTAACCGAAAGGGAGTCGCGGAAGACATGCTCCACGATTTGAGATTCGGTGAAGAGTCATCTAATAGTGCTAAAAAGTTTCGCTAGTTGTTTCGCTAATTGTTCAAATTGCGCAACTGGTTCTCTTTTCAAACACCAACCGCAGATCTACGGCTCTGCTCGCTACGAGTGCGCGCCGTCTTATCAGCTCGAGCGAAGTGTCGGTCAATATAGGCTCGATTGACAGCCTCAATCAACGCGTGAATCGCAGAGAGCTCGATATCTTGGTCGCGTCCTTTACCGATGAACTGTTTACCATCATGGCACTCGATAATGATCTCAGAGATGGAGACGGCATCAATACCTTCTGCATCAGATTGGCTTCTGTGATTGAGAATCTTAAACTCACCAAATTTTTTACTGATCATGTTCTTCATTGCAGCAAGTGCCGAATCCTTGCCGACGTGGGTCTCCTCAAAATCGCCTGTGGCATCGAAGAATCTACCGGAGATCTGCACGCTTGATTGAGCCGCCGACCTTGAGTAGTCGATGCGTTCGACACGAATCGGCTTACGATAATCGAAATACGCTTGCATCAGTTCCGAATCAGTGATGCCCTTGCGACGCTCACTATATTGGTCCTTTATGAATTGTGCGACCTCCGCCTTCTCTGCGTCTTCACAGACATAGCCGGCAGCTTCAATGATCGATTTGGCGTGATTGCCACCACTCAATGGGCCAAACAAGAAAGAAATCTCTTTACCGATCTCTTTCGGATCATACGGCTGATAGGCGAGGGGATTTTTGAGGATGGCATTTGTATGCCCACCAGATGAGTGCTTGGCGGCATTGTCGCCACTTACAGGCCAATGCGGCTGGCGCGGCAGCATGTTCGCGCCGACGAAGTCTGAAATCTCTTGAATGGACTCGGTACAGATGTTCGTATAGAACGGATTTTCTGAGCGTGCCGTCTCACCGAAATGCTTGATCAACATGATGCACTGTTCTAGCGAAGCATTACCAGCTCTTTCACCTATGCCGTTGATGCAGCCTTCAATTTGGCGCGCCGGTCCTTTGAAAACAGCGTTCATGGAGTTTGCAACGGCTAACCCGAAATCGTTGTGGCAATGAACCGACCAGATCACTTCTTTGTTTGGGAACTCCCGAGCAATTATTGCTGCATGCTCGTTCATCTTTTCGACGAAATAGTCCGGACCTTGAATACTGCAAGCACCACCAATAGTATCAGGACAATTCATTACAGTAGCTCCAGCCGAAACTGCCGCACGGAAGAGCTCTGTTACGAAATCGAAGTTGTCGTTCATGCGAGAGTAACCCTCGGGGCTAAACTGCACTTCTAGACCTGCGGCCACCGCCAACGACACGAACTCGAACAAGTCAGCGACAATTTTCTTTTGGTCGTTGGACTTGCCCAGCGATGCCGGCATCAATTCAGGATCAACCGGCACATATGTATGCAGCCTAGCCTTGCCTATAGCGACAGCCGGCTTGAGAGCCTCGATAGTTTTGACGATCTGCTCTTCTCTCAACTGGCACAGCGCTGCAATTGTAGGCTGATAGTCGAGCTTGCAAGCCTCTTCGCAGATTGTTTTGACGATTTCGAAATCGAGGTTGCTGGCAGCGGGGAAGCCAGCTTCCAGGATATCGACCCGGAGATTGGAGGCAAGACGCAAATATTCAAGGTTTTGCTCGAACGTCATACCAGCGCCGGGGCATTGCTGTCCATCACGCAAAGTTGTGTCGAAAATTCGAACCCGCTGTCCCTGTTGTCCTTGCTGTCCAAATTGGCTGGCCATTAGTTTTCTCCTGAACGAAAAGGCTCTGTCGAATTGACAGAGCCTACGAGACTTATATGAGTACGGCTCTGTCTATGTGAACTCGCTAAGAAGCGATCCGCCAAGGAGGAGTCCAAGGAGAAGGCTTGCGCGATTGAGAGCCGAATAATTCATCATGATGCTGTTTTACTGGCCCCACGCCTGGGTGTCAACAAAGAAAATTGCCGGGAATCGAATAGGCTGTGGTTAGCTGTGAGCAAAAGCCGCATCCCATGGGCACCTAAAGAAGGGAAGAGGCGAATCTACTTGCTCATGAAACTTCTTAACAAAGACTCGGCTAAAAATAGCTATAGCAAATGCAACAAACTAGAGCAAGGGCAGCGCTACTGGGGCTCTGGCACCAGCTCACCAGTCGGGAAGCTGTACTTAGCGTATTTCATCGCCCCGAACACGCTGAACATTAACATTATCGCGCCGCAGCCGACAATTACCGAAAGGGCCGGGCCCAGTTTGAAGATGGGAGCAGCCACCATCAGCCCAAGCGCATGACCGCCGGATAGCACCATCATCCGCAAGGACATGATCTTTCCTAAGACATTCGACGGCACTTCCTTTATGATCAGGTTCAGCATAAGTAGATCGCCAGAGGCACCACCGACCGCCGCGATAACCGCACAGATGGCGGCAGTTTGCATGTTGTGACTAAATGCAAGTAGAACAAATCCCAATCCACAAATGGCATCTGCGGCAAAACAGTTGAACCAAGTATTCTTGATATGCAGATTGGCGCACATCACATTGCCGAGTACGCTGCCCAAGCCGTAAGCGGCAACAAGATATCCATAATTTGCGACGTTGTCTCCAAAGCTCTGTTTTACTAAGATGGGAATTCCGACAGTGAAGGCGATTCCCCAAAATCCAGCCTGAAAAATCAGACTAATGAGACAGTAAAGCAAGGCTCGGTTTTTACCTGCCGCCGAAAAGCCTTCGCTCAAATCACGCATCACATCTTGCAGCGAGAAATGAGCCCCTTTTGACACGGTCTCTTGCGCCCAATTTAGTCGAGATCCCAAAATCAGTATCGTCAAAGCAGAAATCAAAAAGCTGATAGCTTCAATCGTAAAAAACTGCGTGATCGGCATGATAGCTACGAGCGCACCTGTCAGACTCGGACCAACGGCTCTTGCTAATCGCTGGGTCAAATCCATGAGCCCAGTCATGGCCTCAAGCACAGTCTGAGAAGAAGCAATTGTGGGCAATGCGCTCTGCAGTGCCGGATCGAAAAATGCTCCAAAAGCACCCATCACGGCACCAGTAACTACAAGATGCCATAGTTCGATGGTGCCACCAAGGGCGATGATTGGGAGTGGCAATACTGCCAGGAAGCGAACAGTATCAGATAGAATCAATACCTGTTTGCGATTGTAGCGGTCGGCGATGAGACCGCCAAAAAGTCCAAACGTTATACGCCCGATGCCGATTGCCGCGGCAACATAACCAGCCTGACTGCCAAACCTTTGCACGGCGATCCACATAGCGGCGAGCATGTAGAGTTGATCGCCGACCCCCGAAAGAACCTGGCTAGTCCATAAAGCCGCAAGTGGCGGCTCCTTTAACGCAGCTGCATACTTCACTTCAAATGTTCTCTTAACGTGGCTATTGTAGTATTTTGCGGGCGCAAAGTCGACACGCAAATCAGAAAGAGGTACGAGCCTCGCGTTGAAATTGGACGAGAGCTTGATCGCGCATTGCTCTGCGAATCATTGGTTGATCACTTATTGCTTACGTGTCGACTATTTATACACATCAACTACTTATCTAACAGGACTCCCGGCGGATTTCTTTTTGTAATTCCTGACATAAAGATTACTTCCGGCAGCCTCAATCGACTGATCTTTTTCGATCAAATCTTTCAGATTATTCGCCGATTCTTCCAAGGCGTCGCTTTGTCTTCGTTGTTCACCCAGTTGGCGGTTGGATTTGCCATCGTAGTCGCGCCGCAGAGTTTCCAAAAGCGACCGTACATCGTCAGGCATCATAAGAATTTCGCGCTCACGTTGTCTGGGATCGGATGAAAGTCTGCCACCGATCATAGAAACGGCTCTGTCCATGCGTTCATCCCGTTGCGACGAGAGCTGATCTGCCAAATGTTGGCTTTCTCCGAGCTTCACACTTTTCGCTTTTTCCAACTGGGACTTGATTAAACTAATTGATTGATCGGCGGTTGAAGGTGGTCCGAGAACTGCTGGTGCCGCTGGTGGTGGGAACGTAGATGTGGCTCCAGGTCCAGTTCCGGTTCCAGTTCCGGTTCCGGTTCCGGTTCCGGTTCCTGCGCCTGTACCAGTTGCACCAGTTGAACCGATTGGAGCGGTGCCTGGTATTGTGGTTCCAACACCGGCATCATTTGGACCTTTGGGACTTGAACGCAGGCTATCGTCCATCAAAGTTTTGAGAGATGAATCTTTGCTGTTCACACCGTAATATTTCAAGGCCTTGGATGCGAAATAGCCGACGTCGGTTTGAGGTGCAAGGGCATAGGCAATACGAAACTCTCTCACTGCTGATTCAGTATCATTCATATGCGCGTAGCAGCTGGCGAGATAGTAGTGAATTCGTGGATTGTTGAAATCAGTCGTGAGCAGAGCATAAAAATGTCCAGCGGAATTTGAATAGTCGCCAGCGCGATATTCGGTGACGGCCTGTTTCACAAGGTCTTTGGCTGACTCAGCGTATGCAACGTTACCAAGGAAAAAACTTCCGCAAGCAGCTAGCGATAGAAGCTTGAAGCAGATTGGAGTATTTCTCGCGTTCGAGTGTCGCATTGTTTAAAAGCTCTCCTTCACTCGAAAGCGTGATTGGGATTTACTTGAATCAAGGCAAACCGGTAAAGGTGATCGTTGTGTTTCTCTGAAATCCGATTGTACCCAAATTCTGGTTAAATCCAGTGCCTGGCTGCCATGTTATGGTACCGCCTTCAACTGTCGAATGCTGGTCTGTCTTATACGGGCCCTTCCGAATATCGCTCCAGCAGTAGTTCGGTTGATTGTTCTGGGGTGGTTCGATCATGAGACTGACCTGAGCTCCATCGGGAGTTTGCGGCACCAACCATCCTGGAAGCTGACCAGTCGCCACAGTTATCGCAACTTTTGGATCGCTCAAATCAGGTTGTGTATAAACAGGATAAATGTACCAGGTGGTGTCTCCATTGTTATACGGCATGCCAGAAAGAAGCGCTACTAGCTGTGCTTTAGTGTATCCCGGACAAAACTCTTTGATGCGTTGCAAGAGTGTGTTGTACACGATCGTGTGATCGGCAGGAAGCGCATTAAAAGCCTGATTCAAATTAGCCGGCGAGTATTCGTTGCCCAGAGATACATAGCCATTCTCGATACCTTGGCCGGGCTTTTTGATTTTGTAGTTTTTCACCTGCCATACGGTTCCCTCCAGCGGGTAATACGGCAACGTGGTGTAGAGCGAACCTTGCACGATCCACGATGCTACATTTTTGATTTGAATAGTGACGTAAGAATGTGGAATGGCAAGACTGAACCCGCGCATCGGATTTGCTGCTGCACAAGCCGACGCAGTCATCGGTACCTGCGAATTTTGCACCTGTCCAGACTCTTGAAAGGCATTGGGAATCGGATTGTGCGCGTTGGCCACAGCCGCTTTCGCCTGAGCAAAAGCAGTCTCGGTCACAAGGTGCGGAGGCTCATTAGCATGGAAGGTGGTCAGGCAGAATTGTTCTCCATTCGCCTTCATCGAGTTATAGCCCTGCAAATAAGTGGTGCCGTTTTGCACCAGATAATTCGGGTTGATACCAGGGGGAATGGCGGCGGTATCTACAGATATATTCGATTCCTCCCCTCTGTAAATCCAAGCATAAGACCAGGTGCTATTTTTGCTGGTCACAACCTGGTTTGTGCCTTGCAAAAGTTTCGTCGGCTTATTCTGAGCGATCTGAGTGAAGTGGGTGTCGGCAGAAGCTTTTGAGGTCAATATGTTGTAGAGATTGTCGTTCAGAGTTTGTGCTTGCAGATATGCTTGCTGTCCGTCTTGTGCGCTGGTACCGGTTCCAGTGCCAGTTTTTTGCATACTCTCAGCGTTTGCGTTAATCAGATAGGCTTTTCCCCAAACGCGATTGATATTTGATAGCCCGACCATGCCGGTGGAATCAGCGACATCGTTGTAGCCGCTTCCGACCCCGCATTGAACTTTGTCCTCGCAAGCTCTTTTTGAAACGTTGAGAACAGCCGCATCAACTGAATGCCTCAACTCTCGGGAGCCCCCGATCCAAATAGACATCTGAAATGCAGCGACACCAACTACCAGCAAGACGAAAGCAGATGCCACTACCATTCCCATAGAGGCGCCACGACGTGAACGACTGCGGTGGCAATCGTAGTGCTGGCGTGGCTTGAATGCTTGTTTGGTGTGTTTGCGGCTGTAATCTTGCATTGATACCACAACGACTCCTATTGCTTTTACTGAGCTGCGGGGCTTGAGATTACCGGCTGCATTGCTTTTGCCGTGCAACGATAGGTGGATTGTCCCAAAAACGGAACCGGAAGATTCACATTCATAACCGTGCTTACTGTCACTTGTTGTAAGCCCTGGTCAAACAACACACTTGCCAGGTCTACTTCGCTGACATTCGCCGGCTTCTGATACTGGTTCAAGACATCCTGGCATGCCTTTTGTGCGTTAGCCTGAGTTTGTACAGTCGAACAAAGTCTAGCCAGCTGCTCGGACAACTCCTCATTCACCTGTGCCATGCAAGTCACGGTGGCAACATCTACGCCGAACAGAATCAGAGGCACAATAACGCAAAGACATACGATAGCCTCGATTATCGAGACGCCATGCCGTCCGCGCTTGTATCTGCTTTTCATCTTATTCATTCGAATTATTCATTCAAAAATCTGTTGTTTTCCATGGGTCGACGATTGGTCACTGTAATAGTCAAAGGGGCACCTAGTCCAGGCACACCGTTCAAAAACGGAATGACGAAAAACGGACGGTAAGTCACAGTACTGGTAATAGTGACAAACCAAAAATTAAGAGTCTGATTGGCACCAACTGGCTGCCAAGGCACCGGTGAATAAGCGATGTTGGTTTGAGGATTAGGTTCCGAAGGAACAAACCCACCAATCAAACCAGCCTTCCATTGCTGGGGAATCGTCTGCACAACCGGCCCGTCCAGCTTCAGCGCTTGCGACTTGGGCGACTTTTGTGCTTCCCGCAGCTGCAACTCATTCAAGGTATAGGTCGAAGCGTAATCTAGACCTATAAAAAGAGCGTCTATGGCCGGCAGGAGTCCGCAAACGAAAATGAGAAACAAAGCCGGGCCGACTTCACTAATAGTCGCGCCGCGCCCGCTTCTCAATTTAGCCGATCTACCGAGCCGCACCAGGTAATCACCCTCCTATGAATGAATGATACCTGCATATATGTGTCCAATATGTGTAGCCAGTGCACACAAATGGAAAAGTTGTCATCAGATAGAACAACTTCGCCAACAGCGCGAAGATTCCATGATATTTCTGCCCAATTTCAGTCTAGTAAAAGCAGCTTATCGATAGGGAGCGGCATTGTTGTGAGTCGAAATAGATATCGGGCGATAAAAGTAAACCGATATCGGTTTACTTTTACGGTCGGAGTTGTTGGGCTCAGTGCCAAAATGAGCCCGCCGTTGACGCCAAGGTCAAAACATGATTTAGTTAGTGAGCCGTCACTTACTAATTAATTGAAAAATTGGCTAGACCGACAACCATCAACGACGACTTACTTCTGAGCACAGCTCGGGAAGTCTTTCTCGAAAAAGGATTGCGAGCGACTACAGCAGAGATTTCGGAGCGAGCTGGAGTCTCTCAAGGAATCTTGTTCAAGCGATTCAAAACAAAGCAAGCGCTTTTTCGGGCCGCAATGAATGCGGAGGAGCAGCCAAATTGCCCACTTCCACTAGATCTTATGCAGCACGTAGGGCAACACACGGTACAGGAAAACCTACAGACGCTAGGTGCCATGCTCATTCGCAAATACTACGCCATCATTCCCAGCATGATGATGGACTGGAGCAATACTCGCCAGGAACCACAACCACCACGGGAAGGAGTAACAGAGGGCGATTCGTTGTCGGGTCCAGAACGCTCGGTGAAAGGATTGCGGAATGTCGCCGCTTATCTAGCAGAAGAAGCGAAGCTCGGACGCATCAAAGAGAACAACTATGAAATTCTGGCGCAAACCTTCATTGGCGCTTGCTGGCACTATGCCTTTCTACAGGTAATGATGGGAGCCTGGCAAAAGCAGCCAATCTCACAAGAGCAATACATTCAAGAAGTGCTCAACACATTGTGGACCGGAATCGGCCCAAACAAGAATTAGCCAAAGGCAATATGGACGTGCACGACCGCCCAAATTAATAAGTGAGGAATCAATTATTAATTATGGGGACCCAGGTAACTAAAAAATTCAACCGATATCGGTTGAATTTTTTCCAGACAAACCAAAACCAACGGAAAAAACAAGAAAGGAGTATGCAAATGATTCTAGTAACGGGCGCCACCGGCAATATCGGCTCAGAGGTCGTAAAACAGCTTGTAGCAAAAGGCAAAAAAGTTAGAGTTGTCAGCAGAGATGCAGCCAAACTCGCAGGCATTCCAGCAGGTGTCGAAAAAGTAGTTGGCGAGATCTCAGATGCCTCGACTTTGCTGAAAGCCGTGGACGGTGCCGACGAAATCTTTCTTTTTCCGCTTATACACGAAGAGGACCACAAATCTATGAAAGCGATTCTCAAAGAGGCTAAAAAGGCTGGAACTTCGAAAGTTGTGATGCTCTCCTCACTTGGCGCACGTTCTGGGACACAGAATGCCATTGGCAAACTGCATCGCGAAAAAGAGGAACTCGTTGAAGCATCCGGAATCGATTGGGCACTGGTGCGACCGGGCTCGTTTATGACGAACACCTTCCAGTGGTTACCCACTATCAAATCTTTGGGGACGGTGTTCAATCCGACCGGCGACGGTAAGGTGGCACCAATCAGCCCACGCGATATAGCCGCAGTCTCAGTTGCAGCATTGACCGAAAATCACGTCGGCAAGATTTTCGAACTGACAGGACCGGAGTTACTCAGCACACCGGAACAAGCCGAAATCCTGGCGAAAGCAACCGGACTAGCGATCAAATGCGTCGATGTGCCAGCCGAGCAAGCGGCCGAACAAGCACAGAAAAGCGGACTGCCAGGCTTCATTGCGACCGCTTTGGGTCAAATGTGGTCGCGAATTAAATCAGGACAGCTCGCCGTTGTAACGCACGACGTGCAGCAGGTGACCGGCAACACAGGCGAGACTTTCAAAGAATGGTGCGAAAGAAATCGTGCTGCGTTTTTGAATTGAGCGAGATTGAGCGAAATTGAACGAAATTGAACGAAATTGAGTGAGATTGAACGAGATTGAACGAGATTGAACGAGATTGAGTGAGATTGACTCGAGATTGAGTGAGATTGAACCCAATTGAGCGCAAAAGAGTCGGGTTAAAGGATGATGGCGAAATGGTGGCGGGCCTTAAAGCGGTCCGCCACCACGACCTTGAACAATTTTCCAGAGGGCGGCTACTAGTGCATCAACATCTTCACAGGTGTTGTATACACCAAGCGATGCTCGAACCGACGATTCTAAACCAAAGCGTCTCAAGATAGGCTGGGCGCAATGGTGCCCACCTCGGACAGCGATACCCTCAAGGTTTAGAGCTTTGCTGACTTCGTCTGTTTTGAATCCATCTAGTACAAACGAGACGACGCCAGCTTTTTCGGCCGCCGTGCCGACGACATGCAGACCGGGGATCGTAGACAATCTTTCGGTCATATAGCGGAGTAACTCTGCTTCATGGCGGCTTACGTTGTGCATGCCGATACGCTCGAGATATTCAATCGCAGCGCCAAGACCAATTGCGTCTGCGATATTGCCTGTACCGGCTTCGAATCGTCCCGGCGGCGGCTGATACACAGTGCGTTCAAAGGTGACATCTTGAATCATGTTGCCACCACCTTGCCATGGTGGCATTCCCTCAAGCACATTCGATTTGCCATATACGACACCAATTCCGGTTGGTGCGTAGACTTTGTGTCCCGAAAATACATAAAAGTCGCAGTCGTATTCTTGCACATCCACGCTCATGTGAGAGATTGCTTGCGCACCATCTACGATGACCTTCGCCCCAACGCGATGAGCGGCATCGATCATTTCTTTAACCGGAGTCACTGTGCCCAGCGCATTTGAAACTTGCGTTATTGATACCAAAACCGTTTTGTGGTTCAGCAAGCGTTCGTATTCATCGAGGATGATCTGCCCGTGATCGTCAACCGGAGCTACTCTCAATCGCGCGCCCTTTTCCGCACATAGCATTTGCCACGGCACGATGTTTGCGTGATGCTCCAACCAAGAGATGACAATCTCGTCGTCTTTCTGAACGTTTTTTCGTCCCCAACTTTGCGCTATGAAATTGATGCCTTCAGTGGCACCACGGACAAAGACAATTTCGTTGACGGATGGTGCATTGATAAAGCGGCGGACACTTTCCCGCGCTCTCTCATAAGCATCAGTCGACCGCGCCGCTAATTCGTGCGCAGCTCTGTGGATGTTGGAATTTTCGTGCTCATAGAAGTACTTGAGCCGGTCGATTACGTACTGTGGTTTTTGCGTGGTGGCAGCATTATCAAACCAAACAAGCTTGCGTCCGTTGACCACTTCATTCAGAATCGGGAAGTCACGACGTACCGACTCTACATTGAATCCACCAGCAATTGGCGTCGAGAGATAGGAGTCGGTGCCGAAAGTAGAATCTGCAGACTGAAGCAATTTTGCTACATCAGCGAAATCAGACTCGAGTCCGTGAGGTGACACCAGGGCATTGAAAGCAGAAGAATCAAGACCGCCTATAGAAAATGGCGAAGCGAACATGCTTTCTGCCATCTTGGTCAAATCAGCGGTGCTGTCCAATAGAGGTCTTGAATCCTGCAGAAACGCAAGAGCGCCAGAAATCTGGCTTGGATCAGTGAAGGATGAACTAGTGATACCACTTGGAGCGCTCATCGGGAAACCACCGAGTGTCGGCATGGTCGTGGACATCCCCGCAGGCGAGCCGCCAGCGACGCTGGCAGGAAAGAGTGCTGGAATAACGCCAGACGGAACGGCGCCGCTCGGCATCACACCCGATGGCAGTGCACCAGCAGAAAACGGCATCGGAATGTCCGACGGTACGCTGCCAGGGAAACTCACGGGAAGACCATTTGGTAGTCCACTCATCGCGCTTCCAGGAACCGTCGGCATACCACCAGGAACAACTGCAGGAATCGCCGCGGAATATCCTGGCGACGAGCTAGGCATACCATTCATACCTGGCACACCACTCATGCTGGGAATGCCTGGAACGCCAGGAATAGTTCCTTGGCCCATTGCAGCGGTCAGACCGGCAAGGTCATTCGGTATGGGCGCAGAACTCACTGAACTCACTGAACTCACTGAAGGAAGTACCGTTTGGTTCGTAGCTGGCAGAACCGCATCCACTTGTTGCAAAAACACTCCAAGCTCAGAGGCTGATGGAGTGGCAACTTGCGCGATCTGCAAAGCTCCTGGCAAAGCGGCCATGAACTCGTTGGCGAGATTCGCAAACATCGCTTCATTCAGCGGCGCCTGATACGAACTAGCACCGTAGCCGGTGCCAGTTGTGTTTCTAGAGACG
This sequence comes from Oculatellaceae cyanobacterium, assembly GCA_036702975.1. Taxonomy (GTDB): domain Bacteria; phylum Cyanobacteriota; class Vampirovibrionia; order Obscuribacterales; family Obscuribacteraceae; genus DATNPX01. The sequence continues at coordinate 355,154 of DATNPX010000034.1, forward strand.
CCGTTCGCAGACTGTTTCTTATTCGGGTCACTTGTAGTCATGGTAGTTTCCTACCTCAACATTCTCAAGAACCGCGATCGCATCGTCTGTCAAAACCGCCGCGGAGCAATAAAGCGCAATCAAGTATGAAGCCAACGATTTGTTGTTGATGCCCATGAAACGAACCGACAGACCAGGAGTTTGTTCACCTGGCAATCCCGGTTGATAGAGCCCTACGACGCCTTGCTTCTTCTCGCCGACACGAAGCAGGAGAATGTTGGTTTTGCCACCATGAGCCTTAGGATTTTTCTCTCCGTCGACATGCAGTTTGTCGCAAGGAATAATCGGCAGACCTCTCCAAGTCAAGAAAGGCGTACCGAAAAGAGTAACTGTCGGCGGTGGCACTCCTCTTCTTGTGCATTCACGACCAAACGCCGCAACTGCGCGAGGATGCGCCAGGAAGAATGATGGTTCCTTCCAAACTTTAGAGAGCAATTCATCAAGATCGTCAGGTGTCGGTGAGCCGTTACGCGTCTTTATTCTTTGAGCGTCCGGTACGTTCTTCAATAGTCCGTAATCTTGACTATTGATCAATTCGTTCTCTTGCTGCTCCTTGACTTGCTCAATAGCCAAACGCAGCTGTTCACGAACCTGATCGAATGGGTTGCTGAACAAATCTGAAACGCGTGTATGAACGTTCAAGATTGTCGATATGGCGCTGAGTGTGTATTCGCGCGGATTTTCTTCGTAGTCGACGAACGTCTCGGGAATCGCCTTCTCTTCTTTTAGAGCGCAGGCAACTTCGACAGGCTTCTCTGCGACTTTGTTGACGCGTAAAATGCCCGCCTCCAAAGGCTTCCAGTCCAAGAAACGGACCAGCCAACGAGGAGTAATGTCCACATACTGTGGCGCGGTTTTAGTGACATTCGCTAACTGCGACGCGGCACGATCGCCTAATGCGTGGTGCGTAACCATGAGTCTCCTTTAATGAGGATTAAAGTTGCCATTCAAAGTTCAAAGAGGTTCGTTCAAAACGATTATGGGGCAATACATAGCTTTTGAGCGATAGTGTATCTCTAAATTGCAAAATTGCATAATTGCATCGAATCTACAAATAGTGACTGTAAGCCAGGTCCAGCAGTAGCACCCACTTGAGAATTCGTTTATCTACGCGCAGAACTTGGGATTGAATAGATTACTTTCGAGAGCTATCCAGGACGCTTCAAATCAGACAGAACCTTTAGCGCCTTGTCAACATGTTTTTGCGCATCCATTTGCGAGTCAAACACCATGCGCACCGTACCGCCTTTATCAATCACAAAAGTACGTCGCCCAGCAACCACACCGAGTGTAGATCGTACTCCATAAAGCTTGCGCAGCTGACCGTCCTCGTCGGACAACAACTTGAATGAAAGCTGATTCTTTTCGGCAAAGCCTTCGTGAGACTTCTTGTCATTCGACGAAACACCAATGACTTCGGCTCCGACCTCGATAAAATCCTTATATGAAATATGAATCGCGGAACGAACAAGCTTCCTTGTGCAAATCATGGAGTTGTCTTTCGGATAGAAATACAGAACAACATTTTTCTTTCCAAGGAAGTCTTTGAGCGTAGGAAAAATTCCCGGAGTCGACACGGTCTTGAATACACCGCCAATTCAGTTACGCTATTACCTAGCAGCACCGATTCGCGCTGTTTGGGTAGAACGACTATTGAGACTAGCTCGCAAGATCCAGAACGGAATCAAATGAACAATTGGCTGCACGAGACCATACAGCAAAATTGAGACGACATAAAGCTGCCAAGTAAAAACAGAGGAACACCGTCCAGCAAGCGCCGAGAAAACATAACACCGAAATGACAAGCCACGTGTAACCAAGACCGAGCCCTAGCCCGCAAGTGGGCTTCATAAATGCGGGAGACGCTGCCACAGGAACAGGATAGTCGGAAGCCGCAGTCGCCTGGGACATTCGTGAGCTGATTAGAGAACGACTTCTTATTCCGACTGACTCGGGCGAAGGTATGGCATGTAACTTAGCGTCCGAAGAAGCAGTGTCAGTAAGAGCCAACGCGTTGGCAGAGCCTTCCTCAGAATTAGAACCAGAGACTAGTTCGATAGACTGCTCAGGCTCTGCAACAAAGCTCGCTTTTGGCAAAGTCGCGGAATGTTCGTCGTGCTTATTTTGCTGAGGTTCAGGTTGCATGGCGAAAAAGCCTCAAGGGTCAATTCTGTTTCACTCTGTCTAAACAAACCGCACACTTTAAGTCGTACCCGGTTCGTCAAAAATACCTTAGCTTTAAGCAGCCAATTTTCTTCTGTGTTTAAAACAAAATCTCCTCTTTATAATCCAGGATAATCCAGGCGTAGAGTTGAATAAGGAGAGGGAGTCGGATGGAATTAGAGGGCACAACTAAAGGACGATTGGTCGTCACGTTGTTGCTCCGAATGTCAACCTCGATTCAGTCAGATTTCTTTTTCGAGTCGAGCCTGATCAAACCGGCCATGAGAAGTCCGAACAGTCCCATCAAAATACCCCAATCACGATTGAGATTGATCGTCAGACCGGGGCTCAATTCGACCGGCTGCGGCTGAACCAGTCCATACCCGACGAGAATGGCGCCGAAGATCAAAAACAACCAAGCAATCGGAACTCTAACATCAAGCATAACTCACCAGAAGACGACATTCGCGACAACGGTAACTATGAGCACCAATACTCCAAGGAAAAGCGGGCTCTTATACCAGACAGGCTTGCCTTCGTTCGGCAGATCGCTGACACCATATACGAGACCAACCAGTTCGCTATCCGGTTTCGGCTTGGTGAAGAATGAAATAATGATCGTGAAGACAAAACAAGCCAGCCACGCGTAGGTTGCACGCCAGAAGTTTCCTGCCATTACAGAAGGATAGTGATAGTTGTCGGTCGTCAAATAATGAACGGCGGCCGTCAGGGTGCCGATTACCAACCCCCAGAAAGCGCCCCAAGGCGTGCAGCGCTTCCAAAACATTCCCAACAAAAACGTGGCGAACAAAGGTGCGTTGAAGAAGGTGAATATGAGCTGCATGTAGTCCATGATGCTGGGGAAGCCACGCACCAGATAAGCAGTGGCAATACTTATCAGGATGCCACCAGCGGTGGAGATGTGACCCATTTTTAGATAGTGTTCGTCTGACTTATTTTTGGCTATATAGCTCTGATAAAGATCATAAGTCCAAACGGTATTAAATGCGGTGACATTGCCTGCCATGCCTGACATGAAACTTGCAAGCATAGCAGTCAGACCAATACCGAGCATGCCTGTGGGATAAAGCTTGGAAAGCAGTAAAGGCATCGCCTGGTTGAACGAGTGCTCGGGCAAGGCATCCTTTCCTAATTCAGGAACCAGAACCAGTGCGATCAGACCTGGCAATACGGTCAAGAGCGGAAAGAAGACTTTCGGAAAAGCAGCAATCAACGGTGTGCGCTGGGCGCCGTTCAAATTCTCCGCAGCCAGAGCGCGCTGAATCACGAGAAAGTCAGTGCACCAATATCCGAAAGAGAGAACAAATCCGAGACCGGACACCAAACCGATCCAGTCGATGCCCATGGAATTATTGGCTGTCGCAGTAAAAGACCAAAGGTGCGCGTATGTTTCCTTTGGAAAATGTGACACCAGACCTTGCCAACCGCCGACTCGATAGAGTCCGATGATTGAGATTGGGAGAAGTCCGAAGACTATGAGAAAGAACTGCAGAACTTCGTTGTAGATTGAAGAAGTCAAACCTCCCAGGTAGGTATAAGCGAGGACCACGCCTGCGGCTATGAAGATCGAGATGTTCATGTCCCAGTGCAGTAGTAACTGGAAAACATCCGCCATCGCAAATAGATTGATACCAGACATGAGCACGGTCATGACGGCAAAAGAGATAGCGTTCAGAGCGCGCGTCGGCTCATTGAAGCGCATCTTCAGATACTCGGGCACACTGCGCACTTTGGAACAGTAGTAGAACGGCATCATGAAGAGCGCCAAAAACACCATTGCCGGAATAGCGCCAAGCCAATAGAAATGAGCTGTCATGACGCCATATTGGGCACCATTGGCAGCCATTCCCATAACTTCAATTGCACCGAGATTGGCTGAAAGAAACGCCAATCCGGTCACCCAACTGGGAATCTTATGACCGGCAAGAAAGAAATCTTCGCCGCTGACCATCTGCTTCTTCAAAGCAAAGCCAACGCCGATAACGAACACGAAATAGATGCCTATTATGAGGTAATCTACGGCACCGATTTGCATTGGTTATTGCGCGAAATCACTCATATCGTTGCTGTCTCTTTTGCTGCCCAACAAGCGCAATGAAGTAGCATGCACCACAGGCTTCACATTCTTGTTGCCGCCGTCATCTGTCCAGCGGTTGAAATCGAGGCGACCTTCGATACCGATCAAGCTGCCCTTGCGGACGTATTCGCCAGCTATCTCGGCCTGCCGTCCCCAAATCTCTATGTCAAACCAATCAGTTTCCTTTTCTTTGGTCGGACGATTGACAGCTAGCGAAAACGTCGTCTTTACGCGACCGCTTTCAAAGTAACGCATCTCCGGATCACGACCGGCTCGACCAACCAGAACTAAGGAGTTCACCATCTATTTCTGCCTCATTAACTTAAGACCCATACGTGCTATGGTCTTGGAATGCAATTTTCACGCGGAGTGTCTACTATAACAGCAACGGTACAGCCGCAGATCATCAAAGAATCGCATCTCCAACCGATTTGGCATGTGATAGTTCTAAACGTGCTCACGGTCGGTTTCTATGCACTGGTTTGGTTTTTCAAAACGGCGCGAGTTCTATCAAATCGAGCTAATGACTTGCTCGAACGCCCCTCTCAATCCGCGCCGCACCTGGCGCCGCCCAAACTAGCTGAATTGACGGAGCAAGAGATAAATTCTCTAGACTTAATCAAACGAGTGCCGCCAATTTTTTTAATGCTCGGCATCTTACTGCCTATCATCAACTTCTTTCTCGGCTTCTTTTTCTTCAAAATGCTCGCCGAGCTTTATCCGGACAGAACGTCGTTCATTCGTGCACAGCCGGCTTTGGTCGGGCTCGGGCTTTCTGTTGCGCTTGTCGGCTCAGCCTGGCTTGCACGTTTGCCGCATCTCTACTTCTTGCTCTACTGCGTCGGTGTATGCGTTCCGCTTTGTATCGGACAACATCTCCTCAACTGCTATTGGCGCCAAATTGAACTTGACGACGACCTGCTTGTCAGGCACTCGTTTTCTACATCCGAGCTGGTCATGCTCATACTTGGCATTGTCTTACTGGGCTTGATAATTGCCGGATTTTTCGTCACACCGATGCAGCCGGCTCCGATTTTGTCACCGTGAAATTCGCACCGAAGGCGCACTACTCGCTGAAGAGCTTATTGTCTTCCGGCAACTCGAGAGCGCGCCAGTTGCCTGATATTGTTCCACTAGCAAGCGGATCGATACTTTCCGCTTCCAAAATTCGATCCATTTTTTGCAGCAAACTGGCATAGTTGCGTGTGATCCTGGTCGTGGTTGGATGAGAATCACCAAGCTTATCTGCGCATATACGCACCGCTATTTTGTAAGCATTCTCAGCTGCTTTATACTTCGACTGCACGTGATAAACGGTGGCAAGATTTTGGTAGCCACAAGCGACATCAGGATGATCTGGGCCGACGTTGTTAGCGATGATGCGAATATATTCGCGTCCGTATTCTTCCGCCTCACCATATGCCTGTTGGAAATAAGCGATCCGGCCCAAGTTAGAGATTGCTTGTGCGGCTGAGAGACTCTCCCCTCCGTGTAAATTACTGCGCAAATCGAAGGCTTTTTGATAGGCGGCACGTGCGTTAACAAAATCCTGTTCCATAGTAAAAGCAGATGCGATCCCTTCGAAGCATTCGCAGTGACGCGTATCTTCCACCACCGGCAGCTTTCTCAAAATCTCATGCCACATCTGGCGCGAGCCTGCAAAATTTCCTTGCTGCGCAAATTGCATGGCAACATCGCGCATGTTCCGCAATTCGAACGCAGCTCGTTGCGCAGCCATTTCCTGGTTTGCAGCATCCGCTCGGTTATCACCACCGGCAGTGCCTGCGAGCGCAGCTTCTGCAGCTTGAGCAGAGTCTTCAGTTTGTTGATTTTCAGAGGAATGTGCCGCTACCTGATTGTTTTCGCCATCATGTTGCCATTGCAATTCACGCAAGGCCTCGTGAAGCTCCATGCCTCGCCGGCGGCTATAATCGAAAGCAATCGCTGCATGTTCCAGCGTTAGTTTTCCTTCGTTGACGAGTGAACGACACTCATCAGCTTTAGACAGACTCTTTTCGTCGAGATTGCCACCAATCAATAAAATCTGCGACAGCACCTGTGTGTTTTGTTTCGCCACATCGAATGCCTGCGCTATATCAGCATCATTGACGCATCGCAATGTAGTAAGGAACTGATAGAGACTCATAGCCTGCGGTTTAGTTGCACGAGCCTCATTGGTATGAAGCGAATTGATAGCTTCATCGAGAGTTTTACCATCCTTGACAGCGTCTAATACCATACGCGCTTCGTTAAAGCTCAATGAACCGTTTGCAAGGTGTTTTTGGACTGCAAGCGATGCATCCAACACTGCAGGTGTCAGGAGCTTTGCTTCAATCAGTACTTCACCAACAGGTTTCTGAGTAATTAAGCCTGTTTCGAGAGCGCTCACCAACTCACCATCCGAAATAATTCCAGCAAAGGTCAAAAGCTCACCCAATCGTGGCGCCGAGCGTTTCGGCAATTCATAAAAGCCCTTCGCTTGTAATGACGTCTCCAAAGACACCTGTCGCTGTTTTGACTCTTTTAAAGCAGCGACCGCTTCGTCTTTGGTTATCTTCTTATCTCGTATTAGAATCTGGGCGTTGACGGCAGACGCCAGCAAAGGCTCGGTCATAATGCCGCTTAGAATCAAAATGCGCCCGAACGGCAAGCCGCTTTTCTGCTGTTGCGCAAGTGCCGAATCAAGCTGCGCCCGCGAAATGAAATTGGAGGCCATCAGAAGTTCACCAAGAGGCGTTGTCTCTTGTGGAGAGTTGAACGGGCTCCAACCGAGATGTAAGAGCGCTTGATCGAATTTGACACTTTTCTCGCGCGTAATCTGCATAGCCGTTTTGGCTTGCTCGAAGTCCAACAACTTCTCTCTCAGAAATGATTGACAGAGGATGACATTGCTTAAATCGTCTTCGGTAATGACGTTAGTCAAAACGAAGACTCGACCGACAGGCATGCTCGTCTCACTTGCAATCGAAAGCATCTCCTGCAGTTCGTCTTCAGCGATCATGCCGAGTTGAACCAGCAACTCCCCTAACCGGTAGTTAGTATTTGTTTCCAAAGTGGTCATCGAGAAGAACTCCCCGAGCAAAAGTTATAAGCCGCTATCTCACGCGCTTTCAGCTACACCGTTCAGAGGAGTTGTTCCACGCTATAACCAGGGTGATGTATGCCGACCGAAGTGTTAGCAGAATTTCACCTAAGCGCGCAAGCGGGCGTTGGCGCACTGTTAACGACTACTTGACTTTGGGTATAAAGTTGTTTTGGGCGCAGGGCTGCGTATTATGAAAATCTTCCGGTTGCTTTTAGCCGCGACTGCCTTGCTTTTGGTATCACCACCGGTACTCGCACAGGGTTTTCTTGAATCAGCAAACATGGACGCCATGTCGGTCGGGCTAGGCGCTGGGCTCGCCGCAAGCCTTGGACGGGGAGCATTGGTCGGTCGCACCTATCAAACGGCAGCGGACGCCCAGATGTCGGCCGCGCAAGCATTGCAGGTGCAAACTAAAGCCATACAACAGTACATGAAGCTCGGGTGTCAATACGAAGCGAAGAAGCAATGGCAGAACGCAGAAAAGTCTTTCCGATATGTCATGCAGGTCTCGATGATGCGAGATGGAGTTGGAAGTCCCAAAATGGTGCCGACGTTGCAGCATCTCGTACATGTAAGCGAGGCTCAAGGTAACATTTTTGATGCTATCGGCTTTCAGCAACGAGTCTTGCAGTTTGCCAAAAATGAGAAGATTCCAGATCCTATAACGGTCATCAGCGAAGAGATTCGGTTGTCCAATCTCTATCTGTCACAACAAGACTACCAGCACGCAGAGGCACAGGCGGAAGATTCCTATATCCGGGCCAAAGCCGCCAACACCACTTTGCCGAAGGAAGAGCGACTACTAGTTTTGAAGACTTATGCGCAACTGCTTCGAAAAATGAAGAAAGATGCTCAGGCAGCCGGCATCGAACAGGAATTGAGCGTGGAAAAAGAAGAGCAAGCGAATCTGCAGGCAAACCAACAAGCGAGTATCGATGCAAAGAAAGCTTCAGAGTCTAATTCGTCTGGTTCGTCGAATGCGTCGAGTTCGTCTAATTCCGCGGATATGACTGGCGCGAGCAAACCGGACGGTGGATCAAACACAGCCAAAGTGGAGGCGACGGAGGAACCAGTCGCATCGGCCAACTCCAGTTCACACTCCAGTGCACCGCCAACATCAACAAATGCCCCCTGATAGCGAGCAAATCATAAGCGCAAACGAAGGGACTGCCCCGGGCGGTAGACCAACCTCCATACTGGAGGAATTGCCGTCGCAATATGAAATAGAGGGCAAGATCAGCCAGGGCGGCATGGGCGCTATCTACAAAGCGCAAAACCGATACACCGGCGCCATAGTCGCCATAAAAACAATCAAGGTAGAAGCGGCAAACCAACAGAAAACCCTGCAAAGATTCATCGCGGAGGCGCAAGCCTGTGCCCGGCTGCGCCATCCGCGAATATGCCAGGTGCACGATTTCGGTTTAACTGAGTCACAAATTCCTTTCCTTGTAATGGACTTTATCAATGGAATTCCTCTCGGGAAAAAGGTGCAGCGTGACGGTCGAATTATGCCAGCTGAAGCAGTGGTCATCTTTCAACAAATCGCCGAAGGACTCGAGCATGCGCATGGGCATCGTGTCGTCCACCGCGACCTTAAGCCAGACAACATCATGCTTTCGCGAGATGAAGAAGGGGCGACGTTAGTACAAATAGTTGATTTTGGCATTGCAAAAGTTCTCGTCGACGACAAAGAGAAGGATGACTCCAGTCAGCTAACTTCCACCGGCAGCTTTGTTGGTACACCACTATTCATGAGTCCCGAACAGGCGCGATCCAAAGGAGACATCGATCATCGCTCCGACATCTACTCCTTCGGCTGCGTAATGTACTTCATACTCGCAGGTGTGGCTCCGCTCGTTGGGTCGAGTGCAATCGAAACCATTGCAAAGCATTTGCATCAAGCACCACCTGAATTTCCGACGCGGCTGAGAATTCCCGCGGACCTCCGTGCCATTGTATTCAAATGTTTGGAAAAGAGACCAGAAGACCGCTATCAATCAGTACAAGAACTCTCGTCAGATCTAAAAAAACTTATGCTCGGAGTGAGCATCAAACGCAGACCGCTCACGCACGAACGTGAAATGCGGCGGAAGAATGTCATTCGCATTATCTACTTTGTGATCGGATTTGCAATCATGTATGCCATCTCGTTGGTTGCCCAAAGCGCGATGGGACCGGCACCGCATGCAGAGCGTAGCAGCAGCAGTAGTAGCCGTGGAAGTGGGAGCGGTAGTAGTGGAAACGGTAGCCCCAGCAGTGGCAGCGGTAAGAGTCATCGTCCTTGATGATCGACGTTAACTTGTTGTTTGAATCCGCGCCGCACCAACTCTTGTTCTTCTGCGGCTGGAAGATGACCATTCTCTGATTCGAGCACCATCGCTTGCGTTCTGTTTTGCGTCGGCAGAACGTCATCGTGCTGCAACAATACGGCAGTCTCTGGGAGTCTGTTCCGAGCAGGCGCGCCCTGGCGATTTGCTTGATGCTGAGCGGGCCGAGCTTCACTGCCAGCGAACATACCGGCACTGAAAGCTGCAACGAGTAACAATGCAAACGTAAATTGGGAGACGAGACCTAGACTCTTTTCCATCTCAAAACCCTCCTCTACGGCGTTACGATGCAGGAGGACATTGATTTGTTCCGGCGTTCCCGGCGCTTATTGTATGCCTGGCTCAGGTGAATCTCGCGGTTTCTAGCTAAAAGCCTTGCTTTTTAGCCCATTTAACAAGATGCTCTGCCGACGGCAACTCGAGCTTCGCGGTCAAAGCCTCCACTTGCTCCATCAGCTGCTCTTCGCTTATCTCCATGCGTAGAGCCGCTTTGCTGAATTTGCCGCGTTGGGTGATCTGCCGCAGTAGATGTCTTTCCTCTTGCGACAATTTCGTTACATGGCGCGGCAGAGCCGGTGAAACAACGCCTTTCGATCCGCGAGTGACCATCAGTAAAGCCATGCGCAAAAGCGCTGGTGGATCGGTTTTGAGAACATATCCGCTGGCACCGGCATCGAGAAGATCCTGAACTTCAGAAGGCTTTCCAAGACTTCCAAACATCACAACGCGCACATTTCGCAGCACCACCAAACGCTTAAGCAGGTCCATGGTGCCCAATAGCCCGGGTAAATGCAGATCCAACAGAACTACGTCAGGAAGCAGCTCTCGGCACACTTTGAGAGCTTCATCAGATGTTTGAGCTTCCCCCACAATTTTGATGATTCCGCCTGAAGAGAGCTCATTAACTACCTGTTCTCTGGTCGGTACATGATCGTCGACGACCACCAATCGAATTTCAGGCATAACTTGAGATCTTCCAGCTGTTACCAACAATGTGAACGATACACGTTACCAGATTCAGTTTAGGAGTATCGCCAGAAGCAAGTGTTTATAATGTAGAACTTTATTGGTCAGTTCCGAACCAGTCGCGAGTAATCATGAGAAATACATTCCTAGCCTTCACGACCATATTGGCAACAGCCGCAACTTTTGCCGGAGTCACAGCGAGCGTCCAAGCACAAAATTCGATGGCTACTCAAAAGCCAGTCACAACTCCATCTGGACTTCAATATTCCGACCTTAAGGTCGGCACAGGTCCATCGCCCAGACCCGGTGACAAAGTCACAGTCAACTACACCGGCTGGCTGACAAACGGCACACAGTTCGATTCTTCTATCGGGAAAGCACCGTTCACGTTTCCACTCGGCGCTGGCCAAGTAATCGCCGGATGGGACGAAGGCGTTGCCAGTATGAAAGTCGGCGGCAAGCGCCACCTCATCATTCCATCCAAGCTCGCTTACAAAGAACGCGGCTTCCCCCCGGTTATTCCACCAAACTCGACACTCGTTTTCGATGTTGAGTTGCTTGGCATCCAATAGCAAGATTCAGAACAGAAAAGAGGGTAGAAAATGTCAAACCAAGCAGTAACGACCCCTTCAGGTCTTCAGTATGTCGATTTAAAGGAAGGTACTGGTCCTTCTCCTCAGAAGGGTGACCAGGTGACTGTGGAATACACCGGCTGGTTGACCGATGGCAGCCAGTTCGACAGCTCTGTCGGCAGAGGACCATTCAAATTCCAGCTCGGAAAGGGCATGGTAATTGCCGGATGGGATGAAGGCGTAGCAACGATGAAAGTCGGCGGCAAGCGCAAACTGACGATTCCGCACAACCTTGCTTATGGCGACCGCGGTTTCCCGGGTGCGATACCTCCACGCGCAACGCTCGTTTTCGACGTTGAGCTGCTCAAGATAGGCTAAACGGGGCTGAAGAATTAGAGATTCGACGAAGGCCGCCGAAAATACGCTTCGGCGGCCCCTGTTTTTGTTAAAAAATTGGACTTTTAGGAGTCACTAATAATCGGTGTTTGTATTATTAATAGGTTGCCCCTAAATATCCCCACCGGCCTCTGGCTGAGCGTGGCGCTATGAGGGGCGTGGGAGCGAAATCAAATGCTCCCGGTGAAGATTAAAAGGAGAAGCGCATGTTTGAAGATCTTCTAGAAGTCGTTGCTGGTCCCTGGAGTCTTGTGGCACTCGCAGTTGTTGCCCTGCCGGCAGGACGCAAGGCGCTGCGCACGGTCGCTAGAGAAGCCGTGCGCGCAGGCATCGCGGTCTCCGAGAGCGCAAAAGACCTCTATGCAGAGCTAAAAGAAGAAGCCAGCGACGTCGTGGCCGAAGTCAAAGCCGAACGCAAGCACTCTGTCAGCAAAACCGCCCACAAAGCTCACGAATAAATTCGAACGAACAGCCCGAGCGACGGATCTTTTTTGTTTTTGAGGTCCGTCCTCTGCTTTTTTCGCGGGGACGTTCCGGAGCTCAGTCGCTGAGGTACAAAGCGCCATGACGAGAAAACTACACGCCAAGTCTAAGGCTGTCGCGCATCATCTGCCGCATCGAACGCGGCTGAAGTTACCGAAAGAGCACAGAGATCCGGCGACACTCAAGCGCGTACACGAAAGACTCAAAAAAACTGCTGGCGTATCGGACGTAGAGATAAACGAACGCACCGGGAGCGTGCTGATTCATCATGAGGAAGATCCGGTCATTCTCGATAATGTCAGCACTGCGCTAGAAGATGTATGTGAGGAACTGTTCGAGGCCGTCCTTGCAGCTGAAGGAATAGAGATTCCAGGGTTGAGCATCATCGCTCACGTGATCCGCGAGGGACTTTCGCATGCGGACAATCGGCTAGCAGATGCAACCAACAATCTCATCGATCTGAAGATGCTGGTACCAATTGCATTTTTCGGTGCCGGCGTGTTTCAAGCAAGGCGCAACCAAGGCTGGTTTGGGCAAGCTCCCGCCTGGATTCTTTTCTATTTTGCTTACGATGCCTATATGAAGTTTCACGGTCCTAGCGTCAGAGAGACATCTGCTGAAGAACGCGTTGACGTGTACGAACAAGAACCGCAAGAGAAGAAAAAACCGATCAAGCGGATCTCCATGAATAAGGGCTAGGCATCGAAATCGAATGAGTTCAGTTTTTAGAAACAGCAATCCACCAGAGCCGGGAAGAGGCGAAGGTCAACCCGGTCAAACGAGCAAAGACGAGAGCGAAAATCGCTTGCCAGTTGTGGAACGCCGCTTCGAAAACTCGACTGCGATTCGCTATCGAATCGTGCACCGACTTCCCGGGCGGCTGCGTATCCGTGTTTCCAACCTGCGCGACGACTCTGTACGTGCAAGTTCATGCCTCATGCAGCTTGGAAATATTGAAGGCGTTCAGGAAGTGCGCACGGTTTTCGCCTGCGCCAGTGCCGTTATCATCTACGATGCTGAGGTTGTTAGCGAACAGACTATCATCGAATGTCTAAACCAACTGGAGTATGCCAGCGACGGAGGTTACTCTCAGTTGCCGGAACGGCGCTCAGAACCAGGTTTTGTTGGACGGGCGTTGCATAAAGTTTTGAATTTCCTGGACGACATTCTGCCCGGAAGCGTGCAACTGGCACTTGGTGCTCTGGCTTTTGGAACAGCTGTCGCCCAAGCTCCTTTGTGGATATCGAGAGTCTGCTTAGGACTTTCGGTCGCTCCGATTGCCAGCCGAGCCCTGCGCACAATCAACGACGAGCAAAAATTCGGTGTGGACGCGCTCGATGGAATAGCCGCTGGTTTGATGCTGGTGAACGACAGATTAATCGAAGCAGGCTTTATGACTCTATTGATCGCATTGGGTGAATTCATTCGCGAACGCACAGCACGCCGTTGTGAAAAGATAGTCAACGACTTGCTCGGTCTCTCAGGGCGCTCAGCCTGGCTGATCAAGGGTAATAAACGAGTGTGCATTCCTGCCGACGAAGTGAAAGTCGGCGAAGTGGTTGCCGTTTATCCCGGAGATATGGTGCCGGTTGACGGCACCGTAATTAGTGGCGACGCGGCCATCGATCAATCAAAAATGACGGGAGAATCGATTCCGGTCGAAGTAAAAGTCGGCGACAAAGTGATGGCTGCAACTGTAGTTGTCGAAGGTCGAATAAATGTTCGCTGCGAAGCCACAGGCTCTCAAACCAAAGCCGGCCTGGTGCTCGAGTGCATAGCAGACGCACCTATTCACGAAACTAAGATTCAAAACTACGCATCAGTTGTAGCAGACAAAATGGTGATACCAATATTTGCCTCTGCGGCACTGTGCTTCGCCCTTACAAGAAACCACTTGCGACTCATGAGCATGTTGATATTCGATTTCAGCACAGGCATCAGAATTGCTGCACCAACTGCGGTGCTGGCATCAATGCACAGAGCCGGGCGCCGAGGCATTTTAGTTAAGAGCGGAGCAACTCTAGAGCAGTTAGCTGCCGTAAACGCGATTGTTTTCGATAAAACAGGAACACTCACTTCGGGCGAACCGAAGGTTATGCAAGTAATTAGTTTCACCGAACGCACGACAGATGAAATATTGACGCTTGCTGCAGGCGTCGAACAACGGCTGCATCACCCCGCATCACGAGCGATTGTGAAAGCGGCGTTGGCGAAAGGATTGACCGTACCGGACCGCGCGACATCTAAGTTCGTGCGCGGCATGGGAGTGAAGGCGACAATCGCTGGTCTTGAAGTAACTGTCGGCAGCAGACGAATGATGGAAGCGGAGAATGTCGACATCTCGGAAGCACGCGCCTCCGAAACTCAAGCTACAGCATTAGGCGAATCTATCGCCTTTGTTGCCATCGACAACAAGTTTGCAGGGCTGATTCGCTACAGCGACCAGATGCGACCGGAAGTAGCGGATGCAATCACCAAATTGAAACGACTTGGGGTCAAGAAACTGGTTATGTCTACAGGCGATAGCGAAGCTGCAGCTCAACGAATTGCCGAAGCCTGTGGCATCAGAGAAGTAATGTCGCGCGCCTTCCCAGAACAAAAAGCGGAACTAGTCAAACGCCTGAAATCAGAAGGCTATACAGTCGCTGTTATCGGTGACGGAATCAATGATTCTCCAGCCCTTGCGCATGCGGATGTGGCCATCTCACTGCATGGTGGCACCGAAGCAGCACGGCACAGTGCAAACATAGTGCTAACCGACGATGACTTGCGGCGGCTGCCAGAGGCTGTTCAGATAGCGCGCAGTGCTATGGACTTAGTGAGACAGAACCTGACACTGGCTGTGGTGCCCAATAGTTCAGGACTCGGGCTTGCTGCATTTGGCCTTATCGGCCCGGCCGGAGCGACGTTGCTTAATAACGGATCGGCTATTGCGGCAGCCATGAACAGCCTGCGACCACTTTACGTAAATAACTGGTCTCAAAATGAACCGGAGAGAGAGAAGACTCCGGCTCTGGCGGTGCGAAACACACCAGCGGCAGGAGCTACAAGTTAGGAGCGGCAAGTTAGAACTGTCCTTAAGATTTAGAAAGAGACGACAATGACAGAAAATCCCGTAAAACTCTCCGACTACAAAGTCGCCTATCTCGGCATGGGCATAATGGGGGCAGCCATGGCTGCCAATTTGGCACGCAAGGGTTGCCAGGTATCGGTGTGGAACCGAACGGCAAACCGGCCGGGAGTTGTGGTCGCTTCTGAGGCGGGGGCGCAAGTATGCGCCACCATAGCTGATGCGGTGAAAGATGCGAAGTATATCTTTAGTTGCGTCAGCGATAGAAAAGACGTCGAGCATGTGCTCACCGGCCCCGGGGGCGTAAGCGAACATGCCCCAAAGGGAGCGGTTGTTATTGATACCAGCACCATCGGTCCACAAGCAGCGATGAATCTGTATGAAACATTGAAGCAAGCGGGCTTGCGCTTTCTTGACGCACCGGTTACAGGCGGAGATATCGGAGCAAAAAACGGTACTCTCGTAATCATGGTTGGTGGCGAAGAGGCAGACTTCAAAGACGCAGAACCGCTTTTTCAGTGCATAGGAAAATCAGCTACGTGGTGCGGTGCGGCAGGTAGCGGACAAGCATTGAAGTTATGCAACCAGATCTTTTGCGCCGCTAATATGCTCGGGCTTTGCGAAGCATACGCACTGGCTAAAAACTTCAATTTAGACCTCAACCTCTTGCCTGATGTTTTGGGCGCAGGAGCAGGTGGTTCATGGGCTCTACAGAATCTCGGTCCGAAAATCGCCAAATCAGATCTTGCACCAGGCTTCCGCATTGAAGATATGCTGAAGGACTTAAGGCTTGTACAAGAGAACAGCAACGGACAGCTCTCATTGCAAGCGACTCAACTTGCTGAAGAGAAATTTCAAGAAGCGAAACAAATTGGTGGCACTAACCTTGGCACGCAGGCGATGAAGCTAGCTTACGAAAAACAGACGGCAACGAAGAACTGATTGAGTCCTGAAATCAGTTACTATTACTTTGTCTTCGGAGCCAACCACCGTTAGCGGATGGTCGCTGGAAAGCCTGTGCTGAAGAACCATTAGACTGGATGCCGCCAAGGCTAGCCTTTTGCCCAAATTTTGGATACTTCTGATAGAACGCCGCAGTCGTCGCCGCTGGTAGCTTCCGGAGTTTGTCGTTCAACTTGATCAGGGCACCAGGCGTCAACGTGTTCAGCATCCGCTGCTCTTCTGATATATCCACGTGGTTGGCGTTAAGGATACTGATTGCGTCCATAACTGCGTGATGTCCTTTAGTTGGCAATATGGACTCACCAGCAAGCGGTTTGTTTGTGGCATTTCTGGGTGCAGGTCTACCAGGACCGCGCACTGAGCGACCATTTGCTGCCTGTCGTGCAGACTCGAGCATCTGACGTTGGGTTTCTATGGCATTGAATATAGTCTGCAAATTCTTTTTCACGGTTGCCGGATCACCGGAGGCAACAGCAGATTCATTTTCCTGAAAAAGGGCCTCCGTCTTTTCGGTGTTTGCGCCTACCCTTTTAAGCGCCTCAATTTCGGCAAGCGCGCGTTGGCGGTCAGCTTTGAAAATTCCCGGCACCACTTGCGCTCCTTGAGCTTCTGCGTCCATTCCGCCAGCCGGGCTAGAGCCAGAAACCGCGGAACCTCCTGTCGTTTTGGTCAAATCCAAACTCTTCAACAGCTCATTCTTATCAACAGTCCCCTTAGCATAGGCTTCGATCTCGATTCGTTTGACCACAAGCTGGTATGCAGGCTGGCCGCCCTCGGTGAACACAATTTTGGTGCGCAAAAGCTTTGGCGCAAAGTCGAGCGCGCTTTTTGCTAGAAGAACAGCCTGTACTTTGGTCTGCTCCTCATTAAATTTGGAATCTTTCTCCGTTGTAACGACAAGCTCTTCCGGCTCTTTGTCGATTTTTAGAGAGTTGGCGGCGCTGACAACTTTTTCAGCCCGCAACTTATCTATCATCTCGTCTGTCGTCAGTTCATGAACTTTTGCAGGACCGGAAGAGTTGGCAGCAGACGCAAACGAGGGAGGAAAGAGCACGAGCATGAAAAACATGCATTCAGCAATCGGCAGAAACCGTTTGCGTTCAGGAATGCGATCATGCATATTCATTGCAGGTCCTCGCCGGTAGAAACGTGCAAGCGTCATACTGGATTTTTCGTACCCAAAAAAGTATCCTTGACCACCCTATCATTTAGATTGTGGAGATTTCGCGCAGTAAGTGGCAATCGAGCTGATAAAACTAACCGACCGAGGACTCTATTGCGAGCCTGGAGATTTCTACATCGATCCATGGAAATCCGTTCGCAGTGCCGTCATTACGCATGCGCATTCCGACCACGCGCGCATCGGCAGCGATAAGTATCTTACCGTAGAAAGCGGAAAATATATTCTGCGAAGTCGACTAGGGGAAGATGCAAAAATCGAATGCCTTCCGTACGGAGACGCAGTGGAAATCAACGGCGTCAAGCTCTCGTTTCATCCGGCTGGTCATGTTCTTGGTTCGGCGCAAGTTCGACTTGAGTACAAGGGCGAGATTTGGGTTGCATCTGGCGATTACAAACTCGAAAAAGATGCAACCTGTGCGCCATTTGAGCCACTTTCCTGTCATACGTTCATTACAGAATCCACATTTGGCTTGCCAATCTATCGCTGGCTCCCCGAATGTCAGATATTTTCGCAAATCAATGACTGGTGGCAAAAGAACAAGGAAAACGGCAAAGCCAGCCTGCTCTACGGATATGCCTTGGGCAAAAGCCAGAGGCTCTTGAGCGGTCTCGAGCCAAGCATCGGACCCATCTTTGCCCATGGTGCAGTTCAAAATGTCAACGAACGATACACACAAAGTGGTGTGAAACTTCCAGAAACCAGGTATGTAGGAGAGATGCCCAAAGGAACTAACTTCGCCGGCAGCATCATACTTGCACCGCCTTCGGCTCATGGTTCGCCCTGGACGCGCCAATTCGGCCCGACTTCTACGGCGTTTGCATCTGGCTGGATGCGAATTCGCGGAACGCGCAGACGAAAGTCAGTCGATCGCGGATTTGCACTATCTGATCATGCTGATTGGAACGGACTGAATCAGGCCATCAAAGCAACAGGGGCGCAGAGAGTTATCGTCACACACGGTTACGCCAATGAGCTAGTGCGCTGGCTTCGCGGGAACGGTCTACAAGCCTCGACTATGCGCACTGAATATGAAGGCGAGCTAGAAGAGGTCACATCTGCTTCCGCGGGCGAGGAGGCAGACTAGATGAAAGCATTCACACAACTCTATACTGCTCTCGACGAGACGACTAAAACAAATCAAAAAATCGCCGCCCTTACAGATTATTTTGAGAAAGCAACACCTGCAGATGCAGCCTGGGCGATTTATTTTCTGACGGGGCGAAAACCGAAACAGCTCGTTCAGACACCAAAAGTAGTGGCGTGGGGAATCGAATACGCGGGAATTCCTGAGTGGCTCTTCGCTGAATGTTATGACGCCATCGGAGACCTGGCAGAGACTATAGCTCTATTGCTGCCGGACAAAGAACAATCGACATCAGAATCGCTGACTTATTGGGTGCAGGAAAAGCTCCTAAAACTCAAGCAATTGCCGGAAGTCCAACAGAAAGAACTCATGTTAAACGCCTGGCAAGAACTAGATCAAAACCAGAGATATATCTGGAACAAATTAATTACGGGCGCATTCCGCGTCGGTGTCTCGCAGCAGCTGGTAATAAGGGCTTTAGCAATCGTAAGCGGTATTGATGCTTCTATCATCGCGCATAGACTCATGGGATCTTGGGAACCGAGCGAAGAATTTTATACAAGCCTAATAGCACCTGATACCGGCGATAGTTCCATCAGTCGTCCATATCCTTTCTTCCTCGCACACCCGTTCGAAGGTGACCTCTCTCTTTCTACATTGGGAAATATTGAAGACTGGCAAATTGAGTGGAAGTGGGACGGCATTCGTTCGCAACTCATTCGACGCGCCGGACAAATATTCATCTGGTCCAGAGGAGAAGAGTTGATAACAGATCGCTTTCCTGAACTCGCTGAGATGGCGGCAGCATTGCCAGACGGCACAGCTATAGACGGCGAGATCTTGCCATGGAAAGAAGCGAATGTTATGCCGTTCGCGATGTTGCAACAGCGGATCGGCAGAAAAGTGGTATCAAAAAAACTTATGGAAGATATTCCAGTTATTTTGATGGCTTACGATCTACTCGAATATCAAGGCGAGGACATACGTGCGTTGCCATTGTCGACTCGTCGAGAAATGCTGTCTCGGTTGATTTGCGGATTACCGATGCTGCGAGGAACACCGGTACGAGAGAGCGAAGAGACTGGGCAGCTTTTGTTACCGTTTAAGATTGAGTTGCAGTCTGAGCAAAATGGCGGCGGTGTGAGCGTCGACATGAGCGTCAGTGTGAGTGACACTAACAACGATTGTGGCACCAGTGGTAGCGGTGATAGCAGTGGTAGCAGTGGTAGCGCCGAAAACAGTTTGATGGAGACAAAAAAAGTACTTTCTACCTGTCAAAGAATCGATACGCGCTTTAGATTATCGCCAGTCGTGGTCGAGCCTTCGTGGGAGCAACTGAAGGAGACGCGCGGACAGGCGCGAAAACTCAACGTCGAAGGGTTTATGCTGAAACGTTTGAGTTCACCGTACAGAGTCGGTAGGCAACGTGGCGATTGGTGGAAATGGAAAGTGAATCCGTACACCGTAGATGCAGTTCTAATCTATGCGCAACGCGGCAGCGGGAAAAGAGCAAGTCTCTATACGGACTACACGTTCGGGGTTTGGGATGGCGACGCACTCGTTCCGATCGCGAAAGCATATTCAGGTCTAACCGATGATGAAATTCGGCAGGTGGACAGCTTTGTCAGGCAAAACACGATCGACAAATTTGGGCCGGTTCGAACCGTACGGCCGCACCTTGTTTTCGAGCTGGGCTTTGAGGGAATCCAGAAATCGACTCGTCATAAATCAGGAGTTGCCGTTCGCTTTCCCCGCATGCTGCGCTGGAGAACGGACAAACCAGCTAGCGAGGCTGATTCCATTGAGACACTGAAAGATTTATTGCCACACAAGGATTGACAAATCTGGTGGCGTGGCAGACTGTTGATACACCATTTTGTTTCACACGACGACCGATAAAGAGAAAAGGTCGGGAATCCAGGAGTTCTTCGGAGAGGAAATGCGCAGGACGTTCATCGCAATATTGTCAGTCGCCGCAGCAGCTATGTGCGTTTTACCCAACAGCGAAGCGAGCCCACGTCGCAAAGGTTCATCGGCTACTCCGATGGTTCAAATCGGGAAGAAGACTTACGAACATCACTGCGCGCCTTGCCACCTTGGGGGCGACAATCAAAACAACCCCAACAAGCCATTAGCAGGCTCCGCCAAATTGAGCTCGCTCGAAGAATTCAAGAAGTATGTCGGCAACAACCATGTACCTTTCGCCAAAGAATTGGTGGCAGATACTAAGACTATCGAAGCGCTCTATGCGTATTGCAGATCATTACCGAAAGTGGCTTCAAATCCCCAGCATTTAGCATCAATTGAAGAAGAGATCTAGGAAGAGATCTAGCAATTAAGACAAAGCTCGTCGCTAATATCGGCAGTCGCTTTCTCGTATTCATGAGTCTGCATCACAACACCGACTCGTATTTTTGTAAGAATAAACGAGAGCTTGAACGAAAGGACAAGCTTATCAATTGAACTCTTGACAGACTTAGGGCGTATTTACTAATGTGGGTAAATCGAGGAGAGCGCCATGAGCACTGATGAAAAGCTGATTGAAATGCTCAGAGATGAGGTTCGGGCAGGCGTTAACGGACTTCGTCAGGCAATGCACGAAGGAGTAAAAGAACTTCGTGAGCAAATGCAGGCAAATACCAGAGAACTTCGTCAGGAGCTGCAGGAGAACACCAGAGAACTTCGTCAAGAGCTACAAGAGAATAACAAAGAACTACGTCAGGACATGCAGGAGAATAACAAAGAGCTTCGTAAGGAATTGCAGACGAATGCTACGGAACTTCGTCAAGAAATGCATGCGGGGTTTGACCGCTTGGACGCTCGCATCTCACGGACCAATGCTAATTTAGAGCAGACAAATACGGACTTAAAACAGACAAATCAAAAGCTTGACCGTCTTACCGATATTGTGACCGAAAAATTCGATGGCGTCACCGAGCTTTTCTTGTCGTCCGGGCGCAACGTGGCTAGGTTAGAAAAGCGAATCGTGTCACTCGAAGATCGAGTTGATTTGTTGGATAAACGGCAAAATTCCGCTTAGGCGTTGTGAATCTAGTCACTTTGACTCTCCAGCGTAGATTGATTGATCCTTCCGTTACTCATGGAAAGAGACGTGAGGAGCGTACTGAATTCGCTCCGCAGAAGCTCTGGGTCTACTTTGAAATTTTGCAGAACCGGACCCAAATCTTCAATTGCTGACTCACTAAGAAGTCCAAACAGAATATGTACGCATTCGATTTTCTGACTGGCAAAAGTATCCGCTGCATCGAAAGCTGCTTCCAGGGCTCTCTTAGCACTTGGAGTTAGTCCTATTAGTTCATCTATTACTTCTGACTCAATTCCTCGAATAGTAGAAATGAAAGCGTGGATTTTCTGATGCGTTATTCCTGCACGCTTCAGAACCTCAGATGTGACACTCTCTTCGGTTGATGCAACGCCGTAAAACAAATCATCAACGCCGCAGTAGTTATGCCGTCGCCCGTGTGCCTCGGCTTGAGCCCAGTATAAGGCACGAACGGAGCTATTGCTCAATCGATTGGCGTCAAACTTCCACAACCCACTGTTTTGCATTAGTGTACCGCCACGCCTGGTTCTTTATCAGTTCCAGGTATTCCTTCGCATAAGCACGAGCTCTCTTCGAACCATTCAACCAGAAACAATAAGTAGAAAATTGCAATCGCTAGCTTTCTGATGCGTGCAAAACTTCAACGTAATGACGTTCCGCGTGCGCAAGTGGCGCTGGTTCTCTATACACATAGCCGTCAAGAGTGTGTGGTAACCCAAGCCGCACAACATCTTTCCCCTCCACACCTACATCGAAAAGAGATGTAGTCGAAAGCCTGTGGCTGTGTCCGGAACTGGTGGCAGTATTAACGTAGCGAACTGAGGACTTGTCCGCATCATCAACACCGATTATCACTATAGCATGACCACCGTCCACATAATTTAGATTGACGATCATAGGCGAATGATTTGCATCAAAATCAGCTTTCAATCGAGCAGCGAGGTCGCTGGAAGACTCACCATAGAGCTTGTCTATTTTGTAGCTATTTCCGGTGAGAGTCTTTAACAGATAGAGCTGATCTTCATTCGTCAATCCAGACCAGGGTAGTATTCGTCCGCGGGCATCGGTCAAACGTTCACCACTGTCACAGTCAGGTTTTCCTTTGCCACTCTCATAGTCAATAAGCGGTGCTGACGCAGGGTTATAGTCGGTGTAAGTAAAGCCTTTTCCGTTTTCTACAAAATTGGCAGCCGCGGTTTGGAATACCTTGCTTGCAAGCGAACGTTCTTTGTTGCCATCATCGTAGTGGAGCAAGTCCTGGTATCGTTTTGGATCTGAAACTTTTTCCACAACATTGCCATGGTCGAAAACGAGTCGGCCCTCGTGAATCCAATCGGCTATGGTTGTGGCATAAGCATCAGGTCTATTAGTTGCAAGCAAAAGCTCAGAAGTCGCCAATGCGCATGTGCCCTTTTCGCCTTGACGAATCAACTCAGGATGTGCGATCTGGTGCACGACATCTGCAACGAGTTTGTCTCGAAGCTTCTTATCAGGAATGGCGCTCGAGTCATTGCGAAGGAATTGCAGCGCTCTCACAAGTCCACTTTGTTCATTCAGCCTGCTTTGTTCATTCAGCCTACTTTGTTCACTTGGTCCACTCAGCTCACTTGGCTGCGCTGAATTGGACGTTTTGCGCAGACAGTCTTGAAAGTCTTTCGCTAATGCCGGAGTCGAAGCGAACGCCGTCGTTAACTCGTGAATGTCTGCGTTTAGATTCGATGCGGCAGCCGGCTTCTGCTCAAAGCCAACCAATTCCAGATGGGGCACATGCTGGCTGCTGGAATTTTTCGATGCGCCGGACTCGCTCTTATGGCTTCCCAATAATTCCTTCAGATGCTCAGTACCGGATAAAGCCACCTCAGACAAACGACTTAAGAGCGGACGCTCTGGTGCAACCGGCAAATTTTTATCCAACGGTTCCATCGACTTCACCCCTCACCCATAAGTATTGTGAGGCAGGGCTATGACATCGATGTGACCTATGACCGGGGTGCTCCGCTTACTTGAGGTTAGTGATGAACTTCTCTATCGAGCCATTAAAGATGTTGCTGTTGAAGGACCCCATGTCATTGTGTCCGCATTCGGGCAATAAGGCGAGAGTCTTGGGGTCTTGAGCAGCATCATAAAGAATCTTCGAATTTTCGGAATTGACAATTTGGTCTTTCAAACCATGCATTATCAACTTGGGGCACTTGATCTGCGAAATCAACTTCAAGTTATCCAGCTGAGGCTCGGGGAAGATGAAGTCAGGGTACATTCGCATGAAGACAAAAACAAACTTTGCCGCCGACGGCAGCGATTTGATCGGTGACTGCAAAATCAAACCGGCGCAGTCGTGTTCTGCAGCCACATGGCAAGATACCGCAGTACCGATCGATTCGCCATAGATTATTATCTGCGAAGGAGCATAGTGCAGCTTATTGCGTAGATAATCATAGGCGGCATCACCATCTTCGAGAATTCCTCTCAGGGAAGATTTGCCGGTGCTCAAACCGTATCCTCTGTAGTCATAGAGAAGAACATTTACTTTTGCTTTGATCAATGCTTCCGCTAGGTAAAGGCGATGCGCATTATTACCAGCATTGCCATGATTTACGACAGCGATCTTTTTCGCATCAGGCATCGTAAATAGCATTGCTCGCAACTGTGTGTCTTGGGGACCAGGAATTGTAAGTGGTTCACATTTAATGCTACCGATCTGTTTTGCTATAAATCCGTCGCTTCCAACTGTCGGATGCAATGCGAGCTGGCTAGCCACATTTTCATCTCTTAAGAAAACAGCGATCGAGAGCCAACCGATCGCGAAAATAGCGAGAAAAACGCCAAATATGATTCCGAGTTGAAATGGCACTGGTAATTTCTTTTTTGCACGAGCATTGGGTTCGCCTGCATGTGTGGGAACGCCGGCTTGTGCTGGTTCTACATCAGGATCAGGCAAGTTTTCTTCTGTCATAGCTGGTCGAAATTTCGCTAGAGACTCAATCAATTATTGTCTCATTTCTATAAAAAACAAGTTCCAAATGCGTTCGGTCCAGTACGGATTCACCGACACACATGGAAGTCTCAAATCTTCACGCTAAAGCTTGCGATAAAGCGCCATCTCGTATAATCAACTGCGCGGATGTCTCACTGATTCTTGAGATTCGCGTACTGAACAGACCACGAAATTCCGTCATCGAAAATTTGGAGCACATCAATGCCACCTCAAGCGCTCGTTGTATCCATTGTGGGTTTTGGACGTTTCGGTCAAGTGTTGGCCGACATACTACACAATGATTTCAAGATCCGAGTTGTCGATCCTCTGTCGCAAAACCAAGAGCTTGCAAAGTCCAAAGGCTTTGATGTCGTCGAAGCACAGGATGCCTTAAATTGCGATGCCTTGTTTTTCTGCGTTCCAATATCGTCTTTTGAACAGACAGTTCAAAACTACATCTCGAATCTTAAAAACAGCACAAAAAAACCGATCTTCATCGATGTACTTTCCGTCAAACAACATCCCAAAAGAGTGTTCGAAACGTACCTACCGGAAGGAGCACAGGCGATGCTCACGCATCCGATGTTCGGACCGGACAGCGTGCGCGTCAAAGGACTGAAAGACCAGCGATTGGTGCTGGATAAATTCAGAATGCATGATGACACCTATGCATTTTGGAAGAACTATTTAGTCGACAAGGGATTGGCAATTGTTGAGTTGTCGGCAGAAGAGCACGATCGTATGGCCGCGGAGAGTCAAGGAGTTACACACTTCGTGGGAAGAGTTCTCGGCGAATTCGGATTTCAAAACACCAGCATCGACACACTTGGTGCGCGCATGTTGCACGAAATTCAAAGCCAAGTCTGTAACGACAGCTGGCAACTCTTTGAAGACCTGCAAACCTACAATCCAGACACGCGTGCAGTGCGGGTGCGCTTGTCTAATTCACTGACGACAATCTTCAATAAACTTTTGCCAAATCGCATCAACAAAGAAAAGCTCATTGTTGGAATTCAAGGCGGAGCCGGCAGCTTTAATGAGGAAGCGGCAAGATATTATCTCAGTCGCACACCTGAGATGCCTTACGAACTGAAATACCTGCATACAAGTGAAAATGTCCTGCGTGCGCTGTATGAAGGAGAAGTCGATCGCGGTCAGTTCGCGATTCATAACTCAATTGGTGGCATTGTAGGTGAGAGCGTTCAGGCGATGGCTAACTATAGATTTCGCATCGTGGAAGAATACGCCATCAAAATCTCGCACGCGTTGATGATCTCACCGAAAGCTGATTTCAATAAAGTAGACACGATCATGACGCACCCACAAGTGCTGAAGCAGTGTAAGAAAAATCTGGAAATGAAATACGAGCGACTGAAACAGACCAGCGGAGAAGGCGATCTCGTCGACCATGCTAAAGTCGCCGAGCTATTAGGAAAGGGCGAGATTCCTCTCAACGTTGCCACCATGGGCAGCAAAGTTCTAGCGGAAATTCATGGATTGCAGATTATCGAAGAGAGCCTGCAAGACTTGAACGAGAACTTCACTTCCTTCTTGTGGGTTGAACGTCCGCAGTAACTGGCTCAGGTTTTTAAGCTTAGGTTTTGAGTTTTAAGCTTAGGTTTTGAGTTTTGATCTAAGGCTTTAGGCTTACTGCTTTATCTGCTTGTCCTGGCTTTCGGAAGTAGCTTTAGCTACTGATTTAGCCATGTTTGAAAGCTTCTCAGCCGTCGCTAAATCTTCTTTTTTGTGTTGCACATCTTGGGCTTGAGAGACGACATAGAAGTTGTCTACTGGAAGCAAAATCTTCAACGACTCCAGCAATCTCTGCGAAAGTGACAATTGCTTCTTCGAATATTCGTTCATTTCAGCCATGCGCTGATCTATACCGATGTGCTTGTGGCGTTCTTCTCTAAAAACAGCAAGCTCAACTTCGGTGTAGGGAATCATGAGATGCGACATTTCAGTAAAATCGGTGATTCGTTGATTACTCTTCGCCAATTTCTCCAGCTCTGCAATTGCGTTTTCGCAGTCGTGCGAAGCGGCAGCAAGATCGTTAGACTTAAGCGCTGTTTCCGCAGCCTTCTGCGCCTTCACCCACGCCGGATCACTCTCCTTTGGATCAAGACTATTCGACCAACGGCCTGCACAAACTTCGGCATCAGTGACCGGCTTATTCTTCTTGAGCGGCGCATAGATCTTGCATCCATATAAAATACTACAACCGCTAATTGCCCCGGCCGGATGCGGATATGGTGCCACCACTTCTTTGATGTTTGATTTCGAGAGAATGGTGCCAACCGGAAGATCTTTGGTGGCACGAGAATAAGAAGGATCAGCCAGCGAAGGCAAGCTGCATACTAAAATAGCCGTCACAGCACTCAACAAGCGGATCATACTTTTTTGATTCAACTTCTTGCCCTCATAACTCTCGACGATTGGTGCTCTGCTATGTTTCCTGGCTTGCCCATCCTGACTTCCAGGCACGCTCAAGTTGCAGGCAGCATGTAAATGATAGCAGCGCCCTCATCCAACCAGTTCCTCGGCAGCCGTAGCTCGAGATTTTATCCCTTGATATTTGAGGAGTAGCTCCAACCGCTTCACGTCTTCGGGCTTCACCTCAGCATTCTGCTGGATGCGCGCTTGCAAGCGGGTGACCGCCAGATTGGTTAAAACTCCGCGCCGCCCAAGCAAGAGGTAGGAGGCGACAAACACAACCATTAACAAGCAGAGCGTCGGCAAAGGACTGGAGTTATCAGCACCGGCATGCAGCTTATCAATAGCAGCGGCTCTTGCTGCAAGCGTCTCAGATTCTCGTGTACGTCCTACCTGACTCAACAGTAACGAAAACTCCTTCAGCGTCTGGGCGACCTTTTCACTACGAGAACCATACAACCACAACCGCATCGCTAACGCTTCCTTATATAGCGACTCTGCTTTTGCAAACTGTTTTTGTTCGCGATAACAATTCGCCAAACCGGTCAGTGGACGACCGTATCCAGTCGCTCCATGAATTTTTTTGGACATAATTATGGACCGAGAGTAAAACTCCTCGGCCTTGTCGTATCTCGACTGTTGGGCATAAAGATCTCCATAGTCGGCTAGAAGTCCAACAGTTTGCTCGCTTTCGGGTCCGTATACTTTGGTTCGCACATGTTCGATTAAGCCGTAAACAGCTTCAGCCTTGTCGAAACGCTTCGCTCGAACATAAGCTCCGGCGAGGATCTCAGCCGTAGACGCCGGGCGAGCACCAATCAATGACATGGCTGAGACGTGCGTGTATAGGAACTCGCTCGTCGCCACATTGCCGGTGAAAGCGCAAGCCAGTGCTGCGAAATCGCTGGTTGCGAACAATAGAATGACGGACCATCCTGCAAGCACAAAATACTTATATAGATAACGCGCCGAAGAAACGAGTTGGAAGTCCTCGGTCAGTTGGGTAACTACTGAATCTTTAGCCTTATTGTCCGCGTCACGACGGCGCTTGAAACGCCATGCCGCAAGTACCAGAAAGAAGAGAAGCTCAACGCCGGCAGCAGTGAGCAGTTCTTTGGTTGGACAAGCAATGCTATAAAGCGTCAGGTAGCAAAAGAACAAGGCCGCCCCGTAGAGCGAAGCGGCTCTGTTGCAACGACTCATAAGAGCAAGTGAAGCAGCAGTCGACTTACCAGCCCACCACATGCGGTGCCTAATGAGCGGCGATTAGAACGGTGTTGCAGCCCTTATCTTTAGCCGAAACAAGGGCTTCTAGAGCAGCTTCTAACAAACCTTGAGGCTCACTGCTGTGAAGCGGGTAGCTGGCGACTGTCAAAGTTGCAGTTACTTTTATCGGCTTGCCCTGTTTGGGATCGTTAACTTCCAATTGCGAAATACGGTGGCGAACACGCTCAGCAACTACGGCAGCGCCTTCCGCATCTGTCTCGTGCAGCACCGCGACCAGTTCTTCGCCACCCCAACGGGCAGGCATATCTATCTCGCGGACAGAGGTGCGCAAAATCTTCGCGACTTCAATTAATACAGTATCGCCAACTTCATGACCGTGACGTAGATTGATATCACGCAGATGGTCGATATCTACAAGCATGATGGAAAGCGAATAACCAACACGCAGAGCTCTCTTGAGCGAATGGGTGAGGTGCTCTTTAAAGATGTGTCGGTTGGGAAGCGACGTCAACACGTCAGTGCCCATGAGTTCTTGCAGGCGCGCTTCTGAATTAGAGAGTTGGTGTCGTAGACGGTCTATTTCGCGGTCTTTCTCTTTAAGTAACTTCTCGAGTTGAGTATTGGTGCCCTGCAGCTTTCTAAGCTGGCCTTCGACTTGTCTGTGACGCGACTGCCCATGGAAGCTCTGCAACATTTGCGTAAATTGAGTCTTCATCCAACTACTCCAACCAAAAAATCAAACTGAGTCCGTTTTCTTTGCCCGCAGCGGTCGCCATATCCAATCCACTGCCATCGGGACTCTAGTTTCGCCAGCCAGCCGTCACCACTGCTATATCGAAAAGAGATACCGTCTTTCTAGAAGTAGCGACGCGCTTATATTAGCTCTATTTAGGAATTAATACCAGTTATCAGGGGGATAAACCGCAAGGTTTAATTTAGTCGATGTTGATCGGCACCCTGGAAAGCTCCGCGCCAGTGCTGGGTTCGCGCAGTGATAACCAATATTTATGCTTCCCGCTATTTACTTCATACAAAACATCTATGCGTTCAGACTGCTCTGGGCCTATCTTTTGCATCAGTCGCTTCAAATCTTCGCCGATCCAGGGTGTGAATTCATGTCCTTTGTCGTCCAGAACAATGAACTGGCGGGGACTGTAGGACCTCTTAGTGTGATTGTCCACAGTCATGTCTACATCCAGCAAGCGTGACTGGCTGTCGCCTGAAGGGTCTTTTGCGAATCTTATCTTGTTCACCGAAATTATCATGTCCTTCAACTTTGGTGCTTTTTGCGCTGATGGAATCATGTTTTGCTTGAACGCTGGCAGCATGATTGGTTCGGAAATCGTCAGTTTAATGTCGTCGCCACCGTAGAGGCTTTCGTCGTTTCCTTGGCGTTTTAACGCGCCTATGATACCGAGGGCAGCGCCAACACCGGCTCCTACACCAACAGATATGCCGTGCGTAGCAATTGCACCACCAATCCCAGTCAACTGAACAGAACAGATTGCACCACCGAGCGCACCAACACTGGTGCACTTGGTTCCGAATGCCACTTCCTTGAGAGTGCTAGTGATAGCGCTGTCTTTGGTCGACAGCTTGGCAGGAAAATCACACTCGCTGTGACCATCAGGCGAGACGAGTTTGTCAAATTCAACTTCGACATAACCGTTGCGATGCATGTTCTGCGCGCTTTTAGCCTCAGTCACATAACCATGCGCATACCAACCACCAGGAATAGAGACACCTTCTTGACCGGGCACGTTTCCGGAGATTCGCATGTACACCTCGTCACCCTTATGAGTGACCGAGGAATTGATGTAGCTCGTCAATGTAAATTCGACTTTGGTGCCCTTCGGAATGGTCTGGACACTGCCTTCTATGAAAGGCGAGTTGCGGTCGCCGCTCTCGACTTTACCTTGCAATAGCTTTTTGCTGGGTTCGGTTTTGCCATCAAAATGTGTCGCGTCCGCCAGAGAAGCCGGCACATTAGGGCTTTCTGCGTCTTGACTATTGCCGGTTCCAGCAGCTGCGGCATGGGCCGCGGCAGGCTCAGATTTCTCGGATTTCTTTTCAGCAGAAGTTGATGAGCTAGTCTCGATTGTTGAGGATGTTGAATGTGTCAAAGTCGCCGACTCCTTAACGCCATGAATAGGCGCAGAAGGAGCAGCTGAGGCAGACTGCAAGAAGGAGACGCCGCCAACTTGCGCCAGCGGTAGAAGAGTAGACGATAGCAACCACATTGCCGAAATAAGAGCAGCGGCAGGACGGGCAGCAACTATGTCTTGCTTACTTGCGGATAATTTTTCCATTGACGACCCGTATCAAAACTGAAACGTAAGCATTTTAGCGCTTCTTGGCAAATAGATTCTTTATTTGATCCAAGAATCCAACTTTCTGCTTCGGTTTGCTGTTATTTGCCGTTCGAGTAAGTGCCCTTATTTTTGCTTCCAGCGCCTTCGCATCGCCATCCCTCGGGTCGATACGCAGCGCAGCCTGCACCTCGGTCATCGCTAAAGTGCGCCAGCCACGGGCGATATAAATTTCAGCCAGCTTGTTACGAAACTTGGGCTCAGTCGGCACCAGCCTGATGGCTTCCTTCATGGCCGTCTCGGCTTCCTGATACCTCTTCTTCATAAAAAGGTCTTCGGCCCGCACCAGGTGCTTATTCGCCCACTTGACATTTATATTTTCGTCGTCTTTGGTGGGCAGGACGATACGGCTGCTACTAATCTCGCCTGCCGCAGACTCGCTGGTCGACTCATCTAGGGTTTCCTCAGCCGCAAGCCCCCGTGCTTTGGTCAAGGAGCGGAGGGTATCGTACTCCGCACGGCGCTGCGAGTCGCTCACTACATCATGCGCCCGCGTTACTTTGGCAAATTCCCTTTGCGCCAACGCTCGTTGCTCCGGATCGTTTGGGTAACGGTCCGGATGGAGTTTTTTCGCCAATGTCAAATAGGCTTTGCGAATCTCCTCTTGAGGAGCCGATTCGTCAACGCCGAGAATGGCGTAGTAGTCCTCTTCGAATTCTTGCATTCCAGTGGGCGGACAGGAAACGGGACATTGCCGGTGGGCTAAGCAACATCAATATATTAGCTTTGAGGCTACCTTGGATATCGCCGCCCAATCAATCCATAAAAAAATTATGGTCAAAAATGAACAGGTTATAACGACCAAGACATAATCAACTTATAAAAAAGACCGCGATTTTGCACATGCAAGGAATTTATCCAGCGACATAGAAAATCGGAAGTTTGGAGCACATATGAACCTCGACAAGTTTACAAACAAAGCCCAGGAAGCCATCACAGCTTGCAAGAACCTCCTCGTAAAATTCGGACACAGTCAGGTGACGCCAGAGCACGTGATGCTTGCTTGCATGGAGCAACAGGATGGCATCGCGGCAAAAATAATCGAAAGACTGGATGTCAAACCAGGCAAAATTATCGACGAGTTGACTGAATACCTTGACCGTCAACCGAAGGGAACTTCGATGAATACATCGAAGGACGAAATTCACGTCTCGAACAAGCTGATGCAGGTTCTCGACGACGCGCAGAAAGAGGCAGACAAGCTCAAAGATGACTACATAAGCGTCGAGCACTTGATGCTTGCGTTTTGTGATGACACGAAAAACCAGACCGGCACCATTCTCAAACGTAACGGCATTACCCGCGACCGCATGCTGAAGGCATTGCTTCAGATTCGCGGCAAACAGCGCGTTACAAGCCAAGACCCGGAGTCGACCTATCAGGCGCTCGAAAAATACGGCAAAGATTTGACCGAGATGGCGGCTAAAGGCAAGCTCGATCCAGTAATTGGGCGTGATGACGAAATCAGGCGCTGCATGCAGGTTTTGTCACGCCGCACCAAAAACAATCCGGTACTCGTGGGTGAGCCCGGCGTGGGTAAAACAGCAATCGTCGAAGGTCTGGCAATTCGCATCACCAAGGGCGACGTGCCGGAAGGTCTCAAGAATAAAAAGCTGATCGCTCTCGATATGGGCTCCCT
Source organism: Oculatellaceae cyanobacterium (assembly GCA_036702975.1). Lineage (GTDB taxonomy): Bacteria > Cyanobacteriota > Vampirovibrionia > Obscuribacterales > Obscuribacteraceae > DATNPX01. Next base: position 387,289 of record DATNPX010000034.1, read on the forward strand.
TATCGCAGGCGCGAAGTATCGCGGTGAGTTTGAAGAGAGACTGAAAGCCGTATTGAAAGAGGTAATCGAAGCGCAAGGACAGATAATTCTCTTTATCGACGAGTTGCATACTGTCGTTGGTGCCGGTTCCAGCGGGGATGGGTCGATGGACGCAGGTAACCTCTTGAAGCCGCCTCTGGCTCGCGGTGAGTTGCACTGTATCGGTGCCACCACTCTCGATGAATACAGAAAGCATATCGAAAAAGATCCTGCTCTTGAACGGCGGTTCCAGACCGTTCTGGTAGACGAACCGACAGTTGAGGAAGCGATCTCGATCTTGCGCGGTTTGAAAGAGCGCTATGAAGTGCACCACGGTGTGCGAATCAAAGATTCGGCATTGGTTGGAGCTGCAGTGCTCTCCCATCGTTACATCACTGACCGCTCCCTGCCGGATAAAGCGATCGACCTTGTTGACGAGGCCGCAGCGAGAATGCGTATAGAGATCGACTCGATGCCTACTGAGCTAGATGAACTTGAACGCCGCAGAATACAGCTGGAAATTGAACGAGAAGCTCTGAAAAAAGAGACAGATCCTGGTTCCAAAGACCGACTGGAACGCCTGGAAAAAGATTTGAGCAATTTGAAAGAACGTGCTGATGTCTTGCGCGCACAATGGCAGAAAGAGAAAGCTGCTCTCAACAAAGTGCAGGAGATCAAGGGCGAAATCGAACAAGCGAAAATTCAAATAGAACAAGCAGAAAGAGCGACCGATTTGCAGAAGGCCGCTGAGCTGAAATTCGGAACTTTGAGAGAGCTCGAAAAACAGTTGAAAGATCAGGAGACTGTCTTCAATGAAAAAGGTCCGAGACTTCTCAAAGAAGAGATCGACGAAGAGGATATCGCTGAGATCGTTTCGAAGTGGACAGGAGTGCCGGTTACGAAATTACTGGAAGGCGAGGTTCAGAAGCTCTTGAGTTTGGAAGATCAACTGCACAAGCGCGTAATCGGGCAAGAAGAGGCCATCGAAGTAGTGTCGAATGCAGTGCGTCGTGCACGCGCCGGATTGAAAGATCCAAATCGCCCGATCGGAAGTTTCTTGTTCCTTGGTCCGACCGGTGTCGGTAAAACCGAGCTGGCAAAAGCGCTAGCCGAGTTCTTGTTCGACGACGAGCAAGCGATGGTGCGCATAGATATGTCTGAATATCAAGAGCGTCATACGGTGGCACGATTGATTGGAGCTCCTCCAGGTTACGTAGGATACGACGAAGGCGGGCAGCTCACAGAAGCCGTGAGGAGAAGATCGTACTCGTGCGTCTTGTTTGACGAAATTGAAAAAGCACATGGTGATGTGTTCAATATATTGCTGCAAGTTCTCGATGAAGGTCATTTGACTGACTCGAAAGGGCGAACGGTCGACTTCAAGAACACTGTATTGATCATGACGTCGAACATCGGCAGCCAGTACATCTTGGACTATCAGCTCAAAGCTGCAATACAAGGCGATTCTTGCTACCCGGAAATGAAGCAGAAAGTGATGGAAGCTTTGCGCGAACACTTCAAACCGGAATTCTTGAATCGTATCGACGAGACCGTTGTCTTCCATGCACTGACAGCGGAGCAGCTGAAGAAGATCGTAGATATTCAAATGAACTACCTCAATCGCAGGCTGGCAGAGCGCAAGATCGACCTGGTCATGACCGACGAAGCAAGCGAATGGCTGGCACGCACCGGTTACGACCCTGTTTACGGTGCCCGACCACTGAAGCGATTGATTCAAAAGGACATCGAAAATCCGCTGTCGCTTGAGATTCTGAAAGGCAACTTCACTGATGGCGATACGATCAAGATCGAAGCCGTAGGCGATAGCTTGAAATTTGTCAAAGAGGCGCGAAAGCTGGTCACAGTCTAGCTAGTTTGCAGTTTTAGCCGGTTGTGAGAAAAACCGGAAAATTTCTCACCGAGTTGTGGAGCGCCTGAGTGCGAGCCACAACTCGCATTTTTTGCGACGGGATGGATAGCGCACCTTCCAGACTAAAATATTGGCTCAAGCAGTCATCAAGTCATGGCGTAACTACAATCACTGGAAGTTTTTATGCAAAAACGCGCACTGGCGGCACTTACATTAGCGGTTGGAATTTGGACTTTTGCCGTTCCCTTTGAAGAGACAGCATCAGCATCGCCTCAAACTGACTCGCCTCAAACTGACACACAATCAAAAGCGATAGCCACGCGAAACATCGCTTTGTTGCAAGGAGCAGTCAATCACTTGAATGACAAACCACTCTGGGCTGAACAAATTCTCAAAAGCTCACCGTATACATCGGCGAAGGTCTATTTAGCATATCTGTATTTAACAAAGAGAGTGCCAGTTCAAAATCGCAATCAGAAAGTCCAGACATTGATGGAGCAAGCGGTTGAAAAAGCTGAGTCGGAATTTGGTGGGTCAGACTGGGACGTCCAGCCCGACACTGAGTACAAAAGCATCTACCCAATCTTGAGAGCGATGCGCTTCATTAACGAAGCGGAGGATACATCAATAGCAATTCCGGAGTTCATCTTTCGCTCCTATCCCAAAGCTGCATTCGATGCTTTTGGTTCCTTCTGGGGTTCTTCTAAAGACGGAATGAACCATGTTCCATGGAGCCGCGAAATCGAGAACGTTCCGTCTGCAAAACAATTCATAAACATAGTAGAGGATATGCAGGGGAGCCCACCACCGAATTGTTTCGGCACCATTATGCATGCATTTTATAGAACCCAGGCCATTGCTCTGATGAAGGCTTCCATTGCACCTCAGGTATTCAAGCCATCAGCGGATTCGACGGAAATTCAGAAAAACGCTCGCCAATGCGACGCATATCTGCTGCAGTGGTCAAACGAAGAACTCTGGAACAAAGTAATGTACGAAAAACTGCTAGCTGCACGAAAGCAAGCCATTGTGGATGTTAGTAAGTCTTACCAAAAGAGATTCAAATTCGACGAAAAGCTCGCCACACAATGTGCCGCTACCGCTCTGGACGCAATAGAAGGCGCCTACATCTCGACACCATCGGAACCAGACCAAGAGACGACCCAAAATGCTGCCAAAAATCAATCGGACAAGTTAAAGATGCTCGTTTGCCAGAACAAATCCACAGCACAAGATATTAAAAAATGCCTCGCCGGCCGCAAACCGGAGAAGGAAGAACTAAGAGAATTGCTCAGACTTGCGATATTGAATCATGGAAATACTGACTTGATTAAATGGTTGATCGACCAGGGCGCGCCACTGTCAGGTGGACGAGAAACCGCTCTCTTTTCGGCCGTGCGTAGACCGGAAGTTGTAACGTTGCTACTTAAAAATGGCGCAGCAGTAGACGCAACTAACAAACTTGGGAAAACAGCACTTTTTCAAGCCTTGCAGTTTGACTGCTTCAAGTCGGTGGAGTTGCTTTGTGAAGCGGGGGCAGACATCAAACACCCAATGCTTGGAGTCAAGGAGGCTATCGACCCAAATGTCTTCAATGATGACACATGCGACTACAACTACACAGTCGGCGGTCGCACACCATTAATGTACGCCGCTGCTTTTGCGAGTTATCCGGTTGTGAAATACATGCTGGAAAAAGGTGTCGATATAAAAGCCACAGATTCTGAAGGAGCGATGGCTGGGAAATTTCTTGCACAAAACCCCAAGCTATCAGCTACAGAGCGAAAGGAACTGCTTATAACTTTGCCCGAGAAAAAGTAGAGCATAAAAGTAGTGCACAAAAGTAGTAAGAAAAGTAGTAAGAAAAAGTAGTAAACAAAACTAGAGCATCTATGGAGCACCGCCAACGGTGCTCAAACCACCCGGTGGCGAGCTCGGAATTCTAATCACAGTAAAACTCGAGTCAGAAAATGAAGGTCACGCTTTCACTAATTATTCCACCCCTGCAGAGGTTACACTTAGGTTATGGATCAGCTGAAGATTGACAGGGCTTACGAACAGACAATATGATTAAGTGTGGCTTATCTCATATTGAATAGTGGTCTGATCGATTCTTCGGGGGGAGAGATGGGCCGGCAGATAAATCGCAGGGACATTCGAAAACCCAGCGGCAACATGCTTGTGCTGGTTAGCGGTGTTACTGCGACTTTGGTCATAGCCCTAATCGTCTTTTTCTACAATTACGTCAGACTACTCGCTTCGCAAGGTCAAAGTAAAAATGCTATAGATGCAGCTGCTCTAGCAGCCGCCTCTGACCTCAGTCGCATCGTGGTCAACACTCCGGAATTTGGCTACATTTCGCTATCTGACGAAGCACCAATCGGTAAAGCAACGGCTGCTGGAGACCAATACTATCTTCCAGTGCGAAGCATTAACTCGATAATCGCCACGTGCCGTCTCGAGAACCAACTGGCAATTGCCTTACAAGATCAAACTTTGTCGGCTCTCGCTCAGCAGGATCTAGCTAATGCCCAGACGGCAATCGGTAGGCTGGAATCTAGTTTGGCAGACGCAATTCAGCCAGGACACAGTGCTCAAGATATTTACGGCAATCAGGTCACGCCTTATACCAGCGCCGAAAATGCGTACAAAGCAAATGACGTACATCCCGGACAGCAGTATGTAGCTAACTCCTTGGTTCTAACCTTGGGCTGCCTGGCCAAGGGAATAGGCACGAACATTCCAGTTCCACAACCAACGACAATGAGCGGCTTACAGTCGGCTCAAATGCAAAACGGTTATTACCTGTCTGATACGCCAGTACCGTTTGGAAACGGTTCATCAGCCTATGGGTCAATGAACGTGGTTCTTGCTCCGATTGCGCAAGCGACTCGATTGGTCGATCCTAAAACGTTCACAACGCAACTAAGCTCTCTGCCAGCTAAGCAACAACAGATGCTGGCGGCGGTCAAAGTGGATGCATCCGAAACGGTCGTGGATTCCCAAAACCCTCGCGGTCTTGTCGTCCACATGGTAAGTTGCGCTGTGCCAGCCAACGTCTATGACACTAAGCCGGCCCCTGGAGCACTCTCCATCAGTTTCCCTGACGGACAAATTCCAGACTGGCAAACGCCGATGCAAATGCTCGACGATCAGCAACTAGCGCACGGACAAGTCGATCTCGAATCGGCCCAACCTATTGGTACCGGAACTATCGGTGATTACCCGACTCCGCAACCGCCAGCTATTTCGCAAACCCAGCTCACAAGCATGAACTGGATGCTACCTCATAATCCCAATCCTTCACCGGCAGATGTTGCGAGGGCATGTCTCTACGATTGGGTAAGACGAGCAGGGCCGCAGGCCAATCTGCAATCAATCATAAGTGCCCTCAAAACCAACTTCAATCTTCCTAATCCTGCCACAAAAGACTGGATCACGCTACTTTCCGCGACCGCCACAGCACCAACGAACATCACAAAACTTGTGAACGGTCCGCAGATTCCTGTCGGAATCATGCATATCTATAAATTCAATCCTGATGGCACCGTTGCCTATTCCAGCAAAACCATAACACCGTATCCATACTCAGTTATTAGCCAAGGGCAGATGTATGGCGAAGCACTCAAAGTTTTCCAAAGTAAGACGTTAAAGCAGCTCAAGTTTAATAACATTCAATTGCCGCAGCTAAAGGGCAGTCCAAACGTAAACGGTAATGTGACGATTGAGAACCAGTTTGATGTCTATTTCAGAGACGAAGTGCGCCAGCCTGGCACCATCAATGGTGGCTGGCACGGAGGAGAACCTCTGGAAAATCCGCAAGTCTCATTTTTGAAGAAAAAATCGCCTTTCGGAAAAAGCACCGTTCACGATTATATTGCTAACTTGCTGCACCGCGGCTCGCCAGGAGAGCTTGGAGGCGGTGGGTGGGGGGCGAACCCTACAAAAGGACAAGGTTCGATACCGTTGATCGGCGCGCAGTCAGACTTCTGTGAAAAAATGACGCCGCCACCCGGCTACAACACGTTTGCTGTGTATCCGAACCCGTCAAATCCCGTACGTCCAACATATATGACAAACGGAACTGCCGTTGACATTCGCTTCCGCAGGCAAGTGAAGATTGATGGTCAATTCAAAAGCTATTTCAGCTACTACATCGTCACCGATGTTGGTTATTTGGCCCTTGAGGACTGAGGAAGTCGTCACTAATTCCGATTTCTATACTCGTTGAAATGATCGCGAAAGCTGCCCCAAGGATCGGCTTTCGAGGAACTCGTTTTCGGCTTGATTGAAGTACTTGGGCGAGCCTTCACTTTCACAGGGTTTTTAGACACGCTGTGCGTCGTTTCACTTAGTCGCGACGGTAGAGGAATGGTTGTAGATTGCTCAGCGTTATTAATCGCGGCGGTGTTTTTAGTAGTCACAGCGGGAGCCACACTGGTTGCAAGTGGTGACTTGGCGGTTGAGGCCTCTATTGGGGCTGTGGAGGAAGCTCGAGCAGTAGATGAGGTTGGGGTTGAGATTCGGGCAGGAAATGGAGCAGGCGCTGCCACTGGAACAGGGGTAGCAGTCGTTACAGGCGCGCTGGTCGCTTCCGTAGGGCGTACGATGTGAGTCGTTAGACTCGCATGCCACGGGACATAAACAACTGCGGCCACAATAGCGAGCAAGGCGACTACAGCCGCAGATATAAACACAAGCTTTCTTGCCGATTGAGGCTTTTTCCCAGCCGGAACTGAATCTGGAACGACAGTCAATTCGGCATTTCGCAATCCCACCGAATAGCCACTTCTGGGTACAGCGGATTCCAAGTCGCGCTTTAGCTCCTCCATTCGCTCATAGCGCTCTTTTAGATCTTTGGCTAAAGCCTTCATCACGACTTGCTCCAGTCGTTCAGGTAGATACAAGTCAGGCCGCGCCTCAGCGAATGGGATCGGCTTCGCCATGACTTGTTTGGAGATCGTTTCTACTGCTGTCGTTCCAAAGATTGGCAACTTTCCTGTCAGCGTCTCGTAAATGACTACACCCATGGCGTAGATGTCAGCCTGAGGTCCGAGTTCACGTCCCATGCATTGCTCTGGGCTCATGTAGAGCGGGCTTCCAAGCACATCTCCATCTTGTGTGAGACGCTGGCTATCCAGTGAGGCATCAATGAGTTTTGCAATTCCGAAATCGACGACTTTGACAAAGTCAGGCTCGCCATCGAAGTCGGTCAGCACAATGTTTGTTGGCTTCAGATCTCTGTGCACAACGCCCTGTTTGTGCGCAAAAGCCAATGCTTCGCAAGCTTGCAAGAGAATCTTGATGGCTCTGTTCACACTCAAGCCACCCTCTTTGGCCAGGACCTGGGAGAGCGTGTCGCCTTGTAGATAGTCCATAACGATGTAAGGAAGTCCGTTGTAGAGTCCATAGTCATGGACTCCCACCACGTGCGGGTGGCTGATTCGACTGGAAGCCCTGACTTCCTGTTGAAATCTCTTCAGAACCTCTTTCTGTGAAACCAGATGAGCTCTTAACATCTTGATGGCTACCATACGGTCCATCTCTCTATGTCGAGCCTTGTATACAACCCCCATGCCACCATGTCCGAGAACTTCGAGTATTTCGTAGTATTCAGCAATCGTGGTGCCAACTAACGGGTCATCCGCATCAACGTCAACCAGTAGCGACCCGTCGTGAGGGCACAATTTGGTGCCGCTGAACAGGCGGCTACATTCAAGACACTTCAACTGTATGTCTATAGCTGACATAGCTCTTTTGGCGCTCAACCGCGGCTATAGCTAACCTTCCAGCGCTGTCGAGTGCGCCTCCTCTAGTAATACATACTCAATCTAACACGCATGCTGCGCCAGACTGACTATCTTTTACCCTCGAATTTCCAGCTCAAATCCGCGCACTAGATATATGAATCGAGCCATCGCGAATTTAAAAGCGAGAGAATCATGTCACATAGCATCCTCCGCTGATAAAATCTGAAGGCTATTCACTCAATCCCAAACAGTAAGCGAGTCGCATGAATAAAACACTTTTCTATAGAACAGCCGCTGCCATTGCAGTCATACTATCCACGGCTATAGAGGTCGATGCCGCCGCGGCTCTTTCATCCGGCACAGTTGTGAACGCAATCAATCAAGCCGATGTCTTCGCTGGTGATAGTCGTTTCAGCGTTAAGGTGGATGGAGAGCATGTAAGCATCTCGACATACAAAACTTCAGTTCAAGATGATACAGAAAATAAAATGCAGGCAATTTTTGCCACCAAGGCGCTGATGGAAGCAGTGCCAGGACGAGTCACACGCGCGACTTTTTACTTTTATGATTTCGACAATCTGAGCACCGGGAATTACAAACAAGTAGACGTCACTGCAGGCGATATAAAAGCGTTCGGCAGTGGTCAGCTCAAAGAAAAAGAGCTACTTTCCTCGATCTCCATAACCTCAGGACAACTGCCTGATGCAGCCAGTCGAATTGCAAGCTTCCTGTCGTCAAAACAAGATTACCCAGTGACGACTGCAGTGAAAGATAACGAACTGGTGCTCAGCAGCCAAATAGACCGAGGTGCATCCGATACAGACGTGAAGTATCGCGCACTAAAACTGGCGGCAGACGGTCTGCGATTGTCGCCTCATCCTGTCAAAACCGTGAAAGTAGACCTTTCAGAGCGCGGACAGGAAACCGCACGGGAAATCGTTTTCGATGCGAATGACATCAAATCGATCATGAACAATTTGACGCAAGCATTGGCGCCACTAAAAATAGCTTCTAAGCAGGACATTTCAGAGTTGAAAGTCGCTGATGGTCCCTTTAAGGCAGAACGAGAGCAGGCCCTTGAGGGATTGAAGTCTTTGTCAAATAGCGGAGTCGGTGTCGCACCTTTTGTGACTGCATTCAAGGCGATTGAAAAAGAGCTGACGAGTGGTGACGAAAGCAAGATAGCCAGCGACATCAAACATCTCTTAGACAACATCGAACGCCAGGAGAATGCACGAAAAGATGCGCACCAAGAAAAGGCTGCATCTTCAAGCGCAGCTCAACCAGCAGTTCCGGCAGTTCCGCTCAGCCCGCGAATAGATCGGTGGATACTCGGCAGAGAACCGATTTTCGAGGCGAAAGTTCTTTCAGATCCCGACGGTTATATCAAAGAGTTGGAAACTTTAGTCACAACGCCGCAGCTGAAAGCTGACGATAACCAGAGGTTTGCGGGGGCACTAATGTACTTTGCACAGACGTTGCGTTTGAACAATCGGCCGCAAGATGCTGTTCGATTCGAGCGCCGGCTGGCGGCAATCCGTGCTAAACACCCAAAATTCTAAAAGCAAGATATCATTTGGTATCAGCAATCTTGCTGTGGACTACTTTCTCAATTGATTGGCGCACCATGTCATCAACAGATAGCGCTGAGCTGACCGCGGCTAGCTGATCGTAGTATGCCGAAGCTTCGTTAACCTCATCTACCGTCCCTTGGCGATAGTCGGCGCCTAATTGCGCACCAGCAGCATCGAGAGCTTTCTGCCTTGCCTCTCCTGCGGTTGCTCCAGTTCCAGTGAATGGCCTACCGATCAATTTTCTTGCTGCCTCGCGGGCGGTAGCATCAGCATGTTCATACATTTTGAGACAGATCTGAACGTGTCCGTTTTCATGCTCGACTACGCTAGGCAAGGCATCCTTCGCGATGTCGATCGTGATAGGGAGCGAAAGTTGGAGATTCACACCTTGTATGACTAAAGTTGTCGTTGTTTGGCCAAATGCCTCTCTTTCAGAAACGATCTGATAATCGAAAATTGGTTTGCATCCGAAAAACCAAGTTGTATAGGCTGTCAAATCCAAGTCGCTATGGGCTCTATCTACTGAGTCTGGAATCGACGAACTGCGGACATTTTTGTGCACGGTCTGCACTGTTGGTGGTGCTTTGTCTACTGTCACAGAGGAATTAGTGCAGCCAGAACAGAGAGCGGCAAAGAAAAAGCAAGCGAGGAACAGCCTAACAAGACGTCTTGTACAAGATTCGAATATCGTAGTATCTGCGCTCATTTGAGAAACTACACAACAGCCAGATTACACAACAGCCAGATTCGGAGCGATGTCAGCAGATGGGGGGGCTCAGGAGGGTGCTCCCGATATGTTCGGCATTTGGTAAGTGAACGGAATAGTCTGCTTTGACTGGAACTGCAAGGGAGACTTTCCGGCGTAAACCCACTGAACTACGAAGGGGCGCACATCTACTTGCGTAACTACCGTGACGTTACCGTTGATTGGTCCACCAAACTGGCTGATGGATGCGAGGTAAGTGGGATCAACATTGTTCGTAACGCTTATGAGCTGATAATTTGAGACGATACCTTTGCTAGTCAAGTTTGCTTTGGAAACAATGGCCGTCGCACGCGCCCGCATAGCCGAAGGGTCGCCTGCAGCAGCGGCACGGGCGGCCTCGCGGCAAATTGAATCGTTTTGTTGCACGGCGAGAACAAGCACCGCAATATCAAAGATCACGAGCATGACCGGTACAAGAGCTATTAAGCCGACAACGAGCTCCACTAGAGACTGACCGTTGTGGCGAAGCCTCGTGCCTGAAATCCTAAGCATGAACGTAGCTATCCCGCATCCCCTTTCTCCCATTATCTTAGACCGAGATTGACCTGTATCGCTGATTTTTTCAATGAGTTCCTCACTAATTTTTCACCAAAACCTCCAGCGCGATAGATCGCAGACCATTTCAGGATCAAATGATGCTTGCGTGAACTAGTTCCACATTTAATGACAGATTTAATCTGCGATTGGTCGATTCGGTCGAGCTTGCGTATAGACCCTGTTATTGAAACTCGCCTGTTCAATAACAGGCGTTGACCAACATTTGCCACAAGCAAATGTGATACTTCCCATTACGAGATGTGGGGACCTTTTGACGTGACAGAAGTAGACAAAGGCGACAAACAAACTAAGACAAAAGCTGCGCCGCCCGATGCTGGGTTGAATCTCACCAGCCCGGAACTATCAAAGTTGCCAAAAACCAGCAACCTTAATACGACACTGTTCGATATGGCAAGGGGCTCACTAAGCGAAAGAAGCAGCCTGACCGGTGAGAGCACAAGCAAAGACAATATCTATCATGAGCTGAACCGCATCATGAAGATCAATAATTATGCGCCGGCCAATCTCGGGCAGAAGCAAAACATCTCGGATAAGGATCTGCCGAAGAAATGGAATGACGTGCACGCTCATCAAACTTTCAAGCTGTACGATGGCAGCGAGACCGGGCAGTGTACGAATGATGCAAATGATGCGGCATTGCGCCAAAAGCTCAAGAAGGAGATTGAGGAAGAAACGAGCACATCGCCCGTTCGCGCCGGAGAAGGCTACTACCAGGTCTGGGCGCGTATGCACCCGGAACTGCATCCCGATAAGCTGACTGACGACGCTCATCGGATAAAACATATCAATGGTGACAGAGATGTTCTTCGAGTCGGTGAAAGACTGGCGACTGCCACTCCGGAAGAGCGCCAGCGAGAACTCGAAAGACGGCTGCAACAAAAAGAGAACTGTCCCGTTCCACAGGGAGGAGCGCCAAAGGCGCCAGGCTCAGACACACCGCCGGCAACCGGCACTGCCGGAGGCGATAACCAGACACCGACACCGGTACCGGTACCAGCCGGACCCGACCTACAAGCGATCTACAGGCAGCTCTTAGACCAGCACAAGCAGGTCGAGCAGGGTCAAAAAAATAACGAACAGGCTCAGGGGATCATTGGTAAAACCTTTGATGCCGCCAAGAACCATATAGGAAGCAGTGCAGCCGGTCATGCATGGTACGACCCGCGCAGCATATGGTCCAACGTCTTCGACAGCGACCTCGGTTCGAAAGCCATAGACCAACGCATTCACAACGAAGAGACGCAGCTAGATCAACTGAAGCAAGCTGCCGATGCAAAAGACATCAACAAATTCTCTACGGTCTACCAACAGATAACCGGCAAGCAGCTCGATACCTCGGGCAACGTCGCACAAGTAGGCAGCCAGTCTGCGGCAACATCGTATGATCTGTCACAACACGCTGGCGTGGATGCTATCACCGACATTGGTGTGGCACTGGCAGTTGCAGCCTCTCTGAGAGTCGGCAAGGCTGGAAGCGTCACTCGCGATCTACTTCGAGGCGAAGGCACAGGACTTGTGGTAGGAAGCGCCACCAAAGCCGGGCTGATGCAAGTCGACGGACACTATGCAAACCTTCCGAAGGACCTCGCTTCAGGCGGAGTTATGGGATTAGCCGTTCCGGTAGCGGAGTTGGGCAGTTCGCAACTTAGCCGCGCGGCCGGCAAAAAATTGGGGATGACAGTTACAGGCGATCTATTCACTGCCAAACTCGAAACTCAGGGAGCAGGAATCGGCACTAAGCTTTTAAGCGCAGCGCTCAAATCAGGAACGTCGGGCGCAATATTTGGTGCCATTGAGAGTCCAGGCAGACTGGCCGTGAATGATGTCGATAGTGGAAAAGAGGTTCACCTTCAAGACCTAGCCGCTGCTTCTGTTAAAGGCGGCGTATTCGGATTTCTCGGCGGCACCGCACTTGGTGTTACAGTCGACGGCGTCACCAATGGCTTCAAGTCATTGAAACCGAGACCAATATCGACAGCTCCGATCAAAATCAATGGAGTGGATGTTCCTGGTTCAGGCACCGTGTCATTGGGCGATGCCGCAAAAATCATGAAAGAAGACGGTGCTGATTTCTCCGCAAGAGCTGAAAAAGATCCATATTCAGCCGTTGGCAAAGCCGTGGACTTGTTTGAAAAACATGGGCTGAACATTCAAAAGAATGATCCGCTGACAGGCGATAGCGTACTGCCGAAGAACTTTTCAGACGCCCTCAACACCGTGCAGAACGTAGATTTGCTCACCTCCGATGCGACCATGGGCTTGAAAGGCAAAGTCAAAGTCGTGCAATCGACTGACGAATTCCTGAAAGCGAACAGCTCCGCTGTCGATGATTCAATGTCACGACTGTCATCAGATCCCAACTATCAGGAAGTTGTTCGTCTTAAAACTGAACGTGGCGGAAAAGCAGAAGCTGAGGCATTCGAGAAGAAATTCAGCGAAGGCTTCCAAAGAGATTTGAAGACATCCATGGCGGTTCGCCAGGTAAAGGGTGAAAGCCTCAAGCCAGAAGATGCGCTGCAGTCATCGCAACCAGAAGTAGAAGCCGCCTACAAGCAGAAAGCTGCAGACTACTTCAAGGACATGACAGACCCGGCTCAACGACTGCGCTTGAACGAGCTAGTCGATAACATCTACGAAAAGTTCAATCCTCAAACAGTGACGAGAAGTGATTTCGCCAAAATACTGGAGGACATTCCGAGAAAAGACAGAGCTCTTGCCGTTGCACTTTTGCACGAGTCTGCTGGCAATTCATCTGACGTTCTAATGAGAGCTCGCCTGCAAGCGCTAAAGGGTGAGATTTCCAATGCGGTCGGTCAATCCTCTCCAAACAATGTCTTCACGTTGACTCCGGATTCGTCTGCCAATCTTATCGGCTATCTCTATCGCAAGAGCAACAGCATGAGCATGGCAATGAATAATATCGACAATCTTGTCTCTTCAGTCAACAGCGGCAATATTCCGAACTCTGTAGTGCTCTTCGATGACCTCGCCAGTACGCCCATTTCTCAAAGTGCTCGTGCTGCCCTGAGCAAAGTGCCCAAAGTCTATGTAGTTGATCTGGGCGCGTTTGAGAAAGGCATAAACATAATTGACGTTTCAGAAGGTCCGGAGGCTGTAGCAGCCAAACTTAACGGTCTACTCGCTGAGGCGCGCACCATTCGGGCTGCTAATCCCAAAATGTTACCAATGGGAGTAGCCAAACAAACGTTAGAGAACAGCGTAGACAAAGCCGCCGCATCGCTTGGACAGAATGTTCAAATCATTCGCCCGCCAAACAATATACTCGCGGATAATGCCACTACTTCCGGTGCATTGGCAAAAATGAGTGACTTGGATGCAATAGACGCGCAGTACAACATTCCCAAAGCGTCGAAAGACCAAATAGCTAAATTCCTTTCTGGTTACCTTGGGGAGGAGAGAGAAATGGCTGCAAGAATGCTCGCCGACGGAGCAGTCCATAACTCTTTCCCAGTCATGGTTCAAAAAGCCGTGAAGTTGCATCAACAGTTGACCAACGCCCTCAGTAACAGCGGCATGAAAATGAGCGACGTATTTGTGGTATCAGATAAAGATCCAGGAGGCAGCACACATCTGGTAAGTTATCTGTTCGGGAAAGTGAATGGAATCGCACCGGACCACTTCATATCAACACAAGGTCTGAACCAGCTGATTGCTAGTGGAGCGGTTAAGGATAAAGCGATCGCTTATCTTGATGACACTATCTATTCCGGCCAGCAGACAACGAGCATGCTCGAAAATAACATCTCCAGCCTCAAGCCGTTCAAGAAGGTAGTCATCGCCAGTCTCGGAGCCTACGACAAAGGTGTTAAGAGTATTGAAGGCACGCATCTTGCGAAGATCGGCAAAGTACAAGTGGCCTCGTCGGGAATGCACCAACCGTTCTATTCAGATACGCATCCGTTCTATTCTCAGCTTGGGACCGCACAGCGCAATATAGTCAAAAATATCGGTGGCTCACAAGGTTTCGGCAGCGTGCAAGGATCGCTCATTTGGTCTTATATGTATCCGGATAATAACTTGACGTTCTTTGGCCCAAGCTTTGCAGGGTCGGTGCTGCAGTTGCCGGGACCGTAGTTAGGTTGGCGAAAGAGCATTCCCAATGTGCCTTTCGGTATGCGAACGCTGGAAGCTTACACCTTCTTGCCAAAGTTTTGTCTGAATCGAGCCAGAGCGTCGTCAATCACGATTTTTAGAGGCACTTTGTGCCTGGCTGCGTATGCAGCGCAATCATCGTATTCGGGTTGCGCGTGTATCAAGACTCCATCGTTATCAAACGCTGTTTTGATACGAATCGCTGTTCCGTCATCAAAGGCGACGGAGTGCCACTTGCGGTGCGCTATCAAACGATCTGCAGAGTAGTGTCGAACTCCTAAAGTCGTTGTCTCATTGAACACAATCTCCTGCATGCGCGCTGCGTCTTCCGGACGAGAAAGAACCTTGAGCAAGTGCCCACTGCGTCCTTTCTTCATCACAGCCGGCAAAACCATTACGTCAAGTGCGCCTGCAGACAGCAACTGTTCCGAAGCATATGCAAGCGATTGAGGAGATAGATCATCAATGTTTGCCTCCAACACAAGGATCGACTCACGAACGAAACGACTATCGCTTTCCAGACTGCTTTCATCTTTACCAACTAAAACGCGACACACATTAGGATAGTGAGATGGATCGTAAGAGCCACCACCATATCCGACACTGGATAGACTGCTGAAAGCAGGCTTCTCCCAACCGTCTGACAGAGCAGAAAGTATCGCTGCGGCCGTCGGAGTTAAGCACTGGCTTGTGAATTCTCGCTGTGATAGGCGAGCACCAGCTCTCTTCAACATTTCCAAAATGCACGGCTCTGCTGCAAATTTTAATTCGCCGGCATATTCGAAAACACCACTACCGAGTGGCAATGCCGACACAAATATCCTATCAAGCTTGAGGTAATCACAATTGATCGCGAATGAGACGATATCAACGACCGCGTCGAGCGCGGCAATCTCGTCCATGTTCAGTTCATCGATTGCAGTTCCTGAACAGGAGGACTGAGCTTCATAAAGCGTAGTGAATACAGATTTTGCTCGAGTCTTCACAGTTGAAGACAAGGAAGACTTTTCAATCAGCTCGGTAATTCCAACTAATGTGCCGGAGCAGAACTGGCGGTAAGGCTCACAGTCTGCTGGCTCTCTTCGCCAGACACGCGCTTTGTTTTGGCGCTCCGATACATCGCTAGACTTGCGAGCAACAGTCCCTTCCATTGGGTGCAAATTGGTCTCGAATATTTTTTTCGGTCCAAGCAATACATTGAAGTGCTTACACTTAACATCGCAACGAATGGCGTCTTCGCAGTGAATTTCATAGGAACCATCGGGAAGATTCAGTTTAGCCAGCTCTTGTTGTAGATGATCCAGCGAAGCACCCGCAGAAAGCAAAGCGGCGTTCAGCATGTCTCCGCCGGCACCGAATTCGCAGTCGAAATATGCGACTTTCAACTGATTACCTCTCCGCCGGAGGCAGTTTTATTTCGGTAATTTCTTGATCAGCCGTGACGTTTAGTGGGTGCTCGTAGCTGGCAACAAAATTGGCGTACTTGTCGTTTTGCACAGTAAGCAGCTTTGGTCCAGGCGTAAGATTCATTACAAATGTGCCATCACGGGCGGTTCTAGCCTCACCGCCGGTGTGCACGTGTTTTTGTTCGTCACCACTGGCAACAACTGTCACGATCAAGCCCTTGAGCCCTTTGCCTGCACCTGTAATTCGTCCTCTCACGCGAAAGCCGTTTTGGAGCGTAACAAGGAATTTGCGACTAGCATCACCCGGAATCTTTTCGAATAAAGCTGAAGCCAGATTACTTTTGTCATCTGGTATCACCTGCAATGAGCAGACCGCGCAGGGACGATGTTTCATAGAAAAAGAGCCGTCGCTTGAAACTGGCGTCTGCAGCAGAATTTCATGCTTCTCATTAAATAGCTTAACTTGAGCGTTCTGCACGGGGTTACGGTGCGAATCCAACACACGTCCACCAATCTCATTCATGATCACGTCGTCATCATCTTTGGCCGAAATTTGTGCCGGCAGCAAGGGGAAAACTAGCACTCCAAGTGCAATCGAGACCGCAACGCGTTTCAAATGGTACTGACCACGGACCGACATGCTCAAAAACATATATAGCTCTGTCTCTAGTGTATGTTTGGACACGGACTTTGTTAGCAGCGATCTTAACATTATCGACCGAGAAATCGCGAACCCAAGTCTTTCAGCAAGTGAACGTTGTTAATCAGAAACAAAAGCTGGCCGTAAAATCTGTTGGTGGTCAAGCTGGAGTGAATTACCCACATGATAATGACGGCGCCCGTCAGCATCACATAGGCCGGAAGCAGCGCTTCAAGTTCCTCTGCAGAAATCAAGTCTGAGTTTTTTGCATAGGCGCGAACGAAGGCTCTTGCATTTTCAATTTGAAATGGCGTCGGGAATTGGTTTGCACTTATAGTTTGAACTGCCCCAGAGGAAAACGGTTCGCGCCAGTTAGCCGAAAAGGTTATTGCCGCATATGCAAGGTCGTATGCAGGATGCTCGTAGTGTGCATTTTCAAAATCTACTACACCGGCTACGTTGCCCTCGGACCATATTAGATTACCGGGATGAAAGTCGCCATGCACGAGCATCTGTGTGAGGTCTGCACAGCTATTGAGCAGCGACTCGGCTTCCTCGGCGACAGAAAAAATAGAATCGCGCGCGGCAAGAACTTGGCGCCTCAAGGATTCGCTGAGGACTCCTTCGCCACGGTCGACTCGATCAAAAATTTCATCCAACCAACTGGATAAATACGGACGCACTGACGCCACACCAATCACTCCATCGTTGCCGACAGAAGAGGGCGGCTTCTCTTTATCTAAATGCCAATCTCGTAACATCGAATAAGGCACTTCCGCGAGCTTGCCGTGCAAACGGGCAAGAAAAGCTCCAGCGGCGGCACAATCCTGTTCAGTGCTATCGGATGAGACCCAAGTGAGAGCTCGTGAGAATGAAATACGTTCGAGCAACATGCATTTGCGTTCGGATAAGGGTTGGGGTAAGGAGCCAAGGAGGGCACCGTATTTAGTGCGGACGACGGTCGGAACCTCGGCAAACCCATTCTGTTTCAACCAATCCAGAAGGCTGGCTTCGAGCACACATTGTGCTTGAGGCTGCTTAGGAGAAAAGACTTTCAAAATGAACCTGTCGTATGCGCACTTAACATCGAAGATGGTGCCACCTGACAGGTTCAAATTGAGCGCATCGTTGCTCGACCGCTCGTTGTCAGCTGTATTTCTCACATCGTCAGATACGAAAGGAGAGATTTCTTTGACATCAGCCATCGAGTAATCGTCGGCGAGCAGTCTGTGCAATTCTGTCGACTCAATCGTCTCTATCATTCTCGCCATCACTCTTGACAATAGAGGTTGCAATTGCCTCTTCTTTCGCCGTCAAAATGAATGCTACTCGAAGATTGTAATCACCCTAGGCACACCTCCACATATTCTTGTAAACTCAGGGATTATGCCGATACAGATAGGATCACTCACCTTGAACAGTAGGGTCTACGTGCCGCCCATGGCGGGCGTTACGGACCTTGTCTTCCGCAACATGGTGCGAACTATCGACAGGAATTGCTTGCTGGCGACTGAAATGGTGTCAAGTAAAGCGCTTATGTATCGTTCTGAATGCAGAATCATGGACCTTGATACTAACGAACGCCCAACCGGCATTCAAATATTCGGACACGAACCAGACGTCATGGCGAAAGCGGCTCAAATGGCAGAAGCCAAAGGAGCGGACTTTATTGACATCAATATGGGATGTCCGGTGCCCAAAATTACCAAGGGCAAAGACGGCTGTGCACTGATGAAGGAACCAGGGCTGGCGGAAGAGATAGTCAAAACTGTTTCCGCCGCCATCAACATCCCTCTCACGGTCAAGTTCCGCCTGGGCTGGGACGATTCAACTCGCAACTGCGTGCAGTTCGGAGAGATGCTCCAGAACGCCGGAGCGCGCGCGGTGACCGTTCACGGACGCACGCGACAACAGCTCTACTCGGGGAAAGCAGACTGGAGTTTTATCGCTCAAGTGAAGAAAGCGCTCTCTGTGCCGGTCTTTGGCAATGGCGATGTATTTGAACCGGAAGACGCAATCAAATTGCTCGAAATAGCAGGCGTCGACGGCGTCGCCGTGGCGCGCGGCACACTCGGTAATCCGTGGCTGATTCCACGCATTACGAACTACATCGAAACAGGGAAGTTGGAAGACGGTCCCACCGACATTGAGCGTCTTATCACGGCCTATAGGCACTGCTTGGGGCTGATCCTCTACAAAGGTCAAAAGATAGGCGCCAATGAAAGCCGCCGTCACTTAACGCATTACACAAAAGGAATTGTAGGCAGCGCGCCATTTAGAGCCCGGTTGACACAAATAAACTCAGCCGCCGATGCAGCTGTAATCCTCACCGAACTGGCCGAACAAGTTGGCGGTAGCGAGGGACGCAGAGACTTCATAAATGCACAGCTAGAGGCGGACTCACTTGCCGTACAGAATGCAGATCTCAAAAATGGCGAAAATCCAGGCGAACGGAACGGCAATGGTGAACGCCGCGTCCATACCCCAGTTAACTTGGTTCCCTTCTCGCCAATCGCAAAACCATAGAATGCCGTTCGTGAACGGTGTCATAGTCCAACCCATAATGCCTGCCAAAAAGGCAACTATCAGCAAAATTGTCCAAATATCCATAACGCCAGCCAGGGATCTTGTTGTGTGTGGGTTGGTGCGAACGGCACCTCGGTGTTTAGATACTAAGCTTGTGCCAACGCTTTGACAATGGGATTTGCACCACAGCAAGCTCTTGGCAGGCTCCGGTTGTAAAGCGTATCAAAATTTCGATTGGGCGTGGCTTACAAAACTTTTATCGAGAAAGTTTGAGAGATTTCCTCGAAAATTTCTCGCGATCGCGTACGGCTGCGACAGCGTCAGCGTCAGCGTCAGAAAGCGATCGAATTCGACAGCTCGGCTAGAGCTAAAAAAGGAGACCCTGCAGGCGAAAGCGGCTGCAAGGTCATCCAAACTTGTCAGAAATAGTCTAGTAGACGTAGCTGCCAGACGGGGAGATGAGGATAGTGCCGTCATCTTCGGCAGCGACCATCTGCAACGCCTGAATCACAGCGTTGGTGGCTTTGTGCTGGTCTTTAGTTTCGGTCTTGATCTGCTTGGCCCGCTGAGCGACCTTGAGGACAAGCTCATATCGGTTGGTGTCTTTATCTAGCAATTGGTCAAGAATTCTGGTTGTGCTCATTCGACGGACCCGTTGGCTCTGTTTCACGTATACGACAACGTTCAGCATACACGATATATGTCAAATTAGTGACGGCATCTTCAATATTGTCATTTACAACTTCATAGTCGAAGAGTCCCCGCTCCCGCAATTCCTGCCGCGCTTTCGCCAGCCGCAGCTGGACCATCGGCGCGCTTTCGGTCTTCCGCCCCTTGAGACGACTGGCAAGAGCGTCCCAAGACGGCGGAGATAAGAAAATCAACACCGCATTTGGAAATTTAGCCTTAACTTGCTTAGCGCCCTGAACTTCGATTTCGAGAATCACATCTCGCCCCTGCCGAAGCTCGTGTTCGACCCATGTTCTGGGCGTGCCGTAGCGATTCCCCGCAAACTCAGCCCACTCCAGAAACTTATCTTCAGCGACCAACTGTTCGAACTCAGAAACCGAGCGGAAGAAATAGTCGAAGCCCTCGGCCTCGCGCTCACGAATCTTTCTGGTCGTTACAGAAACCGATTTAGTCAGCTTTGGCACAACTTCCAAGAGCCTCTGCACTACAGTTCCTTTACCGACGCCGGAAGGACCGGTAATGACAATTAGATTACCGAGCGTCTTTCGAGCGCGAATGCGGTCGGAACCTGCATTTTCTTTATGACTCATCACGGGTGTTTCTGTGACCTTCTTAGTTGCCATGTTATCCACCAGGTGGTTTTGCTGGTTCCGATTCAAGAAAGTGGTTAGCAATTTTGATAAATTTGATTCCTAATTAAACCCGACCAAAGAGAGCCATGCAACCATTCGATGCCCTCACGATAAAGGCTATTTTGCAAGAGGCTAAACCGCTCCTGCTAAACCGGCGCGTAGATAAGTTAAGCCAGCTAGGACGGGACGAACTGCTGCTCAATTTGCGGGCGAAGGCAGGCATGATCAATCTCTTTCTGTCGGCGCACACAGCGCACGGACGATTGTGCCTAGTCAAGCTTCCTTCCTCAGGAAGCCAGAACGACAAGAGTTTAAGCCGATATCTGCCAGTACAAAAACCTGGCAGTAGCAACAATGCAGGAGCAGCCAGCAGTTTCATGCAAGTGTTGCGCAAACACTTAACCGGAGCGAGTTTGGTGGGTGTCGAACAGCCAACCGGCGAACGCGTGGTTAATTTTGTTTTCTCCTGCACAGACGAGGTGGGAACAGCCTCGCATAAAGTACTGACCGCGGAAATCATGGGACGTCATAGCAACTTGATCTTTTGGGACAAGGCTAGCGAAAAGATACTTGGCGCTTCGCATTTGGTGACCAAGGAGATGAGTCGCCAGCGAGAAGTTCTGCCAGGCTTAAAGTACGTGCGGCCGCCAGTTCCCGAGAAAACAAGCGTATTTGCGGCAAGCAAAGATGATTTTGTGCGGCAACTGGAAGAGTTGGATAAGAGGTTGCGTGCCACTAAAAATGGTGAAGGCGGGGCTAGCACCACAAATGGTGTCAGTGAATCTGATGAGCCCGTCGAGTCTTCGCAATCTTCCGGAGCGGCGGGATCACTAACGCCAACAACAGACACAGCCAATGCCACGCCGGGCTTAGGGGCAACAACTCCAGCAGCAAGCTCGAGCGGCAATACAGCAGGCTCCATCGGCAATACTACTAGGCAACACGGAGCTCCGGTCACCTTGGAACAATGGCTCATCGATACATATACTGGTCTTGGACGGCACCTGGCTGAAGAGCTAGTCCACCATTCAAAACTTCCCAGCAAATTGAACAAAGAGACGTTCGATGTTGCTGAATTCAAAGAAGCATTGTGGGCACAGTTCAGCGCCATACAGCAGTTGACGAACTTCAAGGGTTGGATGAAGAAGGATCTGAGCCGCTACAGCGTTCTTGGCTGGTGGAACAATCTGGAAGATGAATCGGAGTGGCGCCAATACCCTTCCGTCAACGACATGATTGAAGAATATTTTCGACTACTAGAAACCCGCGAACAATTTCATCAATTGAGGGAAAGGCTTCGCTCCGAAATCAAAACCGAGACCGAGAAGATTCAAACTCGTCTCAACGCGGCGTCGGAACAGCTTGGAGCCACCGATAATCCGGCAGATTTCAAAAAGCGTGGCGACCTGGTGCTTGCCCACGTTAACGAGATCACAGCAGGACAAGAACTGCTTATCTGCGACGATCTATATAGTGCACCCGATATGGCCGGTCATAAAGATCAGCCGCAGGCTAAGATTGAGATAAAGCTAAATCCAAATCTTTCACCTTCACAAAATGCACAAAACTTCTATCGACAGTTTGCCAAACACAGAGCACGGCAAAGTGCAGCAACTATGGCGCGGCAAGAAGCAACGAGCAAGCTATCAACATTGCAGAGACAACTGACGGCACTCGATCAAGCAAAAGCGACAGACGAACTGCGGGTCTTGCGTGACGAATTGATGCCACGCAAACCAGAGAACAAACGAGTTCCCCAGCCTGAGCCACAAAACAAGAAACCGAAACAACGGCTCTTGCAAGTAAATTCCAGTGACAATTGGGTCATATACGTCGGACGCAATCGACATGAGAACGATCATCTACTGACGAGACTGGCACAACCGAGCGATGTCTGGCTTCACATATTAGGGCAAGGTGGAGCACACGTTCTTATTCGCGTTCCTGCTTCTAAACAAGATCCGCCGATGTCTACATTGAAGGAAGCGGCGCTTATCGCTGCGCGCATGTCAAAAGCTGGTCACGGAAGCAAAGTGCGTGTCGTCTACACGCAAGTCAGACACGTAAAAAAGATCGCAAAAGACAAGCCGGGTTTAGTGCGTTATGAGAACGAAAAGACAATCGAAATAGACACCGCTCAACCTGTTCCTCAACACCTGAAGCATATTTTCTCGCATGGAGACAGCCACTAGGCACACGGTGCAAATCAATTGCGGCGGTCAGGAACGTAGTCTACATCCGGTATTGGACCGGAAGTGTGCCCTGACTTGCCTAGCGAAGCTTGGAGTTGCACCAATTGCGCTCGAACTGGCTCTACCGCCGTTTGAAGTCCCTTTTCGATAGCCGTTTTCGCAACATCATCGAAGTGCAAGGCAGCGCATATAGATGCAATATTGAGCAGATCGGCAGGCTCAGTTGTACCAGCAATAATTGAAGCGAAAATAGCCTTAGCGTGGTCAGCGTCATTGGCTGCAGCTAGAGTTTTTGCAAAATTTATTTGATCGCTCAAGGCGACGTGTTCAAGCTTCATCCAGGCTTTGAATTGTTCAACGGCGCTTGCACCGTCCTCAACACTAACTAGAGCAGTAGCGAGATAGCGCCTCAGCACGGCCAGATTCGGGCTTAGCTTGACTGCCTGGGTGAGGGCAGCGACAGCGTACTGGTTGCGACCGGCTTTAAGGGCCTCGTATCCTTTAGTCTGCAATGCTTTGGCATCGAGTTCTGCAATCTCTTTACGTTCTGCCTTTGTCACACCCAGATCTGGCTCGGCCGCAGTCGTTGAGCTTCCACCGCTTGTTTTGGCGTGTTTAAGCTGCGCCGAACAAAACTCCAAATTGTCCTTCGCTGCCGCAAGATCGGGATCTAAAGCGAGCGCTTTTTTAAAATCATCAGAAGCAGACGTATACTGCTTCTCAGCCATGTAGTAATTTCCACGCTGTAGATAAGCATTTGGATTTGATGGCGCCAATTCAATCGCTTTAAACAAATCAGACTGACCGGTCATCTTATTACCGGCTAAATAACTGTATTGTCCATGCTTAAGCACCGCATCTGCATTCTTTGGCTGCAGCGCGAGAACTTTTACGCAAGCAGCAGCTGCTTTTCCATAATCTTTCACGGCCGCATAGCAATCAGCGATGTGCAGTAAATATTCTGCCTCATGTTTTGAATCTTTAGACTGTGCCTTCTTCAGGAATTCAATAGCTTTCTCATACTCACCACCGCGTTTGTATATATCAGCTCTACCAAGAGTAAAAGCGAGACTGGGATGGAAATCAGGCATTGACGCCACTGTCTGTAGGTCTTGTTCAGCCTTTGCCGTGTCGCCCTGATCTATATAACATTGGGCACGCTGCTCATAGGTTTCAACGTCCTTGGGGTTCAGAGACAACGCTTTACTAAAATCTCGCAATGCGTTGGGAAAGTCTTTTTGAGAGGCAAAGAAATTTGCCCTACTTGTATAAGATGATGGATTCTTCGAAGCGAGGGCAACTGCAGTATTAAAATCAGAAAGAGCATTTTCCTTGTTGCCTGCCAGTTGATTAGCTTTGCCACGCAGAACAAATGCTTGATACGACTTGGGCTCTAGTTTTACAGCAGCAGCAGCATCCTGAAGGGCATCGGACGGTTTGTTCATGCGCAGAAAACAACGAGCGCGAAGCAGGTGAGCTTCAGCACTACCGTCACTGCTTTTCACTGCCCGATTAAGAAAATCCAGTGCAAGCGGATATTGCTGCAATTCCAAGTATGCATGCCCTAATCCCTCATAGACACCAACCGCCACATTTTGTCCGGCATATTTCAGGTAATCCTGATAGTAGTTTATAGAGGTCTGATACTGCTCCTGGCCGAGACTAATGTCTGCACACTGCTCGAGTGCGTCTATATTTTTTGAATCTCGCCTCAAAACCTCTTTGTAATCGCGCAGCGCTTTTTCTGCATTCCCTTGACGGGAATAAGCTTTCCCTCTGAACATATATGCATCAACAGCCGCACTATTGAGCTGAACGGCCTTGTCCAAAGAGGCTATGGCACCTTTGGTATCACCGCGGGCAAGCTGGTCAGAGCCTTGCTGAACGAGTTTAGAGGCTGCCTGCAACGATTGCAGATTAACAAATAAGACAGAAGCGACCATAATGATCACCGCAGCTCCAAGTGGAATTGGATTCTTGGCGATGGCATCAACAGTTGTCTGGAACAGGCTCGGTTTAGGCGCTTCCTTTGCCGTTTTGGCAATCGTGCCAGCAAAAGAAGTTCTCGAAATTTGTTGACTGGTCGATATATCAGGTGCGCCAGTTTGCTCAGCGCTTCGAGCAAGCAGCTGAGCATCGAGAGCCATGCGCTCAGTCGGTTGATCTTTCTTTTCTAGCCAGGCTTTGTCTCTTTCGAGCGCCTGCGATAGAGTGCTTTTTACTTCTTTCTTTTTATTCTTGGCGGTGATACTTGAGGCAAGATTGCGTTCAGGACGCGATGGTTGGATTGTTCTGGCACTCGTATCAAGCGGCACGTAAACCGGCTCGGGAGAAGCCGAGGATTGGTCTTGGGTGCCGTAGCCGTCATCGATAGAGTGAGCTTCTGTAGATTGCTCGTCATGTTGAAGATTATATTCTTCAGCAACTACTTGTACGCCCTCGTCTTCATGCTTATTATCGACAGCGTCTATCGGAGTGACAGTGTCTAGCGATGAAGGAAATGCTGAAGGAAATGCCGATGGAAATGCCGAAATTGATCCGCTCGTTCGAGAATCGGCTGGCGTAACCGCGGGATTTGTTCCGGATGCTCTTGGATCGGCTGGCGTATATGCAGGAGTCGTTCCAGACATTCGTTGATCGTGTTGCACAGTGGCTGGATTGGTTCCGGGTGTCCCTGTTCTCCTTGGATCAGCTTGCGAAATTGCCGGATTTGTCCCCGTTGTCCTTGGGTCTACTTGCGAAATTGCCGGATTTGTCCCCGTTGTCCTTGGGTCTACTCGCGAAATTGCCGGATTTATTCCAGATATCTTCTGCTCGCTTTCTACATATAAAGGAATGTCGCCAGTAGCAGTGGAATTAGCGGCAAACTCGTGCAAGGTGGTTGAGACGCGCATTTCCTCTTCTTTCTGATAATTGATAGATGGTGACGGCGCGGAAGCTGAACCAGATGTTTGCGGTTGTTCATCCTTGCCGCTTTCCGGTTCTTTGACGGAGTCTTCGTTTTGAGGGGCGTCCACAGTTATTCGTTCCCTTGCGCCACTGCATCATTTTGCCACCACCAGTAATTTATTTACCCATAAACCTCGCGCCTGGTCATGGAGAGATGGCGGCCATCCTATGCAGAATACCGCACATTCGATCGAAACTAACTTTTCCCACTTCATGAGCAGTTAAGACTAAGCAATTAAGCTGACTAGGTTCAGCTTGTCTCTGAAAGTCTTAAAAAAACTTTGTCGCAAAAATAGTAACTTTTTTGCATAAGTACGTTACGCCTCGGGTATATGGAATGAAAGCGATTTTTTGTGCGGGGGCTCAAAATGGCTTTAGTCACTACTTGCACCATGACGAAAGTCATGTTCCCCTAACGAACAATCAGCCTGGAATGCTAGTTTGGACAGTCCTTCAAACTAGTGGCGAAAACACTGTGACGGAAACACGGCGACAAGTTAGGGATTAATATGGTTCAAAAACCTGGCACTAAAACCAGTCAAGGCGCCACGGCGAGAAGACGCAACGGCTATACAATGGCCGAATTCGGTCCAACTCTGCTGTTGGCATTCGTGGTTTTAGTGTTCCCATTATGGGCATTCGGCACTTTGGGAATGCGGTACGTCTTTTTAATTAACGCAGCTCGCTTAGCAGCTCAGCAAGCATCTCGGTGTCAGACGTTTCTTTCGAACACTCCTAATCCTGGAGCTGTGAAAGTCGCTTCGACAGTCTCTCAAAAGTCATTGAATAGTATAGGCAACAATACGGTTCAGTGGATTAGCACCGACACTTATATCTACGTGTGCCCCCTAGGCAGTACTACTGTAACCACGCCTGGTGCTAACAAAGCCCTTACAACTCAAGCCGATCCGACAAACAATTCTTACAATTGTGTGGTAAAGATACATGCAACGCTTCAACCGGTATGGCCTGGCTTTCCCTCAATGGTGGGGAGTGTGCCGGGGTTGAATGCGTCTTACGACGCCTGGGTGCAAGGAACGAATTTTTTCGAGAACTCATCGAACTTGAATATTTAGTTGAAACCTGGAGCTTCGTCAAGCATGTGTAGTCGCAAAGTCAACATTAAGAATGCCAGGAATCGGAGACGAGGCGTCAGCGCGGTTGAAATCGCGATAGTTTCGTTTTTAGTGATCGTTATAGTGGGAATCGCTGTTGATGCAACAATCTTCACCATGGCCTATGCCAGACTTGATTCTACGACCCGTGACGCAGCACGCGCGGCAGCAGCACAACAAAAGGCCGCAACCGACGTTGGAAATACCTGTGCGGCAGCGCTGAAAGCGGCTAAAACTCAACTCCAAACACATTCGACCGACGGCGTATTCATCAAGCAGCCGGTGCTGACGGGTACGGTTGCACCATACTTCGTTTACAACGACTTCGGCGGCAGCCCGCCGGCACCGCAGTCAGCCTATGTTACCGTCACCTGCTCGGAAGATGTTTATCTACCGATACCAGTGACTTTTTTCGGAGCATCGTTTGGTCCTTTTTTAACCAGCGGAAATCACATAACACTCTCAAGACAATACGTCTTTCCTATCGTCAAAACCAAGTTCTACTAATCAACGAATTGACCTACTCGCTCAAAATCGGGGCAACAAAAACATGAAAGGCAAAAGACAAAGACGAAGCGAAAAAGGTTTGACAGTAGCCGCGCTGGTGGCATTTATAGCGGTCTTTGTGATCGGACCATTGTCGATGTTTGTTTTTGAATTGACCCGCTACAACCTTGCCGCGCAGCAACTGAAGAACTGCCTCGATTCAGCGGCCCTGGCTGCAGCTTGTGCAGTCACGGGCTCAAACTCTTCCAACGCTGGAGTGACACAAACTGCAGCAATGAACGCTGCAATTTATATGTTTCAGCAGAATTCCATTTTCAACTATTCACTGTCCTCAGTCTCTTCGACACCCGCATACGGAACGAGTGCACCAACCTGGAGCCCTACACCAAACGCTGCCCAGCTATACTTCGAATTTTTAGATCCGGTAACGAAAAATCCAGTTGCATATAACAACAGCAGCGGTAAGATCATCCGCGTTTTCGGCGCATGGGGCTTTGTTCCGAGCACAGCTAAATTCATAGGCGTTGGACAGGGTCCTTACATAATTCAAGATCAGTCAGATGGTGGCTTACCACAATTGGACGTTATCTTGTGCTTTGACACATCAGCCTCTATGGACGATTTCACAAACGTCAGTCTCGTAAATAGGTATCAGAACGGATCCTACAATGGCTATGCTCTGCCCCAAGACACCAGTCAATACAACGGTCAGAACACCTGTCAGGGCCCACTCTACTACGCAATCGGTGCGACGAACGCCACCGGAACAGCCGTCAATGCGACCTGGCCAATGCAGTGGGACGCCGGTGGTGGCACCTCTGGCGTTTACACGTGGAATTCAACCGGCTACGGCACTGTAAATGGTTATGCAAAGTACACATTGAGCCAACTGTATAGCACAAGCAACGGCGGCGGTCCCCGAACGTATACCGACATGGTAGTTAACGTCGATGGTACCGCGACGCAATCTATCGGCGCTACGATTAACGGGTTCACATTCCCAGCTGACGACGCCACTCATAAAGGTCTCGGTATCATGGTTGAGGCCATGAGGGGCAATCTTGAAAGCGTATCGGCTGCAACCGCAGCGAACGTTCCGTATACAACTTGGGGGATAACACCGAAAGCGGGTTGGTTCCAGGCTTATTATCAGGGCGTCTTGTCGGCGCAACCAGGTTTTCCCAGTTCATCCGCTCAGGTACCTTTACGGCACCCGATCGGCGATGCGATCCTCGCATCCGAAAACTTCTTCAGTATTTTGAATCAAGATGCTGACTGTCACTTTGGGCTTTGCACATTCAGCAGCAACGCCGGGACCAGTTCGTCATCTCTTGAGGGCAGCAATCCAACACTGAGCACTGGAGGCAACCCTTCTTCTTATCCATATCCATCACCAGCATCCATCCCCTGCCCGCAACCAACCATCAATTTAAATCCGACGGCTGGGTCAGCTTACAGTAACTTCTCAAGCGCCACGCCACCATCCACGTCGAGCGTGAACGGCGCATTGTTCGCCGCCGATCCCACGACCGATACATTGGTAGGCACTGTCTATGCGGTAGGAGGTACAAACATTGCCGACTCGCTAGACCAAGCCATTTCGCAAATGCTTGGTTCCAAAAGCACTGATCCGGCCGGGCCCACGCCTCTTGGACGCGCAGCCCAGAAGCTTGCTAGACCAGGCGCAACACGTGCGATTGTTCTGTTTACTGACGGTCTACCAACCGCAGGCGGTGACAGCGGAACATCAGATCCAAACTCACAAGCAGAAGCGACATTCGCTAAGAAAGCTGGAATTCCGATTTATACAATCGGTTTGTGTATGGTGTCGAGCTTACAAACTGACCAGACTACAGTGCTCACAGACCAGAGCGGCTCAACCGGCATTGCTGCTTTGTCTGGCAATGGAGCGACATTCACCCAAACAACAAGCGCATCACAGCTAAATTCTGTGTTCCAAAACGTTGCTCGCCAATTAGTCCAGTTGGTGCAATAGGACGGACGGCGACGCAATACGGGTCCAGGCACTCAGGGTCGAAATAACGAGCTGAGTTATGAACGCAACGCAGGCTGAGTTATGAACGCGACGCAGGGCTACTCGAAGATGGACTTACATCTTCCGGAAAAGCGCGACCACGGTGCCTTGAATATTGAGGTCTTCTCTAGAATTGACAAAAATCGGCTGCATCTGGCTATTGGCTGGTTGCAGCCTGTACCCCTCTTTCTCCTTAAAGAAGCGCTTCAAGGTGGCATTACCATCCTCGAGTAAAGCAACCACAATCTCTCCATTACGTGGAGAAGGATTGGGCTTGATGATGACAAAGTCACCATCATAGATACCATCGTCAATCATAGATTCGCCTTTAACCTTAAGCGCAAAACAGCCGTCGCTGGCATAAGGTCCTTCCATCTCTAAGTACTCGTTATGCGATAGAGCGTCTATAGGTTGACCGGCGGCGATGGCACCAACCAATGGAAGACCGGTTGGTGGAGCGACATTCTCTTCAATGACCTCATCTTCTTCTGCAACAGGCTTAGTGCCCGAGATTGGACCAACAAGGCGAAGTGAACGGTTTAAGCCTGGCTCCCATTGGACGAATCCCTTTTTCTTGAGCGCGGCCACATGTTGATGCACTGTCATCCGATTTCTCAAGCCAAGCGCCTTCGCTAGTTCAGCCAAAGTTGGCGGATAGCCGCAATCTTCGGTCAATTTTATGATCTGCAGAACAACATCCCGCTGTCTAGCTGGCAGCTGATCTAGATCTATGGACTTTGCCGACTCCATCATACGATGCTCCAGGTTGAGTACATACGTAAGTATAGTATCGACAGATCGTCTTGTCTAGCCCTTTTTATTTTTCGTTTCTCTTCTCTTGTACGGATCTGATAAAAACTCCGCACTACCAGCGGTGCATCAGTTTTGCGGTGATTGTGCCGAGCGCAGGATGAACATTGACATTAAACAGGCGTGGGCACTGAAAAATCGTACCCGCAGAACGGAACAGAACGCCACAGAATAGAGATAGAGGCAACAATCTAGAGAATACGCTTGCCGAGTACCGACAAGATCAATTCGGTGCCCAGTTCGGCAGTTCTGTTACGGACGTCGAGCGCTGGATTCAGTTCGACGATATCTACAGAGGTCACGAGATCTGTTTCGGCTAAAAGCTCAAGAGCGAGATGACTCTCTCTATAATTGAGACCACCACGAGAATCAGTGCTCACGCCAGGAGCAACGTCAGGATCAATTACATCAAGATCGAATGACACGTGCAGCCCACTTATATCGCCACCGATAGCACCAAGTGCACGATTCATAACTTCGGGCAATCCTAAGTGGTCGATATCTTTCATCGTGAAGGCGGCCACACCGCAGTCGTCGATCAGATCGCGCTCGGGCTCATCCAACGCCCGTATTCCTATTAAGGCCGTACGATTGCGGGGAACCTTCGGTTGATAATCATTGAGTTCGACCAAACGCGAATCGCCCCGACCAAGCGAGATTGCCAGGGGCATACCATGAACGTTTCCACTGGAGCTGGTGGCAGGAGTGTTGATGTCCCCATGAGCGTCGAACCAAACCAGGCCAAATTCTTTCTTGATCCGTTTAAAGTGCTTGGACACGCCAGCGATGCTGCCTATGGCCAGACTGTGGTCCCCGCCTATGGTGACCGGAATGTGACCATTGGCGAGAGCGTCGTCTACGGCATCTGATACGTCCTGACTTACTTTCAAAATTTCGGGGATGCACTTGGCAGTGGTCTGGTCACCCCAACAGACTGAGCGTGGAACGTCGATATCGATCTCTTCAGCAACGTTGAGTCCTAATTTTTCAATCTTCTCTGCCACTTCAGCCACTTTCATGGCTGCCGGTCCCATACTGACCCCGCGATGAGCGCCGCCAAGATGCAGAGGCACGTAAATCAAAGAGACAGAGCGCAATTTCTTCTTAGACGCAGTCTTTTCGCGCGATACTTTAGGCACTGATTTGAACTCCCGTGTTCTAACTATCGAATTCACGACCTATTCCTCAGATGTTGATAGGAGATGTTGTTAGGTTGATAAGCGGCAAACATTGCCAGTGCCACCGAAATTCGGTAACACATTGTTCTTTTGCCGACGTCGACAAGTAATCATAAAGAACGCTAGTGTATAATCTTTCGATAGATTTGTCTTTGTTCGGCTTCGGTTCACCGCTCCAGCCACCCTCATCGGTTGCTGAGCGCAAACAAAAAGTTGGCTGCCAGATTCTTGAACGTTTTTTGTACGGATTTAGCTGCAGCAGCCAGGAGAGATTAGGGAGGTTAGAGAAGTGTTCCGTCCGTTGGTGAAATTGTTTTTCTTGGCGAAAGCAACTTTCGAAGTTGCCCGCGAGCGAGTAGAAGACGCGGTCGATTCTTTGACCGCCAGAGCTGGCGAATACAGATCCTCGAGCAACGACCACCTGCACGAGGCCAAAGAGAAGGTAAGACAGGTCGTTGGCGAAATAGCGCAAAACATTTGGCAACGCTCTGAAGTCTTGGAAAGCCAAACAAAGGAAAAAATTCGCCGCCAAGTAGCTGATTTTTCCTTGGGTGCCCTAGGCGACACAACTGAAATCAATGAACTGCGGGCAGAAATCGCTACTTTACGAGCAGAAATCGCCGAACTTCGCTCCAGCAGAGTGAGCATTTAGTCTGGCCGCGATTGCCACGCCTGAATTCCGTCTGAAATAATGGCCCGTTAGCGAGTTCGGTGCGGACTGGAACGCTGATAGAGGCAGGTCATAGTGAGTAGCGATAGCCAATCGAAAGAAGAGCAGTCGCGCGATTTGCCGACAGAGCAGGACGTTGAGCCGGCTAACACCGATCAAAAAAAGCAAAGACTCGAACCGAAAAGCCTGGCCGAGGCAAGTACGACGGTCGTCGACGAAACAAGTGATGGTCTAGATACGGCGGCAGCGTCTCACATCGAAGAAGTTCCGGCGGCATCAGATAGCCACTCCTCTTCAAAACCGGGAGAGGCGAGCACTCCTGAACAGGCCGATCAGCTAGCTACAGCCGGCAGTGGCGAGGCGCCGTCGATTAGCGCCACCATCACCTCACAGGCACAATCTATTCATGATGCGGCTAGGCAAGCCGCAATTCTGGCTGATTCGGAAGAACTGAAGTCTAAACTCAAGCGACCAACGGACAAGGCTATTCAAGCTGCCGCATCGGTCATGCAAAACCTTGAAGCTGCACAAGAGAAGGATTTCGATGCCTGGTTAGACGAACTCGACGCAAAACTAGCTGCAGCCAGCGCCCTTCTAGACAAGGCGGCAGAAGAGAAGGAAGCGCTGCACAGAGTGGAAGCAGAGATTGCTGCCGCTCAACAGATGGCAGCTGAAAGAGTCGCCAAAGAAAGGCTCGAACATCTAGTAGCACAGGAAAAAACCGAGCCAAGCGAAAAGAGAGAAAGTAAAAGTCACAAGAGCAGACCAGTTGGAGAACACAAGGAGCGTCGCAAGTTACCGCGCGACACTCGTGAGACCTCTGGACCGAAAAAGCTCTTGCCGTCAGCACCAGACTCAGTGCCTGCGGCAGAAAAAAAACATCCTGCAGATAAATCAGGCAGCAGAGAAGAACGCAACCAGGCGCAAAAAAGCCAGACGACTCGAGACGAGCGCGATAACTTAAAAAAAGAGACGAATCAAGAGAAGATACAATCCCCGTCCACCGAAAGTTCTAGCGAAAGTCCAGCCGGCAACACCGCTGGCGATACCGAACAAAAACCAGCTCAACGCATCAATAAAGCCACTCATTCGCCGCCGCAAGCAACGAAGCATGAGCCTCAAGCCGTCACGCGCAGAAAAAATTCTTCCGTAACCGATTCGCTCCAAGAAGCGGCCAACACACCACCAACAGTGCCGACTTGCGTTCCCGTTTCCACAACAGGTGCACCAACATATGATCCGGAAATCGCTGACGAATATGTAAAATTGAGACGTCTCGCTCTCGACGATCGCTTCTGGAGCATGACAAAGTTGATGGCCTCATTCGCCAAAGAGAAAGCACGCAATAAGTGGCTCCCAGATAAAAAAGTTCCGGCATCAGTGCGCAAACGCGCTCTCGCAATTCGATTTCGCGAAGCGCTTGTGGAACTTGGTCCAACTTTTATCAAACTCGGTCAATTTCTATCGGTGAGACGTGATCTGCTCGAGGCAGAAGTGGCTGATGAACTGGCCACGCTGCAAGACAAAGTGCCACCATTTTCGGCCGACCAAGCGATAAAAACGATCGCACAAGAGCTTGGGCAAGAGCCAGACAAACTGTTTTTGGAGTTCGACAATACACCGATCGCCTCGGCTAGTATTGGACAGGTGCACCGTGCGCGGTTGCACGACGGTCGCGAAGTTGTGGTCAAGGTTCAGCGTCCCGATCTTGCTTCCAAATTTTACCAAGACCTTGGCTACATGAGAGCCTTGATTCGTTGGGGTCGCCGTCTTAAACCCGATGGAGACTGGGATGGTTGGTTGGCTTTATCGGACGAGTTCGGACGTTCTTTGTTTTCCGAAATTGATTATTTGCAGGAAGGCAAAAATGCCGACCGCATGCGCATAAATTTGCGCGATTCAGGCTTCATTCGCATCCCGCGAGTGATCTGGAAATACACCGGACGGCATGTCCTGGCTTTTGAATATTGTCCTGGTATCAAAATCGATCGTATTTCTGAATTGAAAGAACGAGGTTTCGATCTGATCGAGATCGGCAATCAGCTAGTCTACGCCTATCTCGAGCAAGTTCTTATTCACGGTTACTTTCATGCCGATCCTCATGCCGGCAATCTAGCAATTGACGACGAGGGTCGCATCATCATGTACGACTTCGGCATGGTGGGCGAAATAAGCGAAGCACAGCGATTGGCAATTGCGGGTTGTGTTACGTCGGTAATCGACAAACAAGGCGAAGACGTCGCGCAATATCTTGTCGAGCTTGGCGTCTTGAAAGCAGAAGCGAACAAAGCGCCCGTGGTGCGAACCTTGACTCCATTTATCGATTATTACTCCGGTCGTTCAGTGAAAGATCTCGATTTTTCGCATCTGGAAAGAGACATCGATCAGATTGCACTTGAACGGGCGTTGAAACTACCAGCCAATCTCGCCTATCTCTTGCGTGCTGGCAGTTCTGTTGAAGGAATCGCGAGAACATTGCAACCCGAATTCAGCTTCGTGGAAGCAGCGAAACCATTCATACAAAGGTGGTTACTAAGCAGGCCAAGCGCCTTCGGGGCCCTGTTAAAAATATTTTTGAAATACAGTGCCGAGGCATACAGAACCAGTGCAGAACGCCTCACAAGCGGCTCTGGTTTGTTCGGATTTGGCAAGCGCAAAGAGAAAAGCGGTCAAGAGATACCACGAGCTCAACCAACTCGCAGTACAGCCCAAGAAGCCGCAAACAAAGGAATTAGTGCCCGTCCGAGCAGCAGTGAAAAAACGCCGCCGCGTGTGACATCATTACCGGCGCAGCCAACAGCGACCTCGGTTACGCCGCTATCCCTGCCAGATGCCGAACCCGAAGACGTCCCAGCCACAACCATCGACAGCGCCACGCAAGCCCTTGAGAGAGACTGTCAAAATCAGCAACGACAAATTTACTTACTGGAAACAAGACTTGGAAAAAGCGTTAGACTACAGATGATTGTAGGCTGGTCTGCGGCGGGAGCTCTTGTATTCTCCTCTCTTTTTTTAATTGCGAGTTTTCTTGCAGATTATCGGTCTTACGCTCACCTTTTTCTGATTGGAAATGGTGTAATGGGGGCAATAATATTGTGGCATTTGGTAGAAGCCGCTTTACTTGGAAACGAGATCCAGGGAAAACGGTAATTCATGGGGGCAACGGAGATAAACAATGCTGAAATGGCGTGCGGCTGCACGAACTGATGCGGGTTGCCAGCGTCAGCGCAACGAAGACAATTACTACGTAAGCCCGGATGAGCGGGTTTTCGCGGTTGCAGACGGAATGGGCGGCGCAGTTGGTGGCGCCAAAGCAAGCAAGTTAGCTGTAGAAGCGATCGAAAAGCGTTGGAAAGATGCTCCACCGCCTGCAACTGACAAAGATGCTATTCAAGATTGGCTTATTGAAACCGTTACACAAGCCAATCAATCGGTCTGGCAGCAGGCGGAAGAAGATTCGACCGTTCGAGGGATGGGGACAACAGTGGTTGTCGGCGTTCAATCCGCCGACGAAGCGCATCTCCAAATTGCCCACGTGGGGGATTCCAGAGCTTACTTGCTGAGAGACGGAAAGCCGACACTGTTGACCAACGATCACTCGGTGGTGCAAGAGATGGTCAGGGCCGGTCGCTTGACAGAAGAGCAAGCCAGAATCAATCCTTACAAGAATTTAATCACTCGTTGCCTGGGGCACGAAGAGAAAGTCGAAATCGATTCGACCCCGGTAGAAGTAAAGCGCGGCGATTGGATAGTGCTCTGTTCGGACGGTCTGCCAACCGTGCTGAGAGATGAACAGATCTGCGATGTCGTCGGTAAGAAGCACGAGCCGGAAGTTGTTTGCGAAGAGCTCGTCAAACAAACTCTCGATGGTGGCGCACCGGATAACGTGACTGTCGTAGTCATTCAATACCTCGAAGAGGATTCCGGTAACGGAGTTAAATAACGATGTCCATGAGTGGGACGGAATGCTCACGGTGCGGTGGGCAGCTAAATCAAGATGGCAGGTGTTCGGTCTGCGGCGTGACACGGGAGATGAGCTCCAGTGTGCAGCAAGCGACACGCACCTTTCCTGAGCGCTCACCTGATGTGATATCGATGCCGTTGCGAAAGGACTCGAAAACTTCAAGACCGGCATTTCTCTTCAATAAGGCGACCAACGAAAGCTTCCCTCTAACTCAGTCGGTAAGCAAAATTGGACGTGACCAAACGAACAGCATTTCATTGGCGAGCGACCACTATATATCCAGGCACCATGCTTGGGTGCTCCAGATGCAAGGGGGCTATTGGGTGGAAGACCTTGGTAGCACCAACGGCACTCTCCTCAATGGCGAAGTTCTGAACGAGCGCAAACAGATATTTCCAGGTGACAGACTGACCTTCGGCAAGACAGAACTAGTCTTTGTTGTGGAATAGAATCTAGATTTTGGAATCACCATGACCAAGGACTTCGGTCAGTACAAAATCCTCTCCGAAATTGGTCGGGGAGGAATGGGCATTGTTTATCAGGCAGTCGATGCCAAAAACGATCGCACTGTTGCAATCAAGCAACTGGTTCTCGAAAACATCGATAAGGGCAAAGAGCAAGAGTTCCGTGACCGTTTCAGACGCGAAGCGGCCACCGCTCAACGACTAGAGCATCCAAATATCGTCATCGTCTACGACGTGTGTATGGAGACCGACAACTACTTCTATGTGATGGAGTATCTCGAGGGACGCAGCTTACGTCGAGATCTTGAAGAGCGGAAAAGACGGTACGGGGTAAAAGAGTTCTGGCCTATTCTTTCGCAAGTCATTGATGGACTATCATTTGCGCATAGCCAAAATGTGGTTCACCGTGACGTGAAGCCGGACAACATCTTTCTCCTGGCAGATGGCACCGTAAAAATAACGGACTTCGGAATCGCACGGGTAGCCGATTTCGAAGAGACGCATCTTACCAAAACGGGCGTTATGATGGGTACTCTGGCCTATGTATCGCCCGAACAATTACAAGACGCAAAAAATGTAGACCATCGCGCCGATATATTTTCGCTTGGTGTCGTCACTTATGAAGCTTTGTCCGGTCAGACGCCTTTTACAGGCGATGGAGTCGCACAAACCATCGTGAAAATCGTCTCGCAAGAAGAGAGACCGCTGCACATTATCAACCCATTTATAAATGTCGAGACATCATCTGTAGTATCAAAAGCGCTGCGAAAGAAAGCGCGAGACCGTTATCGGTCTGTGATGGATTTTGCCAGAGAATATGAAGAGAGCATTAGCGCAGAAGATGACATGGCACCAAGACCGCACATTATAGGCTCAGTCGACCGAACAGACGCGGAAGGGGCAGTCATCGACAAAAGCCTTTTGCAAACGCAAGCGTCAATGGAGATTTCCGCCAACAAAACTCCACAGG
Source organism: Oculatellaceae cyanobacterium (assembly GCA_036702975.1). Taxonomy (GTDB): domain Bacteria; phylum Cyanobacteriota; class Vampirovibrionia; order Obscuribacterales; family Obscuribacteraceae; genus DATNPX01. The sequence continues at coordinate 424,686 of DATNPX010000034.1, forward strand.
AACCGATATCCTCACCGTCTCAACTTAATGCAACCACCCCCGGCGAATCCTTCTACAGCAATCGCCCGCTAAGCGAACATATCTCCGGCACCCGGTCACTGGGGCAGGAAGCGAAGATATCGCATCCGGAGGAGACAACGAAAAAGCGTCTTTCAAAGCCGTTGCATGTCTTCGACAAACAAGGCAAATCAAACAGCAAACTAATCGAGCCCACTGCAATCTGTTATCGTTCAGGAAAAGTCATCGTTGCAGACGCCGGCAGTCGCAGTGTTCACGTCTTCAGTTTTGAAGGTCGCTGGCTAAACGACCTGGTGATGAAGCCGGAGATCGACAGTATGACTGGTGGCGGGCGAGTCACCAAACCAAGTGGCATCGCCATGGACAGCAAAGGCCGAATTTATATCTGCGACAGCAGCGATCCATTCGTTAGAATCTACGATAGCCGCGGGCAATTCGTGCGCGATCTCTGCAACATTCAAGCTAAAGATGGAGGACTGCAAGGAATTGCCGTCGACTCGACAGATCTGCTTTATGTTGCTGACGCATATAACAGATGCGTGCAGGTCTTCCAGGCTGAAATGGGTCTGTGGATGCGAAACATAACCACGCTGGATGACGGAGGATTTCAGCTGCCGTCAGGACTGGCGACAGACCGGCTGAATCAAATATATTGCACCGATTATGGTGCCTGCCGGATATACATCTTTTCCAAGAGCGGAACAATGGTGCGTGCTTTTGGCAAGAGAGGGGCACTGGCGGGTGAATTCAACGTTCCCCGCAGCGTTGCAGTGGATAAGAACGACAAGATCTACGTATTGGATTCTCTGAATCATCGCGTGCAAGTATTCAGTCCCCGCGGCGAATACATAACGGAGATAGGTGAACGCGGATCGCAACCTGGCCAGTTCTTGGGACCGTCTGACCTGAGCGTGGATCCAGCCAACGAACTCTTGTACGTAGCAGACAAAGGCAACCACCGCATTCAGGTATTCGAACTTGTCTAAGAGCAATCAAGTCTCAAATCAACAGCAAAAGAGAATTACTGGTAAAGATCATCCGCGAATCGTATTGGCTTCTGGCTCACCAAGACGTCTCGAGCTTTTGACAAATCTTGGTCTAGAGTTCGAGGTAATTCCGAGCAGAGTCGAAGAATCGGTGCTTCCGGGAATTTCTCCTGAAGAGCTGGTTCGGTCTCTGGCTAGAGAAAAAGCGCACGACGTTTTAAAGACACTAAGCAAAGAACAAAACACCGTCGTAATCGGTGCTGACACCATGGTCGTTCTTGACGGAGAGTTGATCGGTAAACCAACTGACGACGATGATGCGCGGCAGATGTTAAGGCGTCTGTCGGAAAGAACACATACAGTCTTTACAGGCGTGATCGTTTTAAAACAGCATAAGAATGACGATCTTAAAGAAATTGAACATGTTGAGAGTTCATTAGTAACTTTTAGAAAGCTTGATGAAAAGGAAATTACAGCCTATATCGCAACGCGTGAACCGATGGACAAAGCAGGCGCTTATGCCTTGCAGGGCGTCGGAGCAGCCCTTGTAGCCAGGGTTGAAGGCTGTTACACCAACATCATCGGATTGCCAGTTCCGACCATAGTTTCAATGCTCAGGCAAGCTGGCGTAAATATTCTTGGTTTGCCAGATTGCCAAGATAGCATTTGAAATAAACTGTTGGTGTGCTAAAAACATAGTCGCGCCAGGGAGAGAATCGTGCGGGTTAAGAGTCTTCAGCCCCTTTTATCATCCAGAATATGGTCGACCAAAATTGGGATGATCGCCATCTCATTTTTATTTGCCAGTTTTTCAGCGCCCATATGCACCGCAGCCGTCGCTCAGAACAATGATGGAACAGGCATGGACCAGATGTTCAACGACAGCGACACAAAGAAACCGGCAAGCAACTCGAAATTAGAGTCGACTGAAAATGACGAAAGCAAGTCGTCTGAAAGTGAGGGTGGTGCCCGCTCACACTCTCGCATTCTAAGCGTGCCAAGACGACGCAAACCAGCCAGCGCACCGCTTACTTCGCTGGAAGCATTTGCCAGAAGTCCGATTGTGCAAGGCACAGCCTGGCCGGGTGTCGGTCCGTTCAAACCTGGTGAAGACAATAGTCTCGTAGATCCAAACAATGCATCGATGCGAATCGACACCACTGAGCAAAAGCAAGTAACAGGTGTCGATTTGGCGCTGTCGGGGCGCGCAGCACGCGACTTTCTCACAATCGAGATGACGAGTGACTTCTTGCTTGAAGCATTAGGCACCAAACCAGCGAGAATCTCAGACTTCAACACCGCACTAGAAAAAAATCGCGCGGCGATATTCACTAAGCGCTCGGTAGCATCAATTCCCGCAGGCAGATACAAAGTAAGAATTTTGCCGAACGTAGATGATGTGCAAAAGCTCGTGGTGCAAGTGCAGAATATTGAAACAATACCGGAAGCGCCGGCTGGCACGACAAAGGGAGCATCCACAGATAACAGCATTCTGGCCGGAATCTTTAAAGGAATAAAGCCGGTTGCGGCAAGCAGTAGTGAGGACGAAGCGGAGAAGCCGCCGAAATCTAAAGGCGACAAGAAACAGACATCATCATCGCCCGCTTCGCTGAAAGACACGATGCGGACTCTCATTGAGAATTGGCAGAAAGTAAAGTGTGCAGCGGTCAAAAACCGTGATACCAAGCAACTAAGTACATGCCTGACAGGTCACGCGCTGTCCGTCCAAACCAAAGGTGTTGAATGGCTAGGTGCTCACCACCAATACATCGAAATGGTGCCGAAAACTGTCACCATCAGTAAGGTAGACCAAGACCCGACGACCAAGAAATACACAGTTCTTGCAACAGTAAAAGAATCTAGCAAGACTTACGATGAACAGAGCAACAAGCTGCTGAGAGAAGCGGAAGATACTCGACTTGTTCTGTACACGATCGAAAAACAAGGCGACAACTACCTCATAAGTGATTCCGCAATTGAAAAGATGGCGACTCCACAAGACGCTCAGAAGAAGTAAGTCGACCATACATTGAGCAGATAGCGTTTGTTGGTTCGGCTAGTGCTTGGCTTGGTTAACAGCAGGCAAATTCGCACCGTTCAGGCTTAGCAAATGCCTTGAAAAAGGTTAATATGCTCGTGAGTTACCTCACTCCGTTTCAAGCTTGCGAGAACCAAAAATCAAGCGCTGGATCAGACTCAACGACACCGTTACTAGAACCACTTTCGTAGTGGCTATAGCTGCGTCCGGTGTCTTGACTGTAACACTGCATGCGGTGTCGTCACACACAGCCACGGCAGCACCCAGCAATAGCAAAGATAGCGCCGCGCGAAGATCTGCCGCACCAGCTACAACTGAGGGTCAAGCGACTGAAGCACCTGTTCTTTTGCAGCCGCACATGCACATGGTGAAACCAGCAACTGCTACAGGCGATGCAGCAGCATCGACACAAGCAGCGAAGCCGACGGTGACAGCACCGAATGTTAAACCGGCGCCTCCTCCTTTTACTGTTGCCGTTCCGTCCGTCTCTACCGCTAAACATGCAGCACCAGTTGCTTCCCCTCCGCTTCCACTTTCTAACGCTAAGCCCGCACCAGCGTTTGCTGCTGCGCCTGCCCCCAGTACCGTCCCGGGAGCAGCCTCAGTTCCGGCCCATCCTCAACCAGCTGCGGTTACGAGTTTGGCTATGCCAACGCAATCGGTTCCACATGCTGGAACGGCTCAAATAAAGCTTTTCGATGCTGAGCAACAGAAACTCTTCAAACCTGCGACATTGCTGCAGACAAGCGACCACAGTTGCTTCCTCGGGGTCGATTGCGTGTGGATTGGCACTTCAGACTCCAAAAACGGTCGTCCAGATTCGATTCTTGCTCAGCGTTACGATGTGATGAACAAGCAGATCGATGGAATTCCCGTACAGGAGTTCAACAACTTCGTCTATTACGCACCAGACAATGCGTTGATGATCTTGGACAAAGCTGGCGATTTGTTCGAATTTCTTCTAGACAAGAGACAGTTTCGAGTCTTCCGTGCCAATAAACCATTCCTTCCAGGCTCGCCAGATCCCGATTTCATAGATCTCTGCGTAGTGGGGGACCAAGTCATGGTGCTTGATCCAGAGCGTAACGAGATCTGGAGAATTGACAGCAAATCCAAAAAGATCGCTGGCTTATTTAAAGAGGTTCTGCCCTGGCGGCTGCAGCCAGGAGACGTAAGCGTCGCCGACGGTATCTGCCTCGCTTACGACGGCTCGCTCTATATGCTGAGACAGCACGGCATGATTGCACGGTACAGCGTGCCGCCAGCAGGACAGCTCAGCCACCATATTGACACCAGTTGCAAGCGCGTAATTGGTGAACGACCGGCGAGGCTTGCCACTGCAAACGGTGCTCCTATCTTCGTGGTTGAACGAGAAAATAACCGTGTGCTCGCCTATAACAAAGACGATGGAACGGTTAAACAATTTCTTTTCCCGAAAGGCTCCGATCTTCGTGGCGTAATGCCCACCAAAGACGGTTTCTGGGTAATCGATGGCGACACCATCTGTTTTAGGAGGTTGGCACAACCAGACTCTTGGAAACAAAAAATTGAACCGCATCAAATCGATAAACGACTGCACGTCTTGAGCATGCCGCTGCCAGGTCGCACGCTACCACGGCATCCGGGTGTCTTTCCTGGTGCCAGGCGGCTTTACCGCTATGGCGTACACGAAGGTGTTGACTTCTTCGACGTGCCGATGAATAAAACGGTGCATTCGGCCGGTCCTGGCAAGGTGACACGAGCTGATGCCAATTTCGTAGATATGAACGAAAAGACGCTAAACCGCATCATGGCTGAATGTCAGCATGAACATCGGACGTCCGACCGCAACGAAGATCTCTTTAGAGGTTGCCAGGTGTGGATCGATCATGGTGGCGGCCTAACGACTAGATATGCACATTTGAATAAAATCAATCCGAAACTTAAGCTAGATCAGAGCGTTTCGCGGGGAGACCTGCTAGGTTATGTAGGGGTTTCAGGAACCGGGCAAAATCTACCCGGCCGGGCCAAGTATCCGCACTTGCACTTTGAGATTTGGCTAGACGGACATTATTTGGGTTACGGTTTGACACCACAGGAAACAATCGGAGTCTACGAAGATATTTTTGGCAGAACGTCAGATTGAGGGATTGAGGGGAAGATGAAAGCGATGGCGAACACTAGTCACCAGGCAGTTAACGTCAAGACAAAGCACTACAACTATATAGGTTTGGCGTTATCTCTTTTACTTCTCGGAAACGCAACAACGGCAGGCTTACCCGCGCTTGCAGCCTCTGATTCCGGCACAGCGAAATTGATTTTGGCGGAAGCGACTCCGCCAGACACTAGCAAGAAAGCTGACGCTGACGACGATCAAGACAAGAAAGCAGAAAAGCAAAAGCGCAAGCAAGAGAAGCAAGACGCAAAAGCCGCTGACAAAGCGAAAAAAGAAGACGACAAGGCAGCAGAAAAGTCCAAGAAAGACGACGTAAAGAGTAAGAAGGACGAAGACAAGGCCGCAGAGAAGTCTAAAAAAGACGACGATAAGACCACGAAGAAAGACGATAAAGCATCGGACAAGGCAAAAAAAGACGAAAAAGACGCCGAAAAAGAGAAAGCCAAGAAGGACGAAAAAGCGAAGCAAGTCTCAGACAAACCAGCGAAAACGGACAAGCCCGTCAATACGGTAAAAGGAAAAGAAGCGGGCGACGATGCCAAGAAAGAAGGTGACGAAAGCAAAACCGCAGAGGCCGACACACGCATCGAAACGCCGCCAAACTACGCGCCAGATGCCGCACTGATTTCAGTTTTAAAAGACCTCAGTCGTTCGCTCAAAGAGAGTGAAGAGTTTACGAAAATAGAAGATCCTGCGCAAAAAGCCGTAGTAGAGCTTGCTCATAGCGCTTTGCGCAAAGCCCTGGAAGATTCTCAACTTTCGTCAAATCGCATTGTAGAAAAAGTCGGCAAAGACAACGATATGCCTCCAATGGGCACGGAAGCGTGGTCTTCAGGAGAGCTCGATCTGGGAGACGACGGCCGAGCAGCTTTATCGGTAGTCTGGGCAAAGAGAGAAAACGGTTTGATGATGGTCACCATAGCTGGTACCACCGACAAAAAAGCGCCTAAAGGTAAGAAGATTGGCGAGTACGTAGTTGTAATCAACGCTCGCTCCTCCGTAGAAAATGGATTCGATATTCAAAGCCAGCAAAACGTAAGCTTTTGGCTCGGCAAAGTCGGCTCAATCACAATAGAGTCCGATTGTGTTCCGGCACCTGTACCTCCGGCAGCTGAAGGCGCAGAAGCAAAGACACCCAATAAGGTGAGCGAGGATGACGAAGCAGTAAAAAAAAAGTCCCTGATAATACTGCCGGTGCTGCTCACTAATCGACGCCGCGAATATCTAGCAGCAGTAATGGCGGTCGAAAAACATAATGCGCTCGTCTCAACAAAGTTAGCAGAAGCAGCCAAGGCTGAGGCAGACGCAAAAGCCGAGTCCAAGACTGATGCGAAGGGTGAGTCATCGAGTACCTCTCAGATCAGTGATTTACCACCAGGCGTTGAAGCGAAGACGATGCAAGAAGCCTATGAGCGAGCATTGCGCGCAGTGGCAATGAAAGAACTCATGAAAATGACACCAAACTCTGAGGCGGAGAAGCCTGGCGCAGAGAAAGGCGGCACAGCTGCCAGCAAAGAAGGAAACGACCAAGCAGCGAAAGATGACAATGCACAGGCCGCCAAAACTGAAGCTAACGCTGCGACGAAGTCAAATCAGAAATCGGCAACGGCTCAAAACGCTGCGGATAACGGCAAGTATGTAGAAAGTTCGAAGCAGTCACAAGCTCCTGCGCAGTCTCAACCTACCGGACAGCCACAAATACAGACTCAAGCGCAAACTCAGCACCAACCGTCTGTGGTGGCACAACAAGGAGAAACTCAGGTAGCTAACCAAACGACTTCAAATCCACAACCGGCTGCACAGCCACAAGCGAACCAAGTAGCCATGCTACCGGCCCACGGAACGACGGTGATTAACCCTGGACCTGACAATGTCTCCGCATTTCGAGCAGTGCGTCAACCAAGTGTTGGAGCAATGATGATGGTGCCGGAAAGAGCGCTCGCCGGACAAAGCATGACTATCTCCATTTACGACTCAAAACGTAATCCCGAGGCATCGGTTGAGTTAAGCCTCAACGGCAGCACGATGATTTCAAATATTGACGGACAAGTATCATTTACAATTCCCGAAGATGCCACTCCGGGTCGTTCATTGAACGTCGCACTAGCTGCCCGCCCTGAAGTGATGCCGACGGTAATAGACATTCTTCAACCACTGATTGTGCCTTCGGAGAAACAAACCCCAAGCATCGAGGGTGTGACACTGACGGGCACGCACAACGATACACTCGTGATCAACGGACACTTCTTTGATGGAATTGCACCGAACAACAAGATTTCGATCGACGGTCAGGTGCAAGGAAGAATCGCTGCAGCGTCACCTGTCGAGCTACGAGTAAGCTTACCCATAACGCTACAAGGCGGCGAACACACAGTCGTCGTAAGTTGTGATGGAATGAACAGCAATTTGGGAACGTTCACGACTGAGGCACCACCAGCGCCACCGCCGTCTGCGTTAGAGCTCAAAAAAAAGCCGAAGCAGCCACGCTACTAGTTACTTCAGACGTTCGAGCCGATATAGGCAATACAATCAGCGGCTTAGGCAATTTGTGTTTAGCTTTGAATTTTCTTTCGTGCATGACGATTTTCCTATTGACGACATATTGCTTGTGTTGTAATTTGAGATCTCGTAGATCACTCGGAGCGAGATCATGTTGACTTTCAACAAGATAAATTTATTCGCCAACCAAGCCTCAAATTATTTTGAGCTCGACACGGCGCTTGTTGAAAACCGCTCCACATCGCCGTTTTCCCCGAGCCCGAGGCGATGGAACTATTTGCATCGCCTGGCAGGTAGATCGGGACCGGCGAAATTATGTTCTATAAATCAATAATTTTTGGTCCCGCAAATAAACACGCCGCCTAGCCATTGCGGCTTCAAAAGCCGCATTTAACCAGGTTTCACGCACCCGACGTCTTTTCGCATAAAAAGTCCCTGCGAGTTGGGACGAAACGATGCAGTTAGAGCTCGCGCGCAGTGCTGCAAGAGATGAGAGATTCTTCTCCGAAAGCCTGATTTCAACTCATTCTTCAAAGACACCTCCATCCAACCTGGTGGCAGTAACTCGACACGCCATCAATTCCTTTTTCACTTATGCAAGTGAGGTCACATCATGTTCGACGCACTAAGAAATTTCATAACAAACAATGCCAACCAGCGCGAACAATTGCCAGGACAGATATCCAACAATGCTGGGGGATACTCATACATGACCAACGACTGGACGCAGCTTGTGCGATTCCTTATCTTGGGCACTACCCGTGGCAGCTACTACGTAGGTGAAAGAGACTTGACCGTCCAAAATTTGGAAGCCATAGAAAGATGCATTGCCGAAGATGCTGAACGAGTCGTAGCTCTTGTTAGAGAAGTGAGCACCGCGGGTAGAGCTCTTAAGAACGATCCAGCTCTATTTGTTCTCGCTATGGTGGCATCAAAACAGATACAAGTGGAAGTGAAAGGTAAGCTGATCACTGTTCCAACAGCTGGTGCAAAGGCTGCTTATGCAGCTATTCCAGAAGTAGCACGCACGTTCACACACCTTTCCCACTTCGTCACCTTTGTGCGCAAGGGCAAAATGCGCGGATGGGGAAGAGGTTTTCGAAAAGCAATCGCTCGTTGGTTCACAATGAAATCAACCGAAGCGCTCGCCTATCAAGCCATCAAATATCATGCGCGCGATGGTTTTAGCCAGAAGGAGGTCGCCTGGTTATGTCACGCCGGTTGCTTCTTAGCTAAAAACGATGCAGCTCGACGAGCTGTCTTCGATTACTTGGGCTACAAGGCGAAGCGGAACGCGAGCACTCTCGGCTTGAACGAAAGCGATCTGACGAAACTACGTCGAATCGATGCGGCTAGATTATTGCTGCAGGCAACTGACGAGTCAAAAGCTGCAGCAATAGTTCGCGAATACGATCTGCCCGTGGAAATCGTACCAACTCAACTTAGAGGGAAGGAGATTTACGAAGCAGTTGCAGCAAATGCGCCACTTGGTTGGTTGCTGAGAAATCTCGGCAATCTGGGCAAAGTGGGACTGCTCACGATCGACAACCGCTCATTCGCTAAAGGAGTGTGCAAGAAACTTACCGATCAAAATAGTCTCTACAAGGCCCGCTTGCATCCTCTCAGCATATTCATTGCCTTCAACACGTACAAAAGTGGAAGAGGTTACAGATCAAAGGGAGTTTGGCCTGTCGTGCCTAGTGTCCTGGACGCTCTAGATGAGGCTTTCTACGCAAGCTTCAGATATGTTCGTTCATCCGGTAAGCGCATATTGATCGCAATTGACGTCTCCGGTTCCATGAGAGGTACACACGTGCACGGCGTAGACGACCTGTGTGCACATGAAGCGAGTGCAGTATTAGCATTGGTAGCAGCACATGCTGAAAGCAATTTTCACTGTGTAGCCTTCGATACCGATACCTATCCGCTAAATATCTCGAGAAGACAACGACTAGATGACGTGATGCAGCGCATTGCAAAAACAGGAGGTGGTGGAACAGACTGCGCCCAACCGTTCATCTACGCAACACGAAACAAGTTGAATGTTGATCTGTTTGTTTGCTTAACCGACTCAGAAACATGGGCCGGAAAAAAGCATGTGATACCCGCATTGCGCCAATACCGCGAATCTAGCGGAATTGAAGCCAGAGCGATAAACATCGCAATGACAGCAAATCGTGTCAGCAACTTCGATGCTGATCCGCTGTGTCTTGAAATCTCCGGATTTGATACCACAATCCCTGAAGTAATTTCTCTGTTCAGCAACGAATCAGCTGCAACGTTTGAGAGTCCTGAAAAACGGACTCTGGATGGAATGGAAGACCGCATTGGTTGACCATTACCCCGGAGTAGGCGCCAGGAAACTGGCGCTTACTCGGAAAACAATGGAAACACAAACGCGCTGGGCCGAAGACAGACGGTTATCTACTTCTAAGATCACTCCGTTGTCGAAAACTCGTCTAGCGCACCCTTTCTCTGCGGGCCGCAGTGATTTGGTTATCCGATTGAGACTCGGTAAACCAATGGTTTACGCCGAATCACAAATTCGTCCGCAGTTCGTTCAGGAGCAGGTTCCGCCGTGAGTGCGATTGAGTCGCATTATCTCTCGCCCGAATTTCGACCAAGAATTCCTGCGGCGGGACCTGCTGTTGCGGGCGGCAAGAATACCACGGCACCGACCGGCCCAGCAGTTCCTATGAGCCCGGAAGATACCCAACAACGGCACCGGCAACGGGTAAGTCCTTTCGGTGAACGCGCCAGCGGCTTATGCCAAGTATTTCAATCCGATGAAAATGAGGATCGATGCACCAATTAATTTAAGAATCACCGTTTTTGGTGCGATAACGTTATGCATGAGTTCCCCGAAAAGAGTTAGCAAAATTGTTCATGTCTTTTCTACGCATGTGCGTATTTGAACATGCAACTGCGTGAAACGAGTAAAGACATCAAGCGTGTGGATTTCTTGCGTTGAGCGCAATTAAGACCTATTGAATACCTATCGATTACTTAAGGAAATTGAGTTTGGTGTATGCCATAGTAGCAAAATCGGACTTGAGGACAGGCTCCAAGTGGATACGGGGTATCCCATGAAAAGAAGTCTGATACTGACGTAGACAATGCTTAGCTCTTAAGTTCACAGGCACTGACGGATTAGTTTGAGCATCCTGATGCGAACCAGATCTTCACCACTTGAACAAGATTCATGGTTGACAAAACAAGTATTAGTCAGTAGTTTGAGTACATTAGCTGGCACCACAGACAGTGACTAGCAGGAAATCCAGGGAAGGCTATGTTTCTTTCATTGCAGATTGTTGGATGGTTTCTTTTCTCATGTATTTTGATGTCTTTCATTGAACATCAAGTTCACAGCAAGCTCATGCATAAGAGATCCATTCCGATGTTCCAGCGCACCTTTCAAGCGCACGCCATTGATCATCACATGCACTACTTGTCGATCTTTCACGACGAGCCTGTCGGGAAAAACGAAGATAAAGAGATCCGATTGACAGTCAGGAAGGCTCCTATCAAGGCACTACCGATTGCAGCAGTAATTGCACTGGTATCGGTTCCTGGTGCAGTTGTATTTGTACTAACGGCTACTTTGCACCATTGGATCTGGAACAAAATTCACCTCGAAATGCATAAGCCAGAACAGCGCGGATTTAGCCACTGGTCGATTTATAAAGCGTTTGCTCGATATCATTGGTTGCATCATCGGTATCCAAACAAGAACTTTAATGTCGTTTTTCCGTTTGCTGATTTCGTTCTTGGAACGCACGCGAAAGCTACGGAAGAGGATAGACAGGCGATGCGCCTGGAATTCGAGCCGGCAACTGTTGTGAATAAGGCGGAGTCTAAGACACTCGTTGGTTGTGGACCTAGGCGATAGACGGTTTAGTAGCGTTTTTGAGCTTAACCAATATCAACAAACACATCAGTACCTTCTATCTTGACGGGATAGCTGTGAGAATCATTCGCTTTCATCTTGAGAAAGAGAATCTTCGCATCGGATAGGTTTTTCCCGCTCGTAATATCGAATCGTGCACCATGAAGCGGGCAGGTCACAACACACCCGTCCAACTTGCCTCTAGAGAGTGGCGCATGAGCATGAGTACATTGATTAGCAATCGCGTAAATTTTTCCTTCAACATTTGCAAGCAGTATATCCTTGCCATTAATTTTTATGGCCTTCATTTTGCCTGGAGGAATCTCGGTAGCATTGGCTGTTTTGGTAAAACCCATCTCCACCCCCGTAATTTTGTCGGACAGCAAGTCCAATATGGATGTATTTAGACTCGCCCAACACTTGCATAAATACATCGTTCTTTAGGAGTATTTGCGGTCTTTCAATCGAGGGCATGGGAATTTCCGCAATTGTGCGAAGAAGAAGGAACGATGGAGACCAGCAACTATTGTTTTTGACCACTATCGACAATAATCCGCAGCGGTTTTCTGTCCCTAATTTTGAGCAAAGCGGTGCGTCCATTAATTTGCATCAGTTCCAAGTCGGCGCGCGGCGCCACATCCTCCGCATTTCCTGCAGTAATCTTAAAGATACGCATATCAGTGACTACGAAGAGATCAGCGTCTGTTTCATTAAAACCAGCGTCTGTTTCATTAAAACCATGGAAGTATCCTATCCGGCTAAGCCCGAATAGCAAGATGACATCTATCGCCACTCCAATAATTGTCCCGTGAATCCAGGACAAAGGCATTTGGAAAAACATCCCATAACCAATTATCCGAGAAAAAAACATCGACGAATAAATTGGAACGACTGGAAGACAAATCAGCACGGCTCCCAACAAGAGTGCCAAGACCACTTTTGAAAAGATTGCACCTGTTTCGGACTCTGCCTTGCCGACAAGGACAACTCGTTCGCCACGTGTAAGATGAAGTCTCGGATCGTGCATATTCTCGATATTGATCATACTTTCTCGGCAAGTCTGCGAAAAACCATGTTCCAGTATCATTCAAGTATATAGTTATCTATGTCGTAAAAGCGGCAGTATCCATGCGATAGAAAAAGAGGAGTTCTTTTGTTTTCTCTTATCTCAGCGCGCGAACTGAAAGAACGACTCAGCTCGACAGTCGATAAACCTATCGTCGTCGATGCGCGACGCCGGTACGAATTCAACAGCGGGCACATTCCTGGCGCAGCTATTTTGCGGTGGGAGAAGTACTGCGAGCCAGCGCCCAGCGCCTCCTCCACTGTGCTGCATCAACCTGGTTGGTGGGGAAAATTAGCCGAGTCGTCACCAAAGGTAGTGGCAAAAAAACTCGAACAGTCAGGACTTGGCAGCCAGCAGCATATTGTGGTCTATGCTGACGGCGCTAAATCGAAAGGCCGAGATGGACGCATTGCCTGGATGTTGCTCTATTTTGGAGCGCGCGAGGTTAGCCTTCTGAACGGCGGATGGTCCGCATGGCTTGATAGTGGTGGTGACATAGAACTCGAGATAACTCCACCACAAGCGGGACATTTTGTCGTCGATATCGACGAACAGCGCAGAGTGCTCCTTGAAGAGATTGTCCAACGTCCTCAATTCTTTGCAGTCGACACCAGGACGCAGAAAGAATATCGCGGCGAAATTTATGACTATCAACCCAGACTTGGTCGAATTCCTAATAGTATCAACGTGCCGTTTTCGCGACTCTATGACGAATCGGACAAGTTCTTGAATAAAGACAGCTTTGAATTGCTGATTCTCGAAGAAACAAGCGGCAACAAGCATGAATCGAATTTCGATTTTTCCTATTGCGAAGTCGGGGTGAGAGCCGCAACGTTCTCGCTTTTGCATGAGTTATACCTTGGTCGCAAGTTACCGGTGTACGATGGTTCCTTCATGGAGTGGTCGTTCGACGAGCGACTTACCGTCATACGCTGATAGTGCGGCGATTAGATTGACGACTCGGACTGAGAAGTTATGGAAATAAGTCAAAAAGGTTGGACACGTTCAAGAATGCGATGAACTCTCTCTTCAATTGAAGCATTGGGAATACGTTCAACCGTAATTCCGCGCGAGGAGTAAGAGTCAAAGAGCAATTCAGCAACCTTCCTAGTCGAGTCAGCGTTCTGATACCTAACCCCATCCTGCACGAAAACATCAAGCGCTTCAAATAGGAATGCATGGCGATAACGAGAACCGTCCACGGTATCAAAGATCGGCGGCACGTCCAGGCCATCATTCAAATAGTAAGCAGAACCGTCAAAAATGCCACCATCCAGAAAACAGATTTCTTCTGCACTCCGAATTTTTGCCTCTGCCTCTAGCTGTCGTCGAAAAACCTCTCGTTGAAAGTCGTCGCGAACGGGACGAGGATCGGCAAGCTTCGTTTCTTCCAAAATCAGACGGGCACTCTCAGCTACTGTCGTATAGCCAAGCGCGGCAAGTTTCTCGACTACGGTTGTTTTACCGCTCGAGGGTCCACCAATAATCACATATTTTCCATTCACAATGGATGAACTCCTAGCTCTCCCAACGTCCAGAAATTTCTATTGGTTTCGGCGGCTCAATTTCCGGCGACGTGTTCCAATCCAATCGCTTCCTTAGTCGCACAACATTTTCCCAAGTAACAATGACACCATATACGAAACTAGCGATAAAAACGGACGGATATACATGTGAACTGTAACGACCAAACAGTAGTTGGGATACACCTGATACTAAAGTGACGATCAGCAGCGAAGTCGGCAGAATACGTTTAAGAATCTGTTTGTAGATGGCATCGGAGAGACGAACGAGGCGAACATTAATCGGCACGGCAAATGCATTTGCCCCCACCGTCGGTCTAGTCCCCTCAATCAACTTCAGAAGAGGCTTGACGTGGAAACCCAGATAGTCTTGCTTGCGGATAAGAAAATCCTGAGTGGGATCAGATTCAGGAGTCAAATACAAAACGCATTCTGTCGCCTGTTGATTAACATCATCAACACTCACGCTGACGACACCAACACTGTCGGGCTTTGAAGTGAGAAGCGAAATTGGCCCCTTGGCCGGCGGTATCAGTCCTATCAAAAAACCAAACAGCAGCCCGGTTTCATGAGCCAAACCGGCAATGCCTTCGTTTCCTGCATCGACAAACAGGAATTGCACAACCGGCAACATAGCAAGTTGCAAAAGACTAAACTGAAGCCAATTTGGTGAACGCGCGAGACGAAAACGCGTGCACGCCGCAAGCGCTCCTCCCATCATGGCAAAGACACCACCAGAGGCACCAGAGGCACCAGCCAGCGGGGTGTTCGGCTGTGAAGTGATGGCGGCGAGTGGTCCCATCCATTTGGTAAAATCGGCAGCCGGCACTGCGTTTGTTGCGACGTAAGCGATTCCAGCCAATGGTCCGGCAAGAAAGAAAAAGACGCGCCACATCGTCGGCGAAAATGCACGAGTCAACAACCAGGCAGCGATAAGCAGCCCGGTCATGTTGCCGAAAAGATGCTCCCAACTGCCATGAAACCACTCGCTCGTCCATGGCGTCCAAGGACGTTCGAGCCACGGTGCGTAGAGGGCTCCCCAGTCGATGGAGTTGATAATCCACTGCCGAATAACAGGCGAATTATTGATTGTATCTAATGAATCGAATGCGAAAACGAGAGTGATGCCCACAATCACCCAATAAACAAGAACATCGATTGGCGCGTCAGGTGTCAACTTGACGCGAACCAAACGAGAACCTTCTGGAACCGCATTCGCCTCTAGAACCGCAATCGTGCGATTTCGATGCTTTGAGCGGCTAGCGAAGAGCTTAATCACGATTCCCTTTGCTCCCCATTCAGCTAGCCTTTCCAACCATAAAGTTACAGTCTAAATTTAAAAAAGTTCAGTCAGACAAGGTAAGCAACTGCAAATTGCTATTATTGCTTGGCATCCGGCAGTCAGCTGGGCGCCGAACCAAGGTGCATTATGGCAGCTACAACTCCGCAAAAGTCTCCAGTCTCAACTACCAGTGACGTCCCAAACGCAAACACCACGAAGGCAGGCGGCAAAGGTCGTTTTAAAGAGACCATCACCACCATATCGACAGCGCTCCCAATAATTGGAGCTGTAGGAACAGCTGGTGTTTGGCTGGCCGCCAACTTCTATACGGGAGAGGTGGAGGTTACGCCCGACCGCCCATTTAACTCACTCGAAGTGCGAGTTTCAGATAAGAAAGGCCAGGAGACGGTTTTTCATACTCCAAGTTTCCAGTTAATGCCGGGTCAGTACCATCTGGAAGTAACGGTCGACTCACAACACAAGCAACACTTCGATGTGAAAACGTCATTTCATAAACATCAAAAAATTGCTGTGCATGTTCCGGTGAGCAACCAGACGAGCTTAAACAATGCCAGTGGGGCAGCTGCCGTCACTGCTGTTCCTGGGGCGTTAGGTTTATTCACAACGCCGAAAGCACCACAAACAGCGGCGCCACAGCCTGTACCTGCACCAAGCGTAGCATCAAGTGCGCCGGGCACAATCGGAACACTTGTCACTGCCGGCGATGGCAATCCACAAGCAGCGCTTCAAGAATCAGATTTCAACGCGTCAAGTACTGCAGGTAAAAAACACTGGTGGCAGGTTTGGAAGAAAGGTTCATCACAACGCTAATTCGAACCAGGAAACTGAGCAGTGCAAAGCAAAAATACAAATACGGGAACGTTGAAAGAGCTCCGAAAACACGCTCCAGCTGTCAAGTCTCGTGAACTGGCAGAAGAAATTGAAAAACTGATTCCCGGTGGAGTTAACAGTCCATTTCGTTCTTTCGAAGAAGTGGGCGGTCACACAATCTTTTTTGACCGTGCCGATGGTGCTTATCTTTTTGATATCGACGGCAATAAATATATTGATTTTCTTGGCGCATGGGGTCCTGCGATCCTTGGTCACAGCCCGAAAGCAGTCGTCGAGGCTTGTAAAAAAGTCATTGAATTGGGGCCGGTATTTGGCTCGCCTCATACTCTTGAATTAGAGTTCGCGAGAAAGATAACCCGAGCAGTTCCCAGTATCGAGATGGTGCGCTTAGTGAATTCCGGCACCGAAGCGGTGATGAGCGCCGTCCGACTGGCGCGAGGATTCACTGGCAAAGAAATTATCGTAATGGCAGAAGGCGGCTACCATGGGCACAGCGACAGTGTACTGGCATCTAATGGTCACCGCACCAGTGGAGGCATTCCAAACGCCACCGCCAGTAACACCGTATTGGTAGCATTCAACGATCTAGAATCATTGCGTGATTGTTTATCGAAACATTCAAATTCAGTAGCCGCTGTATTGCTAGAGCCAGTCCCAGGCTCGATGGGAGTAATTCCTCCGGCACCAGGTTATCTGGATGGCGTAAGAAAGCTATGCGATGAGTTCAATTGTCTGTTCATTCTGGACGAAGTTCTTACCGGCTTCAGGCTTGCACTTGGTGGAGCACAGGAACTGTATGGCGTAAAGGCGGATCTCACATGTTATGGAAAAGGACTAGGCGGAGGCATGCCGATTGGAGCCTTTGGCGGCTCTGAAAAAATCATGCGACACCTGCAACCGATTGGTGATGTATATCAAGCCGGCACCTTTTCCGGCAACCCTGTCACCATGGCTGGTGGCTGCGCTATGTTAGAGCTGCTGTCAGCTCCTGCCGTATACGAAACACTGGAGTCGAGGGCAGCGCAGCTTTTTTCTGCGATCCAAGTCGAAATAGACAGGCATGAATATCCAGTACAGTTACCACGCGTGGGTTCGATGATCGCAATTGTCTTCAGCTCGAAGCCTGTGCGCAATTTCCAAGATTCAAAAGCAATCGATAGCAAACGGTTTGCTAAGTTCTTTCACTTCTTATTGGAACGTGGAGTATATTTGCCGCCTTCCTCTGTTGATGCGGCCTGCGTTTCCGCCGCACACAGTGTCGATGACATCGATGAGGCAGTCGATATTATCAATCGCGGACTTAGTTTCGTATTCGACAGGACTTGATTATGTGTGATTGATTAAGTTCCGTTTGAGAAATTATTACGAAGCAAGCACGATAGTTGGAGGTTGCAAACAACTTCCGTAGATCTGCACCCCTAGTTTTAGTATGCATTTACAGCGCTTGACAAGATGCAAAAAGCGTCACTTTTGCTTCAAATCGCGTGCAGTAATATAACCAGCGTGACTGTTTACAAAGCAGGTTGCAAAGGAAGTTGACCGTGTTTTCGAAGAGTTTTTTGCAGGGCTTTTTCTGCTGTTTCGTAACGATGATTGGATTTATGAGCCTGGACGCTAAAGCGGCTCTGGACCCAAGTTTCTACAATAGTTTGTTCCGTTCAAGACAGGCTTTGCTCGATCAGCGCCAGCATTTGTTGGAATCGGCATCCAATCTTGGGGCTCAAATCGATAGCTTGAACCGCCAACTTGATACCGTAAATCAATATCTGCGTGATACAGATAGAGCGATCAAAGATGTTGAAGAGACTATGGCGCGCGTTAAGTAGCTGTTTAGGAGTAACGATGAAGAGACAATCCAAAGTTGCAATAATCAGCTTGCTATCGCAGTTCGCGTTGATCGGAAGCGGGCACGCATTCGCAGACGATAGTAGCAAGGGCGGTGCTTCAGTAGCAGCACCGAAACCGGCACCGTCTGCGTCTACGGAAGCGGCAGCCACTAGTTCGTCCGTGTCGAGCCCTACAACCACTGCAGCGGCCGCTGCAAATACTACAAATGAGACCAAAGCGGTAGAAGAGCCCGAAGTTAAAATACCAAAGAACTTCGCGCACACATCAACAAAAGTGTCCAATACAAATTGCAAAATCAAATGCTTGGACCCGCATGCGCCAACAGAGGAAGCAGCAGCAGTGATCGATGTGCTGCAGAAAATATACATAGCCTATGCCGATAAAGATCTCAGCTACTTCGAACATCACCTAGCTCAGGACTGCACAACCTTTTATGAAGGAGATCAGAAAGTAATCCTAGGAAAGAAGGCAGCACTCGAAGACATCAAAGAGTGGACGGATAAGGAAGCGAAGGTGACGGACGCGCCCTTGATGGAGATCGTGCTGGAACATCCCTATTGCAACGTAAATGAAGGCCATGCGGTAATAACGTTCACCGCATTCAAAGAGATCGGTGGCGCTCACCCTGGCAAGTTTAAGTCGCACGTCAATGACGTCTTCAAAAAGAATCGTGGCACTTGGGAGCTGCTAACTCACTTCCGTAGCAATTGGAAAGAAGTGAAGTAAGCACCGTAGAAGCATTCCATTCCAATGATCCGGAGGAGGACTTTGATGTCGAGGCCAAAGCCATTCGTATTGGTATTGGAGAGAACTTGGCTGACTGTCATCATATTGGCTATATCAGCTCTCGGCTGTATTGCCGCTCTGTGCCCAGCGATGGCCGCTGGTTGCGTTCGTGGAGTCAACTTCGTTCATCCTTTTCAGTACTCTCAGGCAGAGCAAGACAAATACCTTTCTCAATTGCAGGCCAGAGGCGTGCGGGTGATTCGCTTTGGAGTGTACGAATCAGACGAATCTAAGGTTGTGGATTTTATCTCTCGCGCTCAAGCAAAGGACATCAAAACTCAGTTGATCTTGCATGGTCTGTACAAAAAGGACGCACCGCAACGAGTCTATCGCCCGGCTCAATTCCCCGGAATGTGGAGTGGACCGCCGCTGTCTTTTATGGACCCGACGCTATCGAAAGATTATTTCAGTAGGTTACTGAAGCAACTCGAACAGGCAAACCTACAACTTAACGGTCTAGAGTTGGAAAACGAAATAAATATGGCCGGAAATAATCCGGACTTTGATTTGCCAGGCGAAGGACGTGTTTTGGGTTTCGATGATCTCTATAAAAACCCGGAAGGGAAAAAAATTGCGGCTGGATTTGTGCAATACCTGAAAACATTAGCCGCGCTCAAAGACGTACGAGACACAATGAAAATAAATGCCCATGTTCCAATCCTGCCGACCAGCCTAGTGGAGATCGTTCAAGAGGGCCCCTGGCCTCAACCAAAGAACTATGATGGTGTGAGCGTTAACGCTACGATGACTTTCTTCCGCAGAAACGGCTTAGACAAGATTGTCGATGCATATAATCTACACACATATCCTTGGGGCGACGGGCCGGGCGAGCAGCCCGCATCTATACATCGAGCAAGGCGTTTGCAGCAATATGTTGATGCCACCTATGGCGATACCGCGCCATCTGACAGAAAACCCCTATGGATTACGGAGTGGGGTTTTGCATATAGCAACCAGACAGACACTGCGGCTGAGGAGAAAACACACGTGCTGCTAGTTAATGATATGATGACGCACTTCTCCAAACTAGCAACTAGTGGAACATTGCGCGGTTTGTTTTACTATAGCTGGATTGGCGACAAACAGTTTGATCTTTGTCGCAATGGGAGCCTGACAGACAGCGCAAAGAACGCAATGTCTAAATTTTGAATAGCGCTTTTTAATTTCGGCGTGCTCAAATGCCGAAGACATGCGATCAATTTGGCTTCGGGTCAATCCTAGCTCAGTAGTTTTGTCTTTACGAGTGGGCGTCCATAGACGCCCGACAAGATGTGATTTGCCGGAAAGACCGACATACACCGACGTTTCAACGTCTGTCATGACGTTGCATCCATGCCCGGCGACGCCGTTTTCTTGCCTTACACAATTCGCACGTCGCGGAAACGGACACGCCGCTACGGTTTTCCCACCGCGGCCAAAGCCTCTTCTGGCGTCTGGGGCAGCGAGAACAGCTCTATTTTTCTAGGATAGTAGTCGCTCAATATCTTGTTCCCGAATTCTAGTGACCAGCTTCCATGATGTAACGAGAGCGACTGAACATGCCAATCTCTGACGGCATCCCAGACCTGCTGTTTGTCTGGGCGGCTTAAGATTCCTTGCAGTACTGCCGTACGGGCTTCGACTGTCTTTCCAAAAGAGCTTTGAAATGGCAGGGAGAGAAGATTCACGTCGCCAGCTTCGATGTGCTTGCCGATAGCGTCCAGATTGAGGTAGTTGCAAGATCGTGCGCCGTTCAGACAAGCGTCAGCACCCAATCCAATGGCGCGAGCTCGCGTGGTCACCAATTTCGACATTTCTGCGAGCCGATCAGGTGAAACAGCATGGCCAACCAGATAGAAATCGAGATCTGACGCTGTTTTCTTGCCCTCAATCATTCGCAGGGCGAGACTGCCGTTGGTTGTACCACCAACCGATGTAATCGAAGTAAATTCTGGGAATTTTTGCCCGAGTTCGTCTGCCGTGGCAACCAATGTTTCACGAATGTAAGGTGGTACCAGATATGGTTTCTCTAGGTATTGCGTTTCGAGAAACTTCGTTCTTGTTTCAGACTCCAAAGCCTTCGCCTCCACCAAGAGCTCAGGAGACGAGTGCTCGAGGAACCCGATAGCTCGGCCCAGCGTTCCTCCAAATCTGCCCAATACTGCGATTGCGGCAACAGCCCCTACATCGGCGACCACCGGGTGAGCACGCACTAAGCCGTAGGCATCTTGAAACAGCGAATGCGACGTAGGACTGGGGTGCAGATCCGCTGCGGGAGGGTCCTTTGTTTGAACAATATCGGCAACCATCTTGTTATCTGACCACAGGATTCGAGATGAATGAATGATAAGCAGTAAGAACCTGCTTGTAAGTGGTGAATCTACATAGTGGGTAAATGAGAAACTCTATTAAATTCCGAAATTTGTGCAGGGATACCCCTCTGCAATCCTTCTCGCGGCTTTCGCACAGCAAAAAAGAGGGCAACCATAGCTACCCTCTTCAAATGTTATGTAGCTTGTCGTATACAGCGAGCCTAGAGCTAGAACGTTGCGCGCATCTTCACCAGGTCTGAGAATGTATCCCAGATCACCGAGAATTTACCGCCTGAGGCTCCTTGCGAAAGGCGCGGCAGGTGTTCAATTGGAATTTCGATAATCTTGAATCCGGCTTTGTCGGCACGTATAACGAGTTCAGCGTCCACGAAAGCTGTCGTCGAAAGAAGCTTGATGTGATTCAAGATCTCTTTTCTGAACAACTTGATGGAGTTCACATCCTTGTGCTTATTGCCGTAGAAAATCCGCAACATCGCGTTGTAGAAATTCGATTGCAATTTACGACGCGGAGGATCGTTGCGGTTCACGCGATGGCCGATTATGAAATCGTGAGTCTTCAATCCTTGCGCCATCGTCAGCAGCTCTTTCGGCGCATATTGATAATCGCCAGGAAGCGAGAATACAAGCTCCTTGGAGCCGCACATATAAAGTTCGCGAATGGTGTATCCGAAACCTTTATTGACTTCGTGATTGATAAGACGAACGCGCGGATTACTGGCAGCAGCAGCTTTCAGCACGTCGAGGGTGCGATCCTTGCTGCCGTCATTCACAACGACAATTTCGTAGTCACTGCAAACCTGGCTCAAGAGAGCATCAGAATCAGCAATAAGCTTTCCAACCGTCGTTTCATCGTTGTAGGCCGGAATGATCAAAGTGAGGGGCGCAAGCTTTGCAGCCACACCGCTTACTTTGTTGCTTGAGATTGTGGCACTAGTGTTTGGCATTGTTCATTCTCTTTCGCTTCGGGCTTGCTTCCGTAAAAATCTTTGATCGCCTCGATGACGATATCGATTTGAGCATCCTCCAGCTCTGGATAGAGTGGAAGACTGAGGATTCGTTTGACAATCTTTTCCGTATTTGGAAGCGAGCCAGCCGGATACCCCAGGAATTTGTAGGCTTCTTGTCTGTGAGCAGGGATCGGATAGTGGATCAAAGTACCAACACCGCGATCTGTAAGATATGTTTGCAGTTCATCGCGATAGTCAGTTTGAATTACATATAAGTGATAGACATGTACTGAATCGGCAGATTCGACAGGCGTCTGTACAATGCCTTTCAAACCTTCAGAGTAGCGCTGTGCGATCTCTCGACGGCGCAAGTTCCATTCACGGACATAGGGCAATTGGGCACCGAGGATAGCAGCCTGAATTTCATCAAGGCGGCTGTTGATGCCAATTATGTCGTGGTGATAACGCTTCGATTGCCCGTAGTTACGGAGCATCGAAAGCTTTTGCGCATTCTCTTTTGTCTTCGCCCAGCTTGCACCGCCGTCACCGAAGGCACCGAGGTTTTTGCTAGGGTAGAAGCTCCAACAAGAGAAGTCGCCGATGGTGCCGGATTGTTGACCACGGTAAGAAGCACCAGTGCTTTGCGCGCAATCTTCAATGATCGGCAGTTTGTGCTTGGCTGCAATCTTGCCGATTGCCTCCATATCTGCCATCTGACCGTAGATGTGTACAGGGATGATCACTTTGCTCTTAGGCGTGATCTTGCGTTCAAGATCCTGCGGGTCCATTACATATGTATCTGGGTTGATATCAACGAAAACTGGAGTTGCTCCAGTCATCGATATCGCAGAGATTGTCGGTACTGCAGTATGCGCAACGACGAGAACTTCATCGCCCGCTTTGACTCCCAACGCCGCCAGAGGAAGATAAATTGCTTCAGTACCTGAAGCGCAGCCGACAACATGTCCAGAACCCAGAAACTCCGCGAATTCTTTTTCGAACCGCTCGAGTTCGGGGCCCAAAATGTAATAACCACTAGCCAAAACACGCGATGTTGCCTCATCAAGCTGTTGCTTATAAGCCTGATAATGAAGCTTCAAATCGCCAAAAGGGACTTTCACTATACAAACCTCGGTTGATGCCAAGGACTAAATAGTAAGAGAAAACTGACAACGTTGAATTAACGAGCCTTTAGTTACCAATTGAAAACCCGTCTAAGGGTTGAGCCTTACCAAGATAGCGGTTAAAAGCCCGTGGTAAGATCGGGGCACGTTTGCCCGCCGTGTCCGTAGAGACGACTTTATAAACGGCTTGCAAATAAGCGGAAATTAACAACGGTAGATTCATGAATTACGAATCATTTAAAGGCAAAAATGCCTTGATCACTGGTGGCATGGGTTTCATTGGTTCCAACCTGGCCATTCGATTGGCTGAACTGGGCGCAAACGTGACAGTTCTCGATGCCATGATCCCCGATTACGGTGGCAATGAATTCAATCTTGCTCCGGTCGCAGATAAGGTACGCGTGAACTTTTGTGATATCAGAGATGATACCGCAGTCAATTATTTGGTGCGTGGACAGGACTATGTTTTCCACCTGGCTGGTCAAGTCTGTCACTTGATGAGCTTAAGCAATCCATTTCCTGATATTGAAATGAACATCACGGCGACTGCCATCCTTATGGAAGCCTGCCGCAAATTCAGCCCGAACGCTGTCGTTGTCTACACCGGCACGCGCGGGCAATACGGTCCGTCGGTTTCATTGCCGGTGAACGAAGAGGCACCCACAAATCCAAAGGGAATCTATGAGATCTCTAACCTGACGGCCGAGAAGATCATCAAGGTTTATAACGACGTGCACGGCATCAAGTCTGTTTTGCTGCGACTGAGCAACATATATGGACCGAGGTCGCAAATGCTTCACTCGCGTTTTGGAGTGTGCAACTGGTTTGTGCGTTTGACGATGGACAATATGCCGATTCAAGTAATGGGCGACGGTAGTATCATCCGCGATTTCTTGTATGTGGATGATACCGTTGATGCGATTTTGCGTTCGGCGGTAACGCCAGAAGCATACGGCGAAATCTTCAACGTCGGCTCTGATATTCCGGTTACCTTCCTGGAACTTGTAAAAACCATGATTGAAGTGGGCAAGCAAGGTTCCTGGAACTTCGCCGAATTCAGTCCGGAAAGAAAAGCGCAGGAGCCAGGTAGCTTTTATTCTGATGTCTCAAAAATCGCGCGGTTTACTGGATGGAAGCCGACCACTTCGTTGGAAGATGGTCTAGCGAAGACGTTCGAGTTTTATCGCAAGCATCGAGATCATTATTGGCAGTCGCCTGATGCGGCGGCAGCACAAGCGAAGCAACTTGCGGCTTCAAAAGCGTAGATTCTGCGTTGGAACCGACTGGTCAGAAGTGACGTTCGAAGCCGCCTGGTCGTTTGTTCGACCGGCGGCTTTTGTTTGTAACGGTTCGGACTGCAACAGACGCAGCTTTCGGGGTTTTCAAGAGATTCACAAAGAGTCTGATTGTCAGACGAAATAAGTAAACCGATATCGGTTTACTTTTTGGGCTGGATAGAAATCTGAAGAAAAAGTCTGACAAAAACGGTGGCATCAGCGGCTAACAACGGGCGAACTGTGAGGATCAGAAGTCGCCGTTGGCAGGTTCTCATCTCCAAGTCGAAGGTCGTCACAAAGCTCTAGCTTAAGTTTGTCGCCGCGAAAAAACTGAATACTGCGGTTCTTCTTGGTGAAGAGAATGGTAGAACGATAATATTCTGCCATTTTCGCTTGTTCCTCTTTCGACAAAACGTGGCCAACCCCAAAATAGCAGCCAGTCCGGTGTGGGTCGGCAGCAACTTTAATTTCGTTGTCGCCCCTTAGAAGATGCAACACACCTCCGTGCAGTACGGCCTGTGCGGTAAGTAATTTGGGTGGTTGGTCGCGCAAAACAATTTCCGAAAATTCTATCCAGTATGCGCTACTGAAATTGCTGTGTTCAATCTTGGTCAACCTGCCATTTACTGTAGCGCCCACGAGTAGAGAAGAAGGCGGATCGCCATATACTCGCAGACTGATTCTTTGTCCAACGAAAGCAGCAGTGCTATCAAAGTCAGCATCAAGTACCACAGGGATCTTCGTTCCGGTTGGTACAACCTCGACTGCGAATACAGGTAATGCAAGAGCCGAAAGAGTGCAGGCTGCAATCACAGTCGCCAGTTTCATCCGACAGTAAGAAGTAGACCGGCTCACTGCGCGTCCATCATTCCAGCGAGGCCGCCAGTTCTAAAACCGTCGCTAAGCCGCTTCACTTTCGACATCAATTCTTCGCAGTCATCACGAGTCGTTACACTCTTACGACTCGGATCAGAAAGTTGATTGATACCAACGCGCTTCAAAACTTCCTGAATGCACCAAGTGCCATACTCTTCGACAGAGTCAGCATATTTCAATTCATCATCAGTGATACCAATGACATTGAAGAGACCAAATCCACCGGAAGGAAGTTGATACCAAGCATCGGGCGCTTCATCTGCGTACCAGACGAATAGATTACGCAAATGAGAATCTGAAGCGGGCACGATAGGCCCATTCAAGGCAATTCTCGTTCCAGGACTCATGGTACCTACGTGATTGAAAATGTAGAATGCTAGGCTACGAAGGACCTGCGCCGGCCATGTTGCATCAACAGGCGCTTTGATTATTAGTTCACAACCGAAACCCGATACCTCATCTGGTGCCTGTTGAACCCATGGGCTACACAAACCTGCTGTCACATATGTCCAGTAGGGACGAAACGGATCCGGACCATACGCAAGCACCGCTAGATGCTGGTCAGACAATTCCGGATCACCAGGATCGCCGGTGTCACCTTTCTCTGACGGATCGTAGTCTCTTTCAGTAACTACTTCCGATGGTGCTGCATAATTAGCTGGTACCACGTAAGAGTACTTACCAAAGAGATCGTGATAGAGCTTGTTTCGCGCATGCCATGTGCTAATTAGCATCTTTCGCTGCTCGACCGCCATCTGACGATGTTCGGCGGGATCGATCTCGCGTCCATCACCGAATTCAAAATCTGCGTTGTCCATCAAAATCTCTCAAATCGGCTTTAACAAATCATTATGCCCTATCAATCGGTGTATTAAGAAAACTTTGCAAAAAACCTTTAAGAAAGATGAGTAACCTCCTATTGAGGAACGAGTGGACGTAAGATCGAGTCAATTGATCGTCCGCCAAGGGAGGTCGTCATGATGAAATCCAATAGCCTTATCACCATCGTGGTCGCCGTCGCCTCGCTCGCACTCTCGCTGCCAGCACTGGCTGATTCCAAGTTAGACGAAGCACAAGGCAAAAACAGTCCACAAGCGAAACAGCCGTGGCAGCAGGAGACGCTTAAGTCCTTACCTCCTGATGTCGTAATGGATAGTCGCTCTAACAAGTCCATGAACCTGGACAAGATCCCGGGAACTGGAGAGCCGTGGTCCAACACACTACTCAAGCTGCGCAAGTAAAGAGCGAAGGCTCAGGCTGCGGCTATGATTGGTTAGTTAGTTTGTCGATTCACTCGACAAATGAATAAACACTAGATGGACACGAAAGACTTCGGTGTCCCTGTTGTTTCAAATCACTCTTCCAGCTTGAGCAAAGCCATAAAGGCTTCTTGCGGGATTTCGACCTTGCCGATCGATTTCATGCGCTTTTTGCCCTCTTTCTGTTTTTCCAAAAGTTTGCGCTTACGGCTAATGTCACCGCCGTAACATTTAGAGAGAACGTTTTTGCGTTGTGCGGAAATATTCTCACGTGCAACAATCTTGCCGCCGATCGCTGCTTGAATAGGCACTTCAAACATTTGGCGCGGTATCAACTTCTTCAATTTCTCAGCCAAAAGCTTTCCGCTTGAATGTGCTCGTTCGTGGTGAACAATAGCAGACAGTGCATCGCACGCTTCACCACCGATCAAAATATCTAGCTTCACCAGACGTGATTCCCGATACTCATGGAAGTGATAGTCAAGGCTCGCATAGCCCTTTGAACGAGACTTCAATTGGTCGAAAAAGTCAGTGATGATTTCCGCGAGAGGCAATTCGTAATGCAACATAGCACGACGAGGGTCGAGATACTTCATGTCGACGAATATGCCGCGGCGTCCCTGACACAGCTCCATCAAGGCGCCAACAAATTCGTTTGGCACCAAGATATTCGCCGTGACATAGGGTTCTTCGATCTTTTCACGATAAGTAGGATCAGGCAGTTTCGACGGGTTCTCAATCATCAAAACAGTGCCATCGGTTTTGGTGACACGATAAACTACAGACGGCGCAGTAGTGATCAGGTTGAGATTATATTCGCGCTCCAGACGCTCCTGGATGATCTCCATGTGCAGCAGTCCCAAGAAACCACAGCGGAAGCCAAATCCTAACGCTTCAGATGTTTCTGGTTCGAAGAACAATGAAGCGTCATTCAATTTGAGCTTATCTAGCGCGTCACGAAGATCCGGATACTGATCGCTGTCGACAGGATACACACCAGCGTAAACCATCGGTTTAGCTGGACGGTAACCAGGCAGCGCTTCCTTGGCAGGTTTCTGCTCGTGTGTGATCGTGTCACCAACAAGCGTCGCAACGTCCTTGATTGAAGCTGCTAGATATCCCACCTCTCCAGGACCTAAACGCTCAACCTTTACTTGTTGTGGTCTCAAAATTCCAAGTTCAAGTACTTCAAACGATTTATTGTTCGCCATAAAGCGAATCTTGTCGCCGAGCCGAATTTCGCCGTCTTTGACTCGAAAATAAACGATGATGCCACGGTAGCTTTCGAAATAACTGTCGAAAACGAGTGCTCGCAATGGTTCATCGATAGTGTTCGGTGGTGGCGGCAGGTATTTAACTATCGCTTCCAGAGTCTCAGTGATACCGATGCTGTTCTTCGCACTGGCAAGCACTGCGTTGGATGCATCGATACCTATTACTTCCTCAATCTCAGCCTGAATGCGCTCAGGCTCTGCGCTCGGTAAGTCGATTTTGTTGATGATCGGGACAATTTCTAAATTATTCTCAACTGCCAAGTGAACGTTTGCCAGAGTCTGCGCTTCGATACCCTGGGTGGCATCGATTACCAGAAGCGCGCCTTCGCACGCTGCAAGGCTTCTTGACACTTCGTAACCAAAGTCAACGTGACCGGGCGTATCGATAAGGTTCAGAACGTAATGTTGACCGTCTTGAGCCTTGTAGTCCATGCGGGCAGGTTGAGACTTGATGGTGATACCGCGCTCACGTTCAAGATCCATCGAGTCCAAGACCTGCGCCTGCATTTCTCTCTTGGCGATGGTGGCTGTGGTTTCCAGCAGCCGGTCAGCCAGTGTGGACTTGCCATGGTCGATGTGGGCGATAATTGAAAAATTTCGTATGAACTTTGGATCAGTAGCCACTGCAATAGATGCCGTAAAAAGTGATAACCGGTGCCGATAAGGCACATGAGTGGCTATATTAGCAGGTCTAACACGAGTTCTGCTTAGTAGACGCACAGGCAAAGGGGTAGCCCATAAAATTCCTACTGAGGTTCGTGCGAAATGTTGCCGATTCTAACTTAACAAAATCGGGCAAAAGGCGCTCCTGATTGGACCTGCCGGCTCCGACATTTCAGGAACATGATAGAATCGCTCGAATGGCAGCAACCATGACTATTACTGAAAAGTTCTGTATAAAGGCGTTAAATGACTCACCCATTCTTGCAAGCGTTGAAAAAGCGTCCATTACTGGTTGACGGTGCCATGGGGACCCTTCTCTACGCACGTGGAGCATCGGCCGAGGCGTCTTTCGAGCAGATGAATTTGACGCGGGCCGACATCGTGCAGCAAGTACATATCGAGTACATCAATGCTGGTGCCGAAGTCATTGAGACCAACTCTTTCTCAGGCAACAGAATGCGTCTGTCCAACTACGGTTTGGAAAACGATGTGTGGAAAATAAACGTCGCGGCCGCCAAAACCGCAAGAAATGCCAGAGAAGTGGCGGGTCATCCTGTTTTTGTTGCAGGCTCTGTAGGACCGACTGGCAGGTTATTGAAGCCAGTTGGCGATGTTTCAGAGCGGGAGATGGAAGGCGTATTTATAGAGCAGATGGAAGCGCTGCTTGCGGGCGGCGTCGATTTGTTCATGATTGAAACTATGTCGTCGCTCGACGAGACGATAGCCGCCGTGCGCGCCGCTCGCAAAGTTGCCAAACTGCCGGTAGTAGCACAACTCAGTTTCTCGACAGAAGGTCATAGCTACTTGGGTGTTTCACCGGAAGATACTATCCGGCTGATCGATACGCTTGGCTCGGATTTCCCAGACGTAATTGGTATCAATTGTGGTGCTGGTCCGGGACCGGTATTCGATGCTTTCATTAGAATGACGAGCGCCTTCAAATCAGTCGGTTTCGATTCCGAGCGCTTGCATTTTTCATGTTTACCAAACGCTGGACAACCAAGTTTGAGCGGAGGTCGGTACATGTTTATGAGCCGACCTTCTTATTGCGCATCTTATGTGGAACCCTTTGTTCAAGCAGGTGCAAGATTGGTTGGTGGTTGCTGCGGAACGACTCCGGAACACATCAAAGCAATGAGAGCGGCTCTAGACAAGTACATTGAAGCCACCGTAGATGATACCGGTGAAGTTCCAGAATCGGCTAATAAACCTGTTGTAGTAACATCAGGAACGGCAGCGAAAGATAGAGACGAAGATACTGGAACGAACGAACCGATCGTCGTCGAAAAAGCAGAGAAATGCGCTCAACCAACTTTGGCTGAACGGCTGCAAAAAGCAAAAGACACCAAATCTGGTGAATTCTTCATCAGCGTTGAACTAGATCCGCCGAAAGGCGCAATCATGAAAAAGCTTTTACAAGCCGCCGAACAGTTGCACAAAGCCGGCGCCGATGCCATCAATGTAGGTGACAGTCCGATGGCACGGGTGCGAATGTCTTCGATGGCAACGTGCCAGCTGATCAATCAAAAGGTCGGTGTGGAAACGATAATTCACTTCACGACCCGCGACCGCAACTTGATGGGTATTCAAGCCGATCTGCTTGGATGCCAGGCGCTTGGTATTCGCAATGTCATTGCGCTCACCGGCGATCCACCATCACTCGGCAATTATGTTCACGCCACCGCCGTTTATGACGTCGACTCGGTCGGTCTGATCAAAATCATTAAGCAACTGAACCAAGGGAAAGACCTTGCCGGTAATTCCATCGGCACACCAACAAATCTCTCAATCGCCTGCGCGCTCAATTTCACCGTCGAGAACAGAAAGACAGAACTGAATCGACTGCGTGCGAAACTCGATGCTGGCGCGCACTTCATCATGACGCAGCCAATTTATCAGATTGAAGATCTGACAGACTTCCTCGAAGAATTCGGTGACTGTCCGGTTCCAATTCTTGCAGGCATCATGCCGCTTAATAGCTTCAAGCATGCAGAATATCTTCACAATGAAGTTCCGGGCATAAGCATTCCCGAGAAAATTCGAGAAACGATGCAAAAGGCTGGTGATGATGGAGCAAGAGTCGGCGTCGAACTTGCTGGCGAGCTGCTACAAGAAGTGCAAAAGATTTGCCAGGGCACATATCTGGTTCCTTCATTTGGCCGCTATGATGAAATGTGCCAGCTGATCAAAATAATTCGCAAGAATTGCCGCGAGAAAATGCCTGTTTCCTGAGTTGCAAGTAGTTAATTAGACTTACAATTACGCTGACTAAAATCCAACGAGTAACAAAAGAGTTGACTCGATGGGAGCGCAGATTTGCTAAATTGAAGGAATCCGGGACGAATCATCAGATCCAAGGTTTGGCTAATTGTACGGACAGGCTCCTCCGAATACAACCCAATGTCCAACCTGCGGGCTTTTTGTCAGCCGCCAACTGACAAAGTGCCCACAGGATGGAACTATTTTGATGGCCGTTCAAACTGGTGCTTTTGCTGAGCGATATGAATTTCTAGAAGCTCTTGGCGCCGGGGGCATGAGCACGATTTATAAGGCACGACAACGTGCGTTGAATCGAATCGTCGCTATCAAAATGATGCATGAGCATCTGTTGAACGAGCTAACCATGCGCCGCTTCCAAACGGAAGGAAAAGCGGCGAGCAGCCTCGATCATCCAAACATCGTCAAGGTGCATGATTTTGGATTGACCGACGCAGGACAACCGTACATGGTCATGGACCTAGTCGAAGGGAAAGCGCTTGACCGTGTTATCGATGAACTCGGTGAGCTGCCGCTCACTCAGGGCTTGATTGTCTTTATCGATATCGCCAATGCTCTCACGCATGCGCATGAGAAGGGCATCTTGCACCGCGACCTGAAGCCAGGCAACGTAATGATCACAGCAACTCTCGAGCGTCCACTCGTAGCGAAGATAGTCGATTTCGGTATCGCCAAGGTGCTCGACGATGACGAAGACTCTCCGATACAGCGTTTGACGCAGACAGGAGAACTCTTCGGAAGCGCTCTATACATGAGTCCAGAGCAGTGCTTGGGGCGAAAGGTAGACAGACGCTCAGACATATATTCGTTTGGTTGTTTGATGTTTGAATGTCTGACGGGCAATCCTCCGTTTCAAGGTGACAGACTTGTTGACACTTTAACCAAGCAGATGACCGTCAAAGCACCGCTGTTGAGTGAAGCGCGACCAGATAAAAAATATCCGGCGAAACTTGAAGACATTGTCGATAAGTGCCTGGCAAAAAATCCCGACTCCCGATTTCGGACGTTTGAAGAGGTGCGGAACCAACTTGCAGCTATTCAAGCAGAGGTAGATGAAGGGCTTTTGCGCGAGAAAAGTGCCATTCAACATTTCGTCCGTCTAGCGACGAGATGGAAATTAGCAGCCATTGCCTTTGTCGCAGGGCTTCTGATATTAGGATTGATGGCAAATGCTTTGGTGTCACTTCGCTCTCAACAAGTGGAGGGAAGAAAGAAGTACGCGCTCAGCAAAGCGCACTTGCTCCCGTTGATCAAACGCGATCTGCTCACAACCGAAGTGCTAAGCGAACTTCTGCCAGAAAACGCCGGTCTAACACAAATCGACCTCTCCGAGAGCAAAGTTTCAAATGAGGGAATGTTGTACGTCGATCTGCAAACCGATCTGAAAGAGCTGGATCTTACAGACACATCGATCAAAAACGACGGGTTGTTTAAACTTAAAGATTTGAAGAACCTTGAGTCACTTGCATTATCGGGAACAGGAATTACTAACGATGGACTGGCTGTTTTGCAGCACTTCCCGAAACTGAAGTCTTTGACATTGGCAAACGTCAAGATCAACACGGCAGGCATCAAGTATCTGAGCCCACTGTCTCAGTTGGAAGAGCTGGATTTAAGTTACACCAACATAGACGGGAAATGCCTGGAGCCACTTTCTAAGCTACCAATATCGGTTCTTCACTTACACAACACAAATTTGAAAGGGGAAGACCTCAAAGCGCTGAAGAATTTTTCGAAGTTGACCAAATTGGACCTAGCGTCGACCGACATCGACGACGCTGGGTTGGACAACTTGATTCATTTGCCACTGCAAAAGTTGCACATAGAAAACGAAGGACATATCTCAGACGACGCAGCTAAGTATCTTGTGCAAATGAAAGACTTGCTTGACCTGAACATCTCCGATACCAAATTCACCGACAAAGGAATCAGCGAAATCGCTAACGGCTTACCGAATCTGCAAGTGCTCAGCGCTAACGGACTCACTATTCACTGGAATAACATGGATGCGCTCGGCAATTTACAACACTTGAAGAAACTTTCCTTAAACGAAGACTCAAGCTTCGACCTAGATACACATGGCATTGAGACGATGGGCAAAATTCCGACCCTCATAGATATTGATCTTTCGACCGACCTGAAGCATCGGGAATCGACCAAGCTGAATGACTATTCTATGCGGGTCCTCTCGGAGAAGATGCCGCAGCTTGTCAGTCTAAGTCTCAATAACCAAGCGAAAATTATTCCGACCGGTCTTAACTACATTCAGAATTTGAAACAGCTTCGTTATCTCGCGCTGCGACATACAAAGCTTGAAGACAATGATCTGAAGCGGCTTCAAAGTGTTATGAGACAGTGCGAAATCAAAGCGCGTGATGCGCATTGAGCTCTGAGTATTGAGCTCTGAGTAGAGGCATTCAGCAAGGCGCGTTGAAGGAAACGTTGCTGCCAACTGAGACTTAGTGAGTATTCATCACCATGAAAATCGGCTCGATCATGGACAAAATCGTCTTAACCACTTCATCTTTCGGCAGGCGATCTCTGGTACGAACCCATTCTTGGGCGGGTCCGTAAATCGCCCAACTCACTGTCGTTGCAAGCATTTCTACCTGCACCTTCGGTGGAACAGGATCATTTTTATGGTGCCTCTCGAATCCATCTAATAGCATGCGGCGAACCACCGCAATAATTGCCGCCTCCATGTGTGGCTTGATGAGACGTTGTTGATCGCTCTCAATCCGCGGCATGGCGTCAAGAAATTCGCAGACAGCCAAAATGATCCCGCCAAGAGCATTTGAACATCCTGCATCATATTGAACATTTCTCTGAGCGATCAGTTCGTGAAAGCGGCTTGCAACCATACACTCGAGCAAAGCAAATTTGTCGGTGTAGTGATCATAAAAAGTGACTCTGTTTATGGTCGCGGCCTCAGCGATATCCTGGACCGAGATTTTCTCGAACTCCTGAGAAGCAAGAAGTTTCTCCAGCGCTTGCTGCAGAAGCAGCCGCGTTCGGCGAATTCGGGGGTCAAGAATCTCTTTTGTGCTGGACATATTGTTTACAGACTACCAAAAAAGTACTTGCCTAAACGACACTTGTAGTGTTTTACTTATACTACATCTGTAGTTTAAGCATCACATGTAGTAAGGAGCTCCTATGTCCACCCTTCTTCATATAGATTCCAGCCCGATGGGCGACGCGTCGATCTCCAGACGCTTAACGAAAGAGTTCGTTGAAGCTTGGAAAACCAATCACCCAGGGTCCAATGTCATTTATCGCGATTTATATAAAACAGACTTGTCACCGGTCACTGCCGATTGGGTGACAGCGGCTTACACTCCCGGAGACGTGCAAACTCCCGAGCAAAAAGCGATTTTAAAATTATCGAATACTTTGTGTGACGAGATCGCTCAAGCCGATGAATGGATTCTGGGAGTACCGATGCACAACTTCACCATCCCAACTGTGTTGAGCTTATGGATCGGCATGTTGGCACGCGTCGGTAAGACATTCAGTTATGAAAATGGCGTGCCGGCAGGTATGCTGAAAAACAAGAAAGTTCACTTAATCGTCAGTTCAGGTGGCGTGTATGACTCTGGTCCTGCAGTCGGAATGGACTTCGTGGTGCCCTATTTGAAAGCAATCTTTGGATTCTTAGGTCTGAGCGATGTCACTGCACACTATGCAGGCGGAACTTCGGCTGTAAGAAACGGCAAAATCGATGCCGAAACTTACCTGAAGCCGCATATCGACTCGGTAAAACAAGAAGCTAAAGAGGCGGCGCTGGTCTAAGTCTGACCTCAAATTATTGCGGCAAAAACCGCGAGTACAGAAGCGAAAACAATCAAGGCCGCTTAGGCGTTTCCAGAGGAGGCGCCTGGCGGCTTTGTCACAGAGTCGCTGAGTTTATGCAAGTTCTTTCGGAGGTCAATATGAGCGTATAATGTGGAACCAATTTCACAAGACACATTTTCGAAAGGAGCGCGTAGTGGCCAAAGCATCAACATTACTGGAGCTTCTGGGCGCACCGGCTCAACCTGCAAAACTGGCTGATAGCGCAATTTTGATCGTAGACGCACAAAGAGAATATCTTGATGGTGCAGTGCCACTAAGTGGAATGGAATCAGCACTCGCGGAAATAAAGAGTCTTTTGGATAAAGGACGTGCGAAAGGAGTGCCCATTTTTCATATCGTGCACCACTCGGTTCCTGGTGCACCAGTATTCGCGCCCGACAGTCCGACCTCCAAGATTATTGATGCTGTAAAACCAGAAGGTGACGAAGCAATAGTCAGCAAGCACCTTCCGAGCTCATTCGTAAACACCGATCTGGACAAATTCCTCAAAGCAACTGGACGCCGGGAATTGGTAGTCGCAGGATTCATGACGCATATGTGCATAAATGCCACTACTCGTAGTGCGGTCGATCTTGGGTACAAGCCAACTGTCATAGCGGACGCCTGCGCCACTCGAGACTTGCCGGGACCGGACGGAGTCACGCTGCCCGCAGATGTTGTGCACAAATCAAATCTTGCAGCGCTTGCAGATCTGCTTGCCTGCGTATGCAAATCAGCCGACGATTTGTATTGACTTCCTGCTGCCCATCGACGGATAGGGCACCGGGCTATGTCCCTCGCACCAGATTCAATAGCCTCGAAACGCGAAATGGTTAAGAGCCGAAATAGAGTCCAACAGCCCCGGTGACTCGTCGAATCAAGGTTACTTTCTCGAAAGCTAGTTCCTGCCCGTACTCCAGTTCTTCTGCACCACGTTTCTTCAAAAGCGCGATCAGTTCCAAACGCTCAGGCTCAGAGAGCGTAATGATTTTCTGGTGATTATCAGCCGCCATTTTCATCAGTTCGGCAGTACTGAGTTCTGTGTTAATGAGAGTCATGGTGTCGGTCCGAGATCTTTTTCTAAATCGATGATATACGGCCGTGAAGAGACTGAAAAGAGGTCTTGCCTGATTAAATGGGGGATTTACCTATGGGTTCCGGCGGCTTTTAATCTTCCGCTCAATTGGCGTTTTCTCTGGCATGCCTAAGAAATAGGTCCATAGCATAAACCGAGGGATGGTAGTCCTCAAGCGGATGAAGATCATTGCAAAACGCCTATTCCAACAAGACTTCAAGTACTTGGAGGGTTCAAAATGTTGCGACCTTTGGGTGTCAGGTGCGCAAGGTAAACCGATATCGGTTTACTTATGTTTTCCGAACTTTAGTTTGAATTTGTTCGCTCAGCCAAATCGAACGAGTAAACCGATATCGGTTTGCTCTTATGGATTGAACTCAAGTCTGAAAATTTCGTTTTGTCAGATCTAAGAAGTAAACCGATATCGGTTAACCTTCGTGACCAGTTCCTCGACTCTTCGAAAATCAAAAATTCCGCACCTCGGTCAAACCTAAGAGGTCAAACCTAGATCTGATAGTGGCAATAGGTTCCCTTCAAACTAAGCATGTTCTAATGCGCAACGCATTACCGGAGTCGAAAGACTGAAATTCGAGACTGTAAGGCACTCAATCATCCAAATTTCCAACTGGATTGTTTACCTTGTCTACTCGGAGTCAACAAAAATCAGTTTTAAACAAATCTGCAAAGTCTGAGCTTGCGAGAGTTTCAGAAGATTTCCGCCAATGACGAGAATAAGTTTTCTTTTTATCATGGAACATTTGCAAATGTACTTGGGTCATCCATTCTGCGCTGAGTTCAGACAGTAAGAACATACGGAGAGAGGAGACGGAGTATGGCACAAGAACCAGGTACTACGGGACCGACAGCAAGAGGCTTCGCTGCAATGGACCGTGACAAACAGCGATTAATCGCGAGCATGGGTGGAAAAGCAGCCCACGCTAAAGGAACAGCCCACGAGTTCACCAGCGCCGAGGCAGCTCTTGCCGGAAGCAAAGGTGGTAAAGCTGCTCATGAGAGGGGAACCGCGCATGAATTCAGCCGTGAAGAAGCTGCTGCAGCCGGCCGAAAGGGTGGTCAAGCTAGCGGAGCACGCAACAAAAATCGCGCATTGAAAGCACAAATGGATATGCAAAAAATGCCGGACATGCCATCAGGCAATTGCTAGTTTATGCTTGCTAAAAGATAGAACCGGGCTGATTTCTCAGCCCGGTTCTCTTTTCCCGATTTTCAGCCACGTTTATTGGATCGGGTTCATAGCTAAATACTTCAAGGTCAAATTGACTTAAAGATTATCGAATTTGATTGCTTAGGTTGCACGCAATCCCCGGTTCCGCCGCGGATCTTGGCGACATGACGGTCCATTTGCTCGGCTTGCTCGAAACGATTTGTCTTGCGCAAAAGTAGTGCATATTGTTCTTCCAAATCAGCAACACGCAGGTGGTCGCGACCAAAAACTCGCTCGCGAATGCTGAGTGCCCGCTTAAACAGGGGCTCTGCGATTGCATAACGCTCCTGTGCAAGATATAACCGGGCAAGATTTTTCAACTCAGTCGATACACTAATGTGATCGGAACCACAACAAGCTTCGCGAATACGAAGTGCTTCGATCAATATCGGCTCCATCTTCGAGTACATGCGCAGGCGGCAGTATAAATCAGCCAACTGTGTGAGCAAATCGGCGACCGATGGATGCTCGTGACCGACCATCTGCTTCAACAAGTCGAGTTCTACTTCGGTTTCACGGATGGTATCACGCATCAAATTAGGACTGGTAATTTTTTGACGATTCTCTACCGTAGGAAGTGATGGTAGAGCGTCACTGGAACTAACGCCTGTGTATCCGGCAGGGCGCGGTCCTACTGGTCTGTATGATGAAGAGGGAGAAGATGAAGACACTGCCGGTGGCTCCACACTCTTTTGACCGTTGTTCAAATCATTCTTGCTAGCATCAGCATCACGCGGATCGCAGATCTTAGAGAATGAACTGAACGTATTTATAGAAGCAAAAGGATTAGTTGTAGACCGTCTCTGATATTCCTTCTCTTTAAGAACCTTAGCCAGACTCTCTTCTATCTGTCGCAGCTCGGTTCGATGGAATCCGTTCAGGTTTTGTCTGATCTGAAGTGCTCTTCTATAAAATTGCTCAGACGAATCGAATTGTCCCGCCTGATAGTAAAGATCAGCCAGCTTTGATGCCGTCGTTGCCACTTCAGCTGAGTTGGGACCCATGGCTTGTTCTTGTATCTTAAGAAATCGTTCAAGGTCTGCAATCGTGTCACATTTCATAAATTACCGCCGATTCCGTTTTTTCTTTGCCTCATCTGCTGAGGCGCACGACTGAAAGCCGAATCCGAATCCTAACCTAATAATGCGGAGCGAAGAGCGAGATTTATAGTAAGGTCTTCGTCCCACAGCCCCCCGAAGGAACTGCTAAATATCATTCTGCATGCGGCCCATAAAATGCGGTATTGGTTTTTCGATATAACTTTGTACGGGAAACTAATATTCCGTTCTCGAAACCGCCCCCCAGTCAGGCATTCAGGGATCGCATTTTTGGGTCATAAGGCGTATTGGTATTGCAGAGAACATGAAACCGGAAACCTTGAGCCTGTGGACTATACACGCTTTCGTGTACATGGATTCCTAAATCGATATATATACCAACCCATACCACATTAACTATCGCATCAGCTAGATTAGTTGTGGTTCGGTTCAGCATCTTTTATAGTTCTCGGCCCGCGACATTCGTCTAACAGAGCTCCCTCCCTCTGAAATGCGCATTGTGCCTGGCTGCAGTGTGATTCTCTCCCCGCCGAACGGACCGGTCGCTTCAACGCTAAACGATGGTTTTTTATCATGCTTGGAATTTTCAAATCGATCTTTGGCAAGAACTCAGAGGATGAAGCCGGGGAAGCAGCCGGCAAGAGCCGTCTGAAAAATATGCGTGGACGCAGGTCGCAACACGAAACAGGTAACCCGAGCGAAGCAGACGAAGCATCCGACTCACTTCGCAATCTGGTACAGGCACAAGTGCACGAGGGTCTATCACCCTTTACTGTCTGGACTGGAGTTGAAGGGAAAGCTCACAGCGTTGGCATATCGACTCGAGCGATGGTTACTCCATACAAAGGTGAATCGTTTGGATTCTCAGAGAATCCGCTGGACGATGATATCGACCAGATGAATATCGACAACTTCGCTGAGAGTGAATCAAAAAAAAAACATTTGGCTCACTCTCAGGGCGTCATCTCCTCGCTCATAGACCGGCATCCGCAAATTGAGCAAATTGAGCACGTTGACATCCCGCCGACAGACACACAGTCCGGGGAATTCGACCGCGTCAGCGACACAAGATTTGCGAGCGATTGGAACGCAGGCGAATCGCTGTTTAGTGGCACAGGACTCTATTGTGATTACGAAGAAGGTCCGGCGACGTCACAGGACGACGCGGCAGAAAAGCCTAAGTGCTTCGGTCCTCCGATTGATCTAAACAAACTCGAGAAGCCACAGCCGAAACCGGTCTCAGCGACTCACGAGCAAGAGA
The DNA here is from genome assembly GCA_036702975.1 of Oculatellaceae cyanobacterium. GTDB lineage: Bacteria > Cyanobacteriota > Vampirovibrionia > Obscuribacterales > Obscuribacteraceae > DATNPX01. The sequence continues at coordinate 464,087 of DATNPX010000034.1, forward strand.
CGCTAGAGCATGAGACTGTAGACGAGGACGAATATGATTTCGTCGACGAAGTTCTCTTCCATTACGAGAATTTGGAATCGCTCTTTGACGCACCGGGAGTCGATCCGTTCCAAATCGAACAGCCACAGCCAGAAATGATGGCGCAACCAAAACCCGAACCCAAATCAAAACCACAAGCGCCACAGCAAACCGAAGCCCAGACACAAACTAAGCAACAGACAAAAACCGAGCCGAAAGGGCAGACTAAGCCGGAACCAAAGGTCCAAGCGAAGCCGGAAGTGAAACCAGAAGTAAAGCCGGAAATAAAACAGGAAATAAAACAGGAAATAAAACAGGACGTAAAACAAGAAGTAAAACAGGAAGTAAAAGCAGAAGCCCAAGCGAAGTCGCAGACCAAGACGTCCGAGGCTAAAGCTAAGCCTGAGCCCAAAGCACAGATCGAGAGCAAAACCCAGACAGAACCTAAAGCAGCAAAAACTACGCAATCGACTAAGGGGACGCAATCTGGCAGCAGCATTCCAGAACTGTCGACTCAGCAATCTTCAGCCAATCAATCATCAAGTAAACCGCCGGCAACCAAAGCGAGTCAGTCGGCTAATAGACTACAAGCCGCACCTATGGCACGTATCGAAGAAAGTGCCACCACCGACGGTAAGAAGAATTTGCAACTTTCAGACCTCGTTGACTCGGTCGAGATCAAAACGTTCAGTCATCCATATGACAAGTTCTCGGAATCCTCGTTGAAGTTGATCGCTCAGAATCCTAAAACGCCGCCAGGCGCATTGGCATGGTTGGCGGCTCACAGAAATCCACACATACGAGCGGCGGTGGCAAAAAATCCTGGCACTCCCATTGAAACATTCTGGGTGCTTGCAAGAGACCACGAATCCAGCATTCGTTATTCGATATCCGAGAATCCTAATATGAGTCCGGAGATTTTGCGCGAATTGAGTCGCGACCGAAATCCGCTCATTGCCACCACTGCGCAGGGAGTTCTGCATTCAATTCGTGAAAGCGTAATGAATGCGCTGCCGCCGAGCAGCCTCTACAGCAAGAAAGCCTCAGCATCTCAACAAAAGCTAGAAGCTATCAAGGTTTCCGAAAAGCCTGAACAGCAGGCGGAGCAAGAGTTGCACGGTGACGAAGAATTCCTGCTTATGATCGCAGGCAAACCCGCTACTCCTGGACGCCGTTTGAAAGAACTTTCGAATCATGCAAACGGTAAGATTCGGGAAGCAGTGGCTGAGAATGGGAATACACCGGCCGAGGTTCTCTGGCTCCTGGCCAGGGATTCGGATCCGAACGTCAAAATAAAGTTGACACGGAATTGCAATCTGCCGGAAGAGATCTTGGACATTTTAAAGAACGACAAAGATTCTTATGTTGCCGATGCAGCGAAAAAAGTTCAGAGCAAACTCGCCGGACTGCGCTTCGCAGCCGAGAAGGGCGGCAACGACGTCAGAATCGTACTGACCTGGCCATAACTCTTTGCAAAATCAACTGCAGTCTTTAGCAGTCTTTAGCAGTCTTTAGAAGTCTTTGGAAATCTTTAGCTGCTATCCGTTAGTGCTATCTCTCAGTCTAGTTATCACCGAGGAGCCACTCTAACTCCTCGTAAACTGCCGGTGTGCCCGCAATTACTTTGTTGCCCTTGAGCAGGGCATCGCCGGTTAGATAGTTATTGACTCGCCCACCCGCCGCCTCGATGATTGCAATTGCTGCCAGGCAATCCCAGGAATGCATGTGCGGCTCAACGTGTCCGAGTAATCGACCGGCGGCAACATAGGCCAAAGATAAGGCACCAGATCCGTTTCTGAAGAACATGCCACCGCGATCAAGCAACTTCTCCATTGCGCTGAAGAGAAATTGGCGTGGTGAACGAGGCGAGAATCCGACGCTGACAAGCCCCGAAGACAAAGTCGTTCCTTGGTGCGGCGTCAACGGACTGCCATTAACAGTAGCGGGAATTTCTTTGCCGCCGGCAAAGAGTTCGTTGGTGGGTGGGCTGAAAATGAGCCCAAACTGGAGAACACCGTTTACCACGCAAGCAATAGAGATGCACCAGTTAGGCAGGCCACTTAAAAAAGGTTGCGTGCCATCGATTGGATCCACGACCCAAACTCCAATAGCACCGTCGAGTTCGGCTAAGCCAGACTCTTCACCAAAGAACGAATCCTGAGGGAAGGCATCGGCTAAACGCTGTTTGATAAATCGTTCAGTATTAATGTCGGCTTCACTGACGAGGTCGTGGCAGCCTTTCGAATGAACTGTCAAACTCGAGACTTGAGAGAAATAACCGTTAGCAATGGCGCCGGCCTCCAGAATGAGACTTTTGGCAAAGGTGTATCGCTTCTGGATTTCCGGATCGATGCTCCTCGTAGTCGGATCCGCTTGGTTTTGAACTGAGCTCACGGTCACCTCTATTTTTGGCTGCCTCACGAATAATACCAAACACCGAACAATCAAGATGCAACAGGATCACTTGTATCAACACGCAAGCCTGGCTTGTTTACATTAAAATACTTAGCTTCCGGATGAACTACGACTATCGCTGATGTACTTTGTTCCGGCACTAACTCTACCTCTTCTGTTAGTGACACCCCGATCCGCTCAGGATCGAGCATCGCGAACAGCAGCTTCTGGTCCTCCAAATTTGGACAAGCCGGATAGCCAAAACTGTATCTGGTACCACGATATCCTTGTTGGAATAGCTTGCGACGGTCGCCAGCATCATATTGCGAGAATCCTAGTTCAGCGCGAATCCGTTTGTGCATCACCTCTGCCAAACCTTCAGCACTTTCTACTGCTAGCCCATGGAAATAGAGATACTCAGTGTACTTATCTGCAGCGAAAAGGCTTTGCGCATGGTCGGTAGCCTTCCCGCCCATGGTCACTATTTGTGCCGGCAATACATCCATGCGCCCTTCGTCGACTGAAGCGAAGAAGTCGGAGATGCAGAGATGGCGTCCGTGAGTTTGACGCGGGAAATCGAAGTGCAGCCATTCGGTCTTCATGTCTTCTCTATAGACGATGAGTCTGTTGCCGGATGATTGGCAGGGAAAATAACCGTAAACTACTCGCGGCGTGAGCAGCTTTTGCTCGATGCATTTTTGATGCAGCTCTTCGAGAGCCGGGCGCACGTTAGTGTTTATCAATCTTGCATACTCGGCCTTGGACATGGAGCCCTGGCGAACACGCCACTGCCCGCGAATGAGAACTTCTTCGTTGACATATTGAAAAACTTCAGACAGAGGAACGTCTTCGACTACCTTGCTACCCCAAAACGGTGGCTCCGGGATTTCAACACCACGCGCAACATCTGACCGCTTCACAACCGCTGGAGCTTGAGGTGAAGAGGTGTTTTTATTGTCACCATTCTTGCTTATAGGCGCGCTGGTAGGCAGCAGTGTCGGAGTCAGCGACGAAGCGGGTGCGGATGACGTAGCGGGTGCGGATGACGTAGCGGGTGCGGACGACGTAGCAGGCGCGGGCAACGTAGCGGGCGCGGGCAACGTAGCGGGCGCGGGCAACATGATGGGTGCGGACGACGTGGTAGGTGCATTTGTGGATGTCGCTACCGATGCAGCTGCTGGTTCGGATGTGGTATCGGATTCGTCTATATCGTCATGCGAAAGACCGGAGTGGAGGAATGGTGTCAAATCGGAACCTTTGCCCAACGCCTCCATAATTTTCAAATCGTCGAAGGCATCTTGAGCGTAGAAGAGATTTCCTTTATAGATGCGGCGGCAATCTTCTTCAACATAACGACGCGTCAAGGCTGCACCACCAAGGATCACGGGCGTGCTAATTCCTCTTTGATTGAGGACGTCGAGATTCTCTTTCATAATCACAGTCGATTTGACCAGCAGACCGCTCATACCAATGCAATCGGCATTGTTCTCTTTGGCTGCACTAATGATATTTTCAATTGGCTGTTTGATACCAAGATTGCAAACCTTGTAACCATTATTCGTGAGAATAATGTCGACCAAATTCTTCCCTATGTCGTGTACATCTCCTTTGACGGTAGCGAGGACCATAGTGCCCCGGCTGGCGCCATCGGTCTTTTCCATGAACGGCTCAAGGAAAGCCACAGCAGCCTTCATGGTCTCAGCTGATTGCAGCACAAACGGCAGCTGCATTTTGCCTGAGCCAAAGAGATCCCCTACAACTTTCATCCCGTCCAACAAAATATCGTTGATGATCATAAGGGGTGGAAAGGTTTCGAGAGCCTTGGTCAAATCCCTTTCTAAGTTGACGCGATTGCCGTCGATAATGCGCTGCTTCAGAACTTCTTGTATGTTCTTCGGCTTGCTCGATTCGAGCATGCCACCACTATTCGCACTTTTACTCTTATAGTAGTCGAGCAGAACAAACAACGGATCATAACTCTCACTTCGCTCATCGAAGATGAGTTTGCGGTGTAATTCTTGTTCTTCGTCGTCAATTTTATAAAGAGGAAGAATCTTCTGAGCGTTGACAATCGCCATATCCAGCCCACACTGAACGGCGTAGTGCAAGAAGACCGAATTGAGAATCTGCCGAATACCAGGATCAAAACCGAACGAAATATTACTGACACCAAGGATGGTTCGAACACCCGGAAGATGCTCTTTTATTAGTTTGATACCATTGAGGGTCTCGAGTCCAAGCTTTCTATCGTCATCATTTCCGGTAGAAAGCGTGAATGTTAAAGCATCAAAGATGAGGTCTTCGGGAGCCATACCGGCACCTGTCGCCAGATCATAGATACGCTTAGCGATTTCCAATTTATGGTCGGCCTTGCGGGCCATGCCACCTTCATCGATAGTCAACGCAACAGTAGCAGCACCAAATCTGGTGATTAGATTTACTTTTTGCATCATCTTATCTTCGCCATCTTCCAAATTAATGGAATTGACGATCGGCTTCCCCGCCACCAACTGCAGTGATGACTCCAGCACATTCAACTCAGTTGTATCGAGCACAAGAGGCACCTGTAACTCAGTGTTGAGCCTCTTGACCAAAATATCCATGTCGCGTACTTCATCGCGTCCGACATAGGCAGTACACAAGTCGAGAACATGCGCGCCTTCGCGTTCTTGATCTCGAGCCATGGCAACCATCGCATCCCAATCTTCTTTCTGCAAAAGCTGTTTGAACTTTCGACTACCGTTCGTATTTGTGCGCTCCCCGACAATAAGCGGCGGCTGCTCGATCTTGGTCGGCACAGATGTATAGATACTAGCGACGGACGGAGTCCATTCGATCTCTCTTCGTACAGGCTCGACTTCACCTACAACCTCAACCACGCGTTTGAGGTGCTCAGGGGTGGTTCCGCAACAGCCACCAATTATGTTGACTCCAAGATCGCGAGCAAAGTGATTGAGGGCATTGGCAAGATCATCAGGGGTCAACTTGTAGACAGTCTGGTCGTTGATATTCTCAGGCAGGCCGGCATTTGGTAAGACTGAAACCATCTTCGGACTGTTGCGACACAGATAAGCAACAGGGTCCAACATCTCCTGTGGACCGGTCGCGCAATTGATACCAACAACATCTAGAGGGAAAGAGTTGAGAGTCGTAAGAGCGGCTGTAATATCGGAACCGACAAGCATCGTCCCCAGGGGGGGGGCCTCAATCGTCACTTGCGCGATGATAGGAACCCGTCGTCCAATTTTTTTGCAATAGTCCAGAACAGCAATAATTGCCGCTTTGGCCTGCAAAAGATCCTGCCCAGTCTCAAACTGCAGCACGTCGACGCCACCATCGATCAAGCCAGCGACTTGCTGATAGTAGGCTCTGTTCATGTCCGCAAAGGATATGTGCCCTAATGATGGCAGTTTGGTTGTCGGCCCGATAGAACCTGACACGTAGCGCCGTTGACCGTTTTGGGAATAGTCGGCGGCAACTTCTTTGGCCAATTTCGCTGCTTTTAGATTCAACTCGTAGGCACGATCGGCCAAATCGAATTCAGCGAGAACAACAGGAGAGCCACCAAATGTGTCAGTTTCGACGACATCGCAACCGGCCCTGAAAAAAGATTCGTGAATCTCTTGAATAATCTCTGGTTTGGTTTCCACCAATATTTCAGGACAATTCTCACGTCCTGCGAAATCGTCCAGAGTTAGACTGTAGGAGTGAATAGACGTGCCCATCGCCCCATCAAAGATGAGGACCTTCTTCTTCAGCGCGTCGAGAAAAGAAGTCAACTTACACCTAACTTGTTGAAACGCCGTAGTGATGCACACATCGGTTGTGTGCCGAAATATAGTATATCCCTTCAGGATAAGCAGACAGCTCAAGCCCGCCTTGTAGGCAGGGTCCCAGCGACCGGCGCCCCCTCCTGACAACAGCTGGTAGTGATGCAACCGCTGGCGATTGTCGTAAAGTATTTACCTCTGGATTTCCCGTTGCGTTGCTTAACGATATGAAAAAGGACATAAGCGAACTTTCAGGAGCGGAGCTGGCAACTGAGCTGGCGATAATGCGCACGGCATTGGCACTCGACCGTACGCTGCTCGCGTGGGTAAGAACATCGCTCGGTTTCATCGGGTTTGGATTTACGCTGGCGAAATTTGTTTCGCATCTTACGCGCTCGGGGCAACTGAGTGACATGCCGATCACCGGTCCAGAATCGCCAACAAGCCTGGGATTGATGATGATGACGCTCGGACTGCTTGGATTAATATGTGCTGGTATCGACCACTGGCGCGCAGAAAAGAGACTGACGACCAAGTCCATCAGTGTGTCTCCATGGTCGTTTTCGTTCATTCTCGCGATCATGCTGGCTGCAGTGACGGTGCTTTTGATTGGAATTCTGGCATTTGAAGTGAGTCAACGGCCAGCACCAGCGCCAAGCGAACAAGCACGCCCCAGATAGCGCTGAAAGAGCCGCACGATTTTGGCGCGGGCACACTCGCGGGAGCTCGCAGGCGCCGGTTTTAAGGGCTTCGATTGCTTCAATTGGCGTCGATTGGCTTCGATTGGCATCAATTGGTATCGATTGGTATCAATTGGCTTCAATTGGCATCAATTAGCGTCTATATGCTGCGATGGGCGGCAATAGGCAGCAAAAGATGAAAGATGGACTTAGTCCTTGATCGGTATGTAACCGGTCGCCGAAACGAGCTTCTGGCCTTCGGCGCTGAGGCAAAAGTCGATGAATCTTTTCGTCGAGTCTTTCGGGTGTTCGTCTGCAAGAATCAACAATGGACGACTCAACGGATAGTTTTCGATGCTCGCACTGATTGATGGCTTAACGGGTTTCGAACCATCGAGTAGTTTCAATCCGATGATCTTCACCTTGCCACTTGCTTCAATTGCATGATGCAACCCAACGAAGGCGATACCATTTGGATCGGTTGCAATCTTGTCTATTGTTTGCCCAACTGTTGGTATCAACTTTGTTGATGCGCACGGGTCCTTTCCATGCATTACATGGTCACGAAAATATGAGAATGTGCCGGAATCCTTTCCTCGCGTGAATTTGTCGATGACACCTGGCTTTCCCCCTAACTCTTTCCAGTTCGAGGTCTTGCCTGAGTAGATAGCTTCTATGTCGTCGAGCTTCATTGAATCAATAGGATTAATAGGATTGACGATGAACGCGATCGCATCACGCGCTACAGTAAATTTCTTGATATTCACGCCTTTGGTGGATGCGGTGTCAGTCTCCTGTTTGGTCAAATCGCGCGAAGAGAGCCCAATATCAGTAGTGCGCTCAATCAATGCTGCAATGCCACCGCCTGAATCGTTAGGCGTTATAGAAAACGGAATATCCGGATTTGTTTTTTTGAACTCTTGCGTCCAGACTTTGACGAGTTCGATCATAGTTGCCGAACCATCGACAGCGATGAGCGAAGTAAGACTGCGGCCATCACTGACTTTTGACACTGTTGTATGACTGGGTGGTGTCTCACAAGCGGAGAGAAAAATGCCAGCGGCTGTAATGACTGCAACCAGAGCACCAATAGATAAGATGCGCGTTGACCTGTACACTGGCGAACCTCGCTACTCTTGATACCCCAAATCTTTGGCACGTTTGAAATCGGCGTTCGCCAGGCTCTTCTTTCCGAGCGCTTTGTACGACTGGCCTCGACTGCGATACGCACCAGCCAGCCGTGCATCGATCTCTATCGCTTTATTGCAATCAGCGATCGCGCGATCGTATTGCTCTAATCCGACACAAATTCGCGCACGCACAGATAGAGCACTAGCATTTTTGGGCTGCACGCCAAGCGCTTTGTTCACATCGGCAAGCGCTTCGCGGTACCTTTCAGTTCCCGCTTCAGCTTTCGCTTTCAGACATAGTGCATCGACATTCCGAGGATCGACAGCCACAACCGCTTCGCAATCCTTTTGTGCATCTTTGAACTTATGGAGTCCAATATTAGCGCTTGCTCTTGCATTCAATGCCGCTCGACTGTTCGGCTCGATTGCTAGGGCGCGACCGGATTCATCAAATGCCCGTTCATATTTGCCGAGTCCATTCAGGGCCTCTGCAAGCCCAATGTGACAAGAAGCCGTACCCGGATGCTTCTCGACCTCATCTTCAAATATGTCTTGTGCAGCCTTGTAATCATGGTTCTTGAGAGATACCACGCCCGCTTTTGATTCGGAATTGGTACTAGGTTCGGGCTCCGCCGCGATGGAAGCGCCGCAACCTTCTAATAATGAACCAGCTAGCGAACCATCTAACGGACCAGCACTGAGAATCGGCAGAATTAGAGCCAAAGGTAAAAGCGAGCCGACCTGCATTACCTTACAGGCAACCAAGTCGGCACGCAGTGTCTTTTCTGGCATTTTACCGCCAGGAAGTCGCTTTGGCTTACTCGTCGTAGTAACCTTCTTCTTCTTCTTCTTCTTCGGCTAGTTCAACAGCCGCGAGGAAAAATTGGCTGGTGACTTGCGCGGCGGTGTCCGGCGATACACCTACATCGGTGAGTGATTTAATCCAATGCACGACTTCCGCTAAAACAGTCGTGTCGACAATTGTCTGTGTCTGAGTCATTTAGGAACCCCTTGTAACGCGCTACTGAGTAGAGGCTGATCGTAGCCTCAGGCGGCGGCGCAAAACAAGTCAATGTCCTCTATTCGTAAAGCTTCTATGCGAATTCCTGTAGGGTACAATCGGGCTGCGATTTGCAGCTCTTGCCAGCCGGGGAGGCAGGCTCTCCTTCGAAAAACTAATTTTGTCGGGCGTGACTTGCATTTAATGTTGCTTTTAAACTTTCTGTCCTTGCGCAGCCCTAGGACATTAACTGCTTGAAAGACTGCCCCCATGGCAATATTGGCTTTTTGTGTCCGGATAAATCACAGTTTCTCGTTTGGCTTTAGGGCAAGGAGTTTCACGTGGTTTTCACATGCCAAGCGCGAATATATGACCATGTTTCGTAGAAATACGAACGACTTACCAAACGCCCCTGAGAAAGGTAAAAGGAACCGAATATGCGCCTTGTTTCCACAATTCTCACCTCTTTATTAGCTCTCGCCTCCTGCTTGGTGGTTGCAGCTCCAAGCCAGGCGCAAGGTGTGCGTTACGAAGTTACCGAACAGTCCAGCACCAGCCGTGTGGTTGGCTGGGAGCGTGGACTCACCCAACGCGACCCCAATCTCGCCAACTGGCACTGGGAACCTATCACCGGTTCGAATCATCGTTTCGATGTTAAACGCATTCAAGATCCTAATCAGCCTACAACCGCAGAACCAGTAGCTCACTACACAAAGACGCCTTATGTGAAGCCAATTCATGTGGCTCTTCCGAACGTCGTCCACACAGCCGCCAACACCACTACTCGCTCCGACCTGAACGGTAAGCTCCTTCGCAACAACGCCGAAACCGCCGTAACAGCTCAAGCTAGACCGGTTGCAACCTACAAAGACTACTCGCATGGAGAAGTTGGCAGCGGCTCGAACTCCGCGCAGACTAGTCTGTCGGGAACTATCATCCACAAATCTGGTCGCCGAGCTGCCTACGGAGATGCTCCTCGCTATTACTAAATAAGCTATTACTCAATAAGCTATTACTCAATAAATAGATTGATTGGTCCGATCTGAGGTCAGAACATCAGAGCAAAGGGTGGACCAAACTGAATCGCAAAAATTTTCGTCCGAAGGGCTAACGATATCGGTGGATTTTGTCAGGTCGACAAAGTAAACCGATATCGCTTTATTTTTTGTCAGACGCTGGAAGTAAACCGATATCGGTTTACTTTTATGACCAGCTCATCCCAAACGGCAGAGCTTAAGGTTTAGTAGACTAATGAACTTCGAACTTGAGACAGCAGCTATAGGTGTAAAAGTTGAAAATGAAAAGGAATTTCGCTCCTGAATTTCGCCGCGGATTCAGCCATTACTTAGTCGCTGTTTTGATCGGGCTCAGCATAGGGGGTCATTCAACTAGAGCGGCAGCTTCGGACAAACAACCAGCATTGCCGGAAGTGAAGGCGGCCGTCAAGCCAAAGCCAAAGCCAAAGCCAACGTCGAACAGCGGCAAGCCAGCGGCCGGCAAGAAGGTCCCTCTGACAAACAGTCTTGTCGTAAACGCTAAGTGCACGGGGGTTGATCCCTGGTGGAAGCATGCCGTTATTTACGAGATTTATCCGCGCAGCTTTAAGGATTCAGATGGTGACGGGATTGGCGACCTCAACGGCATCACATCAGAGCTCGACTATCTTCAGAAGCTCGGTATTGACGCGATATGGTTGACGCCTTGTTACCCATCGCCGCAGGTGGACTTCGGCTACGATATCTCGGACTACAGAGCGATCGCCAAAGAATATGGCACAATGGCTGATTTCGAACGCCTGGTCGCAGAAGCGAAAAAGAGAAACATTCGAATCATCATGGACTTAGTGATGAACCACACAAGCGACAAACACCAGTGGTTTTTAGAGTCCAAATCTTCCAAGACAAACCCCAAGCGCGATTGGTATATATGGCGTGACGGAAAAAATGGTAGTCCACCAAACAACTGGTCATCAGTGTTTGGTCACTCAGCGTGGAAATTAGATCCAACCACTAACCAGTACTACTATCACTTTTTCTATCCCGAACAACCGGACCTCAATTACAGGAACAAGGAAGTGGAAAAAGCAATGCTCGATATTGCGAGCTTCTGGCTGGACAAAGGTGTAGCTGGATTTCGCCTTGACGCAATCGGAACATTGTTCGAGAATCCGGAGATGCCAGACAATCCGGAATTCGAGAGCACAAATGCATTTGGCGACAAGTATCAAGAGCACAAATACACCACCGACTTGCCTGAAGTACATGACGTTCTCAGAGATCTACGCAAAGTCTTGAACTCATATCCAGGCGACCGAGTCCTGATTGGTGAAACAGGAGGCGATGTAAAACGCCTGAGCACAATGTTCGGCCAAGACGACGAAATACAGTTACCGATGAACTTTGCATTCACCGACTCTGGGAAATTGAACGCAAAGTATTTCTCGGAGCAGATCCTGGCATGGGACCGCAATCCGGCCAAGGGATGGCCGCTTTATGTTTTAAGTAATCACGATGGTCCACGACAGTTCACCAAATTTGGTGACGGGCTGCATAACGACCGTATTGCAAAACTTCTTGCAACTTTTTTGCTGACGACGCGTGGAACACCGCTCCTCTACTATGGTGAAGAGATAGGCATGGAAAATTATGACCCGCGCAGGGTTGAGGATGTCCAGGATCCGATTGGCAAAATCGGCTGGCCAAAAGAGAAAGGTCGGGATGGTGAACGTACGCCTATGCAATGGTCAGATTCGCTCAATGCTGGTTTTAGTCCGCACCGCCCGTGGTTGCCAGTTGCTTTGAACTATCCAACACACAATGTGCAGTATGAACAGAGGGACAAAAGTTCAATCCTTCACTTTTATGAGAATTTGATTACGCTGAGACGCACACGACAAGCCCTTCTTCATGGATCATATGAACCAGTGAATGCAAATAATGAAAGCGTTGTCGCTTACATTCGAAAGAGCGGTAAAGACCGAGTCCTTGTTTTGATGAACATGAGCAGCAAAGATGCGAAAACGGCTGTGGACCGCAAAGCGAACAGAATTACGGGCACGAAGTCCAAAGTGATTCTATCCAACGTTACAGGAACAACGACAGCCATCAATCTGCAAGCACTCACATTAAAGCCGTGGCAGGCCCTCTTGATTCAGCTCTAGAACTCGTCTAAGGCACGAGGACATACCGTGATCACGCTATGTCCTCGTTGTGGACATAGCTGTAAATTGCATGTCCGCGGCGAGGGCGGACGCGCACACAGCATGTGCGAAGCGCGTCCATGGACAATACTTAGCCAGTACCTATAAGCACACTTGTAAGCACACTCGCCAACTCACTTGACGACCTTTAAGCAAAAGCGAAGAAAAGACAGCTAAATCGAGCGTTCTCAGGGGGCTCCCGATTATAATGAACACTGTTCATCGAACAGCAAGCACAGTGTGAGCTTGCGCCTTCTGGAGGCGAAAAGACGGCTCCGCAGGACGCTCAACATTAGGAGAAGTTACACAATGACATCGAAGAAATCGCAGGACGGTAATTATTCGATTCCGACGAAGCTCATTTACGGCAAATCGGTAGCCGAAGAGTGGGACTACAGTCACCACGTTATTCCGCCTATCACAACGTCATCGTCATTTCGCCTTGACTCTGCAGGTCGTGGTGCCAAAGGCTTCGGTCAAATCGGTCGCACCGGTGAAGGTGGTCCGATTTATGTCTACGACCGCATGGGAGAACCGACCGTCGACATGCTGCAAGATGCACTGGCAACAGCCGAAGGATGCGATATCGCCGTCACTTTCGCTACCGGTATGGCAGCTATTCATGCAGCACTCTGCTTCTACCTCGAACAAGGTTCGGAGATCATTTCGCACAGCACAGTCTACGGCTGCACCTACAGCTTAATGGTAAATTGGCTGCCGAAGTTTGGATTTAAAGTGCACTTCTGCGACTTGACTGATCCGAAGAGCTTCCTGCCTTTCGTCAATGACAAGACACGCCTGATTTTCCTGGAGTCGCCTGTGAATCCGACCCTACAGTTGCTTGATACACAAGCGATTATTGGAGAATTGAATAAGGTAAACGCAAAGCGCGCAGCAAACGACAAGATCATCTCGGTAATGGATAACACTTTCTCTACACCGTTTTGCCAACGTCCGGCTGAACATGGTGTCGATGTTGTCGTTCACAGCTTAACGAAAGGACTGAGTGGATTCGGCACAGACATGGGTGGTGCCGTGATCACAAGACAAGAGTTTCAAGAACGCTTGATTCTTTTCCGCAAGGATTTTGGTGGCACATTGTCTCCGCAACCAGCCTGGCATATTTTGGTCTACGGTTTGTCCACCCTCTCCTTGCGTATCCCGCACCAACAAGCAAACGCACAAAAGATCGCCGAGTTCCTCGAAAAGCACAAATTGGTTGAGCGCGTGAGTTATCCAGGACTCGATTCTTTCCCGCAGAAAGAGATTGCGCGCCGCCATCTCATTGACTACGACGGCAATTTCGCGCCCGGTATCATCATCTACTTTACGCTCGGCGGACGCACCCCCGAAGAGTCGAAGCGCAAAGGCGAGCAGATGATGGACTACATCGCTAAGAACGCTTACGCAATTACATTGGCGGTGAGTCTCGGGCAAGTTCGCACTCTAATCGAACACCCTGGCTCCATGACTCACGCAGCTTATCCGGCTGACGAACAAGTAAAGTTGGGAATCGATCCAGGTGGTATCAGATTGGCGGTCGGCATCGAGCATCCGGACGATGTGATCAAAGACTTGATGGCTGCGCTCCAGCATATTGAAAGTGCAGAACCTGTGCTGGCCTAGGTCTCAGGTTGAATTGCGATAAAGGTCACGTTCCGGTGCCAGGGCTCAACCCAGATTCGAAAGATGCGCCTAAATTGTCCGAACATAGTTCGGTAATTCATTGCGGTCAGAATTTGGTCGAGCCCGAAATCGGACATCCAGGCAGTGGTTTTCATCATACGAGCACATATCAACTCCCTTACGTCGACGAGTTGACGGAAGAAAGTTACGACCAGAAAAATGAAGACTACGGCAGACAAGGACACCGCTATTGCCAGATCTTGGAGAACCAGATAAGTGCACTGGAAGGCGCGAAACACGTTGTCGCTTATGGCAGTGGAATAGCCGCCATCAGCGCCATCTGCATGACTCTCAAAAGCGGCGACTTGATTTTAGCCGAGGAGAATACTTACGGAAGCACAGTTAGGCTTTGGCGCGACGAACTTGAGAAATTTGGCGTTAGAGTCGTCTACGCGGACCTAGCGCAAGACGAAAACATTGGGGTTATCGAAAGAGAAAAACCGCAGCTAGTATGGATGGAGTCGCCGACTAATCCAATGCTCAAGGTCATCGATATCGCAAAAGTGGCTAGAGCGGCAAAAAACACAGGCGCCATAAGCGTGGTAGATAACTCCTTCGCCTCCAGTTGGTTGCAGAAGCCGCTTGCGCTTGGGGCTGATCTTTCAGTAATTAGCCTCACCAAATATAGCGACGGACATGCCTCCTCAATGGGTGGTGCCGTAAGTACAAATCTAGACGATTGGGGAGAGCGTATGTTCTTCCAGCGCAAAACCATCGGTCTGCATCTTGCGCCAGATGAGGCGGAACGAATTGCTCAAGGGTTGAGAACCATCGCGATACGCATGGAGAAGCACTGCCAAAATGCTCTCGCCGTAGCACAGCACCTGGAGAAAAACGAGCTCGTCAGCGCGGTTGTTTATCCGTTTTTGCCATCGCATCCACGATATGAGTTAGCGAAAAAACAGATGAGCGGTGGGTCAGGAATCGTTACGTTTGACCTCAAGATTGAAGAAGAGAAAATCCAGCAGTTTCTGCGTGACCTCTACCCTATGTTCAAGAAAACTCACAGCCTGGGCGCTGTAGCGAGCAGCGTGAGCGTGCCGGGAACGATGTCGCATGCATCTCTCAGTGAGGAACAGCGCAAGTCGATGCGCATAAGTGCCACCACGATCAGATTTTCAATCGGAATTGAGCCAATCGAAGACATCCTCAATCAGATCGATTACGCCTTGAAGAGGGCAGCTGAATGCAAATCCAGAGTATCAGTTCAAGCGACTTACGGTCGTGAAGAAGACGGTAGAAAACTGAAGACGACTGAAGAAGACTCAAGAAGACTGAAGAAAACGATAAAATACGGCGAAAACCGGAGAACAAAAATGACAGACTCGAAAATTGTCTATCGACCTGATGATCTAGCGGAATGGGATAGCAGCACCAAGCTTGGTGCCCCTGGCTCCTATCCATTTACCAGGGGTATCTACGCCGACATGTATCGCTCGCGCCGCTGGACAATGAGGCAATATGCCGGTTTCGGAACAGCTGTCGAAACGAATAAAAGATTTCGCTATCTATTGGCTAACGGACAAACCGGACTCTCAACCGCTTTCGATCTACCAACACAAATGGGTCTGGATAGCGATGATCCGATGGCGCACGGAGAAGTGGGCAAGACGGGAGTCGCAATCGACAGTTTGCAAGACATGGAGAAACTCTTCGCCGAGATCGACCTGGGCAAGGTTTCCACGTCGATGACGATCAACAGCACAAGCTCAATATTGCTCGCTATGTACAGAGCAGTCGGCATCAAACAAGGTGTCGATCCGAAAGTTCTACAGGGCACCATTCAAAACGACATATTGAAAGAATATGAAGCTCGCAATACATACATCTTTCCACCGACCTCATCAATGAGATTGATTACTGACATTTTCGAATTCTGTGCCACTGAACTGCCCAAGTGGAATACTATTTCAATCAGCGGCTACCACATCCGAGAAGCCGGTGCCACAGCCGTTCAAGAGCTCGCGTTCACCTTCGCCAACGCAATCGAATATGTGCAAGCGGCAAAGTCACGAGGCTTGGATGTCGACACAATCGCACCACAACTGAGTTTCTTCTTTGTCGCACAGATGGATCTTTTCGAGGAAGTAGCAAAATTTCGCGCTGCTCGCAGGCTATGGGCTCGCCTGATGAAAGAACGCTTCGGTGCTAAGAATCCGAAATCTATGATGCTGAGATTTCACGTGCAGACCGCTGGCTCCAGCCTCACACAACAGCAACCGGATAACAACATCATAAGAACTACGATTGAAGCGATGGCTGCCGTTTTGGGCGGAGCTCAATCATTGCATACAAATTCAAAAGACGAAGCATTGTCACTGCCAAGCGAAGCCTCTGCCCTAACTGCTCTACGAACCCAACAGATTATCGCCGGAGAGACCGGCATCGCTGACGTGGTAGATCCCTTTGGTGGCTCATTCTACCTAGAGTCACTCACCGATAAGATTGAAGATGATGCACTTACTTATCTCAAAAAGATCGAAGAGCTTGGTGGTGCCATCAAAGCGGTGGAAACAGGTTACATTCAAAAAGAGATTCAAGATGCAGCCTATAGCTACCATCAGAGCGTCGAGGATAAAGAGACTATCGTTGTCGGTGTCAATAAATTCATCGACGAAGCGCACGAAAAGATGGATTTGTTGCGCGTAGACCCCAAACTCGAGGATCAACAAAAGGCAGAACTTTCGGAGTTGCGCAAACGAAGAGACCAGGCAGCGGTCGATAAGCATCTGGCTAATTTATTGAAAGCAGCAAACAGCACCGAAAATCTAATCCCATACATATGCAATGCAGTTGAGGTTTATGCCACTGTAGGGGAGATAAGCAGCACATTGCGCAAATCGTTCGGTAGGTTCCGCCCGATCGCAACACTTTAGTAGGACAGGGGTCTAACATGCCTGCGCCGCGGGTTTCTATCGTCATAGTTAATTGGAAAACGCCGAAGCTTCTCGCTGAGTGCTTGAATTCTGTCGCATTGGACCCCAAAAGAGACGGCTTTGAGATACATGTCGTCGACAATAATTCAGGCGATGAATCGGTGGCTATGTTGGCCCGCGACTTTCCGGAGGTGAAAGTGCTTGCCAACGATTTCAACGCTGGGTTCTCCAAAGGCTGTAATCAAGTGATACCACTTTGCACGGCGCCTTATATTCTTCTTCTCAACCCGGACACGAAGGTCGAAGACTGTGCCATTTCAAAGCTGGCAGACTTCATGGACACAAACTCGGGCTGCGGCGCTGTCGGTCCTAAGGTGCTAAATTTTGACGGTAGCCTGCAATTGGCTTGCAGAAGGGCTTTTCCTGACCCTGCTGCAGCGTTCTTTCGTGTCACTTATCTGAGCCGACTCTTCCCCAACAATCAAACGTTCGCTCGTTACAACTACAGCTTCGCCGACCCGGATGAGCAGATGGAAGTGGACGCTCTTTCGGGCTCTTGCATGATGGTTAGACGGGACGTTGTCGAGAAGATCGGATTGCTCGATGAAGACATCTTCATGTTTGGAGAAGACATCGACTGGTGCTGGCGGATTAAGCAAGCCAAGTGGACGGTGAATTACTATCCCAAAGCTGTCGTGTATCACATTCACGGGGCTGCCAGCCGTTTCCGCCCGATTGGGACGACCATAGACTTACACAGAGGCATGCATGTTTTTTACAAAAAACACTTAGCGCAAAAATACTGGGCCCCATTCAACTTGCTGGTGTATGCTGCAATTTGGTCGCGGGCTGCTATCTTTGTATTAGTGAATTGGTTGCGAGCGGCTGCAGCCAGGTCGGCTGCCAAGGAGATGGCGGTAGCCTCTCCTTCGGATAAATTAGAGATACGTTCGGGAAACCTCAAATAAGATCGGGCAACTAGAGAAAATGACGGGAAGCGGAGTTCGAAAGCGCATTTTAATCACTGGGGGCAATGGCCTAATTGGACGCGCAGTCACCCAGAACTTGATGGCAAGAAATAACTGCGACCTCAAGGTGCAGGTGCGTGACAAACGGGCAGCCCGCGCTGAAGTCGGTGACCAAATCGACTTCACGAAGGTGCAACTGGAAGACGGCGATTTCACGCGCATGGGCGACCGCGAAATGGCTTATCTGACGCGCGGCTGTAATATAGTCGTTCATGCTGCCGGACTCGTGCACAAACCCGATGCGCCCTATCAAGAATACGAAGTGGTAAATGTTAGAGCGACCCAAGCACTGGCAGAAGCCTCTGCTCAAAACGGCGTCGACACATTTATCTTTTTGAGCTCATCGGCCGTCTACGGAACAGGTCCATTCGAACTCGTAGATGAAAAAGCGGCGTTGCAAGGGAAGACACCATATGCGGTGTCAAAGATGGCATCCGAGCACTGGTTGATGATGCAACAACAGAGCATCCCGCGCATCATTGTTTTACGGCCGTCGCTGGTATTTGGCGAAGGCGACCGTGGCAACGTTCTGAACTTAATCAAGAGCATCAAGCAAAACAAATACAAACATGTCGGCAATGCGTCTGCCAGCAAGAGCGTCATTTATTCAAAAGACCTAGCCCATGCGATCTCGCTCTGCATGGACCGCCTACCGCCTGGCTACCATGTCTTCAATCTGGCAAATCCGACCCCTATCTCGGTTAAGGACCTCACGGAAGACATCGCAGAAACCCTCGGCATGCCGAGAAAGATCCAGTCAGTTCCAACAGGGCTGCTCAAGTTCGGCGTTAAAGCAGCCGAAATATTCATGAAGGACAACGCCCCAATCAACTCCGACCAACTGGCAAAGTTGACAACGACGACGACCTGTTCGGTGGATAAATTGGTAAAGGATACCGGATTTCAGCCGCGCGTGGAGCTGAAGTCAGCATTGAGAGCTGAAATCGACTGGGCGACTTCGAATAACTTGCTCTAAGTTTTTAAGCGAAATTACGGTGTGCGTTCTTTAGGCGTGCGTTCTTTAGGTGATGCGTTGTTTTAGGTGATGCATTTTTTGTGTCCTAAATTTTGCGCGCCGCATCATCTAGCCCAACACCGCGCGTGGTGCAATTCGCGACCATAGATCCTTGCAGCACTTAGATTTTTGCATCACCTTTGAATTTTGCAGCGCTTTGATTTTTGCTTCGACCGATTCAGAACTGCGGACTGTAGCCAGAGTCGTGCACTTGTCGAACGTCGCTGAGCTTGAGTTAATTTCCCAAACATTGAGCAGCTCCCTAAACACGAGGTTGCAAAATAAGGCACAAAAAGCCCTGCTCCGAGATAATTCGAGAATTTCAGTCAAAAATTTACACTCTGTTTTCTGTATAGGAAGCATTTCAAGAAACGCAAGAATCGCCGTTTATCCAGGTTTTTCGAGGTTATTCTCGCATGTAGTTTTCAACTCTTTTTGCACGATTAGTGCACAAAAGGAATTGCATAAGGAAGTAGAGTAAATAAACTGCCAGCGAGCGCAGGCTACGCCATTGGAAACTTGGATAAGCTCGGCAGCGAATCCCGCTTTAGTTCAGCGAACACTTGTTCGATTGCAACTCGTCACGGGAAGCCTAGAGATTACACACGTTGAAGCCAGTCCGGTTTGTAATTGCCTTTATTTTGCTTCTTCTGTGCGGAACTGAAGCATGTTTCGCTGACGACGCTGGCTTGAGTGGGTTGGGTGAACCGGCAGCTCGAGAGAATCTTGCACAACCAACCAACATTATGCCTGAATCACCAGGCGCACCATCGCCAAATTCCTCGTCACCGACTACACCGACACCAGCATTCAGTCCCGCTTCGACTCACGCTCAGCCCTCGGCCATCCCCTTGCTTACCGCACCGCCAGCGGGCGAGCCAAGCAGCGGAAAAGATTCCAAGGACAAGCCAGCCGCGATCTATCTGCGTCCCCGCATCGAACAGTCTGTGATCACAAAACCGTTCACCCTACGCGGTGCTGTTGAATACGCACAGGAACATTATCCAAACGTTTTAAAAGGACTTTCACAGGTTCGAGCGGCCCAACGTAATGTGACGGTGCAAAAGTTGAACGAGTACATGCCGGAATCGCTGTTCCAGTATCAGGAAATACTGGCAAGCCATAACAAGCTTACACAGGTATTTTTTGGCAGCCCCGTTTTTCCTGCCATATCAGGTCCTGCAACCAATGACACCACCATGAAACCTTACTTTTTCACCGCCGGTGGTTTCAGTCTTGATTGGTCGCCGCTTGATTTTGGCTTGCACAAAGCCCGAATCAATATGGCGAAATGCTTGGCAACATTAGCCCAAGCACAATATTCATCGACTGCACTCGACGTTGGCTTAGTTGCGGCGAACGCATTCCTGGATGCTGTCATCGCAGTAGAACAAGTTAAAGCCGCCGAACAGAACGTCGAATCATTTGAGCAATTTAGGAAAGTGGTGCACGCGCAAGTGTCGTCGTCGCTTAAGCCAGGCGCTGACGAGTCGCTTGCACTAGCACAATCGGCCAATGCTCAAAACGATCTCATACGCGCTCGCTTGTCACGTGAATTAGCGTTCGCGAACTTAGCCAACGCCATGGGTCTTGGTGGCAAAACTATAGACATTAACGCAGAAGGAATTACCTACACGGCAGAGCCAGCCGATCTACAAAGAGCAGACCCTGTGTTTGCCAATGTGCCAATTTTGCAGGCAGCGAAAGCCACTTTGCTCTCGTCTGTGGCGCAACGCAAGATCTTGGACAAAGAGTACTATCCAGTCTTCCATTTTCTTGCTGGCTTCAATTTGCGAAGTTCTGGTCTCAGTAAATCCATTGGAGGACAAAGCCAGAGCGCAAACGTATCAGGCGTGCTGCCAGTGATTCCAAACTATCAAATTGCGATGATCGTCAACTGGAACTTTCTCGACATATTCAGGCTGAAGCAAGAAAAACACATTCAAGATGAGCGAGTGTACCAGCACCAGCAAGAGAATGAGCTAGTTTTGCAGACACTGCGAACCGAAGACATGCAATCACGAGCGAAGGTGAAAGCGGCAGTAGCTCTAGCCGAGAATATGCCGGTGCAGGTGCAATCGGCAATCATAGCTACGCAGCAAGCCGAGGCGCGGTATCGAACCGGACTCGGTTCAGTCGCACAAGTTGCACAAGCAAACGAAACACTTGCTCAATCGCGCGTACAGGAAGCAATAGCGCACGTCGGAGTTTGGAGAGCATTACTATCAGTAGCTTCTGTTCATGGTGACTTGAAGCCACTACTGGCAGAGTCAGACAAAGTACAAAAAACTGGACAACCAGCACAAAAAGGAATGTAACTATGTGGCTAATCCGGCTAGCAATGGGACGACCAATCACCATAATGATGATGGTGGTGGCGACCATTCTCTTTGCGGTGTTGGCGATCACGCGAATGAAGGTCGACATCTTCCCGAGCATCGACCTGCCGCGTGTGACAGTCATTCAGCCTTACGGTGGCATGGACCCTTCGCAGATGGAAGGGTACATGGTGACATTCTACGAACAACACTTCTTTTACATCAGCGGTGTCGACCACGTATCTTCGCGCTCGATTCAGAGCGCATCGATCATGGACGTCTACTTCCAGCCAGGCTCAGACATGGCAGATGCCATGGCGCAGGTGGTGGCGCAGGTAGAGCGTTCCCGCGCATATATGCCACCAGGTACAGTGACACCGTTTATCGTTCGCTATGACGTAGGCAGCGTGCCTGTAGGATTCCTCGTCTTCTCCAGTCCAACTAGGAATCTCGGTGAAATTCAAGACTTAGTCTACTCGCGTGTTAGGCCTGTTGTATCCACTACTCCAGGGGTCTCGACACCGCCGCCGTTTGGCGGCAATCAACGCTCGATCGTCATCACCGTCGATTCAAAAAAACTTGCCGAATATCACCTCAACATCGAGGACATTGTCAAGGCGGTCAACGACAATAATGTGATCATGCCGTCAGGTATCGTGCGCACAGGCGACGTTCAGCGCATTGCGTCCATCAACAGTGTCGTGCGTAACATCGACAGCATGGGCAACATTCCCCTGGAAAAGAAGTCCGGCACTCAAGTTGTCTATCTGCGGGACATCGCGTCATTTCAAGACACAACAGATATCCTGACAGGCTACGCGCTCGTTAACGGGCGCCGAACTGTCTATATGGCCATCTCCAAGCAAGCTAGCGCATCCACACTTTCGGTTGTGGATGGTATTAAAAGCAATATCAAATACATGCAGTCATTGCTACCTGAAGATATTAAGGTAGCCTTCGAGTTTGACCAATCTGTTTATGTGACGGAGGCTCTGCTGGGGCTGCTCATGGAAGGAGGCATCGGCGCACTCCTGACTGGAGGAGTTGTGCTCCTCTTTTTACGCGACGCACGCAGTTCACTGATCGTGGTGCTAAATATTCCATTTGCCCTGCTGGCAGCAGTCGTGGGACTTTGGGTTGGCGGTCAGACCATCAACCTCATGACCTTGAGCGGTCTCTCATTGGCTGTAGGTATTCTCGTTGATGAAGCGACGGTGACGATCGAGAACATCCACAGCCACCTTGGGCGGGGAAGACCTTTGCTAGCAGCCATTTACGAGGCATCACTGGAAGTGGTGGTGCCGCGCTTACTTGCCATGTTATCTGTTGTATCAGTGTTTACACCGTCCTTTTTTATGGTCGGTCCGACTAAATCGCTGTTTGTGCCCTTGAGCTTAGCGGTCGGCTTAGCGATGTTTGCGTCTTATTTGCTTTCCGGCACATTCGTGCCGGTGATGAGTGCCTGGCTCCTCAAGTCCCACTCGCATGGCGATGCCGAAGGTGGTCACAGCACTGATGCCCGTGCTGGTGTCCATGGCAAAAACAGACCAGCAAAAAAGCAAGCACACGGCGAAGTTGAAACCGGGCTCATGGGCGCGATAAGGAGCGGTTACCAGCGTCTCTTGATTCGGTTGAATTCGGTGAGCTATGTAGTGATTTCTGTGTTCTTGTTGGCGTGTATGAGTTCGTTCCTCATTTATCCGACCTTAGGCAGAGAGATCTTCCCAGCCGGCAATCCAAAGGGATTCCAACTGCGATTGAAAGCCCCTGTAGGAACACGCTTTGAAAAAACTGAGGACATAACAAAAGAGGTCCTCAACACAATCGGCGAGGACGTTGGGCCGGAGAACGTCGAAGTATCTATCAGTTATGTAGGCTCACAACCACCCGCCTACGCGATCGCAAACGCGTACATGTGGACAAGTGGTCCACAAGAAGCGATTATGCTCGTCTCCTTCGAAGAGAAAGCGAAGGTAAATATCAAAGACCTACAAGAGAAGTTGCGCAAGCAGTTCGCAGAAAAATTCAGCGATTGCCAATTCACATTCGAAGCTGGGGATATCGTCAACAAAGTCATGAACTTTGGTGCAGCCACACCAATTCAAGTTGATGTCGACGGACCAGACTATAAAAAAGTAACTGCATTTGCCACCAAACTTCTGGACGAACTGAAGACCTTGCCGTCGTTGCGCGATGTCGGCATCGTACAACCGCTAGACTATCCAACAGTCGACGTGCACGTAGACAGAGTGCGCGCAGGACAGCTCGGTGTCACAGTACGAGACGTAGGACACGCTCTGGTGTCATCGACATATTCCAGCCGATTTGTCACTCCGATCTATTGGAGAGATGCGAAGAGCGGGCTGGCATATCAGGTGCAGGTGCAAGTCCCGCAAGGCGAGCTGAACTCAAGCCAGGCTGTGGGTGCGATTCCGATTAAAACAGGCAACTTCGCTGGACCATTCATCCGCGACGTTGCCACTGTCGATTTCGGCACCATGCCCGGTGAATTCGACCATTACAACATGCGGCGCACGTTGTCTATTTCTGCCAATCTCAAAACCGATGACCTTGGCGGCACATCAGCTACAGTGCAAAAAACCATCGACAAATTGGGCAAGCCCCCTCGTGGTGTAAAAGTATCCATCCGCGGTCAAGTACCAACCATGAACGAAACTTTCTTCGCCTTCAGCCTCGGCGTCTGTTTCGCGGTTGTTGCCATCTTCATATTGCTGGTATCGTTCTTTCAATCACTGGCACTGGCTTCGATCATCGTTTCAGTGGTGCCCACAATTTTGTTCGGTGCTTTGCTCGCACTGTTCTTAACGCACACGACACTCAATGTACAATCCTTCATGGGCGCGATCATGGCAGTCGGTGTCGGCGTCGCCAACAGCATCCTGGTTGTGGTGTTTGCGGAAGAACGTCGGGCACTCGGCATCTCGGCAAAATCAGCGGCAATTACTGGGGCTGCAGCTCGCTTGAGACCGGTGTTAATGACAAGTATCGCCATGATCGCCGGTATGATTCCGATGGCCTTAGGAGTGAGCGAGGGCGGCGACAGGACAGCACCACTAGGACGCGCAGTTATCGGCGGATTAATAGTTTCAACTAACGCGGTGTTGCTAGTTTTGCCACTGGTGTACGCCATCGTTCAGCGTAAGGCCTCTCACAAAGGTGCATCGCTTTTGCCTGAAGACAATCCTGAAGATGATGAACAAAGTGCCAGCTCAGCTCACAACAACGAACACACCACGCATTCTACATGGGAGTAAACAGGCGGTGAAAGCGAACAGAACGCGGGCAAACATTTTCAAGGAAATTACCGGAACGACGGTAGCGAAGGAAGCGGCGGGAGTTTCGGGAGTTTCGGGAGTTTCGGGAGTTCCGGGAGTTCCGGGAGTTCCGGGAGTTCCGGAAACCACAGTCGCGAAGGCCGCGACTGCGGTGTCGGTAGCTATGCTCATCTGGACACTGTTCGTGTCCGGATGTAGCAACCCTGGTTCAGATTCTGACGGTGCTTCAAAGAACGCTTCGTCACCGGTCGCACAGAAATCAGGTGGTGAAGGAGCCGGCAGCGGTTCTAAATCTGAGGAAGGCAAGGAGTACGAAGCAGGCAAACACCTTAGCAAGGCACTACCAACGGTGCCGGTTATCGCTATAAAAAAAGAGAAATTGGAGAAAGAGCTGAGTCTGCCAGGCGAACTTGTAGCATATCAGAACGTGCCAGTTCATGCCAAAGTCGAAGGATTCGTCAAATGGATTGGCGTCGATCGCGGCTCTATCGTCAAGAAAGGACAGAAGATGATTACTGTCTTCTGCCCGGAGCTGGATGAAAAAGAGAAAGAAGGTGCTGCCAAGTTGGCGGCAACTGAATCGTCATATCGTCGAGCGCAGGCGGGCGAGGACTCGGTCAAGTCAAAACTGGTAGAAGCGAAAGCCAGGCTAGACGCGGATCAGTTAACATTGCAAAGATTACAGACGGCGGCTCAGACACCGGGTGCGGTGGCACAAAATGAAGTCGACATTCAAGCAAAAACAGTAGAATCGGATCGAGCTCGAGTGGACTCAATCAAACAAGAAGTGACAGGAGCACATGACCTGGTCATATCCGAAGGACACAACGTAAGAGCGGCACAACAGGTCCTAGCGTCTTTGAAGGACATGACCAACTACCTGACTTTGACAGCACCTTTTGACGGTGTGATCACTGAACGCAACGTCCATGAAGGAAGCATTGTGGCTGTGGACGCCGGACGCACGGCCGAACCAATGGTCCGCATTCAACAAAAAGACGTCTTGCGCCTCGTAGTTGCGGTGCCAGAGGATTCAGTTTCGGGGACAAAATTGGGAGAGAAAATAGCCTTTACAGTTCCGGCTTTTGTTGGCAAGAAATTCTACGGAGTAGTGGCACGACCAGCTTATGCGCTCGACAACGCGACGCGCACGATGCCCGTGGAGCTAAGCGTCAACAACTCGTCTGGCGAATTGGAGCCTGGCATGTTTGCCACAGTCAGCTGGGAAGTGACACGTCCATATGAAACGCTCTTCGTTCCCTTAACCGCTGTCGAATCCGACCTAAAAGGCACCTTTGTCATTCGAGTCAAAGACAATATAAGTGAACGCGTAGAGATTCAACGAGGGCTTTCTATGGGCGACCAAGTGGAAATAAACGGAGACTTGAAAGCAGGCGAAACAGTAGCATTGAAAGCGACAGATGAATTGAAGACAGGCACCCATCTAATTGCTAAAGTAGCCAGCGCTGAAGACATTCAAAATTCGAAAAAACGCGGTTCTGGTGGCGGCGAATAAACATGGCAAAAATACTTCGGGTTGAAGACGAAGTACAGCTGGCAGAGCGCATGTCTGACTGTCTGGTTCTCTCGGGGCATGAAGTCACGGTCTTGAGCGATGGAGATGCAGCACTGGATGAAATCGTCGCTTACAAAAACGCCTACGAAATCTTGATTCTAGATATCATGCTACCGGGCAAAAATGGGTTAGATTTGTGCACGGCCTACCGCGAAGCGCCTGGAATGCTCCAATTCTCATGGTCAGTGCGAAGAGATCAATCAACACGAAAGAATGCGCGTTTAAACTAGGCGCCGACGACTACATCACCAAGCCTTTTCATCCGCGCGAACTGACGATGCGAATTGAAGCATTACTGCGCAGAGTAGGTCCGCGCGAATCGCAGGCATGGCGTTGGAAAGATGCGGTGCTCGAACCAGCGGGCCACAAGCTTGTGAGAGGAAGCAAATCAATTCACTTGTCTCCACAAGAATATAAGGTGCTAGAGTTTTTCTTTCGCAATCCAAATAAAGTCTTCAGCCAGGACGAGCTATGCAAGCGGCTGTGGGAAAGTGACGACATCCTGTTAACGACACTGTACGCGGTCATATTAAGAGGCTCCGCCAGAGAATCGACTTAAAAGGCAGAAAATCACTAACAACCAACGTCTACGGTTTGGGTTATAAATTTGAAGCCAATCCAGTGGAGCGTGCTGCATAGTTAGCTAGTTTGACTATCAAGCGATTGTGGTTATGAAATTCGTGTTACCTTGATTTGACTGAATCCGTAGCTATCTTCACGGGTGAATGCGAAATGTATTGCAGCAGATCCATGTAACGTTGCGGCGGTGAAGTTAGACAAAGACGAAATATATAGTCGTCACGACCGAGCAACTTATCTGCAAAACACCAAAATGCCGCTAGATAGAGTTGCAGATACTTCCGACTAACACCATTGAAAAAGTGCACGACGAATTTCACTACTCGTGTGCGTAGTTTATCCAGGCTGTCGTTGATATATGAATCGTGCAAAAGAGACTGTGGACCGCCTCGCCGTTGTTCGCATCCTGGGCGGTCGTTTTTGATGGGGTGGCCGTTGACACGCTTTGAGTCGTTGCCTGTCAGCACATGCTGCCCCTCAAATCCGTCCCGATATTGGCTGGTTGCTCTGGCACAATTATCTCGTTGGAAAGTTCGCGCATCGAAACAGTCTGGACGCACAAATCTGTTGCCGCCAAGCCTTTCGATCAAGCCGTCAATTTCGAATGCTCCCATTATCGAATTTAGCTCGGGCACAGAAAGACCGAGCGCCTCCACCAAGTCGTCGAAGAACATCGGACCTTCCTCAAGTTTCATCCACACTAGCCTCACTTTGTCATGAAGTATTGCTGGCATAAACTGAAGCACTGTTTCTAATGGATCTTTTGAACATGAATTGCTGTTTGCAGCACTGTCAACTTCTGGTTCGTCGGTCGCACGTTCTTTTGTATATTCTTCCTCTTCTGTTCTGGGGTGCATACGAGATGGGGTTTCCAAAGAGCGCCGATTCATGATTGATGTAAATTCGCTAGATGGCATTAGAATGGCGCCGTCCTCCATTTCGCTCTGTACAACAACTCTTATTTTTCTAAGAATATTGAGTGCACTGGATTGCGCAATGGCTGCAATCTCGTGCAGACAAACGCTCGAGAGCGGAACGCCCCGTTCGGTAAGCCAAATAGCCATCATCCAAGGCTCTGCTCTTCTGCAGCGCTCTAGTAAGGTACCAACCGTAATCGAGTGCATGCGAAAGCATCCAGAACAGATAATGTGTCTTCCATTGCCATGCTCAAACGACTCAGACCCGCAGCTTCTACAAAGAAACAAAGAGTATCGCGAAGCTATCCTGGCCAACTCAATCCAACAATCTTCCTCAGTGCCAAATTGCGATTTAAACTGCTTCAAAAGTCTCTCAAGCTCAGTGGATTGCTCGGCAAACTCCTTGGCAGAATCTGCGGTTGCGCGCGTCTTTTTCGAAGAAGATCTTCTGAACACTTTCAAAGCCCCGCCAAAAAACTTTTTCTATCTACTTAGTAGTACGTAAGAAGTAGTGGAAAAGTTCAAATGTGAGAAGTTTGGCTTAGAATCTGACAATGGCATCTCAAATTGAGTGCTGGTGACAGAGTTAAACCGATATCGGTTTAACTCTGTCAGCGGACCCCGGTGCGCACCATTTTTTGAATTGGTGTCTACGTAGTGAGTGGCGCTTTTGACGTGGCTGCATCAGCTGGCACTTCTGGTTTTCGTTTACGACCAGGCTCATCTTCTAAGTAATAACGAACGTTCGCCACCACAACGTCACGTCGATTTAGCAACGCCAACTTAAGTAACAATCCCGTATTTCCATGAAGCAGCGTGTGCCACCATTTGGTCGGTACGAATTCTCCAATTACAATGGTGATTCTTTGATTGGGCTTCTCTTCATGAACAACGTCTAAATAATGCAAAATCGGCGCCAAGAGAGAACGATAAGGCGACTCCAATATTGCAAGCTGGACGTTTGGCACCATCTCTTCCCAGAGCTTCTTAAAAGCTGCGGTCTTCTCCGGATCTAGTTCGACGTGCACCGCAATACAATCAGGGGACAACGATCTCGCGAACTCAAGAGTGCGCATCGTACCCACATTCACGCCTTGAGCAAGCACAAGGACGATGTTTTTCATCGGTTCCACAAATGGATCATATTCTCGCAACCGCAGTTGTTGTGCCACGTCAGCATAGTGCTTGTGAACCTTCAAGAACATCAAGACCAAGAGGATAAGCAAGATCACAACAGCCCAAGCACCTTCCATAAATTTCTCGGTTGCGATATCAATGGACACTAAGAAAGTGGCAAGAGCACCGACTCCATTAATGGCAGCCCGCCAGGTCCAGCCTTTTTCTTTGCTGACAATCCAGTGCTTAACCATGCCGGCTTGACTGAGCGTGAATGCCACGAATACTCCGATCGCATACAGCGGAATCAAGGCATCAACACTGCCCTTTTTTAGTGCGATCAAGAGTGCCGAAACAATACCTAGAAGAATGATTCCGTTATTGAACACAAGCTTGTCGCCAAGACTGGACAACTGCCGAGGCATAAACCCGTCACGAGCTAAAAGTGATGCCAGTCGGGGAAAGCCCGCAAAACTTGTATTGGCAGCCAACACCAAAATCAAGGCGGTGAAAAGCTGAGTGCCCAGATAGAGGAAACTGAATGGTCCGGTCTTGCCAAATACTGTTCCAGACAACTGGTCTATTACAGCTGGAGCAGTTCCTGATGCACCTTCCCAATAGACCACGTGAAACTTGACGGCCAACCAGGAAATTCCCAGAAAGATAGAGCCTAGTACAAGACCCATCAGAACCAAGGTCAAACAAGCATTGCGAGATTTTGGCTCTTTAAATGCAGGAACTCCATTGCTGACGGCCTCAGTTCCAGTCATTGCCGAACATCCGTTGGCAAAAGCTCTGAAAAGAACAGTTATGCTGAAAACTTGGGTCGTGTATCCGTCCATTCCCAGATTATTTGGCACAGTCTGATTCGCATATTGTTCTTGAAAATGCCACCCCAACGTCGGTCCAAAAAATCCAAATCCGATCATCAGATAGCAAGCCAAAATAAAGAAATAAGTAGGCATCGCAAAGAGCGTCCCGGACTCCTTCAATCCACGTAGGTTGGCAATAGTCAGGAGCGCAATGAAGACGATGCAATACATCACTAGGTGTTCTTTGATGTGCATGAATTCGAAAGTCGGCACATCCCTCAAGTTCTGAACCCCAGACGCAATTGACACAGAAACAGTGAGAACGTAGTCGATCAAAAGCGCCCCGGCTGCCACCAGACCCGAGATAGTGCCAAGGTTTCGCTTAGACACTGCATATGATCCGCCACCCTCGGGATAAGCGACGATGACTTGCCAATAAGAACAAACAACGACACCAAGCAACGCCACAATCAAAGTCGATATACCGAGCGTATATTGAGCGTAGTGCTCGCGTTCGGTCGCCACCCAAAGGCCAGCGGCGCCAAGGGCTAAGACGATTTGCTGTGTGGCATACGCCACAGACGAAATGGCGTCGGAAGAAAAGATAGGTAACGCTAATGTTTTTGGTAAAAGGACCTCGTCGCTCTGGCTGCTCGATAACGGATTGCCAAAGATAAACCGCCGTACCGCCTGGATGAATGTCCCACCTGTGCTCTGTGTGTTCTTCGGTTCAGCATAGGGGACTACTTCAACTGTCATTTTTTTATAAGGTGCCTTTAAAAAACTCTTTGCAGATACCAGTGTAAGGCCTTAGCGGCGAAGTGGGATTATCCTGCTTAAGACAAGTAATATCAAGAAAGTATCAAGAAAAAGTCAATTAACAGTTTCCTGGAATCGTTTATTCGGAAGTTCTAAAGTCCACTATGAGTGACAGGACATGACTGCGGTCGCAAACTCGAAAGAATTAGTTGCGCCGGTCGGCTTGAGGGATCGATGGCAAGTGAGCATTTTGCAAGCGCTACAGCTTGCTCGGTCTCGCCCAGTGCCTGCGCAAGCTGAGCGGTCTGAGCAAACGAGTCAGCGTCTTGATTTAGCATCGTCTTCAAATGAGCATAAGTGGTCCGCGCCAGATGCATGTCTTTATCATGCAGAGCGAGCTGGCATTGCTTTATGTAAGTGTAAGGACTCTCCGGAAAATTCTCCTTGGCCATTAACAAAAGCTTTGGCACCGCCTGCAGCTCTCCTTCTGCAAAGTAAATATCGATCAATCCAAACAGGGCATGTGCACTTTTCGGCGAGCGGCGCAGGGCATCCTCCCCCAGGGCCACGGCTTTCTTGTTTTGTCCAAGAGCCGATAGACAAAGACTTTCCACTGACAAACGAAATGCAACGTTCTCATCGTGATGATAGTCCGTCGAAGAGGCCGGCCCTAGCGTCGACAAAAGCTTAAGCGCTTCAGATGCACTGCCCAACCTGAGCTTCGCCTCGGCTGCCAAACAAGTCGCCATATAACGAAGGGCTGGATTGCGCTCGTCTTGCGCCAGGGCAGCGCGTGCATCGCTCAAAGCGGCGGCGTAGAGTCCCAGGTGTAAGTTAAGGTCGGCACGATTAACTAGCGCAAAAGGATCGAGCGTAGCCAGGTTAAGAGCACTGTCGAGAAGATCCTGCGCTTGCTTGAATTTGCGTTCTTGAATGAACATATGCGCCAAGCTAACCTTGGCTTCTACGTAGTCGGGCTTATAGAGAAGCGCCTTCCTCCAGTGTTTCTCTGCATCGGCGAAATCGCCAAGATTATATTCAGCAATCGCCTGGTTGTACCATCCGGCGGCAAATGGCGGATCCAACGCCAGCGCCATCTTGTAACGCTCCATGGCTTCGTAATACCTGTGCTCTGAGAGATAACGATTGCCATAGTTATAGGAATAGTTGACGAAGGCTTTGCGTCCAAGCAATGAGACCATGCCAAACGCCACCAACAAGGTGAGGAGAAACCGCTGCCCGGTCATCATGTTGTACATCAAGCGCAACCGGTTCAAGGAGATAGGACGAACAAGAAGCACATTCTGCTCCTGCGGCACCGTCTGCATCGCCTGAGCAGAGATCGTGCGGCACAAGGAGCTGAATTGTTCGGGAGCGAATAGAAAGGACGGAATGTTGTGTGGCACCAACCTGCTACTGAAAAATCTCAGCGCCTTATGCGGGCGCTCAAAGACGATCAGGCGGTAAGCCGTGGGATTGAGTGAAAAAAGACGCGAGAAAGCTTCCTGGGGTTCAATAGCTACGGCTTCTATACGTTCCCAGGGGATAGGTTTGGCGAAGCGCCAGAGTCGAATCCCGTCTTTATCAGTGGAGACGCCTTCTCCAGCCAACCGAACCAACTGAAGAATGCCCAGGAAACCAACATACCAGAGCACTAGCGCTGAAATCCAGAGCCCGAGCAGGCGGATGAACCAACTCATGAAATCCGGACTGCTTGGCAGCAGTGCGACAGCATCAGGCGTTATCAACAGCCAAGCGATCGCCACTGCCGTCTTCTGCGCCAGGCGGGCCATCGCTTTTGAGTGCAAAGGAAAGATTGTGCGCCCAGGCTGCGGCGACAATTCAGGCACGGTCGAGTCGTTTGACGGGGGCTGCATTCACTAGGTCTGTGCCAGAGCCTGGCACGGCTGCCAGACCACAATTATGCCCGTTTCAGAACACTCCGGCTCCCATCTATTATGACTCTATTGCCAACCAGGTTCTGCCACCAAATCTGATAGAAATTGGAAATTCTGGACTAATTGGGGTTGTAGCTCTTTTCTGAGTGCTGTCCAATCTGGTAAATTTTTGAAATATCCAGGCGCGGGGGAGGCGATTCATCCTAACCGGCCTTGGTATCCGGGTTTGGCACTGTTTTCAAAGACGTGATGTTACAAATTCAAAGCGTTAGACAAAAACATTAGAACGTGCCATATTGAACGGGGGTTAATATTAACTGTGGCAGTAGGATGTGAGGTGACTTGCTTGAAAATCCTGATTATCGAAGACGATGTCAACATCGCTCGTCTAATCGAACTTGAACTCGGATATGAGGGTTATCAGGTTTCGGTGGCTCATGAGGGAAATCAGGGGCTTGACCTATTCAAGAAAGACCAACCGGACCTCGTTCTTTTGGACGTGATGCTCCCTGGTCTCGACGGCGTTGAAGTTTGTAAGAGACTCCGCACAATGTCGAAAGTGCCGGTCATTATGTTGACGGCAAAAGACGGAGTTGGCGACAGAGTATCCGGTCTCGACAGTGGTGCCGACGACTACCTCACCAAGCCTTTCGCTACAGAAGAGCTTCTCGCTCGTATCAGAGCAGTCATGCGCCGCAAGCCGCAAGAAGGCATCCTTACTTATGCCGACCTCTGGATGGACCAACTCAACCGCGTCGTTAAGCGTGGCGAGCGCCAACTCGATTTGAGAGCAAAAGAGTTCGATCTGCTCAGACTGTTCATGCAGTATCCGGAGCAAGTGTTGTCCCGCGAGTTTATCTTCGACAAAGTTTGGGGCTACGACTTCATAGGCGAATCAAACGTCATTGAAGTGTACATCCGATATTTGCGTTCCAAGCTTGAGGACGGCAACACAAAGCGCCTGATTCAAACAGTCCGCGGCGAGGGCTATGTGCTGCGCGAAGAAGAACCTTCTCGCTAACGCTGAGTAGTAGGTCTTCACAGCAACGGCGATGACGGAGATTGCAGCAAGCAGCAATGCACGCCTGCCATTTCGCAAGACAAAAGTTCAAACGAGAGTGCCTATTGCATTCTCGTTTTTGTTTCTTTTGATTTTTTTGAATCCTGCAGTCGTTTTTGCGCTTGTGCGTGTTTTCTCTTGTGCGTGTCGTTCGTTCGCTAGGATCTCCTACGGCTCTTGCTTAAGCATTTCTCGATGATCCGACTCGCTGGACGCGTGTTGCAATCGGATGTGCAATTTGATGCGAGCATCTGGATTCAACATATCTAGTGTCTTCAGCGCTCGCCATGCAACAAATGGATTCTCATCCTGAAGCAAAGAAAGGAGTATATCTTCAGGCATATATGGATTTTCGGCCATCCCAAAACGCACGTCCGCATCAGTATCGCCAGCGACCTTAAGCAACAAATCCCAGGGTGCGTTATTGTTCTCAGCCACAGCCAGGCGGACCTCACTGCTTTGGTCGTCAGAAAGCACTCGCAGAAGCTCAATTGGGGTCTTCGGGTTCGCCGCAACAGCAGACCGTATCAGCACCGACTTGTCTTCTGATAATCGCAGAAGGACCTGGCGCGGAGTATTTGGATTGCCCGCCACGACCCGGCGTACATGCAAAACGTTCAGCTCCCCGAGAAGCTGTGACTGAGTAAGTTCGCGAGGAGAACTCTTGTTTTTCCCGTCTTCGTCTGATCCTTGCTGTAGTTGCGTAGTTCGCGCCTCCACATCCGAACTAACGTGTGTTTTGAGGCACGCTGGATGTTCAGCGGGATCAAGATGTTCGAGGGGGTCAGGACGGTCGGGGCGGTCGGGACGGTCGGGGCGGTCAGGGCGGTCAGGGAAATCAAAGCGATCAGACGGGTCTGGTTTATCAGTGGACGTTTCGTTCATCGGGTGTCCTCTTCCTCGTTCAGGAAATAAGCAGGGCATCCAAGGCATAGACATCGGGCATAGACATCGGGATAGATGCCTAGTAGGGCCGTTTTGCCCAAAAGCCTGCATGAAGTACCGGCTTAACAATTAATTAGCGCCAAAGCTGTGCATTTAACCGAGTTCGAACTCCGCAGACCGATTTAGGCTCTACAATGCCTTTAGATTTGGACCATATTTTGAGGTCAATTCTAATCCTCCCCGTAAAACTCCCATTGAAAGCCGGTTCGAGAGTGTGTTTCGCTCGAATTACCTATTGTGCATTTAGCAGTGTAAACATATGATACGTGTAGATGACCCTAGTTTCATATGGTTGTCGCGTTAAATGACCGAGGACCCCGTACGATGATTACCGCAGTGCAAGCCGACTCCAAAAGCTCTTCGAGCCAGAACATTTCGCCAGAAGAGTTCTTTCTCCAAATTTTGTATCAAGATGACAGCAGCTGGAAGTTGCGGCTACCGAAAGAACTCAGTTCCTATCAGGCTGAATTAGAGCAATTGTTGGCTAAGGTTTTTGCCGATCGCCATTCGTCTGAGAACTTCGCCTTAGCGCAACAACTGGCAGTAAATTGGTGCTTCTCTAAGTGTCGCCAAAATGGTATCTCGGTTGAAGACTGCCTTAAGAGCGCCTGATTTCTTTAAGCGAGCAAAATATTCAGACATCAAACCCGCATTACTATTGGGTTTATACTGCTGAGCTTGTTGTATTGTTAGTTCAGCCAATACTGAGGTCAACAAAGTAAACCGATATCGGTTTACTTTGTTGACCGGAACTTCGTGCGCTACACGTTAGAGCAGCCCATCAATAGAAACAGATAAAAGCACAACGCTTTACAACCGGACGCATCCAGATTATATTTCATGAGATCGGTTCAAGGAAACCGCTATTCTGAGGCTTCGGTGCCGCCGTTCCCGCCAGAGTCCCCGCCCGAAGTATCTTCTGGCTCAACAATCGGAGTAACGGATGACACTTGGTCATCATCGGCCAGCTGCTGAATTCGAACACCAGTAGCCATTCTTCCTTGAACACTAATCTCGTTCACTTCCTGGCGGACAATGACACCATTGGCGGTTGCGATCATGACACCTTCACCCGCCCTGACTACGCGCAATGCAGCCATGCGAGATTGAGCGTTCTTGAACTTGGTACAAATCAACCCGATGCCGCCGCGTCCTTGCTGCCTGAATTCTTCCAAGCTGACTCGCTTTCCAAATCCGTCGTTGGTTACAACCAGCACGAATCCTTCTTCACCAGGATGGATGACGTCGAATCCCACGATCTTGTCGCCTTCTCGAAGCGTGATGGCCTTGACGCCACGCGCAGCGCGGCCCATCGGACGCAACTCTTCTTCGCTATATCGGATCGCCATACCATCACCGGTGCCAATCATGACGTCAGCCTTGCCATTGGATGGGCGAACCCAACCTAACTGGTCGTCGTCATTCAAAGCGATGGCGATGATACCTGTCTTGCGGATATTTGCAAGCTCCGACATCTGCACCTTTTTGATGTAGGCGCTTCTCGTTAGCATGATGAGATAACTCTCTTCATCGAAAGTCGAAACTGGTATCACGGCAGTTATATTTTCGCCCTGTTTGATGCTTAGCAAGTTGATGATCGCTAAGCCGCGCGCAGTGCGGCTCCCCTCAGGCAGATCCATAACTTCAAGCGAATAAACTTGTCCCATGTCTGTAAAGACAAGCAAACGGTCATGCATGTTGGCAATAAAGAAGTGCTCGAGATCGTCCTCGTCTTTGGTTTTAACGCCTGACACTCCACGCGTGTTACGACGTTGGCGTTTGAACGAATCCAAAGGAATGCGCTTGCAATAACCTTGTTTGGTAATGAAAACGGCCATTGGTTCGTTCGGAGTCAGGTCCTTGGTAGACAAACTCTCAGCGGCTGAGGCTTCAATGCGCGTGCGTCGTTCGTCCTTCTTGCCGTATTTCTCTTTGATCTCGACCAATTCTCTCTTGATTATGTCGAGAACTAGGTCGCGGCTTCCGAGGATTCGTTTGTATTCTGCGATCTTCTCGAGAGTCTCTTTGTATTCCTTCTCAGTCTTGCCTCTTTCCAATCCTGTCAATCTGCGCAACTGCATTTCCAGAATTGCGTTCGATTGGGCTTCGCTCAAGCTGAATTTGGTCATTAAGCCGGTGCGCGCTTCCTCTGTCGACTGAGCAGCGCGAATGATGCGGATTACTTCCTCAAGATTCTCCAGCGCCTTTAAATAGCCTTCCAAAATGTGGGCGCGTTCTTCGGCTTTGCGCAAGAAATAACGCGTTCGTCTGGTAACAACGTCGATACGATGATCGATGAAGTGGTCGAGTAGATCCGCCAAATTGAGCGTCATTGGTTGGAATCCACGCGATTCGGTTTGCACCAAGGCGAGCGTGTTCACGGGGAACGAC
Source organism: Oculatellaceae cyanobacterium (assembly GCA_036702975.1). Classification (GTDB taxonomy): domain Bacteria; phylum Cyanobacteriota; class Vampirovibrionia; order Obscuribacterales; family Obscuribacteraceae; genus DATNPX01. The sequence continues at coordinate 500,550 of DATNPX010000034.1, forward strand.
TGCTGCAGCTGCGTTTGCTTGTAAAGATTATTGAGCACAATATTCGGCTGTGCATCGCGCTTAAGTTCAATCACAACGCGCAAGCCTGCACGGCTTGTCTCATCGTTGATGTCACTAATACCAGTCAGCTTTTCGTCCCGAACAAGCTCGGCAACTTTGCGAGTAAAGGCTTCCGGACCCACCATATATGGTAGGGACGTAATAATGATAGCGGTGCGCGATTGGCGCCCACCTTTTCCTTCTAGTTGCTCGATAACAGCTTCACCACGCACCGGAATGGAACCACGGCCGGTGGTATACGCTTCCTCAATCCCTTCAGTCCCAAGAATTACGCCACCTTGCGGGAAGTCCGGACCTTTAATCCATTGCATCAATTGTTGCGAAGTAAGAGTCGGATTTTCTATTTTGGCTAACGTTCCATCGATAACTTCAGTCAAGTTATGCGGCGGAATATTGGTCGCCATACCGACTGCAATTCCGGCAGAGCCGTTCAGTAGAAGGGTTGGCACTCGAGACGGAAGCACAGATGGCTCTTTCAGACTGTCGTCGAAGTTGGGTCTCATATCGACTGTTTCGGCTTCAAGATCGGCGAGAGTTTCCATCGACAGCGCCGCGAGCTTAGCTTCTGTGTATCTCATCGCCGCTGGTGGATTATCCAAGTCGCCAAAATTTCCGTGTCCGTCGATGAGCACGTAACGGCTGGCTGAGGGCTGTGCCATACGTACCAAAGATTCGTAAATTGCTGAGTCGCCGTGAGGATGGTAACGACCCATGACTTCCCCAACCGTTCTCGCGGACTTGGCGTAACGCGCATCCGGTGAGAGGTTCAAGTTGTACATACCGTAGATAATGCGTCTGTGTACAGGCTTCAAACCATCGCGCACGTCCGGAATAGCCCGGCTGACGATGACTGACATCGCATAGTCGATGAACGACTTGCGCATCTCATCGCGCACCTCAACCGAGATAACTCTTCCGCTATTGCTGGGTCCGCCAGCATCGGATGGTGGGGTAGTACTAGCCAAGTCTCCAACTCCCTTAAGAAGCGACTGTAAATTTCAACTACACTGCGAGCTTCGACTGGCTCTGCAAAACACTTATAACGATAAACTTCCCGCCAATATGACGTTTGCAAATCGCTGCCGCAATGCGAAACGACAAGTCCAAACGCTTATGGATATATCGTCCGAGTACCAAGTATAACATGACAAGGGAATTAGCTCTTGAAGCCGTTTTTAGCCGAATTTCCAGACAGGATTACACTGCCTGAAAGAACTGAAAATCATCAGCTAAGTAAAAGAATTTCAAGCAAACTTAGAAGCCAATTAGACTTGAATTTGAGCCATTTTCGATAGTTTTTCTTTTGTTTCTTTGTGTTGTTTAGGATGTTTCAGGGACTTCGGGTGTTTCAGATGTCTCCGGTTTTTCCTTTCTTTTGCGCCGCAGCAAACGGAGAGCTAAGAAACACAATACGAATCCAGCCGTTCCGCCAATGACACCATGGATTATGAAGACTTTTTGCTCCTTAGCATCTTCTTCCTCGGTGTAGATAGTGATTTCCGATTCCGATAGCTTCTCAAATCGTTTGCTATCAGCAACAGCCTGATGCATTGCACCGTAGGTCCCGGAAAAGCCGAAACACAGGCAGAAAGCGAGGGCTAACCACCAGACGTCTTCTGTATATCTTGAGTAGCGTCCTTTGGTCTTCATAAGGCGACGAAACCTGCATTGTTTCGCAACAATAACACTGTATCGCAAACACTTTTTACACATTCGACCAACGGCCGCTGAACTCAGAACGATAGATATCAATAGCGATGACGCGAGGTCCTGAGACGATAAAAGGAGCGCCCAGATTCAAAATCGGACTGCTAAGATAAGACCCTATCGCGCGGAAAGGAGACTGCAGTGACTGAAGATCAAGATCGTTTTCGGGGCGACCGCCTTCGGAAACTATCGGCACTACGAGAAGCGGGCATAAATCCCTATCCATATAACTTCGACAGAACTCATCGCGCGAAGGAACTACATGACAAATACCAGGATCTGGCAGCCGATGTCGAAACCGACGATGAAGTGCGAGTCTGTGGGCGCGTAATGCGCGAACGCAATACCTGGATGTTCGTGGACCTTTACGACGATACTGGCAAAATCCAGCTTTTCTGCCACAAACAAAACCTCTCCGAAGCCGACCTCAAGCTGCTCAAATTGCTTGACAAGGGCGACATCATCGGAGTCCATGGCACGATTAGACGAACCAAGCAGGGTGAGTTGTCAGTCAAGGCGAAAAAAGTGGAAGTCTTATGCAAAGCCCTACTCACCCTGCTGGATAGCTGGGATGGCTTTAAAGACCGAGAAGCGCGTTATAGGCATCGGTACGTTGATATGCTGACCAATCCGGATGTTCGAGAGAACTTCCGTAAGCGCTCACAAGCGATCCGATACATTCGCAATTTCCTCGATTCGCGTGACTGCGTGGAAGTCGAAACGCCAGTTTTGCAAGTGGAAGCTGGCGGTGCAGATGCGCGTCCTTTCATCACCCACCACAACGCTCTCGACATGGAGCTATATCTCAGAATTGCCACGGAGCTTCATCTGAAGCGCATGATCGTGGGCGGGTTCGAACGGGTCTACGAAATCGGTCGAATCTTCCGAAATGAAGGGTTGAGCACAAGGCACAATCCAGAATTCACAATGCTTGAGATGTATTGGGCTTACGGCGACTACAATCAGCTCATGGACCTTACCGAGGAGATGATACTGGGTTTGGTGCAACAGATACACGGAAAGAGCTCTCTGACTTATGAAACGGAAGAGATTAGTTTTGAACGTCCCTGGCGCAGAGTGCGCATGGTCGATGCCATAAAAGAAGTTACGAAGCTAGACGTCAGTAAAATCGAGTCATTCGAAGAAATGAAAAAAGCCGCTGCAGAACTGCAGGTGCCGCTAAAAGACGAAGCAACGCGCGGAGAAATAATCAACTCCATATTCGAACACAAAGTCGAACATACACTTATCCAGCCAACATTTCTAATTGACTATCCGGTTGAGATATCGCCTTTGACTAAGGCGCATCGAACTACCCCCGGTGAAGTTGAGCGATTCGAATTGTTCGTGTTTGGGCGCGAATTGGCAAATGGTTATAGCGAACTGACAGATCCTGAAGATCAAAGAAACCGCTTGGAAGAACAAGCACGCAAGAAAGCGGCGGGCAATGACGAAGCTATGCCTCTCGATTTAGACTTCATAATGGCAATGGAATACGGAATGCCTCCTACTATGGGTATTGGAATCGGTATCGACCGGCTGGTCATGCTGCTTACCAACTCCAGCTCAATTCGCGACGTGATTCCTTTCCCAACAATGCGCCCAATCGCCAAAGGTGGTGGCGCAGGCGAGACGCACTGAATATGACACTACTCCGCGCCTACCTCTGGAACCACAAGGTTATACTACCGAATGTGGTGCAAACTAAAGACGGATTCTTCGCAGATGATGGACCGATTGAAGTATTCGACATCGCCAATAATCTTGATTGGTTTCAGGCGGCAACAAAGAAACTACAGAACGGAAACGACATCGTCGACACGCCCGACGGTTCGGAAGAACCCGGCTCGGCAATCTTGGAGCGCCTGGACATCGTGAAGTGGTCTACCTTCGAACTGCAAGCGGTTATGTTTACCGTTCACATCGGTTCTAGATATGTCTCACTTTACAAGACAGGACGTGGTCCAGATGGTATGTGGGCAGGCCGCGCGACCGAACAGCGAAAGTTCGATCCAAGAGTACCAAGAGGAATTCTGTTGGACGCGCTGGCGCAGGACATTATTAAACAAGACTCGATGAGGATGCCAGGTACTGGGTTGGCAGTAATTCAAAAAAATCCCTGACAGAATATACGGGTCGTAAAAGTAAACCGTTATCGGTTTATTCACAGCGCCGCATGCTAAGTAACACCCTGTATCCGGCTAAACATCGGCAAAGCAAAGCTTCGGCACAGTAACACAACAACGCTTGACATGACTGGTTCATGGACGCATTTCTACTTGTTCGTTTTCTTCTGCGACCAAATTCGCATTGCATTCGAGTGTGTTCCGATTGCGGCGCGGTACTCTCCGTCAGCCCACTGCGCTTCGGCCTTATCAAATAGCACCCTAGCGCAATCAAGTGTTTCGGTCCCAGCCCCCTGAGTGAAGTCATGAAATGACCTATCAAAGTCAGAGATAGCAACTTTTCGTTGCTCCGCCTGCATATGCAGCCGCCCTAGACGGTCAGCAGCTACGCCAGCGTTGTTGAGTCCACGCGCGCCGACCGCCCCCCAAGTCTTTTCCGCGAGGGCATACGCTCTTATTGCCAAAGGAAAATTTTTCGCCTCTGCAAAATAATCACCAATTGAAGACATCAATGGTGCAGCACACTCTGCCATTCTTGAAGGGATTTCTGCTTGCTCCCATTGAGCAATCGCGTTTGCAAATTTGGCATCCTTGTTCACAGCATCAAGATGAAGCTTCCTTACCTGAAAGCCTACAACGGCATCCAAACAGCCTGAAATAAACGGTGCCTTGATTTTATTACGGTCAAGATACGCATTGAGTTTTTCTGCAGCGACAAGAATCATCTCATGCGCTGGGTTCGGATCATTTTTAAGTGCATCCGGATTCTTCGGATCTGCAATTTTGGGAGGCAACACCCCCTCCTTCATTCCGGCTGCATATAAAAGTACTGTTGTAAAATGCTCTAGCGCTCGATTGGCATCAACGTCCTCTGTAGATTTCTCGTCCGCAAATTCATTCGCCATGACGAGATCTCGCATAAGAAATTCTGCAAGCATTGCCAGTTTGTTCGAGTTGTCGCTCCGCATTACAGCAACGAAGACTTTCTCGAAAATCTTGCGTTTCTCTTCTTTGCTACTACGTGTATCGTCCAGAAAGAGTTGGAGCATAACACGCGTTTTGAGCCAATCGCCAAGCAACTGACTAGGAAGCTGTTGCCAGGCGATTCTTCGTTCTGCTTCCGTTGGATCAAAACTGATTAAATATGGTGCCAGAACTGCCACGCCACCACCGCACAACAACAAACACACTAAAAGCACAACTAAAACGGTTTTCTTCGCCGAGCCCATCGAGTTCCAAATGGCTCGCTGAATGGTTTGAAGCTGCAATCCGGCCGCCGAAAAGGCTTGAATTTTCTTGGCAGAATATTCGCTGGCCGACGCTAAATCACCCTGTAATTCGATAATTGTTTGATAGCGATTGTCTGGATTTTTCTGCAAAGTCTTGCTGATGATCTCGTCCAGACGCTGAATCAACCTGACGTCGTCTTCAAGATCACTCAATGGTGTCGGCATTTCGTTTATTTGCCGATACATCGTGCCCAAAGCGTTCTGACCAATCAGTGGTGGCGAGCCGGTCAGCACTTCGTACATCAAACAACCCATCGAGTAAATGTCTGAACGGTAATCGAGACGCTTACCAAGACACTGCTCTGGGCTCATGTACGGCGGACTTCCGAATAGCTCACCAGTAGTGGTGTCCTTCATCGTCGGATCGCCTTCTTGCGGGAACACTTTGGCGATACCAAAATCGACGACCTTGACGATATATTCGCCGTCAGGCCCATCGAGCAACATTACGTTGCTGGGCTTGATGTCGCGGTGAATCACACCGTGGCTGTGAGCTTCCGCGAGAGCACCACACATCTGCAAAAAGATACGAACAGCCTCTTTAATTCGCAGCTTTCTTTTGTATTTTAGGAGTTGAGAAAGAGACATGCCATCGAGGTAGTCCATAATCAAGTAAGGACGACCATCTTCAGCCATTCCCATATCGATGATTGTGATCGCGTTTGGATGGTTGATTCGCGCAGCAGCCGTTGCCTCTTGCTGGAAACGTCTAAACACCTGAGGGTCAGCAACCAGATGGGCGTGCATCATCTTCAAAGCGCGCAAATTTCTGTTGATGCGGTTGCGCGTTTTGTAGACAGCCCCCATGCCACCACGACCAAGTAGCTCAAGAACTTCATACCGGCCGGCAAATATTGTCCCGACTAAATTATCATCGGCAGAATTGTTGTTAAGTAGTGTCTTTGCTAGCGGAGCTTCCTGATTGGAAGTTTCGCGCGTGGAATGTGAGAGCTCCGACGCGTTTCGACGCATCGAAGGCTGCGTCTCATCATAGTCTGATAATTGCGCCGGTTGAGCAGGAGGTAAGCTCGTGGGCGTATTTCCAGATTCTTCGCGATTCCAGCCTGGTGTTGTCGTCATAACTGAGTTACCTTCACTTATGTCATTTTTGCCCAACTGAGCCGGTTTTCTAACCGGTCGAGAGATAATTGGCAGCAATTCGGATTCGACAATGGGAGTGGGCCAGAGTTCCTACGAGTTCCTACGATTCCCTACCAGAACCCAAGTCCATGCTTGCGACACACACACAGTCAGGCAGTAGAATTAGCTGTCCTATCACCACGGGCGGTGCCCAGCATTTTACACTGCGCTTCATAACGTTACACTTTCAATGAAGCTATTCGAAAAGCGAATCCACCGCGAAGCATCCACATTAAATATACAAAAGACAATCGAAAAACATCCCGCTCAACATCACAGTCCATCGCCGGCTCGAAAAACAAGTCAGGGTCTCGAATGAACCTTATGGTCGACGAAGACACACACCATTCGAAAAAATGAGAAAAACATTCTAGTGGTTATATCAATGCTCTTCCATTCCCGGATATAACTTTCAAGTTAGCAGCCACCCATCCCTGGAAAATCGAGACCGTTGAAGGCGCCGAAACCCGGAGCGAACTCGTTACTGCACATATTCGAACTCGTCACTGCACATATTCATGGAATACATGTTTCGACAGTGATTTACAGCGTCGCTAAGACCATGCTCATCTGCGTAACGTTCTTGCACCTTTAACTTCACCTTAGTAGATCTGCTGCCAGACTTTCCTCAGTTCAGCCCAATGATTTTAGATTGGCGAGGAGACAGGCCATGACAGTTTTAATCGGGACATGGGAATTTGAAGGACCTTTTGAAAACGCTGCAGAATTGCGTGACGAACCAGCCGTATATGCGATTCTCACCTTTATGAATGAGGAATTTGAATTAGTAGAACTCAATGAGGCAGATAACGTTCAGCACACATTCAAGAAGTTGAAGGACGTAACGCCGGCCGACCGCCCGCTATCTGTAGCTGTTTACTATTGTTCGGACCTCAGCGATAACCTGAGAGAAGGACTCGTTGAGATAATTCTGCAAGAATTTGACTTATCTACAGATTTCGACAGCGCCACTACAGCTGGTTGCACGACGAAGTTCGATTCAAGTAATTTTCTGGTGGCAGCAAATCAGTAAGAGTTAGCGAAAAAGTTTAATAACGCGGTAACGCACTCAAGACGCAGAGCGAGGCACTATAACTGGTGCCTCGTTTTGTTTCTACTACTACTACTACTACTACTACTACTACTACTACTATTACTTGTTAAGCTGTTCGAACCGAGCTCGCAACTTGTCGGAAGCATATACAGGAGCCGAACAAGTATTTCCGCTGCAAAAGAAAGCTGCAGCTCTCGGTAGCTCGGGATAATCTATATCGTTGCCCGGAAGCTTACCTTCAGATTTGTCGAAAAACTCAGTCTGCCGATAAGCGAGCGGAAATTGCTGTGATGTTAAGAAAAGATCCTTCGCAGCTGCATCGCTCTTAGAACCGACTGTTACGAAATGAGGTGGAGGTGCACTCAGCTCATAGTCCGCAAGTAGAATTCCGGCGACCAAACCTGAACGCTTCTTGACTATAAACGGAGTCGTGATAAATCGCATTGCGATAGTTGCCAAATCCTTGTCGCTCTTTCGACCAGAATAAAAAGAGAGGAGATTGAAGAATCGCGCGGCACCTATATTTTCATCCAAGTTAATTGCGTTGCCGGCAGCGCTGGCTGGAACTACTGTTACAAATCCTATCTCCGGCTGATTTTCAGAGGCCGGAGCAGCAAAAGTTTTGCCAACGGAGTCAGCAAGGTTCATCGCCTTTTGCAGATAAGAACGCTCTCCAGAGGCAGCATATAGAGCAAGAAATGCTCGAGCCATCGCCAAATTGTCTCCCAGGTATATCTGCTTAGCGTCGCCGGCGTCGTGGCTGAAAAGCTCTCCTTTGCGGCGGTTTGCATCTATCCAGTTCGCCGCATTTTTGGCTGTGTCCAGATACTTCTTCTCGCCGCTTGCAGCGTAGAGATAGGTGAAAGCTTCAATCGCCCATCCATTTTCGCGAGCATATATATGTTTATCGATGCGGGGAATTCCAGCCTTTCTCCTGGCGGCATCGCTTTGGGCGAAGTAATGACTGCTATGCTTACCAGGGATTAAATCGGCATCCTGACTGGTGTAGAAAACGTTCTCCGGGCTGTATAGAAAATTCAAAAGATAATCAGCAATGCGTTCAGCGACGCGAAGATGTTCTGCATCTTTCCATAATAGGTATGCAAGGCTGTAAACTCGCATGTTCCCAGCTTGAATCTCCATGATCTTTTCAAAGTGCGGATGCTTCCAATCGTCATCTGTCGAGTATTGATACATGCCGCCCCAAATCGGATCTAACAAAGCAGTTTGCAATTTTAAAACTTCTTTTGCACGCTGTTCTGATTGGGCATCACCACGAAAAGCTTCAACCATTGCATATTCAACATTGTCTCGCGGGAGAAATTTCTGTCCGTAGGTCCAGCCACCATTTTTAGTGTCATAGACATCTCTGAATTTTTGACGGATCTCTTTTTTTAGATTTGCGTCTAAAACCGATTCTGTAGCGAATTTCCCCTTAGAGCCGTTTACTTCTTCGGTAGTATCATTTGGTTTCTGTACGCAATCTTGCAAGATCTCGAGAAATTCAGATGGAGGCAAAAAGCCCGACAATAGTTTGCGCTCCTTTCCGGAAGGAGAATAGATGATGGTCGCAGGCCACCCATAGTCTTCATAGCGATTCGCCAAATCGGGACGCGAGTCTTGATCCACCGAAACCGGAATGTAATGCTCCCGGATAATTTTTTGCACCGCCGCATTGGCGTATGTCTTTTCATCCATGACGTGACACCAATGACACCATACCGCATGGAGATCAAGAATCACTAGTTTATTCTGGCTTGCGCTTCTCTTAAAAATGTCATCGGACCAGTCTTGCCATTTGATGGCGGCAGCGGAAGTCCCGCGGTCGGCACTACCGTCAGCGGCAATACCAGAGGCGGCAACTACAGTGGTGACGTTAATTGCAAACAAAATTGCAACGAACAGAGACAAGATGGCGCGACGCATGAACTGCTCCTCTCGCAAACGCAGCATTGATGATAGCACTCTCGACCCGAACGTGTATCGGGGAAGCGAAGGCTTTGTCAACGAGCATACAGCAATGCTTTTACGGGATATTTGACAGTCATGGATGCAAGCTAGTACGATCAGACCGATCGGTTTGTTTTCTCTTTTTATGCCAAAAGCTAGCGGCGGCGCAAAAACAATCGCAGCTCGAAACTTGCCGCAGGACATATCGAAATTGCGTGAGGTCACTGACACAACCTTTGACACAGGCAAACAATAGAAACCCAGCAAACATCAGGCTCTACTCGAATTCCGCCCGCACCATATATGAGCAAAGGGAAGACTACAAGAGAAATGATCGTTTCGCGGTCGGCGAGCTTGTTCAACCGTCGTGGTTTTTTTGGCGCCTCAATGTCAGACGTAATGGAAGTCACAGGGCTTGAAAAAGGAGGCATCTACAACCATTTCGCTAGCAAGGAAGAACTTGCTCTGGCCGCGTTCGATCATATAGTCGATGTCCATTCCGAACGCGTCAAAAAATTGGTAGACGCTGGCAATACATGCGAAGAGAAACTCATAGGACTTATTGAGGGATTTCAACAAATCGTGACGCAGCCAACCTTTGAAGGTGGATGCCCGCTGCTCAACTGTGCAGTTGAGAGCGATGACACACACACGATTTTACGGGCACGGGTACGAGCAGCAATTAAGAAAATACTCAAAGCGGTCGAACTAATTGTCCAACGCGGGATAGAGACAAAAGAATTTCGCTCAGAGCTAGCACCTCTTGTAGTGGCGCATTTTCTCTTCGCTTCACTGGAAGGAGGTATTCTTTTGGCAAAACTTTATAGCGAACCGCACAGACTAGAGATGATTGCAATTCAACTCAAAGACTACATTCGGTCGTGCAGAACCGTTGGGTCATCCGATTCAAACTAAAACACACCACACAAAGGAGAGGCATTATGAGCCTTAAAGAACAGTGTCTAGATCAAAAGATCAGTACCAAACATGGACAACACTACTCAGCGATTAGTCCCGGCAGCTTCTCAAAACTCGTTCAATACAAACTCAAACATCCGTTGATTCCGGACCGGCTTGTTCCGGGCAAGCTTTTTCTAAAAGATCATATAAACCTGACCGGAATGCAAATCTCGCTGGGCACCGTACCGCCAGGCAAAGGTACACCGTTTACTCATGCGCATAAGCTGAACGAAGAAGTGTACATTTTCGTCCGAGGCAAGGGACAAATGCTTGTCGACGACGAGATTATCGAAGTCGAAGAAGGCAGTGCTGTTCGAGTGGCACCGGCAGGAGTGCGAGCTTTCCGCAACACTTCCGAGGAAGAATTACACTACGTCGTCATTCAAGCGAAAGAGAACTCACTGAGCCAAGATACATTTGATGATGGAATTCCTGGCGCTAATCCTCCAAGCTGGCCGGACTAATCGCCAGTTGAACTAAGTCTTCGCGCATCAAGTCCCGGGAGTGAGCAAAGCGCCCGGGCTTTGCCTTGCCACGTCCCAAAATGCCGATAATCGTGCTATTGTCTTCTTGCTCTTGCTGGTAGTGGCAATGCGGCAACCGCGGTATCTCGCAAAAAGTGTCCATGAATCAATTCGATTTAGCAAAAGCTGAAACCTCTCGCGCCACCTTTGACAAGAGTGAAGCGAGCAAGAATTTCGTCGCCCTAAAAGAGCTTGATGAGGCCGGCTGCGCATACCATGCACACGGTTGTTTCGCTGAAGCGGAATCTTGTTATCAAACTGTGCTGCAAGTGATGAATGCGAACGATCTCGAAAACGCAGACACACTCGAGACAATGCACCGACTGGCCATTTTGCATCGAGTGCAACGAAAATATGCCGAAGCCGAACGCGATCACCTCGAAGCAGTTCGAATTGCCACCAAACTACACGGTGCCAATCACACTAAAGTCGCTGAGCACAAATTGTATCTTGCTGGCTTTTACCACAGTTTCGGACGCAGCAATGAAGCCTTGCAGGCAATGGACGAAAGTCTGCGAGCCTACAAAGCAAAAGAAGGTGAGAACTCGCCGAGTGTGGGCAATTGCCACTTCGCGCTAGCCCTTATATACAGCAAGATGCCAAACAAACAAATGGATGCTGCGCGCGAATACGACCAGGCTCACAACATCTCAACCAAACACATGCTCGGACGAGACGAAACAATCGCCAACGGACTTTTTGGAATGGCGATGTATCACTATCGACAAGGAGACCTCGAAAGCGCTGAGACCTTATTCCGTCATTCCATAATTTTGCAAGAAGAGTCTCTTTGGCCATTTCATCCGCTTGTTCCGAAGACCTTACTTAAACTTGGAGACTTTTACGACAGCCAACAACTCCCAGACAAGGCCGAACTTTGTTATTGCTCAGCACTCGAAAAGCAGCAAGCTGTATTCGGCGAAAGCGATCCATCCCTTGTTGACGCGTTGACGAGGTTGGCCAAATTCTATGCTCGCCACGGTAATGAGGAGCAAGCCCGAGAATTTGGCAGAAGAATAATTCAACTGGAAGACAGTTAAGGTTCTATTGCCGACAGTAAGAAAGCTCCTTCAGGACATAGAAAATCAGCCCGTACGAACTTATAAAAAGTTCAAAAAGGCTAATCAGTACTGCTTTTGCGCAAATAGAAGCCCCCTCAATGAGCAAGCGGGTGACAAAAGTAAACCGATATCGGTTTACCAAAATGATCTGACAGTTCAAGCGTTCCGAAAAAAATTAACCACTTATCATTCAAAACTTTGAACTTTTTCTCCTTCCCGAACGTATTACATACTAGCGGGTAGGAGATTTGATATGTCGATTGTATTATTCGTAGCTTTTCTTCCGGTATTCGGATTGGTACTAATCATCACGCTTGATCTGCTGGAGCAGCTGAGAAGCGATATGAATGCTGACCGAAAGGCAATAGAACTATTACGCGAATTGGCCGCGAAGTCAGTGGTACCGTCCACGGCATCACCACAAGTAGCGAGCATGCTTGCAACTAGCAGAAAGTTGACTGTGTGGTCCAAGTGGTACTAGGTATCCGCTTGCAATCACAGCTAGCCAGCTGGATGGTTGCACCTCGGAGCAAGCCTAAACATCAGCTCCAGGGTGGAACGGAACCATCAGCGATGACGACTAACCTGCAGCCACTGGAGTTGCAGTTGCCGGCGGAGCTTCGAACATCGGGGTGGATAGATATCGCTCACCAGTGCTGCAGAAAACAGTAACTATGGTCTTTCCTTTGTTTTCTGGACGCTGCGCTACTTTCATAGCTGCACACAGGTTTGCACCACTGCTAATACCAGCAAGTATTCCCTCCGATACTGCAATCTTGCGACCCCACTCGAACGCCTCGTCGTTTGTAATTTGAATTACTTCATCGATCACAGACAGGTCCAAATTGCCGGGAATGAAGCCGGCACCTATCCCCTGGATCTTGTGCGGACCGGGTTTAACAGTTTGCTTTTCTAAGGTCTGTGTAATCACCGGACTGTCAGTCGGTTCGACTGCAACAATCTGCACCTTCGGATTTCTTTTTTTGAACACTTGCCCGACACCAGTGATGGTGCCTCCGGTCCCGACTCCGGCAACGAAAATGTCGACCTTGCCGTTAGTGTCACGCCAGATCTCCTCAGCAGTCGTTTCGCGGTGAATTTGCGGATTTGCAGGATTATCGAATTGGCCAAGCATGAAAGCATGTTCGTTGTTGCGTACAAGCTCATCGGCTTTGCTAATCGCACCCTTCATTCCTTCCGGGCCCGGAGTCAGGACAAGCTCGGCGCCTAATGCAACCAGCAATTTTCGGCGCTCGACCGACATTGTCTCTGGCATAGTCAGGATGAGCTTGTAGCCGCGGGCGGCCGCGACAAATGCGAGCGCAATGCCCGTGTTTCCAGAGGTGGGCTCGACCAAAAAGTTGACTCCCGGCTTTATTTTTCCAGCCTTCTCGGCCGCATCCACCATAGCGACACCGATACGATCCTTGACTGAGCTGAGTGGATTGAAAAACTCGCACTTCGCCAAAATGGTGGCATCGACGCTCTCGGCTAATTTATTGATCTTGACGAGAGCCGTACCGCCAATTGTTTTTGTGATATCAGTTGCGATTGCCATTTTTCACTCCTGTTTGTGACTGCGGCTCTATCCTTTTACTTTCATGTTACTTTCATGGCCACACCTAAGGCGTGACAGCAGCCCGATGCTCAGCACTGGATCAACATGAAAATTTGCCGCATAACTGTTCGAAAACTAAACGCCGTGTCTGCCTCATCTCTGCCGCTATCGATTTTGCGTTTGCCGCTATCGACTTCGCATTTGTCGCTGTCGCTTTGGCGCTTGTCGCCAACAACTCAACGACTGCCACTTAAGACTCAGATTCTTCCTCTTCTGCTTCATTCGCTCGTTCTTCGACGTAACGAACTACGCGCTCGAACTCTTCATCACTTTCGATGGTTTGGAAAATCGACTGATCGTCACGCGTTACCAAACGCATGAGAACAAGCGATCCTTCATCGTCCTCTTCTTCCTCGTTCTCAGGCTGAACTCCACTTCCCGGCAACTTGAGAAGCAAAGCGTACTCTACGTTCTCGAAATCGAAAATGTCCAGAATTTGACACGAATACGAGTGACCATCTTCGCCTTCCAGAGTAATGATCGCCTCTTCCGGTTGCGTCTGTGCTTCGTTGTTCATAAGATCCTCAGTAGTGTCGCTATCGAGCCAATTCTGATAGTTTTTTGAGCTGTTGTGCGGTTCCTAAAGCGATGAGCTCATCACCCGTCTGAAATACGAGGTCAGGAGAAGGGTTCGTCATCAGCTTACCACCTTGTCTGACCGCCAAGATCATCGCCCCGGATGTCTGCTTAATGCTCGCCTCTTTTAGCGCTGCTCCAATGAGCACACTCCCGGCACTCAATGTGACTTGCTCCATGCGCAGGTCGTATCCTTCGGTATGCATGACTACGTCCAGAAACTCCGTCACCAAAGGATGCGTCACCGACGCCGCCAAGCGCCGCCCGCAAATTGTATAGGGCGATATGACCATGTGCGCGCCAGCCCGACGCAACTTCGACTCTGAGCCCAAATTGCTTGCTCGCGAGACAATTGTTATGTTCTCGTTGAATCCTTTCGCTGAGAGCGTAATAAAAGTATTTGTAGAGTCGTCAGGCAGGGCACAAATAACGCCTTTTGCAGAGTGAATCTGAGCTTGCGTTAAGATCTCGTCCTCGGACGCATCGCCTTCGATTACCAGATATCCTGCTTCCGCAGCCTTTTTCGCGTTGGTTTGATCACTCTCAATGACAACGAACGGCATTTCATTTATACGAAAGTGGTCGCACACCTCCTGTCCTGTTCGCCCAAAACCGCACACAATCTGGTGGTCTTTAAGCTTGACAATCTTTTCTTTCATGCGCCTCCCATGGAAATCCAAATTCAAAATGGCTTGCACGATGTCGCTCAAGACATAAGCTGCCACTGCCACACTGCAGAGAATGAAAACTATCGTGAAGATTTTCCCGGTCTCGTCGAGCGGATGTACTTCACCGAATCCGACCGTCGTCATAGTAGTCACGGTCATGTAAAGAGAATCTACGAAGCTCCAGTGCTCGCACAACATGAATCCAATAGTGCCGAAACAGAGGAGCCCTGTGGCTCGCGAGACATCGATAGCGATTCGTCGTCTCAGTGATGTGTTAGCTGTTGCCAAAACTTGATCCCCTAATAACGAAAAGTATCATAAACGACTGAGGCAATGAGGCTGCCAGCGGTTACTCTATTGCTGTTAAGATCTAGCCTTCGAGGCATCATGAGTGCGTTCGGGCATCTTGCCTGAAGCACCGTGCGAGCCAATCCGGCACCCACACAAGAGCGGAGTTTCAATGAGCACAGTACTTACCAGCACTGAGGGTAGAGTCGTCGCAGTTATCGGACCGGTAATCGACGTAGAATTTCCAAGCGGTCAACTGCCTGAGATCTACCACGCCCTGCAAATCACCGGAAAAAGCACCGCTGGTGACGATCTAAAGATTGTTTGCGAAGTTCAGCAGATGCTTGGTGACAATCGCGTACGCACCGTCGCCATGAGCTCGACCGACGGCATGACAAGAGGGATGAAGGCGATCAATACCGGCGAGTCGATCAAAGTTCCGGTAGGCAAAGCCACTCTCGGCAGAATCATCAACGTTCTCGGCGAACCTGTGGACGAAGAAGGTCCGGTCAAAGCAGATGATTACTGGTCCATTCACAGACCGTGCCCGACTCTCGACGACCTGCAAACAGACACCATCGTGTTCGAAACCGGTATCAAAGTCGTTGACCTCCTCGCTCCTTACATCAAAGGTGGAAAGGTCGGACTGTTCGGTGGCGCCGGAGTAGGTAAGACAGTTATCATCATGGAGTTGATCCATAACATCGCTTCACACCACGGCGGATTTTCAGTATTCGGTGGCGTAGGCGAACGCACCCGCGAAGGCAACGACCTTTACGCGGAAATGAAAGAGTCAGGCGTTATCGACAAAGTAGCCCTGGTCTACGGTCAGATGAACGAGCCACCGGGTGCTCGTATGCGCGTCGGAATTTCAGCGCTGACGGTGGCTGAGTATTTCAGAGACGTGGCCAAGCAAGACGTGCTGCTCTTCGTAGACAACATCTTCCGCTTCGTGCAAGCAGGTTCTGAGGTGTCCGCTCTGCTTGGACGTATGCCATCAGCCGTGGGATACCAACCGACATTGGCTAACGAAATGGGTGAATTGCAAGAGCGCATCACATCCACTAAGAACGGCTCCATCACTTCGGTACAAGCCGTATATGTGCCCGCCGACGACTTGACCGACCCAGCACCTGCCACCACATTCGCTCACCTGGATTCAACTACCGTGTTGAGCAGACAGATCGCTGAGTTGGGCATCTACCCAGCCGTCGACCCGCTCGCTTCCACAAGTACAG
Source organism: Oculatellaceae cyanobacterium (assembly GCA_036702975.1). Classification (GTDB taxonomy): domain Bacteria; phylum Cyanobacteriota; class Vampirovibrionia; order Obscuribacterales; family Obscuribacteraceae; genus DATNPX01. The sequence goes on from DATNPX010000034.1 coordinate 516,809, forward strand.
CTTTGAAACCAGAAGTAGTTGGTGAAGAGCACTACAAGATCGCCCGCGAAGTACAACAGACTCTGCAACGTTACAAAGACTTGCAAGACATTATCGCCATTCTCGGTATGGACGAATTGAGTGCCGAAGACAAGATCACAGTTCAACGCGCACGCAAAATCCAGCGATTCTTCAGCCAACCGTTCTTCGTGGCAGCTCAGTTCACAGGACGCGAAGGCAAGTACGTGCCGCTCAAAGAGACGATCGAAGCGTTCCGCCAGATTCTCAATGGCGACCTCGACGAACTCCCGGAACAAGCGTTCTACATGGTCGGCAACATCGAAGAAGTGAAAGCCGAAGCGAAGAAACTAGCGGAAGCTTAATGACATCGGGGAACATGAAGAAGAAGTCAAAGGAACAACCGCCAACTGACGCAGCTCAGGACGGCAAGACTGAAGAGAAGGACGCCACCAGGAACATCTTCCTGTTCGGCAGGCTGGAAAATGAAGTCACGCTGCCCACAATAAAAAAGTTGCTCAGATTGAACGAGCGAGATCAGCACAGCCCGATCAATTTGTATATCAATTCGGCCGGTGGCAACGGATATAATGCCGACGCCATCATCGCCGTCATGAATCAAATTGACGCGCCAGTGAATACGATCTGTTTGGGTCATGCACTATCTGGTGCCTGCGAGATTTTAGCGTCAGGCACCGGAGAAAGACTCTCCTATGAATTCGCCACCCTCATGTTCCACCAGACCTTGTGGGAAGCCGATGGAGATATCACCAATCTCGAAATTCAGGCAGCGCAAGGTCTGCGTTTCCGCGAAGCTCAAATCGAACTACTGCACCGTTGCACGGGAAAAGAAAAGGACAGAGTGCGCAAAGATATTGAGCGAGACCATTACATGTCCGCCCAGGAAGCACTTGAATACGGCATTATCGACAAAGTGATCAAGCACGAGCGCAAAAAAGTGAGCGCTCCGCACGAGTCACACAAAGCTAGCTACGAAAAGACAGAGCACTTTGCTCGACACGAATTTGCCGATGAAAGTCAGGACTACAAGAAGTCCAAAGTCAAAAAAAGTGAACCCCAAAAGAATCAGCGCAAAGGGTTAGAGCCCAAACGCGCAGGAGAAAAATAACATGGAAGGCGGTCTCAATCTGAAGATCATCACCCCCGATCGCATCGTTCTAGAAACACAAGTCGACCAAGTGACTGCCACCGCCATTGATGGCGAACTGACCATACTACCTAAGCACGAACCACTCGTGACAGCACTCAAAATTGATGTCCTCAAATATAAAGCACACAACACCGAAGAACACGTCGCAGTGCTTGGAGGATTGCTGGAAGTCGCCGACAATCAAGTCACCGTCCTTAGTGACACCGCCGATCTGGGCGTAGAAATAGACGTTGCTCAGGCTAACGAAGCGAAGTCTAAAGCAGAAGCAGAAAAGACTCAAAAGACCGACAAACTGGAAGTGTACCTGAGCGAAATGGCACTGTCTAAAGCGATGGCTCGTCTCAAGGCTGCCGAACTCTCTCGCCGTCGCCGCAGCGGCACTCGTATTGAAAACTAAAGTTAACGCCTACGCTGCGTCGCCAGTCAATTCGAGCTCAGGCAGCACAGACCAACGCTTTTTAACAACATCGGATACAGTGCCACCGTTGGCAACTATCTCCTTAGTTAAAGTCGGATCTGCTGTTCCGACAAGGTTAGCGGCTATCGCACTTGCTTCTGCTTGGGCCTGCACTGCAGGTATTTCCCCTGCCAATCGGCCAATCTGATTGCTTAGTGCAGCGCGCGTATTTGCATCCAAATTCAAACCTTGCAACCCAACTAAGGACTGATATTCAGCATTTATCTCCGCAACATCGCCAAAGTCGACGGTGCCCATTCCAATTTCGCCTTCCGCATCAGCAAGGACACTATCGGCATCAAGCTCCTCTTCGGCAACCTGCTCGCTTGAACGTTTGGCATCCGCGGCAAAGTCGTTACTCGACGACTCAGCGTTTCCAATCCATATCTGCCGGTTATTTTCGATCAGGCTGTTATCGGCGCCGATAAAGTCATCGCCGATTCGAAGTCCTTGCGGTGACCAATCTATACCATCTGTAGACAGATCATGCGTTCTGTAGTTATAAGTTAAATCGGTAGATCCGTCTGAATTGAAAACATTGAATTTGCCGACACCGCCTTCGGCTTTCGAATCGAAGACAAACTTGTGGTCAGGCGCCTGCAGCGATTCGACACCATTCTTTACTTCTGCGACGACTGGCCCATGTTGCGTGTCGGCGGTCACCTTCGCAACCATGTTTTGCATGTGTTGATGGTGAGTGCTTTCAATCCACTGGTTGTCTTTGGTTAGAGTTACAGTGCCAACCCTAATTGATCCATCGGGATTAACAGTAAACTGCTTTGGCAGCTTATCGGCCGCAACTTTCGTCTCACTCTTACCATCGGGTCCGATGGTATAGACATTTCCGTCATGGATTCTAAATGTTTGGCCACTGTCTTTTAAACGAACAAATGCACCATGTTGATTGGAACTTTTAGCGATTACATCACCGTGGCAGTCGACGTTAAAGACCTGTACACCGTCAGTACCTTGAACAGTCTTGCTCTCTCCTTTTTGTGCAATCTTGGCGAGTGCGTCAGGCGACAGTTTTTCTAGAGCCGCGCGTCTTTGTTCGAAGACCATGCCTTCGAGCTTTTCGATCGCTGCAATATCTCCCTTTTCTGTAATCTGAACCTGCTGTCCGTCCGGATACTTCTTGAAGTAGTCGTTGCCTTTCTTGACGATCGTTTCCCCGTTTTTAGTGATCGTGCCTTCGTTCTTGTTGCCGTCGAATCTCAGTCCGTCAGCCCCCACATAGTGAACACCATCCTTGTTGCGCGAGATCAAACCGCCAGCATCAGTTTTATAGTAGTTAGTTCCTTC
>DATNPX010000041.1:0-38538 GCA_036702975.1 Oculatellaceae cyanobacterium
CGTTGTTCATTACCGCTGACGCCAAGGAAAACGCTGTCTTTTTTAGATAAGCTTCGTCTCTCAAATCATGCCTACAATCAGGAAATATAAAAATCTTGACAGCTTCTTCCGAAGATAGCGTCACAAACTTTCCCGGTTCAGGAATCACAGACGTTGCTAGTACAATCTGTCGTATTGTTTCATCATTAGTTGTGCGTAAACGCATTCGATAATCTTTTATGGTTAAAACGCTGTCGTATTGTTCGTCTCTGTCTTTTTTATTTCTGAAACGGGAGTATTATGTAAGCAACCGAAAGTCTGAACCTCTTTAGCATAGCTCATAGCTATTGGAATAGAGAAGCCGCAACCTCAGGCAATGTGCTAGAAGTTGTTGACGAAACTCGGCTGTGAAGTCCCATACTCCTGGCACAATTTATCTTTTTTTTTCGCAGCTGGCAGTGTCGATTAAACACGTGCCTCGGTGGCCATCCTCTTCGGTTTCGCGGAGGTCATCATCGCCGAAATCCTGGTGCGACAAGCGTTCTAACATTTCTCGATCCTGCAAGCGCCGACATGGCAAGGGGCTTTGCCTCTAGACAGGTTTGTCAAGTGGTCAAATTAATGCCCAAACTCATCTAAAAAATGCCCCTGAGGGCATATATACGGAAGTTACTAGTTTTCTAAGTTTGTCGGGGCGCGCGCCAATCGCATGACAACACCGAATCAGCCGACCGACCAATCGCACGGTGATAAACCGCAAGAAAAGCCGAATAACGGCTTGAACGCGCGGCATTCAGGTTTCATGGACCATGATGCGCTCGAGATCATCAAACACCACCATCATCACCACAAACATCACCACCACCATTTGCACCACGTCGATCTGCATGGGCAGTCCGAACCGAGCACCGGAACAGCAATCGAGAACGCGTCAAAACCAGCCGAACAGCATGCGATAAAGCGGGGTGAGACCCTCAGCCAGATTGCTAAAGAGGCGATTGGAGCTCACGCAACAAACCATGAAATCTACGATCTCGTCAACAAAATAGTCGATGCCAACAAAGACAACCAATACCTGAAGAGTGCTGACAAGATTATCGCCGGTGGCGTCCTCACCATTCCTGAACATATTTCGCATGTGCCGTCGACGCCATCCGATACTCAGGCTCCAGGCACGCAAACGCCTAATAATGGTGAAGTAACCACTCCTCCTCCTGCCTCTCCTAAAGATACGACTGTAAAACCTGGTGTGCCAGCTGACAGTATTGCGACTCCTGGGCAGCCGCTGCCCACCACAGGTGATGCTCCTATAGGACAGCAGCCGACCGGAGTTCCCAAAGCCGGTGATGCCGCTACTCCGGCACAACAGCAGCCGACTCCCGGAGTCAATCAAGCCGAAATCGAAGCCGATGCGCGTGCTCTCAATAAGGCGTTGGGATGGTTTACAGACAAAGACAAGATCAACAAGATTCTCGAAGGAAAGACTGATGCTGAGCGCAAAGCCATTGCTGCTCAGTACATGACCAACAACGGAATTAGTCTCGACGCAGACGTGGCCAAACATCTGATCGGTACTGACCTCGAGAAGTTCCGCAATATCCTGAATCGGCAAGACAACAATGCCGCTAGCCAGAACGCAGATCGCATCCACGAAGATCTGAGCGAGCTGCAGAACATGTTCAAGGGGCGTAGTAACAGCGAAATCGAAAAAGACATTCGCCAAACCCTCGCCAGTCACAATTCAGATCAGATCAAACAGATGGAAGCAGAGTACACCAAGGCTCATCCTGGGCAGACTTTGCAAGATGCGATTGCCAACGATCCGAAGTTGTCTCAGACCACCAAAGACATGGCAAAGATCTACCTAAATCATAGCGAGGCGAACTCAGACCAAGAATCGCACCAATTGATCGATATCGCTCTTAAGTCCAAGAATGTCGATTGTTTCAACGAAGTCATGGCGAACGCCTCTCAGGGCGTTCGTGATGACTTCATGAAGAATGGCGGCGAGCAAAAAATAAAAGATTCGTTTGGCGGCTGGTTCTCGGGCAACAACGTCGAGCACGCGCTCGATTTTGCAAAAGAAGGCAAGCTCGATGCGGCAACGCAGGTTCAGGATAACCATCATCTCTTCAACAACAACGAAGGCATCGAACTTGCGATCAAGCAGATGACGCCTAGCGAGCGAGAGATGTATCAAAACGGAAAGCTGATTTCCGAAGGCAAACAGCCAGCCAACTTGTCTGGGGATGATGCCACCAAAGCAAGCCAATATTACGAGCGCCTGCATACGGCGATGACAAACACCGGCAATTCTACCGATGTGTCGAAGTGGGAAGATGAGATTTCTACCACCAGCAGTAAAGGTAGTTTCGCATCGTCCCTGGCTGATGATAGACACTGGTACGGCAATGCCGGCATCGACACCATCCAACAACAGATGCGTTCGATGTCGCAATCAGACTGGCAGGATTGCAAACAAAATCCTGGTCGTCGTGATGAAGTCGTTCAGATGCTCCAGTCACTCGGAAAGAGTGAGGACGATATCAAAAAGACGATGGCTGTTTACGACGGAATGATGTCGTCCGATACATACGACCATGCCAAGGATGGCGCCAAGCAGTCGGTTCTCGATGGCATCAATAACAGCAAACATTGGTACGGCAACAATCGTGATGGCATTCTCGATTCCATTCAGAATATGTCGCAGGCTGACCAGAACAGCTATCGCACAAATGCGGAGTTCCGTCAGAAGGTCGATGCTGCATTGAAAGACAGCATCGAAGACGTTGACGGGCAGTCTGCCGCGCAACGAATGCTCGATGCAATCAAAGCTGGTAAGTCTCCGCAAGGCGACATTATTACAACTCTCCAGCGCCTGCAAAATTATGATGGCAGCAAGACCAAGGAAGCGGTCAAAGACATCGAAGAAGCGATGAAAGCTGATCCGACTTTGAAAGACCGCATATTGCACGACCAGCAATTCGGTGCTCAATTCAAAGCTGCTGTCCAGAACGCTTTTGGCGACGACTACGATAACTTCGGTAAGCCGTTTGTTGAGCAAGGTGATCTTCCTTTAGACATGAAGATGCACTTGGCTCAGGATGGCTTTAGCAACGACAATCAATTGATTTATTCAAGTATCGCTCAAGCCTCGCCTGAGGAGCGAAACAAGTTGGCTAACGATGCCAACTATCGTCAGCAGGTAATAGGCTTCCTCAGTGAAGACCGTCAGCAGATCGTGTTGGCTGTTGCCGCTCAGGGTGAAGTGCGACCGGAAGATACAATTCGTGATGCATCTGTAGGATGGGGCGGTTCTTCAGACATCGTTTCTGCTTTGAAGGGAATCAAGCCCGAAGATTTGAATACGGTTAAAGAAGCATACGCGCAAAAGTATGGGGTCGCTCTCGAGGCAGATCTTTCGAACAAACTCAGCGGTACCGATAAAAACGAAGCCGAGCGCATTCTCACTCAAAATCTAGATCTTGAGACTCGGGTTAATATTGCAAAAGACCAGACCGAGAATACAAGAAGCGGTATTGGTGCGGCAATCTCAGATCATGTCTTCAATAGTGCGACAGGCTCGCAAGCGGATAATTCATTAGATCAGACGACCGCTGCTCTTGCCGACAAGAACAAGATGGACAAGGCAATTGCCGACGGCACGGCACTCGCTGCCGGCATGTCGCCCGAGCAGCAGCAAGCCCTGCAAGCACAGCTCACTCAACGCGTCAACGATGCCATTGAGTCTGAAAACACGGCCACTGATAATCACGCCAAGGCTAAGGCGGCTGCTGCTGAGTATGTCAGCGACGGCGCCATAGCTGCCGTTGCTATCGGTAGCATCATCGTTACAGGTGGTGCCGATGCTCCGCTCGTTCTTGCTCTGGCTGCAGCCGGCGCAGGTATTAAGGTCGGCACCAATGCGACTATGGAAGGAAACGACTATGACTGGAGCGCAGGCAACGTAGCGAAAGATGCCCTCACAGGCAGTGTCACTGCGGCAACATCTGTAATTGGTCCCGGCGAAGTCGCTGCTGTATTTGGCATCGGTAAAGAAGCTGCTGAAGGCGCAGCTGCCGTTGCAATCAATGAAGTGGGTGCCAACGCCTTGCGCGAGGGTGGCCAAAAGATTATAGAAAATGGCGCCAAAGACCTTGTGCGCGAGGCTTTAGCGAGTGGCGCCAAGAAGCTCGATGCGAAAGCCTTCACCGAGTTGGCTGAAAAAGCGATTTCGCCAGAAATTCAAGGTGCCGCAAGAGAGGAGGCAGTCGCTCATTTGGCGACCAGCTTGCAGGAGCAGGTCGTTAACCGTATGGCTAAGGGTGTCGTTGCTCGCGCGCAGCAACAGGCTTTGAATATGGCCGGTGGTGGTATGGGTGGGGGCGCCGGTGGTGTTGTGCAAGGGGCTACCGAGTGGGATTCTCGTAAAGGCGTCGGCGCCAACTTCGAGCACATAGCTCAAACTGGCTTTGATGGCACTTTGTCTGGTGCCGTTGGCGGTGGCGTAATGACAGCTGGCATGGAGGGTCTTGGCACCGTAGTTAGGGCAGGTCGAGAGTCCACTGTTATACGGCAGGGACTCGACACAATCATGAACAGGGTCGGACGGACCGGTGTCGAGCAAGCGGAAGCGACCGCCACAGATGCTGTGGAGCATGCGCTAAAAGTTCCAGGACGAGTCGAGGATGTGCCGCCCAATCTCACTGAAGGTAAGCTCAAACTTGCCTCTGAATCTAATGCATCGAGCACCCATGCTGATGTGAGATCAGGCACCTTGACTCACGCTGATGGAACAATCGAGCGCGTCTTCTATCATGCCAATGAAATCACTCCAGAGGATACTGCAGCTCGTCTGACTAAAGAGCAAGCTGGTGCCAAGCTCAATCGGATGTTCAATTTCAGCGGCAGATATCCGGAATCTGAAGTAGTTGGGGCTAGTGTCAGTGGGCACCCGGGCGAAGGCTGGTTACAAGAAGCCGCTGGAGCCCCCCTCGAGGGTGAATTGAAGCGGCGCGCGATTGCGCAGTTTGGTTCAACTACCAATATGGATCAAGATGTCGCCAAAATCTTGCAAGCCGATCCTAAGCTTGCTCACAACATTGAAGAAGCGGTAGTTGAAAGAGTCGTGTACGGTGATGCTGACATTGGTTCGCGCAATCTTGGTGTTACAGAAAACGGGGTAAGAAACTTCGATCTTGGAGAAGGATTCCACACCAATACCGAACCAGAGATCAGCTCTTTCCAGCAAAATCTCACTACGATCGGCTTGCAAAACGCTATGTCCGGGCGTGAGATAAGTGCGGACATCAAGACAAAGCTCAGCGATTTCTTGCAGCACTACGACAATCCGACCGGCATGGATCAATTGCGTACCACCGGCTTAAACGATGAACAGATCAACGCCATGCTCTCCAGAACTCGCAAGCTCGTCGAAACCGGCAAGCTGCCGGAAGTTGATCCTAAGATAAACGCCCCGGACAATGTTGAATGGTGGCGTGCTGCTGAAAGATCTCACTCTAGACCCGCGAAAGACGACATCAAGCTCAACAAAAATGGTCGCGTTTCTCAGGTTAATACTGAAGAAGGTACCGCTACTTTCCAATACTTCAAGCGTGGTCCTCAAGAAGGAACACCTAAGTCAGTAAAATTAGCAGACGGTACTAAATACAGTACCACTGACGGCGAAAACTGGACGGTCACGGGTCCTGAAGGCAAGTCTCGAGTCAAAGGCAGCATGACCGTTGATAAAGATGGTAATGCCTCGTTCAAGGATGCTGAGGGTGTTACGACTACGCACAGTATCGACGGGCGGCATACGCGTCTTGATGATAATGGAAACCGTATGGTCTTAGGAAAGGATGGTCACATAGATGCAGTTGGAGACAACCGTGGACGCGTGGCGCTCTATGATTATTCTGCTGATGGTCAACTTTCCCGCATACAACGTGCTGATGGCAGCACGCTCGAGCGTGTAGGAGATGTTCCTAAGACTAAGCAACAACAGTGGATTCTCAAAGACAAGGCAAATCCTGATGGTCGGGTTATCCAGGGAGAGACCACCTTCAATCGGGATGGTTCTGTAGATATTAAGACTAGTGCTGGTAGAGAGACCATCAGTCCGAACGGTTCTTCGATCGAGCGCGACGCCGCCGACCATGTAACTAGAGTTGTAGACCGAGACGGAAAAGAGACAAATATCAAATATGATTCGGCCGGCAAAGTGCGCCGAGTTGATGGTCCGGACTTTGAAGCTCGCAAGATCCCGCAGGTGGAGACTGACGCACAAGGGCGGGTCAGGTCGGTCACTAGCCCGCCGAACAACGCAGAAATCCGCATCGACTATCAAGAGCTTCCTGGCGGAGAGACCAGCCAGAGTGTCACACTGGGACGCCAAAAATACACGAGCACCGACGGCGAGAACTGGAAGGTGACCGTAGAGGGCGCCCCAACCATGAACACCGAGTGGAAAGGCAAGATCAAGATCGCCGATGACGGTACCGTTTCATTCAAAGCTGATGGTAGCAGGACCACGATGGTTCATCGCCCAGATGGTGTCACCGTTGGTTACGACGGCTATCAGATTGAGACCGTCAGGTTTGGAAAGGACGATTACGAGCGCCTTCCTGATGGTACGTGGGAGAAGAATGGCCAGGGCGAACCACTGCATGGATTTATAAGCGATAGCCCTAAAGATGGTTTGGTTTTCGAAAACAAAAATGGACCGGCCGAGCGTATCTCCAATCGAGAAACTTGGGAGTCGTATTTCCATGGAGAGGATAAGCAGTACAACACGGTAACTGGACCGATCACGGTTGATGCTGATGGTCGAATAAAGATCCCTACCACTGACACCTATCGATACTACGACGAGTACAGATATACTGATGGCAGCACCGAAAACCGTGTTGCGATGAGCGACAATCTTGTTGGTGGGCACGACAATCTAGGCCAACCGCTGCTAAAGCAGCGAGGTCAGCTAGATGACTTCCACGAGAGTGTTCATGACCGCTTTGACTTCTTGTGGAGTCAAGACCGCATGGATAACTCTGTCAGACAAGTGTCGGCCGAACTCAAAGATGTGCGTACGGTCGGACCAGGTGGCAAGGAAACCTCTGTTTACGATAGCTTGATGAGTGATACTACGCTCAGTGACCGGGCGAAGGCGAATGTTCTCGAGAATCTGGCGCGAGTACGCGAACACTTCGCGAGTTACCGTCTTGGCGACCGGATACACGGCGATCCTGAGGTTAATTGGATTCACACTCAGGGTGAGTTAGGTCGCGTTCTCGAGTCTGCCCGAGCCAATAAACTAACCTCGAACGAAATGGAAGACGCGATGCTCGCGTCTATGTATTCTGATTCAGTCAAGTTTGGCAACCCGCCGCCGGCTGGTGCGAAAGCTAACTTCTTTACTCATCATCTCGACGGTGCCTTTGCCGCCGAAGATGCATTGAGCAAAGCAGGATTTCCAAAAGAACGAATCGATGGCATCGTGCAAGCGATCAAAGAACACCAGGTAGCACCGCCGGAATTCATGGGCGGCATGTATTACAACCTCATCAACGGTGAGATCGACAAACTGGCAGCCGCCGGTACAGTCTCCTCCGAAAAGATCTCTCAGATGCGTGCTACGCTGCAGGAAATGTCAGAATCTACCGGCAGCAAGCGGGTGATTAGCGGTATAGCACACGTTAACGATGTCCCGAAGGTGCAAGGTCCGGATGGAAGTTTTGAGGTCGCTTTTACCGATCAACAAAAGGAGTTGCTGAAGCTCGGGGGCATCGATCGCTGGTCGGTGCCAGAAGATCCCCATGCGAGACCAGATTTCAAACAGTTGCCCAAGGCTAAGCAAGAAGCACTGATGTCTCAGTACAAAGTTTCGCAAACGCTGATTGATGGTGATGCAATCGACAACTATGCCACTCTTGGTGGTGCGAGCAAGATTGTTGCGCTCAGGCGTCCAGGCGGTTGGTTCCCCGATAAGACTGTTTGGGGCGCTCTGGAATCTGTTGATGACAGCTTCAAGGATGCCTATAACGTTATGTCTAAAGAAGGCAAGAGTGTCGCAGACGCTAACCTTTTGACGAAGAATCACATTCTCCATGACGAACAGACCGGTATCAAGGCGCAAATGGACGAATGGCTTAGAAGTCAGGGACTCGATCCGGCTACGCAGAAAATCCCCTATTACAATACTGACCTCAAATATCCTAAACAGTTAACGGCCGAGGAGAAGCTATCGCTTTCTCAGGGAGTGAAGGCGGATGGCTCACCGTTAACTGATGCTGACCGTGAGGCACTGAAGTTCAAAGGATTGACCAGGAAAGAGATTCAACAGTTCAAGACGGCTCAAGATATAAGCGACCACATGCGTGACTTACTGCGCAGGGCGAATCGCCTGGACCACAGCTTACCTGAGGACTTTAAACCGGGCTATCTCGCACCATCGGAGCATTGGACTCCGCCGCAACCTGAAAAATTCCAGATACCGGAAGTGTATGATCAGCAATTCGGACGCAATGGCTGGTCTGGACGCACTGCCGATGGGCTTGGCATAATGGGACGGAAGGATGGTTCCGTCACCGTGTCTGATACCGTGAATCATACTGTTCGCACATACGATAAGAACGGCAATATTACCGAAGCGATCGATGGTGTTAACAGGCGTACATTTAGCTACGATGCGCAAGGAGACTTGGTAAAAGTTCAATACCCGGACGGTGTGTCTCTTGTGAATGAGGATGGTTACTGGAGCCGCCAAATTCGTCAGGGCACCTATTCAAGGGACGAAATGGTTCGAGAGGAGGTGCAAGCTCAGCCGAATGGTGATATCAGATATGTTGATAAAAATGAAAAAAGTGTCAAACTTGAGCATCCTGATGGCTCGGTAGAAAGGTTGGAGGCCAACGGACGCCGGGATTGGATTCAAGCGGATCTAGCTAATGAGAAAGCGAAGTTCGACGGGCTGCTGGAGAAAAGTTACACTAATCCGAAACAGCTAGAACGCGTGCAAAAGCTGATGTCTGAGTTTGAGGCAGAGGCAGATAAGCACGGGTTCTATGACAACAAGCGCGCTTTATTCTATAAGCAAATCAATAGACTCTTGGCTGATGATCCTAATGCTGTAGTACCGCAGGCGCAACGTGCCGCCCTGGCTGAACAAGTGATCAACCACGCCGCACATCCAAGTTCTGTCGACCAGGGTACAAATGGAACCTGCAATGTCACCACGCTTGAGGTAAGAAATTACGTGCGCGATCCGGAAAAGAACGCGCAGCTCATAGCCGACATAGCTACAAACGGACAGTTTACTGCGGCAGACGGGCATGTGATCGACCTTAGAGATTTGCAAGCCGGAATACACCCAGATTCAGCAGCTCGGAAGAATATGCGTTTGCAAGCCGAGCTGAAAGGACCTCTCAAAGAAGACGGTACTCGCGATTTTGCAAGCCAGTTGACCGAGCTTGGTATGGCAAATGCAAAATGGCAGACGACGTCAACGATGATCATGAATGGACGTGAAGTCCACTCATGGAACCTAGTTTATGATGCCGACAACAAGATTGTTGGTACCCTCAAGGACCGTAGCAAAGTCACTCAGCTCTACGCTAAAGACCATACGCCATTAACTCGATTTCGCGAGGGGGATGTGGCATATACGAAGTCGGGTAAAGAGATCAAAGATCTTGATCCGGAGAAAATGCTCTATAGGAATGGTCAGTTGCTTGGTACTACGGATGATGGCAACTTGAATGAAGTGTTCACTGCTACCGGTGGCAGGCTCCAGAACCTGGACTCTGGAACGCAAGGTTTTGACAAAGATGGAAAAGAGATACTGAAAGTTGCGGGGCCTGGAGAACTTCGGTACGACAAGGAACTTGGCACGTTCGGCGAAAAAGAACGTGTCTACTACCGCAAAGATGGCGAGTGGAAGCCATTGGCCGATGCTGACGGCGATATTATGAAAAACCCCAACATCTATGGAAGCGAACTTGAGGATATTAATCGAAACGCCGTCAACACGGTAGACAGCGGCTATTACATCGAAGATAACCAATTCTCAAGCGTTGAGCTTTTTGAGAAGCATCTCGCTCTACTGAAGGAGGGTAATGACTTCCCCGCGGTTGCGGCTGTATTCACCGGCAATGCGCCATTTGCCAATGACGCCCTAGCCAAGGCATGGGGTTCAGGCGGCTACCATGTTGTGAACATTCGGGATTACGACCCGGAGACTCACACAATCTATTTCTCAAATCAATGGGGAAGTGCTTTCGACCATATGGAAAGAGGAGTGCCCGCTGAGCAATTCTTCAATGGCATGAGACCTACAAAACTCGCGAAATACCTGCACGATCATAATTGGCAGCGCTATTTATATCAGGGAACGTTAGCTACTGCAGGCGCTGCTGTGGTTGGCGGAACGCTATATGTCGGCGGCACCAAAGTTGTAGATATGTTGAAGGGTGGACAAAATACGCAGTCAAATCGGAAAGATCCGCCTGCTGATGGGGATGAGTGATGTTTGATACTAGTACTAAAATATCGGAAAAGAGTGTCATGGCAAAACCAATTGTCGTCAGTCAAGGCCAGGCGAAGCAATTAACGCTGCCACCTGGATGGCGTGAGATTAAGCCTTTTAACAACCGCACTACCGATTATTCTCGTGAGTTCGCTCCGTCAGAACGTGATGATGTGAAAATTGTTTTCTTCTACCGCGGGCAACGAGTGCATCGTGGCGCCGGGGAGCAATTTCTCAAAGTATTGTCGCTACCCGACCACGAACTTAGTCAAGACGAACGAGCTTCTGTGGAGTGGATCATTCGCAATGCGTCCGAACCGGATTGGTTTGAGATCAAATCTTTAAGAACTGAACATGTAAATCGAAGGAGCGCGCTTGTTATGGAAGGCGTGTGGTTGAAAGACCGATTGGCAAATCTCGGCTTATTCTTCGATGCAGACATGACGGGCACAGCTATTCAGGAGATTCACTATATAGCACCCGAGAGTGCCTACTATGAGTTCTTGCCGGTTGTGGTGAATGCAATCAGGACAATTGTTTGGAAGTGAGTTGAGAAGTTGAGAGTAAGCGAGTCGGTAACAAGATTTTCCAAGAGATGGAGAGACTGAATGTCTGGTGAAATATCGGAAGGCAATAAGGCAATATCTCAGGATAAAGCGCCGCAGCAGGCAACGCCGAGCGTCTGGGGCGACATGTGGCAGTCTGCGAAATATTCTGGAATTCAGAAGCCTTACGAGGGACTTAGCCAACTTGCCGATCATCTTGGTGCACACATTACGACCAAAGAGTTAGTAGATAAGCCAGTAGAACCGACTTCCGGAGCCCATAAAGTGGCTCAAGAGGTTGGCTCAGCCCTTGGTCAACTCCCTGCTCTTACGGGACTATATCTAGCATCGAGGTTTGGCCTTGGCAGGATCGCAGAGGATTTTACAGGGTCCTGTTCGATTTTTAGCCGTGACTATATGGCAGCAAACAGTTTGGCAATCTCAGGAGCTCTGTACAGTGGACTGACTACAAAGTCGCGGGAAGGCGAATTCGTTAACGACAGGCTAAAGGCCACTGCAATTGGTGGCATGACTATGTATGCTATGGGTAGGACGCAAATTCGTTTGCAGAATCAGTTCGGTATAGCTGGTACGCAGATGTCTGCAGAGATTGGCACTAATCTTGCTCAAAGGGGAGTCAATGCAGCCTTGACGACAGCCTCTGGTGTTGTTGGTGGACTAGTTAATGCAGAATCAAATAGTTTGTTCTATCAACATCGAATGGCTAGTGCTGCTGAACTCGGAACCGGTGCCGTAAAATATGGAGCGCTTGGGACTGTTTTTGGTTTCGGCGCGCGGATACCGGATGAGCCGATAGCAATGCCAGGTAAGACTGGTATGAGAGTGATTCCAAGATGGGTCAGTGGGGATGAGTTAAAACCGAAATCGGCGAAGCTGGATGTGAATGAGGGCAGATAGTTGGCCAGCAACGAGGCGCTGCTTAAGAGACGAGCAGCTCTGGAATCTGTAATTCAAGATTGTGCGACTGCGGGCGTGGAACCGCCTGAGTCTACTCAGCAGGAGTTCCGTGCTGTTCTGGAGGAGATAGGCCAGCTTGGGCTGGACGTCGACAGCGCGCGATCGGAACCGAGGCAAGCAAGTTGGACGGATTGGCTGGGGAAAGAGTTGGGCGGGTATTTGCTAAATCACCTGCTCCTTGAGGACAGCTATTCGTTTTTGATGGCGGGCGTGTCGACATCAGGAGAGAAAGTAAAAAAGACATTCAAGATAGCCAAGGATAAGTTGCCGGCCGAATCCCAAGAGCGTTTGCGACTAGAGCATGGCACGCAATGCCTGCGTGTCTTGCCTTTTGATACGGCACCGATTACGGTGGCGACTAACGACCTCATTGATGTTCAATTCGAGCGCCTGGCCGATACTAAAGATACGGGATACGTGCCAGTTGAGGACTTGGCTGAAGAGGGGGAAAATCATTTCTACCGCATGCCGTTCTTTCACGGTCGGTCGCTGAAGGATGCCATGAATGACAAGAGTATGCAACCCCACGAGCGCGTTGAGTCTGCGCTTCGAGCCGTTGCATCTGTCGCTAAAACCATGCACCGATTAAGCAGTGCAGGAACCGACTTCTACCATGGCAATATAAAACCACAAAATATTTTGCTCACTGACACAGGAACGATATTGTTAGATCCTGGGTATTTCGGACCAATCAGTGCTCTCGAAGGCGACTACGAAAAGGGTATGGTCTCGACGATTGCCTACTATCCATTCCTTGAGCCTGATGATATGTTTGCATTGGGAATCTGTCTTTATGAAGCTGTAACAGGGGTGCATCCTTTCAATCAGCGAATGGCAATACCAGGAGCAGATGAGTCTTTTGAGCCAACAAGACTTTCGGCTGAGTTATGCGACAAGATCAATTTCAGGCGTTCTTTGTTGGAACCATATACGACACCGTTTTACCTCTTGCTGCCTCCGCACGAGGTGAACAGACATGTTAGTCCTGCTGTAGAGGCTGTCGTGCTTAAGGGCTTGCGCGCGCGTGTCGACCGCAATGGAACCATCCATTCCGATCCTGGCTTCGCTGATTTTCAAGAAATGCGCCTGACAGTTCAAAGCATCTTAGAGGCTGAGATGGATGTGCGCGCTATGCGCGAAAAACAAGATGAGCTTAGCGAAGCGGATGGACTGCGCGACGAAGATGCTAATGCCGAGGACTAGCGTCAGCAAGATACTGTGCCAGGACCCCACTCACTCAGCATCTGTTGCAATTCTTGAGCGCTGCCAAAATCCTGAAGACTACGCCTCTTCGGAGCGCTTTTCGCGCGTCCATCCAGCAAATCCTTCGCCGTGATTGTCGACAAAAAGGCTTTTAACAGTGCGCGTCGAAGGATTGAGATGTTTATTCAGCCACGCCAAAACGACATGCTTTCTCTGCACAATTGGTCGTTCGATGACGTAGTAGGAAAGTGCAGCCAGGCAGATAGCCGTTCCGTATTTTAATAGTTCGAACGTTAGTGGTGTCATTTGCTGTATGAACGGTAGGGTCGCTATGTATCGGAACGCAAACATGTGCCAGAGATACAGGCTGTACGAGATTTTTCCCAGCCAGAGAATTGGCGGGGCTGTGAGAAAAGCTTCAACCAAATCGTCCTTCTGGGCAAAAAGCAAGCACATGAAAAAGGCTGTGAGCAACTGGAATAAAGGCATCCTTACATTCCAGAAGACAAGTTGTTCTGTCACCGTTTTTGGCACGCTGGGATGACCCATAAAAAAGCCGATCGCTAGCGCAGCAAGTAGAACGATTTTCGGCAGCCAGGTGTTTTTTGCCAGTTTTTCGATGACTCTTTGTGTTGTCGGTTTGTTTGAAGCGATTGCGGCTAAGCAGCCGATGAGCAGTGTGTCCAAACGTGTTGGCAGCTCCTGGAACCGAATCCAAGGTGCATGCTGAAGTACCAGTGCAGTCCTTAGGCAAAAACAACCGGCCAGCACTATCAAGCATGCCGCAACGAGATGTTTTCTGCAGAATTTAAAGGCGGGTGCCCATAGCATGTAGAACTTTTCTTCGATGGAAAGCGACCAAGCAATTTCTAAGCCACTGCCGATGGTGAATCCCCATAGATTTGCGATGTCAGCATCGGCCATGCATCCGAGAGTGATAAGAGCGGCGGGAAGCATATGCGTGCAATGCTTTGGATTGACAATGCATGTTGCGGCTATCCAGAGCAAAAACACTGGCATCAAGCGACAGACACGGAATACAAAAAATCGTTTTAGGTCAGTAGTGCCGCTTTTCGTCGACTCGCTGATCATATTGAGAGTGATTATAAAGCCGCTGATGACAAAAAACACATCGACGCCAAGCCAACCGGAGTCTCCTGAGACGAATGCACCAAGCGGTCCTCGCGAGTGAAAAAACAGAACAGCTGCGATTGCAAGAGCGCGCATACCATCAAGGAAAGGTATGTAGCTACCTCCATGGCTAGCGAATCTATTGTGCAAGCTGAATTGAAAAGTCTGCGCCGTCAAACGAATCTGCCCTCTGAGGCTTAGTTGAGGACTGAGCTTTGACGCGGTTTCCTCTCAAAATGTTCATCGGGCCTGAGCCAAGCGACGCTGCATCGTGAAAGTTAGTCGACTACCGTTGCCAAGTTCACGATAGTTCCGAAAAGTGAAGATCTGGTGAAGTTCACTCCTGGGCTCACTATCTATAAGGTAAGAATATTTTCTGATTCGGCTTTGCTACCATTCGCAGCTGGAGTGAGCTGTGATGTAAAGCGGTTGGTGATACCTAATTCCCCTGGATTTCACGGGTAATGTCGAACTCAAAAAATTATTGTCAGGATGTTGGTCTGAACGATTGTGAGGCGCTTCCTAGTTCAGCGGTTTGCATTGAGGATAGGAGAGGAATAGCAAAATGAGCTAGGAAAATCTTTTGAGTTGATGGCCATTCATTCACTCTTCCGGATGTTGGAGAAAAAGCATGACACACGATGCAATTCGCAATACAAAATTTCCTCTTACAAACGGAGCTGGCGAGATGCCGGCTGTTGGGTTCGGCACCCTATTCAAAGATCTGAGTGTCACCACGCGGGCAGTTAAGGATGCATTGGAAGTAGGTTTCCGCCACTTAGATTGCGCGGAACGCTACCGAAACGAGGATATGGTCGGGGTTGCCGTTCAGGAGTTTCTGTCGGAAGGCAAGGCTCAACGGGAAGATGTGTTCATCACAACGAAGCTATGGAACACAAACCATCGCCCCGAGCGAGTTGCACCCGCTTTCGAGGCGAGCCGTCGGCGCCTTCGGGTGGACGATATTGATTGTTATTTAGTACATACACCGTTTGCCTTTCAACCGGGCGATGACCAAGATCCAAGAGATGAGCGGGGTCAGGTCATCTACGATTCAGGTGTGACTTTGATTGAGACTTGGAAGGCGCTTGAGCAACTTGTCGATGAAGGTCGGTGTAAGGCGATTGGTTTGTCTGACGTCACGTTAAAAGATCTGCGAACAGTTGTAGAAGCGGCTCGGATAAAGCCCGCTGTCGTGCAGGTCGAATCTCACCCGTATCTTCCTGAATGGGAATTGCTCGAGTTTTGTCAGCAAAGCGGAATCCTCCTCCTCGCCTTCGCGCCGCTCGGGCATGGTATGGAACCACGATTAACGGAAGACCCGGTTATTACCAAAATCGCCCAGCGTTTGGAGAAGACCGCTGCTCAAGTGGCATTGGCTTGGTCGATACAGAGGGGCGCTGCGTTCCTTACTACCTCTACGTCACGGCATCATATGGAGGAAAATTTTGAGATTTCCACTCTGCCTGAATGGGCGATGCGCGAGATGAACGAAGGAGTAACGACTAGAAAACGACTCAACACGGTCGTTGAAACTGGCGTGCCTGGATTTATTCCGAGTTAGTCTACTACTGTTGCCAAGTTCACTGTTATTGCAGAAGTCAACCAAGCCAGGTTTTATCAGGGTCTACGGTATCCAAATTTGTTCGCGTGGACCAAGCCTTTTCGAATTCCGCTTTGGAGGTCTCGACCGCTTCGAACTGTTTGTCTGCGTTTATTTCATCTAAGTTGGGGATTTTGGTTTCGCTGAGAAAACAGAGTGTTTGTTCTTTCTCTGACGCGTATGCTTTTATTCCAGTTGCGTAGACTTCTATCTTTCGCAATTCCCAGCGTTCGTCGTCTATCTCGTGATAAAGGACAATTGGTTCGTCAGGATCTTGATGTAACCAACGGCACTTTAAGTAGTGCATATTATCCACCAATTGGTTCGGGACGGTCGAATTAAGCGGGACTCTCAGTTGCGGTCGTGTTGTCGCCGTGCTCAGCTTGCGAAGCGCTATTCTGGCGAGCGAAGAAGTATGCACAAGCGTAAAGCAGTATGGCGATCACGTTCATGAAGTTTACTCCGAACGTCATCGATGAATACTCGAGTGCGCCACCGACAAGCGTGCCCAGAAGATTCATGCCCAGTGCTTTTCCGGGATCGTTGACGCCGCCAAAAACAATAGCGAAGATCATCGCGGCAAAGAGCAACGGGGTGCTCAACATAAGCGATCCAATTGCTGCTGCTGTAGTTGCGTCGAGCGAATTCAAAGCTGACAATGGCACCACATAAGTGAGTACCAACGATAGAAAAAGAAGAGTAAACAATGGACCTAGTTTCTTGAAGCCAAACTTTAGCTGGATCAAAGTGGCTGCCAAGATCATGATAAGAACCGCCGTAATGACAGCTGAATTGACTAACCAAGTTGTTCCCAACAGTAGCCCCATCTGAGTGACGCTCTTTGTCTCGATGAGCATAAATGCTGCACCGAGAAAGAACATCGTCAATCCTGTGCGGTTGGTTGCGAATTTGCCGAAGCACCGCCCGACTAATTTGTAACCAAGAAACAGGGTGAACAAAATGCCGATGCCGTAAGTCCAGCTGAATCCACGATCTCGCAGGAAGAGATATGGCCAATCGTCTGTAGTCGGCTCAACTGTTGTCCATTCTTCCGGGATGAAATTCCACTGTTTTGCGGCATCTGGAATCGAAAATAATTTCAATCCGGAGCGTTCGACGTGATTCTTGTCTAAACCAGGGCCGGCAAGCAATGTTGGTCCGTTGCCCATTGGCGAGAAAATACCAGTCGGTGTTAGACCGGTTCCTCGCTCAAATGATCGATAGACTCTCGCCAGCTGCCACCAGTTCAAGTAATAAAAAGTACAAGATACGACTCCATCTGGTTTCAAAAGTTTCATCGCATCCTGGAAAGCGTCTTTTGTATAGACATAATTGTCTAGTCGCAATGATGACATCGAGCTAAAAGCGCTGTGACTATCAAGATAGGCAAATACAATAAGATCGTATTTCTTTTGTGAACGTCTGAGAAAAGCGCGTGCATCATTGACGATCAAGTGCACGTTGGAATTACTGTACGGCTTTTCAGGATGCAGTTCGCGCCCTAGTTTCGCGATCGTCGGATCAATTTCTATGGCGTCAATATCGGTTGCGCCATGTCTCAATGCTGCAGCCACATCGTTGCCTGTGCCAGCCGCCAGGATTAATATCGAACGTGGCTTGTCGCCCAGTGCAATGTATGGAGCATCATAATAATCTGCAGTTTGCTTTCGTTGTTCGGATGAGATATTTTCGATTACTTTCGGGTTGTTGTTGTACGCACCTTCAATAGCGTCGTAGTTGACGTTGATGTTGTAGCCGTAGTGAAAGTCAGGACGCCCTGCATCGGCGGGAAAAACCATTTCCTTCACGCTGATTCTGTAGTAAGGAGACCACATTACCTTGGCGTCGAGCGTAAAGAATGCCACTGCCAAGCTCGCTGCCAGGCAGACCACCTGGGCAGGTTTGCGGAAATAGAAGATGCATGTGGCGACGCCTATGGCCAACCAAACCGGTGGTGGCCACGAAAGAAAGGATACAGTCGAGAAAAGCAATATGCCAAGCAAGCTGGCGGCAACGTTGACACTGTAAGCGACAAGTGGTGGAAAGCTGTCAAACAAGCGACCAATACGTTGACCAATGGACGCGAACGTTCCGACAATCAAATAGAACACGCAGATAAGAACGCCCAAGCCTGGTAAGAATAGAGCGAATTTGTTTTGCAACGTATCGGAAGACGGTCCTAAGTTCAATTCTGCTGCGTTGCCGATAATGTAGTTTTCAATTGGATTGATAAAGCTGACATGCACCAAATGCAACGGATTCGCGAAGCAGATCAACACAGTTAGTACAAGCAAACCGATCGGGAACCATTTGGTCAAATCACGCTTTGAATTTGCCAGAGCCATGCCCAGTCCCAAGCCGAAAAGACAGGCCATGAGTGGAACGTTTTTGAAGTAGGCAAAGATGCGTATTTCTGACGAAAGCCAGCGGATGATCACAAGCTCAAAATAGAGCGATATCAAGCTGATTACGAAGAGCTCCACCAGAGCTCCTTTATCGACTTTTTTTAATTCCATTTTTTCCACGCACCTTTCCGCGGTTCGGTTGCTTGATCTAGTTTAGCGGATTCTCAGTCAGTCGCAAACGTGGTATCGAAGGTGTTCCGGGTTTCCAGTTCAGGTGTTCTCCCTTGTTCAGACTGGGCGCTTCTTGCAATACGCTTGCTTCTGGCTGGGAGTGTACGGCGCTGCTGTGGCTGGCAGCGTGCTATTCTGCGACTGTAGAAGCTTGTATCCAGTCACAGCGCTGCCACAAAGTTGCCATACGTCTGACACTGTCTGGTCCGTATATTCCTTTTGCTGATTCTTTGCTTGTTCGCCGTTACTAATATCCGGAAGCGGTTCTTACTAGAATATGAATACTGATAAATTCGCGCATTCCGACACGCATACATTGGCCGCGCCTCAAGAAGGAGCTTCGACTGCCAGCCATGGCATTGCGAATGCACTTTACCTAGATGCATATGCGGCGCCGCCCCCGTCTGGTGTGACAAGACAAGGCCCGACCGCAGAAAAGGCGGACTGGACTCTTGCAGTTGATCTGACCGCGAGTCTAGGCGCTGCCGGTATGGAAAATCAATTTCATCGTCTTCAGTCGATTGCTAAGGAATCTAAGGGCGTGCCAGTAGATCTGATCATTCAGATTCCAGAGCCGATTGTTTCGACAGGCGGTAAAACAGCTGATCCAGGAATGCCCCGCAAAATAGATCGTTATCTGATTCATGATGGTGCATTGTCAAAGCTAGGTAATGCAGAAACGTCGAAGGGCTTTGCAGGCGATGTTACCGATTTATTGCATGCAGCAGATGCGAAGGCTCCCTCTAACCACCTTGGATTAATTATACAATCGCACGGCGGAGGACCTTACGGTGTTAGTGGCGATACTGGCTGGTTGGATTTGCCTCAGCTTGCTCATTCAATAAATGACGGACTGCAAGGCGGGTCACACAACAAGCTTGATGTTATTGATTTCGATTCATGCATGATGGGTCACCTCAAGGTTGCAGAGACGATGGCTCCTCTGGCATCGCATATGGTGGCGTCGAGTTCGGCTGAAAATGCAGAACTACACGGTCGGTATGACGGTCAAAACCTGCAAGCAGCGGTTCGAACTTTGTTTCACAGCCCTAATATGAGTGGCGGCGAGTTTTCGCGAAGCCTTATCGCACAGGCTGATCTTGGTGAAAATGATGCTTATGTGAAAGAGCACAAACAACGTGAATCTGGCACACCCATTCTTGCCCACTTTGATCTAACCAACCTGCCTGTCTATAACGATCGGCTCAACGATCTCGGCCGGGCATTGTCCGATGCGCAGAAGGATCCGCAAAAAAGAGAAGCAATAGGTGATGCCATTGAAGACACAAGAAAACCCTGGCTTATTGAAACGGAAGGAGGACTGGGGTTGGCATCTGAATATACGGATATGAGATCGTTCACGGCAAACCTGCAGCATTCATTGGACAGTGGCGAACTCAACGATCCAGCAATTCAATCCGCGGTTAAAAATCTCGTCGAAGCCCAGAGCCACTTAATACCTCAATCTCACACCGATGTAAACTTACAATTTGACCCAAGCGGCCAAATGTCAGCATTTCTTCCTGATAAAGAGGCGTTCGAGCCAAGACTCGCTTATCGGTTTGATGGCATGGGTGATATGCGCGGACTGCTTGGGCTAGGGACTGACGGCTTTGAGGCTGCCGACGAGTTATCGCCGTCGCGAAACGTTCTACGAATTGTGCTACAGCCAAAAGATCTTCCGACGGCCCAAGGTTTGCGTGCGGACATTGACACAATGGCTATGTTCTTGGGTTCTGAACATTCTGCGGAAATTGCCGAATTGCGAAAAGAGGTTGATAAGTTGGCATCTGCTCGACGAGGACGTTCATTTGACAGGGCTGTGGCCGAACTCCGCATTACCGTCGATAACCTCAATGAGTCAGACTTCGGGCACGATCTGGAGAATAAAGCGAGTGTTGAAGCTCGCGACAATGCTTATAAAATCCAGAATCTTCAGTTGCCTGATTGGCAGTCTTTTATCGATAACTTGCGATGACTTCTATTTCGCCAACGATGTTGCTGTTGAACTCATCGAGGCGCTCTGCGGGAGTCCAGTATTCTTGGTGAACGAAGGCTATACGAATAGGATAGTCACTTTTTCAGTCATCGGAAGTTATTAAAGCACAAAAAAGCGGCATTCGGACATATGTTGCACTGTCGTATATTTGTGACAGGCTCGTGGCATCAGTGTAAATTGTTCTGCGTGATGTCCAAAAGCAGATCGTTTTCGTCTACAAGTCTTTGCCGGGGCGGGAAGAGTTCGAGGAAGAAGTGCAGGGGTAAACCGTGCACGTTTTAATTTGCCCGTGGAGTATTGAATAATATGTCCGACAATCGTATTGGTGATAGAGCACAACCGAGTGGCTCAGATATCTACAAAGTGCAAGGCGGTGATTCGTTGTGGAAAATCGCCAGGCATTTACTGGAACGCGATCACGCGCACGTGACGAATGCAGCCATATTGGAATGTGTGCGCAAACTTGCGGAAGAAAATCATCTTCGAAATGCTGACAGAATTGTGGCGCAGGCTAAATTGCGGGTCTCGTCTGTGCATGAGGTGGCTTCTTCGACCGCGCATCTGCCCAGAGTTCACATCTTAGGCGGTAATGTTGCTCCATCTGACGGGAGTCACGTAAAGCCGAATCCTACTGATATTCCGCAACCCGCCAGCGAGCCGAGAACGGCACCAGCTCCTGCCATAGCCGACAAACCGGCCGTGGTTCCTACGTCGCCGGAAAAAAGTGCTCCTACCTCCGAGCGCCATGAGCGACCTTCCGTTCCGACTAGCACCACCGAGCGGCCGGCCACGGCAAACAATGACGCCACGGTTCCGCAAGTATTGGCCAACTTAGATCGCGCTGTTCAAGCCAACAAAGCGAGTCGGCAAGCGATTGAATCCAAACTTTGGGGTAATTCCACAGAAAATGTAGACAAATATGTGAACGCCAAGACCGGTTTGTTGAACGTGGTTTCTGGCTTGGGTAGCTACACGCCGGCTCAGCAAGCGGAGTTTAACGAGAGGTTTTTTGGCTCCAATCTCTCAATTGCGGACAAACAAAAGTTTGTCGACAGCTTTGCTGCTCAGGACAGCACGTTGCATGACGCAGCTACGGCTCTTTTGCGGAGTACCGGCGAAAAATTACCATTGGTGGCACAATGGCACGATCAAGAATCCGCCTCGTTGGAGGCGGCCCTTGGCTATTATAAAGCGACTGTTGATGCCGATATTAAGGGTGATGACGTCTCTGCTCGGCAATATTGGTCGCAGGTGCAGGCGAAATATCCTGTAGAGGCAAAATTTCTTTCTGCGGCAATGCAAGTTCCGCAAACTGTGCGGATTGACGCAAAAATGACCGGCGATTATTTATCGCTCTACACTATGGCTGCCGCTGCTCAGAAAGGTGGCGATATAAAGGGTGCTGAGAGTCTGTTTCGCGACTCTGTCGCTGCCGCCGATTCAGGTTATGCACAACACAAAGACGAAGCCGCAGCGAAATTGAAAGAGATCATAGATCAGCTTAAGAGCAGTGCATTGTCTGGCGATGAGAAACTAAAATTGGCAAACCAGGGGTTTTTGTACAGCAAAATATTATCTGGTCCGGTCGAAGCAAGGCTGTATGCCGGCCAGCAACTTGCCGACATTCAGCCCTTAGATTCCGACAAGAAAAACAAAGACTATTTCAAACTTGGTCAAGGTGGTGTGGCCTATCAGGCCGAGATAGCTGGCTGGCTGCAAGATGCAAGCACGAAGAGTAAAGATCTTGACACCGCTTCCATGAGAGCAGTTGCTCAAGCGTTGGCCAACGCAGTGAGCTCCAATGTCGAATTGAACAGACCTGAAAATGTCGGCGACAAAAAGATTGCAGAGCAAATGCGAGCCCAACTTATGGGCGTTGCCGAGCTGCCTATTCGAACGGAAAAGTATCTTGGTGAATTTTTGATCGCGCAGCATAAGGGCACGGACGCCGTAGCGGCAATAAGGGAAGCAGGAACCAGGGAAGCACAAGCGAACGGTTGGAAGCTAAAAGATATAGCGGCCAATGATGCGGAATTGGCGCAAATGATGACCCAAGCTCAAGCCTGGGATACTAACGCCATTCTTTCAGAGATGCACCGAAGAGACAGTAGCTGGAAGTCTGCCGTGCAGGCCTTCGGCGGATTGGCAGCTTTCCTGGTAGCCGCAAGACTGGCTAAAGGTGCTGCTCCGGAATTGATCGAACAGTTCGCGCCGTCCCTCGCTGAAAGTGGTGCTCTTGCCGGTGTCGGCAAAGGCGTCGTGAAGTATGCACCAGCGATTATGGGAACGGCTGCCGCATCAGGGTTGTCCGTTGGAATAGACAGAACATCAGCCATTCATGAGGGAATCCTGCCGTCAGTTGCGAAGGGGTTATCTCTTGTTGCTCTCATGGAAGGAGGCAAACAGTTTGCGCGAGTTGGTTCGAATGGTTTAGCTCCAGGTTATGCAGAATCTATGTTCGGCGCTGCCGCGCGCTCGGATTTGACCGAAAGCCGTGTGCTTGGACGTTTAGTGACTCAAATCGGCGGACAACCGCTAGCAGAATCTGAAATGACATCGGGCCAGTTATTTCAGAGAATTAGCTCTACTACTGCCGCTCGAAAGGAATCACTTAGTGCATTAGGGGCGCTTAGGTCTCTGCCTGAAACTACGCGACTATTTGAGAACGGTATTCTCAATCCGCGCGTCGCCGATGCTTTTGTCGGAACCAAACAGGTAGAGCTAGCCGGACTCCTGCGACAGGGTCTGGAGTCTACCGGTGCTGCTAGTCCTGGTCGTGTGATTGTTCCAACTTTGTCAGAGTTGCGAGGTGCTCTCAGAGGAACAGCCATTGACGTGGAAAATGCTGATATCAAAGCGCTCAATCGCCAAATTGGCCTGCGCACTTTTGTCTCAAACAAACTCGCTGGTAGTGCCAGTCTTAATACGGAGAAGAATGTGCTTGTTCGTCTAGCCAGGGAGGTGAGCGGAGACGAGCAAAATCTGACTAAGAGTCAATTGCTGGCTTATGCCGAGGCCCGCAAAATTCCAGCCTCTTGGTTGAAAGGGTTGGATAATGTTGCCGGTGAGGGTGATCCACTCATCATAAAGAATGGTGCGTGGAATCCTGATCTGCTTCTGAAAAATCCCGAGTCAGGCGCGGTGATGCGACTGGCAGAGACGGAGAATTTCAACGGTGTTCTCAACTTAGACAATATGCGTAGCAGCGAATTGTATGCAAAGGTTGCGCGCACCGGTGCTAGCCAAGACCGGATTTTGGCTCGCCTGGCGCAGCGTATCAACCAAGACATTCCGCTCGATTCAAGTCGTGGGCTAACCAAGAAAGAGCTTTTAGATGGTATGACAGGACGTATCGATTCCTCAACCGGGCGTGAGATGACAGCCGAGGACGTTCTTAGAAGATATCCTAAATTAAGCGAACTCAGAGATACAGACCTGGTAGTGCGAAATGGAAAGTTGCAAAAGTCTCTAGTCAGCAGAGAGATTCCCGATACTATGACGAAGAGAGATCTGGTCGCCTGGTACAGAACGAATAAAGGTGTAGATCTCAACGATCCTGAGCAACTCACGAACACTCCCTGGGCAAAGTCCTCCCTCGCTAAAGCCGCTGATGATGCCACTGTCATTAAAGATGGCAGTTGGAAGATCAAAGTACCGCAATCGGCGCGAGAAAGTGTTGGGGAGCGTAATGTCAGTTTGAGCCTGAGGTCGCTTGGACTGACACAACATGGTGCCGACTTCGCAATGACGGCTACCAGACCGGATATGACAGTTGGGCAATTGGCCGATCTAATGCGCGCAACGCACTTCGATCCGACAAAGATTGAAGGTCTTTCTAGCTTGAATCCAGAGACAGTAATTGTGAAAAACGGCAACGTGCAACCCGCTTTTCGCCGTTCCTTGGGCCCGGTTGACAGCGTGTACAGGCTCGTTGCCGGCTACAAAGGCGCAGATCTGAAAATTGGAGAAAGTCAGCTGGCGGTGATGTCCGGTGATGCAAATCCAACTCTTGCGTCATCACTTTGGTCTCGGATTGACGGTCAACCGTTGTCGAAAGCAATGATTGCCACTGACCGGTTTGTAGGTAGAGTAGCCGGCTATCCTGTCAACTTTTTCAAAAATGCTTACACGACCAGGCTTGGCCTGAGCGCTTTCGATCCGGCATTGCACCCGGCAGCTGGCAGTTTTAGAGTTACTGGTGCAGGTATTGGTTTGCGAGATGCTGTGGGCGGCACATTGGGAACGCTTGGCGCTTACACAGGATATGAAGGTCTGATGTCGGTCGGTGGTGGTCACGACGATTGGACTGGCAAGGATACCTCATCATGGGAAGAGTTTCAGAGAAGAATGAACTTGAACAACGGAACCAACGGGCTGTACAGCAACCTCTGGCTTTTCATGGCACCGAAGCTGTTTACTGAAGAGGCAGGACCAGTCAAGACTTTCCTCAAGCGATCGTTTTTTGGAACTGGTCTCGGTGAGCCATATTTCGGGTTAAAAGATGGATTGCTGAATCTCGGTCCTTATGGTGTGCAGCAGGTGCAAGAGAGAATTCCGGAAGTGAGGGCAGCAAATACAAGACCGTTGGCTGACAATCCTTCGATACTGTCTAATCAAAATGCTGTTGCTCCAGGAGTCGTTGACCAGAATCAACTGGATCCCCAGTGACAATGTTCTACATGGGTGCAGTCGCTTTGTGCCCGGCTTCCATAAGTGTGTCGTTGCGATAGATCGCACATTTGTCCGGCTCATTCCACACATACCAAAAGACGCCGCCTAGTCGACCTTGTTTGTAGAGGTGGTGAAAATAGCTGCGAATCTCTTCAACCGAGCGTGTTCTGTCTTGGTCTTCGTCGGACGAAGCGGCCTTGCTCGAGAAACCCCACTCTGTTACCCAGAATGGTTTGTCGCAGTTTGCCGGAAAAATTGTTTGGTCGAGTTCAGTTGCGCGCCGCTTGAGGTCCGCTTTGTCCCCTTCTTTTACAGAGCGTGGATAGGTGTGCACGCCATATCCATCAACCAATTTGTCTAGTCCGTGCGCCCGAAGAAAAGCATATGTGGCTGGGATAGTGACACCATCTATTTTCCACTTCTTTTGCCAGGCACTACCCGTGGCACTAGCCATTCCGCACGTGATGATCGGTGCGTTTTGATTGAGTTTGGAGTGATTGCGAACGTCTTTCAGCGCTGCAAGAGCCTTTAGATAAAGCAAGAACCCCTTAGTTACTTGCTTCGCCTCAGGATCACTGGAGAGTTCCGCAAAATTGAACGCCTTTCCCTGTCCAGGTACGGGAAAGTCGCCGTTAAAATCAGCCCAGTTCAGCTCATTGCCTAATTCTATTGCCGTTAAAACGACACCCTTCGCGTCTAGTTTGTCGAAGACGGTTTGATAATACTGACGCGACCGCTCAGGATCTGTGGCGCTCAGCGGCATGGCGGCGCGCATGTGGTATTTCTCATTCGCTGGTCTCGGTTGCGTGCCTTGCCTGCACTCGACGCCAGGAACGAGGACTAGCCCAATGCCTTCGTCCTGCAGCCTTTTTGCAAGGGTCATGTTTTTCTCGTCTGGTCTCAGTGAGGTGCGAACAAATCTAACGTGAGATTTTTTGAGCTGTTCCACAATCGTCTCTTGCTGAACAGGATCGAAATTTTGAAAACTGTTGACGTTGACTCCGACAGGGCACTCCAGCTTCTTGCCAAAAGCGGGCAAGAACGCTAGGTAGGCGAACGATGTTGAGAGTAAAACAGTCAAAATCATGGACTGCCTCGTGCAGTAATGTCTCTTGCTGCTCACGCTGTACCTCATGTTCAAGCAGTTTTCAGTGGTGGGGTTGAAAATGGTGGACATATTCTACATGCAAGTGTCTTTGCGTTTACGAGCTTTGTCTCAGAATTTGTCGGGCGTCAGCAACCTGTGCGGTGCACCATAATGTGCGTGACAGTGGTGTTTTTACCATTTGCTGAACAGATTTCTCGCGGTAGAGTCGAGCTGCTTATTGGGGGTAATTTACTATGCACCCGGATGCACTCACACTTTCAGCTCAACGGATTGCTCCGTTGATACTACTGACCTATGTCGCCTGTATAAGCCTTGAAATTGTCATTGCCAAATTGTTGAATCGAAAGCTTTACGATTTCGATGATACTTTGCACAACCTGATTATGTTCTTTGCCAATCGCATGATGGGTGGGTTAGGTGGTGCTTTCATGTTTACGGTGCTTTCGACAGCAGCGCAATTCATTCCGTGGAAACTCACTGGGCTTATCGGCAATGCTGCCACTTTCCTCATTGTGGATTCGCTATTCTACGTTCAGCACAGGCTTTTTCATACCGATTCATTTTTGGCTCCGTTCCACGAAATTCACCATACTAGCGAGCACTACAATCTCACAACTACACTAAGAGCAAGCGTGTTTCTTCCTTTCATCAACCCCTTGTTTTATGCTCCGGCAGTCATTCTTGGTTGTGACCCCCTGGCTATCATCGTCGCCTTTAGTTTGATTCAGGTTTATCAGTTCTTTCTGCATACCCAACTCGTTCCGACTTTGGGACCGCTCGAGGGTCTTGTAAATACGCCATCCGCGCATAGAGTGCATCACGGAAGTGAGCAAGCGCATTATGAGTCCAACCTAGGAGGCGTATTCTTGATCTGGGATCGCCTTTTAGATACCTATACCAGCGAGTCTGTTGGTCTGGTTTTTGGCATCAAAGGCGTTAAGCAAGAAAACAATTTCTTCGTAGCTCAAGTGAAACCATTTGTTGTTTATGTTCGGCGTCTTATGAAGCAGATTGGTTCGATGACTACGTGAGGGACCGCCTTCAGTATCCGGGTTTAAGTGAGCGCCACGACCGCCGGACGTACTATTAATTAATATACTTTCCTGTCTATATGCATATGGTTGGCAAGAAGGTTCGACGATATTTTTCTGGATGAATAGCTGGGTTTCGGTTTTTTTTCGTCATTTTGGGAACCAACTTCTAAGCCAACTGACAGGCCTTTGTCCTTTTTAGAAAATGAATTTGGTATCACTCCCGTGAATAATTCGGTCGCTGAGTTGTTTTACTATATTAAATAGGAGGATGGCTAAAAACAAATAGATAAAAGGCGTTCCACTCGGTCGAACGGTTTGCACTGTCAAACCTTCGTGGAACGCCTCTATCTACTGTTTCTACTGCCACTATGGATAGGTGATTGTCCTTCATCAAGTATCCTCCGCAAGTCAAGTCGTTGGTGGCAGCTCAGTGTTCACTGAGCGCTTGCAGTCGTGTCACCCTCCAGTAGGAGTTTGATAGTGGCATTCTTGTAAGTACGCTTGATTTGCGGTTCGAAGGCAGCCGTCATGAGGACTTCTGCTTCGATAGACAGGGGCTTCATGCCGATCGACCACTTGAGGATTTCCAGCTCATAGACGTTCTTGATGTCCTCAATCAGTCCAAGAGCTTCCTCGAGCGGGTTCTGGTCGGTGCGGATTGGAACATGGATCTGGTACCGGTTGATGGGCACCGCACCGCGCTTCATCTCGTACTGAGCCCTTTCGATTGCGCGCTGCAACGAAACGCCCGTCTCGTTTCCGGTCGCATGTGCGAGCATGTCGGCTGCTGAAACGTACCCCGCACCTTCTGTCATGTAAAAGGCGAGAGCGGTTTCCTCAGCTTCGTGCGTCACTTCGACAAGCGATCCAAGCGGGATGCTATCCTTCATCAGCTCGTTGCCCAGGCAATCGGTAAGCAACTTGTCAGTGGTGCGACGAATGTCACGTGCATTGTCGCCGTGCAACAGCGCTTGCTCCAGGATGAATTCCTGTGCCCCTCCGTCGACTCGCAGTTCGAACTGCGTGCCACGAGGCAGCTCGTTCAGGATCCGATCCTTGACGCGATCGACCTCCGTGCCGACAACGCGAAGCAGATCAGCTCTGCTCAGCTTGTTGTACACGCAGATTTCGTCGATACGAGCCAGGAATTCAGGCTTGAACACGAGTTGCATCGAGCCCTGAACCGTATTGGCGATGTCTTCGTTGGTGATGGTCGGCTGGACGAAGCCGATCTTCTTCGCGAGCCTGGCCACTTCGAATGCACCGACGTTGCCGGTGAGGAAGAACACAACCTCACGGAAATCGGCCTCTTCGTTGTTGCCGAAGTCGATGACACCGTCTTCGAAGATGCTGAGGAGCAGGTCGAAAAAGTCTTCACAGGCCTTCTCCAACTCGTCGATTAGCACGTAGGTGATGGGAACAGTAGAGCCCATGCGGGAGGCAATCAGGTTCTCTTTGGACAGCTTTGCGGAGCGGTCCTTGAGTCCCTTCTTCTTGCGGTCCTGTTCGCGCGGGTCTGATGCGTCCTTGTAGCCGATGTATCCCGGAGGGGCGCCGATCAACTGGCTGATGCGATGCTTTTCCTTGTAGGCAGCGGCGTTGACCTGGATGAAGGCATCCCGGTTGCCGTGCGTGAGAAACGCAGCCTCACGAACGGTTTCGGTTTTGCCGACACTGGTGGGTCCGAGCAGAAGTGCCGTGTAGATTGGGCGACGCTTGTTGCGCAGAGGGTTCTCGGCGCGGGCGCGAGCGCGGGCAGCGAGTGAAACGCCGTTGGGCTGACCAATGACGCGCACACCGAGATTCTGTTCGAACTGAATTTGGACTGGGCTTGCAACTGAGGTGTTGAGGCGAGTCCTTGTTGACTGTGATTTTGCTTTCGTTTTCATGATCGTTCCTTATTGTGGCGCCGATATCGCTGGTCGCCTCACGGACAGCCGAAGCTGTCGAGTTTGAGTACCGCACGAACTGTTCGTGCGGCAAGTTTGTGGACCCTTGCCGTTAGGCTCAGACCCTGTTTTTTGTTGCTGTTCGCCAGGCGATTCTGAGCCTGAGCCGAGAATCGTCTGGCGAACAGATCAATGCGCCTTGCGACACACTGTCTTGGTGGTGCCGGCGAATGCCGGTTTTACTGTCAGTTGTTAGCCGGCTAAGTGCTTAAAGCGTTGAGCATGTCTTGATATGACATACGAACGTAGTCTCTTTCTTCGTGCAACAGTTGGGTTGCGATTTTCTGAATCTCGTCGCGAGCATGTTGAACACCGCTGTCGTTTTCGACGATCAGCTCGATCTCCATATACGGGCCGGAGTGTTCGCCCAGCTCTCTCAGATAATCCAGAGTGACAATCGCTTGTTCGCCTGGCAACGCTCCTCCCTCCTTTTTGTAAAAAGAGCGCTCCTTGCGCAGCCGGCGTAGTGATTGCGAGTGCACCCGTTGCACGACTTCCAGCATGAATTCCCGAATGAACTCCGATATCTCTTCTTCGCTTTCCGAACGTTCCTTCTGACCAGCTGTTTCGACCCACGTTTTACGCGTCAGCGTATGTGTCGTGGTCTCGTCGAAGGTCTCATCGCGCAAACGCAACATGTCTCCCTTTTTCTCAACTGGAAAGAACGTATCGTTCTCGACAACCGTTTTGGAGGCCTGAAATCCTGCTGCACGTAAGCGCTCAGGCATCTCACTGAACTCCGTCTCAGTCAATCGAAACTTGCGCTCGATTTCGAAATGCTTCTTATTGCCGGCCACCCTGTAAGACCTCGCGAAGGAGAACTTGCAGAGTTTAACGCTCCTAATCGGGCTGGGGAAGCTCGCTTAGGAAGGAAATGGATTTTTGAAGAGATGCCTAGGTTTTGCGTTTTCGGGTTTTACTTCGCGTCTGGAAGTGATGTTATGGATGTTACGAACGTAACGGTTCCGTTTACCAAAACCTAATAACCCTGCTGAATCAGGATCTTTGGCGCTTGGTATCCGCTGGGTGCTTGAAATGCCCATTTTCTGGGGTTTATGGGAATTGTGGGGTGCTCTGCGAGCCTGGTAAATGTCAGGACTCGTCAAGGTTTTGAGGAATCTAAGGAAATAATGAATAACAAACCTAGCGCTCCTGTTAAGCGCTCGCGGATCGATGCTGCTATCGCAGCTATGCGTTAGCTGTAACACCGCCTCTTAACCTGGTTGGTTTTAGGCGGCGTTAATAAGGTCTTCTGGACCGGTTTTCGAAGAGTGCTCGCACCTGTGTTCCCTTGGCTTTGGTTGTCAAGTGGTGTTGCGGAGAATTTCAAGTGATTTTCGGTCTGGTTTTGGCGTTTGGAGGATCTGAGAAATTTTGCGGAATTTCTCATTTGGACTGTTACTCAAACAGAGACCCGAAAATCGAAAATCTGCTTACTATGTAGGATAGAAGGTTGGCTGATTCTAACAAGGGTCGCAGCGTGGTTCGTGGTTATGGAACGAGTAAGCATTTTTCTCCGTGCTCGCCGGCAAACTGAATGGCTTCGTTGATTTGCTCATATTTGAATCGGGAACCCACCTTCGTGCGAAAAGCCGGATTCTCAATTAGTTCAGACAGTGTGGTCAGCGCTTGGAATAAACGCTTTCGGTCTGTGACTGTCTTGCTCATGAAGTTGCTGAATGGCCTCATGAGCATATTTTTTTCCATCATCAATCTCGATTGCAGTGAGAATGATGCTGCACCCGTGAGGAACCCGTAGAAATAGATAGTCGACTTCATCGGGAGAAGTGGTGCGATGCGACTGACAAGTTCGCCGCCAACGCCTTCAAAGATAGCGGTGGTATGCAGCTTTTCCGCCATGCTTTTGAGCTGCTCTTCAAACCCAAGTTCAGTTGTAACCAGTATATTCGTCTGGCCAAGGTGCTCGAGTTCTCTCTTTTGAGAATCTGAACGTACGAGCGAGATGACAGGCACATTCTTTTTCTCAGCAAGTGCAAATAGCGCGCGTCCAGTCGCTGAGTTGCCGGCAGTAGCGATCATGCCTCGATGTCCTTCCTCGATAACTTCTTCGAGAAAAGCATATGCCGTCATCACATTTACTAGAGAGCCCGAGTAGTCTTCGGTATCTGCCTTGCTAGGCAGTATTACGCAGTTCAAGTAAGGGACATGAGCGATTTCGCTCCATAAACCGACCGCTTCCGGTGTGCGCACCAACGAGCGGTATATGGCGACTTTTTTGCCAAAGTAGACTGTCGGCACATTCGTGCCTATTTGGATGACCTCACCGGCTCCTGATGCTCCCCATACGAGCTGTGTGGACATACCTCCAGTCACCAGAGCACGCGCGTTTGGATTGGCAAGGAAATATTTGTCGCCTGGATTGATCGCAGAAGCGTGCATTTTGACTAATAGATGGCCATCCGCGGCGCCAGACGGCGTCTGAATATCTTGGACTTCGAGTTGATCTTCTCGCACTACGCAAATGGCTCTCACAGTGGACCTCCGGGGTGTCGTGCCGCCAGAGTCAACGCTATCAGCTTTACTTACGTTTCGTAAGTACGGAATATTTTGTTAGTATGCAGGGATGAGCAAAACTAACTTTCAGTGTCCAGTAGAGTTCACAACCAGAGTGCTGGGCGGTAAGTGGAAGCCGCGTCTAATCTGGCTTCTGATACGCCAGAAGACGTTGCGGTTCTCCGAACTTCGCAAGGGCTGCCCGCCGATTAGCGATCGCATTTTGACGAAGGAGCTGAAGGAACTGGAGGCAATGAGGCTGATCTCTCGTAAAGAGTACCCGGTGGTGCCAAGAAAGACGGAATACGAATTGACTGAACTTGGATTGACGTTGGTGCCGTTAATGCAGTCGATGGCTGATTGGGGTTTGAAGCATAATGAGATGGTGCCTGCCCCACCGGCTTTGAGTGAGGTATGAGATGCGAGACGAACTGGCGTCGCGTGTGAGCCGGAAGAAGATGACATTCCGCTGAAAGCACGGCACATGCATAAACCTGGGCCCAATGCCGGTGTGCACGATCGGATTGAACAAGAACTCGACGGGTTACGCACGACGATTCCATCCGCTTGGCACTACTCGTTTGTTTTGCACTATATGTTATGCAAACTGCTTGGGTCTCATGATATTGCAGCACCCAGACTATTTCTCTGTTGACCGAATTGTTATATACTATATGGTATAAAAATAGAACGAAAAAAGGAAAAAACCAGCAAGAAGTGCAGGGAGACTCTCTTCGCATTCATTGACTGTGAGGTCGACTTGAATGCTCCGAAGAATCTCCTGCACTTCCGACTGGCGATTAATTGCGACTATTTCCACTTGTCCTCGTGGTCGATGCGGCCGACGAAAGACTTGTAAGCGATCGGTGCTGGACCGCCATAATCACGCTCGAACTGTTGCACCAGCTCGTTCTGCCTCACTCTGAAACTACGGAAGTTGCCGTGAATCTCAAAGATGGTGAACAGAAACACGCCCTTCCTCGTGTGAATCTCCCCGCTGAGCGCGGAGACTCCGTGGTCGGTATCCGTAAGCGTGCCCGTCTTGCCGATGACTGACCCCGCATAGGTGCCAGTGAATCGCTTCTTGAGCGTGCTCGGGTCTACGCCGGCAACGGCGAGAATGTCGGACAGATGCATGCCCCGTGCAGCCACCTCTGCCCGAAGTGCCTTGAGAATCGTCTGCATCGCCCGTGGCGATACGCGATTGACTTCCAGTCCGCTGGTGCTGGCGAATGTCGCCTCGTTTGCAGGCACGCCGAGGTCATGTCTGACAAACTGGGTGAGAGCTTCCGGTCCACCGATCATGTCGCCGAACATCTTGGCCATCGTGTTGTCCGAATAGCACAACATGATTTTCAACATGTCTTTGAGAGGCGGCGAAACGTGAGTGGCAAGCAGCGTGCTGTTGCCTGGAGCGGGTCCGACTTTGACGCTGCCCTGCACGAGAACTTGCGTCTGCCGCTTGTGCAGGTTGACGCCCTGGTGCCGCTTCTTGTAGAAAGGGTCCAGTTCGCTCAAGAGCTGGCGACCGGCGGTAGCACCAGTTGTGTCAAGATTCATCGAGAAATCGGACGACACGTAAATGTCGCCCGAGATGCTCTTGATCTTGTGCGCCTTGAGGATTTGAATCAGTTCGCTCACCTGACGGTCGCCGAATAGCATGTCGTTGCCCTCGATGAACAGGTCGCCTTGCAGCTTCCCCTGGGCGTCAACAGTGCCGGTGTAACGAACTTCCGTCGCGAACGTATGGTCGGGGCCGAACTTCCGAAGTACCGCGAGCGTTGTTGCGAGCTTGGTGTTGGATGCCGGATTGAAGTTGGGATCAGCTGCGTTGACTGAAACGAATTCGGTGCCGTCCTCGGTTTGGATGACGATGCCTTCTTGGAAGCTACCGCTGTGCGAGAGCAGTTTCTTCCAGGCGTCTGATGGCGAAGGAACCAGTGCTGTCGTCGGTTCGATCGACGGAAGAACCGGATCCTTCCCCGCGCTAGCTGCGGCGTGAACTGCATGCGGAGAGCCGCGACCATGTGTATGGTGAGGAACCTGCGCATATGCGTGTCTATGACCGTGTCCATGCGTGCTTCTGGCTTCGGAGGGGCGTGAACTGGTGGACGTAAGCAGTGCGGCAAGGGCCATCGCAGTTACGATGCGCAACCTGGTCATGCCGCTCTTTTTGTGGAGTGTAGGCTGGCTTTTCATGGTGTTTCCTTCCTTGATGGTGCTCGCAATCAGTTCTCCCGACTGAAGCCTGAGGGGCACTAGTCTTCAAACTCGTGACTGGAGTCGAAAACGGTGTATGGAACTAAATTTTTGCAACGACGACGTGTTCGGCTGATTGCCAGCAAGAAGAGACGTTGTCGAATGCCACTACATATGGTGTGGATAGGAATCCACGCGAAATGCAATTTCTAATAAGACAAAGAAAGAGTATTGCTCGAAGTTACATATTTTGTAGAAGAAGGGATCTGATACTCAGAAGTTAGTGGTTTCGAGCACGAAGAAGCCAGTGCCGGCGGACTATAGCTGGCAAATGTGTATGAAATATAAAAATAACATGTCTGCCCGCTCTGTCATCTTGGCAAGTTGATATTGCGCATTGAGTGGAGGGTTCTAACCATTCAGCCTTTCAAGAACGTCTTTTCAAGAGGATCTCGGTGTTGATGTCATGGGTTTAGCGTCATCTAACGAGAGGGAAGGTTGGTTTTAGGAAGCTTAAGCCGTACTAATTCGGTGAACTGGAATCAGGGTGCCCCCGTTGATACCTCGACACAGGTTTTGAGCAATGTCTTTAGCGAAATTAGAACTGGTAGCCGATCCGCAAGAGTTCCAAGCAGCAGGACTGCAAACTGTTGCTAGCAGTCAGCGTTTGATTGAGGAGTACGAAGAGCAATACTCCACGCAGAACTCGACCAAGAACTATGTTTGCGTTCCAGCCCATTCGCTGGAAGCTGCTTATGTTGAGCAGTTCCGCAAGATGGCGCAACGCGACGACTATTTGAAAGAAGTTCCAGTTGCTGAATCAAACCGCTTTGATGTGAGCGTTCAGATGAGGATGCCCGATGAGGAGCTGCAATCGCTTGAAGAGCTAGTTGTGGCGTTCCGCACGAGAAAGATGCAACGCGTTGCGGCACTTAGACGCAATCAGATTGTTTGCGAAGAGAGCTTCGGCACACAATGCAGATTGATGGCACTTTGTTTGAGAAACGTGATGGTTGCTCATCTTCAGGATGTGTTCGAAGAACTGAAGTTCGCACTTAAGCAGTTTTCACTTTACTCAAATTGACAGATTGCCCTCGATTTCTACTCAAACTGAACCATTGAAGATCGGCTTATCAAGCCGGTTGGACTAGTTTCCCCCTTTCGATGAATGCGGGTTTATCGGCGGGATGAAAATTAGAATTTGCTATTTGTCATCAATTCTCCCTCTAATTTTGTAGAGTATTCGGTGCTACCTTACGGACAGCTAAACGCGTTCGGATGGGCGGCAAAACGAATGATGGAAAGTCATGGTGTGCGGACCGGCTAGCTGCAATGAATTTGCAAGCGTAGCTCTCTATGCTACTTATCGACCAGGAGGGTTGGAGGAGATGATGGAGCGTTTTCGAGTTTGTCCGCCGGATACATTGCAATTGCTGCACGAAGACTCAGTTCCAGATCCCTCGATCTCTTCAACAATAAAGGTTGTAAGCTACCGCCAGGGAGCAGCAGATACAGGCAACTTCACTGTTTCCAGATATCCAGACGGCACTATCGTGCTAGATGACGGCAAGAATAAAGTCATTCAAAGACCGCACAATCATCCGAAAAGAAGAGCTGCAAAATTTGCTCAGATGTTGCAAGGGTGGAAATTCTTTTTGACTGATGTGCTCGGAGTGTTCAGGAAGACCGCCCACTGAGAATATTTCGCAGGCTAATCGAAGCAGGCATTTCAAGCGAAAATCCCAAATAGCCAGACGCATTAGCACAGACCATTGAAAACTTACAATTGGCATTGTTATGCTGAAAATATCTAATTTCCGCAATATAAAAATCGAAAAGAATTGCGGGAAGAGCGCGTGATAAACGCATACTCTTCCCGCAATAAGGGATCCTGGCCGTCAGAGGCGCAGCTGCTTAAGCGGCGGCACCAAAGCCCAAGAACTGCCAGCGCCAGCGTTTCGTCGGCCTCGCCTCATCGCCGCCTGGGAGCGACCACGAGATGAACATCGACACACGCGGAACGCCATCGACAATTTCGACTGCCAGGTATGGATTGAGCCCGGCCTCTGCACAGTGGTCAAACACCAGCCTTGCTGCGTGCTTCAGCTTCTTGGTATCGAAGAAATGCAGCCCACGCTGATCGAAGGTCGTCGGCAGGCGCTCGTTGGTACCGTCGTAGTTGATCTCCATCAGCGAGCCACGCACGCGCGTGCCAGGGTGGTTCTCGCGCAGGTGAGTCGCCGTCGCCTTGCCTACGCATTCGGGAATGCTGGCGATGATTTGAGCGGCCGCTGCGGGCGCTTTCTCCGCCAGTTCTCGCTCGCGTTCGCTATGTTGCTGCACTGCTTCCTGCACGGAATTGCTTGCGTCCCTGCTGGTGGTGTCGGCTGTTATGTTGCTTGTCGCATTCATGTTATTCCTTTCGGCATTCGATGCCAGTTGGAAGTTGATATTTAAAACGAGTGCTATTAAGAGAGGCGAGAGGGGTTCAAATCCCCCTCGCCTTCAGTCTCTTGCTAGCCCTTCTTTTCCTGGATGTACTTGCTCTTGAGACGAATGTCCTTGCCCTCGAACGGACCGGTTCGATTGGCGAAGAACTGAACACGCGGCTCCAAGCCGGCCGGGACCATGGTACGGGAGTACCGGAAGTCCTGGTTGGTGACTGCCAATCGATCGAACAGAGCGCGTCCGATCGCCTCGCAGTCGCTGGGCGGCTCCACTTCCGGGCGCATTTCAATTGCGACCGTGAGCAGCTTATTGGTCTTGTCGTCCTCGCTTGTGACGAGGGCGAAGGCTTCGACACTCGGCGCCAGCTCCGGAGTTTCGAAGATGATCTTCTCGACTTCGTTCGGTGTGATCTTGCAGCCATAGTAGGCGACTGCCAGATCGGCCCGGCCGTAGTGGAACAGCACGGGCAGTTCGGCGATGCGCTCGTCGGTCGGGACGTGAATGGCGATGCCCTCTTCTTCGAGAATCCGCACCAACTCACGAAAGCGAAGCACATGCCCGCGGTCGTGGATGTTGTAGCGAACCTTGGGCGCCACGTTCTCGACTCGGCAGATGGTGATGAGCAGCTCGCCTTCGTCGTTTGTTTCGATCAGGTAGTCCATCGGGTTGTATTGAAACACGATAGGATCGCCTTCGAAACGACAGATGCGCTGCCGCAGGCGCGGATTCGTGAGAATCAGATTCCGAAGCCTGACGGTGAAGTCGTTCTCGGCCGCGATGTTGATCTCGAGGTCCGAAGCGCCGTATGAGCCATACACACGGCGGAAGTAGCGTTGCAGATATGCCCGCATCGCTTCGCTGATGCCTTCGCCGCCGTAGAAAGCGGTGATGTTGTACTGCGACCAGTCAATCTCGCCGGAATCGACCAGGCTCTTGAGGAACGGAGGATAGCCGGCGATGATGTAACGGCGCTTGGGACCAAAGTCTTTGAGCGTCGTGATGATCTTGCCGGCATCGGGTCCGATCGACTTGAGCAGGCAGACATCGGAGACGAAGCTGCTCACGTTCATGCCCGTCGCCCAGGGACCGAGAGCAAAGGCGTTGATGAAGAAGATCGGCTCCGTGCCCATCAACTGGTGCATGGCGATCTGCATGATGCGGCCGACTTCCTTGCGTTCGGCCGGTCCACGTACCCAGTTGTTCGGCTTTCCGGTCGAACCGCTGCTTTCATCAATGATACCGCCGACCATCGGCAGCGCACCACCGAAACAGCGTTCTGCGATCGAGTGCTTGAGCACGTAGTTGCCCTTGTCGGTGGCAGGAACAGCGGTCAGGTTTGGCGTCCAGCCATCCATGACCACAACTGCTCCGTGCTCCGCGACGAACTGCGCGTAAGCAGGGCAGTCACGCTTCGCTTTTTCGAAAACACGCCATGCCTTCCAGCGCCCGACGAGTTCGCGGAAACCCGCCAGCTGAGGGGCGAAGAGCGCCATGTACAGCCATTCCTGTCTCATCATAAGCCGGCGGCACACCGCAGCCAAGACGAGGAAGGCGAATATCAGCCTTTGTTTCATGAGGTCCTCCTGGTTTGTTCGATGATCATGTCGTCAAGCGACAGTCGCTGTGAGAGCGGCGGACGCTTGCTGTAGCCGAGGCGAACCAGCATCCAAAGCGGATGTTGACGCGCCGGATTTTGGAAGTGGTCTTCCATCTCCTTGTGCGCGGTCTGGTTGGTGATGACAGAGCCGAACGGATGCAGATACACACCGTGCTTCGTCATTACCAGCCAGAGCCGCGCCATCATGCGCCCGGAATTGATCCAGTCCTCGTGTTTCTCGAAGAAGGGACCAGAGAGCCAGGCAACGTTTGCGGTGCCAGCCATGGCTTTGATGTACTGGTGCCGCGTGAACTGGTAGACCCCCGGCAGGCGGAAGATCCAGTTGGCGCGAGCGAACAGCCACATCAGAAAGCCGTTGAAGTTCATGGCGTAGGCGGCGAGACCGTCAGCCTTTCTGCGCGCTTCGTTGAGGCTGAAGCGCATCCAGCTGGCGACTTCGTTGCGGGCGACCGGTTCGGACA